>NZ_JBXCIJ010000002.1:0-1032208 GCF_057031145.1 Rhodanobacter sp. sgz306013
CGACCGATACGTACGAAAACATGCCAAGCTGTTGGACGTCGGGGCTGCGCATCGGATCAAGCGGTCAGTGATTGAGAGCGTCTATGACCGCGGCGATGCGCGGAGGTTTCTCGACAGCCTGCTAGAGGTCTGCCCCGCCTATAACCTGATCCTGCTTGGTGGCATCGGGGAATGGCGGAAACCATCGCTGACCTGAGTAAAGACGAAAGACGCGTGTCCACAGGGCAGAAAATCGCGTCCAACGGCCATCGTCTCAAAGCAGTGCACATGGGAAGATCGGCACGGCGCAGCGCTTCTCAGCAGCCGGTTAGGATTCGCATTTGATGCCTCCCAGCCATCAGACGCATTGACGTTGCCTCCAAGCCAGTTGGGAAGGTAACCGACGAAGCACCTCCCCAAGGTACTGGCGCAACTGCGTATACAGCGTGCGGCGTCGACACTTAGGGACGAACACCACGCGACACAAGCATCCCTACTGCGTGTGATTCAAGCTCTCGTACTCGTCCATCGGGACTATCCGTTTCGTGTGCTTGGCGGCTCACGTTCGGAGTTTCCCCCGATGGACTCCCGGATTTGTCAAACATCTACGGCCTCCCGGACAGAGCCTGTGGGACTCCCGTGCTGATCTAGCAGCAGCCGCCAGTTCGCAACTTTATTGTCCAAGATCCAACTTTATTGTCCGGGATGGAACTTTATTGTCGGTAGACACCAGGCGCGTACCGCAGTGCAGGCGACTCACTCCACAGTGACGGACTTGGCGAGGTTGCGCGGCTGGTCCACGTCGGTGCCGCGCAGCACGGCGACGTGGTAGGCGAGCAGTTGCAACGGCACGGTGAACACCGCTGGAGCGATGAAGCTGCCGCCGCCGTCGATGCGCAGCAGGTGGCCGCGCGCGGCGTTGCCGTCCATCGGCGCGTCGCTGTCGGCGAACACGATCAGCTCGCCGCCGCGGGCGCGCACTTCCTGCAGGTTGGACTTCAGCTTGTCCAGCAGCGGGCCGTTCGGCGCCACCGCCACCACCGGCATGTCCTCGTCCACCAGTGCCAGCGGGCCGTGCTTGAGCTCGCCCGCGGGATAGGCCTCGGCGTGGATGTAGGAAATTTCCTTGAGCTTGAGCGAGCCCTCCAGCGCCACCGGGAACTGCGCGCCACGGCCGAGGAACAGCGCGTGGTGCCGCGGGATGAAATGCTCGGCCAGTTCCACGATCTGCGGTTCCAGCGCCAGCGCGCGCTCGATCACCCGCGGCAGGGACTGCAGCTGCGCGCACAGGTCGGCGTGGCGCGCATCGTCCAGCCCGCGCTGCCGTGCCAGCCGCAGGGACAGCAGCGCCAGCGCGGCGAGCTGGGTGGTGAACGCCTTGGTCGACGCCACGCCGATCTCGGGGCCGGCGCGCGTCATCAGCTTGAGGTCGGCCTCGCGCACCACCGAGGATTCGGGCACGTTGCAGATCGCCAGCGTGCCAAGGTAGCCGCGGCGACGCGACTCGCGCATCGCGGCTAGGGTGTCGGCGGTTTCGCCGGACTGCGAGATCGCCACGAACAGCGTGCCCTCCGGCACCACCGCCTCGCGGTAGCGGTACTCGCTGGCCACTTCGACGGCGACCGGCAGGCGCGCGTATTCCTCGATCCAGTATTTCGCCACCATGCCGGCGTGGTAGCTGGTGCCGCAGGCGACGATGTGCACGCCGCGCACCTTCGCCAGCAACTCGTCGCCGCCCACGCCGAAGATGTTCGGCAGCACGCCGTGCGCGCCCAGGCGCGACTCCAGCGTGTCGGCCACCGCACGCGGCTGCTCGAAGATCTCCTTCTGCATGTAGTGGCGGTATTCGCCACGCTCCACCGCGTCGGCGGACAACTCGCTCTCGTACACCGAGCGCTCGACCGGACGGCCGTCGAGGCCGAACACCTGCACCTGATCGCGGGTGATCTCGACGACGTCGTCCTCGTCGAGATGGATCATCCGGTTGGTGACCTGGATCAGCGCCTGCGCATCCGAGCCGAGGAAGTGCTCGCCGATGCCAACGCCCACCAGCAGCGGTGCGCCGCGCCGCGCACCCACCACGCGGCCGGGTTCGTCGCGGCTGATCACGGCGATCGCGTAGGCGCCTTCCAGCCCGCGCACCACGGCCAGCACCGCCTCGCGCAGGGTGAGGCCGCCGGCAAGGCGTTCCTCGATCAGCGCGGCGATCACCTCGGTGTCAGTCTCGGAAGTGAACACGTGGCCGCGCGCCTTGAGCTCCTCGCGCAGGCTGGCGTAGTTCTCGATGATGCCGTTGTGCACGATCGCCACGCGGCCGGCGACATGCGGGTGCGCGTTCGCCTCGTTCGGCTCGCCGTGGGTGGCCCAGCGCGTGTGCGCGATGCCGGTGCCGCCGGGGAACGGTGCGGCGAGGTACTGCGCTTCCATCTCGCGCACCTTGCCCTTGGCGCGCACGCGATGGATTTCGCCGCCCTCCAGCACGGCCAGGCCGGCCGAATCGTAGCCCCGGTATTCCAGCGCCTTGAGGCCGGCGATCAGCAGGGGTGCCACGTCACGCTGGGCGGCGGCGGCGACGATTCCACACATGACGGAAGCTCCTGGTTGGTTGGCGCAGGCCGGGCGGGCCGACGCAGACGGCGACTGTGCCGCGCCCGCGTTTCATTCCGCTTTCGACACGCCCCGGAAGCGTTCAGTTCACCTTGCGGCGCAACCAGTTCAGCAAGTCGATGCGGGTGATCAGGCCCATGAACTGTTCGCCGTCCATCACGATCGCCACGTGGCCGCGCTCGAACACCGGCAGCAGCGATTCGATCGGCGAGCGCACGTCGAGCATCTGCAGGTCGGTGATCATCGCCACCGACACCGGATCGCGGAACCGCGTCTCGTCGGCGTGCACGTGCAGCAACACGTCCGACTCGTCGACGATGCCCACCAGCTTGTTGCCGTCCATCACCGGCAGCTGCGAGACGTCGTACAGCTTCATGCGTGTGTAGGCGGTGATCAGCAGCTCGTTCGGGCCGATCACCACGGTGTCGCGCTTGGCGAACGGGCGCAGCAGAAGGTCGCGCAGGTCGCCGTGCTGCTCACGCTCGAGGAAGCCGTTGTCCAGCATCCAGTAGTCGTTGTAGAGCTTGGACAGGTACTTGTTGCCGGTGTCGCAGACCAGGGTCACCACGCGCTTCGGCGCGGTCTGCTCGCGGCAGTACTTCAACGCCGCGGCCAGCAGGGTGCCGGTGGAGGAACCGCCGAGCACACCCTCCTTCGCCAAAAGTTCGCGCGCGGCGAGGAAGCTCTCCTTGTCGGAGATCGCATAGGCCTTCTTCACCCGCGAGAAATCGCTGATGGTCGGCAGGAAATCTTCGCCGATGCCTTCCACCAGCCAGCTGGCCGACTTGGTGGAGAGCGTGCCCTCGTTGATGTACTGGGCGAGGATGGAGCCGACCGGATCGGCGAGCACCATCTCGGTGTGCGGCGACGTCCGGGCGAAGTACTGCGACAGGCCGGTCATGGTGCCGGACGAACCGCAGCCCACCACCACGGCATCGACGCGGCCGTCCATCTGCTCGAGGATCTCCGGCCCGGTGCTCTCGATGTGCGCGCGGGGATTGTCCGGATTGCCGAACTGGTTGATGAAATACGCGCCGGGCGTCTCGCGGGCGATGCGCTCGGCCATGTCCTGGTAGTACTCGGGATGTCCCTTGGCCACGTCGGAGCGGGTGAGCACCACTTCGGCGCCCATCGCCTTGAGGTTGAAGATCTTCTCGCGGCTCATCTTGTCCGGCACCACGAGAATCAAGCGATAGCCCTTGGCCTGCGCCACCAGCGCGAGGCCAAGCCCGGTGTTGCCGGCGGTGCCTTCGACCAGGATCGCGCCGGGCTTGATCTTGCCGGCCCGTTCCGCACCCTCGATCATCGACAGGCCGATGCGGTCCTTGATCGAGCCGCCGGGGTTCGCGCTCTCCAGCTTCAGGAACAGCTCGCACGGCCCGGTGTCGAGTCGCTGCGCGCGCAGCATCGGGGTGTGGCCGATCAGTTCGAGAACGCTTTGCTGCACCGTCATGGGGGCTCCGTCGCATGGCTGGCCGGCGCGCGCCAGCGCAACCGGGAAAAGCCCATGATAGCCGAGCGTTGCGAACAAGCCGGGCAGAAACGGGCCCGGCAGAAACGTCGCGGCCCCGGCGATCTTCCTGGGCGGAAGCTTGCCGGGGCCGTCGGGATCAGGGATCGCGGAGATTCAGCTGGAAAGCTGGCGGCGGCCTTCCCACATGCGCTCCAGGCGCGTCTTGGCGTGCAGCTTTTCCTTCTTCATGCAGGAAAGGGTGACGTCGTCCAGCGGCAGCACGCCGATCTCGGCGTCGTGCACCTTGCTGTCGAGTTCCCGGTGGTGCTGATACAGGCGGCGGAATTCCGCATCCGCCTTCATCAATGCCTCGACGTCATCACGCTGCTGGTTTTCGAACATGATCCAACCTCCTCGTGAGTGAGCATGCGGGCGCAGGAACGCGCCCCTCCGCCGGATCCGATCCGTGCGCGCACGCTCTCGCCCGCCCGAACCGGCTGAGCGGTTGCGGGCGGAACGCTGGCGAGGGAATGGTGCATGGTTCGGACCGGCGGGCATGGAGCGGAACGGCTCCATGGGGTTGACCCTACTCCCCGCGGAAAAGTGCCGCAAGCCTTCGCATCAACGACCGCGGCGAGTTGCCGCGGCGTTGTGAAATCCCCATGAAATACTGTCGGAACAGCTTGTTACGGCTTGCCGCCGCCCTGCTGCATCTGCGCACGCATCGCCTTGGCGGCCTTGGCCGCCAGTTCGGCCTCGCGCTTGGCGGCCCGGGCCACCCGGCTCTGCGCCTCGGCCAGCCTCTTGGCCTTGGCCGCCTCGGCCTGGGCCTGCTCGGCGGCCTGCGAATAGGCCTCGCCCTGCTCCTGCAGGCGCTGCGCCTCTTCCTGCGCCATCTGGTACTGCAGCCGCTGGCGCTCCAGCTCGCGTCGTGCCGTCTCGGCGTCGCGGCGGGTGTTCTCCAGCTGGATCTGGTCATGCTCGCGGTCGAGCTGGGCCAGCTTCAGCTGGGCGTCCTGCAACTGGGCGGAAGCCCGGGCCAGGTCCACCTGTCGCTCGGCGATGTACAGCGCATGCGGCCGTTCTTTCGAATCGGCCTGCGCCAGCTGACTGATCGCGTTGCGCGCCAGCGCCTGTTCGGCCTGGGCGTAGTTGCCCAGTACCGGATCGCTCGCGAGCTGGTTGAGGTTGCCGGTCAGCCGGCTCACATCGATGTCGTCCCGGCGCGCCTGCGCGGTGCCGACGATGCCGAGCGCCATCAGGCTGGCGGCCATCAGGGTGGCGACGCGCTTCATGGCTGGCCTCCCACGGGCTGGAAGCCCTGCGTTGCGTTCGAATCCTGGCCCTGCTGAGGCGGGCTCTGCGCGGGCACGGTCTGGAAACCCTGCCCGGACGGCGGCGCCGACAGCACCGAGGCCGGGGGCGCCGGCATGTCCTCCAGCGGCGCGGCGGGCGGCAACGCCGCCGAGCCGGCCGGGGCGGGAGCCGAACCGGCGGTGGCCGGCATCGGCAGCGGCTTGGCGAACTCCGCCGCCGCCGCCGCCGCGGCCTGTGCGCCCTGCTCGCGCAACTCGGCGTTCGCGTTCATCTTGGACTGGATCTTCGCCCGCGCCGCACCGAGGTTGGCCTTCACCCGCGCCAGCTCGGCATCCGCCCGCGATTCGGCGGCCAGGTCGGCCGCCTGCGCGTACTTGCGGGCGGCCATCGCGCCCTGTGCCTGCTGGAACTTGTCCTGGGCGAAGCCCAGATCCACCGGGTCGTAATCGGCCGCGCCGGCGTCACGCGCGGCCTGCAGCTGCGACTGCGCCAGGTTCATCGCCTCGTTCGGCGGGGGCACGCTGGCGCAGCCGGCCAGAACCAGCAGGGTGGCCAGAGCCAGCCAGCGCGCGGGCTTCCGCGAGCGCGTCGGACGTCCGGCCGACGAAAGGGAGATGTGCACCATCACGCATTCCTGATTAAGCTTCTACGCGTATTGTGGGCGTGCACAATCGCTCATTGCAACGAGCACTGATAGGGGATTCGGCGTGGATATCGGTTACTTCCTCAAGTTGATGGTCGACAAGGGCGCCTCGGACATGTTCCTGTCCACCGGCGCCCCGGTGAACATCAAGGTCGAGGGCAAGCTCTACCCGCTCGGCAACACCGGGCTTCCGGGCGGCATGGTCAAGAAGATCGCCTACTCGCTGATGGACGAGGGCCAGGTGCCGCAGTTCGAACGCGACCTCGAACTCAACATGGCGCTGGCGGTGAAGGAAGCCGGGCGTTTCCGCATCAACGTGTTCAAGCAGCGCGGCGAAGTGGGCATGGTGATCCGCGCCATCAAGAGCGAGATTCCCAACGTCGAGCAGCTGCAGCTGCCGCCGATCTTCCGCGACCTGATCATGGAGCCGCGCGGGCTGATCCTGGTGGTGGGCGCCACCGGCTCGGGCAAGTCGACCACGCTGGCCTCGATGATCGACCATCGCAACACCAACTCCGCGGGCCACATCCTCACCATCGAGGACCCGATCGAATACCTGCACCGGCACAAGCGCTCCATCGTCAACCAGCGCGAGGTGGGCCTGGACACGCACACCTACCACGAGGCGCTGAAGAACGCGATGCGCGAGGCGCCGGACGTGATCATGATCGGCGAGATCCGCGACACCGACACGATGGAAGCGGCGATCTCGTTCTCCGAGACCGGCCACCTCTGCCTGGCCACGCTGCACTCCAACAACGCCGACCAGACGCTGGAGCGCATCCTCAACTTCTTCCCCGAATCGGCGCACAAGAACGTGCTGATGAACCTCGCGCTGAACCTGCGCGCGGTGATCAGCCAGCGCCTCGTAGTAGGCAAGGACGGCCGTCGCATACCCGCGGTGGAAGTGCTGCTGAACACCCCGCTGATCCGCGACATGATCCGCCGCGGCCAGATCCACGAGGTGAAGGAGGCGATGGACCGCAGCCTGCAGGACGGCATGCAGACCTTCGACCAGTCGCTGTACCGGCTGTACAAGGAAGGCCGCATCGAACTGGAGGAGGCGCTCAACAAGGCCGACTCGCGCGACGGCCTGGCGCTGAAGATCCGCCTCGCCGAGGGCGGCGGCAGCTCGGACAGCAACGCGCTGATGGGCGGCAGCAACGATCCCTACGGCATGGGGTTCTGACAGGCCGCCGCAAGCGGCCTGTCAGAAGCGGGCCACGGATGGCCCGCACGTCAGCCAATCGCTGCGCGATTGGCTGACGGAGCCGGGATCGACGACCAATCGATCCCGGCGAGTCATGAGCGTGCAGGACTGCACGCTCATGACATCAGGCAAGCCGTTTTGCTCTGCTATCCGCCGACAGCATGCGACAGCCGCTACGGCGCCGGCGCATCCGCCTGCGCCTCGGGCGCCGCGTCGCGGAACGCCTCCAGCTCCTGGCAGGCGGCGTCTATGCGGACGAGGGTGGGATAGTCGTCCAGCGGCAGCTTCCAGCGCCGCGCGTTGTACACCTGCGGCACCAGGCAGGCGTCGGCCAGTCCCGGCGTGTCGCCGTGGCAGTAGCGGCCGGTGGCCGCGTTGCCGGCCAGCATGGCCTCCAGCGCGGTGAAGCCGATGGCGATCCAGTGCCGCGACCATGCGCCGCGCTGTGCTTCGTCGACGCCCAGCTCGCGTTCCAGGTATTGCAGCACGCGCAGGTTGCCCAGCGGATGGACGTCGCAGGCCACCAGTTGCGCCAGCGACCGCACCCGCGCGCGGCCGCGCGCGTCGGCCGGCAACAGCGGCGGTTCCGGGCGGGTTTCCTCCAGGTATTCCATGATCGCCAACGACTGCGTCAGCACCCGTTCGCCGTCGCGCAGGCTGGGCACCAGCTGCTGCGGGTTCATCGCCGCGTAGCCCGCCGCATGCTGCTCGCCGCCGTCCTTCACCAGGTGCACGGGCCGGCTTTCCCAGGGCAGGCCCTTCAGCCCCAGGGCGATGCGCACGCGATAGGCGGCACTGGAGCGCCAGTAACCGTACAGCACGAGACCGGTAGCCATGGTGCAATCCCCCCCGCGGAAAGTCCGCAGTGTAATTTGCATCGCTCCCGGGCGGGTCGGACAATACGGGGTTGCTGCCGTCTCGGCAGCCCTTTCCGAACCACGGGAGTTCCCACGTGTCCGTCACCCGCATGAGCGACCTCGACCTCCACGGCCAGCGCGTGCTGATCCGCGAAGACCTGAACGTGCCGATCGACGACCACGGCCGGATCACCTCCACCCAGCGCCTCGATGCCGCCCTGCCTACCATCGCGGCCGCGCGCGATGCCGGCGCCAGGGTGATGGTGATGTCGCATCTCGGCCGACCCAGGGAAGGCCAGTTCGACGAGGCCTCCTCGCTCGCTCCGGTGGCCGCGTGGCTGGGCGAGCGGCTCGGCAAGCCGGTGCGCCTGGTGCGCGACTACCTCGACGGCGTGGACGTCGCCGACGGCGAGGTGGTGGTGCTGGAGAACTGCCGCATGAACGTGGGCGAAGGCAAGGACGACGAGGCGCTGTCGAAGAAGTATGCCGCGCTGTGCGACATCTTCGTCATGGACGCCTTTGGCACCGCGCATCGCGCCCAGGCCTCCACCCACGGCGTGATCAGATACGCCCCTGTCGCCGCCGCCGGCCCGCTGCTGTGCGCCGAACTGGACGCGCTGGGCAAGGCGCTGGAGCATCCGGCGCACCCGCTGCTGGCGATCGTGGCCGGTTCCAAGGTATCCACCAAGCTAACCCTGCTGGACAACCTGATCGGCAAGGTGGACCAGCTGATCGTGGGCGGCGGCATCGCCAACACCTTCATCGCCGCACTCGGCCATTCGGTGGGCAATTCGCTGGTCGAGCCCGACCTGATCGACGCCGCGAAGAAGGTGCTCGCCGACGCCAGGCGCCGCGGCGCTGAGGTGCCGCTGCCGGTCGACGTGGTGGTGGCGCCGGCATTCTCCGCCAATGCACCGGCCACGGTGAAGGCCGTGGACGCGGTGCAGGACGACGAAATGATCCTCGACATCGGCCCCGAGACCGCACGCCGCTACGCCGAGCTGATCGCCAGGGCCGGCACCGTGGTGTGGAACGGACCGGTTGGCGTGTTCGAGTTCGATGCGTTCGGCAGGGGCACCGAGACGCTGGCCCGCGCGATCGCCGCCTCGCCGGCGTTTTCGATTGCCGGCGGTGGCGACACGCTGGCCGCCGTGGACAAGTACGGCATCGCCGACAAGGTGTCCTACATCTCCACCGGCGGCGGCGCGTTCCTGGAATTCCTCGAGGGCAAGGAACTGCCCGCGGTGGCCGCATTGAAGGCCCGGGCCGCGAAGTAATGCTCTGCCTGTTCGACCTCGATGGCACGCTGATCGATTCCGAACCGGGCATCACGGCCTGCATCCGGCACGCACTGGCCAAGCTGGGCGTGCCCGCTCCCGCCGACCTGCGGCCGTGGATAGGGCCGCCGCTGCGGCACAGCTTCGCGCCGTTGCTCGGCCACGACGCCGAACGCATCGAGGCGGCGGTGGATTACTACCACGAGCGCTTCGCCACGCTGGGCTGGCGCGAACATGCGGTCTACCCCGGCATCCCGGCGGCCATCGGGCGGCTGCAGGCGGCCGGTCACGCCATGGCCGTGGTCACTAGCAAGCCCGAACGCCACGCGCGGCCGATCATCGAGCACCTGCCGTTCGGCAAGGCATTTGCGCGACTGTACGGCCCCGACCCCTCCAGCCCGCACAGCGAGAAGGCATCGATGATCGCTGCCGCCCTGGCTGATTTCGGCGCGTCGCCCGGGCAGGTCGCGATGATCGGCGACCGCCGTTTCGATGTCGAAGGGGCGGTGGCGAACCGCGTACGCGGCATCGGCGTGCTGTGGGGCTTCGGCAGCCGCGAGGAGCTGGAGCTGGCGGGTGCGCACGAACTGGCGCGCGATCCGCAGCATCTCGCCGAGTTGCTGGCAGCCTAAGCCGCCACGCCTGAGAGCGCGCACCCCACACGGTGGCCTTTGGCTTCGCTCAAGCGCCAGAGCCATCGCGCACAGGGTGCGCTCCTACGGTAAACAAGAACGCCGCGGAAATTCCGCGGCGTTCTTGTCCTGGGACGCGTCAATCAACTGGCGACACGCTTCACAGCATCGACGACGTTGGCCACGGTGAAGCCGAAGTACTCGAACAGCTGCTCGGCCGGCGCCGAGGCGCCGAAGCCGGTCATGCCGATCACCTCGCCGTCCAGCCCCACGTACTTGCGCCAGAAATCGGCGATGCCCGCCTCCACCGCCACGCGCGCACGGCACCAGCCGGGCAGCACGCCTTCGCGATATTCCACCGGCTGCGCGTCGAAGATCTCGGTGCACGGCATCGACACCACGCGCACCGGCACGCCCTGCTGGGCCAGCGTGCGCGCGGCCTCCATCGCCAGCTCCACCTCGGAGCCGGTGGCGATCAGGATGGCCTTGAACTTCGTGTCGGCCGGGTCGGACAACACATAGGCGCCGCGCGCGATGTCGGCCAGCTGCTGCGCGTTGCGCTGCTGGTGCTTGAGGGTCTGGCGCGAGAACACCAGGCAGGACGGGCCGCCCCTGCGCTCGATCGCCGCCTTCCAGGACACCGCCGACTCCACCGCGTCGCAGGGGCGCCATACCCGGTTGTTCGGGATGTAGCGCAGGCTGGCGAGGTGCTCCACCGGCTGGTGGGTCGGCCCGTCTTCGCCCAAGCCGATCGAGTCATGGGTGTAGACGTGGATGGAGTGCGCAGGGATCAGCGCACTCATGCGCACCGCGTTGCGCGCGTAGTCAGAGAACACTAGGAAGGTGGCGTCGTAGGGGATGAAGCCGCCGTGCAAGGCGACGCCCGTACCGATCGCGGTCATGCCGAACTCGCGCACGCCGTAGTGCATGTAATTGGCGTTCGGGTTGGTCTCGGTGACGCTGACCGAGCCCTTCCAGATCGTGAGGTTGGAGCCGGCGAGATCCGCCGAACCGCCCACCAGTTCCGGCAGCAGCGGGCCGAATGCGTCCAGCGTCATCTGCGAGGCCTTGCGGCTGGCCACGTCGGGGCCGTCGGCCTGCAGCTTCTCGACCCAGGCCTGCGAGGCGGCCGCCCAGTTCTCCGGCAGCGTCCCGGCGAGGCGGCGCTGCAGCTCGGCGGCAAGCTCCGGATTCGCCCTAGCGTAGTCGGCAAACAGCGCGTTCCACTCAGCCTCGTGCTTCGCACCGGCGGCCTTGGCGTCCCAGCCGGCGTAGATCTCGGCGGGGATCTCGAACGGGGCGTAGCGCCAGTCCAGCATGTCGCGCGCGGCGGCGACCTCGTCCTTGCCCAGCGCGGCGCCGTGGCTGGATTCCTTGCCTTCCTTGTTCGGCGCGCCGAAGCCGATGATGGTCTTGCACATCACCAGGCTCGGCTTGCCGGTCTCGGCCTTGGCGGCGGCCAGCGCGGCCTTGATCTTCTCCGCGTCGTGGCCGTCCACGTCACGGATCACGTGCCAGCCGCAGGCCTCGAAGCGAGCCGCAGTGTCGTCGGTGAACCAGCCCGGCACCTCGCCGTCGATGGAGATGTTGTTGTCGTCGTAGACCAGGGTGAGCTTGCCCAGCTTCCAGGTGCCGGCCAGCGAGATCGCCTCCTGCGAGACGCCTTCCATCAGGCAGCCGTCGCCGCAGAACACCCAGGTGTGGTGGTCGACCACGTTGAAGCCGGGGCGGTTGAAACGCTCGGCCAGCACCTTCTCGGCCAGCGCGAAGCCCACGCCGTTGGCGATGCCCTGGCCCAGCGGCCCGGTGGTGGTTTCCACGCCCACCGTCTCGTGCGCCTCGGGGTGGCCCGGGGTCTTGGAATGCAGCTGACGGAAACGCTCCAGCTCGCTCATCGGCAAGTCGTAGCCTGTCAGGTGCAGCAGCGCGTACTGCAGCATCGAGCCGTGGCCGTTGGAAAGCAGGAAGCGGTCGCGGTTGAACCACTTCGGGTTGGCCGGATTGTGGCGGTGGAAGTCGTTCCACAGCACTTCGGCGATGTCGGCCATGCCCATCGGCATGCCCGGATGACCGGAATTGGCCTTCTGCACAGCATCCATGGCGAGGGCGCGCACGGCGTTGGCAAGTTGGCGGCGGGTGGGCATCGGCGTTCTCCGGGGCAGGCGGCAGCGAAAAACAGGCATTGTCGCCGATCCGCCCGAAGCTGTCGCGCCGCCATCGCGGACGAGCCGACCCGTGTCTTGACATTAACCTGCACTTAATTCTGAACTTATCGGTATTGAATTCCTTCAGCCGGCGCGCCGTTCAATGCCCCGGCGCCGCCCACGAGCGGTTGCCGAGCCGCGGCATCACCTTTCCCCGAGGCGCCGCGGACTGACCATAACAAGAGGAATTCCCCATGAAAAAGACAGTGCTCGCTCTCACCCTGGCTGCCGCCGGCTTCGTCGCCGTCCCCGCCGCCTTCGCCCAGGACCAGGCCCCGGCCGCCGCCAATGCCCAGCAGGGTTGGTACGTCAGCGCCGACGCCGGCTATGCCAATGTCAGCAAGGGCTCTTATGACGACGGCAAGTTCGCCGGCGGCGTGAAGGGCGGCTACCGCTTCGCCATCACCCCCGCGACCTCGCTGGGGGTGGAAGTGGGCTACCAGTGGCTGGGCCGGCTGTCCGCCCAGAGCCAGTACGCCGACCAGATCGCCGGCAACAGCAAGTCCAAGCTGCGCGGCAGCACGGCCGGCGTGGATCTGCGCTACAGCTTCAACCCGAACTGGTACGGCGAGCTGCGCGGCGGCCTGTTCTATGCCCAGGGTGAAGGCATCACCAGCGGGGCGAACCCGGAATTCCGCCAGTACAACCGCACCAAGTACTACGCGGGTGCAGGCGTGGGCTACAACCTCAGCCAGAACTGGAGCCTGGGTGCGAACTACGACTACTACGCGGGTTCCGACAACGGCGAGCAGCGCGTGCAGCTGGCCACCAGCAAGTACTCGCTGAGCGCCGAATACCGCTTCTGAGTCGTTTCGACGCTTGCCCGGCCTGATCCGGAACGGGCGGAACCTTGCCGCCCGTTCCTCTTTCCGATCAGTAGCTTGTCTGGATAATTAATCGCCACTTAATAGTGAACTAACAAGTATTGAATCTTTTTGGATGCGCAACCATCCAAGGAAGGTGCCCGGTGATTTCCCCAGCGCCAGGCACGCGCCGCCGCTCCATTCCCCAGGACCGGCCGCCGCTTTCCCAATAACAGGAGACTCTCCATGAAAAAGACCTTGATCGCCCTCGCTCTCGCCTCCGCCGGCATGCTGGCCATTCCCGCCGCCTTCGCGCAAAGCGCGCCGGCCGACAACGGCGGCTGGTTCATCAACGGCAACGTGGGCCGCACCGCCATCGACAAGGGGCCGTACAACGGCCACGACACCGGTTATGCGCTGAACGGCGGCTACCGCTGGTCGTTCACGCCGAACTTCTCGCTGGGCGCCGAGGTGGGTTACAACGACCTGGGCAACATCCGCGCGAAGAACATCTTCAACAGCTCGCCGGTGATCGCCCCCGGCAAGTCCCAGCTGCACGGCTGGACCGCCGGCGCGAACGCCCATGTCGATCTCAGCCCGAACTGGTACCTCAGCGGCCGCGCCGGCCTCTACAGCTGGACCGGCCACGGCATGAGCAACGATGTCAACCCGATCAACAAGGGCCTGAGCGACAACAGCTGGTACGCCGGCGCCGGTGTCGGCTACAACATCACGCAGAACGTGAGCGTGGGCCTGAACTACGACTACTTCGACGCGAAGAAGCACAATGTCGACCTCAGCACCGACATGATCTCGGCCAGCGCGGAATTCCGCTTCTGATCCGACGATCCATCGAGGCAAAAGCAGAACGGGCGCCGCGAGGCGCCCGTTCTTTTTCGAATCGCGATTCCGGTCGACCGCGGGAATGCAACCTTCAGCCGTTCCAGCGGCCCAGCGCGGCCAAGCCGTTGTCCCTGGCACGGGCGTGCACGGTCTTCTGCGCCTCGGCGTAGTTGGCATTCATGTCCTTCGCCCACAGCTTCAGCGCGGCCTGCTGCATGGCGCGGCCGTAGGAGAACGACAGCGGCCACGGATGCGGGCCGATGCGGTTCATCGCATTGAGGTGGGCGGTCGACTGCTCGTCGGTCTGGCCGCCGGAGAGGAACACGATGCCGGGCAGCGAAGCGGGCACACAGGTCTTCAGCACGCGCACGGTCGCCTCGGCGACTTCCTCGACGTCGGCCTGCTCGGAAGAATCCTTGCCCGGTATCACCATGCTGACCTTCAGGATGGTGCCTTCCAGCATCACGTTCTGTTCGTACAGCGCGTTGAACAGGCTGCGCAGCACCGCCTCGTGGACCTCGTAGCTCACCTCGATGCTGTGGTCGCCGTCCATGATCACTTCCGGCTCGACCATCGGCACCAGGCCGGCTTCCTGGCACAGCGCGGCGTAGCGGGCCAGCGCGTGGCAGTTCGCCTCGATCGCGGTGGAGCTGGGGTTGTCCTCGGAGATGTTGATCACCGCGCGCCACTTGCAGAACTGGGCGCCCAGCCGGGCGTACTCCTCCAGGCGCGGACGCAGGCCGTCCAGGCCCTCGGTGACCACGTCGCCGGGGAAGCCGGCCAGCGGCACCGGGCCCTTGTCGACCTTGATGCCGGGAATGATGCCGGCCTTCTTCATCACCTGGGTGAACGGCACGCCGTCCTTGGTGGACTGCCGGATCGTCTCGTCGTAGAGGATCGCGCCGGAGATGTGTTCGTTCAGGCCCGGCGTGGTGAGCAGCAGCTCGCGGTAGGCGCGGCGGTTCTCCTCGGTATTCTCGATGCCGACGGCCTCGAATCGCTTCTTGATGGTGTTGGTCGACTCGTCGATGGCGATGATGCCCTTGCCGGGGGCAACCATGGCGAGGGCTACGCTTTCGAGATCTTCAATACTCATGACGGCTCCGTACAGCGAGGCGATACCGGCCCGCTCGGGGTGGGCGCCACCCCGGGCCGGGGCAGCATGGTTAAAGCCGCAGATTATAACGGAACCGCCAGGACCCGCAGGACCGGCCCCGGGCGAGGCTCAGTGGCCGTAGCCGGGCAGCTTGCAGGCGTCCATGAGCTTCTGCCGCGCCGCCGCATCGTCCGGCGAGTTGAACGGCACGATGTAATAAGTCGCGATCGGCTGCCCGATCTTGTTGGTCAGCGAGGGCCCGTAGCGGAAGTTCTTCACTGCGGACAGCGCGGCGGAACCGAGGTCGCTCTTGGGTTCCACCTTGGCCACTTGCACATGCATCGGCACCCCGTCGGAGCCGATCTCGTAGGTCACCGCGACACAGCCGGGCTTGGTGAGGTTCAGCCCCGAATTGGGCATGTCGACGTTCACCTTGGTGTTGAGCCGGATCCAGTAGTGGTACAGATCCTGCGGATCGACCTTGTTCGCCTGCGCCAGTACCGGCGTGGCGCAGGCCAAGGCCGAGACCAGCAGCAGGGGACGGATCAGGCGACGGGCGCACGGGTTCATGGCGGATGCTCCGTTGGAGTTGGGGACGACGACAGTCTAGTCGCGCGGCGTGATCCCGTCGTCACCGGCTGCCTCCGACCGGACCGGATGGGCACGCAGGCGCCATATCAAGCCCGCAAACCCGTGAGCACCCAGCATCAGCGCGAGACCGCCTGCCGTCTGCACGAGATAGAAAATCAGCCAGTGCCATTCCGCCACCGGCAGCAGGCCGGTGGATGGGTCGGCCAGCCGGCTTTTGAAAAACAGCATGGAGAGGCCGTGCCCAAGGCAGCCCGCCACGCCCGACACGACCAGGATCGCGCCGGTCACGGCCAACGCCACTGTCATCAGAGCATCGGCGCTCAGTCCGATCTCGAGTGATTCGTGACCACGCTGACCGACGGCCCAGCCGGCGAGGATGCCTGGCCACAGCCAGAGCGCTCCCGCCACCAGCAGACCGAACAGGGCGAGCAGCACGGCATCGAGTGCGAACCCGCCTTCCGGCGACTGCCACAGGAACACCGGCAAGCGCTCGAATAACCCAACGGCCATCAAGACCGCGCCCAGACGAACGGCAACGCACAGTACCGTGTAGAGCGTGGTCTTCACTGCCATTCCCCGTGCCGCTGCGTACGCAACGGTCAAAGATCGCGCAAGCTGTCCACCGCGCCGCCCGCGCCCACCGCCAGCAGCTTCAGCGTATTGGTCCCGCCCACATGGCCCACCCGGTCGCCGTAGGTGATGACCACGCTATCGCCCTCGGCCAGCTTGCCCTGCCCGAACAGCAGGCGCACCGCGGCGCGGGTGGCGGAAGCCATGCTCTGGTTCTCGCCGTGGCTGAACTCCACCGCCCGCACGTCGCGCAATACCTGCATGCGCCGCCGCGAGGCGGAGAACGGCGACAGGCCGTAGATCGGCACGGCACTGCGGTAGCGCGACAGCCATTGCGCGGTGGCGCCGGATTCGGTGAGCGCCACGATCGCGCGCACGCCGAGCTGGCCGGCCAGCACCATCGCGGCCAGGGCGATGGCCTGGTCGGTACGGCTGAGCCGGGGGCCGCCGTTGACCAGGTCCTCCTTCGGCTCGAACTGGCGCTCGGCGCCCAGGCAGATGCGCGCCATCGCGGCCACCGCCTTGTCCGGATGGGCGCCGGCGGCCGTTTCCTCGGACAGCATCACTGCATCGGTGCCGTCGATCACCGCGTTCGCCACATCCAGCACCTCGGCGCGGGTTGGGATCGGCGAGCGCACCATCGACTGCAGCATCTGCGTGGCGGTGATCACCGCGCGGTTGCGCTGCACCGTCTCGCGGATGATCTTCTTCTGCAGTCCGGGCAGCTCGGCGTCGCCGATTTCCACACCGAGGTCGCCACGCGCGACCATCACCACGTCGGAGGCATCGATGATCTCGCCCAGCACGGGGATCGCATCGGCGCGCTCGATCTTGGAAACCAGCGCGGCGCTGCCGCCGGCCTCTTCCAGCAGCCGCCGCGCCTGGTGCATGTCCTCGGCCGAGCGCACGAAGGAAACGGCGAGAAAATCCGCGCCGATCTCGGCGGCCAGCTTGATGTCGGCCTTGTCCTTGTCCGACAGCGCGGAGACGGACAGCCCGCCCCCCTGGCGGTTGAGGCCCTTGCGGTCCGACAACTTGCCGCCCACCAGCACGGTGCAGCGGATCTCGGTGCCGGCCACCTCGTTCACGGTGAGTGCGACCAGGCCGTCGTCCAGCAGCAGCACGTCGCCGGGCCGCACGTCCTGCGGCAGGCCCAGGTAGCTCACGCCAACGCGGCTGATGTCGCCGGGCGGCGCATCGGCGCGGCAATCCAGCACGAAGGGCTGGCCGACCTCGAGCTGGATCGGGCCGCTAGCGAACTTCTCCACGCGGATCTTGGGGCCTTGCAGGTCGGCCAGCACGCCCACCTCGCGGCCGGCGGCGGCGGCCGCGGCCTTCACCGCGGCGGCGCGGGCGCGGTGGTCGTCCGGCTGGCCGTGTGAAAGATTGAGGCGAACGACGTCAACGCCGTTGGCGATGATGCTCTCGAGCATGCCCGGCGCGTCGGTGGCGGGGCCCAGGGTGGCGACGATCTTGGTGCGGCGTAGCGGCGTATTGGTCATGCGGGGGCCTGATGGGCTATGGACGTCTGAATGCGGTCAACTGCCGTGGAGGCTAACAGATGCCGGACGCCGCGCCAGCCTGCATTCGTATGTAATGCTTCGTCCAATGTCTCAGTTCGTCAAAGCGAGGTTGAGCACCTCGGCCAGCCGGCGCCCGGCGATGCGCAGCCGGTTCTCGGCCTGCGGCAGCTCGGCGTCGACGTAGGCCTGGCCGATCGTGTGGCCGCCCGGATAGAAGCCCGGCCGGGCGGTGATGCGGCAGGACTCTTCAGCCCACTGTGCGTAGGGATCATCCAGCGGCGCGATCGGCGGTGGCAGCGACACCGGGCCCTCGGCGTCGAGTTTTGCCGCGTACGCCTGCCAGTCCAGGCCGCGCGTCTTCAGCATGCCGGAGTCCCAGACCTTGTGCAGGTTGCTGCCCTTGCCCTCGAACTGCACCTGGTACTTGTTGCCGCCGAGGTCGTCGCGGTAGCCCGCGTGCAGCGGCTGGTGCTCGTCGCCCATGAAATGCACCACGAATTTCAGCGCTTCGAGGCGGGCCGCATCCGGCTGGGACTTGTCTCCGAGGATCGCCACGTAATGCGCCAGCCCACCCACCACGCACTCGCCGTCGCGGCAGTCGCGCGGCGGCACGTAGTCGCAGCCCGGGCCGCCGCGAAAGTTGATGTAGTGCAGCTTGCGCGTCTGCTGCCACAGCGCGGCCTGTGCCGGATCGTCCTGGATCTGGTCGGCCCAGCTGGCGACGTCGGCCAGCTGGGTGGTGTGGTCCGCCGCCAGCAGGCGCTCCACCTCGGCCTCGGCGGCAGGGCTCAGGTGCCGCTGCGCCAGCGCAGCGACGATGCTGTGGCCCAGCGGACCCCAGGCCTGGGCGGCGGGAGCGAGGAACACGGTACAGAGGACGGCGGCAAGCAGGCGGCGGCGGAACGGCACAGGGGAACACCTCGGCGGTCGGGGACCGCCTATCCTGCCACCATCCTGCACTCACGCATCGGCCGGAAGTCCCGCCGGCACCCGCCGCGACAGCCACGCGTAGTACAGCAGCGGGATCACCGCCAGCGTCAGCACGGTCGACACCAGGATGCCGAAGATCAGCGACACGGCCAGGCCCTGGAAGATCGGATCGTCGAGGATGAAGAAGCCGCCCAGCATCGCCGCCAGCGCGGTCAGCATGATCGGCTTGGCACGCACCGCCGCCGCGTCGACCACGGCGTCGGCCAGCGGCCGCCCGGCAGCCAGGGCATGGTTGACGAAGTCGATCAGTAGGATCGAGTTGCGCACGATGATGCCGGCCAGCGCGATCATGCCGATCATCGACGTGGCGGTGTACTGCGCGCCGAACAGGGCGTGACCGGGCATGACGCCGATCACTGTGAGCGGGATCGGCGCCATGATGATGAGCGGCACCAGATAGCTGCGGAACTGCCCCACCACCAGCAGGTAGATCAGCACCAGCCCGCCGAGGTAGGCCAGCCCCATGTCGCGGAAGGTTTCGTAGGTGATCTGCCATTCGCCATCCCATTTCACCGCCACGCCGGTGGTGTCCGCCGGCTGGCGGATGAAGGACTGGGACACGGACTGGCCGTCGAGCCTGGCGTGCGCGAGCTTGCCCACCAGCGCGAACATGCCGTAGAGCGGGCTGTCGGTGCTGCCGGCGTCATCGCCGGTGACGGTGGCGTAGGGCAGCAGGTCCTTGTGGTAGACGGCATCCTCCCAGCCCGCTTCGTGCACGCTCGCCACCGCCGAGAGCGGTACCAGGGCCCCGCCCTGGGCGCGCACGCGCAGGGCCAGCAGCCGATCCATGCCGGCCTGGTCGCCGGCGGGCAGGCGCAGGCGCACCGGCACGGCACGGCGGGCATGGCCGTCCATGAGATAGGTGGCGTCGTCGCCGGACAGTGCGGTGCGCAGGGCCTGCACGACAGCCGCCTGGCTGAGGCCCAGCCGCGCGGCGCGCTCGCGGTCTACCGTCACCACGGCGCGCGGCGCGTCGGCTTCCTCGCTGGTGTCCACGTCGACGATGTCGGGGTCGGCGCGGAACATCCGTTCCAGCTGCAGCGCCGCCGTGCGAATGGCGCGCGCGTCCGACCCGTAGACCTCGGCGACGATGGGCGCCATCACCGGCGGGCCGGGCGGCACTTCCACCACCTTCAGCGAGGCGCCGTAGCGGGCCGCGATCTTCGCCAGCGCGGGGCGCGCCGCCAGCGCGATCTGGTGGCTCTGGCGGTGGCGCGCGTCCTTGTCCACCAGGTTCACCTGCAGGTCGCCGACCAGCGGTCCCTGGCGCAGGTAGTACTGGCGCACCAGGCCGTTGAAGGTGATCGGCGCGGCGGTGCCGGCGTAGCCCTGCCAGTCCTCGACCTCGGGAATCGCGGCCACCTGTGCGGCCAGCTCGTGCAGCAGCTGGTCGGTGCGCTGCAGCGTGCTGCCCGCGGGCATGTCCACCACCAGTTCGAATTCGCTCTTGTTGTCGAACGGCAGCATCTTCAGGATCACCACCCGGGCCACCACCAAGCCCACCGAGCCCAGCACCAGCAGGCCCATCCCGGCGAACAGCAGGCGCCGTCGACGACCTGCGCGCGCGCCTTCGAGGAACGGCCGCAGCACGCGCTGGAACAGGCGCAGCGTCCGGCCGCCCGCGGCCTCGTGCGCGGCGACGCCCGCCCCGCCCGTTCCCTCATGCGCGTGGCGGCGCAACAGGCGCAGCGCCAGCCAGGGCGTCACCACCAGCGCCACCGCCAGCGACAGCAGCATGCCGGCCGAGGCGTTGATCGGGATCGGCCGCATGTACGGTCCCATCAGCCCCGACACGAAGGCCATCGGCAGCAACGCGGCGATCACCGTGAAGGTGGCCAGGATGGTGGGACCGCCCACTTCGCTCACCGCCTCGGGGATCGCCTCGCGCAGGCTGGTACCGCCCAGCGCCATGTGCCGATGGATGTTCTCCACCACCACGATGGCGTCGTCCACCAGGATGCCGATGGAGAAGATCAGCGCGAACAGCGAGACGCGGTTGATGGTGAAGCCCATTGCCCACGACGCGAACAAGGTCAGCGCCAGGGTGATGATCACCGCGCTGCCCACCACCACGCCCTCGCGCCAGCCCAGCGCGAACACCACCAGCAGCACTACCGACAGTGTGGCCAGCAGCAGGTGCAGCAGCAGGCTGTCGGCCTTGGCGGTGGCGGTCTGGCCGTAGTCGCGGGTCACCGCCACATGCACGCCGGCGGGTATGTCGGTGTTGCGCAACGCCTGCAGCCGCGCGCGGATCGCCGTGGTGATGTCGGCGGCGTTGCTGCCAGCCTTCTTGGCGACAGCGATGGTGACGGCCGGTGCGTTGCCGGTGGCCGGGCCGGGCTTGCCCGCGGGAGTGCCGAACCAGGCGTAGCTGGCCGGCAGGTCGGCGCCGCGATGGATGCTGGCCACGTCGGAGAGATGCACGGGCGCGCCGTCCTTGAGGCCGATCACCAGGTTCGCCACGTCGCCGGCGCTTGCGAGGAAGCTGCCCGCCGTGACCGGCAGGTCGCGGTTGGCCGCCACCTGGTCACCGGCCTGCGCCACCACGTTGGCGGCCTTGAGCGCGTTCACCAGGTCGCCCACGCCCATGCCGTAGGCGGCGAGCTTGCCGGGATCGAGCTCCACCACCACGGCGCGCTCCGGCGCACCGATGGTGTACACGTCGCGCGTGCCGGGAACACGCTTGAGCTCCGTCTCCAGCGTGCGCGCCACCTCGGCGAGCTGCACCGGGCCGGTGTCCGGACGGTCGCTCCACAGCGTAAGCGCCATCACCGGCACGTCGTCGATGCCCATCGGCCGCACCAGCGGCTGGCCCACGCCGAGGCTCGCGGGCACGAAGTCGCGGTTCTGGTAGATCTGGTTGTACAGCCGCACGATGGCGGTCTGCCGCGGCACGCCCACTTCGTATTCCACCGTGAGCACGGCCACGCCGGGCCGGCTCACCGAATAGACGTGCTTCACGCCCTGCAGCTCGGAGAGCTTCTGCTCCAGGGGATAGGTCACCAGGTTCTCGACGTCGTGCACCGAGGCGCCGGGGAACGGCACCGTGACGTTGGCCATGGTGACGTCGATCTGCGGCTCTTCCTCGCGTGGCGTGATCGCCATCGCGGCCAGGCCGAGCAGCAGCGCCGCCAGCGCCAGCACCGGGGTCAATGGCGAGGACTGGGAGATGCGCGCGATGCGTCCCGCGAAGGACAGGCCCGGCGCGCTCACGGCGTCCCCTTGCCGCGCTGGGCGATCAGCCAGCGTGCGGCAGCATCGGGATCGGCGGCGATGCGTTCGCCGGCTGCGAGCCCCGCCAGCACCGTCGCGCGGTCGCCCTGCACGTCGCCGACGCGCAGCTGGCGCAGCGACACGTCGTGGCCGCCGACCACGTACACGCCGGTCAATTCGCCACGCTGCACCAGCGCGCTTGCGGGTACCGACAGCGGGCCCACGCCGGCAGCCTGGCCCGCGTCGGCACCGGCGAAGGCGAGCTTGACCGTCATGCCCGGATACAGGCCGCGGGTGCCGGGCGGCAGTTCCAGCCGCACCGCCACCGTGTGCGTCGCCGGGTCGGCCACCGGAAACACGGTGAGCCTGGAGGCCGTGATGCGGCGGCCGCCGTCGGCCAGCACCTCGGCGTGGCCCCGGTTGCGCAGCGCCTCGGCCACCGCCTGTGGCAGCTTCGCTTCCACGCGCAGCTGCGCGAGCGAGGCGACGGCGATGAGCTGCTGCGGGAACGGCGGACCGGCCACCGCCTCGCCCACCTGTACGTAACGCTTCGTGACCACGCCGTCGAACGGCGCGCGCACCACGGTGTAATCCTGCTGGGCACCCACCCCGCGCCACTGCTGCTGTGCGGCGTCGAGCTGCGCCTTGGCGGCATTGCGCTCGGCCGACGCCTGGTCGTACGCGGCCCTGGAAACGTAGCCCTGCGGCAGCAACGCCGCGTAACGCCGGTAATTCGCCTCGGCCACCACCAGGGTCGCCTTGGCCGCGGCGATCTGCGCCTGGGCGGCACGCTGGGCGGACAGCTGCTCGACGTCGGTGAAGCGCACCAGCACGTCGCCCTGCTTCACCGTGTCGCCCACGTCGTACGGCAACGCCAGCACGCGGGCATTGGTCTGCGCGGTGAGCACCGCCGCGTCGACCGCCTCCACCGTGCCGTCCCAGCGTTGCTGGCCAGACGCGGTGCCTGCGGCCACTGTCAGCGTGGCGAGGGGCGGTGCGTCGGCATGGCTGGCGGCGGGCACGGCCGGCCGGCCGCCGCAGGCAGCCAGCATGGCGGCCAGCAGGATAGGGACGAACTGCGGGAGGGCGTATTTCACGGCGCGGTTCCGGTGCATTCAGGAGCGGCGCGGGAAGGCGCAGCCGGGCTGCATGCCGAACCGGGCGAGGATGCGCGCCAGCGGGCAAAAGCCGCTGAAGGAAGACTGCAGCAGGTTGGCGCCCACGAACACCGCCAGCCACAGCCAGTACGGCGAGACGAAGTACGCCAGCGCCACGCTGGCAAGGATCATGGTTCCGGCAAAGCCGAGGACGGCGCGGTCGATGTTCATGGAATTGCTCCGGTTGGTCTGGTGTCGCGGGTCAGCGTTGCCCCGCATCCTGTTTCAGCGCGGCGATGCGCAGGAACTTCAGCACCGCGCGCTCGTAGATCGGATGGGTGTTGCCGGTGCGCACCTTGCGCAGGTGGTAGCGCTCGAACGCCAGCTTGGCCAGGTGCACCCATCGGCCCATGCGCGTCCAGGTCACGTTGCGCGGCGGGATCTGCGGCAGCGCCACGAACGCCGCGCCTGTGTCGCCCATGTCGGCCAGGCAGACCGCGTTCCAGGTGGCACGCGCCTCTGCCGGCTTGCCGGCCAGGTCGTCGCGCAGGTTTGCCGCGATCGCGCTCACCATCGACTCGATCATGAAGCCGGTCTTTGGCGCGCCGGTGGGCACCGGCGTGGCTTCCACCGGCGGGATCGCCACGCACACGCCGGCGGCGAACACGTTGCGCCAGGCAGGGTTGCGCTGGTGCTCGTCGATCAGCACGAAGCCCCGCGGATTGACCAGCCCCTCGACGCCGCGCACGGCGGGAATGCCGGTGAAGGCAGGCAGCAGCATGGCGAGCGCGAACGGCAGCTCGCGGGCCTTCGCGGTGCCGGCGGCGTCCAGTTCCTCCAGCAGCAGCTTGCCGGGTTCCGCCGCGGTGACGCGTGCGTTGGCCACCCAGCGGATGTCTCGCTCGCGCAGCGCCGATTCCAGCAGGCCCTTCGAATCGCCCACCCCGCCCAGCCCCAGGTGGCCGATGTAGGGCTCGGGAGTGACGTAGGTGATCGGCACGCGGTCGCGCAACCGGCGCCGGCGCAGATCGGCGTCGACGATCATCGCGAATTCGTAGGCCGGGCCGAAGCAGCTGGCGCCGGGCGCCGCGCCGACCACCACCGGGCCGGGCCGCTCCAGCAGGGCCTGGTAGGCCTGCCAGGTTTCCTCCGCGTGGCCGCCGGTGCAGATCGAATGGGTGTGGCCGCCGCCAGGCCCCAGGCCCGGCACCTCGTCGAAGGCCAGCCGCGGGCCGGTGGCGATCACCAGGTAGTCGTAGGCAAGCTCGCGGCCATCCGCCAGACGCAGCCGGTTCTGCGCCGGCTCTACCGCCGTCGCCGGCACGTCGACGAAATGGATGCCATGGCGGCGCATCGGCTCCGCCACCGCTACCCGGATCTGCTCCGGCTTGCGCCAACCCACGGCGACCCAGGGATTGGACGGGGTGAACTGGAAATACGGCCCGTCGCCGACCAGGGTCACCTCGTGCGCCGTTCCCAGCGCCGCCTTGATTTCGTACGCGGCGGCCGTGCCGCCGAGTCCCGCGCCCAGTATCACGATCTTCGCCATGACGCATTCCTCCTCGCCGATCCCAGCATGGGCCGATGTCCGTGCCGGTCGCTGATGCAGGTCAATCAGCGCTTTCTAAAAACATATCTAAATTAGATTTATCTTAATTAGATGATTGTGCTAAAGTCAAGCACCGAAACCATGGGATCCGTTCCAGAGGGCGCCATGCCGACACCCGCCAAGCACGACCTGACCGCCATGCGCGAGCGCGCCGAGGAGGCGTCGCGGCTGTTGAAGGCGCTGGGCAATCCGCAGCGCCTGCGCGTGCTGTGCCTGCTGGTGGAGCAGGAAATGTCGGTGGGTCAGATCAACGAGCAGTTGCCGGACCTGAGCCAGTCGGCGCTGTCGCAGCACCTGGCCAAGCTGCGCGACGAAGGGCTGGTAAGCACCCGGCGTGAATCGCAGACAATCTGGTACGCGCTCGAGCACGGGCCTACCGAGCAGATCATCGCCACGCTCTACGACATCTATTGCGCCACGGATCAGGCGCCGCTGTGCGCGCCGCCGTCGCGCAATCGCACCGGCAGCCGCAAATAGCTTGTGCCGTTGGACTCCGCCGGCGGCAGCCGCCCGGCGCGGATATTGACCTGCAGCGCGGGCCACAGCAGCCGCGGTACCGCCAGCGAAGCGTCGCGCCTGGTGCGCATGGCCACGAACGCGGCTTCGTCGATGCCTTCATGCAAGTGGATGTTCTGCGCGCGCTGCTCGTCGATCGGGATTTCCGCACGCGCCGTGACGCCGGCCGGCGGGTAATCGTGGCAGAGGAACATTCGCGTCGCCGGCAGGCCATAGAGCCGCTGCACCGAGTGGTACAGCGCGTGCGCATCGCCGCCCGGAAAATCACAGCGCGCCGAACCGCTGGCCGGCGAGAACAGCGTGTCTCCCACGAAGACCGCATCGCCGATCAGGTAGCTCATGCTGTCCGGGGTATGCCCCGGCGTGGCCAGCGCCTGTACCGGCAGACTGCCGATGTGCAGCTGCTCGCCATCGGCCAGCAGGCGATCGAACTGCCTGCCGTCGGCGGCCAAGGCGTCGTCGTCCAGGTTCAGGCGCTCCTTGAAGGTTTGCTGCACGCCAACGATGCCCGCGCCGATCGCCACCCGCGCACCGGTGCGTTCGCGCAGCCAGGCCGCGGCCGACAAGTGGTCGGCGTGTGCATGGGTTTCCAGTATCCACTCGATGCGCAGGTGCGCGGCCGCGGCCGCCGCCAGCAGCTTCGCCGCGCTCTCGCCGCGCACCTCGCCGGAGGCCGCGTCGAAATCCAGCACCGGATCGATCACCGCCGCGGCCGCATCGCCCGGCGCATGCACCAGGTAGGTCCAGGTGGCGGTGTCCTCGTGACGGAAGGGGATGACGTTCGGCTGCATGGTCCGTGGCCTGGGATGCTTGACAATTACATTAGTTTTTTCTAATTTAAAAGTCAATCCGATCCCGCGTACCCGCCATGACCGACTATCTGCCCAACCAGCGCTGTCCGGAAACCCGCCTGTTCTGCGGCGGCCAGCCCGACGAAACCCAACTCGCCGAATTCGCCACGGCCAACCCAGGCGGCTGCGTGATCAACCTGCGTCCGGCGGCGGAAACCCAGGGCTGGAACGAAGCCGCCGTGGCCCGGCACCTGGGTCTCGCCTACGTGCATATCCCGGTGGCTGGCCCGCAGGACCTGACCCGCGCGAACGCCGAAGCCCTCGCTGCAGCGGTCGAGGCCCACGGCGGTGCGCCGATGCTGGTCCACTGCGCCAGCGGCCAGCGCGCGGCCGCGCTGCTGGCGCTGAAAGCCGGCTGGATCGACGGCCGCCGCATCGAGGACGTGCTGGCCACGGGCAGGTCGGCCGGCCTGACCTGGCTGGAACCGCACGTGCAGGCCGTGCTGTCGGCGCCTTGAGCCCACGGACCGCTGCAGGACGCTTCGGCTAGAATGCGCATTTCGGCGGCCGCTCCCGACCGCCACGTGCCCGTCATCGAACCGGAGGAAATGTCCCCATGACCATCAAGGTCGGCATCAACGGCTTTGGCCGCATCGGTCGCAACGTGCTGCGTGCAGCGGTGCAGAACTTCGGCAAGGACATCCAGATCGTGGGGATCAACGACCTGCTGGAGCCGGACTACCTCGCCTACATGCTGAGCTACGACTCCGTGCACGGCCGCTTCAAGGGCGAAGTGTCGATCGAGAACGGGCAGCTGGTGGTCAATGGCAACCGCATCCGCCTCACCCAGGAGCGTGATCCGGCCAACCTGAAATGGAACGAGGTGGATGCCGACGTGGTGATCGAATCCACCGGCCTGTTTCTCACCAAGGAAACCGCGCAGAAGCACCTGGACGCCGGCGCGAAGAAGGTGATCCTGTCCGCGCCGTCCAAGGACGACACGCCGATGTTCGTCTACGGCGTCAACGACAAGACCTACAAGGGCGAGGCGATCGTCTCCAACGCCAGCTGCACCACCAACTGCCTGGCCCCCATTGCCAAGGTGATGCACGACAAGTGGGGCATCAAGCGCGGCCTGATGACCACCGTGCACGCCGCCACCGCCACCCAGAAGACGGTGGACGGCCCGTCCAACAAGGATTGGCGCGGCGGCCGCGGCATCCTGGAGAACATCATCCCCTCCTCCACCGGCGCAGCGAAGGCCGTGGGCGTGGTGATCCCCGAGCTCAACAAGAAGCTCACCGGCATGAGCTTCCGCGTGCCGACCTCGGACGTCTCGGTGGTCGACCTCACCTGCGAGCTGGAGAAACCCGCCACGTACGCGGAGATCTGCGCGGAGATGAAGGCGCAGAGCCAGGGCGCGCTGAAGGGCGTGCTGGGCTACACCGAGGACAAGGTGGTGGCCACCGACTTCCGCGGCGAGACCTGCACCTCGGTGTTCGACGCCGAGGCCGGCATCGCGCTGGACTCCACCTTCGTGAAGCTGGTGAGCTGGTACGACAACGAGTGGGGCTACAGCAACAAGTGCCTGGAAATGGTGCGCGTGGTGGCGAAGTAAGGCTGAATCTGCGCGATCGTCCCTGATCGCGAACATCAAACAGGCGGCCATCCATGGCCGCGCTCTTCAAAGGGAAAAGCCCGCGAAAGCGGGCTTTTCCGTCTCCCCTGCTTTCCTAGCGTTTGAGCAACGGCAGTTTGTCGGGCACGCCATCCCATTCCGGAGCGCCCGCCAGCGCAGGCTTCTTCGCGGTGATTACCGGCCACACCTTGGCCAGCTCGGCATTCAGCGCGAGGAAGCCCTCCTGCCCGGCCGGCACGTCGAGCTCGGGGAAGATCGCGCCCACCGGGCATTCCTCCACGCACAGCGTGCAGTCGATGCATTCGTCCGGGTCGATCACCAGGAAGTTCGGCCCTTCGTGGAAGCAGTCCACCGGGCACACCTCGACGCAGTCGGTGTGCTTGCAATTGATGCAGTTCTCGGTGACGACGTGGGCCATGGGACACAGCTCCGACCGCAGGTTGCGCGCCCGCACAGCATCTTCCGCCGCAGCGGCGCCGGCCATGACCTGGATCAGGGCGCCGCGCCATAGGCAGATTGCCGCAGCATGTTGATCCAGGTCAGCGCGACGCGCGCGGGCCCCCAGGAGAATGCGCGCACCGAAACCGGGGACATCCATGCCCAATACCGAGTACTACAACGACAAGGTTGTACGCCAGTTCCTGCTCGCTGCCGCGGTGTGGGGTGTCGTCGGCATGTCGGTGGGCGTATACATCGCCGCCGAGCTGATGTGGCCTGCGCTGAACTTCGACCTGCCCTGGATCACCTTCAGCCGGCTGCGCCCCGACCACACCTTCGGCGTCATCTTCGCCTTCGGCGGCTCCGCGCTGATGGGCACCTGCTACTACGTGGTGCAGCGCACCGGACATGCCCGGCTGGCCTTCGACCGGCTCGCCGGCTTCACGTTCTGGGGCTGGCAGATCGTCTGCGTGCTGGCCATGGTGTCGATGCCGCTGGGCCTCACCACCAGCAAGGAATACGCCGAGCCGGAATGGTGGATCGCGCTGTTCACCGCGGTGGTGTGGGTGTGCTTCGGCGTGGTGTTCTTCGGTTCCCTGGCGCGCCGGCGCATCAAGCATATCTATGTGGCGAACTGGTACTACGGCGCCTTCATCATCGCGGTGGGCCTGCTGCACGTGGTCAACCACCTGTCGCTGCCGGTGTCGTGGACCAAGTCCTATCCGATCTACTCGGGCACCGTCGACGCGATGGTGGAGTGGTGGTACGGCCACAACGCGGTGGCGTTCTTCCTCACCGCCGGCTTCCTCGGGATGATGTACTACTTCGTGCCGCGCCAGGCGCAGCAGCCACTGTGGAGCTACCGCTTCTCCATCGTCAATTTCTGGGCGCTGATCTCGGTCTACATGTGGGCCGGCTCGCACCACCTGATGTACACCGCCCTGCCCGACTGGGTGCAGTCGGTGGGCATGGCGTTCTCGCTGGTCCTGCTGATGCCGAGCTGGGGTTCGGCGGCGAACGGCCTGCTCACCTTCAACGGCTCCTGGCACAAGGTGAAGAGCGACCCGGCAGTGAAGTTCATGGTGATGGCGCTGGTGTTCTACGCCGCCGCCACCTTCGAAGGCTCGATGATGGCGATCAAGACGGTGAACTCGCTGTCGCACTACACCGACTGGACGATCGCCCACGTGCACTCCGGCTCGCTGGGCTGGGTGGCGATGATCACCATCGGTTCGCTGTACGCGATGGCGCCGCGCGCGCTGGGCCGGCCGGCGATGCATTCGGTGCGTGGCATGAACGTGCACTTCTGGCTGCACATGGCCGGCACCCTGCTGTACGTCGGCGCGATGTGGACTGCCGGCGTCACCGAGGGCGAGATGTGGCGCGCCACCCTGCCCGACGGCTCGCTGAAGTACGGCTTCCTGGACAGCCTCATCGCGGTCAAGCCGATGTACCTGGTCCGATGGCTGGGCGGCGTGCTGATCCTCTCGGGCATGTGGGTGATGGCGTGGAACCTGTGGCACACCGCCGCCGATGCCCGTGCCCGCATCATCAAGCCGATCCCGGTGCCGATCCCGGAGCCGGAACCCCACCAGATCCCGGCGCCGTTGGCTGCTGTCTGATGCGCTCGTCCGTGATCGCTGTTCCAACCGGCTTACCGCTGCGCATAGGCAACTCGATCCCGCAAGTCCACCAGCGGCCATCCATGGCCGCACGGGTCCACCTTGTGCGCTCGTCCGTGATCGCTGTTCCAACCGGCTTTCCGCTGCGGACAGGCAACTCGATCCTGCAAGTCCACCAGCGGCCATCCATGGCCGCACTCTTCAAATAGAACTCAATCATGGCCTACAGGCATTTCGAAGCGATCGAGAAGCACGCCGGCCTGCTCGGCATCGGCATCGCGATCATGGTTTCGCTGGGCGGACTCGCCGAGATCACCCCGTTGTTCGTCGAGGCGCATTCGCTCAAGGCGCCGCCGAACGTGCATCCGTACGATCCGCTGCGGCTGGCGGGCAAGGACGTCTACGTGCGCGAGGGCTGCTACCTCTGCCACTCGCAGATGATCCGCGCGCTCCGCTTCGAGACCCAGCGCTACGGCCACTACTCCACCGCCGAGGAGTCGGTCTACGACCGGCCGTTCCAGTGGGGTTCCAAGCGCACCGGGCCGGACCTCGCCCGCGTGGGCGGCAAGTATTCCGACGACTGGCAGCGCATGCACCTGATGGACCCCCGTAGCGTGGTGCCACAGTCCAACATGCCCGGCTACCCCTGGCTGGCGAAGGCCGGCATCGACGGCGCCGACATCCAGGCGCGCATGCGCGTGCTGCGCAAGCTGGGCGACCCGTACAGCGATGCCGACATCGCCGCCGCGCCGGAGGCCGTCAGGGGCAAGACCGAGATGGACGCACTGATCGCCTACCTGCAAGGCCTGGGTATCAAGAACGAACCGGTCGCCGCGACGCCGGCCAGCGATGGAGGCGCGCCATGAGTCCGTTCTGGGGCCACCTGGCGGGCGTGATGATCGTGCTGATGATGCTGAGCTTCGTCGGCATCTGGATCTGGGCCTGGCGCAAGTACCACAAAGCCGTATTCGACCGGATGGCGCAGCTGCCGATGCAGGACGACGACCCGCCCGCCGACGACGCGACAGGGGAGAGGGCGCGATGAGCACCGGCTGGTCGTTGTGGGTGATGTTCCTGGTGGTGCTGAATCTCGGCATCACCTTCTTCCTGTTCCTGTGGGGGCCGCGCGCGAAGATCCCCACCCGGCCCGACGGCACCAGCGGCCACGTGTGGGCGCACGGCGTGCTGCGCGAAGGCGTGCGGCGGCTGCCGATGTGGTGGCTCGTGCTCTCCGGCGCGATGTTCGTGGCCGCCTTCATCTACCTCCTGCTCTACCCCGGCTTCGGCAACCGCAAGGGCACGCTGGGCTGGACCTCGCACGGCCAGCTGGCCGGCGAGCAGGCCGCCAACGAGGCGAAGCTGGAGCCGCTGATGCAGCGCTTCGCGCTGTACGCGCCCGAGCAACTGGCCGGCGACCCTGCCGCACAGCAGCTCGGCAAGGTGCTGTTCGAGGACAACTGCGCGGCCTGCCACCAGCGCAGCGGCAAGGGCAACCAGCAGCTCGGCGCACCCGACCTCACCGACCAGGACTGGCTGTACGGCGGCAGCGGCAAGGACATCACCACATCGATCCATGACGGCCGCGCCGGCGTGATGCCGCCCTGGGCAAGCCTTGGCGAGGGCACCGTGAAGAACCTTGCGCAGTACGTCCTCGGCCTCTCCGGCTCGCCACACGACGCGAAGATGGCGGCGGCGGCCGAGCCCATCTTCAAGGGCACCTGTGCGGCCTGCCACGGCCCCGACGGCAAGGGCAACCAGGCACTGGGGGCGCCCAACCTCACCGACCACATCTGGCTGCACGGCGGCACGCTTGCAGACATCACCAAGACCATCCACGACGGTCGCCAGGGCCACATGCCGAACTGGGACAAGCGCCTCAGCGCCGGGCAGATCCACGTGCTGGCAGCCTATGTCTACCACCTGTCGCATCCCGATGTCGGTGCCGCGGACTGAACCGTCGCGAACCAGGGCCGGCGGGCCTTGGTACCGGCAGCCGGTCTTATGGCTGGGCATTGCCGTGTTCATCGCCTCGCTGGCGGGCTGCGTGTGGATCATCGTGGCGAGCGCGCGCAGCGCCGACATTCCGCTGGAAACGCCGCACACCGTGTTCGGCGTGCCCGCCAGCGCACGCAGCAGCCACCGCGCAGCCACGCCATGAATGCGCACGCCGTCTGGGCCCATCCGCTGCTGCTCGCCCAGGTACTACGGCCGCGGCGCGACGGCCGCAGCGAAGTGGCGCTGCGCGTGGACGCGCTGACCGAACCGCGCCGCGCACTGGCGCTCGAGCAGGCGATCCGGGCCTTGCCCGGCATCGAGCGCGTGGCCATCCTGCCCGCCGCCAGGCGCCTGCGCGTGGTGTGGGACGCACGCCGGCTCTCGCTGGAGACCCTGGTGGAACGCTGCGCGGCGCTGCATTGCCCGGCCCAGCCGTTGCCCCACGACGATGCCGACGACGTCCGCGCTGCCGAACTGCACGACGCGCTGAAGCGCCTGCTGGTCGCCGGCATGTGCATGATGCAGGTGATGGCCTATGCCTTGGTGATCTACCTTGGCGCGGTCGACTTCGTTGATTTCACCACTCGCGGCCTGTTCCGCTGGCTGGGCTTCCTCACCGCCGTCCCGGTGGTGGCCTATTCCGCCAGGCCCTTCTTCGCGGGCGCCGCGCAGGCGCTGCGCGAACGCCGGCTCGGCATCCACCTGCCGGTGGCGCTGGCGGTGGCGCTGGTATTCCTCGCCAGCGCGTTCAACACGCTGCGCGGCGCGGGCGAAATCTACTTCGACTCGGTGAGCATGTTCGTGTTCCTGCTGCTGGCCGCACGCTACGTGGAGTTGCGTGCGCGCCACCATGGCCATGCGCAGGGCGACGCCGCGATCGACGCCGCCCCGTTGCTGGCGCAGCGCATCGCCGCCGACGGCACGCTGGAAACCGTACCCGCGCTGACGCTGCACGCCGGCGACCGCGTGCACGTCGCCGAAGGCGCCACCGTGCCCGCAGACGGCGTGCTGGAAGCGGATTCGGCGCGGCTGGACGAGGCCCTGCTCAGCGGCGAATCGCGACCCGTCCTGCGTCACCGCGGCGAACGCCTGGTGGCTGGCAGCGTCCTGCTGGACGGACCGGTACTGCTGCGCGTGGAACACGGCGGCGAGGCCACCGCGGTGGCGCGCATCGGCGCGCTGGCCGCCCGCGCACGCTCAGCCCGCAGCTTCGCCATGGCCGGCGACCGCGACATCGCCCGCTTCGTGGCCCGCGTGCTGCTGCTCACCGCGCTCACCGCGCTGGGCTGGCTGCTGGTCGATCCCGCGCGTGCGTTCGACGCCGCGCTCGCCGTGCTGGTGGTGGCCTGCCCCTGCGCGTTCGCGCTCACCGCGCCGGCCGCGTTCACCCGCGCGCTGAACGCACTGGCGCGCCGCGGCGTGCTGGTCACCGACAGCGCCGCGCTAAGGCGGCTGGCGCAGGTCGACACCGCGCTGTTCGACAAGACCGGTACGCTGGGCGTGCCGCGGCTGGAACTCGCCGGCATCGAACCACTGCGCGGCGACACACGCGAGGAAGTGCTGGCGCTGGCCACCGCGCTGGCCCGCGAAAGCTCGCATCCGCTGGCCCGCGCACTCGCCGATGCCGCCGGCCGGCTGGTTCCCCCGCGGCAGGCCGAACGGGTCGAAGCCGTGGCCGGTGCCGGGCTGCGCGGCGTGGTAGCCGGACGCGCGCTGCGCCTTGGCCGCGCCGACTTCGCGCTGGGAGCCTGGGCGGCAGAAACGTTCGAGGCGAAAAGCCCTCTGCGCGAGGACAGATTTTCGACGATTCGCCGGCCCATAGCTGTCGCTATGGGCCAAGAAACGGCGGAAATATGGACCGCGCAGAGGGCTTTGCAGTCCGGACGGCTTCTGCCGCCCAGGTTCCCAGGCCACGCGCTGGCCCCCGAACGCCAGCGCGACGCCCTGCTGCTGGCCGACGCGGAAGGCTCCATCGCCGTCTTTCGCCTCGCCGAGCGCCCGCGCCACGACGCCCAGGCCACGCTGGACGCGCTGCGCACCGACGGCATCACGCCCTGCATCACCAGCGGCGACGCACCCGAGCGCGTGGCCGCCCTGGCCGGAATGCTCGGCATCGCCGACTGGCGCGCGCGCCAGAGCCCGGTCGACAAGCTGGCCCGGCTGCGCGAGCTGCGCGCCCAGGGCCACGTGGTGCTCGCGGTGGGCGACGGCAGCAACGACGCGCCTATCCTTGCCGGCGCCGACGTCTCCGCCGCGCTGGCCGGCGGCACCGGCCTGGCCCAGGCGCAGGCCGACCTGCTGCTGATGGACGATGGCCTCCATGGCCTCGCCCGCGCCCGCAGCATCGCCGGCGAGGTGCAACGCATCGTGGCAGAGGGCCGGCGCTGGTCGCTGGCCTACAATCTGTGCGCGGTTCCGTTCGCCGCCTTCGGTTACGTCCCGCCGTGGCTGGCAGGCATCGGCATGTCGCTCAGTTCGCTGGCGGTGGTGCTGAACGCGTTGCGCGCAGGCCGCGACGGCAACGGACCGCGACTGGAGCTCGGTGCATGAACATCCTGCTGGTGCTGATCCCGGTGACCGCCCTGGTGGTGGTCGTGGGCGTGGCGCTGTTCTTCTGGGCGGTGAACCATCAGCAGTTCGACGACCTCGACACGCCCGGCATCCTGCCGCTGCTGGACGAGCCCGCCGCAGACGCAACGATGCCTCCGGACGAAGACCCGACAGGCACGACAAGCAAGCCATGAGCACGCTCGAAGAAACCCGCATCGCCGCGCTGGTCGACCGCTTCTACGACAAGGTGCGCGCCGATCCCGCGATCGGTCCGATCTTCAACGCCGCCGTGCACGACTGGCCCGAGCACAAGGCGTTGCTCACCCGCTTCTGGTGCTCGGTGGCACTGGGGGCGCAAAGCTACCGCGGCAACCCGATGGCCGTGCACCGCGGCCAGCCCGCGATCCGCGCGGTGCACTTCGCGCGCTGGCTGGAGCTGTGGCGCGAGACCACGGGCGAAGTGCTGGACGAAGACGATGCCGCACGGATGCAGGACTACGCCGACCGCATCGGCCGCAGCCTGCGCATGGGCATGGGGCTGCCTGAGCGGCTGGACGCGCGGCCACTCGGCATTCCGGTGGTGGGCACTCGCTCCTGAGTCGCATTTTCTGCGGCATCGCGCATGACTCAGCCCGCCGGTCATCCGACGGGCTGACTCAGTTCGGCGGGTTGTGCCGGCGGGCCGCTCAGCCCAGCGCCTTCAGCGCCGCGTCGTAGTCCGGTTCATGCGTGATCTCGTCCACCAGCTCCGCGTGGATCACCTTGTCGTGGGCGTCCAGCACCAGCACCGCACGGGCGGCCAGGCCGGCGAGTGGGCCGTCGGCGATCGCCACGCCATAGTCGCGGAGGAACTCGCGCCCGCGCATCAGCGACAGCATCTGCACGTTCTGGATGCCCTCGGCGCCGCAGAAACGACCCTGCGCGAATGGCAGGTCGGCGGAAATGCACAGCACCACGGTGTTGTCGAGCTTCGCGGCCAGTTCGTTGAAACGGCGCACCGAGGCGGCACACACACCAGTGTCCACGCTGGGGAAGATGTTCAGCACCTTGCGCTTGCCGGCGTGGTTCGCCAGCGTGACCTCGGACAGGTCGCCGCCGACCAGGCGGAACGCCGGCACCTGGCTGCCGGGGGCCGGGAAACTGCCGTCGACGCGTACCGGCTGACCCTTGAAATGGACTGTGGACATGGCAAACCTCCGGGGAAAGGGCCTACAAGTAGAACATGGTCTTGGCCAGAAAGACGATGGCCGCCATCAGGGCCAGCACGATGCGGTGCGTATGGCGAAAGCGGCAGGCGCCCATCCTCCCGCGCGCACCCGCCCCCACCGCATTGACGAACACGCCCAGCACGCCTAGCGCGAGCACCAGCTTCAGCAGCAGGAACCAGCCGAAGCGCGTCGTGCCGATGCAGCGGATGCCGTTGCAGCGCAGGTCGAACAGCATGCCGCCGCTGACGAACAACACCAACACCACGAACGGCATGTAACGGCGCACCCGCGCCATCACCGCGGACTCGATCTGCTGCATGACGGCGATGTCGAAACGCCTGTGCAGCGCCTCCAGCGCGAACACCTCGAACGCTGCCGCGCCCACGAACACGATGGCGCAGACCAGGTGCGCCAGCACGATCCACGGGTAAAACGGCGCGATCAGCTCCTGCACGAAGCGCCCTCAGCCCGGCCTGCCGTCGGCGCGCGGCGTGAGGTAGATCCACGCCGACCGCAGAACCCACGGCAGGAACGCCAGCAGCCAGCCCGCGCCGGCGATCACCAGCCACAGATAACGGTCGCCGCCCAGCTCGGCGCGGATGCGCACGAACGCCACCAGCTGCAGCAGCACGAAGCACAACCACGGCACCGGGTGCATCCGCAGCGGGCGGCCGGAATGGCCGTGGGTGACGCGGGTCACCATCGCCACCAGCATCGAGCCGAAGAAGCCGATCGCCAACGCGTGCAGCGGCGCCAGCCCCAGCACGGTCCTGCCGTCGGTCGCCCGCACCAGGTCCTGCACGCAGAACAGCACGAAGGCGACCGGCAGCCAGGTGAAGGCGATATGCAGCACGCCGAGCAAGCCCGGGTGCAGACAGCGCCATGGCCTCCACATCAGCCAGTGCGTGGCGAACAGCGCGGCCAGCGGCAGGTCGCACGACCACAGCCATTGCGGCAGGCCGGCCCAGTCCAGCAAGGCGTGCGCCAGCAGCAGCGCCCACGCCACCGGGAGGCTCCACGCTGGGCGCCACATCGCATAGCCGGCCACCACGTTCTTGCTGAAGAACGGCAGCATGCGATGGCAGACCGTGAAGTACACCGGCAACAGGAAGCCGAACGTGCCCAGCTTCACTGCCAGCCACGGCACGTCAGGCGACACGCCGGGCACCAGCAGCCAGGCGAGGAACAACAGCAGCCCCAGCGTGCCCACTCCGAACGCCGCGAGGCAGGACCAGCCGTGCCGGTTGCGGTCCGCCGCCTTCGCCAGCACGCCGGCCAGCGTGCTCGCGCCCGCCAGGTACCCGGCCAGCATCAGCAGCATGCCCAGCTTCAGCAGCAGCGGCAGGCCGAGCAGGCCCAGCGTGCCCAGCACGTAGCCGCCCAGTACGCCGCCCGCCACCGGCAGGTAGCGCCGTGGCGGCACCGGCGGCCCGTCCATCCAGCGCGGGAAGGTGGTCATCAGGAAGCCGAACATAAAGAGCGGGAACAGGCCGTACTGGATCAGCATGGCGTGCCCCCATACCGGCGGTATCGTGGGCTGCGGCCAGTGCGCCCAGCCGAAACGCAACGAAGCCAGCTCCAGCGTCCACCAGGTCATCGTCAACAGCACCGCCACGGCGCCGGCAAGGAACAGGGGCCGGTGCGGCGCGGCCGCCAGCAGGGCGGCGGGGTCGTTCGCGGCGGCGGAGGTCGGAGCGTCCATGGAAACCCGGCAATGAAGACCGTTCCCATGCTGGCAGGGGACACGCGACTCGGCCCTGACCTGGATCAGCCCCTGCCCTACTCCGGCAGCAGGCTCGCGCCGAGTTCGCGCAGGGCGTCCTCGCGCAGCAGCACCAGTTCGCGGCCTTCCAGCGCGATCAGCCCCTGGCTGCGGAACCGCCCCAGCACCCGGCTCACCGTCTCGGCAGCCAATCGCAGGTAGTTCGCGATGTCGCCGCGCGACATGCTGAGGTGGAAGCGCGCGGCATGCAGGCCGCGCGCCGCGTAGCGCGACGAGAGGTCGATCAGGAACGCCGCCATGCGCTCGTCCGCACTGTGGTCGCCTGCCAGCAGCGACACCGCGCCCAGCTCCTTGCTGATCAGCCGGAACAGGTGCTGCTGCACTGCCGGCTGGCGCGACGCCAGCGCGCTCATCGCTGGGAAGGAGAAGCGGCAGAACTGCGTGTCTTCCAGCGCCACCGCGTCGCAGGGGAAATGCTCGGGATAGATCGCGTTGAGCCCCACCACCTCGCCGGGCAGGTAGAAGCCCAGCACCTGCTCGTTTCCGTCGCGATCGAACATCCGCGTCTTCACCGAGCCGAAGCGCACCGCATAGATCGCACGGAACGGATCGCCGGTGCGGAACACATGTTCGCCTGCGCGGAACGGCCCAACGTGCTCCACCAGGCAGTGCAGTTCGAGCAACTCAGGCTTGCCGTAGCCCACGGCGACGCAAGCCTCGGCGAACGCGCAGCTGGAACAGAATCGCGTGGCATCGCCGTCGTCGGCGATCGCCTGGGGCACCAGGCGCAATCGTCCGGTCGGGGGGCTTGGTGGCATGGTGGCTCGCACCGTGTGGGTCGGCATGGGGTTGACCCGTGCATGATACGCATGCCGTCGCGGCGCCGCGAGTTTCTGCGGCGACACGCCACTGCCGAAGGGACATGCCCGCCGGCTATTTCTCCACGAACGCGCGCTCGATCACGTAATCGCCCGGCTCGCGGGTGCGCGGCGAGGCCTGGAACCCGCGGCCGTCGAGCAGGGCGCAGAGGTCGTCCAGCATCGCCGGGCTGCCGCACAGCATCACGCGGTCGGTATCCGGGCTCAGCGGCGGCAGGCCGGTGGCTTGGCTCATCATGCCGTCGGCGATCGCATCGGTGATGCGGCCGCGGTTGCGGAACGGCTCCCGCGTCACGGTGGGGTAGTAGACCAGCTTCTCGCGGACCAGCTCGCCGAGGTACTCGTGCCGCGGCAGCTCGTGTTCGAGGTACTGCGCGTAGGCCAGGTCGTCGACGCGACGCACGCCGTGGGCCAGCACGACCTTCTCGTAGCGCTCGTAGGTGTCAGGGTCGCGGATGATGCTCATGAACGGCGCCAGCCCGGTGCCGGTGCCGAGCAGGTAAAGATGCTTGCCAGGCTTGAGGTCGGTGAGCACCAGGGTGCCGGTGGGCTTGCGCGTCACCATCAGCGGATCGCCAGGCTTCAGGTGCTGCAGGCGCGAGGTGAGCGGGCCGTTCGGCACCTTGATCGAGAAAAACTCCAGGTGTTCCTCCCAACTGGCGCTGGCGATCGAGTAGGCACGCATCAGTGGACGGCCCCCGCTCTCCAGCCCGATCATCACGAACTGCCCGCTGTCGAAGCGGAAGCCGGGGTCGCGCGTGGTGCGGAAGGAAAACAGCGTGTCGTTCCAGTGCTGCACGTCGATCACGTGCTCGGTCGCCATGGCTACCATGATTCGTCGTCTCGATTTCGGGCCGGGGAAAAGCGCGCCGCCGCACATGGCGTCAGCGGTACTCGCGTGGGAAGGCGGCGTGCCGGTGAACACTGGCGAGTGGCCGCGCGGGGTCGCGACCGCCCGCCATTTTACGCGATCCCGGCCATCGCCGCCGGCCATGTTCTCCGGCATCATGTGGGCGGTCCGGGAGGGGGAGCGAAGATGGAACCGAACGCCGCACCAGCCGTGCGCGAACATCACGTCCACCAGCGCCATTTCGACCGGCTGGTGATGCTCGCCGACGGAGTGTTCGCCATCGCGTTGACCCTGTCGGCCGTAGAACTGCGACCGGAAGCCAAGCCCGGCCAGAGCCTGCTCGAAGTATGGGGCGTGCCGCTGCTGGTGTATTTCTTCAGCTTCTACCTGATCGCTGGCGTGTGGTATCAGCATCGCCGCGCCATGGCGCAACTGCGCCGCATCGACACGCCGCTTACCGTGCTCACCATGCTGCTGCTCAGCCTGGTGGCGCTGGTGCCGGTGCTGATCCGCAACATGATCGTCAACGGCACCCTTCAGGAAGTTCACGGAGTTCCGCTGGGAGTGGGGCTCCACGCGATGGTGGCTGGCGGCAAACTGCCCGGCGTTTTGCCGGCAAATTACGCGGCTCCTGCGTTCAAGACGGTGCTCGTGTTCTCGACGAACGGACTCCTGCCGTACGCACTCATCATGCTGTTGATCCAACTCTGCCTGGCTACGGCCTGGGGTTACGCGGCTTTCATCGCCAGGCTGGCGCCAGACATGTTGCCCGCCCGCGCCAGGGCGTGGCTGCTGCACGACCTGTTCTTCACCATGATCTGGGCCACGCTTGCGGTGTGGGTGCTGCGCGTGCTCTGGCTGGCCGCAGCCCTGCTTGTGGTTGTCGTGCTTTTGCGCATCGTCGAGGGACGTATGCGACGCATGGCAGCCATTGCCGAAGGCTGATTTCCATTGCGCCATGCCAATACGGGACAATGGCGGTCTGATGAACGCCGTTGCCCCGACCCTGCATCCCGAAGCCTGGCGCCTGTCCGTCGCCCCGATGATGGACTGGACCGACCGGCATTGCCGCTATTTCCATCGCCTGCTCTCCCCGCATGCGCGGCTGTACACCGAGATGGTGACCAGCGCCGCGCTGGTGCGCGGCGGGCAGCTGCGTCTGCTCGAACACAGCCAGGAGGAGCACTCGGTGGCGCTGCAGCTGGGCGGCAGCGAGCCGGCAGAGCTGGCCCAGGCGGCGCGCTTCGGCGCGGCGGCGGGCTATGACGAGATCAACCTCAACGTGGGTTGCCCGTCCGACCGCGTGCAGTCCGGCCGCTTCGGGGCCTGCCTGATGTATGAGCCTGGATTGGTGGCCGACTGCGTGAAGGCGATGCGCGACGCCGTGAGTGTGCCGGTGACGGTGAAGTGCCGCATCGGCGTGGACGAACAGGATGACTACGCCGACCTGCAGCACTTCACCGAGACCATGCTGGACGCCGGCGTCGAGGTGCTGGTGGTGCATGCGCGCAAGGCCTGGCTGCAAGGCCTGTCGCCGAAGGAGAACCGCGAGATCCCGCCCCTGGACTACCCGCGCGTGCACCGCCTCAAGCGCGAGTTCCCGGAACTCCTGGTGGTGATCAACGGCGGCATCACCACGGTGGCGCAGGTCGAGGCGCAGCTGGCCGAGCTGGACGGCGTGATGCTGGGACGGGCCGCCTACCATGATCCCTGGCTGCTGGCCCGGCTCGAACACGCGCTGTACGGCTCGCCGCTGCCCGGTCGGGAGGATGTGCTGCAGCGCCTGCGCCCCTACGTCGAAGCCGAGCTCAGGCGCGGTACCGCGCTCAAGCACATCACCCGGCACCTGCTCGGCCTGTACCAGGGCGAACCGGGTGCGCGCGGCTTCCGCCGCGTGCTCAGCGAAGGCGCGCACCTGCCCGGCGCGGGCTGGGGGCTGATCGAAAAGGCGCTGGCGCCGCTGGCCGCCGCCGCGTGACAGCGGTCGCCCGTCCGGTCACTATTCAGCCCTGCTCGCCCAAACTGAACGGCCAGAGACAGATCGTGGTCGAAGCATGCCGATGAAGGCCAACCGAATCCTCCCGCGGCTCGCACCGCTGGCGCTGCTGCTGACGCTGGGCACGAGCCCGGCGGCATGGGCGCAGGCCAGGCCGAGGGACCTCAGCCTCAGCGAGGCCGTGGGCCGGGTGCAGCAGGAAACCAACGGCCAGGTGCTGTCGGCCGACTCGGTGCGCCGGGACCGCCGCACCGAGTACCGCATCAAGGTGCTCACGCCGCAAGGCCACGTGCGGGTGATGACGATTCCCGCGAGCGGCGGCGACAGTATCCGGCCAACCTCCCCGTCAACCCGCAACCCGCCCGCCCGGCGTCCCGGCGGCAAGGAGAAACACTGATGCGCATCCTTCTGGTGGAAGACGAGGCCCCGCTGCGCGAGACGCTGGCGGCGCGACTGAAGCGCGACGGCTTCGCCGTGGACGCGGCGCAGGACGGCGAAGAGGCGCTCTACCTCGGCCGTGAGGTGCCGTTCGACCTCGCCATCATCGACCTGGGCCTGCCGAAGATGTCCGGCATGGAGCTGATCAAGGCGTTGCGCGAGCACGGCCAGCGCTATCCGGTGCTGATCCTCACCGCGCGCGGCGGCTGGCAGGACAAGGTGGAAGGCCTCAAGCAGGGCGCTGACGACTACCTGGTCAAGCCGTTCCACGTCGAGGAGTTGCTGGCCCGCATCAACGCGCTGGTGCGCCGCGCCAGCGGCTGGTCCAAGCCGGTGCTGGCCTGCGGCCCGATCAAGCTGGACACCACCGCGCAGACGGTGACGGTGGAGGGCAAGATCGTCGACCTCACCAGCTACGAGTACAAGGTGCTGGAATACCTGATGCTGCACGCCGGGGAACTGGTCTCCAAGGCCGACCTCACCGAGCACATCTACCAGCAGGATTTCGACCGCGACTCCAACGTGCTGGAAGTCTTCATCGGCCGCCTGCGCCGCAAGCTGGACCCGGAAGGCGCCCTCAAGCCCATCGAGACCGTGCGTGGACGCGGATACCGCTTTGCCATCCCCCGCACCGACGGCGACGACGAGTGAGCCCGCGCCGCGCCGCCCGCTGTCGCTGGCGGCGCGCTCGGCCATCACCACCGGCTTCGTGCTGGCCGCCTTCCTCGGCCTGGTCGGCGTGGTCATGTATGTGGCCAAGCAGCAGAGTGCACTGAACACCCTGCAGGATCGGCTGCGCGACGCCGCCATCGCCGACATCATCACCCATACCGACGCCAGCCGAGACGGCCGCCTTCTGCCGCCCGATTCGCCGCCGCAGAAGTTCTCCCAGCCCGGCTCCGGCCTCTACGCGCTGATTCTCGGGCCGGATGGCTACCACTGGGAATCCACCTCGGCAATCGGGCACGACTTCCGCTTCCTCAAGCCGCTGCCGGCGGGCGAGCACGTATTCAACGGCCCGGTCGACACCCGCATGGGCCGGCTCTACTACTACGCGATCGGGGTGGCGTTCGACTTCCCGGGCCGCAAGTCCACCCCCGCCACCATCATGGTGGCGCAGACCGAGCAGCAACTCGAAGGCGAGAACGCGGTGTACCGGCGCACGCTGGTGCTGTGGCTGTCGGTGCTGGGCGTGATGCTGATCGTGCTGCAGCTCCTGCTGCTGCGCTGGAGCCTCACTCCGCTGCGCAAGGTGGCCAGCGACATGAGCCGGGTCGAGCTCGGCGACAGCGACCACCTGGACAGCCAGTACCCATTGGAACTCACCGGCCTCACCGAGCGCATCAACGCCTTCATCGACAGCGAGCGCGAACAGCGCACGCGCTACCGCCACACCCTCGCCGACCTGGCGCACAGCCTGAAGACGCCGCTGGCGGTGATCCGCTCGCAGCTCGAATCGGCCAGCGACGAACCCACCCGGCGCGGCGTGCTCGACCAGGTGCGCCGCATGGACGAGCTGGTCGCCTACCAGCTGGCGCGTGCCGCCACCTCGGGCCGGCAGACCTTCGCCGCCGCGGTGCCGATCGCCAGCCACGCCGAAGACCTGGTGCAGAGCCTGGAGAAGGTCTACGCCGCGAAGAACGTGCTGTGCGAATTCGACATCGCCGACGGCGCCTCCTTCCATGGCGAGCTGAACGACCTGCTGGAACTGATGGGCAACCTGCTTGAAAACGCGTTCAAGTGGACGCGCCACCACGTGCTGCTGGTCGTGCAGAAGCAGCCGCAACCGGGCCGCGGTCGCCCCGGGCTGCTGATCAGCGTGGAGGACGACGGCCCCGGCATCGCGGCGGACAAGATCGAGAAGGTGCTGCAACGCGGCGTGCGCGGCGACGAGCGCGTGCAAGGCCATGGCATCGGCCTCTCCATCGTGCAGGACATCGTGCGCGCCTACCGCGGCGAGTTGACGGTGGATCGTTCGCCCGATCTGGGCGGGGCACGCTTCAGCGTGAAACTCCCGCCCGAGTAGGAGCTCACCTTAGTGCGCGAATGCCTTGGCTTCAGGTTTGGCCCTGGTCGACGCCGGGGCCATCGCGCACGGGGTGTGCGCCTACTGGATGGAACCGGGCAACAGCGACTGCCAGCCCAGGGTGGCTGGCCGGGCACTGGTGGGGGCGGAGATGCGCCCGCCGTGTTCGCCGCCGCCGGTCGTGCTGTGGCCCTCGGTGTCGCTGGCGTCGCTGTCGCTGCCGTGCCGGGACGAGGAAGGGCAATCGCGGTTGAGGCCCAAGGCATCGCCGCCACTGGTGCTGCCGGAGTCGTGGGCACTGCTGTCGGCGGTATTGTGGCTGCCTGCGGTGATGTCACGGGCATCCATGTCCGTCGCCATGGCGCTGCCCATGCCGGCCAGGCCGATCAGGCAAGCGATCATCCAGTATCTGGCACTCATGGCATGCAACCCCTTGATCCACAAGCGAGGCGTTCGATGGTCGCAGAAATGCGCCGGCGCTGCCAGTGCCACTGCCGCCGGTTGCGGCAGCCAGCTAGAATCCGGCGGATGCGTGCGACTCTCTCCTTTTCCTGCCGCCATCCCGCCACCGCTCAGGCCAGCTTGCGGGCGGCTCGCTGATGCAGCCGGCCGAACTGCTGGCCGAGCTGGCCGCGGGCAGCCCGCTTTCAGGCGTCGAACTGGCCGCCAGGGCCGGCGTGACCCGCGCCGCGATATGGAAGCAGGTCCAGGCGCTGCGCACGCGTGGCGTGCCGATCGAGGCCAGCGGCGCGGGCGGCTACCACCTGCCCTGGCCGATCCAGTTGCTGGACGCCACGCGCATCCAGGCCGCGCTGCCCGCCACCGTCGTCAAGCGGCTGGGTGCGCTGGAAGTGCATTGGGAGCTGGACTCCACCTCCAGCGAACTGCTGCGCCGCAGCGCCACGGCACCGGATCTCAGCATGGTGCTCGCCGAGGCGCAGAGCGCCGGCCGCGGCCGACGCGGCCGCGCCTGGCTGTCACCGCCGGGAATGAACCTCTATCTGTCCTGCCTGAAGCGCTTCGACAGCGGCTTCGCCGCGCTGGCGGGGCTGTCGCTGGCGATCGGCGTGATCGTGCTGCGCACGCTGGAATCGATGGGCATCGCCGGCGCCGGCCTGAAATGGCCGAACGACGTGCTGGCCGCCACGCCCGGCCAGGCACCCGGCAAGCTGGCCGGCATCCTGGTCGAGCTCAGCGGCGAATACCAGGGACCGTGCGCCGCCGTGATCGGCATCGGCCTCAACCTGCGCCTCACCGAAGCGCTGCGCACGCAGGCCGGCCAGCCGGCTTGTGATCTCGCCACGCTCGCCGGCGGGACGCCGCCTGACCGCAACCGCACGGCGGCCGCGCTGATCGCCGCCCTGGCCACGGGCCTCGCGCAATGCGAGCGCGACGGCTTCGGCGCCTTCGCCGACGAATACGCCCGTCACGACCTGCTGCGCGACCGGCCGCTGCGGCTGAGCGGCGCCGGTGGCGAGCGCGACGGGACCGGCGCCGGCGTCGATGGCCGCGGCGCCCTGCTGCTGCGCCTGCCCGATGGCGAACTGCAACGTATCGACAGCGCCGACGTCACGGTGCGCCGCGCATGAAACATGCGAGCAGGCTCTTGCTCGACCTTGGCAACACCCGGCTGAAATGGGCGCTGCATCGGGATGGAGGCTGGCGCGCCAACGGCGCGGTGGCGTGGGACGACGACGTGGCGGGGACGCTGGCCGACGCCTGGTCGTCGCAGCCCCGGCCGGAGGCCGTGTTCGGCGCTTCGGTGGTCGACGCGCCACGCGAGGTCCTGGTCGCCGCCTGCGTTGCCGACGCCTTCGGTCGCGAACCGCGTTGGCTGCGCACGCCGGCCGAAGCCTGCGGCGTGCGCAACGCGTATGCCGAGCCGCAAAAGCTGGGCGTGGACCGCTTCCTCGCCATGGTCGCCGCCCGCGCCGACGGCCTTGCGCCCTGCGTGCTCGCGGGCGCAGGCACCGCGCTGACCCTGGACGCGCTGGCCGCCGACGGCCGCCACTTGGGCGGCCTGATCGCGCCGGGGCCGCGGCTGATGCAGCAATCCCTGCTCGGCGCCACCGCGCAGGTGCGGCCTGCGCACGCAGGCACGATCGTCGAGGCGGCCGACAACACCGCCGATGCCGTGGCTTCCGGCTGCTGGCTGGCGGCGGCGGCGCTGGTCGAACGCTTCGCGGCACGCATGGCGCCTGCCTTGGGCGGTGCACCGGCGCTGCGCCTCGGTGGTGGCGACGCGGAGGCGCTGCTGCCCCTGCTCACGGTGCCGGCACGGCTTGCCCACGACAGCGTGCTGCACGGACTGGCGGCATGGGTCGCGGCACAATAGCCGGGCGCCACTGGTGCAAATGACGGGGGATCGATGTTCCTGCGATTGCTGTTCGTGCTGCTGGTCATGCTCAATATCGTGGCGGCCGCCTGGTTGCTGCTCGGCCAGCCGTACGCGCACGTGCCGCCGCCCACCGACCCGGGCGTGGCCGAACTGCACCTGCTCTCCGAATTGCCCGCGCCGACCGCACCCGCGACGACCGCCGACCGCGTCGCCGCCCCTGCGCCCGTCCCGGCGAAAGCGGATGCGCCTGCCCAGCTGCGTTGCCTCACGCTGGGCCCGTTCGCCACGCCGCACGACCTGCAGCAAGCCCGCAATGCGCTGGCGCCACTCACCGCGCGCATGCGCTCGCGCCAGGAGCAGGTCGCCCAGTCCCGCAGCTGGTGGGTCTACCTGCCGGCGCCGGGCAGCCGTGCGCAGGCACTGGCGCTGACGCGTCAGCTGGCCGCGCGGGGCCTCAAGGATTACTTCGTGGTGGGCGGCGGCGACCAGCCCAACACAATCTCGCTGGGCCTGTTCAGGGACCAGGACAACGCGCGCAAGCGCCGCAACGACGTCACCGCCGCCGGCTTCCCAGCCCGCATCACCGAACGCACCGAAAGCGCACCGCAATACTGGCTCGACCTGGTGGCCGACCGCAGCGGCTTCGACTGGCGCAGCCGCATCCGCATCGACGGCGTGGGCTCCCACAGCACCAGCTGCTTTTGAGAGCCTGCCCGGCGGTTCATCCCTGCTAGAATCCCGCCCCACGCCGGCATAGCTCAGTTGGTAGAGCAACTGATTTGTAATCAGTAGGTCGCGGGTTCGATTCCTGCTGCCGGCATACCCCCGAAGCGGCCACGTCGCAGCCGACCCGTTACACTCGGTGGCTGCAAGTCATCGACGTGGACACAGGCAACATGAGCAAGCAGACGATCGCCCTGGTGGGCGTGCCCACCGACATCGGCGCCGGGCATCGCGGCGCCTCGATGGGACCGGAGGCGCTGCGCGTGGCGCAGATCGCGGAAAGGCTGCGCGCGCGCGGGCTCGAAGTGTCCGACCGCGGCAACCTGCACGGGCCGCTGAACCCTTGGCTGCCGCCGGTGGACGGCTACCGCCACCTGGCCGAGGTGACCGCGTGGAACAAAGCCGTGCATGCGGCCATCTACGACGAGCTGGCGCAGGACCGGCTGCCGATCATGCTCGGCGGCGACCATTGCCTTGCGATCGGTTCGGTCAGTGCAGTGGCACGGCACTGCCGCGAGCGGGGCAAGAAACTTCGCGTGCTGTGGCTGGACGCGCACAGCGACTTCAACACCGCGCAGGCCACGCCCTCCGGCAACATCCACGGCATGCCGGTGGCCTGCCTGTGCGGCAACGGCCCGGATGCGCTCACCGGCATCGGCGGCCATGCGCCGGCGGTGACGCCCGACGTGTTCCGCCAGATCGGCATCCGCTCGGTGGACGAGGGCGAGAAGCGCCTGGTGCGCGAGGCGGCCGTGGACATCTACGACATGCGCCATATCGACGAGGTGGGCATGCGCCGCACGATGGAGGAGGCGCTGGCGGGGATGGACGCGCGCACCCACCTGCACGTGAGCTTCGACGTGGACTTCCTCGATCCGGTGATCGCACCGGGCGTGGGCACCACGGTGCGCGGCGGCCCGAACTACCGGGAGGCGCAGCTGTGCATGGAGATGATCGCCGACTCGGGCCGGCTCGGCTCGCTCGACATCGTCGAGCTGAACCCCGCCTTCGACAAGCGCAACCAGACCGCGAGACTCGCGGTGGACCTGGTCGAATCGCTGTTCGGCAAATCCACCCTGATCCGTTGACGCACAACGCCCCGACACCACCAGCGAACGACATGCAGACCCGAGTCCTCACCGGCATCACCACCACCGGCACCCCGCACCTGGGCAACTACGCGGGAGCGATCCGCCCCGCAATCGCCGCCAGCCGGCGCATGGACGTCGACGCGTTTTTCTTCCTCGCCGACTACCACGCGCTGATCAAGAGCGACGACGCCGCCCGCATCGAGCGCTCGCGGCTGGAGATCGCGGCGACCTGGCTGGCCGCGGGGCTGGATCCCGCACGCGTCACCTTCTACCGCCAGTCGGACATTCCCGAGATCCCGGAGCTGACCTGGTTCCTGACCTGCGTCACCGCCAAGGGCCTGCTCAACCGCGCACACGCCTACAAGGCGGCGGTGGACAAGAACACCGAGGCGGGCGAGGACCCGGATGCCGGCGTCACCGCAGGCCTGTACATGTACCCGGTACTGATGGCCGCCGACATCCTCGCCTTCGATGCGCACAAGGTGCCGGTGGGCCGCGACCAGATCCAGCACCTGGAGATGGCGCGCGACATCGGCCAGCGTTTCAACCACATCTACGGCCGCGACTTCTTCGTGCTGCCCGAGGTGCAGATCGAAGAAGAGGTGGCCACGCTGCCGGGCCTGGACGGCCGCAAGATGTCCAAGAGCTACGACAACACCATCCCGCTGTTCGCCGGCGGCGCGAAAGCGCTGCGCGAGGCGATCATGCGCATCGTCACGGACTCGCGCGCGCCGGGCGAGCCGAAGGACCCGGACGGCTCCGCGCTGTTCACGATCTTCCGCGCTTTCGCGGGCGAGGCCGAGAGCGCGGCATTCCGCCAGGCGCTAGTCGACGGCCTCGGCTGGGGCGAGGCCAAGCAGCAGACGTTCGAACGCATCGAGGCCGACGTGGCACCGATGCGGGAACGCTACGACGCGCTGATCGCCAGGCCCGACGAAATCGAAGCGATCCTGCGCGAAGGCGCGGCCAAGGCGCGTGCGATCGCCACGCCCAAGCTCGCCGCAATCCGCGAGGCGATCGGGCTGCGCTCGATGGGCACGGCGCCGGCCGCCAAGGCGGGCAAGCCTTCCGCCGCCGCCAAGGCCAGCAAGGCACCGCGCTTCGCCAGCTTCCGCGACGGCGACGCCGGCTTCCGCTTCCGCCTGTTCGCCGCCGACGGCGAGGAACTGCTGCTCTCGATGCCGTTCGCCGACCCCAAAGCCGCCGGCGCGCTGCAGCAGCGCATCCGCCAGCTGGGCCAGGCCGCCGTGCTGCGCGAGGACGGCGACGCGCTGGTACTGGAGCTGGATGGCGAGGCCGTCGCCCGCACCCCGCAGTCCGGCGACGAACTGCTCGCGCGACTGCGCGAAGCGCTGGAGCTACTGTCCGCGCAGGACTGACGAGGCCCCGATGCGCTACCTCGCCCTGCTGCTGCTCGCGCCTTGGCTGCTGATCCTCGGCTGGGCCTATGCGAGCTATCCCAAGTCGCTGCCGCGCACGCCGGCGCGCCGTCTGTTCGACGCGCTGGCCTTGCTGCTGGCTTTCGCCGCCGCGACGTATGCCGGCCTGCTCGGTTTCGACGCGGTGCAACTGCCGCCGCCAGACCAGGCAGGGCTGCGCAGCAGCGGTGCGATCTGGCAGCAGGTGCTGCCCGCGCTGTGCGGCTATGGCGCTTTTGCCGGCGTACTGGCGCTGGCCCTGCCGCTGCGCGCGCGGCTGTGGCGTCGCTTGCCGCGGGTGCCACCGCCGGAAACGTGACTTCCGGCGGTCGCGGGCATCCAAACCCCTGGCGCAAGCTGCGCATCTGATTGCCGGGCGAATCCCTCGCCCGGCGCGCGCACCCCCGGCGCGCCCCGACCGATGCGGACTCTCCCGACATGCGCCTGGCATGCCTGCTGTTGCTCGTCCTCGCTGTGCTGTCGTCACCCGCTTTCGCGGTAACCATGGATGGCCATATCCACCCCGCCGAATGGCGGGGCGCACTGCACATCGCCGATTTCCGCCAGACCCAGCCGCTCACCGGCAAGCCGGCAACGCTGCCAACCGAGGCCTGGGTGCTGGCCACGCAGCAGGGCCTGGCGGTGGCGTTCCGCTGCACCCAGCCACCCGGCGTGACGCGCAGCACCCAGCAGGTGCAGCGCGATTTCGAAGACCAGGTCGACCGGGTGAACCTCATCGTCGACTTCAACGGCGATGGCCGCACCGGCTACAACTTCACGGTCAGCTACAGCGGCGGCGTCTACGATGCCGTGGTCACCAACGAGAGCAACTTCAACAAGGACTGGGACGGTCTCTGGCAATCCGCGGTCAGCCACGACGCACAAGGCTGGACGGCGGAGATCCTGGTGCCCTGGTACACCGCGCCGATGCGCCACGGCCGCGATGGCAAGCGCGTCGTCGGCCTCTATCTGGATCGCGTGGTGGCCACCACCGGCGAGCGCGACGCATGGCCGGTGGCCAGCTACCAGCGGGCCCGCTTCCTCTCCGATTTCCGGCGCGTCAAGCTCCCGCAGTACCGCCAATCGCTGCTCGCGGTCACGCCCTATATGTCGGGCGTGTACGACAACGTGCACGGGCGCAGCCGGCTCACCGAGGGCGCCGACATCTTCTGGAAGCCGAACGGCCAGTTCCAGCTCACCGCCACGCTGAACCCCGACTTCGGCGAGGTGGAAAGCGACGATCTGGTGGTGAATTTCGGCGCCACCGAAACCTACTACAGCGACAAGCGGCCGTTCTTCACCGAGAACCAGGGCATCTTCGACTTCGGCCTGCTCGACGACAACAGCCAGCTGGTCTACACGCGTCGCGTCGGCGGTCCGGCGGACGATGGCCACGGCGTGAGCAGTATCGACGGCGCGGTCAAGCTCAACGGCAGCGTGGGCGGCACCAGCTACGGCCTGCTCACCGCCGACGAGGCCGGCGCCGACGGGCGTCGGTTCAGCGCCGCGCGGCTGGTCCACGACTTCGGCACGCAGAGCCTCGGCCTGATGCTCACCGACGTAGACCATCCCTGGCTCGGTCGTGATGCGCGCGTGGCGGGAATCGACGACCACTGGCATCCCACCGCTGGTGTCACGGTAGCCGCCAACGTGGTGGGCAGCGACATCGCGCAGGACGGTCGGCATACCCACGGCAGCGGCGCCACACTGCTGGTCGACGCCCATCACGGCGATGGCTGGCGCGAGCAGTGGGCCGCGATGCACTTCAACCAAGGGTTGCAGGTCAACGACTTCGGCTACCTCGAACGCAACGACCTGAACTACGCGCACTGGGAAGTGCGCAAGCGCGACACCGCCCTGTCGCCCGACTCGATCTACAGCTCGCACGACTGGCACGTACGCGTGGACGCGCTCGACGATACGAGTGGGCTGAACCTTCGACGGCAGTTCCGGGTGTTGCGCGACAGCGACCTGCGCAACGGCGCCACCGAGAAAGTGCAGCTCAACGTCAACAGCGCGGCATGGGACGACCTGCTGACCCGCGGCCACGGGGCGCTGTTCCTGCCACCGACCTTCGACCTGTTCTACAAGTACGTCACGCCGCGGCATGGCGCGCTGGCCTACAAGCTGGTCGCGGAATCGCTGAGCGGCGGGTTGGCCGGCAACCGCAGCGTCGGCTACGACGTGGAGTTCATCCCGACGTTCTATCCCAGCGACACCTTCAACCTCTATGCCGGCCCGTACTACGAGCACCAACCCGACTGGCTGGTATGGCAGCACGACAACCTGATCGGCCGCTTCGACGAGCACACGCTCGAACTGCTGGCCGGGTTCGACTGGAGCATCGGCACGCGGCAGGAGCTGCGCATGAAGCTGGAGGGGCTCGGGCTGGATGCGCACATCCGCGGTGCCTACCGCGTCGGTGGCAACGGTCGGACGGTCGCCAGCAACGACCCGGTGAGCAACCTTGGCGTGCGCAACATGGGGCTGCAGATCCGCTATCGCTATCAGCTCGCGCCCTTGTCCTACCTGTACGTGGTGTATGCGCGCGGCGGCTACGTCATGGACGACTACGTGCAGGACAACGGCGTACGCAACATGTTCGAGCAGAGCTTCTCGCTGCGCAACGACGAGCAACTGCTGGTCAAGCTGGACTACCGCTTCAGCATCTGAACCGGGTCAGCCCCAGCGGTTGAGGTGCGGGCCGAACGCGCCGCGCTGCCCTCGCACGATGCAGAAGCGTTGCCCGCTGGGCGCCTCCATCACCCACCAGCGCTCGCGTACGAAGGCGATGCGCTTTGCGCCAAGGCGCTCCAGCCGCGCGACCTCGGCGTCGAGGTCGTCGGTCTCGATGTCCAGGTGCACGCGGCTCTCGTGGTCGACCTTCTGCAGCAGAATCAGCGGCTCGTCGGCGGCGGTGCGCAGCTCGGCGTAGCGGCCGTCGCCGTCTTGGTCGGGCGTGACGATCGGTTTGCCCAGCGCCTCGCTCCAGAATTTCGCCGCACCGCCCAGATCGTCGACCCTGCAGTCCAGGACCAGGGCACACAGGCGGCTGTGATGCATGAGACACCTCGCGAGGGAACGGCGGCGCCCAGTGTGCGCCGGGATGCGGGCCGACGCATCCTTCGTGCCGCGGTCAGCGCGCCAGCGGTGCGATGCGCTGCTCGATGGCGCCGAAGATCGACGCGCCGGCCTTGTCGGTGATCTCGATGCGCAACGTGTCGCCGTACTTCAGGAACGGCGTGCTGGGCTTGCCGTCGCGCAGCGTCTCCACCGTGCGCTGCTCGGCGAGACAGGAGGCGCCCTTGGAGGTGTCCTGGTTGGCGATGGTGCCGGAGCCGACGAGGGTCCCGGCGGTGAGCGGACGCGTCTTGGCCGCATGCGCCACCAGCTGGGCGAAGCTGAACTGCATGTCCACGCCGCATTCGGCTTCGCCGAACCACTGGCCGTTGAGCCAGGTGCGCATCGGCAGGTGGAGCTTCTCGCCCTGCCAGGCGTCGCCCAGTTCGTCCGGCGTCACCAGCACCGGCGACAGCGCCGAGCGCGGCTTCGACTGCAGGAAGCCGAAGCCCTTGGCCAGCTCGCCCGGGATCAGCCCGCGCAACGAGACGTCGTTGACCAGGCCGACGAGCTGGATGTGTCCGGCCGCCTCGGCGGGTGTGGCCGCCATCGGCACATCGTCGGTGACCACGACGACTTCGGCCTCGAGGTCGATGCCGTACTCCTCGCTGGGCACCACCACCGGATCGCGCGGACCGAGGAAGCCGGCGCTGGTGGCCTGGTACATCAGCGGGTCGGTGTAGAACGAGGCCGGCACCTCGGCGCCGCGCGCCTTGCGCACCCGCTCCACGTGCGGCAGGTAGGCGCTGCCGTCGACGAATTCGTACGCACGCGGCAGCGGCGAGGCCAGCGCCGTCATGTCCAGCGCGAACCCGCCGACGGCCTTGCCGGAGTTCAACTCGTCGGACAAGGCATTGAGGCGGGGCGCCACGTTCGACCAGTCGTCCAGCGCCGCCTGCAAGGTGGCGGCGATGCCGGTGGCCTTCACCGCGATGCCGAGGTCTCGGCTGACCACGATCAGCGTGCCGTCGCGGCCGCCTTCCTTCAGGGAACCCAGTTTCATGCTTTGCTCCGCGGACCCGGGCGATCGCGCCGGCCCCTTCGTTCTCGGTTGATTCGGTGGCGTACTGCCTAGTTGCCAGTGAAATGCTTGCGGATGCCCTGCCAGCACTCGTGGTAGTTCGCCTGCAGCTCCTTCGATTCCAGCGCCTGCCGGGTCGGATGGAGTACGCGGCGCGTCTCGAACATGAAGGCCATGGTGCCGGTGATCACGTCGGGCTGGGACAGGTCGCGCGTCGAGGCCTTCTCGTAGGTCGCCGCATCCGGGCCGTGGCCGCTCATGCAATTGTGCAGCGAAGCGCCGCCCGGCACGAAGCCCTCGGCCTTGGCGTCGTAGGCGCCGGCGACCAGGCCCATGAACTCGCTGGCGATGTTGCGGTGGAACCAGGGCGGGCGGAAGGTGTGCTGGGCCACCAGCCAGCGCGGCGGGAAGATCACGAAATCCATGTTGCTCACGCCCGCGGTGTCGCTGGGCGAATGCAGTACCAGGAAGATGCTGGGATCCGGGTGGTCGTAGCTGATCGAGCCGATCGTGTTGAAGCGGCGCAGGTCGTACTTGTACGGCGCGTAGTTGCCGTGCCAGCCGACCACGTCCAGCGGCGAGTGGTCGATCCGCGCGCGCCACAGGTTGCCCTGGAACTTGGCCACCAGTTCGAAGTCGCCTTCCATGTCTTCGTAAGCGGCGACCGGCGTGAGGAAATCGCGCGGATTCGCCAGGCCGTTGCTGCCGATCGGTCCGAGGTCCGGCAGGCGCAGCAGCGCACCGAAGTTCTCGGCGATATAGCCGCGCGCGGCTTCATCCAGCAGCTCCACGCGGAAGCGCACGCCGCGCGGGATCACCGCGATCTCCAGCGGTTCCAGCTCGATCACGCCGAACTCGGTGGCCAGGCGCAGGCGCCCCTGCTGCGGCACGATCAGCAACTCGCCGTCGGCGTCGTAGAAGTAGCGGCCCTGCATCGAGCGGTTCGCCGCGTACATGTGGATGCCGACGCCCGACTGCTCCGCCGCGCCGCCGTTGCCGGCCATGGTGACGATGCCGTCGACGAAGTCGGTGGGCGCGCCGGGCAGCGGCAGCGGATTCCAGCGCAGCTGGTTCGGGCTGGCCGGCACTTCGTCGAAACGGTTGTGGAAGCAGCCGGGCGCCATCGCCTCGAACGGCTGGTGCATCGCCGCCGGCCGGATGCGGTACAGCCAGCTGCGCCGGTTGCTGTGGCGCGGCGCGGTGAACGCGGTGCCCGACAGCTGCTCGGCATACAGGCCGTGTGCCGCCCGCTGCGGCGAGTTCTGCCCTTCCGGCAGTGTGCCGGGTACGGCCTCGGTGGCGAATTCGTTAGCGAAGCCGGATTGGTAGTTGGAGGAAGCCATCGCGCTCATCGCTCTTCGCCTTGGAACCCCTCTCCCTCCGGGAGAGGGGTTGGGGTGAGGGTTCGGTTTTCAGCAGCGCCGAGGATTGCCTCAAGCACCGCTTCCGTCCGTCGCAGGACGTCATTGTCCCAGTAACGCAAGACTTTCAGGCCGTGGGATTCAAGGAAACGGGTGCGAACCTGGTCGACTGCCTCACCATGCTGCGAACCGTCCAATTCCATGACCAGCTTCCTCGCTTCGCAATAGAAATCCACGATATACGGCGGGATCGGGTGCTGGCGACGGAATTTCAGGCCGTTCAACCGACCGCCGCGCATGCGATACCAAAGCAGCTGCTCTGCTTCCGTGGACGCTTGCCGCAAGCCGCGCGCATGACCACGTGTGCTGCTCGGCAATGGCGGCTTGATGCGTCCTGGCATGACCGTACCCTCACCCCAACCCCTCTCCCGGAGGGAGAGGGGTTCAAAAACCTTACAGCACGCCGCGCTTCATCTGGTCGCGTTCGATGCTCTCGAACAGTGCCTGGAAGTTGCCTTCGCCGAAGCCCTCGTTGCCCTTGCGCTGGATGATCTCGAAGAAGATCGGGCCGATCGCGTTCTGGGTGAAGATCTGCAGCAGCAGGCGCTGCTTGGTCTCCGGGTCGGCGTCGATCAGGATCTTGTTCCTGCGCAGGCGCGGCACGTCCTCGCCGTTGTCCGGGATGCGCAGGTCGACCACGTCGAAATAGGTGTCCGGCGTATCGAGGAATTCCACGCCCTGCGCGCGCATCGCCTCCACCGTGTCGTAGATGTCGTCGGTGAAGCAGGCGATGTGCTGGATGCCCTCGCCCTTGTAGGCGTCGAGGTATTCGTTGATCTGGCTCTTCGGATCGGTGGACTCGTTGAGCGGGATGCGCACGACGCCGTCCGGTGCGGTCATCGCTTTCGAGACCAGGCCGGTCTTGGCACCCTTGATGTCGAAATAGCGGATCTCGCGGAAGTTGAACAGCTTCTCGTAGTAGGCCGACCACTTGGCCATGTTGCCGTAATACAGGTTGTGCGTGAGGTGGTCGATGAAAGTGAGGCCGTAACCCTTCGGGTTGGCCGCGGCGCCCTCGACCGGTGCGTAGTCGTCGCCGTAGATGCTGCCGCGGTCGCCGTAGCGGTCGACCAGGTAAAGCATGCAATCGCCGATGCCCTTGATCACCGGCGCATCCACCGCCTTGCTGGCGGTCTTGTACTCCACCGCCTCGCCGCCGTTCGCCAGCACCGCTTCGAGCACCGTGCCGGCGGGCCTGGTGAAGCGGATCGCGAAGCCGCAGGCGCTGGGGCCGTGCTTCGCGGCGAAGTCGGCCGCGAAGGAATCCGGATCCTCGTTGACCAGGAAGTTCACGTCGTTCTGGCGGTACACCGTGATCGCGCGGTGCTTGTGCTTCAGCACTGCACTGAAACCCATCTGGCGGAACAGCGCATGCAGCTCGTTGGCACGGCCGGCGGGGGCGGCGAATTCGACGAACTCGAAGCCGTTGATCCCCATCGGGTTCTCGAACGTTGTGACCTGCATGCCGAGGTTGGGCTGGGCGTTCATGGGATTTCTCCGACGGGCTACGATGGGGGAAGCTTTTTTTGTGAAAAATGCGGCCATGGATGGCTGCCGCCATGACTCTCGCGGTCATGGACGACCGCACAAGCCGAGCCAGTGATGCTTTTCGCACAGCAAACGCTAATGTGGTGCTTGCGCCTGGTGAAAAGAGCAGCCATGGACAGCTGTTTCTCGACTCTCGCGAGCATGGACGACTGCACTGGCCATGCCGCAGCCAGGGTTGGCCGTCCGCATGACTTTCCTGGTCATGGATGGCCACGCCAGCCAAGCCCAATCATGGTTTCAACTGTAACCATTTGCAAGGAACCCCGCAGCATGCCCGCCGGACGCCACCCTGACCACGCCCCGCTGGAGCTGGAGCGCTTCGTGCCCTACCAGCTGTCGATCGTGTCCAACACGGTCAGCCAGGCGATCGCCGACGACTACCAGGCTCGCCACGACCTGGGCGTCACCGAATGGCGCGTGATGGCGGTGCTGGCCCGTTTCGACGGCCTCTCCGCACGCGAGGTGGCCGAGCGCACCGCGATGGACAAGGTGGCGGTGAGCCGCGCGCTGGCGCGCCTGGTGGCTGCCGGACGGGTGCGCCGCCACACCCACGCCAGCGACAAGCGCCGCTCGGTGCTCGGCCTCACCGCCGCGGGATGGAAGATCCACGACGAGGTGGCGCCAATGGCACGGCAGCGGGAGCGGGAATTGCTGGCGCGGCTGGCACCGGAGGAGCAGGCGTGGCTGCGGCGGATACTGGACAAGCTGATGCCGCAGGATCCAGCGAAAAGCTGACGAGCGCCTTTATCGATGTCCCGGGACAGGGCTCCTGCCCTGCCCGGGACTCGCCTTATCCGTGCGCAGCCCGGACAAGGCTCCGTCATGCGCGCATCCGCGCGCATGACGACGGGCCATCCATGGCCCGGACTCGGCTCCGGCTACTTCACTCCGTGCATGAGCTTGTTCACCAGCGGCGCGATCAGCAGCAACACCACGCCCGCCCCCAGCAGCAGCCAGAAACTGAAGGTGAAGCCGCTCAGCGCCGCGGCGGCGGTGAGCCCGTGCGCGCCGGCGACGCGGCTGGCGAACAGGCCGGAGAGGTTGCCTCCCACCGCCAGCGAGAGGAACCAGCCACCCATCGCGAAGCCGACCAGCTTCGGCGGCGCCAGCTTGGTCACCATCGACAGGCCGATCGGCGACAGGCACAGCTCGCCCAGCGTCTGCATCACGTAGCACATCACCAGCGGCCAGAATGGGATCAGGCCGTTCGCGCCGAGCAGCTTCGACAACGCATACACCAGCACCAGGAAGCCCAGCGCGTTGAACAGCAGGCCGAAGCCGAACTTGCGCGGGATCGACGGCTCGAGCCGGCGCTTGTCCAGCCAGCCCCAGACCAGCGCCACGACCGGCGCGAACACGATGATCGACAGCGGGCTCACCGACTGGAACCAGCCCACCGGGAAGGTCCAGCCGCCGAACATCTGCCGGTCCACCAGGTTCTCGGCGAGGAAATTGAAGGTGGTGCCGAGCTGGTAATAGAACATCCAGAACAGCACGTTGAACGCGAAGATGATCAGCATCGCGATCACCCGGTGCGTCTGCACGCGGCCGTGCTGCGCCGCCTCCACCAGCAGCATGGCCGCTACCACCACGAACAGCAGCCCCAGCACCCACTGCAAGCCGGTGGCGCCGATGCCCGAAAGCAGCCAGTACACCACCGGCACCGCCACGATCACCCCCGCGAACACCCACAGCACGCGCAGGCGGCTTTCCGCGCCGGGCAGCGGCCGGCCCACGCCCTTGAGCTGCCTGCGCCCGAACCAGAACCACAGCAGGCTGAGCAGCATGCCGATGCCCGCGGTGATGAACACCAGCCTGAAATTCTGCTGCACCGGCGTGTCGGTGAACTGCGCGGCCATCCAGCCGGTCAGCAGCGGCGCGATGAAGGCGCCGGCGTTGATGCCCATGTAGAACAGGGTGAAGCCGCGGTCGCGCCGCGGGTCGTCGCGGCCGTAGAGCTGGCCCACCATCGATGAGATGTTCGGCTTGAACAAGCCGTCGCCCACGATCACCAGCGACAGGCCCAGCAGCAACAGCAGGCGCGACGGCACCGCCAGCGCGAACAAGCCCACGGCCATCACCGCGGCCCCCAGCAGGATGGTGCGCTGGTAGCCGATCACCTTGTCCGCCACCCAGCCGCCGAAGATGCCGGTGCCGTAGATGAGCGCGGTGTATGCGCCGAAGATCGCGCTGGCCCAGGCCTGGCCCGAGCTGTCGCCGTGGTAGAACTGCGCCACGATGTACAGCGCCAGCGCCCAGCTCACGGTGTAGAACGCGAAGCGCTCCCAGAACTCGGTCATGAACAGCATCCACAACGGGCGCGGATGGCCGAACAGCTGCGGATAGTCCGGCGTGGCGCCGTTGCCGGCCTCGATGGTCTGGCTCATGCGTTCCCCTTATGGTGGATGCCGCTACACGCGCAACATGGATGGATGGTAACGACCCCGGGCCCTCATGTGCCCAGCACCGTGCGCACGTCGAGCAATTCGGGGAAGAAGCTCAGGTCCAGCGCCTTCCTGAGAAAGCCCACGCCCGACGAGCCGCCGGTGCCGCGGCGATGGCCGATGATGCGCTCCACCGCCTTCATGTGGCGGAAACGCCAGAGCTGGAAACTCTCCTCGATGTCCACCAGCGTCTCGCACAGATGGAACTCGGCCCAATGGCTTTCCGGCGCCTCGTAGATGCCGCGGAACACCGGCAGCAGCGCCTCGCTGAACTGCCACGGCCGGGTCACGTCGCGCTCGAGCAATTCACCCGGCACCCCGTGGCCGCGCCGCGCCAGCCAGCGCAGCACTTCGTCGTACAGGCCCGGCGCCTCCAGCGTGTCGCGCAGGCCCGCCTGGACCGCCGGGTCATGGGCGAACACAGCCAGCATGTCGGCGTTCTTGTTGCCGAGCAGGAACTCCACCGTGCGGTACTGCGCCGACTGGAAGCCGGAGGAGGGCCCCAGCGCGTCGCGGAAGGCCAGGTACTCGTGCGGGGTCATCGTCTCCAGCACTGCCCACTGCTCGAACAGCTGGCGCTGGATCTGCTTTACCCGCGCGAGCACCTTGAGGCAGGGGTCGATGCGGTCGCCGCGCAGGAACCCCAACGCCGCACGCAGTTCGTGGATTGCGAGCTTCAGCCACAGCTCGGCCACGTGGTGCTGCACGATGAACAGCATCTCGTCGTGGTACGGCGGATCGGACACCGGTTTCTGCGCAGACAGCAAGGTATCCAGGTGCAGGTAGCCGGCGTAGGTCATGCGCCCCTGCAGGTCACGCTCGATACCCGCCTCGAGTTCGCGCTGATTGTCCGTCATGGTTGATCGCGGCCGTCGAAAGCGTGCATGTTAACCGCTGATGACGCGCGGCCCACAGACGCGGCGGCGGCGCCATTTTTTGCGGACCGCCGTACCCTGCCGCATGCTGCGGCGTACCTTGCGACGCAACATGCCTGCCTGCTATCTATGTACGGCTTTTCCCGGCCGTTTTGGTCGCCACGGCGGTCATGCGGCAAGGGATCTTCGCGCGTCAGGCCCCACTGGATGGGCCGCCGCCCCCACTTCCCCATTCGTCCAATCGGGAGCGAGTCGTGTCCATCGCCGCCAAGTTCGAAATCGAATACTTGCAATACCTCGATGCCGAGGGCAAGCAGGTCCGCAAGGATCTGCCCGCCTTCGCCAAGGACCTCGACCACATGGTCGAGCTGTACAAGCTGATGATGTCGACGCGCGTGTTCGACGCCAAGTCGGTGGCGCTGCAGCGCACCGGCAAGCTGGGCACCTACGCCAGCTGCCTCGGCCACGAGGCCGCCCACGTCGGCATCGGCAGCGCGATGAAGCCGGAAGACGTGCTGGCGCCGAGCTATCGCGAATACGGCGCCCAGCTGTACCGCGGCGTGCAGCCGCGCGAGGTCTACATGTACTGGGGCGGCGACGAGCGCGGCAACGACTACCAGAAGGAACCGGCGCGCCACGACTTCGCCTGGTCGGTGCCGATCGCCACGCAGTGCCTGCATGCCGCCGGCTCCGCGCTGGCCTTCAAGATCCGCGGCGAAAAGCGCGTGGCCGTCTGCACCATCGGCGACGGCGGCTCCTCCAAGGGCGACTTCTACGGCGCCATCAACATCGCTGGCGCGCAGAACCTGCCGCTGGTGGCGGTGATCGTGAACAACCAGTGGGCCATCTCGGTGCCGCGCAAGATCCAGTCCGGCGCGCCCACGCTGGCGCAGAAGGGCATCGCCGCCGGCCTGTACTGCATCCAGGTCGACGGCAACGACATCATCGCCGTGCGCAAGGCGATGGAGGACGCGCTGGAGCGCGCCCGCAACGGCGAAGGCGGCAGCGTGATCGAAGCGGTGACCTACCGCCTGGGCGACCACACCACCGCCGACGACGCCCGCCGCTACCGCGGCGAGCAGGAAGTGAAGGACGCCTGGGCGAAGGAGCCGATGAAGCGCCTGCGCGCCTGGCTGGTGGCCAAGGGCGTGTGGGACGACGCGAAGGAAGAGGCCTGGAAGGCCGAGTGCGACGAGTGGATGGACAACGAGGTGAACGCCTACCTCGAGACCAAGACGCAGCCGGTGACGGCGATGTTCGACTACACCTTCGCCGAAGTCCCCGCCGATCTCGCCAAGCAGCGCGATCTCGTCCTCTCGTACGAAAACAAGGGTCACTGAGTCATGGCACAGATCACACTCATCGAGGCCGTCACCCAGGCGCTCGCCTATGAAATGAAGCACGACGACAGCGTCGTGGTGCTGGGTGAGGACGTGGGCGTCAATGGTGGCGTGTTCCGCGCCACCCAGGGCCTGCAGGAAAAGTTCGGCGAATTGCGCGTGATCGACACGCCGCTGGACGAAACCACCATCGCCGGCGTCACCGTAGGCATGGCCGTGCAAGGCATGAAGCCGGTGGCCGAAGCGCAGTTCGAGGGCTTCATCTACCCGATGATGGAGCAGATCGCCTGCCACGCCGCGCGCATGCGCAACCGCACCCGCGGCCGCCTCACCGTGCCGGCCGTGTGGCGCGCACCGTGGGGTGGCGGCATCCGTGCGCCGGAGCACCACTCCGAGGCGAACGAGCACCTCTTCACCAACATCCCCGGCCTGCGCGTGGTGCTGCCCTCCTCGCCCGCGCGCGCCTACGGCCTGCTGCTTGCCGCGATCCGCGATCCCGATCCGGTGATCTTTCTCGAGCCCAAGCGCATCTACCGTCAGTACAAGGAAGAAGTGCCGGACGACGGCGAGGCGCTGCCGCTGGACGTGTGCTTCGTGTTGCGCGACGGCACCGACGTCACCCTGGTGACCTGGGGCGCGCAGGTGAAGGAAACGCTGGAAGCCGCCGACGAGCTCGCCAAGCAGGGCATCAGCGCCGAAGTCATCGACGTCGCCACGCTCACCCCGCTGGACTTCGACACCATCGCCGAGTCGGTGCAGAAGACCGGCCGCTGCGTGATCGTGCACGAGGCCCCCAAGACTGCCGGCTTCGGCGCCGAGATCGCCGCGCGCGTGGCCGAGGAATGCCTGTACGACCTGCTCGCGCCGGTCGAGCGTGTCACTGGCCCCGACACCCACATCCCCCTGTTCCGCCTGGAAATGAAGTATCTGCCCAGCGTGGAGCGCATCGTCGAAGCCGCACAGCGCACACTGGCGGTGTCGTAATCCCTTCTCCCCTCCGGGTAGAAGCTGCCCCGGAGGGGCGGATGAGGGGCAAGGCTTGCGGCAAGGCTCATCGAAGCGTCTTTCGATGAAACCAAAGGCAAGCCCTCCCCTCACCCCAACCCTCTCCCCGCAGGGGAGAGGGAGCAAATTCCAACCTGGAAGCTCACTCATGGCCGACATCAAGACATTCCACCTGCCCGACCTCGGCGAAGGCCTGCCCGACGCCACCATCGTCGAATGGCACGTGAAGGAAGGCGACTACATCAAGCTCGACGCGCCGCTGTGCTCGATGGAAACCGCCAAGGCGGTGGTCGACGTGCCGTCGCCGTACACCGGCACGGTGAAAAAGCTCCATGGCGCCCCCGGCGACATCATCGAGACCGGCGCCGCGCTGGCCGATTTCGAGCCTGACGCCAACGCCAAGCAGCGCGCCGAGGCCGAGGCCACCGGCCACCACCACGGCCCGAAGAAGGCCGAGGCGCCCGCCCCGGCGCCGGCATCCGCGCCCGCGGCCAAGGCCGCCACCGCCGACCGCGAGGACGAAGGCACCGTGGTCGGCGCGATGGTCAGCGGCAACACCGTGCACGTCGAACAGGCCGCCAGCATCGGCGGCGTCAAGGCCGTGCCGGCGGTACGCGCGCTGGCCAAAAAGCTCAAGGTCGATCTCGCCCGCGTGCGGCCAACCGGCGCCGACGGCGTGGTCACCCTGCAGGACGTGAAGAACGCCGCCGCCAACGGCAGCGCCCCGCTGGGCGCCGCGCCGGCCCGTGCCGTGCCCGCATCCGCCGGCCGCCACCTTGCGCCGGAACTGCCCGAGCCCGGCCCGGCGCCTTCGCGCACGCCGGTGTCGCAGGCCGGCAAGCCGGTGCGCACCGCGCCGCCGAGCGTGCAGGCCAGCGGCCAGCCCGAGCAGCTCAAGGGCGTGCGCCGCAACATGGCGCGCGTGATGGCCGAGGCCCACGCCAACGTGGTGCCCACCACCCTGGTGGACGACGCCGACCTGCACGCCTGGATCGGCAAGCAGGACATCACCGCTCGCCTGATCCGCGCCATCGTCGCCGCCTGCAAGGCCGTGCCGGCGCTCAACGCCTGGTTCGACGGCAAGAACCTCACCCGCACCCTGCATCCGCAGGTGGACATCGGCATCGCCGTGGACACCGAGGACGGCCTGTTCGTGCCGGCCCTGCGCAACGCCGACGTGCTCGACGGGGCCGGCATCCGCGCCGCGATCAAGCGCCTGCGCACGCAAGTGGAAGACCGCAGCATCCCGGCCTCGGAACTGTCCGGCTACACCATCAGCCTCAGCAATTTCGGCATGTTCGCCGGCCGCTACGCCACCCCGGTGGTGGTGCCGCCGACCGTCGCCATCATCGGCGCCGGCAAGCTGTGCCACGACGTGGTGGCGGTGATGGGCGGCATCGAGGTGCATCGCCGCATGCCGATCTCGCTGACCTTCGACCACCGCGCCGCCACCGGCGGCGAGGCGGCGCGCTTCCTCAAGGCGCTGCTGGATGATCTGTCGCTGCCAAACTGAGGCGGCTTGAACACGGGGCGCCTGCGGGCGCCCCGTTTGTTTTGCACAATCGCTGGCGCATGTCGCCTGCCGCTAACGACAGAGCGGTTTCGGCCGCCTGCAGGCGCCCGAGTTACGTTCTCTCGCTTGCCCGAGAGAAAGTAACCAAAGATGAGGGGCACCCCGATGGCGCGCCCTCCAGGCATCCTGCCTTCCGGGTGCGCGGGTGGGTGGCGGGTTTTTTCGACGGGACTCCCGTCCCGGCGAAAAACTGGCTCGCATCCCTGCGAGCCATCCTGCGGACTTTCCGCCCCCCACCCGCCGCGCCATAGGGGCCCCGGGCAGAGCAGCGCGCTCCCAGCGCGCAGAAGCAACAGCTTCCCACCCCAGCCCTCCCCTGCACGCAGGGGAGGGGGACCGGTGAGCTGCAAGCTGGCGGCGCTCTGCTGTTGCTGTTGCTTCTGGCACGCACGATGCGCACCCGCTCTTCCGGGGCCCCTGGGCGGCGGTGAGGCGGGGACGAGAAGGCCGCGCAGCGGGCGAGACCAGGGATGGTCTCGCCTTTTCGCGCGGGCAGGAGCCCGCTCGAAAAGCCCGGCCACGCCTCACGGACTTGCCAGGCACGACGCCCGGCAAGCGCCAACCGGGGTGGCCTTCTCTTTTACTCCGGGCATCCTGCCCTTCGCCCTTCGGGTCGGCTTCGCCGTTCACGCGCGCTCCAGGCGCGCGTGTGGTTACTTTTCTCTTGGCCACGCAAGAGAAAAGTGACTCGGCCACCGACAGGTGGACGAAACCGCTTTGAATCTTGCGAACACGTAGAAGCAAAAGCCTCTCTACCGCCAGCGGGTGGAAGAGCAAGAACCACCACTTGATGCAAACGGCGCTCACAGCCACCCGATAGAATGCCCGCATGATCAACAACGACGTTCTGCGCAGCGTGCGCTACATGCTCGACCTGCCTGACGGCAAGCTCGCATCCATCGCCGCGCTGGCCGGGCTCGCGGTGCCGCAGGGCGATATCGACGCCTACCTGAAGAAGGACGACGAGGCCGGCTACCGCGACTGCCCCGACAAGGTGATGGCGCATTTTCTCGACGGCCTGGTGGTGCACCTGCGCGGCCGCGACGAGAACCGCCCGCCCCTGCCGGTGGCGAAGCGCGTCAGCAACAACCTGGTGCTGAAGAAGCTGCGCGTGGCGTTCGAGCTGCGCGATGAAGACCTGCACGCGATCCTCGCCGCCGCAGGTTTCCCGCTGTCGAAATCCGAACTGACCGCACTGTTCCGCAAGCCCGAGCATCCCAACTACCGCCCCTGCGGCGACCAGCTGCTGCGCCACTTCCTGCGCGGCCTCACCCAGCGCCTGCGCGGTTGAAGAGCGCGGCCACGGATGGCCGCCCGTGTGATTCTCGCAATCATGGATGATCGCAAAGATCAGTATTGAAAAGTGCGGCCATGGATGGCCGCCCGTTTGATTCTCGCGATCATGGATGATCGCAGGGATAAAGGCTGAGTGCGGCCACGGAGAGCCGCCCATGTGATTCCGCGATCAGGGACGGTCGCAAAGACCAAAGGACCATCCATGCTGTTCGACACCGTGTTCTACACCCTGGGCGCGCTGCTGATCGTGGGCGGCCTGGTCGGCGCGATCCTGCCCTCGCTGCCCGGCATCCCGATGGTGTTCGGCGGCATCTGGCTGGTCGCCGCGGTGGACGATTACCGCCACCTCGGCCTGTGGTGGCTGCTGCTGATCGGCGCGCTGGGTGCCGCGGGCGTGCTGGTGGACTTTGTCGCCGGCACGCTGGGCGCGAAGCGCGTCGGCGCCAGCAAGCGTGCATTGTGGGGCGCCTCGCTGGGCACCCTCGTCGGCATGTTCTTCGGCGTCCCCGGCATCCTGCTCGGTCCGTTCATCGGTGCGCTGCTCGGCGAACTGTCGTCGGGTACCAGCGTGCTGCGCTCCACCCACGTCGGCATCGGCACGTGGCTCGGCCTCCTGCTGGGCGCGCTGGTGAAACTGGTGATCTCGCTGGTGATGGTGGGGCTGTTCGGCTTCGCGATGCTGGTCGGCTAGGCGGCTGCCGGCAGCACGTACAGCAGCACCGCGAAGTAGTGCAGCACGCTGCCGGCGAGTACGAAGGCGTGCCACAGCGTGTGCTGGTAAGGCAATTTGCGCCACAGGTAGAACGGCACGCCCAGCGTGTAGGCCACGCCGCCGCCGATCAGCAATGCCATGCCACCCGCCTGCAAATGCGCGACCAACGGCTTGAACGCCAGCATGCCGATCCAGCCCATGCCCACATACAGCAGCACTGCGAGCCTGCGGTAGCGGCGGAACCAGCCCAGCTCCAGCACGCTGCCCACGAAGGCCAACGCCCATACCGCGGCGAACAGGCTCCAGCCCCAGGCGCCCGGCAGCGCGATCAGGGTGAACGGCGTGTAGGTGCCGGCGATCAGCAGGTAGATCGCGATGTGGTCCAGCGTGCGCAGGAGCGGCTTGGCCGCGGGCACGGGCACCGCGTGGTACAGCGTGGACGCGGTATACAACAGGATCAGGGTGACGCCGTACACCGCGCTCGCCGTCACCGCGCGCGCATCGCCGCGCAGCGCCGCAAACGCCACCACGGTGGCAAGCCCGCCGATGCTCAGCACGATGCCGAAGCCGTGCAGCAGGCTGCTGGCGAGTTCATCGCCGCGGCGATAGCGCGGCAGGGCGGCGAGGGCGGCGGTCATGGCGACTCCAGCGGGAGCATCGGTCTCGCACCATAGCGGCAGCGCCCGCGCTTGCCTACCGTGGTTCGTACGCCCGCGCGTTTGATAAGCGCCGCAGCGGCGTGAATCCTGCCTTCACCGGGCCTGCACGCCGCGTCGATGCCGGCGCGCCCACGCTGCGCGGGCGGGTGCAACCCCATCCCCTGCCATCCGCATTCCGCCCCGCCTCCCCGCGGGGCTTTTTTTGGTGGACGTTTGGCCGTCCACTTGCGGGACCACAAGCACAGGCATACGCTCAGGCCGCGCTTGCGACATTCCCCCCTGCACCGCGTGCAGGGTCGCCGGCGCCACAACCCGAAAACCGAAAGCCGTCAGGAGGTCGCCCATGTCGTCCGCTAGCCTGGCTGTTGCTGTTCGCCCCCACCCCGAAGCCGCGCGCGTCGTCGCGCTCAGCGCGGCCATCGCGTTGAACCTTGCCGCCCTGCTGATCCTCACCCGCCCGCTGGCGCCACAGGTGCTGGCCTTGGCGCACTCGCTGACCACCGTGCCGAGGGTGGTGTTGATCGAGCCGCCACCCAAGGTGCCGCCGCCCCCGCCGATCGAACTAAAGCCGCTGCCGCATCCCCTGGTCGCACCGGTGCACGTGCTGCCACGCCCTCGCGCCGCGCCGCCGGCAGTGGCCCCCATCGTCGAAGGCACGCAACCGATGCCGACAGTGGCACCACCCCCTGCGGCACCCGCGCAAACCGCCATTCCGGTCGAGGTGACCCTGGCCTACCGTTCGGCGCCGCTGCAGTTCCCCGCGCAGGCCCTGCGCCTGCGCATGCAAGGCACCGTGCTACTGCGCGTGCTGGTGGACGAGAACGGCGCACCGGTGCAGGTCGAGGTCGAACACGGCAGCGGCTACGCCGTGCTCGACCGCAGCGCGCGCGAACAGGTGCTGGCGCACTGGCGCTTCCAGCCGGCGACGGTGGACGGCCACGCGGTGCGTGCCTGGGCACGCGTACCGGTGAGCTTCGTGCTGCACGACCTGTGACGGGGCGCGGGCCCGGCGATCCATGTCGACCGGGCCCGCTCGCGGCTATCGCCATGGCCTGGCGCACCTGCAGGTGCTGCGCCACGGAACACGCGCGGGCGTGCGGCGACACCGCGCCGTCTTACGGTCGTTTAACGATGCGCATGCTCCACTTGGCCGCCTTGGCAATGCCGGGTTCCGCATGGGCAAGTACACGCACAGCTTGAAAACCTTGCGCGACATCGCGCTCGAATACGGCCGCGTTGAGCTCCCCGATCTGGCCGCGATGGCGCGCGAACTCGGCAGCGTGGTGCACCGGGATGCTGCCGCGCTGTCCGCACGACTGGCTTCGTTGCGCCGGCGCCGGCGCCAGGATGGCCGCTGGCTGCTGGCGGAGCGCGGGCATCCGGCGCTGCGCGTGCTGGTGACGGCCTGCGCCCCCGGCCAGCGCATGCCACTGCTCGACCATGCCGACCGCTGGGGGCTGGAGCTCACCCTGCACGGCGCGCTGGAATGGCAGTCGTACCGCCGCGACCCGCACAACGGCGAACTGAGTGCGCTGGGCCGCAACTGGCTGGGCCCGGGCGACGCCAGCTGGTTCGAGCGCGACGCCGGCCTCGCGCACCGCTGCCGCAACCTGTCGCGGCACGACATTGCGTACACCTTGCACGTCTACGGCGGCGAACTGCCTGACCATCACGCCGGCGAGACGTGCGAGGATGTGTCCGCATGGATCGCGCAGGTGCAGCGCGGCGTGCTCGCCAGCCAGCCGGCAAGCTGACCCTCCCGCTCCGGAGCAACGCATGTATCGACGTGTCGCCATCATCGGCGGCGGCGCCGCGTCCGCCGCGCTGCTCGGCGAGCTGCTGGAACGCCAGTCGCCGCAGCCGCTGCATCTGGACTGGTACGCCGGCACCAGCACGCCGGCGCGCGGCGTGGCCTACGCCACCCGTTCCGACCGCCACCTGCTCAACGTGCGTGCGGCCTCGATGGGCATGTTCGCCGGCAAGCCGCAGGGCTTCCTCGACTACGTGCAACGCGAGGATCCCTCCGTCGCCGGCACCGACTTCCTGCCGCGCCGGCGCTACGGCGACTACCTCGAGGCGGAGGTGGCGCGCGCGCTGGCGCTGGGCAAGGTGCACGGCCACGACGTGCAGATCGTGCCGTTCGCCGCCGACGCCGTAGTGCCCGAGGCCGACGGCGTCACCGTGTTCCGCGGCGAGGAAGGCCGCCGCGTGGACGCCGCGGTGCTGGCGATCGGCGCGCTGCCACCGCAGCCACTGACCGGCGTCGACGCCGGCGCGCTGGCCAGCGGCCGCTACGTGGTGGATCCCTGGCCGTTGCTGGCCGCGCCGCCCGCCGGATCACCCGCCCACGTGGCGGTGATCGGCCTGGGCCTCACCGCCGCCGACGTGCTGCTGGAGCTGGCCGCGCACTGGCCCGCCACCCGCTTCACCGCGATCTCGCGCCATGGGCTGCTGCCCGAGCCGCACCTGCGCAGCACCGCGTTGCCCAGCGGCGACAGCGGGGAGCTGATCGAGGCCATGCGGGATGCGCCGGAGGTACGCCGCTGGCTGCGCCTTCTGCGCGAGGCGATCGCGCAGGAAGAAGACTGGCGCAGCGTCATCGACAGCCTGCGCCCGCACACCCCCGCGCTGTGGGCCACGCTGACGCCGGAGCAGCGCCAGCGCTTCCAGCGCCACGCACGCTGGGCCTGGGAACGTGCGCGCCACCGCATGCCGCCAGCGGTGGCTGACGGTCTCGCCGCACTGGAGCAGACGGGTCGCCTGCGCCGCAGGCGCGGCCATGTGCATCAGGTCGCGCCCGATGCCGACGGCCTGCGCCTCAAGCTGCGCCCGCACGGCGGCGGTACGCACGAGCTGCTGCACGCGGACCTGGTGGTGCAGTCGGTGGGCATGGATTTCGACGTGGCGCACACGCCGCATCCGCTGATGCGCCAGCTGGTGGTCAACCGGCACGTGCTGCCCGACCCGCTGGGGCTGGGCTGCCAGGCCACGCCGCAGGGACGGCTGCTGCACGGAGGCGGCGCCTGGCCGCGGCTGTTCGCCATCGGCAGCCTGTTGCGCGGTACGCTGTGGGAGTCCACCGCGATGCCGGAAATCCGCCAGCAGGCGCGCGCCGTGGCCGACCAGTTGCTGGCGGATTAGGGGCGTGGGTGGTGGGAAACATCCGGGGCGGAACGACTGCCATGCGCGGGTAGATTTTCGACGCGTCACCGCCCCATGATGGCTCCGCGGGGCGAGAAGCCGCGGAAACATGCACCGCATGGCGAGCTTCGCAGCCCGGACGATTTCTACCGCCCTCGCTCCTGACACGCACCCGGGATCGCATGACTCTCAGCCTGATCGGCGCCATCGTCCTGTTGCTTCACGCGCTCGGTATCCTGGCCGCCGCGCACGCGCTGATGCACACGCGCACGCCGCAGGGCACGATCGCCTGGGTGCTCGGCCTGCTGCTGCTGCCCGAGCTCACCCTGGTGCCCTACCTGTTCCTGGGCGCGAGCCGCTTTCACGGCTACCTGCGCAGCCACCACAGCGCCGCGCCCCGCGCCCGCCCGGTGCCAGCGGATGACGGCGGTGGGCGCTACGCCGCGATGGTGGCTATGCAGGGGCGGCCGTTCCGCGAAGGCCACCGGCTGCAGCTGCTGGTCGACGGCGACGCCACCTTCGACGCCATCCTCGGCGCCATCGCCGGCGCGCGGCACTCCGTGCTGGTGCAGTTCTTCGTGTTCCACGACGACGGCCTCGGCCGGCGCATGCAGCAGGCGCTGCTGGAACGCGCCGCCGCCGGTGTGCGCGTGTGCGTGCTCTACGACGGCGTGGGCAGCCATGACCTGCCGCGCCGCTATGTGGAGGCGCTGCGCGCGGGCGGCGTGGCGATCCACCCCTTCGCTACCCACCGCTGGCGCAACCGTTTCCAGCTCAACTTCCGCAACCACCGCAAGATCGTGGTGGTGGACGGCGAGCGCGCCTACGTCGGCGGTCTCAACGTGGGCGACGAATACCTCGGCCTGAAGCCGCCGCTGGCGCCGTGGCGCGACACGCACCTGGAAATCCGCGGCCCCGCGGTGGCCGACCTGCAGCAGCTGTTCGCCGACGACTGGCTGTGGATCACCGGCGCGCCGCCGCCGCTGCATCCGGCGCCGGCCGCGGTCGGCGATGCGCGCGTGCTGGTGGTGGCGAGCGGACCGGCCGACCCGCAGGAAACCGGCTCGCTGTACTTTGCCGCCGCGATCAACGCCGCGCGACGGCGCGTGTGGCTCACCACGCCCTACTTCGTGCCCGACAGCGCAGTGCGCGCCGCACTGCGGCTGGCCGTGCTGCGCGGCGTGGACGTGCGCGTGCTGATCCCGGCGCGCCCCGACCACCGCACCGTGTTCCTCGCCTCCACCCTGCATGCCCACCACGCGCTGCGCGGCGGCGTGCGCGTGTTCCGCTACCAGCCCGGCTTCCTGCACCAGAAGGTGCTGCTGGTCGACGACGACTGCGCCGCGGTGGGCAGCATCAACCTCGACAGCCGCTCGTTCCGCCTCAACTTCGAAGCCAGCGCGCTGGTGCTGGACCACGGCTTCGCCGCCGAAGTGGAGGCGATGCTGCGGACCGACTTCGCCCGCGCCCGCGAGGTGGACGCGGGCGAATACCTCGCCGCGCCCTACCTGCGCCGTGTGGCGATGCACGTGGCGCGGCTGTTCGACCCGATCCTGTGATTCAGCGTCGGCGCCAGTGCCCGCCGCAGACCACCCAAGCCACGAACACCCCGGCCGCGGCGCCGAGCAGCTCGCACAGCACGCGGGTGCCCATGCCGTCGGGGTCGTGCACCTCGGCCAACTTGGCCTGCAGCAGCTGCAGCGACTGCAGCCGTGCGTAGTTGAAATAGAACAGGTTCCACGCGTCGACACGGGCGCTGAGCACCAGCGCCAGGAAATACGCCCAGCCGATCCGGCGCGCATCGCTCCAGCCGTTGCGGCGCCCCAGCCAGTGGAACAGCAGGTACAGCACGGCACCGGCCACGAGGCTGATCGCGCCGGCCTCGATGCCACCGGTCCAGCCATAGCCCATCCACGATTGGTCGAAGTTCATCGCGCCCTGTTCCCGCCTGCATCAGCCTGCATTATGCCTGCACGCTAGACTGCCGCCTTCCTTCACGCGCAGGCTCGCCATGTCCTCCGCCACCCGTGAACGCACCGCCCTGATCGTGGTCGACCTGCAGCCGGACTTCATGCCCGGCGGAGCGCTGGCCTGCCACGAGGGCGACGCGATCGTGCCGGGCATCGCCCGCCTGCTGCGCGCGCGGCGCTACCGCCACGTGGTCGCGACCCAGGACTGGCACCCGGCCGCCCACGCATCGTTCGCCAGCGCGCATCCGGGCACGCAGGCATTCGGGCAGATAGAGCTGCACGGCCAGCCACAGACGCTGTGGCCGGACCACTGCGTGCAGGGCACGCCGGGCGCCGCGCTGCACCACGGCGTCGACTGGACGGCGGCGGACCTGATCCTGCGCAAGGGCAGCGACCCGCAGGTGGACTCCTACAGCGCCTTCCGCGAGAACCACGGTCCCCGCGGCATGCGCCCCGCCACCGGCCTCGCCGGCTGGCTGCGCGAACGCGGCGTGGAGGAAGTGCTGGTATGCGGCCTGGCGCGCGACGTCTGCGTGCTGTGGACCGCGCAGGACGCGGTGGCCGCGGGCTTCCGCGCCGGCCTACTGTGGGAGCTCAGCCGGCCGGTGACGCCGGCGGGCGACGCAGCTACCCGGATTGCGCTGCAGGCGCAAGGCATCGCCCTGGTCGATCCCGGCGACTGAGCGCCATCAAGCCTCGTCTTCGCGCGCCGCCTGCACCCGCGGCACGCCCTCCGCGTCGAAAGCCACCGCCAGCGCGATGGGTTTGCAACACACGGCGCAGTCCTCGATGTAGCACTGGTCGTCCACCGATTCGTCCAGCCGCAGCTCGATGATCTCACCGCAGTACGGGCAGTCGATGCGATACGGCACGGTCATGGCAGGCTCCCGCAATCGCGACACGCGCAAACTGCCACACCTCGTGTCGACGCAGCGCGTACACTGTCCCCCCCCCCCGCAACCGCCCGGATCACCACGATGGCCGAACGCGAATTTCCGGATTACACCGTGCGCTCCGGCGCCAGCCTGGAGGGTTCGCGCTACACCGCGTGGCTGGCGGTGGTGCCGCACGACCACGGCTTCCCCGTGTACTACGCGATCTGCGAGAACCGCAGCTTCCGCCAGCAGGACGTGGCCGAACGCGCCGCCGACGAGGCGCTGGCCGCGGTCCTGGCACTGGAGGAGGACGGTGCGCCGGTATTCCCCGAGGACTACACCGGTTTCGCCGACAAGGCAGCTGACGAGTAAAGCTGCGCCCACGCCTGCGGCGTGAGGATGTCGAAGCCGTGCCCGCGTCGCGTGCGCCGCGCCAGCCTCAGCAGTTCGCGGTCGCGGCTGAACAGCCACTGCGCGCCGCAGGCCGTGGCCAGTTCGAGGAACTTCTGGTCGTCGGGATCGCGGCAATGCGGTAGCCCGGGCGCCGCGGGAACACCGCCGCGCTCCGTATCCGGCAACCGGCGCAGCTGCGCATCGCAGGCAGCCGACGCCTCCGCCTGACGCGCCGCGTCCAGCGCCAGTTGCGGGTACGCCAGCACCGCCAGCCACTCGGCGCGGCAGGCCTCGTCGGTCACCGCCTCCATCGCGCCGGTGCGCAACGCTTCGCGCAAAGCCATGCATCCTGCATCGCCGAACACGAACAGGTCGAGGCAGACGTTGGTGTCCAGCACCACGCGCGTTGGCGGCGCCATCAGGCCGCCGCCAACGCGTCCAGTTGCGCCAATGCCGCGGGAATCCCCGCCGCGTCCGCCACGGCGCGCATGCGTGGCGCGGTGGCGGCGTCCATGCCGTGCTCCAGCTCATGCGCCCAGGTCACGTGGTACGGCATGTGCACGCCCCAGCCGCCGAGGCGCAACACCGGCTCGATGTCCGAACGCAGCGAGTTGCCCACCATCGCGAACTCGTGCGCCGCGATACCGAACTCGTCGAGCAGGCGGCGGTAGGTGGCGGCGTCCTTTTCCGAGACGATCTCGATACGGCGGAACAACCCGGCCAGCCCCGATTCGGCCACCTTCTTCTCCTGGTGGAACAGGTCGCCCTTGGTGACAAGCACCACCGCATGGCGCGCGGCCACCGCCGCCACCGCCTCGCGGATGCCGGGCAGCAGTTCCACCGGATGCTGCAGCACGCGCTTGCCGATCGCCACGATGCGGTGGATGTCCCGTGCGCCGATGCGTCCCTCGCTTAGCGCGATCGCGGTTTCCACCATCGACAGTGTCATGCCCTTAGCGCCATAGCCGAACAGCGCGAGGTTCTGCCGCTCGGTAGCCAGCATGCGCGCATGCACCGCCTCGTCGGCAAGGTCGGCGTAGGCACCCACGATGGCGGCGAACTCGGCATTCGCATCGCGGTAATAGTCCTCGCTGCGCCACAGCGTGTCGTCGCCGTCGAAACCGACCATCTTCAGCATGGCTGCCCCGTTGTGCCTGAATTTCAGAGAAGTACCGCATTATCCGCGACATGGCCACCACACGGGGTATGACATAAGCTCGCGGCGTTGCGCCCTCACGGAGAGAACCCCATGCGCGTCCATCCGTTGTTGCTGTCGCTGGCCCTCGCCGCCTGCGCTGTCGTGCCGGTCGCCAGGGGGGCCCAGGCGACGGCGCCGGGCGGCGCGACACCGGGAACCGCGCCCGGAACTGCATCGGGCGCCACCGTGCCGGATGCCGCGCTGCTCGGCGGCTACCACTGGCAGCTGACACAGGCGACCAATCGCTACGGCCAACGCATCGACGCGCTGTTCGTGCGCCCGCTCAAGCCATTGCAGCTGGACTTCGACGGTAACCGCGTCAGCGTGCGCAACGGTTGCAACGGCATGGACGGCAACTACCGCATCGTGAACGGGCAACTCGTGGTCGGGCCGATGACCCACACCATGATGGCCTGCGCCGATTTCGCGCTGAACCGGCTGGACGGCCTGATCGGCCTACGCCTGAGCGTCAGGCCCGCGATCACCGTCACGCGCAGCGGCGGCACCCCGCTGCTGCACCTGCACACCGCCGCCGGCGATAGCCTGGTCTTTACCGGCCTGCCCACGCCCGAGACCCGCTACGGTGGTTCCGGCGTCACCGAGTTCCTGGAGGTGTCACCGCAGACCGTGCCGTGCAACCACCCGCGGATGTCGAGCCCGCAATGCCTCGACGTGCGCGAAGTGCATTACGACGCGAACGGCCTCAAGACCGGCACGCCCGGCAACTGGCACGTGCTGCTGCACGGGATCGAGGGCTATACGCACCGGCCCGGCGTGCGCAACGTGCTGCGCGTGCAGCGCTATAGGGTGCAGCACTCGCCCGCCGGCGCCCCGACGGACGCCTACGTGCTGGACATGGTGGTCGAGTCGGAGCTTGTCCGGCACTGAGAGCCTGTCACGGTCTCCCCGTGGCTCGCGCGGCTTCGCCGGGGCAGTCAGGCACCCACGCGCCGGCGCACCGCGTCGAAATCGCGCACTGGGCGCACCTCGATGCAGCCGGTCTGCGCCCACGGCAACTCGGCAGCCATGCGGATCGCCTCTTCCTCGCTGTCCGCCTCGACCAGGTTGAAACCGGCGAGGTATTCCTTGGTCTCCGCGAACGGGCCGTCCAGCACGAAGGTCTTGCCCGCGCGGATGCGCACCGATTTCGCGGTGGCCGGCGCCTCCAGCTGCTGCGCGTCGAGCAGCTTGCCCCGCTCGCGCTGCTCATCCGCGTGGGTGATGCACGCATGCATGCGCGTGTCGAATTCGCCCGGCGGCAGGGCCTCGAGAAGGCTGTCGTCGCTGTAGACCATCAGCAGGTATTTCATGGCGGGCTCGCGTCGCTGTGGCGGGGGAAGCGTGATGCTCGCACAGATCCCGCGCCGATGGCTGACAGCACTGCGTCAGGGATGCGCCAGCGCGTAGTCGATCGCCCCGCACACCGCCGCCGCCTGTGCGTCGTTGCACTGCGCCGGCGTGGCGCGCGGACTGTCGGGATAGACCTCGGTGGTGGTGCGATAACGCGCGTCGGTGATGCCAGCGCACAGGCCGAGTTCGCGGCAGGCGTACTCGATCACGCCCTGCGCCACCACCGGCGAGCCGATGATGGTGCCGTCGGGGTCGGCCGGCGCGATATGGGTGACCCGGGCCACCGCCGCGATCACCGCCTGCTGGAACGCGGGCTCCGGCCGCGCGCTGTCCGCGCACAGGTAGAAGCCGTCGGGGATGGTGCCTGGCTCGAAGCGCTTGCCGTCGCGCGCCGCCAGCGCGGGGCGGAATTCGCTCTCGTCGCTGTCGGTGGTTTCGTGCAGGTCGATGTGCATGCGCACCTGGTCGCGCAGCGGCGCCAGCAGGCGCCACAACGCCGCGGATTCCTGCGCAGGGCTGTGCTCGCGGAAATTGCGGTTGGGGTCCAGCGCGTCGGGGTTCCAGCGATGGATGCGCTCGTAACCCCAGGGGCTCACGCAGGGCACGCACAGCAGGTTGATGCGGCCGGCGTAGCGCGCCGCGTCGCGTTCGAGGAACTGCAAGGCGCCGTGTACGCCGCTGGTCTCGTAACCGTGCACGCCGCCGGTGACCAGCATCACGGGCAGGGCCGCATTCCAGTCGCGGCTCTTCACCGCGTAGAGCGGGTAGTGCTCGGGCGCGTAGTCCAGCCGGCCGTATTCGCTGACGTCGAAGTGCGCGCGCAGTGCCTCGATGCGGCTCACCACTTCGTCCGCGTAGCTGCGCCTGCGATCCTGCCGCGTGCGCCATGCGGCGACTTCGGCCGGGCCCCATGGCGTGCCGGGATTGCCAATGGGATAGGCGGAAACGCTGCGGGTCATGGGGGGCTCGACTCAAGGGAAGGGGGCGGCAACTTTAGCATCCGCCTTGTCTGGCCCTTGCCCGCCACCCCAACCATGCTCCCTCTCCCGCCGGGAGACCGGCAGGGTCGCAGGTGACCCTGCTTCGGGGAGCGCCGACGGAGGCGACGTGAAGGGCCACGCCCGCAGGAAACCCGTCCTCGATGGGACAAGGAAACGGCCGCCGCGCGGGGACGGCAGCCGTCTCGAATTCGCGACGACGCTCCTGGAAATTACTTCGCGGGAGCTGCCGGCGCAGGCTCCAGATTGAAGTTGAGGCTGGTGATCCTGCCGTCCAGGCCGCGCACCACGTCGCCAGTGAGGTCGTTGGTGGCGTTGCCGCCCAGCACCGCGTCGCGGTTCAGCAGCAGACCGCAGTGGTGGCTGGTATAGCTGCTGGCGACGATGGGCTGGGCCTGCTCGCCGATCTGCTGCATCACCTTGCTGCGAGTGAGCTGGATGCGCTGGTCGAGCTCGTTCGCCTGCGCCTGGAAACCCTGCATGCGCTGCTGCAGTGCGTGGCCTTGCTGCTGGCGTTGCGCCTCGGTGAGCGTGGACGATTTCTGCTGGAAGGCCTGGATGTCGGCATCCAGCGGCTTGCGCTGGTTTTCCAGCAGCGACTGCTGCTGCGTCGCCAGCTGCTTCAGCCGCTCGCTCGCCGCCTGCCCCACCTTGGACTGCGCAAACACCGCCTCGCGCGACAGCATGCACACGCCGGCCACCGGGTTGCCCTCGAGCTGATTGGCGGTGGCGGCAGGCGTGGTGGCGGCCTGGGCCGGCGCCACGGGGGCCAGGGAAAGACCAGCGGCGGCGGCCAGTGCAGCGACGAGCAGGGGACGATGCATGTTCATGTGGGATATCCGTGGCTAGGCTTGGGGGTCCCGTGGGCAGGCATGACCCACGGCAGTGCATCAGCATACTCGCAGGCGCTGGCTGACTGACGGCTGGAGGGGGCACTGCGAGGCCGCCACCCCCGACCTTTCCCCGGCAACCGGGCCGACCTGCTGTCCGATGACCTCTGCGACGCCTTGTCGATGCCGGCCTACGGCGTCCCGTTCCTGCTGCAGGCCTTTCTGCTGGCACCGGGGTGGTGATGGTTCCGGCGCCGGGTGATCCGCAAATCCCGCCACCTCGGCGCAAGCTAGCCGGAAACTGTCCCGGGCATTCTTTCGAGGTTCCTATCCCCGCACCGGTGTGCCTTAATCCCATCCTTCCCTGTTGCCGCGAGCGGAGTGGACCATGGCTCTGCGCTGGATCGCCTGCCTGCTGCTCCTGCTGAGCGCCGACGCCTGGGCCGGTGGCCCCGTCGCCACCGTGCGTGTCGCCTTCGACCGCCACGGCATCACCGCCGTCCGCGTGCACGGTTATGCCGACCGGGCCACCGGCCGCGCGGTCACCGCGGACGACCCGGTGCGCATCGCCTCGATCTCCAAGCTGGTCACCACGCTGGGCGTGATGCGGCTGGTGGAGGCGGGCAAGCTCGACCTGGATGCGGACGCCTCCACCCTGCTCGGCTGGCGGCTGCGCAACCCGGCCTTCCCGGATACGCCGATCACCCTGCGCCTGCTGCTGTCGCACCGCTCCAGCCTCACCGACGCGGCCGGCTACTGGCAGACCCCGCTGGGCGGCGAGCTGCGCGACATCGTCGCGGATCCGCGCGCCTGGGATACGGAACACGCACCGGGCAGCTACTTCCACTACACCAACCTCAACTTCCCGCTGGTGGCGCAGATCATGGAGCGCGCCACCGGCGAGCGCTTCGACCGGCTGATGGCGCGCCTGGTGCTGCGCCCCCTGGGCATTACAGCCTGCTTCAACTGGGCGCTGTGCAGCGACGCCAGCGCCGCCCGCGCGGTGGTGCTGTACGACGCCGACGGCAAGCCGGTGAAGGACGACAACCACGGCCGCAAGCCCATCTGCCCGGTGACGCCGGCCAGCGACGGCAGCTGCGACCTGTCGCGCTGGCGCGCCGGCACCAACGGCGCGTTGTTCTCGCCGCAGGGCGGCCTGCGCATCTCCGCCAGGGGCCTGGCGCGCATCGGCGAGCTGCTGCTCGGCAACGGCAGCATCGACGGCAAGCGCCTGCTCACGCCCGGCTCCATCCAGGCGATGATCGCCCCCGAATGGCAATACCGCCCCGGCGACGGCCTGACCTGGGAGGAAGACGGCGGCGACGTCGACCCGGGCTTCTTCTGCCGCTACGGCCTCGCCGTGCAGACGCTGGCCACGCCGGTACAAGGCTGCCGCGACGACCCGTTCGGCGACGGCGTGGCGCGCGTGGGCCATTCCGGCTCCGCCTACGGGCTGCAGGCCGGCCTGTGGGTGGACCGCAAGCGCGGCACCGGCGTGGTCTGGTTCGCCACCGGCATGCCGGACCGGCGGCTGGGCGGCAAATCGGCGTTCAGCGCGGTGGAAGAGCGCCTGGCGCATTAGCCGAACACCCCTTCGGACAGCCTTGCCACAGCCGCCCCGGGACCTGGATTTTTCAGCCGTATGGATGGCTAAACAAGAGCTGAAAACGGGGTCTTGAAAAGTGTTTTCCAGCGCATAGAATGCTGCGCGCCGGGCGCTACGGGTCCGGCTGGCCGCGACCGTTCGCGGCGCGGCGAATAGTCCTTTTCCATGTTGCTCTCATGAGGATATGGCCATGCGCACTGTTCTTGATTTTTCGCCCCTGCATCGCTCCAGCATCGGTTTCGAGCGCATTTTCGGCTTGCTCGAAGCGGCTCAGGCACAACCGTCCGACAACTGGCCGCCCTTCGACACCATGAAGCTCTCCGAGGATCGCTACCGCATCAGCATGGCAGTGGCGGGCTTCAAGCGCGACGAGATCGATATCTCCCAGCAGGAGAACCTGCTCGTCATCAAAGGCGAACGCAAAAACGACGTCGAGGGCGAATACCTGCATCGCGGCATCGCCTGCCGCCCGTTCGTCCGCCGCTTCGAACTGGCCGAGCACGTCCGGGTCACGGATGCCCATCTCGCCGACGGCCTGCTGAACATCAGCCTCAAGCGTGAACTGCCCGAAGCCATGAAGCCGCGCCGGATCCAGATCAATACTGATGAGGCGACGCTGGCAAAAGTCCGGCAGATCGAGCAACAGGCGGTTGCCTGATTCCCCCGCAGCCGTTCCGCGTCGCACGACGCGGAACGGCTGCGGATGCAGCTTTCGCCTGCGCGCCCCCCTGTCACTGCGCGCAGGCCTTTTTTTCTCAGCGCTCGCACGACGGCCCGATCATGACGGCCCGGCAGGGTGGCGCCGTCGCAGCCGGCGTCGACCGCCAGCGCTCACGACACACCGGCCGGCGGCTGCCGTTCGCTGACGGCAACCGTCCGCCGCGGAGGTTCTTGCCATGAACAGCAAATCGATACGTACGCCCGATTGGCCGAGCCACTCGCCGGCGCAGGATCCGATCAAGCAACTGTTCGACAGGGTTTTCGAGGGCGGCCTTTTCCAGAGTGCCTCGTCCGACGATTCCTCGGTCGTCACCAGCCAATGGGTTCCCCGCGTCGACTCAAGGAAGAGGCGCACCGGTTCGTCCTCTATGCGGACATCCCCGGCGTCGAACCGGATGCGATCGAGGTGCAGATGGACAAGGGGATGCTCACCATCAAGGGCGAGCGCAAGGCCGAGGTCGAGCAAGGCACCGAGCAGTTCACCCGTGTCGAGCGCCGCTACGGGGCGTTTCACCGGCGCTTCGCCCTGCCCGACAGCGCGGACCCGGACGGCATCACCGCCACCGGGCGCAACGGCGTGCTGCAGATCGCGATACCGAAGCGCCCTGAAACCACGCCGCGCCGCATCCGGGTAGGCAAGGCGGGCGCCGACGCGCCCTGATGCGCCGAATGCCCCCGGGCCGGTCCTGCGGGAGGGGCGCTGGAGACTGCGCCCCTCCCGCAGGGTCCGGAATGGCCGAGGCTTTAGGCATCCAGCCTTGCTCCCCGGAAGCGAACCCGCCGCGCGTATCGCCCGCACTCCTCGATGCCCGCAACGATGATCGACACGGGGTCGAGGAGCAGGCACGGCATGCATGCGTTGCCAGGACCCCGGTGAATCAGCGGACCCGTCGCGGGCAAGCCTGATCCGGCAGCAGCACGAAGCCGGCCCCAGGCGAATCAATGGCGACGGCAGGTGCCGCAGGCACGCGCCAGCCGCCATGCACCGCTGTCGGCTCCTGCAATAATGCGTACCGCCTCCGGAAAACGGTACCGCCGACCGTGCCATCGATCGACGCGACACAACGCAAGCTGATCGTCGGCATCGTCGTGGCGACGCTGCTGGCCCTCGCCGTCGTGATCGCCGATCTGGCGAGCGGCGGCCGGCCTGATCCGCAGCCGCTGCGCGCCGCCGCCACCTTGCTCGACGGCTCCTGGCGCTTCCATGTCGGCGACGACCCGCGCTGGGCGAACGCCGACGTGGACGACAGCGGCTGGGAGACGGTCGACCTGACCGCCGCGCCCGGCAGCCACGACGGCGACGTGGGCCTGCCCGACTACGTGGGCGGGTGGATGGCGCACGGCCATCCCGGCTACCACGGCTACGCCTGGTACCGGCGCGCGGTGACGGTGCCGGCAGGACACGCGTCGTGGGACCTCCTCGGGCCTACCCTCGTCGAGGACGGCTACGCGTTGTACTGGAACGGCCGGCTGCTGGGCGGCTCGGGACGGCTCGGTGCCCACCCGCGCGTCGTCGGCACGCGGCCGCTGCAGTTCGCCTTGCCTGCCGATGCGGCAGGCACCCGTGGCGTGCTCGCCGTGCGCACTTACATGGACCCCGGCTCGGCCAGCAGCGCCGATGGTGGCGGCATGCATACCGCGCCCATCCTGGCGCCGCGGCCGATCAGCGATGCGCTGCACCGCGTGCAATGGCAGCGGACCATCGCCGGCTATATCGTCGAGGTGGTCGAGCCGCTCGCCATGCTGGCCCTCATCGGCCTGGCGCTTGCGTACGGGTCACGCAGCAGCCGCCAGGGTTTCCTGGCCTTTGCCTGCATCGCGCTGGTGCTCATGGCGACCTCGCGCCTCGACAACGCGATCGTGTCCTGGACCGACCTGTTGGACCTGACCACCTATGCGTGGCTGGGCTCGGTACTGTGGATACCGACGGTGGCCGCCTGGACATGGGCATGGAACCGCTGGTGCCCGCGTCCGTGGCGCAGCATCGATGCGGCGGCGCTGGCGCTGGCGATTGCCGGGACCGTCGGCGTCGCGATCCATTCGTCCCCCTGGATCCGCGCCAGCCGACCAGCATCGATCGCGCTGTTCGTGGTGATCGGCGTGCGCATGCTCCGCAGCGGCCCGCTGCGCGTCCTGGCGCTGGTCACGCTGGCCTCGGTCGTGGCCGCGCTGTTCGGCGGCGAGCTGCTCGACACCATCGGCGTACCGGGCATCTGGTTCCCGTTCGGCATCGGCGTATCGCGAACGCAGTACGTCTACGCCATCGCCCTTCCACTGCTCGGCTTGCTGATCGTGCGCACCGTGCTGCCAAAGCAAACGCCGCGATAGGCCGGGCGGCGATGCCGCATCGGCGCGATGCGCGTTGCGCGCCTCCGGCGTACAGGCTCAGGCCTGCAAGCCCGCATCCGCTGCGGCGGCTCCGTTGCGCCGAAGCTTCCCCCTCGATACCCGGGTGCGCAGGCCGACAGTGGCCTCACCCCGCACCAGCCGCTACCTTTCCGCCTTTCCACCTGCGGTGAAGCTCCATGTCCCTCAAGGCCGATTTCGAACTGATGGCCCGATACAACCAGTGGATGAACGCGCGCCTCTACGCGCAGGCCGCGACGCTGGACGAGGCGGAGCTGCGCGCGGACCGGGGGGCGTTCTTCGGTTCCATCCTGGCGACGCTGGCGCACATCCTCGCCGCCGACATGCACTGGCTGAAGCGTTTTGCCGCCGCGATGCCGAGAATGGCTTCGCTGGACCCCGTGCGCGCGCTGCCGCTGCCCGCACTGGTCCGCGGCAACGTATCTCCCGAGTTTGCCGGCCTGCAGGCGGATCGGGCGGCGATGGACGCGACGATCCTCGCGTTCACCCTCGAAGCCGACGACGCGCTGTATGCGCAGCCGCTGCGCTACACCAACAGCGCCGGCGAGCCCCACACCAAGCCGGCCGGGCTGGTGCTGCGACACGTGTTCAACCACCAGACCCACCATCGCGGCCAGGTCACCACCTTGTTCAGCCAGTTGGGCATCGACGTCGGCGTCACCGACCTGTCGGCCTTGATCCCGGAGTGCGACGGCTGAGCGGAGGGCACGCCGGGGCTCTTATTCTGGCCACTCGACAAGCCATTTCTTTGGGGAAACGAAGCCATCCGCACCCGATTTCGTGACCCAGTTTTGGGATCTGGGTCCCTTTTTGCGCAAAAACATACGATGATCGGCAAGTTCTTGTAGTTCCGGTGCAGGAGTCAACCATCCGCCGGCAGGGAGTCCAGCCATGGATGCGACCCACTCCAAGAGTGCATTCGTGTACGGACAGGTCAGGCGCGCCCTGCGGGCCGGGCGCTACGCACCCGGGCAGCGGATCGACCCGGCCACGCTTGCCGCCGAGTTCAACACCAGCCCCACGCCGGTCCGGTTCGCCCTGTACCGCCTGGTCGGCGAAGCCCTGGTGGCGGACCACGCCCGCGCGGGACTGCACGTGCCGTTGCTCACCGAAGTCGCGCTGCGCGACCTCTACGACTGGATGGAACGCCTGTTGCTGATGGCATGCGATATCGGCGTGGCGCCCGCCGCACAGGAAACCGGGGCGCTGGATATCGCATCCGCCAACAGTGACCTGGTCAAGCCGACATGGCATTTGTTCGACGCGATCGCCCGCGCGACCGCCCATCGATCCCTGCACCATGCCGTGAAGCAGGCCAACGACCGGCTGGCACCGATACGCTGGGCCAAGCAAGGGTTGCTGGAGCACGGCGCCGAAGAGCTTGCGGAACTGGATCGGCACTGGCAGGCGCGCGACATGCCGGCCCTGAAGTCCGCACTGCGCAGCTACCACGAACGCCGCAAGCAATTCGTCCCGAGCATCGTGGCCCTGCTCAACGACCGCAGCGACTCCCTGCGTTAGCGCGCCAGCGGCGCATTCCGGCACGCTTCGACCCGCACGCCGTTGCCCACTGGGGCGCCTGGCCGCGGCACCGGGTCGTGCCCTGCACGCCGGCATCGGGCCCAAAGGGAGTCCGTCGGCCGGAGCCACGCGCGCCTAAGGCAACTGCTCCCCAAACGCAGTCATGGCGCTTACCACCTGCGTGGGGTTCGACAGGAACAGGAAATGGTGGCCGTAGGGTATTCGCACGATCTTCGCCGACGGCTGCTGGTGCAGGAGCGTGGCGATCTCCTGCTCCTGCATGCGCGTGTGCATCTCGTCATCCGCCTGGCGTTTCGCCGCATCTTTGCCGGCAGGCAGATCCGACACGCGTGGGACGGGAACGATGGCGAGGATGGGTACGCTTGGGGCGCGGAAACGCCTTTCGCCTTCAAGCATGGCGTTGTAGACGAACGCCGGGGCCTTCTGTTCCCCGACGCCGCCGGTGGCGGTGGTCGCAAACGTCTGGCGTATCTCGTCCTCGGGTATGACGCCGCCGAGCTGCGCGGAAACGAAGCAGCGAAACGCCGGGAAACTGGCCAGGTCCCTGGGCGTCGGGCCGGGCGACGCCGCGCCCGCCGCGCTTGCGTCATCCGCGGCTATCGCCGCCAGTTCGCTGCGAAGGCTGCGCTGCAGCACGGAAACGTCGCCCAGCAGCGCGGTCATCGGCGACTTGTCCACCGGGTTGTCGCGCATGCGCGCGATCTGCGCAGCCAGGCGATCCAGGTCGGGAAGATACGCCCCCCGATCCGGATCGTAGACCGCGTACTCGTGTGCGGCATCGAGGTAGATCAATCCGGCGATCTCGCCAGGGTAGCGCGCCCCTATCGCGCTCAATTCCTCGCCGGCGATCGAGTGGCCGGCGAGGATGGGGCGATGGATGCCGAGCGCCTTGATGACGGCCATGACGTCGTCGGCCAGCCGATCCGCATCGTAGCCGCTCCGGGGCACCGACGATGCGCCGAAGCCACGTCCGGTCATGCCGTACACGTGAAAATGCCGCGCCAATGCCGGGGCGATCGCATCGAACACGTGCGCCGTGTTGCCCAGGCCCGGCAAGAGCACGAGAGGCCGCCCGGCTCCGCCCCAGTCGAGCACCTCCAGCCGTACTCCCTTCGCCACGGAAACAAACCGCCGGTGGTAGCCGGCGCTTTCCAGCCGGAGAGTCGACGCGGTCGTCGAGCAAGCGATGGCCGCTGAAGCCGCAGGCACGAAGGCCATGCCCAGGATGACCACCACCCACGCCCTGCGGATTGCCGGCATCTCGCACTCCTTGACTACACGTGTAGCCACACTACCGCGCAGCTACACGTGTAGTCAACGTGTCTTGGGTTATGTCGGCACGCCAAGCCGGACGCGCCTGGAAGCGGCATACCGGGTCTCCCCAGCCAACACCCGCCAGGTATGCAGCGTCCGCCGGATTCGATGTTAGGCCCGGGCACAATCCGCAAGTCGGTCGAGCACCGTAGATCAGGCAGGCCCGCATGACGGGAGACGCATCACGCCGGGGAAGAATTATCGGCTGACAACGCAGTAATCATTTGAAAATCAAAAAATCCGGCTCCTACGCTGGCGTTGTCATGGGTCTGCCATGACGCAACCGCAGGAGACTGAGATGAACACGAACGAGAACATCCGCAACCAGCAGGACGATGTCATCGAGCTCGGCGTCGCCAGTGTGGAGACGCAGGGCAGCAGCGGCTTCACCGAGGGGGCCGGGACCGGCCTTCCGATGATTCCCGGCATTTCCGAGGAGTAATCACTCCAGGGTGCGCACCTTGGTGCGCACCCCCTTCGGGGACAGGCGATGTGCTACCAACTCAGAGAGGAACTTTGGTGCTGCGATGTCGACGGGCACATGATCTTTCTCGACATCGCGCATGACCGGTACTTCAAACTGACCGGCCCGCTTGAGAAGGCCATGCGCCGCTTCCAAGCGCATGAAGATGTTGCTTCCCAGCTATTGGAAGATCTCGCGGCCGCACGGATCCTGGTCGAAGTCCCGGACTCGGAAGCGCGCGCCACCGTAGCGACCATCCAACGCCCAACCCGCAGCGCCATCGAGCAACCTGCCACGCCCGCAGGTCGCCAACTCGGCATCGCCATCGTCTTCGAAGTCATGGCGACCGTCTGGTCGACTCGTCGCCAATTGAAAGTTCGCTCACTCAAAACGAACCTCGACGAAGCCTGCGCATACCGCGACAGCAAAACAGGCGCGCTGGAGATTTCCGCAGCCGCCGCGCTTGAGGAGAGGCTGCTCCAGGCCAACCAGCAATTCGCTCGCGCGCGCCGCTACGTGCCTATCGATCCGATCTGCCTGCTGGATTCCCTGGCCCTGCTCCGGTTCTTTTCGCGACGTGGATTGCCGGCAAACATCGTCTTCGGCGTGACATCGGAGCCATTCACAGCGCACTGCTGGGTACAAGCCAACGACATCGTCTTGAACGAAACACTCTCCGACGCCAACGCGCACACTCCCATCCGGATGATCTGATGAACGGTCGCTACATCATTCTGCTCGGCACAAGATGGAGCCGGAGTGCCGACGACACGCTCCAGCTGGACAGGCGCCTGCTCGCCGCGGGAATGGTCTGCAAACTTGAGTCAGCCTCGGCCAGGGTCTTCGCTTCCTCTGATGTGCCTGCTGTTGACATACCCGATCACGGCCTGCTGATCGGCCAGGCTTTCACCAAGGACGGCCAGCCCATCCCTCAGCGCCTGGATATAGATCGGCCAGTGCGGGAGCTCACTACTCGCATGCTGCAGGACACGTGGGGCAACTATCTCGCCATCCTTATCGACCGTGACAACAGTTCGGCAATCACCTTGCTGCGCGATCCTTCAGGTGCCGTGCCATGCGTCTATTCGCTGGCCGATGGCGAAGGCTTCATCACCTCGGATATCGGCCTTGCCGTCGAGCTGGGACTCTATCGCCGTGAAGTGAACTGGCAGGCTGTAGCGCACAGCCTCAACTTCCCCTACCTGAAGACAGCGCGTACGGCGTTAAAGGATGTCAGCGAGCTGCTTCCGGGTTGCGAGCTGACCTGCCGGGGAAGGGACGTTTCAATTCGTCCCGCGTGGTCGCCGTGGCGCTTCGTGGAGAAGGGCACCAGGCACGAGGATCTTCACGCGGCCGCCCAAGACGTCCGAGCCGCCGTATCCGGCGCGGTCAGAGCGCTATCCACGATGGACGACAGGTTCGTGGTCGAGCTGTCGGGCGGACTGGATTCCTCCGTCGTCGCCGTCTGCCTGCACGACGCGTCGCTGCGCGCCAGCTTCTGCACGCTGGTCATGCCCGTGGCCGGAACCGACGAGCGCCCCTACGCCCGTCTGGTGACGGATGCGCTGGGCCGGGAACTCTTCCCGGTAGAGGTCGGGTTCGAACATGTCCGCTTCGAATTTCCCGTGCCGCGCTCGTCCGTCATTCCTGCAGTCGGAATTCTGCAGAACGCCGTCAACGAGGCCTGGGAGGCAACCGGCGACCGGTATGGCGCGCACAGCTTCTTCTCGGGTGGAGGCGGCGATACCGTCTTCTGTTACCTGAAGACCGCGGCTCCCGCCGCCGACGCCTTCATGGAGCGCGGCGTAACGACAGGCATCGCCGCCATCGGCAACCTCGCAGCCCTACACCAATGCACGGTCTTCAAGGCCGGCCGATTGACTCTGAAGAAGCTCATGCAGCGGCCGCACACAGCCTGGAAAGAAGACCGCACGCTGCTCAACCCAGCCTGCGTGGCAGCCGTGTCGGAGCCTCATCCCTGGATGAGCGGTCCATCGAACGCCCTGCCCGGAGATCGCGAGAAAATCCACGACCTGATCGGGACTCAGCTATTCAGGGATGCCACACCCCGCGGCGCGAGACGCTCCATGCACTTTCCGCTGCTGTCCCAGCCCGTCATGGAGGCATGCCTGAAAGTCCCGACCTGGATGTGGATCGCCGAAGGACGAAACCGTGCCGTCGCCCGCCAGGCTTTTGCCGACCGTCTGCCGTACGGCATCCTCCACCGGCGCAGCAAAGGCTCGTACACCGGGTACATGGCCGCCATCTGTACATCTAACAAGCCGACGATGCGCGAGTTCCTCGAGGAGGGTCAGCTGTGCGCACACGATTTGCTCGACCGCTCCGCATTGGCGAATTTCTTCGCAAGAGAACTTGCACCAAGGGATCTGTCGTTTCTCCGCATCTTCGACCTGTGCGCAGCCGAGAACTGGGCGCGCCAACAGGATCAGGGCGCACCGTGAGCCTCCGTGCCGGAACGATGCGTCGCGGCCTTACTCTTCATCGCACGCCAGATGCGGTACTGCCCGGCCTTGTCCGGGCTCGAATCTTCGAACCCCTGCAGCCAGAAGCGGAACCAGTCGACGTTGCGCTCGTACACGGCCAGCTTGTGCCTGGGCTGGAACTTGATATGGCTCTCGTCCGGGAACACGTAGATATCCGCCTGGTGCCTGCGCATCAGCGGGAGCGCATAATCCAGCGTCATCCGGTATTCCTGCTCAGGCAGCTGGAACAGGATCGGCGCCTTGATCTTGTCGAGCTGATACGCGGGCGAAATCTCCCTCCACCGCTTTGGCGTTTCGTCTGGCGCACCAAGTTGCCACACCTCCCGAAGAGTGGAACGAAAGGCACCCCGTAAGCTGTTGAACAGGTAATAGGTTGGCGTCACCGAGATGCCACTGACGGACGCGGCAGTCACTACATCCGAATGGGCCAGCGTCCACAGCGTCACCTCGCTGCCGTAGCTAAGTCCGCCCATGCCAATGCGCGTTCGATCGATGCGCCCCTCGGCGGACAGGAGCTTCACAACGCTCTCCACGGCTGCAAGTCCCTGGTCATAATTGGCGACGAAATCAAGCCGCATCACCGGGTAAGCATTGATGCAAAGCGCCGATATGCCATCTTCGGCCAAGGTAGCGAGCGGCCACTCGTCACCTAGCCCGCCGCGCAAAAATCCGTAGCAATCGTAGAACGTCGCGAACAGCGGAGGCGGCCGACCTGTACTCGCCCCCCGCGCCTGGAATAATTGACCGCTGAACTCCCGGCCCTCCTTGTCATTCCAGCGAATCAGCCTTGCCGGCACTGTCGCCGCGATGTCTTCCTCCAGCCTTTTATTAGGTTCGAAAAGAATTTGGCGATGGCCGCTCTTCACATCAATCGCTTCGAGACGCGGCGGACGATCTGCTTCGGCCGCGACGCACACCAAAGTATCGGTCGACAACGCGCAAGGAATGTCCCAGTAGCGCTGGCTACCGCTGACAAGCCCGTCGGAAACCACAATCGGCCGCACCGCATCTGTTACAACATTCCATCCGTAGATCGACTGCGTACGTCCCTTGTGAAAGTCAACGGCCGTGAACAGGACCTCGTCGCTGCCAGGCCGCCACTGGACAGCCGTGATGTACTTGTCGTGGCATAGCTCAGCCATGCACCGGACCGGGTACGAAGCGTACCTGTCCGGTAACATGGCTAGCTCGACTTGCCGGCTCATCAACAGCCCCTTCTCCTTCTTTCCCGACATCAGCACCGCGATGCGTCCATCGCGCGAACTCTGGGCTATCTTGGTCGGCGCCGCCGGGAGATGCGGCGACAGATCGGCCGCCTTTAGCGGGTGCAGCGGTAGTTCCAATGCAGGCAAGTCCCTGGTTGCCATCGTTGCCAGATCGACAGCCTTCCAGCAGTTCGATGCCTTCGCCAGCAATGGACCAGTCGAGAACCAATCTCCTATGAATCGCTGCGTGGCCGGTCGCCCCTCTAGCTTGCTCGACCGGAACAGTCCGGCGGCAATATTCACCGTGTCGTCGATGCGGATGCCTCGGTCGTACTCGGATTCTTCCGCGCCGACGACCTCTTCCCGGGTTGCGCCGACGCTGTAGGTAAGCGTTTGCCCATCACCGCTCAGCATGAAATCCCGCACGTCCGCCAGATCAGACGTTACTGCACGCCCCCCGGAACCATCCGCTGCCGCGCGCCAAACGGAGACACGGCCATTGAGGCGGGCCCGATAGTAGATCCACCGCCCATCCGGCGACCAGATGGCCGGCGATGGCAACACGACTCCGCTGACGTACTCACGCAATGGCGCACCTCCATCCGCCACACGAAGCGGCGAAGATTTCCCATTCAGGGCCTGTACGTACCACGCGGTGTCGTACGTGTTGCGTACCATCGATGCTTGCTCGGTCCGGAACGCCACGTGCCGCCCATCAGGCGAGATCACCGGGTTACCTAGATCGGTCACCTCCAGCAAGCGCCGCGGCGACACCGTTGCCGCCTGCAGCGCTCCGACGACGATCACACCAAGCACAACAAGTGCAAGCGTCGGAACCCAATGCGGGCGGCGCCTCCTGGTGGAAGCACTCATGCGCATACGTGCTGTCACAGCCGCTCGCAGGGTTGATCGATGAAAAAAATTCATGCCCCCTCCCCTACCAGTGCTTGGAAACCGAAACGCTTATGAAGCGTCCAATCGCCGAGTAGTTGGTGGCGTCGTACGGCACGTACGTCGCAAACGCCGAGGTATAAAGTGGAGGCTTGCGATTCAGCAGGTTCTGAACCGAGAGTCCGAGCGTCAGCCCCGAGAAGGCGGCGGCACGCTCGCCGACCTCGTAGTTAATCGCGATGTCCAGCGTAGTGAACGACGCCGTCTTCTCCGTCACCTCGGGAAGGCGGTTGGTTACTCCGCCGATATAGTTGACGAAGCCCGATGCGCTGAAGCCATTCGACGTCCAGGCAGCGCCGGCGCGGCCATGGAGCCTAGCCGGGTTGAAGACGGTGCCGGCGAGTGTTTGCTCGGGCTGTCCGGCGCTGGTTATCTGCGTGCTCTCAAGCCAGCTGGCCGATCCGCGTACCACCAACTGACTGCCATCAAGATCGAAGCGATACGAGCCCGACAGATCGAGGCCCCTTACCTGCTGTCGTGCGGCGTTCACGTATTGGTCGCGAATGATCGCTACCACCTTGCTCGGGTCGTAAGCCACGCCGGACAGGTTGTAGAAATTGCCGCCATAAACCGCGAAGAGCTGTTGAATCTTTTCGAGCGTCGGCGACCGATCCACGTAATCCCCATAGGCCGGATTGCTCAGCGCCTGCAGGTAGTTGACGGGCAAGACCACACGGTCGGTGTAGTCGATGTCGAACCAGCTCAGTTCGGCGTCGAGCTCCGGCAATGCCTCTGGATGGAAGGCCAACGAAGTCGTCCAGGTTCGTGCTCGCTCGGCCTGCAAGTCGGCATTGCCGCCATAGGACATCAGCACGGTTGCATCCGCGGAACTTCCGCCAGCCCCTACGGTGGAGGCCCTCCACAGATAGGCGTACTTATTTCCATAGAGCTGCGTAAGCGTCGGTGCCTTGAACGACCTCCCCCAGGAGGTCTTGAACGTGAAGTCGGCAGTGGGGTCATAGATCACACCGAGCTTCGGCGTCGTCACCCGGCCAAAACTGTCGTAGTCCTCGCCACGCATCGCCGCGCTGAATTCCAAGCGGTGTACGCCCGGGATACCCGAGGCGGGTGAAACGAACGGAACACTCAGCTCGGCGTAGGCAAACCGGACATTTTCATCGCCACCATAAGGGTTGCCGGAGACCTTCGGCACCTCATGGAATTCATACTCCCGCCCGCCGGTCCCAATGGCTAACTGTGCATCCCCTCCCCAAATCCGGAAAAGTGGACCTTCGGCGCCAATCTCCCAGGAGTGGCTGACGTTGTTGTAGTACTCAAGATCCTCGAGACTGACCCCAGTCTTCGCGATGAGCCGACGCGCGTAGATGTCATCGTCCTTGCCGTACGCCCCGCTCAAGGTGAGCGACCAGCCATGGCGAAGGGAGAACGCGATACTGGGCGACACCAGCGTGATCGATGCCTTCGGGCTGTAGCGGTAGTAAGAATCCGCCGTCAGACCGTAGTACTGCGTCATGTCACGCTTGGTCCTGAGTGCGTCAAGCTGCAGTTCGGCCACGTCGCCGATCGACTGGTGAACGCTGACCAGACCGCTACGCGAATCGCTGCCGTTATAGATCGTGTACGGCTCGATGAGATATTGAGTGTAAGCGCGCTGACGCGCATAGATGGGATCGGCACCGACGTCTTTGAAAGCCGCGATCATCCCACCGCTCGCCCAGGTAGCGCCGACTGTTGCGGAGTACTCACGCGTCGCCAGCCCGCCATCGGTCGCACCACCGTAGCGCGTCCCCAGGGTCACCCCGTTGAAGTCAGGCTTCAAGATCACGTTGGCCACACCGCCCACCGCGTCCGAGCCGTAGATGGCCGACGCACCGTCCGGGACGATTTCCAGGCGCTCCACCGCCTCCACTGGAATGGCACTGATGTCTACGGCCTGGGAGAACCCGTCATAGGCCAGGCGACGCCCATTAAGCAGTGTCAGCGATGCATCGGCTCCCAATCCGCGAAGGTTCAAGGCAGAGCCGCCGGTGAGATCTTGATTGCCGTTGCCGCTGGTAACACCGGTTACCCCTGGGTTTTGTCCGCCAGAGAAATTCTGCGGCACGCTGCGGATCACTTCGCCGAGGTCGGTGAAGCTCTCCTGCTGGATCTGTTCACTGCCGATGGTGATGACCGGCGATGGCGTGCTGCCACCGCGGATACGGGTACCGGTGACCGTTACGGCTTGCAGGTCCGTGGCCACTGGCGATGTGGATGTGTCCGTGGATTTCTTCGGGTGCTTCTTGGCAGGCGCGTTGTTCACCGGCGCCATACCCTGCTCCGTTGTGTCTTTCGTGGCGTCCTGGGCCGCAGCCCAATCACTCGCGCCGGGTGCGGCGATGAGCAAGGCGATGGAAATGGCGTTGCGTAGCGTGCTTGTCTTCATGCTGCGTCCCTCTCCTTGGTTAACCCTGTCCGCACGCGGATTTGCCTACGTGTCAGACTGAAAAAATCGTTTGGCGCGATCAGCCACGGGTACGGCAGGCATCGGCGGCAGAATGTCGCCGGCCAAGGGTCGACATCGCCGCGGCAACTCTGGGCGCGGACCACCAACATTCGTTACCGCGAACCATGGCCTCTCGCATCAGACCGATGAATAAGGCGCGCAAGCACGCCTGCCGCGGCCAGGCGGCCTCTTCGATTGCCTTGCCATGTTTTCCCCCTGCGCAAACCGCGATTGGACGGCTCGCCGATGGCGCCCCACCCTCAGGCAGGGAAGCTTCCCGTACCGGTTGGCGTTGGCGTACCCGCACCAACGCCGTTCATTCGTGTGCGAACCAAGAGCAACTCCGGCTTTGCCCGGCGGCATCACGCTAGGCTCATAAAATAGCAACTCTATTTTGCATTTGCAAGTGTAAATTGTCAAATGCGATTGGCCGGCTTGCAAGAATGGCCCGGGTCTCCGCAGTACTTCCTGGTTCGCATGCCTCGCCCCGTGCCTTATGCCGCTTTCGCCGACCGTCTGCAGCAAGCCTGCGACGAGGCAGGCGTGCCCGCTGGGCGCCAGCGCGTGGTCACGGTGGCCACGCATTTCGGCGTGGCCCGCGAAACGGCCAGACTGTGGTTCGCGGGATGCGCCCTGCCGGAGCTGCCGCGACTGATCGAGATCGCCGGGGAATACCGCTGCAGCCTGGACTGGCTGGCGATGGGGCGCGAAACGGCCATACGGATCGGCGAGCAGGCCTCTGACTACGAAGCGCTGTCGCCGCAGGAGCGCCGTGTGATCACGGCCATGCGTGGACTCACTGCGAAGCGCCGCGCGGGCTTGGTGGCGTTTCTGCACGAGCAGTGAGCTGCGGGACACGAAGAAGCCTTGGGCGCAAGCTCCCCAAGGTGCAGCTTGGACGAGTACTGAGAATGGAACTTGGCTCGAAAACGTCCATTTTTGAGAAAGAAAAAACCCCCGACGAATCGGGGGTTTATGGATGAAATTAGTACAGGAGCGGTCTTAGGTATGTCCTAGAACGGAATATCGTCGTCCTCGAAGCCACCGCTGCTGGCGGGTGCCGCCGGCGCCTGTGCGCCGCCGCCACGAGGCGGGTTACCGTAACCGCCGCCGCCGTAGTTGCCGCCGCCCTGCTGGCGCTGGCCGCCTTGCGGGCGCTCGCGCTGCTGGAAGCCGCCGCCGCCACCGCCTTCGCCGCCACCGGGGCCGCCGAGCATCTGCATGTCGCTGGCGACGATGTCGGTGGAGTACTTCTCCACGCCGCTCTTGTCGGTGTACTTCTCGGTGCGCAGCGAGCCTTCGATGTAGACCTGCCGGCCCTTTTTCAGGTACTCGCCCGCGATCTCCGCCAATTTGCCGAACATTTTCACGCGGTGCCACTCGGTGCGTTCCTGGCGCTCGCCGCTCTGCTTGTCGGTCCAGCTTTCGGAAGTGGCCACGCTCAGCGTGGCGATCGCGGTGCCGCTGCCGGTGTAACGCACCTCCGGATCGTTGCCGAGGTTGCCGACCAGAATGACCTTGTTGATGCCGCGTGCCATGGATTCGCTTCCTGGTTGAGCCGGCCGCACGTGAGGTTGGATTGCGGCCGGGGTGGGTAGAGGGAGCATCTTACCCTGCCGCCGCCCGGAAGCACGCGGCCGGCGCCGCGGGGCGCTGTCGGCCAGGGGCGATCCGGCCGCACGTTTCCAGCCCAGAGCCGGGCCGGCGCGCCGCGCCGCCATCACCGGCACGGTTCAGGCGTGCGTGCGCCGCCCGATTCGCGGGCAGGCGGAGCCCTTCCGCCAGGGCCCGCCGACGGGCCGGGCCGGCGCCTCTGCTGGGGGCCCGGCCCGCGGACTCAGCCCGCAGGCACGCGCACCCGGCCTTCCATCAGCACGCGCGCGCTGCGGCTCATGATCGCCTTGGTGACGGTCCACGTGCCGCCGGCCAGCGCCGCCTCCGCACCCACGCGCAACGTGCCCGAGGGATGGCCGAAGCGCACCGCGTTCCGCTCGCCGCCGCCGGCGGCGATGTTCACCAGCGTGCCCGGAATGGCCGCGGCGGTGCCGATGGCCACCGCCGCCGTGCCCATCATGGCGTGGTGCAGCTTGCCCATGGACATGGCGCGCACGAGCAGGTCGATGTCGCCCGCCTTCACGGGCTTGCCGCTCGATGCGACGTAGCCGGCCGGCCGGGCGACGAAGGCGACCTTGGGCGTGTGCTGGCGGGTGGCGATCTCGTCCAGCGACTGGATCAGCCCCATGCGCAGCGCGCCGTGCGCGCGGATGGTCTCGAACATCGCCAGCGCCCTGGCGTCGCCGTTGATCGCGTCCTGCAGTTCGGTGCCGGTATAGCCGATCGCGGAGGCCTCGACGAAGATCGTCGGGATGCCGGCGTTGATCAGGGTGGCCTTGAGCGTGCCGACGCCGGGCACCTCCAGATCGTCGACCAGGTTGCCGGTGGGAAACATCGCCCCGCCCGCGCTGTCTTCCTCTGCGGCCGGATCGAGGAACTCCAGCTGCACTTCGGCGGCGGGAAAGGTCACGCCGTCCAGCTCGAAATCGCCGGTTTCCTGCACTTCGCCGCCGGTCATCGGCACGTGCGCGACGATGGTCTTGCCAATGTTGGCCTGCCAGATGCGCACGGTGGCGACGCCGTCACGCGGCGGGCGCGCGGGATCGACCAGTCCGCCGGCGATGGCGAACGGGCCGACCGCCGCCGACAGGTTGCCGCAGTTGCCGCTCCAGTCGACGAAGGCCTTGTCGATCGCCACCTGGCCGAACAGGTAGTCCACGTCGTGGTCCGGCCGGGTGCTGCTGGACACGATCACCGTCTTGCTGGTGCTGGAGGTGGCGCCGCCCATGCCGTCGATCTGCTTGCCGTAGGGATCGGGGCTGCCGATCACGCGCATCAGCAAGGCATCGCGCGCGGCGCCCGGCACCTGCGCCGCCTCCGGCAGGTCCTGCAGGCGGAAGAACACGCCCTTGCTGGTGCCGCCGCGCATGTAGGTGGCGGGGATGCGGATCTGTGCAGCATGCGACATGGGAATCTCCGGAAGTGCCCGCGCTGCTTCAGAACAAGCCTGGCTGCGTGGCGGGGGGATCGATTTCGGGCAGCAACGGCCAACGGCCGATGATGTCGTAACGGTAAGGATGGCCACCACCGATGACGAGGCACAGCTCGTCGATGGTCCAGGCGACGGGTGGATCGAGCACGATCTTGTCCAGCGGCCCGGGGGCGCAGTAGCTCAAGGTCATATGCGGCGTCACGCCGGTGGCGATGTGGCCGAATCCTGCTTGCACGAGGTGGCGCTGAATCTCCTGCAGCAAGGCAGTGAACGCCTTCGGCACGCCACGCGCACGCATCGTCCAATGGGACCGGCCGGGCACGCCTGCCAGACCCTCGATGCGGTTGAAATGCAGCGTGCACGAGGCTGCGGAAACGGCTGCGCCCACCCGCAGCAACGCCGCACAGTCTTCATCGGTCGGCAAAAAAATGCGCTCGGAAAACGACTGATGCAGGTTCGCCAGTGCGAACAGCGCGCTTCCCAGGCGTTTATCCAGTCCGAACCGCTCCAGCAGAGCACCGATGTATTCCACCAGTGCCGGCGGCGGCATGGTCATGAGAAACAAACGCGGCTTCGCAATCCGACTCATGCCGCCTGCGACGCCTCGATGAAGTCCTGCGCGAAGCGCTGCAGCACGCCGCCGGCTTCGTAGATCGACACTTCCTCGGCGGTATCCAGCCGGCATGTCACCGACACCTCGACGCGCTCGCCGTTCCTGCGATGGATCACCAGCGTGAGGTCCGCCCGCGGCGTGCGCACACCGACCACATCGAAGGTCTCGCTGCCGTCGATGCCCAGCGTCTTGCGGTTGGTGCCCGGCTTGAACTCCAGCGGCAGCACGCCCATGCCGATCAGGTTGGTGCGATGGATGCGCTCGAAGCCCTCGGCCGCGATGGCCTCCACGCCCGCCAGCCGCACGCCCTTCGCCGCCCAGTCACGCGACGAACCCTGGCCGTAGTCGGCGCCGGCGATCACGATCAGCGGCTGCTTGCGCTCCATGTAGGTCTCGATCGCTTCCCACATGCGCATGACCTTGCCTTCCGGCTCCACGCGCGCCAGCGAGCCCTTCTTCACCTCGCCGTCGACCACGGCCATCTCGTTGACCAGGGTGGGGTTGGCGAAGGTGGCGCGCTGCGCGGTCAGGTGGTCGCCGCGATGCGTCGCGTACGAATTGAAGTCCTCTTCCGGCAGGCCCATCTTCGCTAGGTACTCGCCCGCCGCGCTGGTGGGCAGGATCGCATTGGACGGCGACAGGTGGTCGGTGGTGATGTTGTCGCCCAGCACCGCCAGCGGACGCATGCCGGTGAGCGTGCGCTCGCCCGCCAGGGCGCCCTCCCAGTACGGCGGGCAGCGGATGTAGGTGCTCTGCGCGCGCCAGTCGTACAGCGGCGCGGCGCGGGTGCCCCCGCGGCCGGTGCGGGCGAACATCGGCTCGTAGACCTTGCGGAACTGCTCGGGCTTGACGCTGGCCGAGACGATCGCGTCGATCTCCTCGTCGGTCGGCCAGATGTCCTTCAAGGTCACCGGCTGGCCGCTGGCATCGTGGCCGAGCACGTCCTTCTCGATGTCGAAGCGGATGGTGCCGGCAATGGCGTAGGCCACCACCAGCGGCGGCGAGGCCAGGAAGGCCTGCTTGGCGTACGGGTGGATGCGGCCGTCGAAGTTGCGGTTGCCCGAGAGCACCGCGGTGGCGTACAGGTCGCGCTCGATGATCTCCCGCTGGATCGCTGGGTCCAGCGCACCGGACATGCCGTTGCAGGTGGTACAGGCGAACGCGACGATGCCGAAGCCGAGCTTCTCCAGTTCCGGCAGCAGGTTGGCTTCTTCCAGATACAGCTGCACTGCCTTGGAGCCGGGCGCCAGCGAACTCTTCACCCACGGCTTGCGCGTGAGCCCGCGCGCGTTGGCGTTGCGCGCCAGCAGCGCAGCGGCGATCACGTTGCGCGGGTTGCTGGTGTTGGTGCAGCTGGTGATGGCGGCGATGATCACGGCGCCGTCGGGCATCTGCCCCGCTTGTTCTTCCCATTGGCCGGCGATGCCGCGCGCAGCGAGATCGGACGTGGGCAGGCGCTTGTGCGGGTTGGACGGGCCCGCCATGTTGCGCACCACCGAGGACAGGTCGAACGTCAGCGTGCGCTCGTACTGCGCATAGGCCAGCGTGTCGGCCCACAGGCCGGCGGCCTTGGCGTAGGTCTCCACCAGCCTGACCTGCTCATCGCTGCGGCCGGTGAGGCGCAGGTAGTCGAGGGTCTGGCCGTCGATGAAGAACATCGCCGCGGTGGCGCCGTATTCCGGCGCCATGTTGGAGATGGTGGCGCGATCGCCGAGGGTAAGGCTGGCCGCGCCTTCGCCGCGGAATTCCAGGTACGCGCCGACCACCTTTTCCTTGCGCAGGAACTCGGTGAGCGCCAGCACGATGTCGGTGGCGGTGATGCCCGGCTGGCGCTTGCCGGTGAGCTCGACGCCGATGATGTCCGGCAGGCGCATCCACGAGGCGCGGCCGAGCATCACACTCTCCGCCTCCAGGCCGCCGACGCCGACGGCGATGACGCCCAGCGCATCCACGTGCGGCGTATGGCTGTCGGTGCCCACGCAGGTATCCGGATAAGCCACCCCGTCCTGTACCTGGATCACCGGCGACATCTTCTCCAGGTTGATCTGGTGCATGATGCCGTTGCCCGGCGGGATCACGTCGACGTTCTCGAACGCCTGCTTGGTCCACTCGATGAAGTGGAAGCGGTCCTCGTTGCGGCGATCCTCGATGGCGCGGTTCTTCCTGAATGCATCCGGATCGAAGCCGCCACATTCCACCGCCAGCGAGTGATCCACGATCAACTGCACCGGCACCACCGGGTTCACCTTGGCCGGGTCGCCGCCGCGCTCGGCGATCGCGTCACGCAGGCCGGCCAGGTCCACCAGCGCCGTCTGGCCCAGGATGTCGTGGCACACCACGCGCGCCGGGAACCACGGGAAATCCCGCTCGCGCCTGCGCTCGATGATCTGCTTCAGCGACTCGGCGAGGATCGCCGGATCGCAGCGGCGCACCAGGTTCTCGGCCAGTACGCGCGAGGTGTACGGCAGCGTGTCGTAGGCGCCCGTCCGGATCGCCTCCACGGCGGCGCGCGCATCGAAATAGTCCAGCGACGTGCCGGGGAGGGATTGGCGGTAGGCGGTATTCATGGATGACAGGAACCTTGGAGTGAACGCTGGACTGATGTGTCAGCGGCACATTTTAGCGGGTGAAGGCCCCTTGCTTGAGGATTCCGGCGTGACAGCCATGCCGCCCCGGGCGCGCCACGCCCTGGCACGCCCTGGCCGGTCCGGAGAGCGGACCGTCCAGCCTGGTCACGCACGCCGGCTGGGGCAGGCACAGGCGCGAGCGCTGCCCGCACATCGAATCGCGCAGAATGTCCGGCTTTGCCGTGTTCAAGGCGCTGGCGCGGGAGCTGATCCTGATCGCCGGGCTGCCGCGCGGCGACGTTTCCCGGATTGGCGGCGGCCACCGCGCAGGCCCGGGGCCGCAGGTGGGCGCCTGCCCGATTTCCGCGGGCTGTGCTTCGATCCGGGCTGCCCTTCCCCGCACCGCATCCGGCGTGCAAGGCGCGGCCAGCGCGGCGCCGCTGCGCCAGCCCCTGCGGGCAGAAACATCGCGTGCTGGTCATTGCATGGTGACGCTGGCGGCACAGCGGCTTTGAATCCTGAAGAAGGCCAGTCACCCGAAGGTGAAGCTGCAGACCCGCAGGCCTTTTTACGTGGCGTGCAGCAGCACATGCTCGCCATCCACCGCGCCCTCGTACAAGGTGAAGCTGCGCGCGACGTGCATGCTGAAATGAACAAGGCCGCCGGTTTCCCGGCGGCCTTGTTCACCTGTTTGCCTCTCCCTGCCTCGTGCCACCGGTTCCCGACGACACGAGGCTTGAAGAAGATGCCGCTTACCAATCGTACTTGACGCTGAACGCCGCGTAGCGAGGCGCCTCGATGCCCCACGGCAGCTTGTAGGTGGAATCCGGAACGTTGCCATTGCCGGTGCCGCCGTAGAAGTCGCTGTAGGCCGTGACTTTCTGCTCGTTGAACACGTTGTGGACCTGCAGCTGGAAGCTCAGGTGCTTGCCCGCCCACTCCGGTATGTAGTTCACCGCCAGATTGAGCTGATGCGTCCATGGCGTGTGACCGGCATCGCCGGGACGCGACGGCACGCCACCGCACCAGTGGTAGTTCTCGCCGTACTGGATCGGGTCGGTCTGGGCAGGACCGAAGTAGCCAAGGCAGGTGATCGGCGCGCCGGACTGGATGATGTACGTGCCGCTGACCAGCCATTCCGGCGTGATGGCATAAGTGCCATAGGCCTTGAAGGTGTGGCGATGCGAATTGGGCAGTTCGCCGTTGGCGTACTGCATGACCTCCGGGAAGTCCCATGCCGTGGTGATCGAGCCGGAGGTGTGGCCGCCGGCGGCGCCCGAGGCATTGCTGATCTGGTGCGTGGCCGACTGGGTCGGCCCCTCCGTGGTGCCGTAGCTCTTGGAGAACACGTAGTCGATCTTGCCCATCCACTTGCCGTCCCACGGATGCTCCAGCGACTCCTCCAGGCTGTAGTACTTGCGGAAAGCCGCGGGGAAGCCGATCACCTTGCCAGCGGGACTTGCGACCGAGCCGGGATTCCAGGTGTAGGTCTTGTAGGTACCGTCATTCGCCAGGTAGCGCAGGGTATTGCTGCGACCCGGGTTGACCAGCACGTCGATTTCCGAGCTCAGATTGCTCGGATTGGCGTCCGGAGGAATGATCAGGTTGCCCGCGGCGTTGTAGAAGGACCCCGTGTCATCCACGATGTCCTTCATGTTCGAATACGTGGCCTGCGAGGTCCAGACCAGCGACTGGCCGAACGCATGGAACGCCTTCTGGAAGCCCAGTACGTATTCATCCTGGTACATCGGCTTCAAGTTGGCCGCAGCGACCACCTTCGGATCCTTCGGCTGGCCATACTCGCCGTCGGCGGAATAAGGAGTCGAAGTCGTCGGGACCTGGGTCAGGCCTTGCGGAATGCCGTTCGCGTCGATGGAGGAGTAGGTGTAATACAGATAGCTGAAGTTGTTGGACCCCGCCATGCGGGTACCCAGGCCGGAAGGCAGGGCGAGATAGTAGCGACCTGCATTGCCGTACAGCTTGGCGCTGCTGTCGCCGAAGATGTCCCAGCTGAAGCCGAGGCGCGGCGCCCACTGCGGCTTGGTCTGGCGCACGTAGGGCTGCATGTCGCCGTTGTAGTTGGTGAACTGGTCGTTGCGCAGGCCGAGGTTCAGCATCAGGTTCGGCGTGGCTTGCCAGTTGTCCTCGACGTACTGTGCCTTCTGCATCACCGTGAACGAGGCCACGCCGCCGTAATACACCTGTGCCGCGTAGTAGCCCGTCTGCCCGTTGGGGTACAGCGTCGGGCTGTAGGCGCACTGGCCGAGGCTGTTGCAGGCCATGTACTTGCCGTCGATGAGCGTGGCCGGCGCCTGGCCGTATTGCCAGTAGTAGCCCGGGCCGCCGGAGATCGCACCGTCGTTGATGTCCGTGCTGCGCTGGTTGTCGATACCGAACTTCAGGTCGTGGTTGCCCAACTTCCAGTCCAGGTCCACGCGGAGGTTGTTTTCCGTCGACTTATGGTCGGGCGAAGGCAGCGTGTTGGCGTAGTTGTTGGTGTTGCCGAAGCCCGGAACGGCAGGATTCTGGAACTGGGTCGTGACGAGGCCCGGCGTCAGCGGGTTAAAGCCGGGGTAGGCCTCCTGCTGGCTGAAGTACGTGCTCTTCATCTTGCCGCCCAGCACGCTCAGCGTGAGGTCGTTGGTGATGTACGAGGTGAACTTCAGGACATTGACGTCGAACTTGCTCGAATACAGCGGGTTGTTGATGGAGTTGAAACTGCCGATGCTGTTGTTGCCGTAGTTGTAGTTATAGGCGTTGTTGAACTGATCCATCACCTTGCTCTGGATATGGGTCAGTTCAAGCGTGTTGTTGTCGTTGATGTTCCAGTCCAGCTTGCCGTAGAACTTGGGCGACGTGCTGCCGTTGGTGTTGTAGTACGGCGAGAGGACGGAGCCGGTGGACTTGGTGTTGTCGTGCTGGGCTTCGGCCGTAAGGTAGAAGAACAGCGTGTCCTTGATCAGCGGACCGGAGAGATAGGCGTCATAGACCGTGGTCCAGCTGCTGTTGTGCTCGCGGTTCCTGTAGATATCGCCGTACTGCTGCCCCGGGGTGGTGACCAGCGGGTTGGCGAAGTGTTCGTTGTCGTAGCTGCTCTGCGCCCAGCTCGGCATCCACGTGGCATAGACGCCGGCATGGAACTCATTGCCTCCACGCTGTCCCACCTGGCTGATCACGCCACCAGTCGAACGGCCGTACTCGGCGCTGTAGCCGGAGGTGATGGTCTGCTGCTCGGCGATGGCGAAATACGGCAAGGCGACGCCGCCCGCGCCGCCGACCGGGTCGGTGGTATTGAAGCCGTTGATGTAGTACGCGTTCTCCACCACCGAATCGCCGCCGAAGGAGATCAGCGGGGTGCCGCCGGGGCCCGTACCCAGCACGGCGTTGCCACCGGCCGTACCCGGTGCCAGCAAGGCAATGGACTCGGCATTGCGCGCCACGGGCAGGACCTTGAGGTCTTGCGAGGTGATCACCGACGTCTGGCGGGTCGAGGACACGTCGATCGCCGGAATCGAGTTGGCCGTAACCGTGATGCTTGAAAGGTTCTGTACGTTCTTGCCGGCTTCGGCAGCGGCGGTGAACGGCACCTGCGAACCGCCGTTCACGCTGACCTGCACGTGGTCGTGCGAGGCGATCACAGCGCCGTTCTGCATCAGCGACACGGTGTAATCGCCCACCGGGAGGCTACTGGCGGTAAAGCGACCACTGCTGTCGACCGGCACTTCGCGGGTGAATCCGGTCTGATTGTTGACAACCCTGACCGTTTCGCCGGTCGCGATCGGCGCCGTGCCGAAAATGGTGCTGGTGGTGGACTGTGCCAGCGCCTGTCCGGTCATGCCGGCAGTCGCAGCGATGGCCAAGGCCAGCGCCGTGTGGCGCAGGCGCGCACCATGCAACGGTGAATTACGGAAACTTGCGATATTCATTAATCGACTCCCCAGCTTTTGCGTGAACAAAAGTCTCGGCCTCACAAGCCGACGACCCCAAAAAATTTCTTTCCCGCAATTGGAAACATCCGCGCAAACAATGGCAAACAAGCCTGTCGCCCGCACGGCCAAGAACTTTCGGCACCGGCATGCCAGCTACGCGTGATTAACTCCGGTTTTTTCGAGAAGACGGGAAGCAATGCTGGCGAGCGTGTCGCGCTCAACCGCAAGCTTTCGCACGCAAGCCTGCAACTGGTCGATATCGCTCGGACGCGCCTTGCCGCAACGAAAGCGACGCACCCAGACCCGGACGACCTCGCTGCGCAAACCCAGCTGCAAGGCTGCTTCGCGCGTGCTCAGACGTTGCTTGACCACCAACCGGATGGCCTCGTCCTTTAGCTCGTCCGGATAGAACTTCATGCGCATCCATCAATCTCCATCGCTGCATCGCGCGGCCGGCGCAACGCAATACTTTCCGAGTCGCCGTATCTATCCGAACCAGGTCGACGAAATGCCTTCCGGTACTTCCGATGGCCATTCCTTTAAGTCGACCATCTGGTCACATTAAATAAACATTTGCATCCTTTACAGAACCAATCGGCAACAAGTGAACATGACCAATGCCCAGATCTCACGCTGAATCGGCCATATCCAGCACGCGGCCCCATGTGCCTAGTGGCACATGACGGAACATTCAGGTGATGCAAAACAGGACAACCGCGCATCCCGCTCCCCGGCGGAATCCGGATATTTCAATTTTCAAATCGTCAAACGTCCTTGTTCGGCGTAGCGACATCGCTGGCATAACCAATTTCAAGGAAGCATCCATAACCAATCTGGAGGCGACATGTTTCTCGAACTCGATGGGCATGGCCCGCAATACAGTCAGCTGACTCGCGCGATGAAGTCGGCCATCCTCAGCGGCCGGCTGGCGGCCGGCGCCCGGCTGCCGCCCACCCGTACGCTGGCCGAGGAACTGGGGCTTTCGCGCATCACGGTGCTGACGGCCTACGAACAGTTGCGTGCCGAGGGCTACATCGTCGGCCGCGTGGGCTCCGGCAGTTACGTGAGCATGTCGCGCACCGATCCCATGCCGCCGCAACAGGCGCCGAACCGGTCGATCGCCCCGCTGACGCGCTACGCGAAGCGTGCGCGGCAGCTGGTGGACTGGTCGATTCCGGCCAGGCATCGCGACTGTCGCCTGGACATGCAGTACGGCCGTCCACAGGTGAATCCCACGCTGGGCACCCTCTGGGGACGCGAACTCGCCTGGGCCGCGACGCACACCAGGCTCGAATACAGCAACGTCCAGGGGCTACCGGTCCTGCGCGAACAGATCTGCGACCATCTGGCCCGGCGCCGCGGGATCCGCACCTCGCCGGACCGGATCCTCATCGTCAGCGGTACCCAGCAGGCGATCGCCCTGGCCACGCGCGTGCTGCTGGACGAGGGCGACGAGGTGGCCATCGAGGAACCGCATTATTTCAGCGCCTGGCAGCAATTCGGTGCTCATGGTGCTTCGCTGCTGACCATTCCCACGGACCAGGACGGCCTGGTCTGCAGCGCCTTGCCAAAGCAGGCGCCGCGCCTGGTGATGGTCACCCCATCCCATCAGTTCCCCGCCGGCCCGACGCTTTCCATGGCGCGCCGGCAAGAGCTGCTGCGCTACGCAAGAGCCGGAAACTGCTGGATCATGGAGGACGACTACGACGGCGAGCTGCGTTACGAATCACCTCCACTGCCGGCCCTGCGCTCGCTCGACGACGACGACCGGGTGGTCTATGTCGGCACCTTCTCCAAGGTGATGTTCGGCGCGTTGCGGCTTGGTTACATGGTGCTGCCGGAAGTGCTGTGCGACGACTTCATCAACGCCAAGTACCTGTGCGATCGCGGCAGCCCGGCGGTCCCGCAGGCCGCCCTCGCGCATTTCATGGAGAACGGCGGCTTCGATCGCCACCTGCGCTTCATGACCAGGGAGCTGAACTCGCGGCGCCGGGAGCTGATCGCCGGACTGCAGCAGCACGCCGGTGATCGCGTGTGGATCGCGGATGCACATGCCGGTATGCACATCACCGCCTGGCTGCCCGGCTACGACCACGCGCAGGTCGACGCGCTGATCGCCGACGCGCGCGAACGCGGACTGGGCCTGTACTCGATCGCGCCGCACTACCGGGAGCCGCCGGCCATGCCCGGCCTCATCCTCGGCTACTGCGGCCTGTCCAAGGCGCAATTGCGCGAGGCGATGCAATTGTTCGGCGAATGCCTGGATGCAGTCGATGCCGCCGCGGCGCAGGCAGCCCCCCCGGCACGGCGCAGGCACGCATGAACCGCCGCGCCGTGCCCGGGCCGCGCCATGCTCAACCCAGGAAGCGGTAGCCCACGCCCGGCTCGGTCTTCAGCCAGCGCGGCTGGGCCGGGTCGTCGCCCAGCTTCTGGCGCAACTTGCCGATCACGATGCGCAGGTACTGGCTGTCGCCGGTATGGGTGGGGCCCCACACTTCGCGCAGCAGCTGCGGTTGGGTCACCACCCGACCGGCGTGGCGCAGCAGCAGCGCCAGCACGGCGTACTCCTTGCGGGTCAGCGCCAGCTCGGCGCCGTCCAGCCGCACTTCGCGGCGCTGCAGGTCCACGCTGAGGCGGCCGTCGTCCCAGCGCGGCGGCGCTTCCGGCTCGCCGGCCGGGCGCTGGCGCAACAGCGCACGCAGCCGCGCCATCAGCTCCTGGATGCCGAAGGGCTTGGTCACGTAGTCGTTGGCGCCGGCGTCCAGCGCGCGCACCTTCTCGGTCTCGGCGTCGCGCACCGACAGCATCAGCACGGGCGCTCGGCTCCACTGGCGCAGCTCGGCCAGCACCTCGTGGCCGTCGCGGTCGGGCAGGCCGAGGTCGAGGATCACCAGGTCCGGACTGCCGGTGGCCGCCAGCGCCAGGCCCTCGGCGGCATTCGCGGCGAGCAGCACCTGGTAGCCCTCAGCGCGCAGGCCTATGTCGAGGAAGCGGCGGATCTGCGCTTCGTCGTCGATCACCAGCACGCGCGGTGCGGAAACGGTCATGGTTGCGTATCGGGCGGCGGCGGCAGCGGCAGGTTGATGCGGATGGTGGTGCCCGGACCGTCGCCGGGCAAGGCCTCCACGCTGCCGCCGTGCGCGCCGATCATGCCGCGGCAGATCGCCAGGCCCAGGCCGGTGCCCTGCGGCGCGCGGTCGCCGCGGGCCACCGAGTAGAACATGTCGAAGATGCGCGCCCGCTCCTCCTCCGGGATGCCGGGGCCGCGGTCGGCGACGTCGATCAACAGGCGCTCGCCGGCGCCGTGCACGGCGATGCGCACGGCCTCGCCGGGCGGCGAGAAGCGCGCGGCGTTCTCCAGTATGTTGAACAGCGCCTGCTCGATCAACGCCGGATGCACGTACAGCAGCACGGTATCGGGCGGCAGCGCGGTATCCACGCGCAGGTCCGGGAACAGTTTGCGCAGGCGCGCCACCGCGGCCGCGACGATCTCGGCCACGTCCACCCAGTCGCGGTTTAGCTTGAGCGTGCCGTGGCCCAGGCGGGTCATGTCGAGCAGGTTCTGGATGTAGCGGTCCAGCCGCTGCCCCTCGCCCAGGATCGCCTCCAGCAGCTGGCTGCGCTCCTCGGAAGGCAACTGGTCGCCGTAGCTGGAAAGCGTGCCGGCGGCGCCGATCATCGAGGCCAGCGGCGAGCGCAGGTCGTGCGAGACCGAGGACAGCAGCGCACTCCGCAGGCGCTCGGTTTCGCCCTGCACGCGCGCGCTCTCCAGCTCGTCGGCCAGCCGCGCCCGGTCCAGCGCCTGGCCGATGTCCTGCGCCATCGCCAGCGCGAGGCTGCGCCGCTCGGGGCCGGGTTCAGCGGCACCGGTGGCAAAGCGCAGGGCGGCCACGCCGAGGCGGTTGTCCTCGCCGCCCAGCGGCAGGGTCCAGCAGCTGGCCGCGTTGATGGTGTCGGTGTAGCGGCCAGCCGGCTCGGCGTGCTGCTCGCTCCAGTCGGCCGCGGCCAGGTCCTGCATGCTCAAGGTCATGCCGCGCGGCGAGGCGGCCATGGCCTGCAGGCGTTGCGAGGCGTCGCGGGCCAGGATCGCCACCTGCGCGTCCAGCGCCTTCGCCATGGCCTGCGCACCCACGTTGCGCACGCCCTCGGCGTCGGCACTGACGGCAAGCCGTTGCCCCAGCGCGAGCAGGGCGCGCGAGCGCACCTGCGCGGTGCGCAACGACATTACCTGGCTGGACAGCCGCGTCGCCAGCCGGCTGCATATGAGGGCCGCCACGAAAAACAGCACCACCGCCAACAGGTCATCGAAATTGGCGATTTCCAGGGTGAAGCGCGGCGGAGCGAAGAAATAGTTGTACGCCAAGAAGCACAGCGCGGCCGTATAGACGGCTACCGCCATTCGCGTACGGACCGCCACCGCGATGACTGCGGTCAGGAAAATCAGCGACAGGTTCGCCACCGACAGGTAGCGATAAACAAAGTAGGAAATCGCGGTTGCCACGGCGACCGCCAGCGTGGCCTGGAGGTAATCGTCGCGCCGGGAGCGCGCACCATGCGCCAGATTCAGCCGCCTCCGCGACTTCGCCCGCTCGACCGGGGTGGCGATGATCGCCAGCTCCAGGTGCGCCCCCCGGCGCAGCAGCTGCTGGGTGAGCGAGCGGCCGAGCATTCGCGCCAGCGGCCGTTCGCGGGTGCGGCCCAGGATGATCTGGCCCACGCCTTCGCGGTCGGCGTGCGCGAGCAGCTCGTCGGCAACGGAGTGGCCGCGCAGAACGATGGCCTCGCCGTCCAGCCGGCGCGCCAGCCGCATGGCAGCGTCCACCCGCTCCTGCCGGGCCGGGTCGCTGGCGCCGCCGGTATCGACGTAGACGACGCTCCACGGCGCGCCGCGGCGTTCGGCGATGCGTCGCGCCACCCGCACCAGGTATTCGCTCTGCGCATGACCGTCGATCGCCGCCAGCACGCGGCGGCGTACCGGCATCGCACCGCCGCGCGCCAGCATGTGCTCGCGCAGGTCGCTCTCGACGTGACTGGCCACGGTCTCCACCGCCAGCTCGCGCAGCGCGGCCAGGTTGGTGGGCGAGAAGAACGCGTCCAGCGCGGCGGCGGCCGTCTCGGGCACGTAGACCTTGCCCTGCTTGAGCCGTTCGATCAGCTCGCGCGGCGGCAAGTCGATCAGCATGATGTCGCGCGCGCGGTCGAGGAAGGCGTCCGGCACCGTCTCGCGCACGGTGACGCCGGTGATCCGGCGCATCTGGTCGTTGAGGCTTTCCAGGTGCTGCACGTTGAGCGCGGTGTACACCTCGATGCCGGCGTCGAGCAATTCTGCGATGTCCTGCCAGCGCCGCTCGTGCCGGCCGCCGGGCAGATTGCGGTGCGCCAGCTCGTCGACCAGCAGCACCGCCGGCCTGCGCGCCAGCGCGGCGTCGAGGTCGAACTCGGTGAAATCGCGCTCGCGATAGCGTACGGCACGGCGCGGCAGCACCTCCATGCCTTCCAGCAAGGCCGCGGTTTCGGCGCGGCCATGGGTTTCGACCAGCCCCACCACCACGTCCACTCCCTGTCGCTTCAGCTCGCGGGCGGCCGACAGCATGGCGTAGGTCTTGCCCACTCCCGGCGCGGCGCCAAGGAACACCTTGAGCCGGCGATGCTGCTCGTCCTGCACCGTGCTCAGCAGGGCGTCGGCGCGGGCCTGGCGGTTGTCGTTCTCGGTCATGGGCGGTCGCGGCATGGAAGGCCGCCGTACCTTAGCGCTTCTGCAGGGCGTCCAGCGCCAGGTTGAGCTGCAGCACGTTCACCCGCGGCTCCCCGAGTACGCCGAATTGCCGCCCGCGGGTGTGCGCCGCCACTTGCGCGGCCACTTCCGCCGTGGACAGGCCGCGCAGGCGCGCCACCCGCGCCACCTGGTACTGCGCGGCAGCCGGGCTGATCTCGGGATCGAGGCCGCTGGCGGAGGCGGTGACCAGGTCCACCGGCACCGGCGCGGTATTACCGGGATCGGCGGCGCGCAGCGCGGCGATGCGCTGCTTCGCCGCTTCGACCAACGCCGGGTTGGTCGGGCCGAGGTTGGAGCCCGACGAGGACCCGCCGTTGTACGGATTGGGCGTGGTCGCCGAAATCCGCCCCCAGAAATACTTCGGATCGGAGAACTCCTGGCCGATCAGCCCGGAGCCGACCGCCTTGCCGTCCTTCACGACCAGGCTGCCGTTGGCCTGCCCGGGGAACAGCACCTGCGCCAGGCCGGTGACCAGCAGCGGATAGGCCACGCCGGTGACCACGGTCAGCAGCACCAGCATCAGAATGGATTGACGCAATAGCTTGCTCATAGGGGACTCTGTGTCTGGAAGGCGCGGCCGCGGAGGGCCGCTGGTTGATCGTTGCGAGCGGGAACCGACCGCATCAGAACGTTCCCTGCAGCATCACGAAGCCGCGCGTGCCACCGACGTTGCGCACGTCGTTGGCGTTCATGAAGCTGCTGGTGCGGCGATAGAAGCGGTCGTTGGTGGCGTGCGTCACGCCCACGCTGGCCGACCAGTGCGCGGAGAACTGGTCCTTCAGCGTGGCGCCGAAGTCGGCGTAGTCGGGATTGCGCGTGCCGTAGGCGTTCGGCGCGGCCAGCGCGGTCGTGTAGTGGGTGTAGCCCGCATGCAGCGCTAGGCTCCAGGCCGGGCCGAACGGGAAGCTGGCGTCCAGCTGCGTGTAGCTCGTGCCCTTGGAATTGCCCCGGAAACCCTGCTCCACGTCGGCGCCGAAGTAGTCGGTCAGCGCGTAGTTGTACTTCAGCGTGAACTGCTTCCAGCTCAGCGCGGCGTTGGCCTCGCCGGTATTCAGCGAGCGCGACGGCAGGGCCGCCTTGTCCAGGTTGGCGCCGGGATAGACGTAGCCGTAGAGGCCGGCGCGCCAGGACCAGTCGTTGTTGATGGAGGCGCCGTAGCTGGCATAGAGATCCAGCTCCATCGAGCCGCCCGGATAGCTGTTCTCGCTGATCGCCGAACCCCAGAAGCCCGCGGCGAAGCCGTTGGCGAGCGCGAGGTCGGCGCCGCCCTGCACGGCCGGATGCCCCCAGGTCTGGGTCAGGCCACGGAACATGTAGTCGGAAACCACGGCCACGTTGCCGGTGACCGTGGTGGAGGGCGCGTCGGCGGCGCGCGCCGCGGGCATGCAAGCGGCCAGGGCAAGTGCGGTGAACGGAAGAAGGAGGGTGGCGATTTTCATGGAGGACTCCGCGCCGGGCAGCGTTGCCGCGGCGCAATCGATGGAAAACATGGGACGGTCAGATGCCCGCGTAGCCGCCGAGCTCGTAATCGTCCCGGTCGCTCGACGAAGCCGCCGTGCCGGCTGGCTCCGCCTCCCGCGAACCGTCGCTGCGCCGGCAGGAGGGCAGCGCGATGACGACGTCGCAGGCGGAATCGTTCGCCGACAGGCGCAGTTCCATGTCGGGGTGTTCTGCGTCGGGCAAAGAGACGAAAAGCTTGAGGGTTTGCATGCGTGAAGCTCCGAAGGGGGTACCGGGCGCCCCGCAGGCGGGACGCCGCACGCTCAGGCCATGCCCAGCAGCACCAGCAGCATGTCGATCAGCTTGATGCCGATGAACGGCACCACGACGCCGCCGAGGCCGTAGATCAGCAGGTTGCGCCGCAGCAGCGCGCCGGCACCCAGCGCGCGGTACTTCACGCCCTTCAGCGCCAGCGGGATCAGGAACACGATGATCAGCGCGTTGAAGATCACCGCGGAGAGGATCGCGCTCTGCGGCGTGGCCAGGCGCATCACGTTGAGCGCGTTCAGTGCCGGGTAGGTGGTGGCGAACGCGGCCGGGATGATCGCGAAGTACTTGGCGATGTCGTTGGCGATGGAGAACGTGGTCAGCGAGCCGCGGGTGATCAGCATCTGCTTGCCGATCTCCACCACCTCGATCAGCTTGGTCGGGTTGGAGTCGAGGTCGACCATGTTGCCGGCTTCCTTGGCCGCCTGCGTGCCGGTGTTCATCGCCACCGCCACGTCGGCCTGCGCCAGCGCCGGCGCGTCGTTGGTGCCATCGCCGCACATCGCCACCAGGCGGTTCTCGGCCTGGATGTCGCGGATGAGCTTGAGCTTGGCCTCGGGTGTGGCCTCGGCGAGGAAATCGTCCACGCCGGCCTCCGCCGCGATGGCGGCCGCCGTGAGCGGGTTGTCGCCGGTGATCATGATGGTCTTGATGCCCATCTTGCGCATCTCGGCGAAGCGCTCCTTGATGCCGCCCTTGACGATGTCCTTCAGCTCGATCACACCCAGCGCGCCGAAGCCCTCGGCCACGATCAGCGGCGTGGCGCCGCGACGCGCGATGTCCTCGGCCATGGTCTTGACCAGCGGCGGCAGATGGCTGCCGGCGGCGTCGAGGTAGCACTCCACGGCGTCCAGCGCACCCTTGCGGATGCGCCGACCTTCCACGTCCACGCCGCTCATGCGGGTCTGCGCGGTGAACGGCACGAAATGCGCCTGCAAGGCTTCCAGCGAATGCTCACGCAGGTTGAAGCGCTCCTTCGCCAGCACCACCACGCTGCGGCCTTCCGGCGTCTCGTCGGCCAGCGAGGCGAGCTGGGCGGCCTCGGCCAGCGCGCGCTCGTCCACGCCGGGCGCGGGGTGGAAGGCCACCGCCTGGCGGTTGCCCAGGGTGATCGTACCGGTCTTGTCGAGCAGCAGCACGTCGACGTCGCCAGCGGCCTCGACCGCGCGTCCGGAGGTGGCGATCACGTTGGCGCGGATCATCCGGTCCATGCCGGCGATGCCGATGGCCGAGAGCAGTGCGCCGATGGTGGTGGGAATAAGGCACACCAGCAGTGCGGTCAGCACGGTCAGCGTAATCGGATTGCCGGTGCCGGTGGCCTGCACGCTGTAGATCGAATACGGCAGCAGCGTGGCGCAGGCGAGCAGGAAAATCAGCGTGAACTTGGCCAGCATGATGGTCAGCGCGATCTCGTTCGGCGTCTTGCGCCGCGCGGCGCCTTCCACCATCGCGATCATGCGGTCCAGGAAGCTCTCGCCCGGATTGCTGGTGATGCGCACCACCAGCCAGTCGGACAGCACCCGCGTGCCTCCGGTGACCGCGCAGCGGTCACCGCCGGATTCGCGGATCACCGGTGCGGATTCGCCGGTGATCGCGCTCTCGTCCACGCTGGCCGCGCCGACCACCACATCGCCGTCACCCGGGATCTGCTCGCCGGCCTCGACCAGCACGTGGTCGCCGCTGCGCAGGTCGGCGGAGGAGACCACCGCGACAGCGGCCTCGCGTGTCGGGCCGGCCAGCTTCTTGGCCACCACGTCCTTGCGCGAGCTGCGCAACGCGTCCGCCTGCGCCTTGCCGCGCCCCTCGGCCAGCGCCTCGGCGAAATTCGCGAACAGCAGGGTGAACCACAACCAGAGGCTGACCCAGAAGATGAAACCTGTCGGCGCCTCGCCGTGTCCGGCCAGCGCCTGCACCCACAGCAAGGTGGTGAGCACGCTGCACACGAACACCACGAACATCACCGGGTTCTTGAACTGCACCCGCGGGGACAGCTTGCGGAAGGCGTCGGCCACCGCGTTGAGGACCAGCTCGCGGTCGAAACCGCGCACGGCATGGGTATGCGAAGTCATGGATTCTTTGTCCCGGATGGATCAATGCGCCGACATCAGGTATTCGGCGATGGGGCCAAGCGCCAGCGCCGGCAGGAAGGTGAGTGCGCCGACCACGATCACCACGCAGGCCAGCAGGGTCACGAACAGCGGCGTGTGCGTGGGCAGCGTGCCGGCGGATTCCGGCACATGGCGCTTGGCGGCCAGCGCGCCGGCCATGGCCAGCATGGCGATGACCAGCGGGAAGCGCGCGAGGAACATGCATACGCCCAGCAACACGTTCCAGAACGGCGTGTTGGCGGACAGCCCGGCAAAGGCGCTGCCGTTGTTGTTGGAGGCCGAGCTCAGCGCATACAGGATCTCGCTGAAGCCGTGCGCACCCGGGTTGGCGATGCCCGCCACGCCGGCCGGCGCCATCACCGCAATGGCGGTGCCCACCACCACCAGCACGCAGGGCACCAGCACGGCGAGGCTGGCCATCTTCATTTCGAAGGCCTCAATCTTCTTGCCCAGGTATTCGGGCGTCCTGCCGACCATCAGGCCGGCAATGAACACCGCCACCACGGCGAAGGCGAGCATGCCGTACAGGCCGCAGCCGACGCCGCCGAAGATCACTTCGCCCAGCTGCATCAGCCACATCGGCACCAGCCCGCCCAGCGGGGTGAAGGAGTCGTGCATCGCGTTCACCGAGCCATTCGAGGCGGCGGTGGTCGCGGTGGCCCACAGCGTGGAGTTGACGATGCCGAAGCGGGTCTCCTTGCCTTCCATGTTGCCGCCGGCCTGCAGCGCCGAGGCATGCTGGTCAACGACGTGCTGCGCCACCAGGCCGTGCAGCGCCGGGTTGCCGGCCTGCTCGGCCACGGTGCAGGTCAGCAGCAGCGGCACGAAGATCACCAGCATCGCCAGCAGCAACGCCCAGCCCTGGCGGCGGTCGCCGACCATCTGGCCGAAGGTGTAGCAGAGCGCCGCGGGAATCAGCAGGATGGCCAGCAGCTCGGCGAAGTTCGACAGCGGCGTCGGGTTCTCGTACGGATGCGCCGAATTGACGTTGAAAAAGCCGCCGCCGTTGGTACCGAGCTGCTTGATCGCGATCTGCGAGGCGGCCGGCCCCATCGGCAGGGTCTGCGCGGTCACCGCCACCTGGCGCGTCTCGACCTTGCCGGCAGCGTCCTTGAGGGGATTGCCGGCGGCATCCTTCAGCGTCTCGACATAGCTGGAGGCCTGCACCACCGGCACGTCAACATAGGGCTTGAAGTTCTGCACCACGCCCTGCGAGACCAGCAACAGCGACAGCAGCAGCGACAGCGGCAGCAGCACGTACAGCGTGCTGCGCACCATGTCCACCCAGAAGTTGCCCAGGCCCTGGGCGCTGCGGCGGCTGAAGCCGCGGATCACCGCCACCAGCACCGCCACGCCGGTCGCCGCCGAGAGGAAGTTCTGCACCGCCAGGCCCAGCATCTGGGTCAGGTAGCTCATCGTCGATTCGCCGCCGTAGCCCTGCCAGTTGGTGTTGGTGGCGAAGCTGATCGCGGTGTTCATCGCCGAATCCGGCGACACGGCGCCCAGGTGCTGCGGGTTCAGTGGCAGCCACTGCTGCAGACGCTGCAGCGCATACACCACCAGCAGGCCGAGCACATTGAACAGCAACACCGCCAGGGCGTAGCGCTTCCACCCCATGTCCTCAGCCGGATCGATGCCGCAGAGGCGGTAGAGAACGCGCTCCACCGGCGCACCGAAACGGGTGACCCGATTGGGCGCGTCGGCGAAAACCCGGGCCATGTAACCGCCCAGCGGCTTGACCAGCAGCAGCAGCACGGCCAGGTAGAGGCCCAGCTGGATGAAATCGTTGGAGGTCATTCGAACCACTCCGGCTTGAGCAAAGCCACACACAGATAAACGGCCAGGCCCACCGCAATCGCGGCAGCCACGACGTAGACGACGGTCATTGGAATTCCCCTCGGGGTAGAACTCGGATGCGGGATGGGGCGCGCCGGCGCAGCGGCCTAGCGATGGCGGCCCAGGCGGTCGCAGATCAGCAGGAAGCCGAGACTGGCCGCGGAAAGCACGAAGGCGAGCAAAAGATAGATGACGTCCATAACACCGCGCCGCTGAAAATGTCGGCGGAAACTGTAGGCGCCGGTGCGTAAGAAGGGGATAGCGAATCGCCCGGGCGGCATATAGAACGCGTAAATTTTCGGGGCCGCCGGCGCCGGTGCCTCAAACGGTCGTTCTCGTCGCCACGGTCGTCCCGGCGAGCACGCCGTCGTTCGCCGATGCCAGCCGCTGCACCGCCTGGCCGGCCGCCTCCCAGCCATCCAGGCCGCCCCGCAACGGCCGCACGCGACGATAGCCGCGCTTGGTCAGCGCCTGCGCGGCGTGCGCCGCGGAGACCTCGTTCGGGCAGTTGCAATACACCACCAGCTCGCGGTCGAAGGGTATGGCGACGACCGCCTGCACAACGCCCTCGACATCGGCGAGCACGGCACCGGGAATGATCCGGTCATCCAGCTCCCGGGACACCGCCGAACGCACGTCGATCACCACCGGCGCACGGCCTGCCGCGATCGCCTCGGCGAGTTCCTCGGCGCCGATCCGTGCCATCCGCAGCGAACGCAGCAGGCGCTCGCGCCGCCACCACCTGGCGAGCACATAGGCCGCGAGCAGCACCACCGCTGCCTCCACCGCCACCGTGCCGGCATCGGCGACGGCGTCGAGCACGCGGTCGACCTCGCCCGCAAAGACGTAGCCGAGTGCGACCGCCACGCCTGCCCAGAGCAGCGCGCCCAGGCCGTCGAGCAGCACGAAGTTCCGTGACGGCAGGCCCATCGCCCCGGCCAGCGGCGGCGCCAGCATCGACAGGCCTGGCACGAACTTGGCGACCAGCAGCACCTGGCCGCGCCAGCGCTGGAAGCGCAGCTCGGACTGCTTCACGCAGGAATCCGGCGACAGCGAGACACGGCAGAGCGTGCGCATCACCCCTGCGCCGTAACGCCGCCCCGCCAGGAACCACGCCAGGTCGCCCAGCAGGCTGCCGACCACCGCCGCTGCCACGATGCCCGCCAGCGAGAGCCGGTCGCCCGCCGCCAGCGCGCCGGCCACGACCAGGGTGGGCACCGCCGGCACCGGCGCGCCCGCCTGCGTCGCCAGAACGTTGAGGAACACCAGCAGCAGGCCGTACTGGGCGATCAACGCAATGATTTCGTGAGCCATCGGGCGAATCCCCTGCAACGGCATGCCGTGGACGCATCATTGGGCCGGCCGGCGCGGCTTGCAATCGCCCTCCGGATGATGGTTCGCGGCGACCTGCCCCTATAATCACCGGACCCAGACCGCGACAGCCCATGAACTCGATTCCAGCCGACGTCAACCGCCCCGCCGACTTCGCCGCCGTGCGCGCGCTCGCCGACGCCGACATGCGGCGCATCGACCAGCTGATCCGTACGCGGCTGGCCTCCGACGTGGTGCTGATCAACCAGATCGCCGACCACATCATCGCCGGCGGCGGCAAGCGACTGCGGCCGATGCTGCACGCGCTGGCCGCGCGCGCGGCGGGCTATCGCGGCGAGCAGCACGTCAAGCTGGCCGCGGTGATCGAGTTCATCCACACCTCCACCCTGCTGCACGACGACGTGGTGGACGAATCCGGCCTGCGCCGCGGCCGGCAGACCGCCAACGCGCTGTGGGGCAACGCCGCCAGCGTGCTGGTGGGCGATTTCCTCTACTCGCGCTCGTTCCAGCTGATGGTGGAGCTGGACGACATGCGCGTGATGCGCATCCTCGCCGACACCACCAACACCATCGCCGAGGGCGAGGTGCTGCAGCTGCTCAACATCGGCAACGCCGACGTGGACGAGCACGCCTACCTCGCGGTGATCGAGCGCAAGACCGCGGTGCTGTTCGCCGCCGCCACCGAACTGGGCGGCCTGCTCGGCGGACTGCCCGGGGAGCAGGTTTCCGCGCTGCGCCGGTACGGCATGGAACTCGGCTACGCATTCCAGATCGCCGACGACCTGCTGGACTACACCAGCGACGCCGACACCCTGGGCAAGAACATCGGCGACGATCTCGCCGAAGGCAAGCCCACCCTGCCGCTGATCTACGCGCTGCAGAGCGCCACGCCGGAACAGGTCGCCTCGCTGCGCCACGCCATCGAGCACGGCGGCCTGGACTCGCTGGACCGCATCGTGGCCGCGATCCGCGACTCCGGCGCGCTGGAGCGCACCCGGGAACGCGCCGTCGCCCACGCCGCCGCCGCGCACGAGGCGCTCGCCGCGCTGCCCGCCTCGCCCTACCGCGACGCGCTGGCCACGCTGGCGGACTACTCCGTGCAGCGCACGTTCTGATCCCGCCGATGACGACACCCGACGATTCACGCCCCGCCGATGCCGATGCGCCGGAGGAAACCCTGTACCGGGGCCGCTGGCTGAGCCTGCGCAGGCGCGGACGCTGGGAGTACGCCGAACGCAACAACCCCGGCGGCGCGGCGATCGTGATCGCGGTGACGCCGGACGACCGCGTGCTGTTCGTGGAGCAGTACCGGGTGGCCATCCAGGCCCGCACGATCGAGATGCCGGCTGGCCTGATCGGCGACCTCGACGGCAAGGAAGACGAGGACATGCTGCTGGCCGCGCGGCGCGAGCTGGAGGAGGAGACCGGCTGGCGCTGCAGGCACGTGGCCTTCCTGCACCAGGGGCCGTCATCGGCAGGCATGAGCACGGAGATGATCGCCTACGTGCGCGCGTTCGACCTGGTGAAGACCGGTGCGGGCGGCGGCGACGCCAGCGAAAACATCGTGGTGCACGAGGTGCCCCGCGTCGAAGCGGGCGACTGGTTGTTCGCGCGCGCCGCCGAAGGCTATTCCATCGACCCCAAGTTGTTTGCGGGCCTGTGGCTGCTGGAGCACGCATCCGCCCGTTGAACAGGCCGCGGAGATCCGCGGCATTGCCCGCCAGCGGCCGTCCTGCACGGCGCCGCCCTCCCGGAATCACCGCTTCGCGGCCTGCTCTTGCGCCAGGCGCGCATCCAGGTTCTTCGCCGCGTCGGCGGCATAGTCGCGACAGGCCGGCGGGTCGACCAGCGGCGCTACGTCCGTCGGCGATTTGCGCTGCGCCACTTTCTCCCAAAAGCCGCTGGCGTCGGGGTGCGGGGTCAGCAGGATGTCGCAGGGCAAGGCCGCCACGGTGGCGAGGCTCCTGCGGAAGGCGGCCACATAGGCGGGGTGGTCGGTGAAGCGGTAGCCTCGTGCGCTGATCGCGCTGAGGCTGTCGGCGTAGGCGATGTGCAGGCAACGCCGGCCCGTGCAGGATTCCCAGGTCCACGAGGTGCTACCTGGCGTATGGCCGGGGGTGTAGTGCGCGGTGACGGCCATGCGGCCGAGCTCCAGGGTTTCGCCGTCGCGCACCACGTGCACCTGCTTCACTGGCGTGTAGCGGGGAGCCAGTCCGTATTGCGGATCGCCGGGATCTGCGCCGCCCAGCTCCAGTTCGCGCGCGCCGGCGGCGCTTGCCAGCACCTGTGCGCCGCTGGCTGCCTGCAGCGCGACGATACCGCCGGCATGGTCGCTGTGGGCGTGCGAGTTGAGGATCCACTTCACGTCGCGCACCCGGAAGCCGAGTTCACGGATGTGCGCCTCGATCTGCGCCGCGGATTCGGGCAGGTCGCCGTCGAACAGCGCCAGGCCCTGCCCGGTGTCCAGCAGGATCGAGGAGAGGCCGTGCGGTCCCACGTACCAGGTGTTGCCGTAGATGCGGAACGGCTTTTGCGGCGCGTTCCACTGGCTGCGGTCGATGTCGTACGGGGATTGCGCCGCAAGGGCCACCGACCAAGCCAGGGTCAGCGCCAGAATGGCGCCGGACAGCGAACGCAGGTGCATGGGGAAGTCATCCTTGGAAACGGATCTGCAGCATGTCCGCCGCCGCGGGTCTGCCGCGGGCGCGATCCTGACATTTCGCCGATGGCGACCGGCGATTCAGTGGTGCTGGTGATGGCGCGGGCGTGACGCGCGATGCCACCAAACCAGCAGCGCCAGCCCGACCAGCGCGACGACGAACCAGGCGATGGCGGATGCCGTGCTGCTGCCCAGCCACGGCATGGCGGCGAACACGCCCACCACGAGCAGGCCACCGCCCAGGGCCAGCCGCGGGTCGATGCGCGTGGCATCCCGCTGCCGCAACAGCAGGCCCATGCCCAGCACCGCCAGCAGCACGGCGAGGATGCGCCGCGGCCAGACCAGCAGCGGCTGCGCCGCCATGTCGGGACGCATATCCAGCAGCGCGCTGTCGCCGACGTTGACCTCGTAGTCCTTGCCGTCGACCGCGTTCGGCACTGTCACGAGACGATCGCCGTCGACACGTGCAATCACCGTCACTTCCTGCAGCGGCACCGCGCTCCAGCTCACGCGCACGTCGCCGAGCCGCGGGTCGCCCGGCCTGGTGCTGGTGACCAGCGCGCCGTCATGTAGCGAAAAACTGGCGGCAAGGTTCGCCGGCAACGCCTTCGCGTCGGGCGCCACAGGCTCGCTGCCCGGCAGGGCATGCACCAACGCGGGATCCAGCTTGTAGCCTCCCAGCTCCACGCTGCCGGCATCGAAGCGCTTGCCGGCGAGCGGGAACGGCCCCGGGTTGGCGTGACCCTGCGGCTGCGCGAAGCGGCTGGAATCCTGGGGCGTGTCCGCCCAGTCCAGCTCGTAGGTGACGTTGCCGCCGAGGCGCAGTTCGCGCCACTGGAACATCTGCACGCGGCGCGACAGCACCGGCGTGGCCGCCTGCTGGTTGAAGTCGGCGTCGTAGGGCGACTCCACCACCCGCGGCGTGCCGCTGATGCGCACCATCCGGCCCTGCAGGCCATCCTGCGGCTCCATGCTGTGACCGAGGTCGACTACCCCGCCACCATGCAGCTGCAACGCCAGTTGGTAGTTGCCCAGGCTACGCTCGGTCCACGCGGCCAGCACGATGCCCAGCACCAGCGATGCCAGGCCGACCGCGATGGCCTGCGGACCGCGCAAGGCGGTGATGCGGCCAAGGGACATCATCCGGGGCTCCCGTGCAGTTCAGGCAGCTCGTCCGCGCAGCCATAGCGACCACGCTCGTCGCGCTGCACGCGCGCCGCGGCGCAGGCATGGTCGTGGGTGAAGAACAGTCGCACGCCACGCGTCAGCTTGTCGTCAAGGAAGGCGCGCTTCTCGTCGATCAGCTTCTCGGGGTAACGGTCGTAGCCCATGGTGATCGGCAGGTGCACCCACGCACGGCCGGGGATCAGGTCGGCGCAGAACGCCATGCCGGCGACTTCGGCCAGCATCAGGCCCGGCGTATGGCCGTCCGAATAGGTGAAACGCACCGCCTCCCCCAGCACCTTCGCGTGCTCGCCCTCGACCAGTTCCAGGCGGCCGCTGTCCATGAGCAGCTGCGGCAGTTCCGGAATGAACGAGGCGCGGTCGCGCGGATGCGGCCTCAATGCGCGCTGCCAATGTGCCGCACCCATCACGAACGTGGCGTTGGGGAACAGCAGACGCGGCGACTGTCCCTCCTCCCACGCCGCCAGCAGGCCGCCGGCATGGTCGAAGTGCAGGTGCGACAGCACCACCGCGTGGATGTCCTCGTGCGCCAGGCCCGCTGCGGCCAGCGAGTCGAGCAGCACGTGGCGATCCTCAATCACGCCGTAGCGCTCGCGCAGCGACGGGTCAAAAAACGCGCCGATGCCGGTCTCGAACAGCACGTTGCGCCCCGGCACGCCGTTCACCGCGAGGCCTTTCACCAGCAGGCAGCGGCAGGCCAGCGGGATGCGGTTCTGCGCGTCGGGCTGGATCCAGCGCGACCACATCGCCTTCGGCGCATTGCCGAACATGGCGCCGCCATCCAACCGTTGCGAATTGCCCAGTAGGGAGAAAAGCTCCACGTCAGCTTCCTCGCGTTGCCGGCGGATTCGCCTGGGGCGCATCCGGACGCCGCAGGCGGCCCCGCGCACAGCGCAGGGCGAGTCCCAGGGACGGGCCGGCTATCGCCACGCCGCCGTCGAGCCGCCGCGGGTTGCCGGGCAGCGGGAAAAGCTCCACGGAATTACTCCACCTTGCCCAGTCCGGACGGCCGGCGCGGGTCGCTGGCGGCGTCGAGCTTGTTGTCGCGGTGGTCCCAGGTCACCACGTTCATGAAGCCCCAGGGTTCGCGCGGCTTCAGCGTGTAACCCATCTTCCTGAGTTCGGCGCTGGTGGCGGCGTCGAACACGCCGTCCTCCACGAACACCTCGTCGGGCAGGAACTGGTGGTGGAAGCGCTTGTCGGCCACGATCTGCTGCGCGCTCTGGCCGTCGATGAAGTGCAGGATGCCTTCCAGCACCTGGGTGATGATGGTGGAACCGCCGGGCGAGCCGATCACCGCGCTGCGGTCCTTGCCGATCACGATGCTGGGCGACATCGAGGACAGCATCCGCTTGCCGCCCACCGGCGCGTTCGCCTTGCTGCCGAGCAGGCCGTAGACGTTCGGCTTGTTCGGCACCAGCGCGAAATCATCCATCTCGTCGTTGAGCAGCACGCCGGTGCCCTTGGCGACGAAGGTGGAGCCGAGGATGTAGTTCACGGTGGAGGTGATCCCCACCATGTTGCCGTCTTTGTCGATGATCGAGAAATGCGTGGTGTGCATGCCCGGATCGTGCGACGGCCCGTGCGGCAGCATGGAAGACGGCGTGGCCTGGTCGGGCAGGATGCTCTGGCGCAGGCCGTCGGCGTAGTACGGCGACAGCAGCATGTCCAGCGGCATCTTCACGAAGTCGGGATCGCCAAGGTAATCGTTGTGGTCGCGGAACGCGCGGCGCATCGCCTCGATGGTGTAGTGCGCGCGGTGTGCCGGGTCCATCTTCGCGAGGTCATAGCCGCGAAGGATGTTGAGGATCTCGGCGATCGCCACGCCGCCCGAGGACGGCGGCGGCGCGGTGACGATCTTGTAGCCCCGGTAGTCGATCGTGATCGGCGTGCGCTCCTTGGCGCGATAGTTCGCCAGGTCCTGCAGCGTCCAGTTGCCGCCGGCGGCACGCACCGCATCTACCAGCTTCTGCGCCGTTGCTCCGCGGTAGAAGCCGGCGTCGCCTTTCTCGGCGATCAGCTCCCAGGTGCGCGCCTGCTCCGGATCGCGCCAGATCTCGCCCGCCGCCGGCGGCTTGCCGCCCGGCAGGTACTTGGCGGCGGAGGCCGGCCAGCGCTCCAGGTTCTTCTGTTCCCCGGCGATCGACTGCAGCAGGCGCGGATCGGGCTTGAAGCCTTCGCGTGCGGTGCGGATGGCAGGCGCCAGCGACACGCTGAGCGGCAGCTTGCCGAACTTCTCAGCCAGCAACACCAGGCCGGCCGGTTCGCCGGGAATGCCGGCGGACAGCGGCCCCTTCAGCGCCGCATCGCGGTTGGGCGTGCCGTCGGGGTTGAGGTAGTCCTTGGGGTTGACCGCCATCGGCGCGGTCTCGCGCGCATCGATGAACACGTCGCGGTTGTCCTTGGCGATGTGCAGCGTGGCCATGAAGCCGCCGCCGATGCCGGAACTCTCAGGCTCCACCACCGACAGCGTCGAGGCCACCGCCACCGCCGCGTCGAACGCGTTGCCGCCCTTGGCGAGCACCTCGAAGCCGGCGTTGGTGGCGAGGAAGTTCGCGCTGGCGATGCCGGCATGGCCGGGACGCTGCACCGGCTGGGCCGTCGCCGCGACCGGCGCGGCCTTGGGCGTGCCGTCTGCGGCGAAGGCCGCACTGCCGGTCAGCAGCAGGCTCAGCAACAACACGCGACCGTGCATCTGGAACTTCATGCGGCGAACTCCTTGGCTGGTTCAGGCGTCGGTGCTCGAGCCCGTCAGGTGGCGATATTTCAGTTCGAGCGCTTCGCGCGACTCGGTGTGCTCGGGGTCGACGATGATGCATTCGACAGGGCACACCTCCACGCACTGCGGCTCGTCGTGGTGGCCCACGCACTCGGTGCACAGCGCCGGGTCGATGACGTAGTACTCCTCGCCCAGCGAGATCGCCTTGTTCGGGCAGACCGGTTCGCAGACGTCGCAGTTGACGCAGGTGTCGAGGATCTTCAGGGACATGGGGACAAGCGGGGAACGAGGGACGAGTAGCGGAAAGCGGACAAGGGCCACGCGTCGGTCGCGCACCCTGCCTCGCTCAGCGCCACCCGTCCCTCGCTCCCGTCTCTCACATCTGCACGAAACGGAACGTGGCGCCGGTCGGCTTGATCACGTCCTCGACACGCTGCTCGTCGGCCTTGTCGCCGATGAACAGCACGATCACGTCCTTGAAGGTGCCGGGCTTGGCGTCCTTGAACGCGGCCACGACCATGTCGGCGGTGGTGGCGGACACCGGGCCGGCAAAGGCCAGCAGGTTGCCCGGCAGCACGCCGCGAGCCACGGTGTCCTGCACGTTCTGCAACTGGCGGTCGTTCTGCGCCTTGTCGTCGTCGGTCTGGCCCGGGGTCACCAGGTAGGCATACGGCTGCTGCGCGGCCATGCCCTGCAGGTTCTTCTGCACCAGCTGGCCAAGGTAGGCGTTCCAGCCCTTGGCGTCGGTGATGCTGGTGGGCTTGGCGGGTCCTGCAGCCTGTGCGGCGGCCTGCTGGTCCTGGTCGGCGCCCTGCTTGGAGCAGCCGCCTAGGACGAGGCCGGCGGCCAGCGCGATGGCGGCGATGAGAGCGAACTTACGCATGATGGTCACCTTCGGTTTCGGGTTGCTTGGGGAGGCCGCCGCTGCGGCCCTTGTGCCAGCGCTGACGCATGGCCTGTTGCACCGCCGGATGCACGAAACCGGAGATATCGCCGCCGAGGCGGCCGATCTCGCGCACCAGCGACGAGGAAATGAAGCTGTATTGCTCCGCCGGCGTGAGAAACAGTGTCTCCGCCTGCGGGATCAGATGCCGGTTCATGCTGGCCAGCTGGAATTCGTACTCGAAGTCCGACACCGCGCGCAGCCCGCGGATGATCACCCCCGCACCGATCTCGGCCACGAAGTCGGCCAGCAGGCTGTCGAAGCCGCGCACCTCCACGTTGCGCAGGTCGGCCAGCGCCAGGCGCGCCAGTGCGATGCGCTCGTTGAGGCTGAAGCCCGGCCCCTTGCTCGAACTGTCGGCCACCGCCACCACCACGCGGTCGAACAGGGGCGCGGCACGCGCGACCAGGTCGGCATGGCCGTTGGTGATCGGATCGAAGGTGCCCGGGTACACGGCCAGGCGGGGATTGCCGGAGGGTTTGTTCACGGGCGGGGAGCGCAGCGGAATCAGGCCCTAGCTTAGCAGGGTGTGCCGGGCCGCAGACCGCCCGCCGGCACCCGTCGGTACAGCGCAAAACGCACCTCGCCGGCGTGCCCCTCGCGATGCAGCACCCAGTCCGCCGGCACGGCGGGGATGGACGCGCGCGGCGACTCCACGTAGATCCACGCCCGTTCGGCCAGCCAGCCGCCCCGCTCCAGGTGTTCGGCCAGTCCGCTCCACAAGTCCAGCGCGAACGGCGGGTCGAGGAACACCAGGTCGAACGCCCGCGCCGCGCCGCGCAGGAAGGCCTGCGCTTCGACCGCCGCCACCTCGCCCGCCGCGGCCTTGAGCCGGGCCAGGTTGTCGCGCAGCGCCGCTGCCGCCCGCGCATCCGGCTCGACGAAGCAGCTGCTGGCCGCACCGCGCGACAGCGCCTCGATGCCCAGCGCGCCAGTGCCGGCGCAGAGGTCCAGCACCCGGGCACCGTCGATCATCGGCGCCAGCCAGTTGAACAGCGTCTCGCGCACCCGCTCAGGCGTGGGCCGCAGACCGGGCAGTTCGGGCACCTCGAGGCGCGAGTTGCGCAGGCTGCCGCCGATGATGCGGATGCGGCCGGGGCGGCTGTTCAAGGAGCTTCCCGCGGCTCAGCGGCCGGAACGGAAGGGTGCCCTGAAAGACCTCGGGGCACCCTTGCGAGCCACGGATGGCTCGCCGCGACAAGCGTCTCAGCGATTGTTCGTCGGAGGCGAGTCCGGACATGTGCCGGACTCGCCAAGTCGAAAAATCGCCAGGATGGCGATTTTTCGAGGCGTAAGGAACGGGGTGTTAGCATGCCGCCTATTGTCTTTGAATCGCCCCCGCAATGCTCAAGTTCTGGAAGAAGAAGCCCGCCGAGACTTCGCCCGCGCCTCCTGCCGAGGCGCCGGCCACGGGCGTGTTGCAGGAGGCCGCGCCCCCGGCTCCGCCGGTCGCCGTCGCCGAAGTCGCCGTACCCGCGGTCGTCGAAGCGCCCGAAGCGGCACCGGCCAGGCGCGGCTGGCGCGAGCGCCTCGCCGGCAGCGCGCTGGGCCGCGGCCTGGGCAACCTGTTCCAGCGCAATCCCCGGCTCGACGACGACCTGCTGGACGAGCTGGAGACCACCCTGATCACCGCCGACGTGGGCGTGGAAGCCAGCAGCGCGCTGGTGGAAGACCTGCGCCGCCGCATGCACAAGCGCGAGTTCGCCGACGCCGCGGCTTTGCGCGAGGCGCTGCGCGAGGCGCTGGTCACCCTGCTGAAGCCCGTGCAGCAGCCGCTGGAGCCGGCCGGCCGCAAGCCCTTCGTGGTGCTCACCGTGGGCATCAACGGCGTGGGCAAGACCACCACGATAGGCAAACTCGCGCGCCGGTGGCGTGACGAAGGCCACGGCGTGCTGCTGGCCGCCGGCGACACCTTCCGCGCCGCCGCGGTCGAACAGCTCAAGACCTGGGGCGAGCGCAACGGCGTGCAGGTGATCTCGCAGGGCCAGGACGCCGACGCCGCCAGCGTGATCTTCGACGCGCTGCAGGCCGCGCGTTCGCGCGGCGCCGACGTGCTGGTGGCCGACACCGCCGGTCGCCTGCACACGCAGGGCGGGCTGATGGACGAGCTGGGCAAGATCGCCCGCGTGCTGAAGAAGCTCGATCCCGAGGCGCCGCACGAGGTGTTGATGGTGATCGACGGCACCACCGGCCAGAACGCGGTCAACCAGGTGCGGCAGTTCCGCCAGATCGTGGGCGTCACCGGCCTGGTGGTCACCAAGCTCGACGGCACCGCCAAGGGGGGCGTGGTGTTCGCGCTGGCGCGCGAGTTCGGCCTGCCGATCCGTTTCGTTGGCCTGGGGGAGACCGCCACCGATCTGCGCACTTTCGACGCGGCCGCCTTCGTCGACGGCCTGCTGCCCGCCGGCCATGGCTAGGGATGCTCTGGTCTATTCCGCGTACCAGTCACCGCGCTGTATGCGCGCAGCGGTTCGTCGCAGCGGCGACGGCAGACTGGCCGTCTGTCTAGACGCTGGGGCGGAACGCTGCGCGCATACAGCGTGGCCCCAGCGTATTGAATTGGATGATGGGGTGACGTCCAGAAGGCCCGCGGGCTGCGCCGCACGGCTTGAACAGACGGCCAGTCTGCCCTGCGCCACGCGACACAACCCGCGGGACTTCTGGACGTCATGCCGGGTACGTGGAATAGATCAGAGCATCCCTAGGCCGGCGAGTGCGGGCCTGACATGACGCGCGGGCTGCGATGGCTGCTGATCGGCGTGGGCGCACTGGCGTTTGCCGCAGTGTTCACCGTGCTGATCGTGGTCTACCTGCTGCTGCAACCCGATCGCTTCACCGCGATGCTGCAACAGCAGGCGCACGATGCCGGACTGGTGCTGAACCTCGCGCGCCCCGCCAGCCCCACCCTGTTCCCGCGGCCGGCGCTGGACCTGCGCGGCATCACGCTCAACGCCGAGGGCGCGGACAGCCCGATCCTGCTCGCTTCGCGCGGCCGGCTGGTACTGCCCTGGCGCACCCTGCTCGGCGGCCCTACCGCGATCGCGCAGATGGAGGTGGATGCGCCGCGGGTGGATCTGGATGCGCTGCAGGAATGGCTGGCCACCCTGCCGCCGCAGCCGGCCAACGCCGCCCCGATGATCCCGCGCATCGATGCCGGTATCAGCATCGAGCACGGCAGCGTGGTGCGCGGGGATCAACTGCTGCTCAACAACGTGACGCTCTCGGCCGGCACGCTCGCGCCCGGCCAGGAGTTCCCGCTCAGCATGTCGGCCAGCACGGCCGCGGGCGCGCCGCTGCAGCTGCGGCTCACCACCACCCCGCGCATGGAGGGCAACGCGATGCAACTCGACCGCATCCGGCTGCACCTGTCGCAAGGCAGCGGAACCACGCTCGTGCTGAGCGGCAATGCCCGCTGGCACGGCGCCGCGGATGCGGCCGCGCAACTCGGCGGCAAGCTCGACCAGGCCGATGGCGGCAGCTACGACATCGCGCTGGCGCTCACGCCCGCCAACCAGACCGACCCGTTGCTGCTGCAGCTGAAGCTGGACGGCCCGGACAACCACGCCGACCTGCGCCTGCCGCCGCTGGCGCTGGCGCACTGGTGGAGCACGCTCAACACGCCCTCCGACCAGCAAGCCGCACCGCAGCCCGGCATGCCGCCCGGCAGCGGCACGCTGCAGATGGCGAAACTGCAGCTCGGCGGCCTGGCGGTCGAGGGGCTCAGCGTGCAGGCCGGGGACGACGCCCCCGCCGCGGCCGCCACGGCGGCAAAACCCGCCGCTGCTGCGGTCAAGCCCGCTGCCGGCAGCAAGCCGGGCGGCAAGTCGAAGTGAAGCCGTTCGCCGCCGCCCTGCTGGCCTGGTTCGATCGCCACGGCCGCCACGATCTGCCCTGGCAACACCCACGCGACGCCTACCGCGTGTGGTTGTCCGAAATCATGCTGCAGCAGACCCAGGTCGCCACCGTGGTCGGTTACTTCGAGCGCTTCGTCGCCGCGCTGCCCGACCTGCGCGCACTCGCTGCCGCACCCGAGGACCAGGTGCTCGCCCTGTGGTCGGGTCTCGGCTACTACCGCCGCGCCCGCTTCCTGCACCGTGCCGCACAGCTCTGCTTGGAGCGCCATGGCGGCGAGTTGCCACGCGACTTCGATGCGCTCGCCGCCCTGCCCGGCATCGGCCGTTCCACCGCCGGCGCGATCCTCGCCCAGGCGCATGGCGTGCGTTTTCCCATCCTCGACGGCAACGTGAAACGCGTGCTGGCGCGCTACCACGGCGTCCACGGCCATCCCGGCACGAGTGCGGTGGAAAAACAGCTGTGGCGACATGCAGACGCGCACACTCCGGCCACGCGCGTGGCCGATTACACCCAGGCGATCATGGATCTGGGTGCCACCGTGTGCACGCGGAGCAACCCGGGCTGCGCGACCTGCCCGCTGGCCGAGGCCTGCGTTGCCCGGCGCGACGGCCTCGTGGCCCAGCTGCCGTCGCCGAAGCCGACGAAAGTCGCGCCCGTGCATGCGACCGTGATGCTGATACTGCGCGACGCGCACGGCCGCGTGCTGCTGGAGCGGCGCGGCCCGCAGGGCGTGTGGCCCGGCCTGTGGAGCCTGCCCGAAGCCGCCGACATCGACGGCGCGTGGCGCGATGCCAGGCGGCATGCGCACATCGACGATGCGAAGGCGCTCGCGCCGTTCGTCCATGTATTCAGCCACTACAAGCTGCGCGTCGAACCGCTGCTGTTCGACGGCGCGACGGCACCGCGCGGCATCGCCGACAATCCAGCCCTGCGCTGGTGCGGCACCAGAGAACTGGCCGCGCTCGGCCTGCCCGCGCCGGTGCGCAAGCTGTTGCAACAGATCGAAGGAACCACCCCATGAGCCGCACCATCCACTGCGTCAAGCTCGGCATCGACGCCGAGGGCCTCGACTTTGCGCCCTGGCCCGGCCCGCTGGGCCAGCGCATATACGCCGAGATCTCCAGGCCGGCGTGGCAGCAATGGCTCGCCCACCAGACCATGCTGATCAACGAATACCGGCTCAATCCGCTCGATCCCAAGGCACGCAAGTACCTCGCCGGGCAGATGGAGAAATTCCTGTTCGGCGGCGAGGTCGACCAGGCTGCAGGCTTCACTCCGCCCGACCTGCAGTCTTGACGGCAAGGCGTGCATTCGGTCTAATGCACGGCTCCACGCCACACCGACGAGCGTAACGCCCGTCCTGTTGGCAAGGCATCCGGCCGGGTAGCTCAGTTGGTAGAGCAGGGGATTGAAAATCCCCGTGTCGGCGGTTCGATTCCGTCCCCGGCCACCATCGTCATGCATCAGGCGCGCCCATGCGGCGCGCTTCGTTTTTGTGCCTCCGCCGCCCGTTGCTCCGCGACGATGGCCAGGGCGTTGACGCCAGGCGTCGTATGCGGACTGCCAACCCAGGATGCATTTGCCTTGCTTCGGTGGTGGTAGTTTCGACTCGGGCAGATCGCCCTCCACAAATCAAGGGGTCCACCATGCGCATGTTGACTCGTGCAATCTTCGCGGCGTCGTTCGCCGTCGCCACCGGCGCCGTCTTCGCGGCCACTCCCGCCACCGGCCTCGGCCAGTCGTGGCCGAATGCCCAGGACGTCAGCACCAACCCGAATTTCCACGTGTATGTGTTCGCGATGGGCGGCGTCGAATACATCCAGGTCAACGATCTCAACGGCAACGTGCTTGGCAGTGTCGGCACCGCGGGCGGCCAGTTCATCACGCTGCCGATCGGTCGCTTTGCCCAGCAGGTCGTCACGCCCAGCCAGCCGGCCAGCGCACCCACGACCGCCGCCGCCGTGGCTTCCCCAGTCACGGTCTACAACGACGGCACCACGACGGTGACGGCCACGCCCCTGAGTGACGGCACCATGAGCCTGAACGCCGCGGCTGCCGTGGGCACCTGCGATCCGATCGACTGCAGTCTTAAGGGCATTAACTGAAGCTTGCAGCCAGCCGCCTCCACGTCAGGCGTGGAGGTGGCTCGGCTCCAGGAACGAGACCACCACGCGCCTGCCATCGGGCGAGGTGCGTTCGCGCAACCGCCCGCCGTAGGTGGCGGCCCGGTCCGCGATGGCCTCGCGCCCCAGGCCCGTGGCGCTGATGCGCAGGCGCTGCCGCAAGGCCACCCAGTCCACGTGCAGCGATCGTGCCGGATTCCAGCGCAGGTCGATCATCACGACCGCCCAGGCCCGGTCCCTGGTGCCGCAGCGGACCTTCACCAATACGTCCGCGGGCTCGTGCGTCAGGCAGGTTTCCGAGATCGCCTCGCACACCACGCGATAGACGACTAGGCTCAGCTCGCGCGGAACGCTGCCCACGGGGCCGCGCAAGTCACACCAGTACCGGATGCCGGCCTCGTGCAGCACACGGGCCAGGGCCCCCTGGTTCAGGGCACCCGGCAGGCCATGCTCGCGCAGCACGGTGGGACTCAGGCTGTCGGTCAGCAGGAAGAGCTGTTCCTGGGCGCGCTCTGCGTGCCGGCGATAACCGACGTCGTCCGTCACCGGTTGCAGATAACGCAGGCGCCCCAGCATCAGCTTGAAAGCGCCGTGGATCGACTGGCCGAGCTGGTCCAGTGCCTGCGCCGTGACACGCAGCTGGGCTTCGCCCAGGGCCGCATTGCGATGCGCCAAGGCCATGGCCATGCGCGAATCGAAGCGTTCCTGCTCCACCCGCTGCGCCATCGCCGTCATGCGTCCTCCTACCAGCAGCATGGTGGAAATGGACATGGCCACCAGGGTCTCGGCCTGCAGGGTGGCCGGGTCGTTGGTGGCGGGCATCAAGGCCACGATGCCGAGGCTGGCCAAGGTGCCGGCCACCGCCGCGCCCTGCCAGCCGTGCCGGAAAGCCATGAAGATGACCGGCATGAACATGGCCATCTGTGCCATGGCGCGAATCTCGGGATTGTGGTCACCCAGCCAGACCAGGAACGCTATGACCGGAAATACCCCCAGCGCACCTTCGATCAGGAAGCGGCTTTCCTGCAGCGCCAAGAACCAGCGCCGCCACCGCCGATCCGCAGCCACGAAACTCTGGTAGACCACAAGCGCGATCGGCGCCACCGTAAGCACGCCCATGAAGTTGCCAAGCACCATGCGAGCAGTCACCGCGCGGTAATGGACCACATAGCCCGGTGGAAGCGTCGCCAATCGCACCTGCACGATGGTCTCAACCGTCGCAATGATCGAGATGATCAAGGCGCACATCACGAAGATCGGCATGTTGACCGTTCCCCGCGACGGAAACAGCCGCCAGCGCTCCCGGAACCACCACACCACGGGGGCCTCGTAGGCCAGCGATGGAATTGTGTTGAGCACGGTCCAGAGCAGACCAAATTGATCGAAGCAGGTATAGCTGACGTAGGCCTGACAAGCGGTGTCTGCAAAGAAGAGCGCTGGCCAGTAGCGGTATGGCATCAGCATCAAGGCCGCAAGGTGCAGACCGGCCAGGATGACCCAATGCCGGACGGAAACCGCATGAAACAGGGACAGCACAGCCAGGTAGACACCGGCCACCAAGGCCTGCCGCAACACGGTCCCCCACCATGATCCAACGCGCATTGCGTTCCCCCGACTCGATCCTTGCCCCCGCCCCGAAGACCGGATCACGCCACCATCATCGCAGTGCCTATGCTGAACCACTGTCCTGCGGCGTAACCCGGACAAGCATAAAACCGGATGGCGGGCCGTGCCAGCCCGCCGCGGGTCCGGGTTCGCCGCATCGATACTTTTGAAGCAAAAGTAATGCCAGCTTGCCAGCCGCTCGCGAGGTCCATCGTTCCGAAGCTGCAGGCTTGCAAGCCCCAGGGCGCGCCCTCGCGGGGCATCCTGGGCGCCCGCAAGGCATTGCAGACAAAACGGCCCGGCCCATGTGCATGCGACGCAATACCGCCGCCAGGGCGGCTACAGGGGGCAACGGCTGTCACCCGGCTGCCACCCGCGGATCACCGGCGGGCCATCTGCGCCGTCCAGACTGCCCGTCTCGCCTCCCAAGGTCCGCGGCCATGCCGGCGCAATACGTTGCTCCCTCGAAGTTCGGGCTGTTCCGCATCGTGCGGCACGGGCGGCGCTGGCGCAGCCTGCTGGGGGATTGCGAATTGGCGCGGCACGAGGACGTGGCCGCGGCGCTGGCCTATCTGCATGCGAGCTGCAAGCGGGCCCGCCTGCCGACAGCACTGGAGCAATGGCGCTACCTGGGCGAGCCGCCGGCACGGCTGGCGCAGGCCAGCGTCAACGACGGCGACTGGCAACTGGCCGGCTGAGCCGCGATGGTCCGGGGGCAGCGGCGACATTTCCACCGCCGGCGCCACGGGCCCATCCCGGTTTGCCCATCGCCGTGCCGGCGAAGGACGCACCCAGCCCGAAGGCGCGCCGCCGCGGCGACTCACTCGACCGCGTTGATCACCGCGAGGAAATCGCGCCCGTAGCGCTTGAGTTTGGCCTCGCCCACGCCGCTGACCTGGGCCAGTTCGCCCTCGTTCGCCGGCATCGCGCGCAGCATCGCCAGCAGCGTGGCGTCATGGAACACCACGTAGGGCGGCACGCCCTGCTGGCGCGCCAGCTGCGTGCGCAGGGCGCGCAGTGAGTCCCACAAGGGCTGTTCGTAGGCCTCGATGCCGAGGTTGGCGCCGGTGACCAGCTGGCTGTCGCGGCGGTGGCGGGTGGAGCGCACCGGCTTCGCATCTTCGCGCAGCCGCACCTGCTGCTTGCCCAGCAGCACGTCGCGGCTGGCTGCGGTGAGCCGCAGCGTGCCGTAGCCTTCCGCGTCGGTGGCGAGCAGGCCGGCCGCGAGCAGCTGGCGGAACACCGAGCGCCAGCCCTTCTCGTCGAGGTCGGCACCGATGCCGAAGGTGCTGAGCTTGTCGTGGTCAAGCTGACCCATGCGCTCGTTGTCCACGCCGCGCAGGATGTCGATGACATGGCCGGCGCCGAAGCGCTGGCCACTGCGGTACACCGCCGACAAGGCCTTCTGCGCAGGCACCGTGGCGTCCCAGGTCTTCGGCGGCTCCATGCAATTGTCGCAATGGCCGCAGGGACCGTGGTAATCCTCGCCGAACGCGCCCAGCAGCAGCTCGCGCCGGCAGCGCGTGGCCTCGGCGTAGGCCAGCAGCGATTCCAGCTTCTGCCGTTCGATGCGCTTGCGTTCGTCCGCCGATTCGGACTGCGCGATCATCTGGCTCATCGTCACCACGTCGGCGAGGCCGTAGATCATCCACGCCTCGGCCGGCAGGCCGTCGCGGCCGCCGCGGCCGGTCTCCTGGTAATAGCCTTCCATGCTGCGCGGCAGGTCGAGATGCGCCACGAAGCGCACATCGGGCTTGTCGATGCCCATGCCGAACGCGACGGTGGCTACCATCACCACGCCGTCCTCGCGCAGGAAGCGCTGCTGGTTCCTTGCGCGCATGGCGGCATCGAGGCCGGCGTGATAAGGCAGCGCCTCGATGCCGGCCTCGGCCAGCCAGGCGGCGGTGTCGTCCACCTTCTTGCGGCTGAGCGCGTAGACGATGCCGGCCTCGCCGCGGTGACCTTCGAGAAACTGCATCAGCTGCGTGCGCGGGTTGTGCTTGAGCATCACGCGATAGCGGATGTTCGGCCGGTCGAAACTGGAGACGAACTGGCGTGCATCCGCCAACGCAAGCCGCTCCACGATCTCTTCGCGCGTACGCGGGTCGGCCGTGGCGGTGAGCGCGATGCGCGGCACCTGCGGGAACCGCCCGTGCAGCACGGTGAGCTCGCGGTACTCGGGGCGGAAATCGTGCCCCCACTGCGACACGCAGTGCGCCTCGTCGATCGCGAACAGCGCCACCTCGGTCTGTTCCAGCAAGCTCAGGAAACGTCCGGTGAGCAAGCGCTCCGGCGCCACGTAGAGCAGGTTCAATTCGCCTGCCAGCAACTGCTGCTCCACCTCGCGCTGCGATGCCGCATCGAGACTGGAGTTGAGGTACGCCGCCGCCACGCCAGCCGCCCGCAGCGCATCCACCTGGTCCTGCATCAGCGCGATCAGCGGCGACACCACGATGCCGGTACCCTGCCGCAGCATCGCGGGAATCTGGTAGCACAGCGACTTGCCGCCTCCGGTAGGCATCAGCACCAGTGCGTCGCCGCCCTCGGCCACGTGCTCGACGATGGCCTGTTGCTGGCCACGGAAACCGGGGTAACCGAAAACGCTGTGGAGGATATCGAGGGGCGTGGGGCGCATTCGGGGAATGCTAGCAAATGGGAATGGCGTGGTTGGCGTAGCCAGGCGATGCAATGGGGAACGCCAGGTGTTTTCGCACGCCCGAAGCCGTCCTGAATCTGCCGCAGCGATGGACCCCGCCCGACTCAGCTCCGCGCAAAAAATGCGCGAAACGCCTGGGCCACGCGCTCGACACCTTCGTCGTCCACGTCCAGATGCGTCACCAGCCGCAACGTCGGCAGGTAGCCGATGCTGATGCGGATGCCGGCGGCGCGCAGATGGACGTCCAGTTCCCGCAGGCGTTCGACCGGTACGTCGACGAACACCATGTTGGTGTGCTGGCCGAGCAGGTTCACGCCGGCGATTTCGCGCAGGCAGCCGGCAAGGTGGGCCGCGCGGCGGTGATCGTCGGCCAGGCGCGCCACGTGATGATCCAGCGCGTGCAGTCCCGCAGCGGCGAGCAGGCCGGCCTGGCGCCAGCCGCCACCGGCGACCTTGCGCCAGCGCCGCGCCCTCTCGATCAGCGGCGCGGAGCCCACCAGCACCGAACCAACCGGTGCGCCGAGGCCCTTGGACAGGCACACCGACACGCTGTCGAAATGCTGCGCGATGGCGCCTGCACTGACGCCGCCGGCCACCGCCGCGTTGTACAGGCGCGCGCCGTCCAGGTGCAGCGCCAGCCCGCGCGCACGGGCGAAATCGTGGGCCGCGCGCAGGTAATCCAGCGGCAGCACGCGGCCGTGCCAGGTGTTCTCCAGGGCGAGCAGCTTCGTGCGCGCGAAATGCGGATCGACCGGCTTGATCGCCGCGGCGATGCGCGGGAGCGGCAGCGTGCCGTCCTCGTCCTGTACGATGGGTTGCGGCTGGATCGAGCCAAGCACCGCGGCGCCGCCGCCCTCGAACTTGTAGGTGTGCGCATCCATGCCGACGAGGTATTCGTCGCCGCGCTCGCAGTGGCTCATCAGCGCGAGCAGGTTGCTCTGCGTGCCGCTGGGCACGAACAGCGCATCCTCGAAACCCAGGTCGCCGGCCAGCCGGCGCTGCAATGCGTTGACGGTGGGATCCTCGCCGTAGACGTCGTCGCCGACCTCGGCGTCGAGCATCGCGGCGCGCATCGCCGCGGTGGGTCGGGTGACGGTGTCGCTGCGCAGGTCGACCACGTTCATGGCACTCGCCTCAGGCGTGTTTGCGGAAATACAGCCATGCGACCAAGGCCAGCAGGATCGCGGGCAGCAGGTTGGCGGGCAGCGGTGGCAGGCCATAGACAGTGCCGAAGTTCACCATCGCCTTCTGCAGGAAGTACCAGCCGATCGCCAGCAGCATGCCGATGAAGATGCGCTTGCCGAGTCCGCCCGAGCGCATCGCGCCGAACGCGAATGGCATCGCGCACAGTACCAGTACCAGCACGTTGAGCGCGTACAGCGCGCGGCCCCAGAACGCCACCGCGTACACGCCCGGGCTTTCGCCGTTGCGCTCCAGGTAGCTCATGCTGCGGCGCAGGTCGCGCATCGACAGGTACTCCGGCTGGATCACCGATTGCGCCAGCACCTGCGGGTTGAGGCTGGATTGCCACTGCTCGCTGGCTACCGTGCTGCTGTGCGTGCCGGTAGCGCCCAGCGTGGTGCTGCGCACGTCGTGCAGGATCCACTGGCGGCCGTCATGGTCGGCGGTCCTGGCCCAGTCGAAACGGCTGAGCTGGCCGTCGGAAGTGAGCGTGAAAACGCGTACATCGGTGAGCTGCACCGCGTCATGATCGCCCACCCGGCGCACCACGCTGCCACGTGCGTTGATGATGCGGTCGCCGTCGCGCGCCCACAGCCCGCTGCCGGTGGCACCGATGTTGCCGGACTTCATGCGCAGCTGCATGGCCTGCGCGAGCTGGTCGCCCCAGGGCGCGGCAGTTTCGCCGAGGATCACCACGCCCACGATCAGCACCGCGATCACCCCGGTGGCCGAGGCGGCGATGCGCAGGCGCGACATGCCGGTGGCGCGCAGCGCGGTGAGCTCGCCGGTGGCCGCGAGGCCGCCCAGGCCCAGCAGGCCGCCGATCAGCGCCGCAAAGCTGAACATCTCGTAGGCACGTCGCGGCGTGGTCACCAGTATGTACACCGCCGCATTGGCCAACGTGTAACCGTTCTTGCCCACCCGGCCCAGCTGAGTCAGGAAATGCGTCACCGCATCGAAGCCGGTGAGCACCAGCCACACACCAATCACCGAACCGAGCACGCTGAGCGCAACCAGTCGGTCGACTCGCTTGATGGCCAGATTCATGCGCGCAGCGCCTTCTCGTTGCGCGGTTTGCGCGGCGCGTACTGCTTCCGCCACAGCCACGCGGCGAAGGCCAACATCAGCAGGTGCAGCAGCCACAGCCCCGTCTGGTGGTGCCAGTGACCCTTGCCGATCTGCGCCCGCCCAAGCGCCAGCAGCAGGTAGTACAGATAGAAGCTCAGCATGGCCAGCATCAGGCGGCCGTAGCGCGGCTCGCGCGGGCTCTGCCGCGACAGCGGCAAGGCCAGCATCAGCATCACCAGGGTCAGCGCCGGCGCATTGGTGCGCCAGGCCAGTTCGGCAAGCGCTGCCGGATCGGTGGAGCGCGAGAGATCCGTCGTGGACATGCCCTCGGCGGGATCCTCGTCGTCGTCGCCGGTCACGTTGGAGAGCGAGGTGTCGTTGCGCTGGTACTGCATGCGCCGCCAGTTGTCCGCGCCCAGCGGGATGTCGTACTGCCAGCCGTCGCGGAACGCGATGTAGCGGTTCGCGCCGTTGCTTTCCTGGTACAGCTCGCCGTTGCCGGCGGTGACCAGCTTGACGTGCACCTCGCCGTCCTTGCTGGCGCGCTGGGTGGAGACGAAGCTGCGGCCCAGTTTGGTGCCGTCCTGGCTCAGCGTGTCGACGAAGATGATGCCGCCCTTGCCCGGCAGTTCGGTGAAGCGGCCGGCGTCGAGGCCGGCGGCGATCACCGAACGGTTTGCCACGGCGACCATCGCGTTGCTGGTGCGCGCCGCCCACGGCCCCAGCCACAGCGACACCGCACCTGTGATCAGCACCAGCACCACGGCGAGGATCGCCATCGGCCGCAGCAAGCCGTCCGGACCCATGCCGGAGGACATCAGCACGTGCATCTCGCTTTCGCGGTACATCCGGCCCAGCGCCATCAGCACGCCGATCATGCCGGCCAGCGGCAGCATGTTGGTGAGCTGTTGCAGCGTGCGCAGGCCCAGCACCTGGAACATCACGCTGGCCGGGAAGCTGCCCTTGGCCACCTGCTGCAGCACGGTGGCGAACGCGGTGCCGGCCACGATCACCATCAGCACCACCACGGTGGCAGCCACGGTCTGCGCCAGTTCGCGCAGGAAATAGCGGTCGAGAATGCTCAGCATGCGATAAACTTGTGGGCTTCCGTCAACGCCGGCCCCGCCGGCGGATCGCCAGTCTAGCCGGTTCGCCGCTTGCCGCGCCCATGCAGGATCAGCCGATGCCCCTCCAGTTCAGCCTGACCACCGCCGCCCCCGAAACCGCCGACACCGCCTGCGTGCTGGTAGGCGTGTACGAACAGGGCGTGCTGACCAGCGCGGCGGCTCGCGTGGACGGCGCCATCGGCGGCGCGATCAAGCGTCAGGTGGAAAGCGGCGACATCAGCGGCAAGGCCGGCAGCACCACCGTGCTGTACGCGCCCGTCGGCATTGCCGCGAAACGCGTGCTGGTCGTCGGCCTGGGCACGCAGAAGGGTTTCGACGCCGCGCGCTACCAGAAGGTGGCGATCGAGGCCAGCCGCGCGCTGGGCAGGCTGCCGCTCGCCGAAGCGGCGTGGTACCTCGCCGAGGTGGACGTGCCGGGCCGCGATGCCGCCTGGCGCGTGCGCACCGCCGCGCTGGCCGCCGACCACGCCGCCTACCGCTACACCGCCACCTTCAAGCCGCGCGAGAAGAGCGCCCAGCCGGAACTCGCCGCGCTGGCCTTCGCCGCGGGCGCCGATGCGGAAGCCGGCCTGGCGCAAGCCCGCGGCATCGCCGAGGGCGTGCGCTTTGCGCGCGAGCTGGCCAACCTGCCGCCGAACATCTGCACACCGGCCTACATCGCCGATCAGGCGCGGGCCTTCGCCGACGCGCACGACAAGGTCGACTGCCGGGTGCTCGACCACGTGGAGATGGAGCAGCTTGGCTTCGGCTCGCTGCTCGCGGTGGGCCGCGGCTCGGCGAACAAGCCGAAGCTGATCGCGCTGCAGTACCACGGCGGCGCCGAGGACGCGGCACCCTACGCCTTCGTCGGCAAGGGCATCACCTTCGACACCGGCGGCATCAGCCTCAAGCCCGGCCCCGGCATGGAGGAGATGAAGTTCGACATGGGCGGCGCGGCCGGCGTGCTCGGCGCCTTCGTCGCCGCGGTGAAGATGGGCGTCGGACACAACCTGGTCTGCGTGGTGCCTTCGGCCGAGAACATGCCGGACGGCGACAGCTACCGCCCCGGCGACGTGCTCACCAGCCTGTCCGGCCTCACCATCGAGGTGCTCAACACCGATGCCGAGGGTCGGCTGATCCTGTGCGACGCGCTGACCTGGACTGCACGGACGTTCCAGCCGCAGGCGATGATCGATGCCGCCACGCTCACCGGCGCCTGCGTGATCGCGCTGGGCAAGCATGCCAGCGGCCTGTTCAGCAGGCACGACGACCTCGCCGCCGAACTGCTCGCCGCCGGCGAGCAGACGCTGGACCGCGCGTGGCGCATGCCGCTGTGGGACGACTACCAGGCGCAGCTCGACTCCGGCTTCGCCGACGTCGCCAACATCGGCGGCAAGAGCGCCGGCGCGATCACCGCCGCCTGCTTCCTGTCGCGCTTCGCCGAAGGCCAGCGCTGGGCGCACCTCGACATCGCCGGCACGGCCTGGGACGAGGGTCGCAAGGGCCTCGCCACCGGCCGTCCGGTGGCGCTGCTGGCGCAGTGGCTGCTGGATCGCGGCGCATAAGGCGCTCCGGACACCGCCATGCCCCGCGCCGACTTCTACCTGATCGACAAGCCGCGCTTCCGCGAACAGCCGCTGCTGCTGGTCTGCGAGCTGACGAAGCGGGCGTTCGCGGCGCAGCAGCCGACACTGATCCTGACCCGCGACCATGCGCAGGCCGATGCGCTGGATGAATTGCTGTGGGCGTTCGACGAGGATGCCTTCATCCCGCACCAGCTCGCCGGCGACGACGACGACGCGGATACCGCGGTGCTTATCGTGCCGCCGGGCATGGATACGCCGGACCGACCGCTCGTGATCAACCTGCGCGAACACTGCCCGGACGCACACTGCGAGCGCGTGCTGGAGGTGGTGGCCGCCGACCCCGCCGAACGCGACGGCTCGCGCGAGCGCTGGCGCGAGTACCAGCGTCGCGGCTTCGAGATCGCCAAGCACGACATGTAACGAAGCGCCGCTACGCTCAGCCGCCCGCTGCCACCGCGTGTCCGCCCGCCCGGCGCAGCACGCGTGCCAGCATGGCCGCCAGCTCGTCGCCCGTCAGCGGCTTGCGCAGGAAGCCGTCCATCCCCGCCTCGTGCGCCCGCCCCTCGTCCGCCTCGCCCGAGCGCGCGGTCACCGCCACGATCGGCAGGTACTTCTCCCCCTCGCGCCGGCGGATCAGCCGCGCCACCTGGAAGCCGTCCACCCCCGGCAGGTCCAGGTCCAGCAGCACCGCGTCGTAGCGGGTCCGCTCCAGCTCCGCCAAGGCCAGCAGGCCGTTCGCCACGTGGCAGGCCTCGTGGCCCTGCTGCTGCAACAGGCCGGCGATCACTGCCGCCACGATCGGATCATCCTCCACCAGCAGCAGCCGCAGATGGCGCTCGCCGGGTCCGCTCGATGCCTGCGCCTCGCCGGTCGCCTCCCCCACCTCGATCAGCGGCAGGCGCACCAGGAAACTGCTGCCGTGCCCCAGCCGCGACTGCAGCTCGATGCTGCCGCCCATCATCTCCACCAGCTCGCGGCAGATCGCCAGGCCCAGGCCGCTGCCGGCGCGGCGCTGCGGGCTCTCCTCCTGCTCGAAGCGCTGGAACAGGCGTGCCTGGCTGCCCTCGGGAATGCCCGGACCGGTGTCGCTGACGCTGAACAGCAGGCTGTCGCCGCTGCGCGCCGCGCGCAGGGTCACGCTGCCGTGCGCGGTGAACTTCAGCGCGTTGTTCGCGAGGTTCAGCAGCACCTGCTTGATGCGCACCGCGTCGCCGATCGCCTGTGCCGGCAGGTCGTCGGCGATCGCCACCACGAAGCGCAGCCCCTTGCTCCAGGCCTGGCCCTGCTCCAGCTGCGCCACGTCCTCGACCAGCTGGCGCGGATCGAACGGCGCCGGCTCCAGTTCCAGCCGCCCGGCATCGATGCGCACCAGGTCCAGCGCGTCGTTGAGCAGCTTCAGCAGCATGCCGCCGGATCGCTGCATCGCCCGCGTGTAGTCTTGCTGCTTCGCGTCCAGCGGCGTGTTCAACAGCAGCTCGGCCATCCCCATCACGCCGGTCATCGGCGTGCGGATCTCGTGGCTCAGCGTCGCCAGGAACTGCGTCTTCGCCGCGCTCGCCTGCTCCGCCAGCACCCGCCGCTGCTCGATCAGCTCGATCCGGTGGCGCTGCGCCAGCCGCCGCCGCCACGCCCACAGGATCCAGCCCACCACCGCCGCCAGCCCCGCCGCGTACAGCAGCCATGCCCACCACCGCAGCCACGGCGGCGCCTCCACGTGGATGCGCAGCGCCGCCGCCAGATGCGACCACACGCCTTCCGCATTTTCGGCCTTTACCTGCAAGGTGTAGTCACCTGAACGCAGCCCGGCGAATTCGCGCTCACCCCGATCGCCGACATCGACCCAATCGGTATCGAACCCGAGCAGACGGTAGCGGTAACGGTTGGCCGCGGGATTGACGTAGGAGGCAAGCCGGGTTTGCACATGCAGATCGCGGTCGCGCCAGCCGATGCGTACCTCGTGCCCCGGCGCGGCATCAAGCGTCTGGACGTGCCCGGCACGGTTCACGCTGAGCCTGCTGAGCGTCAGCTGTGGAACCACCGCCGGTGTGTCCTGCGGCAGTTCGTCAGGATGAAATGCCACCACGCCGCCGTTGGTGGCGGCGAAGACGCTGCCATCCGGAAACACCGCAGTCGAGCCGTTGGTGAACTCGGTGTTCAACAACCCCTGCGCCACGCCGAAGCTGCTGAAGCGATGCGTGTGCGCATCCATCCGCCACAGGCCGGGGTTGGCGAAAAACCACACGTTGCCCTGCCGGTCGACGCGAATCGACATCAGGTTGGGCAGGAACGGCTGGCGGCGCACGTCGATGGACTGGTCGCGCACCGCCGCGCCGTTGGCGTAGCGGTAGTGCGAAAGCGCGTGCTGCGACACCACCCAGAAACCGCCCGCATCGAAATCGACGGCAAGCACTTCGGCATGCGGCACGCCGGGCACCATTTCCATGCGGCCGCTCTGCGCATCCAGCCGGAGCAGGCCGCCACCGCTTGCGAACCACAGCGTGCCATCGTGCGTCCGGAGCTGGTCGGCGATCGCCACGCTCTCCACGCCCTTCGGCAGCGGTACGTGCGTGATCGCCAGGCTGTCGGGATCGATCGCGAAGATCCCTTCGCCCCAGGAGGCGACGTAGACCCTGCCGTCACCCGGCGCACTGACGAACACCGGACGCGTCATACCCGCCCTGGCGATATCCAGTTCTGTCGCGTTGCCCTGCTCCAGTCGGACCACCGCGCCACTCTCGGTGACCCACAACCGGCCCTTGGCATCCTGCGCCATCGAGGTGATGTTGCTGTGCAGGACATTCGAAAGGTGCTGCACCTCGCCGCTGCGCGTGTCCAACGCGTCGATCCAGCCATTGGAGCCACCGACCAGCAAACGACCGTCGCGACCAGCAAGCACGGTCATCGCGGAAATGCCGATCAGGCTGTTCGGATCGTCCGGGATATGGGTGAAACGCGCGAAGCCGCTCCAGTTCGGCGGCAGGTAGGCCAGGCCGCCCTGATCGAGGGCAAACCACAGGGCACCCTCCCGATCGCGCATCACCTGCCAGATACGCTCGCCGGGCAGGCTGCCCGGCAGCAGCGGGTGGCTGGCGATGTGCTGCAGGCCACCGTCACCGTCGGCGAGCAGGACGCCCTTGGTGCCGGCCAGCCACAGCCGGCCCTGCGCATCGCGCGCACTCGCGGTGATGGAAGCCTTCAGGGCCGTCAACCGCTCGTCGGCGAACGGCCGGGCCACACCATCCTTGCCGATCACCAGCAACCCGCCGTAGGTCGCCACGCGAATCTCGCCCGGGCGGCCCTGGATGCGCCAGATCCTGTGCAGATCGCCGTGAAAACCCGCCGCCACCGGCACGGCATGCATGCTTCCGTCCGGCTCGCGCACGAACAACCCGTCGGTCGCGCCTATCCACAGCCGGCCATCGGCATCGGCCAGCAGGGCACGCACCGCCACGGGGGTAGGCGCACCGGCAGCAGCAGCCGATGATGCCGTCGGCAATGCGACGTGGTCGAAGCCGTCGAGATCCGGGTGCATGCGATCCAGCCCAGCCTGCGTGGCCACCCATACTTCGCCATCAGCGGTCTGCGCGATGCTCCAGACCTCGTTGCCGGCGAGGCTGTCCGGCCTCTTCGCATCGTGCGTCCAGTCGCGGAAGCGGTGGCTACGCTGGTCGTAGACGATCAGGCCGCTGGTGACGCCGCCGGCCCAGACGCGGTTGTCGCGATCGACGTACAGCGCATAGATCTGGTCGGCCGGCAGCGAATCCGGATCGTCCAGCGAATGACTGAACAGCTGGAAGTCGACACCGTCGTAGCGAACCAGGCCTTCGTCGGAGCCAAACCACATCACGCCATTGCGGTCTTGTGCGATGGCATGCACCGCCCCCGAAGGAATGCCGTCGGCCTGGCTGTAGTGACGGAACTGCGGCGTGGGCAGCAGGCCCGTGTCAGGCGCGGCGCTCGTCGCCGCGGCGGGCTGCCCCGCGCCGCCTGCAGCCGACGGCATCGCCGTGGACAAGACGGCTCCCAACACGAGTGATGCAAACATGGCGTATCCCCTGCCGCTCGCCGCATCATGCCAAAACGACGATACCCGCGCGAGCGCGCCCCGCAGCCGCAGCCGCAGCCGCATCGATCCGTGAAGCGAACGCTGCGTTCCGCCGTCACCGCTGGCGCCGGGATCGGCGATCGTCCAGACTCCGCTGCATGTCCCGCCCACGCTCCCCACGCTGGTTGTTGCTGTTGCTGTTGCTGTTGCTGTTGCTGGCTGTGCCGGCCATGGCAGCGTTCGCCGGCACGCACGAGTACCGCTACGACACCGTGCACAGCCAGATCGTCTTCAGCATCGACCACGACGGCTATTCGCGGCCGTTCGGACGCCTGCACATCGCGCGCGGCTGGTTGCGCCTCGATCCGCACGATCTGGCCCACGCGAGCACGGAGCTCGACATCGACCTGGCCGGCCTGGACATGGGCGACGCCGGCTGGAACAAGGCTGTCTGCGGGCACGCCCTGCTGGATTGTGCGCAATACCGCGAGGCGCATTTCGTCAGCCAGTCGGTAGAACGCACCGATGCCAGCCACGGCGTGCTGCGCGGAACGCTCACCCTGCACGGCGTGAGCCGCCCGCTCGATATCCCGTTCCGCCTCAACCGCGTGGCGCGCACCCTGTACGGCCTGCACACCGTTGCCGGCTTCTCGGCCACCGCCACCCTCGACCGCAGCGACTTCGGCATCACGGCCTTTCCCGGCTCGATCGGCCACCGCGTGTCCGTGTGGATGGAGCTGGAGGCCGTCCGCGACGATCATTCTTCCAACGAAACCCCTGCCGCCAAGGACTCTCCATGAAGTTGCGCAGCGACGACCGCCACTGGGGCGCGATCGCCAAATCCTTCCACTGGATCGTGGCGCTGGCCATTCTCGGCAATGGCGTGTTCGGCCTGTGCATGGACCTGGCATCGAACCCGATGCAGAAGATCAACTGGCTGGCGCTGCACAAGTCGATCGGCCTTACCGTGCTGGCGCTGATGCTGCTGCGCCTGGCCTGGCGCTGGCCTGACGGCAGGCCGCGCGAACTGCCCGCGCCGCACTGGCAGCAATGGGCCGCGCGCGCCACCCACGCGCTGCTCTACCTGCTGGCGCTGGCCATCCCGGCGAGCGGCTGGTGGTACAACTCGGTAACCGGCAAACCGCTGCAGTTCTTCAAGCTGTTCAACCTGCCCGGCATTGCGGCAAAGGACGACACACTGCGCCATTTCTCGCATGCGGTGCACGAATACCTGTTCTGGTTCCTCGTGCTGGTGCTGGTGGGACACGTTGGCGCGGCGCTGAAGCACCAGGTGTTCGACGGCGACGATGTGCTGCGCCGCATGCTGCCGTTCGGCAAATTGCGCAACGACAAGGGACAACGCCCATGACGAAGATCCACCGCCTCCGCGCCGGCCTGCTGCTGGCGCTCGCCCTGCCTGGCGCCGCCCTGGCCGCCGACTACACGGTGCAGCCATCCAGCACGCTGGGCTTCACCGGCAGCTTCCAGGGCGCCAGCTTCGACGGCAGCTTCAGGCAATGGCACGCCACGATCAGCTACGACCCCGCCCAGCCCGCGCAGTCGAAGTTCGACGTGACCGTGACCACCGCGAGCGTCGCGGTGAGCGACAAGGACCAGCAATCCGCGCTGCCCGGCAAGGATTTCTTCGACGTGGCGCAGTACCCCAGCGCGCACTTCGTCACCACCGGCTTCCGCAACGTGGGCGGCAAGGTGGTCGCCGATGGCCAATTGACCCTGCGCGGCGTCACCCGGCCGGTGAGCCTCGCGGTAGACTTCAAGCCGCAGGGGAAGAACGCCACGCTGGATGTGGCCGGCACGCTCAAGCGCCTCGACTTCGGCGTCGGCGGCGGCGACTACGCCGACACCTCGGTGATCGGCGCCGACGTGAAGGTGCACGCGCACCTGGTGCTGGCGGCGAAATGAGGCGCCCGCAGGAGCGCACCCTGTGCGCGATTGATCGAAGCGCACAGCGGATCGCGCACAGGGGGCGCTGCTATAAGGCAGCGGCCAGGAAGGCCTGCACTGCCACCGCGTCGAACGGCCAGTCCAGTTCGCGGCCGTCGCGGCCGTCGCGCAGCACCGGCACCCTCGTGCCGTAGCGCGCCTCCAGCGCCGGCGCATCGTCCACCCACACGCTCTCGAACTCCGGGGTCCGCGCCTCGGCCAGCACCGCCAGCGCCAGGTCGCACAGGTGGCAGTAGTCGCGCTGATAGAGGACGAGGTTGGCCATGCGGACGCGGATGGACTGCCAGACAGGAAGTGCCTGCGTAGAATAGCGGCTCCCTCTTCCCACCCGCAGCGCATCATGGCCGTCAGCGTATTCGACCTGTTCAAGATCGGCATCGGGCCGTCCTCCTCGCACACGGTGGGCCCGATGCGCGCCGCAGCGCGCTTCGCCGAGCGCTGGCTGGAGGAGAAGGGCGTGCTGGACCGCGTCGCGCGCGTGCGCGCCGAGCTGTACGGTTCGCTGGCGATGACCGGCCGCGGCCACGGTACCGACAAGGCGGTGCTGCTGGGTTTCGAGGGCCAGCACCCGGACACGGTCGACGCCGATGCGATCCCCGGCATCCTCGAGCGCATCCGCAAGTCCGGCCGCATCCGGGTGCTCGGCAAGCACGAGATCGCATTCGACGAGAAGGCCGACCTGGTGTTCAACAAGCGCCAGAAGCTGCCGTTCCACACCAACGGCATGCGCTTCTCCGCCTATGACGCCGCCGGCAACGAACTGGCCACGCGCGACTACTACTCGGTGGGTGGCGGCTTCGTGGTGAACAACGACGAGGCCGCCGAGGACCGCATCGTCGCCGACACCACCGAGCAGCCCTACCCGTTCACCACCGGCGACCAGCTGCTGGCCTTGTGCGGGAAACACCAGCTCACCATCGCGCAATTGATGATGGCGAACGAGGCCGTGTGGCGCCCCGAGGCCGAGACCCGCGCCGGGCTGGTCACCATCTGGAAGGCAATGGCCGACTGCGTGACGCGCGGCCTGCGCTCGCCTGGCACGCTGCCCGGCGGCCTGCACGTGGCGCGCCGCGCGCCGGCCATGGCCGAGGAATTGCGCAACCAGCCCGAGGCCGCGCTGAAAGACCCGCTGACCATCCTGGACTGGGTCAACCTCTACGCGCTGGCGGTGAACGAGGAGAACGCCGCCGGCGGACGCGTGGTCACCGCGCCCACCAACGGCGCCGCCGGCATCGTGCCCGCGGTGGGCCACTACTACCTCCGCTTCTGCCCGAAAGCGGACGAGAACGGCATCATCGACTACCTGCTCACCGCCGCCGCCATCGGCATCCTGTACAAGGAAAACGCCTCGATCTCCGGCGCCGAAGTGGGCTGCCAGGGCGAAGTGGGCGTGGCCTGCTCGATGGCCGCCGGCGGCCTCACCGCCGCGCTGGGCGGCAGCATCCACCAGGTGGAGAACGCCGCCGAGATCGGCATGGAGCACAACCTCGGCCTTACCTGCGACCCGATCGGCGGCCTGGTGCAGATCCCCTGCATCGAGCGCAACGCCATGGGTTCGGTGAAGGCGATCAACGCCAGCCGCATGGCGCTGAAGAGCGACGGCAAGCACCGCGTAAGCCTGGACAAGGTCATCAAGACCATGCGCGACACCGGGCGGGACATGAAGGACAAGTACAAGGAGACCTCGCGCGGCGGCCTCGCGGTGAACGTGATCGAGTGCTGAGGTCTCCGCGCTCCCGGCGCTTGCGGAATGCGCTTTCCGCCCTGCCCGGCGCCAGCTGCGGCGCCGGATTTCGCGCACATCGCGTACCGCCGCGTACGGCGCACATGACCTTCGCGGGGTGACAGGCGCTCCCCGCTCTGCAACCATCGACCCCTTTCGGGGATGCGCAGCCGCGCGCTTCAGGAGTTTCCATGTCTTCCAGCAGCTCGATCCGCCGCGACGTCGGCCCGTTCGCCCTGATGCTCACCGGCCTGGGCTCGATCATCGGCTCCGGCTGGCTGTTCGGCGCCTGGCGCGCGGCGCAGATCGCCGGCCCCGGCGCGATCTGGGCCTGGGTGATCGGTGCGGTGATCATCCTGTTCATCGCGCTGACCTATGCCGAACTCGGGGCGATGTTCCCCGAGTCCGGCGGCATGGTGCGCTACGGCCACTATTCGCACGGTTCGCTGGTGGGCTTCATCGCGGCATGGGCGAACTGGATCGCGATCGTCTCGGTGATCTCGGTGGAGGCCGAGGCCTCGGCGCAGTACATGTCCTCGTGGAAATGGGCCTGGGCGAAGGACCTCTATCATCAGGTGCCCGGCGGCCACGGCGAGCTGAGCCCGGCGGGCCTCGCCATTGCCGCCGTGCTGGTGATCGCGTACTTCCTGCTCAACTTCTGGAGCGTGAAGCTGTTCGCGCGCTCGAACACCGCGATCACCCTGTTCAAGCTGGTGATCCCCGCGCTAACCGCCGTGTTGCTGATCGCCAGCGGCTTCCACCCTGCGAATTTCAGCGTCGGCATCCACGGCGAGGTGCACTCCATCGACTTCGCCTCCGTGCTCACCGCCGTCGCCATCGCCGGCATCGTGTTCAGCTTCAACGGCTTCCAGAGTCCGGTGAACCTCGCCGGCGAGGCGCACAACCCGGGCAAGAGCATCCCGTTCGCGATCGTCTGCTCTATCGTGCTGGCCACGGTGATCTACGTGCTGCTGCAGGTGGCCTTCATCGGCGCGGTGCCGCGCGAAATGCTGGCCAACGTGGGCTGGCATGGCATCAACTTCAGTTCGCCGTTTGCCGACCTGGCCATCATCCTCGGCCTGCAGTGGCTCGCCACGCTGCTGTTCATCGATGCGGTGATCAGCCCAAGCGGCACCGGCATGACCTACACCGCCACCACCGCGCGCATGCTCTACGGCATGGAGCGCAACGGCACGCTGCCGAAGATCCTTGGCCGCGTGCACCCGAAGTGGGGCGTGCCGCGCCCGGCGATGTGGGTGAACCTCGCGGTGTCGTTCCTGTTCCTGTTCTTCTTCCGCGGCTGGGGCACGCTGGCAGCGGTGATCTCGGTGGCCACCATCATTTCCTACCTCACCGGCCCGGTCAGCGTGATGACCTTGCGCCGCACCGCGCCCGGCCTGCACCGCCCGCTGCGCCTCGCCGGCCTGCCCGTGCTCGCCGGCATCGCCTTCGTGATGTCCACCGAACTGCTGTACTGGGCGAAGTGGCCGCTGACCGGCGAGATCATCCTGCTGATGGTCGTGGCGCTGCCGATCTACTTCTACTACCAGGCGAAAAGCGGCTGGCACGACTTCGGCCGCCAGATGAAGGGCGCCTGGTGGCTGGTCGCCTACCTACCCACGATCGCCTTCGTCTCCTGGGCCGGCAGCACCACCTTCGGCGGCCAGGGCTACCTGCCCTATGGCTGGGACCTGGTGGTGGTGGCGGTGATCGGCCTCGTGTTCTACCTGTGGGGCGTGAAGTCGGGCTGGCGCACGCCGTCCGTGGAGGCCGCCGAACTGGAGGCTGCCGCGCATCCGGATGCACCGGTGGTGCCGCCGGATGAACTGGATGCGGAGCGCATCACCGGACGCTGAGCTTTCTTCCCGGCCTTTTGGCCGGGGCGTGCTGGTCACGCTGCATCAAAGCGGTTTCGTGCGCCTGACGGCGCCCGAGCCACTTTCTCTTTGCGTGCTCAAAGAGAAAGTAGCCAAAGAGAAAGAGCACCCCGGTTGGCGCTTGCCGGGCATCCTGCCCGGCAAGTGCGTGAGGCGGGCCCGGGCTTTTCGAGCGGGCATCCTGCCCGCGCGAAAAGGCGAGGTCATCCATGACCTCGCTCGCTGCGCGGCCTCCTCGTCCCCGCCTCACCGCCGCCCAGGGGCCCCGGAAGAGCGGACGCGCATCGTGCGCGCCAGAAGCGGAAGTGCGGCGAACGTGCAGAGTTTTGCTTTGTTCCGGCCGTTGCTTCTGCGCGCCGGGAGCGCGCTGCTCTACCCGGGGCCCCTATGGCGCGGCGGGTGGGCGAAGGAAAGTCCGCAGGATGGCTCGCATGGATGCGAGCCAGTTTTTCGCCGGCACAGGATGTGCCGTCGAAAAACCCCGTAGCCCACCCGCGCACCCGGAAGGCAGGATGCCTGGAGGGCGCGCCATCGGGGTGCCCCTCTCTTTGGTTACTTTCTCTCGGGCAAGCGAGAGAAAGTGACTCGGGCGCCGACAGGCACTCGAAACCGCTCCGGCCCCCACCGACAAACACCAGGGATCGCGATCAATCTCGCCCCGCAAACGCCTCCCGTAACCACGCATGCATCAACCCGTACGAGCGGGCAGCGATCTTTGCGTCGTACTTGCAGCCCGGCGAGTTCTCGCCCACTTCGGTGAAGCAATGCACCGCGTGGCCCAGCACCACGAACTGCCAGTCGGCGGGGCTCTGGCGCATCTCGTCCATGAACTTGTCGGCGTCCTTCATCGTCCAGGTGTCGTCGGCGCCGTTCATCGCCAGCACGCGGGCCTTGATGTGCTTGGCCATCGAAGGATCGTCGGTGGAAAGGTCACCGTGGAAAGAGACCACGGCGGCCACGTCCGCACCGCTGCGGGCGAGGTCGAGCACCGCCGCACCACCGAAGCAGAAGCCGATGGCGGCGAGCCGCGTCGTGTCGATCGGCGCGTTCCCGGCCTGCGCCCTGAGCTGGGCCAGCGCTTCGTTCACGCGCTGGCGCATCAATGCGCGGTTCGCGTACAGCGGCTTCACCGCGGCCTGCGCCTGCTGGGCGTTGTCCAGCTGCGGGCGCACGTTGGCGCCATACATGTCGGTGAGCAGGATCACGTAATCCTTGCCCGCGATCATCTCCGCCTTCTTGACCGCCTCGTCGTTGACGCCAAACCAGTTCGGCACCATCACCAGGCCGGGGCGCTTCGCGCTGCCGGCGTCGTCGTAGACCAGCACGCTGTGGAAGCGGGTGCCGCCCAGCGTCCATTCGACCGGGCGATGCACCATCTTCGCCTGGGCAGCGAAGGCGAACGCCGAAAGCACCACGGCACTGCAGAATCGAGCGATACGCATGACGGCTCCTCCTGATGGATGTCCCTGGCTTTTCAGGGGACGACATTCAAAGCCCGGCGGCATGCTCCGCCAGGCGGCGTTTCAACGGCACCAGCCGGTCGAGCAGGCGCACCCCGAGGCCGCGTGCGGCGACCAGCGGTGGCGACTGCCACGCATAGACGCGCGCCAGCGCGTCGAAACCGCGCGCATCCAGCGTATCGGCGCTGCGCCGACGGCGCGCATAGCGGCGCAGCACGTGGGCGGAGGCGAAATCGCGGCCCGCGTCGCGCGCGGCGACCAGCACGTCGCGCAATTCGATCACGTCGCGCAGTCCCAGGTTCACCCCCTGCCCGGCCAGCGGGTGCACCACGTGCGCGGCATCGCCGAGCAACACGAAGCGCTCGGCCTGGTAGGTCTCGGCCAACTGCAGCTTGAGCGGGAAGGCGGCACGCCGGGTGGAGGAAACGATGCGCCCCAGCCGGAAATCGCTGGCAACGCCCAGTTCCTGCAGGAAGGTCGCGTCGTCGAGCATCAGCACGCGCCGCGCTTCGGCCTCGGGCAGCGACCAGACGACGGAACTGCGCCCGTCCCCCAGCGGCAGCAGGGCCAGCGGACCGCTGGGCAGGAAGCGTTGCCAGGCTGTCCGTCCATGCGGCCGCTCGGTGGCCACGTGCGCCACCACCGCGCGCTGCGCATAGTCACGGCTGCGGGTGGCGATGCCCATCATCTCGCGCAGCGGCGAAGCGGCGCCGTCGGCGGCCACCACCAGGCGCGCGGACAGGCTTTCGCCGTCGGCCAGCTCCAGCGCCATGCGATCCTCGCGCGGTACGCAGGCTCGCACTTCGGCCGGGCACAGGCGGCGCACGCCGGCAACGTCCAGCGCCTGCCACAGCACCCACTGCACCAGGCTGTTCTCGACGATATGGCCAAGCAGGTCGCGGCCTTCGTCGGCGGCGTCGAAATCGATGGCCGCACCGTTTTCGCTGTCCCATACGTGCATGTGCTCGTAGGGCCCGGAACGCGATTCCCGTATGGACGTCCAGACGCCCAGGTCGTCCAGCAAGGCGACGGACGAGGGCGCCAGGCCCACTACACGCAGATCCACCTCGTCGGCAACGTCCCAGGGTTGCGGCGCGCGCGCCTCCAGCAAGGCGGTGGTGAAGCCGGCGCGGGCCAGCGCCAGTGCAGCGGCCGCGCCCGCCATGCCGCCACCGACCACGGCGACATCCAGCGCGGGGCCGCGGCGCGGCGCGCGGGCATGGTGCGAGACGCTCACGGCAGGCGCTCCAGCACCGCGCGTGGCGGGTCGCCGCGGAAGCCCATGCCGTGCCGCGCTAGCCTGTTCTGCAGCGGCGGCAGGCGATCGTGAGCCAGCAGGGCCAGCGAGCGCAGCGGGGCCAACATCGGCTGTTCGAGGCAGGCGAGGCGCACCAGGCCGTGGCTCATCGCCATGGTGCCCTCGCGGTCGGGCGCGCGGCGGGCGGCGTAGTGCTCCAGCAATCCGGGGGCGCCGGGATCGTCCGCGGCAGCCACCAGTTCGGCGAGGGTCAGCGCATCGCGCAGGCCCAGGTTGAAGCCTTGCGCACCGATCGGATGCACGGTCTGCGCCGCATTGCCCACCAGTACCGCGCGTGGGCCGGTGAGCCGCTGCGCGGCCACGCGACGGATCGCATACGGATGGCGCCTGCCGGGTCGGCCGAGACGCCCCAGCCGCCAGCCGAAGCGCTGCTGCGCCAGCGCGATGAAGGCCTCGTCGTCCATCGCCGCCACGGCGTCGGCCTGCCCGGCGGGCACCGTGAGCACCAGGCCGCAGCGCCCCTCCGCCAGCGGCAGCAAGGCTACCGGGCCGGTGTCCGCGAAGCGCTCGAAGGCGCGGTTTGCATGCCCGCGCTCCGGCGTCACCGTGGCCACGAACAGGGTCTGTTCGTAGTCGTGGCGCTCGACGCCTATGCCGAGCTGGCCGCGCACGAAGGACTCGGTACCGTCGGCGCCCACCAGCAGCCCGGCCTCGATCGTGCGTTCGCCGCCGGCGGTGCTGACGCGGGCGCGCCAGCCTCCGGGCCGCGACTCCAGCGATTCCAGCTTCGCGGGCGCGAGCCGGGTGAGCCGGGTGCAGTCGTCCAGCCGGCGCAGCAGGGCCGCGCCCAGTTCGCGCGCGGGCAGGGTCCAGCCCAGTGCATCGACGCCGTGCCGGGCGGCATCCATGCGCGTACTGCCGAACTCGCCGGCGCGGCTTACGTGGATATGGCGGATCGCCGTCGCCTGCGCTGCGGCATGTGTCCACACGCCGATCGCGGCAAGGCCGTTGACGCTGGCGCGGGCCAGCGCGAGGTTGCGCTCGTCGTAGCTGGGCTGGGCGCCGGCATGCGGCGCAGCGGCCTCGACCAAGGTGGCCTTGATGCCGGCGGCATCCAGCGCAATCGCGAGGCTGGCACCGACCAGGCCGCCGCCGACGATCAGCACGCCGCCGCTGGCGGGGGAGGTGGGAGGATTCATGCGCCGGATGATACGCGCCGGCGGGCCGCCGACGCATCGGGCCGGCCACATTGGGATAAACTGCGCGTCTGAATCCCGCCGAGCTGCACGGAGTACACATGGCAACCTCAACGACCCGACGCCTGGTCATCTTCCTGGGCCTGGCCCTGGTCATGGGCGTCACCCGCGTCCATCCCTCGCTGCTGCACCACGCGCTGTGGGACGCCTCGTGGGGTGTGTTCTTCCTCGCCGGCTTCTGGCTGCGCGGACAGGGTCGCTGGGCTTTCCCGCTGTTGATGGCGGAGGCGGTGCTGATGGACTACCTGGTCATCACCGGCCAGGGCATCGACTTCTGGAGCCACTACTGCGTGTCGCCCGCCTACTGGTTCCTGGTGCCGTCCTACGGCGCGCTGTGGCTGGGCGGCAGCTGGCTGGCGAAGCGCCAGCAGGGCCTGAGCCTCGCCACGCTGGGCCTCGCAATCGCCGCGCTGCTGGCCGCCGAAGGCCTGTGCTACCTGATCTCCAACGGCAGCTTCTACTGGATCAGCGCCAGCGTGCCGGCGCCGCGCAGCTTCGCCGCCTGGTTCGCCAACCTCGGCGACTGGTACCTCCCGTTCCTCACCGGCACCGCCGTCTACGTGGCGCTGGGCGCGGTGCTGCACGCGCTGGCGACCCAGCTGTCGCACGCCCCGCAACGCGGTGGCCAGACCCAGCACTGAGCGTGGGCAACCGCCTTTCCAAGATCTATACGCGCACCGGTGACGACGGCAGCACCGGCCTCGGCGACGGCTCGCGCGTGTCGAAGGATTCGCCGCGCGTGGCCGCCTACGGCACGGTGGACGAACTCAACAGCACGATCGGCATGGTGCTGGCCTGCGAGCATGTCGATGCGGCGGTGCGCGAGGCGCTGACCCAGATCCAGCACGAGCTGTTCGACCTCGGCGGCGAGCTGTGCATCCCCGGCATGGCGATGGTCGAGGACGCCGACATCGCACGACTGGAATCCGCGCTGGACGCGTTCAACGAACCTCTGCCGGCGCTGAAGGAATTCATCCTGCCGGGCGGTGGCATGGCTGCGGCCTGCTGCCATCTCGCGCGCACCGTGTGCCGCCGCGCCGAGCGCGAAGTCATCAAGCTGCGCCATGCGGAACCCGACGTGCGGCCACAGGTGCAGCGCTACCTCAACCGCCTCTCCGACCTGCTGTTCGTGCTCTGCCGGGTGCTGGCGCGCGCCGGGGGCCACGGCGAGGTGCTGTGGCAGCACGAGCGGCGGCGCAAGCCCGCCGCTGGCTGAATCTTCCGCATGCTGCGGCTGTATACGCATCCGGCCTGTCTGGAGCATGACAACGGCCCCGGACACCCCGAGTCGCCGGCGCGACTCGCCGCCGTGCTGCGCGCGCTGGACCACGACCGCCACGCCGCGCTGGATCGCGTCGAGGCGCCGCGCGCCAGCCGCGAGCAGCTGCTGCGCGTGCACGATGCCGCCCATATCGATCGCATCCTCACCGCCATACCGGCGGGGCAGGTGCAGCGGCTGGACGAGGACACCGTGCTCTCGCCCGGCTCCGCCGAGGCCGCCTTGCGCGCCGCGGGCGCCGTGGTGGCGGCGGTCGACGCCGTGCTCGGCGGCGGCCACGTGCGCCGCGCATTCTGCGCGGTGCGCCCGCCCGGCCATCACGCCACCCGCGGGCAGGCGATGGGCTTCTGCCTGTTCAACAACGTGGCGGTGGCCGCGGCACACGCACTGGCGGCCCACGGCCTGAAGCGCGTGGTGATCGCCGATTTCGACGTACACCACGGCAACGGCACCCAGGACATCTTCTGGCACGAACCGCGCGTGCTGTTCGCCTCCAGCCACCAGATGCCGCTGTACCCGGGCAGCGGCGGCCCGGACGAGCGCGGTGCGGGCAACATCCTCAACCGGCCGCTGTCGGCCGGCGACGGCCCCTACCTGTTCCGCGAACTGTGGGAGGGCGACCTGCTGCCGCGGCTGCACGCGTTCAAGCCGCAACTGGTACTGGTGTCGGCGGGCTTCGATGCGCACCAGCGCGATCCGCTGGCCGACCTCTGCCTCGGCAGCGAGGACTATGCCTGGATCACCGCGAAGTTGGTCGAGCTGGCGAACCGGCACGCCGACGGCCGCCTGGTCTCCACGCTGGAAGGCGGCTACGACCTTGCCGCGCTGGCGGCCAGCGCGGCGGCCCACGTCGAGGCCCTGCTCGAATAAACAGCAGCGCAGTCCGGCGGGGCTGCTGCTGTCGGGAACATCTGGCCCAAGCGCAAATCGCGCTGAGCGCAGCGCCCCTCGATGCGGCGCATGCCGGGATCCGCGCCGTGCCTGCTGTCTGAGCCGAACAGCGCTGCGGCAGGCAGTGCAGGCGTTGGCACCGCCCGCCGTCGGGCGATCTCCCGGCGGCCGGGCAGCGAGACGCCGCGCACTGCCCGGGACTGGGCTCCCTAGCCATCCCGCCTCGCACCTGGTCCGTACGGGTTCGTCTAGGATTGAATCCCAGCTTGCGTCAAGCAGGCCTTGCGCCTGCCTGATCCGGGGTGTTTCTGCTAGTTTTACGACCCTCACGACCGCAGGATTCCCATTGTGACGCGCAAGCTCCCCCCACGACGCCTGCTGGCGGTCGCCGCCGCGCTTGCCCTGATCGGCGGACCGGTCGAAGCCATGGGCAGCGGCCAGGGGCAGCACCGCAAGAGTTCGCTGGACGGCAGCGAGCAGGTCTGTCCGCTGGGCTCCTTCCACTGCTCGCCGCGCCCGTACAACTACGCGATGTGCCGCCCGAACGCGATGCTGGAGTTCTACGACCCCGCGTTGAGCCGCGACAGCAGCCTGCGCGACACCAGCAATACCTACGTGACCGCGCAACACGTGGACAGCTCCAACCAGACCGTCTACCACCTTGCCGGCGACGTGCGCATGGAACGCGCCGACCAGCGGCTGCAGGCGGACACGGCCGACTACAACGACGACACCACCGACTACGACGCGCGGGGCAACGTGCGCTACCAGGATGCCGGCCAACTGCTGGCCGCGACCCGCGCCCGCGGCAACAACGACGCCAGCACCGGCATTGCCGACGACGTGCGCTACCAGATGCTGGATTCGCGCGGCAACGGTACGGCCAGCAAGGCGCAGATGTTCGACGCCAACCGCACCCGCTACTCGCAGGCCACCTACTCCACCTGCGACGTGGGCCACCATCTCTGGGAATTCCGCGGCAAGTCGATCAGCGTCGACAAGGAAACCGGCCGGGGCGTGGCGCGCAATGCCACCTTCCGCGTCGGCAGCGTGCCCCTGCTCTACCTGCCATGGTTCAGTTTCCCGGTGGACAACCGGCGCATGACCGGTTTCCTGTATCCCACGTTTGGCCACACCAGCCGCTCGGGCTACATGCTCAGCACGCCGTTCTACCTCAACCTGGCGCCGAACTACGACGCCACGCTGGATCCGCGCATCTACAGCCTGCGCGGGCCGATGCTCGACGGCGAATTCCGCTATCTGGTGCCGGGCAGCAGCGGCGCGTTGGACGTGCAGTACGTGCCGAACGACCACGGCCGCAGCGACCCGCTCACCACGGCCGACACCCAGGGTACGCGGCGCTATCGGATCAACTTCACCGACACCACCCACCTGTGGCAGAGCTGGAACTTCAGCACCTCGATCGACCGCAGCTCCGACAACAATTTCTATTACGACTTCGGCAACGACCTGGGCGGTGCGCCGGTATACCTGCTGGCGTCCTCCGCGCAGATCACCGGCGGCGGCAAGTGGTGGAACGCCTCGCTGGGCGGCGTCGCCTACCAGAACATGAATCCGTTCCTCACCGACGCCTCGCTGCCGTACCGGCAGTTGCCGAACGCGAACTTCAACGTCGATCTGCCGCTGAACCACTGGCTGGAATTCGGCATGACCAACCAGTTCGTGGCATTCCGCAAGCCGGGGGCCGTGGAAGGCAGCCGCGAGGACATCCAGCCCTGGATCGGCGCCGATTTCGGCACGCCGGGCTGGTTCGTGCGCCCACGCGTGGCCTGGCGCTACACCGATTACCAGCTCAGCAACGGCTACCAGAACTACGGCTACTACGGCCTGCTGGGCAACGGCGCGGCGACGCCGTTCACGCAGAAGTCGCCCAGCCGTTCGCTGCCGGTCGTCAGCGTGGACAGCGGCCTGGTGTTCGACCGCGGTACCTCGCTGTTCGGCCAGAACTACACGCAGACGCTGGAGCCGCGGCTTTACTACCTGTACGTGCCCTACCGCCAGCAGGACAACCTGCCGCTGTTCGACACCAGCCTGATGTCGTTCGACTACTGGCAGCTGTTCTCGACCAACCAGTTCTCCGGCGCCGATCGCCAGATGAACGCGAACAACCTCACCGCAGCGATCACCACCCGCCTGCTGGACGACGGCGGCGTGGAGCGCTTGTCGGCGAGCTTCGGCCAGATCCGCTACTTCACCCCGCAGAAGGTGCAGATGCCCGGCGGCACGGTCACCGACTGGTCCGGTTCCGCCTACGTGGCCCAGCTGGACCTGCAGCTCAGCGACCGCTGGCGCGCCAGCAGCTCCTACCAGTGGAGCCCGAACACCCGCCGCACCGACATGGCGATGCTGCAGCTGCAGGGGCGGCTGGGCCTGGACGGGGTGGTCAACTTCGCCTACCGCTACCGCCGCGGGCTGATGGAACAATACAGCGTCTCGGCGGTCTACCCGGTGTCCGAGCGCTGGCGCCTGATCGGCGCGTGGACGTATGCGGAACCGGTCAAGGGCGTGGTCAACCCGCTGAAGGGCACGATCGAGGCGCTGGCCGGCGTGGAGTACGACAGCTGTTGCGTCACCCTGCGGCTGGTCGACCGCAGCTACGTGAACCAGGGCTACTACGGCGTCGCGCCACCCACGACGCCGGGCCAGACCAACCTGCGCGACAACGCCATCATGTTCGAGGTCGTCTTCAAGGGCCTCGGCTCTACCGGCGGCCAGATCGACCCGCTGCTGCGCCGTGATATTCTCGGCTATCAATAAACCGCTGTATCCATCCTCCGGCTGCTCCCTGATGAAGCGATTCCTCGCACTGCTCCTGCCCGCCCTCGTGCTCGCGCTGCCCGCGCAGGCCCAGCTGTTGTCCAACGCCGGCACCAACGCCGCACCGGCCGGCCAGACCCAGCCGCTGGACCGCATCGTGGCGGTGGTGAACGAGGACGTGATCCTGCAAAGCGAGCTCGACAACGCCGTGCGCTCGATCCAGCAGCAATACGCCAGCCAGCCTGGCCAGTTGCCGCCGATGAACGTGCTGCAGCAGCAGGTGCTGGACCGGCTGATCCTGATGAAGCTGCAGCTGCAGAAGGCCGATGACCAGGGCGTGCACGTCTCCGACAGCCAGGTCGACCAAGCCGTGGCCGAGGTGGCGCAGCAGAACAAGATGAGCCCCGACCAGCTGCGCGCCGAAGTGCAGCGCAGCGGCGAGGATTTCGGCGCGTTCCGCCAGCAACTGGCCGACCAGCTCACCGTGCAGCAACTGCACCAGAGCGTGGTGCACGACCAGGTGTCGGTCACCGACAGCGAGATCGACAACCTGCTCGCCAGCCCCAGCTACAAGGCCGGCGAGGTGCACCTGGCGCACATCCAGATCAGCATCCCCTCCGGCGCCGACGCCGCCGCGATCCAGGCCGCCGCCGCCAAGGCCGAGCAGGCGATCAACGCGATCAAGGGCGGCATGGATTTCAACGCCGCGGCGATCCGCTACTCCGACGCGTCCGACGCGCTGGACGGCGGCGACCTCGGCTGGCGCCGCATGGACGAGATCCCGCCGGCCTTCGCCGACACCGTGGCCAACATGAAGCCCGGCGACGTCAGCCCCGCGCTGCGCGGCCCCACCGGCTTCCACATCATCAAGCTGGTCGGCCAGCGCGAGCCGTCCAAGCAGATCGTCACCGAGTACCACGCACGGCAGATCATGCTCAAGCCGAGCGAACTGATGACGCCGGAACAGGCGCAGCAGAAGGCGCAGGAACTGTACGACCAGATCGTCAACAAGCATGCGGACTTCGCCAAGCTGGCGAAGGAAAATTCCAAGGACGACACCACCGCCAACCTCGGCGGCGACATGGGCTGGTTCGCCAAGGACGCCTGGGGCAGCGCGATCGCGCAGCAGCTCGGCCAGCTGAAGGAAAACCAGGTCTCGCAGCCGTTCCAGACCGGCAACGGCTGGGACATCCTGCAGTTGCTGGGCAGCCGCCAGAGCGACCTCACCACCCAGATGGAACGTGACCAGGCGCGCCAGGCCATCGGCAACCGCAAAGCCGAGCAGGCCTACGACGACTTCCTGCGCGACCTGCGTGCGAACGCCTACATCGACGTGCTGGTGCCTGCGTTGCGCGACGAGGTCAACACGCCGGCGAGCGCCGGGAAAGCTTCCTAAGAGCCTCCGGCATGGCGCTCCCGCGGCTCGCCGTCACTGCTGGTGAGCCGGCCGGGGTCGGCCCCGAACTGATCGCGCGACTGGCCGCCACGCCGCTGGCGGCGGACCTGGTGGCGATCACCGACCGCGACCTGCTCGCCCGCGCCGCCGCCCGCTGCGGCCTGCGCCTCGCGCTGGCCGACGACGACGGTTCGCCATGCGCGCATCGGAAACCTGGCTGCCTGCGCGTGCACCACTTGCCGCTGGACGTCGCGGAAATCCCTGGCCGACCCGATCCGCGCAATGCGTCGCACGTGCTCGCCACCCTCGCCGAGGCCGCCGACGGCTGCCTGGCCGGTCGCTACGCCGCCATGGTCACCGCGCCGCTGCAGAAGGCCTCGATCAACGAGGCCGGCATCCGCTTCAGCGGCCACACCGAATTCTTCGCCGAACGCAGCGGCGCGGACGTGGTGATGATGCTGGCCAGCCCCGAGTTGCGCGTGGCGCTGGCCACCACCCACCTGCCGCTGGCCGCCGTGCCCGCCGCGATCACCCCCGACACGCTGGGACGCACGCTGCGCATCGTGCATGCGGAACTGCGCGCGAAATTCGGCATCGCGCAGCCGCGCATCGCCGTGCTGGGCCTGAATCCGCACGCTGGCGAGGGCGGCCATCTGGGCCGCGAGGAACTGGACACCATCATCCCGCTGCTGGACGCGCTGCGCGCCGATGGCATGCAGCTGATCGGCCCGCTGCCCGCCGACACTGCCTTCGTGCCCGCCCAGCGCGCGCGCTACGACGCGGTGCTGGCGATGTACCACGACCAGGCATTGCCGGTGCTCAAGAGCGAAGCCTTCGACCGCACCGTCAACCTCACGCTCGGCCTGCCCTTCATTCGCACCTCGGTCGACCACGGCACGGCGCTGGACCTCGCCGGCAGCGGCCGCGCCGACCCGTCCAGCCTGATCGCGGCCGCGAACATGGCATTGGAACTGGTGGCGCGCCGCAATACCCTTCCCATCCCTCCCCTTCGGGACATACGGGGAGGCGCCGAGGATGGCGCCAGCCTCGGGGAGCAGGGAGAGGGACCAACCCAGCGATGAATCCCATGAACCACGCCCCCGCCCGTCCCAAGAAAAGCTTCGGCCAGCACTTCCTCCACGACCGCCGCTACATCGACGACATCGTGCGCGCGATCGCGCCGCGCACCGGCGATTTCCTGGTGGAGATCGGCCCCGGCGAAGGCGCACTCACCCTGCCGTTGCTGGCCGCCGCGGGCACGCTCACCGCGATCGAACTGGACACCGACCTGATTCCCGCGCTGAGGTCGCGCGCGGCCGAAGTCGGCGAACTGGCGGTGATCCAGGCCGACGTGCTGAAGGTGGACCTCACCGCGCTGGCGCATCGCCATGGCGTGGAGCGCCTGCGCATCGCCGGCAACCTGCCCTACTACATCTCCAGCCCGATCCTGTTCCATTGCGTCGAGCACGCGGCGGCGATCCAGGACATGCATTTCATGCTGCAGAAGGAGGTCGTGGACCGCATGGCCGCAGAACCGGGCAGCAAGGTGTACGGCCGGCTGTCGGTGATGCTGCAGCTGGCCTGTCGCGTGACACCCTTGTTCGAGGTGCCACCGGAAGCGTTCCGGCCGCCGCCGAAGGTGGACTCGGCGGTGGTGCGCGTGGTGCCGCTGGCACCGCACGAACGCCATGACGCCGATCCCGAGCTGCTGCATGCGGTGGTGAAGGCCGCCTTCGGGCAGCGGCGCAAGACGCTCTCCAACGCGCTGCGGCAGCTTCTCGACGCCGACGCGATCCGCGGTGCCGACGTCGACCCGCGCGCACGCGCCGAGACGCTGGCGCCCGGGGATTTCGTACGCCTCGCCAAGAGGCTCGCCATGCGCTGATCCACGCGGGCGACGCGCGGCGCGGCAAGCCTTACAATCGGCACATGAGCGAAAACAATCCCTACACCATCGATGTGCAGGTGCGGACACGTTTCGTCCCCGATCAGTCCCGCCCCGACGACAATCGCTACGTGTTCGCCTACACCATCACCCTGCACAACACCGGCAGCGTACCCGCGCAACTACTGACCCGGCACTGGGTGATCACCGACGCCAACGGCAAGGTGGAGGAGGTGCGCGGCGACGGCGTGGTGGGCGAGCAGCCGTGGATGCGGCCGGGTGACGACTTCGAGTACACCTCTGGCGCGGTGCTGGAAACCCCGGTGGGCACCATGGGCGGCAGCTACCTGATGCTGGCCGACGACGGCACCCGCTTCGAGGCGCCGATCCCGTCGTTCACGCTGTCCATTCCGCGCACGCTGCACTGAAGGCGACGCCAGGATGGCCACTTACGCGATCGGCGACGTGCAGGGCTGCTACCCGGAACTGCAGCGCCTGCTGGACAAGCTGCGTTTCGACCCGGCGACGGATCGACTGTGGTTCTGCGGCGACCTGGTGAATCGCGGTGGCCAGTCGCTGGCCACGCTGCGGTTGATCCACGGCCTGCGCGAGCAGAGTGTCGTCACCCTGGGCAACCACGACCTCAGCCTGCTGGCGATCGCGCTGCGCAAGCCCGAGGCCCAGGCCAAGGTGAACCCCGAGCTGCGCGAGGCGCTGTTCGCCGACGACGCACCGGTGCTGTTCGAATGGCTGCGCTCGCAGAAGCTGCTGCACCACGACGAGCAGCTCGGCTGGACCATGATCCATGCCGGCCTCGCACCCTCGTGGACGCTGCGCCAGGCACAGAAGGCTGCGCAGGAAGTGGAGCGCGAGCTCTCCAGCCCGCGCCACCCGCGCATCCTCCGGAACCTGTTCGGCAACCGTCCGGCCAGCTGGTCGAGCCGCCTGCAGGGACTGGACCGCCACCGCGCCACGATCAACCTGCTCACCCGCATGCGTTACTGCGACGTCAACGGCCGCATCGACTTCGAGGGCAAGGGCGAGCCCGGCACCCAGCGGCCAGGACTGTATCCCTGGTTCGAGGTGCCTGGCGTACGCCGGCGCGAAACGCGCATCGTCTGCGGCCACTGGTCCGCGCTTGGTCGCTTCGCCGGCCTCGGCATCTACGCGATCGACACCGGCTGCGTGTGGGGCGGCCAGCTCACCGCGCTGCAGCTGGACAGCGAGGAACCGCGCTACGTCACCGTGAATGCCGAGCCGCACCGCAGGCGGCCACCCGGCGGCGGTGACTGACCGGCCGCAAGCGGCCGGTCAGTCACCGCCGCGATCCATGGATGGATCACACGCTGCGCGGCAGCCGCCGCGCACAAACAGCGCAGGCTTTTGATTTCCACTCGGCATTCCCAAAGCCCCCTGCAGACATGCGCCATGAAAAACCCCGCCGAGGCGGGGCTTTCCTTTGAGGAGTACGGCCACGGATGGCCGCCCATTTGACCTTCGCGATCAGGGACGACCGCAAGGAGAAGTCCTCAGGCCAACTGCCCGTGGCAGTGCTTGTACTTCTTGCCCGAGCCGCACGGACAGGGTTCGTTGCGGCCCACGCGCGGCCCGTCCGGCTGCTGCAGCTGGAGACCGCTGGCCGGGTCGGCTTCGAGGCCGCCGGCGGGGGCACCGCCCCCGCTGGCGAGCATCTGCCGCTGCAGGCGCTCGGCGAGGCGCTGCTGCTCGGCCTCCATCGCGGCGACTTCCTCCTCGCTGCGGATGCGGATGCGCGCCAGCATCTGCACCACCTCGGCCTTGATGCGGTCGAGCATGTCCGAAAACAGCCGGAACGACTCGCGCTTGAATGCCTGCTTGGGATCCTGCTGCGCATAGCCCACCAGGTAGATGCCCTGGCGCAGGTAGTCCATGTTCGCCAGGTGCTCTTTCCAGGCATTGTCGACCACGGTCAGCATGATGTGCTTCTCGAGCGCCCGCATGGTCTCGGCGCCGATCTGCGCCTCCTTCGCCTGGAACAGCTCGTCGACCCCGCTGCGCACGTGCTCGAGGAGCATCGCTGCGTCGACTTCCGACTGCTGCTCCAGCCAGCGCGGCAGGTCCTGCGCCAGGCCGAACCTGCTTTCCAGCTCGCGGTCGAGACCGGGAATGTCCCACTGCTCGTCGATGCTGTCCGGCGGCACGTGTTCGCGCACGATGCTCTCGACGACGTCGTGGCGGATGTCGGCGACGGTGGCGGACACGTCCTCGCCCTCCAGCAGCTCGTCGCGCTGGCGGTAGATCACCTTGCGCTGGTCGTTGGCGACGTCGTCGAACTCGAGCAGGTGCTTGCGGATGTCGAAGTTGTGCTGCTCGACCTTGCGCTGCGCCTTCTCGATCTGGCGGCTGATCATGCGGTCTTCGAGCGCGTCGTTCTCCTTCATGCCGAAGCGCTTCATCCAGCGGATCAACCCCTCGCCGCCGAAGATGCGCAGCAGGTTGTCCTCCAGCGACAGGTAGAAGCGCGAGGAGCCCGGGTCGCCCTGGCGACCGGACCGGCCGCGCAGCTGGTTGTCGATGCGGCGCGACTCGTGACGCTCGGTGCCGATGATGTGCAGGCCGCCGGCGGCGAGCACCTGCTCGTGCAGCTTTTTCCAGTCGGCCTTGACGCGGGCGCGATCCGCCTCGGCGGCTTCCGCCGGCAGTGCGGCCAGTGCCGCCTCCAGACTGCCGCCGAGCACGATGTCGGTGCCGCGGCCGGCCATGTTGGTGGCGATCGTCACCTGCCCGGGTGCGCCGGCCTGGGCCACGATGTGCGCCTCGCGCTCGTGCTGTTTCGCGTTCAGCACCTCGTGCGCTACCTTGGCCTTGCGCAACTGCTCGGACAGCAGTTCGGACACCTCGATCGAGGTGGTACCCACCAGCACGGGCTGGCCACGCTTGTGGCAGTCCTTGATGTCCTCGATCACCGAGTTGTACTTGGCCTGCTGGCCGAGGAAGACCAGGTCGGCGTTGTCCTTGCGGATCATCGGCTTGTGGGTGGGGATCACCACCACTTCCAGGCCGTAGATGCTCTGGAACTCGAACGCCTCGGTGTCGGCCGTGCCGGTCATGCCGGACAGCTTCTTGTACATGCGGAACAGGTTCTGGAACGTCACCGTGGCCAGGGTCTGGTTCTCGCGCTGGATCGGCACGCCTTCCTTCGCCTCCACCGCCTGGTGCAGGCCGTCGGACCAGCGCCGGCCCGGCAGGGTGCGGCCTGTGAACTCGTCGACGATGATGACCTCGCCGTCGCGCACGATGTAGTCCACGTCGCGCTGGTAGATCGCGTTGGCGCGCAGCGCGGCATTGAGGTGGTGCACCACGGCGAGGTTCTTCGAGTCGTACAGGCCGCTGTCCTCGCTGATCACGCCGGCCTCGCGCAGCAGTTCGTCAGCGTGCTGCATGCCGTCCTCGGACAGGTGCACCTGCTTCTGCTTTTCATCCACCCAGTAGTCGCCGGCGCCCTCCTCCTCCTGCTGGCGGATCATGCGCGGCACGATCCGGTTCACCGCGATGTACAGCTGCGGCGAATCCTCGGCCGGGCCCGAAATGATCAGCGGCGTGCGCGCCTCGTCGATCAGGATCGAATCCACCTCGTCCACGATGGCGTAGTTGAGGCCACGCTGGTAGCGCTGCTCCTTGCTCAGCGCCATGTTGTCGCGCAGGTAGTCGAAGCCGAACTCGTTGTTGGTACCGTAGGTGATGTCGGCGGCGTAGGCCTTGTGCTTGTCGGCGTGGTCCATGCCCGGCCACACCACGTCGGTGCTGAGGCCGAGGAAGCCGTACAGCTTGCCCATCTGCGACGCGTCGCGGCGGGCCAGGTAGTCGTTCACCGTGACCACGTGCACGCCCTTGCCTTCCAGCGCGTTGAGGTACACCGGCAACGTGGCCACCAGGGTCTTGCCTTCGCCGGTGCGCATCTCGGCGATCTTGCCCTGGTGCAGCACCATGCCGCCGATCAGCTGCACGTCGTAATGGCGCATGCCGAGCACGCGCTTGGCGCCCTCGCGCACCACGGCGAAGGCTTCGGGCAGCAGCTTGTCCAGCGTTTCGCCCGCGGCGACGCGCTGCTTGAATTCCTCGGTCTTGCCGCGCAGTGCCGCGTCGTCCAGCTTCTCGAACTCGGGTTCCAGCGCATTGATGCGCGCCACGATCCGCGACAACTGGCGCAGCACCCGCTCGTTGCGGCTGCCGAAAATGCTGGTGAGGGCACGGTTGAGCATCGATCTTCCGGATGGCAAGGACAGAGGGCCGCGCCTTGGCGCGAACCAAACGGGCATGTTACTACACGGGCCCGGACGGCAGGCAGGACGAGGTCCCGGCGATCTCCCGGCATGGCGGCGCCGGCAAGCGGATTCAAGAGCGCCGATCGCGGCCAGCGGCGGGTATCATCGACGCACCGACCCAATCCGGAGCGTTCGGACCATGTCCCGCGCCGTCTCGCGCCCCCGCGGTCCGCAAGCACTCGGCGCCTGCGGATCCTTCGCCACGCTGGCCGGCAAGGCTGCCGCGCTGGACGCGCTGGATCGTGCGTTGCGCCAGACCTTGCCGAACCCGCTGCGCGACGAGGTGCGCTTTGCCAACCTGCGCGGCGGGCGGCTGCTGTTCCTTGCCTCGACGCCCGCCTGGGCCACGCGGCTGCGCCTGCTGCAGGCGCGGATTCTCGCGACCGCGCGCCATCTCGACATCCGCGCCGAGACCCTCGGCGTCAAGGTGAGCCCGCTGCCGCGGGTCGAGTTGGAACCCGAACGCACGCGCACGCTGTCGCCGGCGGCCGCCGACCACCTGCGCGCGGCGGCCGCGGCCGCCTCGGACCCGGAATGGCGGGAATTGTTCGGTCGGCTGGCCGCGCTGGCCAAACCCGACAAGCCCTCACGCTGAGCCATGCGACAAAAGGCCGCCGCATGCTGGATGCGGCGGCCTTCGTTTGTCTGTTGCCGGTGGCCCGGGCGGTCAGATCGCCTGGGCGGGATGGGCGTAGGAAATCGGCGAGGTGGCCGGATCGTCCTGGTAGCTGACTTCTTCCCAGGCCGACGCGTCGGCCATCAGGGTACGCAGCAGCTTGTTGTTGAGCTCGTGGCCGGACTTGTGCGCGTGGTAAGCGCCGATCAGGCTGTGACCGAGCAGGTAGAGGTCACCGATCGCGTCGAGGATCTTGTGCTTGACGAACTCGTCCTCGTAGCGCAGGCCGTCCTCGTTGAGCACGCGGTAGTCATCCAGCACCACGGCGTTGTCCATCGAGCCGCCCAGCGCGAGGTTGTGCTCGCGCAGCATCTCGATGTCGCGCATGAAGCCGAAGGTACGCGCGCGGCTCACTTCCTTCACGAACGAAGTGGTGGAGAAATCGATCTCGGCGCGCGAGGTGCGCTTGGAGATGATCGGATGATTGAACTCGATCGAGAAGCCGACCTTGAAGCCCTCGAACGGTTCGAAGCTGGCCCACTTGTCGCCTTCCTGCACCTTCACCGGCTTCTTGATCCGGATGAAGCGCTTGGCCACGTTCTGTTCCTCGATGCCGGCGGACTGCAGCAGGAACACGAACGGGCCGGCGCTGCCATCCATGATGGGAACCTCCGGCGCCGAGAGGTCCACGTAGGCGTTGTCGATGCCGAGGCCGGCCATCGCCGACAGCAGATGCTCGACCGTGGCGACGCGCACGTCGCCGTTCACCAGCGTGGTGGAAAGACGGGTGTCGCCGACGTTGTCCTGGCGCGCACGGATGTCCACCGGCGGATTGAGGTCCGTGCGACGGAACACGATGCCGGTGTTGGGCGCCGCGGGCCGCAGGGTCATGTACACCTTGTCACCGGTATGCAGGCCCACGCCGGTGGCGCGGATGATGTTCTTGAGCGTGCGCTGCTTGATCATTGTCGTTGGTACCTGCCAAGTAGCAGCCAATCAGGGGTCGGATGCTAACACAGTTTTAACCAGCTGCAATAGCAAACCGTACCGTACAGTCTGGTCGAGCCTTCATGCGTCCTTCATCCCGGAAGGGACGCCCGCGAACATGGTCCGCTCGCCAGGCGAGCAAGGGCGACACGATACCCCGGGCCGGGACGGGATTCCGGCGCCGGGGTAACGGATCCACCGATCCGGGCCAATGCCCGGGACAGCCGATCATGCGCCTTCCATGACGCATCAGTCTTGCGGATTCCAAGCCCGAACGCGCCAGGCGGCCATCCGCTGACCGCCACGGCTGCGCTCTGCGGCAACAGATCCGGGTTCACCCTTCATGTTTTTGCAATGACCCGTTGGGCAGGCGTTTTGTTCCACTCCTTATTAACAAGCACGGGACGCGAGGTTCAGGCGTCGATGGCTTCAGTCGGCCTGGCGGCGCAGGAAGGCCGGAATATCCAGGTATTCCAGGCCGTTATCCTGGCTACGGGCCGGGGCTTCGCTGCGCGGATTGGCGCTGATCGCCGCTTCCGGCTGTGCGTAGTCCACCACCTCGTTGCCGGTACCGGTACGCAGCACCACCGGACGCGGACGCTGGCGCAACTCCACCTGCTTCTGCTCAACCATGCGCACGTTGCGCGAGGCGGGGGCGCGATTGAGGCCGGTGGCGACCACGGTGACACGCACTTCGTCCTTCAGCTCCGCGTCGAGCGAGGTGCCGATCACCACGGTGGCGTCCTCGCTGGCGAAGTCGTGGATGATGCGGCCGATCTCGTCGAACTCGCGCATGGTGAGGTTGGGTCCGGCGGTGACGTTGACCAGGATGCCGCAGGCGCCGTTGAGGTTGACGTCTTCCAGCAGCGGGTTCTTGATCGCCTCCTCGGCCGCGGCCTGGGCGCGGTCGTCGCCGCTGGCGGTGCCGGTGCCCATCATCGCCAGGCCCATCTCGCTCATCACGGTGCGCACGTCGGCGAAGTCGACGTTGATCAGGCCCGGTGCGGTGATCAGGTCGGCGATGCCCTGCACGGCGCCCTGCAGCACGTTGTTGGCGGCCTTGAACGCATTGATCAGGGTGACCTCGCGGCCCAGCACGCTGAGCAGCTTCTCGTTCGGCACGGTGATCAGCGAGTCGACGTGCTGGCTGAGGTCCTCGATGCCCTTCATCGCCACCTGCATGCGGCGCCGCCCCTCGAACGGGAACGGCTTGGTGACCACCGCCACGGTGAGGATGCCCTTCTCCTTGGCCAGCTGGGCCACCACCGGCGCAGCGCCGGTGCCGGTGCCGCCGCCCATGCCGGCGGTGATGAACACCATGTCGGCGCCTTCCAGCATCGCCTCGATGCGCTCGCGATCCTCCAGTGCGGCCTGGCGGCCGACTTCGGGGTTGGCGCCGGCGCCCAGGCCCTTGGTGACGTTGGCGCCCAGCTGCAGGTGGGTGCGTGAGTTGCAGCTGGTCATCGCCTGCGCGTCGGTGTTGGCGACGATGAACTCCACGCCCTCGATGTTGGCATTGATCATGTGCGCCACGGCATTGCCGCCGCCGCCGCCCACGCCGATGACCTTGATGACTGCGTTTGGTGCAAGTTTCTCGATCAGCTCGAACATTTCCCGTCCTCCAGAGTTGTTGTCGTTGTAACCACGGCTGGCGACTCCTGTCGCTGCGTGGTGGTGGGCGGACATCCCGCCGCCCGTGGCCGCGCCTCCTGCGCCGCCGTATTCCATTGGCCGATCGCACACCGTCCTGGCAGTCGATCGGCCCGGCCAGCCCGGCGCATGTCCGGACCGGCCTCCGTGGCCAGGCATCCGAAGCCTGATCACGGGCACCCCATCCCTGGGTTTGCCGGGCGTCCCGCATTTCGCGGGGGCACCCGCTAGAAGTTCTTCGTGAGCCAGTTGCGCCACTTGCCGAGCAGGCCGCCGACGTTGCCGAGCGCCGGATTGCCGCCGCGTACCGGCGCGTTGTGGCGCGAGCCGTGCAGCAGCAGGCCCACACCGGTGGCGTGCAGCGGGCTGCTGATCACCTCGCCGAGGCCGCTGATCTCCTGCGGCACGCCGAGGCGCACCATCTTGTGGAAGATCTCCTCGGCGAGCTCCAGTGCGCCTTCCATCTTCGAGGCGCCGCCGGTAAGCACCACGCCGGCCGCCACCAGGCTGTCGTAGCCTGAACTGCGCAACCGGTCCTGCACCATCTCGAAGAGTTCCTCGTATCGCGCCTGCACGCTTTGCGCCAGCGCCTGCCGCGCCAGCCGGCGCGGCGGGCGGTCGCCCACGCTGGGCACCTGGATGGTTTCCTCGGCGTGCGCGAGGTCGGTCCGCGCGCAGGCGTACTTGATCTTGATTTCCTCGGCATGCGCGGTCGGCGTGTGCACGCCGTAGGCGATGTCGCCGGTGACCTGGTCGCCGCCGATCGGCAGCGAGGCGGTGTAGCGGATGGAGCCCTGGGTGTAGATCGCGATGTCGGTGGTGCCGGCGCCGATGTCGACCAGGCACACGCCCAGTTCACGCTCGTCATCGGTGAGTACCGCCTTCGCGCTGGCCAGCGCCGAAGGCACCAGCTCGTCCACCGACAACCCGCAGCGCTGGATCGACTTGGTGATGTTCTGCACCGCGGCCGCCGCGCCGGTGACCAGGTGCACGTTCGCCTCCAGCCGCACGCCACTCATGCCGACCGGGGCGCGGATGCCGTCCTGGCCGTCGATGCGGTATTCCTGCGGCTCCTTGTAGAGCACCTTGTGGTCGGCCGGGATCGCCACCGCACTTGCCGCTTCCAGCACCTGCTCCAGGTCGCCGGGCGTCACCTCGCGGTCGCGGATCGCCGCGTTGCCGTGCGAGTTGCGGGTTTCCAGGTGGCTGCCGGAGATCGAGGCGCAGACCGAGCGGATGTCGCAGCCGGCCATCAGCTCGGCCTCCTCCACGGCGCGCTGGATCGAGTGCACGGTGGATTCGATGTCCACCACCATGCCCTTGCGCATGCCCCGGGACACGTGGGTGCCGATGCCGATCACGGTGATCGGCTCGCCCGGCTCGTACTCGCCCACGATCGCGGTCACCTTGGAGGTGCCGATATCGAGGCCGACCACCAGCTGCTTGTCGTTGCGCGTCTTCATATGCATGGCGTCCTCATGAGCGGCGCACGGCTCCTGCTTTGGCGTCGGCGGGCGCTGGCTGCGGCCAGCGCACGGCGAACCCGTTGGTATAGCGCAGGTCGGCGTAGACGAAGCCCTCGTCATGGCCGGCCATCAGTTGCGGATAGACGTCGAGGAAGCGGCGCAGCCGTGTGCCGGCAAGGTCGCGGTCGCCGATCACGATGCGCGCCCCCCCCGCCGTGGTGACGCTCCAGCTGCCGCGTGCGGTGAGCGCCACGCCGTTGATCGACAGATGCGTGCCGGTGAAAGCCTTGCGTACATCGGCGTAGAAACTCACCACTTCGGCGAGGCGGTCTTCCGGCCCTTCCAGGTCGGGCAGCGTGGCGGCGTCGGCGGCGCCGATCGGCGCGTCGAACACCTTGCCCTGCCGGCTGATCAGCTGCTTGCCGTTCCAGCGCGCAAACGGCTGGCGCTCGATCACGCGCAGCTGCAAGGTGTCCGGCCAGCGCTTGCGCGCCTCCACGGACTCCACCCAGGGCAGCGCCGCCACGGCCTGCTGCACGCTGTCAAGGTTCAGCGCGAAGAAGCCCTTGCCGAGGCGCGGCAGTACGGCGGCGCGGATCTCCTCCATGGTCACGTGCCGGAACTCGCCCTGCACCGTGAGCTGCGTCACCGGCCAGCGGTCCGCCGCGAACCAGCCGTTCAGCACCCCCACGATGGGCAGCGCCAGCAAGGCGGCGACCAGGCACCAGGCGACCAGGCGGGCGCTTCCCCTCATGCATCACCCCGGAAGCTCGTCTCGAGCACGCGCCAGCACAACGTCTCGTAGTCGAGGCCGGCGGCGCGCGCGGCCTTGGGCACCAGCGAGTGTGAGGTCATGCCGGGCGCGGTGTTCACTTCCAGCAGCCAGTTTCGCCCCTGGCGGTCGCGCATCACGTCGACGCGGCCCCAGCCGCTGCAGCCCAGCGCGTCGAACGCAATCAGCGCCAGCGCGCGCAACTCCGCCTCGGCCGCGCCGTCCAGCCCCGGACACAGGTACTGCGTGTCCTCCGCGACGTATTTCGCGTTGTAGTCATAGAACGCGCCCTTCGGCACGATGTGGATGGAGGGCAGCACTTCGCGGCCGAGGATGCCGACGGTCAGCTCATCACCCTCGATCAAGGTCTCCATCAGCAGGTCGCCGGGATATTTCGCCGCCAGCTCGACGGCACTGTCCAGCCGGGACTCTTCGAACACGCGGGTGACACCCACGCTGGAGCCCTCGCAGGCCGGCTTCACGATCAGCGGAAAGCCGATCGCGCGCGCGGCCGCGTGCACCGCCGTGGCATCGGCGCCGCGCGCCAGCGCGACGAACTTCGGCGTGGGCAGGCCCAGCGACTGCCATATGCGCTTGGAGCGTGGCTTGTCCATCGACAGCGCAGAGCCGAGTACACCCGAGCCGGTGTACGGCACGTTGAGCGACTCGAGCGCACCCTGCAGCACGCCGTCCTCGCCGCCGCCGTGCTGGCCGTGCAGGATGTTGAACACGCGTGCGAAGTGGCCGGCACGCAACGCGTCGAGCAGCGCCGGGATACCGTCGATCGCGTGCGCGTCGACGCCGCGCGCCTTGAGTGCCGCCAGCACGTTGCGGCCGGAGTCCAGCGATACCTCGCGCTCGGCCGAGCTGCCACCCATCACCACGGCGACGCGGCCGAAGTCCGAGGGATTCGTGATACGCGATGCGGAATGCGTCGGCGCGGTCATCAGGCGGCTCCCTTGGTCTTCAGTTGGCCCAGCTGCGCCAGCTCCACCGCCGCCGCACCGATGTCGCCGGCGCCGAGCAACAGCAGCAGGTCGCCGTCGCGCAGCAGCGCCGGCAAGGTGTCCTTGAGTTCGCGCGGGTGCTCGACCAGTACCGGATCCACCTTGCCGCGCGCGCGCACCGCGCGGGCCAGCGCGCGGCCGTCGGCGCCCGCGATCGGCGCCTCGCCGGCCGGGTACACCTCGGTCAGCACCAGCACGTCGGCCTCGGCCAGCACGTTTGCGAAGTCGTCCAGCAGATCGCGCGTGCGGCTGTAGCGGTGCGGCTGGAAACCCACCACCAGGCGCCGCTGCGGCCAGCCGCCGCGCGCGGCGGCGAACACCGCGGCCAGTTCGCTGGGATGATGTCCGTAGTCGTCCACCAGCAGCACGCTGCCGTGGTCCAGCGCCAGCTCGCCGCGACGGTGGAAGCGCCGTCCCACGCCCTGGAAGTTCGCCAGCGCGTGCGCGATCGCCTCCGCGCCCACGCCGAGCTGCCAGCCGATGCTGGCGGCGGCCAGCGCGTTGAGCACGTTGTGCCGGCCGGGCAGGTTCAGCGTCACCGGCAAGGCTTCGGCACGGCCGGGCAGGTGCAGGTCGAAGTGCATCTCGAAACCGTGCTGCGCCACGTTGGACGCGCGCACGTCGGCATCTGCGGTGGCAATGCCGTAGGTCATCACGCGACGCGTGGTGGTCTTCGCCAGCCGGGCCACTTCCGCGTCGTCCACGCACAGCACGGCCAGGCCGTAGAACGGCAGGCGGTGCAGGAAGTCGGCGAAGGCCTTCTTCACCTCGGCGAAATCGCCGTGGTAGTTCTCCAGGTGGTCGGCGTCGATGTTGGTGACCGCCGCGATCACCGGCGACAGCAGCAGGAAGGAGCCGTCCGATTCGTCGGCCTCCGCTACCAGATACTGGCCGGTGCCCAGCCGCGCGTTGGCGCCGGCCGCGTTGAGCTGGCCGCCAATCACGAAGGTGGGGTCGTAGTTCGCCTCGGCCAGCACGCTGGCAACCAGGCTGGTGGTGGTGGTCTTGCCGTGCGTGCCGGCGATCGCGATGCCGCGGCGGAAGCGCATCAGCTCGCCCAGCATCTCCGCGCGCGGGATCACCGGGATGCGTGCGGCGCGCGCGGCGAGCAGCTCCGGGTTGTCCGGCCGGATCGCGCTGGACGTCACCACCACGTCGGCGTCGCCGACGTTCGCGGCGTCATGCCCTACCTGCACCACCAGGCCCAGCTTGGCGAGGCGTTGTGCGGTGGGCGAGTTCGCCTTGTCCGAGCCCGACACCGCGTAGCCCAGGTTGTGCAGCACCTCGGCGATGCCGCTCATGCCGACGCCACCGATGCCGATGAAATGCACGCGGCGGAACGTGGTCATCAGATCTTCATGGGCAAGCAGCCTGCGGGGCGTCATGCGGCCACCTCCAGGCATGCGCGGGCGATCACCGCCGCCGCATCGGGCTTGGCGAGCGTGCGCGCGGCCTCGGCCATCGCAAGCAGCCGCGCACGATCGGCGAGCAGCGCATCAAGGCGCTGCGCAAGTTGTTCCACGTTCAAATCGCGCTCCTGCATCAGTTCGGCGGCGCCGGCGGCGACCAGCGCCTCGGCGTTGCGGGTCTGGTGGTCGTCCACCGCATGTGGGAACGGCACCAGGACTGCACCCAGCCCGGCCGCGGTGAGCTCGGCCAGGGTCAGCGCCCCCGCGCGGCAGACCGCGAGGTCGGCCCAACCGTACGTGCCGGCCATGTCCTCGATGAAGGGCACCACCTGCGCCTCGACACCCGCCCGCGCGTACGCCTCGCGCGCCTCGTCGAAACCGCGGTTGCCGCACTGGTGCAGCACCTCGGGGCGACGCTCCGGCGGCAGCAGGGCCAGGGCCTGCGGCAGCGCCAGGTTCAGCGCGCGCGCACCGAGACTGCCGCCCAGCACCAGCAGCCTTGCACGACCCGAGCGGCCCGCGAAGCGCTGCACCGGCGCTGTCAGCGCGGCGATCGCGCCGCGCACCGGGTTGCCCACCCATTCCGCGTCCGGCAGTGCACCGGCGAAACCGGCCAGCACCCGCTGTGCGCGTGCGGCGAGCTTGCGATTGGTGAAACCGGCTACGCGATTCTGCTCATGCACCAGCAGCGGGCGGCGCAGCAGGCGCGCTGCCAGACCGCCGGGGCCGGCCACGTAGCCGCCCATCGACAGCACACTGCGCGGCTTCAGCCGACGCAGCACGGCAAATGCGGACAGCAACGCGCGCGCCAGCATCAGCGGCGCCGTGAGGCGTGTCTTCCAGCCCTTGCCGCGCAGGCCGCCGACGCGGATCACGTGCAGCTCGATGCCCTGTGCCGGCACCACTTTCGTCTCCATGCCGCCCACCGCGCCCAGCCACGCCACCGGCACACCCTGCGCGCGCAGCGTTTCGGCCACGGCGAGGCCGGGGAAGATATGGCCGCCGGTGCCGCCGGCCATGATCAGCACGGGGCGCTGCGCTGCGCTCATGCCACCGCCGCCTCGCGCGGACGCGCCGCGTCGTTCACGTCGGGCGCCGCCACCGCCTCGGGCATGCGCTTGGCCATCTGCCGGGCGTCCAGCGCACGGTTGATCTCCCAGGTGGCGCGCAGCAGCACGCCGGCCATCGCGCAGGTCAGCACCATCGACGAGCCGCCGTAGCTGATCAGCGGCAGGGTGAGACCCTTGGTGGGCAGCGCGCCCAGGTTCACGCCCACCGAGACGATCGCCTGCATCGCCAGCATCAGCGAGATGCCGAACGCGACGTAGCCGGCGAAGCGCTGGCCTACCTCGACGCCCTTGAGGCCGAGATACAGGCCGCGTCCCACCGCCAGCGCGAACAGGCCCATCACCAGCACCACGCCGACGAGGCCCAGTTCCTCGCCGATCACCGCGAAGATGAAGTCGGTGTGCGCCTCGGGCAGGTACGACAGCTTGAGCACGCTGGAGCCCAGTCCCACGCCGGTCCATTCGCCGCGGCCGATCGCCATCAGCGACTGGGTGAGCTGGAAGCCGTCGGTGAACGGGTGCTCCCACGGGTTCATGAACGAGGTGAGGCGCTTCACGCGGTAGCTTTCGCCGGTTGCCGCGATCACCAGCAGCGGCATCAGCGGCAGGCCCATCACGAACAGATAGATCGGCCGCGCTCCGCCCAGCCAGACCATCGCGATGGTCACCGAGATCACCAGCGTGGCCGAACCGAAGTCGGGCTGCGCGAGCAGCAGCAGCACAATGACGCCGGCCACCGCGATCGGCTTGATCAGGCCGAGGAACTTCGTCTCGATGCTGTCGCGGTGGCGCACGAGGTAGCTGGCGAGGTACACAACCAGAATGAGTTTTACCGCCTCCACCGGCTGGAAACTGGTCACCGCCAGGTTCAGCCAGCGGTGCGCGCCGTTGATGCGCATGCCCAGATGCGGCACGAACACCGCCAGCAGCAACACGAAGGCCAGCAGCATCAGGTGGAACGCGTACTTCTCCAGCAACTTCAGCTCGGTGCGCATCGCCATGCCGGATGCCGCCACGCCCAGCGTCAGGAACAGCAGGTCCTTCTTCAGGAAATAGAACGCACCCGCGTGGCTGCTGTCGGCCACCGCGATCGAACTGGAGGTCACCATCACCACGCCGACGCTGGCCAGCCCGACCAGCGCGACCAGCAGCCACAGGTCGTAGCTGCCACGCGGCCCGTTCCGGCGTCTGGCCTGGCTGGCAGCATCAAACACGGGCGCCTCCAGGACGGGTCTCGGAAAGGCCGGCGTGACGGAGCGCAGGACTGTGTCCGCACTCGCGGATCCCGATTCGCGATGGACGATTCCCGACTTCCATCACCGCACCTTCAACGTGGCAAGGCCGATCAGCACCAGCACGACGCTGATGATCCAGAAGCGCACGATCACCCGCGGCTCGGGCCAGCCCTTGAGTTCGAAGTGGTGGTGGATCGGCGCCATGCGGAACACGCGCTTGCCGGTGAGCTTGAAACTGCCCACCTGGATCATCACCGAGGCTGTTTCCAGCACGAACACGCCGCCCATCACCAGCAACACGATCTCCTGGCGCACGATCACCGCGATGCAGCCCAGCGCGGCGCCAATCGCCAGCGCGCCCACGTCGCCCATGAATACCTGGGCCGGGTAGGTGTTGAACCACAGGAAGCCCAGCCCCGCACCGGCCAGCGCACCGCAGTAGATCGAAAGCTCGCCCGCGCCTGGGATCGAGGGAATGCCCAGGTATTCGGAAAACAGCTTGTTGCCGGCGAGGTAGGCGAACACGCCGAGGGCGCCGGAGACCAGCACGGTGGGCATGATCGCGAGACCATCGAGGCCGTCGGTGAGGTTCACCGCGTTGGAGAAGCCGACCACGATGAAATACGTCACCACCACGAAGAGCGCGCCCAAGGGGATCGCCACGTGCTTGAACAGCGGCACGTACAGGGCGGTCTCCGCCACCGGTGCGTTGCCGACCGCGTGCGGCGCGGTGAAATACAGGAACAGCGCCGCGCCCAGGCCGAACACCGACTGCCAGAAATACTTCCAGCGCGAGGCCAGGCCGCGGCTGTCCTTCAGCACCAGCTTGCGGTAGTCGTCGTAGAAGCCGATCACGCCGAATGCCAGCATCACCGCCAGCACCACCCACACGTAGCGGTTGCGCAGGTCGGCCCACAGCAGGGTGGCCACGGTGACCGCGAGCAGGATCATCACGCCGCCCATGGTCGGCGTGCCGGCCTTGGAGAGATGCGTCTGCGGACCGTCGCTGCGCACGACCTGGCCCGCCTTCAGCGCGGCCAGCTTGCGGATCAGGGCAGGACCCAGCAGCAGCGACACCGCCAGCGCGGTGAGCGCAGCCATGATGGTGCGGAAGGTGATGTACTGGAACAGGTGCAGCGTGGTGAAGTGCCGCGCCATCCAGTCCGCGAGTTCAAGCAGCATCGGATGCGCCCCCCTTTCGTGCGGCACTTTCCAGTGCCTTCGCCACCTGTTCCATGCCCGACGAATGCGAGCCCTTGACTAGGCACGTCACGCCGGCATGCAGGCCGGCCTTGAGCGCGTCGATCAGCGCGGTCCTGTCGGGGAAATGCGCGCCGGCGGCACCGAAGGCCTCTACCGCTGCCATGCTCAGCGGTCCGACCGCCAGCAGGCGCTCGATGCCGCGTTCGCGCGCCTTCGCGCCCACGCCGGCGTGCAGCGCGCGGGCGTCGGCCCCCAACTCGGCCATGTCGCCCAGCACCAGCCAACGTTCGCCCGCCGCCAGCGCCAGCGTGTCTATCGCCGCGGCCATGGAGCTGGGGTTGGCGTTGTAGCTGTCGTCGATCAGCGTGACGCCGCCGGGCAGCGCCACGCGACGCAACCGCCCCTCGACCGCACGCGCCTGCTCCAGTCCTGCCACGATGGTGGCCAGCGGCACATCCAATGCCAGCGCGATCGAAGCGGCCGCCAGCGCGTTCGCCACGTTGTGGCGGCCGGGCAGCGCCAGTTCCACCTCGGCATCGCCCGCCGGCGTGCTCAGCACGAACAGCGAACCGTCCGCGCGCTGCTGCACGATGTCCGCACCCACGTCGGCCTTGTGTTCCAGCCCGAAGCGCAACACGCGGCGCGTGCCGGCGAGGCCCGCGAAGAACCCGGCGAACGCGTCGTCCGCATTGATGATCGCCACGCCGTCCGCCGGGAGTGCCTGGTACAGCGCGCCCTTGGTCTCGGCCACGCCTTCCACGCTGCCCATGCGCTCAAGGTGCGCGGGCGCGATGATGTTGACGAGGCCGATATCGGGCCGCGCGATGGCGGCGAGATAGGCGATGTCGCCAGGCTTGCCCGCACCCATCTCCAGTACCGCGTATTCGGTGTCTTCCGGCATCGACAGCAAGGTCAGCGGCAGGCCGATCTCGTTGTTGAAGCTGCCGGCATTGACGTGGGTGCGGCCGTGCAGCGACAGGATGGAAGCGGTGAGCGTCTTCACCGTGGTCTTGCCGTTCGAGCCGGTGATGCCGATCACCCGCGCATGGCGCTGCGCGCGCACCGCGCTGGCGAGGTCGCCCAATGCGGCTTCCACGTCGTCCACCAGCACCTGCGGCAACGGACAGTCCACCTTGCGCGCCACCAGCGCACCCGCCGCGCCTGCGGCAGCGGCCTGGGCGAGATAGTCGTGGCCGTCCACGTGCTCGCCCTTGAACGCGGCGAACAGGTCGCCGGCTTTCAGCTTGCGGGTGTCGATGGCGACGCCGCCCACCGCAGCGTCTTCGCCGAGCAGGTGGCCGTGGGTCCACATCGCGATGGCGCCCAGCCGCATCATGTGCGCCGTTCCAGGGCCGCGCGCGCGACCAGCATGTCGTCGAACGGGCGCTTGCCGGCCGCACCCTCCTGGTAGGTTTCGTGGCCCTTGCCGGCGATCACCACCACGTCGTTGGCGGCAGCCATCTCCAGCGCCTGCCCGATCGCGGCGGCGCGGTCGCGCTGCACGCCGTATTCGCGCGCCGCGCCCATGCCGGCCACGATCTGCTCCACGATCGCGTCGCCGTTCTCGCCACGCGGGTTGTCGTCGGTGACGATCGCCACGTCGGCCAGCCGCGCCGCAATCGCACCCATCAACGGGCGCTTGCCCGCGTCGCGTTCGCCGCCGCAGCCGAATACGCAGATCAGCCGCCCGCGGCAATGCGCGCGTACGGCGGTCAGCACCTGCTCCAGTGCGTCGGGCGTATGCGCGTAATCCACCACCACCAGCGGCAGGCCATGACGGCCGCCGAGCCGGCTCATGCGCCCGTTGACCGGCTGCAGGTTCTCCAGCGCGGCCACGATGCGCTCGAACGGCTCGTCCAGCGCACCGAGGCAGGCCGCCACCGTGAGCAGGTTCGCCACGTTGAACCGGCCCAGCAGGTGGCTGCGCAGCGTATGCGTGCCCCAGGGCGTGCGCAGCCCGAAGGCCAGTCCTTCCGCGGAACTCACCACGTTGTCGGCCGCCACGTCGGCTGCTGCGTCGCCGCGCGCGCTCACGCGCAGCGCGCGCACCCCGGCTGGCAATTGCTGCAGCAACTGGACGCCGAACGCGTCGTCGACATTGATCACCGCGGCGCGCAGCCCCGGCCAGGCAAACAGCTTTGCCTTCGCCGCGCCGTAGGCTTCCATCGTGCCGTGGAAATCCAGGTGGTCACGGGTGAGGTTGGTGAATGCGGCGACCTCGAAATCCACCGCACCGACCCGCCCCTGCTCCAGCGCGTGCGAGGACACCTCCATCGCCACGTGGCTGGCGCCGGCGTCGCGGAATTCGGCCAGCAGGCCATGCACGCTGATCGCGTCCGGCGTTGTGCGCTCGCCTTCGCGCAGGCGCCCGTGCAGGCCGGCGCCCAGCGTGCCGATACTCGCGGCGCGATGGCCGAGGAAGGTCAGCGCCTGGGCCAGCAGTTGCACGGTGGACGTCTTGCCGTTAGTGCCGGTGACGCCGATCACGCGCAAGGCTTCGGATGGGCGCCCGTGGAAGCGCGCGGCGATTTCGCCCACGAGGCCATGCAGGCCGTCGATCCACAGTACCGGCACGTCCAGCGGCTCGATCCCGATCGCCGGCCCTTCGGCCAGCACCACTTCCGCACCGCGCTGCACCGCGCCGGCGGCGAACTGGATGCCGTGGCTTTGCGTGCCGCGCAACGCGAGGAAAGCATCGCCGCGGCGCACCTTGCGCGAGTCGAGGGCCAGCCCGGACACCACGATGCGCGCAGCGCCCGGCATGGCCGCCAGCGGCGCGTCGGCGAGGCCCAGCAGCAACTGATCGAGATGACCGGTGCTCATGGCGCACCGCCTTCCATCGGCGCCTCGTCGACCGGTGCTTCCTGGATCGGCACGTCGTTGACCGCGGCCTTGACCGGCGTCTGGCTGCCGACCAGGCCGCCATTGCCCTGCAGCGGGCCGCCCACGTACCAGCGGCCGATGTTGTCCGGCGGGATATCCAGCAGGCGCAGCGCGCCGCTGGTTACCGCGGCGAACGCCGGCGCCGACACGTTGCCGCCGAAGTAACCGTTCTTGCCGGTGGTGCCGTTGATCACCACCGCCGTCACCAGGCGTGGGTTGCTGGCGGGCACGATGCCGACGAACAGCGAGTTGTAGGTGTTCTTGGAGTAGCCGCCGGCGATTGCCTGGTGCGAAGTGCCGGTCTTGCCGGCCACGCTGTAGTTCGCGATGCGCGCCCGTGCGCCGGTGCTGCCGGGGCCGGTGACCGTCTCCAGCATGCTGACCAGTTCGTGCGCCACCTGCGGCGAGATGATCTGCTTACCCGGGCTGTCGTCGCCCTTGATGAAGCTGGGCGTGTGCATCACGCCGTCGTCGGCGATGGTGGCGTAGGCGTTGGCCAGCTGCAGCGGGGTGACGTTCAGGCCGTAGCCGTACGCCATGATCGCCTTCTCCAGCGGACGCCAGTCGCGACCGATCTTGAGGTAGCCGGAGGCCTCGCCGGGGAAGCCACTGCCGGTGCTGTTGCCCAGTCCGAAGGCGCGATAGGTGTCGTACATCAGCGGCGTGTCCAGCGTCATCGCGATCTTCGCCGCCCCCACGTTGCTGGACCGGGTAAGCACGCCGGTGGGGGTGAGCAGGCCGTTCGGATCGTCGTCGCGGATGTCGTGGCCGTAGAAGTACCAGTGGCCGTTGCCGGTATCGATGATCGGGCTGGTCGGCGTGTACTTGCCGCTGGACAGCGCCGCCGCCAGGGTGAGCGCCTTCATCGTGGACCCGGGTTCGACCACGTCGGTGAGCGCGCGGTTGCGCCGCTGCGCCGGCTTGCTGCCGGTCACCGCGTTGGGGTTGAACGTCGGCATGCTCGCCATCGCCAGTATCTCGCTGGTGCGCACGTCGAGCACCACGATCGAGCCGGAGGCAGCCTGGAACTTGTCCAGCGTGGACTTCAGTTCGTTGTAGGCGAGGAACTGGATGCCGCGGTCGATGCTGAGCGTGAGGTTCTGCCCCGGCTTGGGCGCACGCACCTGTTCGAGGTCCTCGACGATGTGGCCCTTGCCGTCGCGGATCACGCGCTTGGCGCCCGGCTTGCCGGCCAGCCAGTCGTCGTAGGCCAGCTCCAGGCCCTCCTGGCCGTGGTCGTCGATGTTGGTGAAGCCGAGGATGTGCGCGGTGACCTCGCCCGACGGGTAGAAGCGCTTGAATTCGCGTTGACCGTTGACGCCCGGGATGTCGAGGTCGAGCACGGCTTGCGCCGCTTCCGGCGCCATCTGCCGGCGCAAATAGACGAACTCCCTGCTCGCGCGCGCTTCAAGGTAGCTCTTGATGTCCGCCGCGTTGCCGCCCAGCGCCTTGGCCAGCGCGGGGATACGGTCGTCGTTGGCGAGCACCTCGGCCGGGTTCGCCCAGATCGAGGTGACGGGCGTGGATACCGCCAGCGGCTCGCCGTTGCGGTCGAAGATGGTGCCACGCGAGACCGGGATCGGCACTTCGCGCAGAAAGCGCGCGTCGCCCTGCTTCTGGTAGAACTGCTTGCGCACCACCTGCAGGTCGAACGCGCGCGCCACCAGGCCCAGCGAGACCAGGCCCAGCACGCCCACCACCAGCACCATGCGCTTGCGCGCACTGGGGCCGGCGCCGCGCCGGCGGCCCGGTGACGGCGTGGCGCGCTGCGGCTGCGGGCGGGTGCGGTCGCGCCAGTTCATCGGCGCAGCAGCCGGATGTCTTGCGGAAGAGGATCGAGCATGCCCAGCTGCTGTCGCGCCTCCTCGTCGATGCGACGCGGCTCGGCGAACGTGGCCTGCTCGAGCTCGAGCCTGCCGTACTCGATGTTCATGTCGTCGCGCTGGTTCTGCAGCGCGGTGAGCTTGACGAACAGCACGCGGCTCTCGTGGCGCGCCCATACCACGCTGATCGCGCTGGCCAGCACGGCAGCGAGCAGCGCGAGCATGCAGAGAGTCTGGATCAGCCTCATGCGTGCCCCGCCCCGGCCAGCTTCTCGGCCACCCGCAGCACCGCCGAGCGCGCGCGGGGATTCGCGGCGAGTTCGGCCCCGGAAGGAAACTGCGCCTTGCCCACTGCGGCCAGTTCGGCCGGTGCCGCAGCTTGCGGCGGACCGCGCCGGCTGCCCTGCACGCGGCCGGAATGGTCGCGGATGAACTGCTTGACGATACGGTCCTCCAGCGAGTGGAAGCTGATCACCGCAAGCCGGCCGCCCGGCTTCAGGCGCGCCAGTGCGGCATCCAGCCCGCGCCGCACCGAATCCAGTTCGCCGTTCACGCGGATGCGCAGCGCCTGGAAGCTGCGCGTGGCCGGATGCTTGCCCGGCTCGCGCCGCCCCACCACGCGCTCGATCAGGGTGGCCAGTTCGCCGGTGCGCGTGAACGGGCTTTCTGCGCGACGCTCCACGATGGCGTGGGCGATCTTGCGGCTGAAGCGCTCCTCGCCGTACTGCCACAGCACGTCGGCGATCTCGCGCTCGGAGGCGTGCGCGAGGAAGTCCGCCGCGCTCTCGCCCTGGCTGGTGTCCATGCGCATGTCCAATGGCGCGTCGACCATGAAGCTGAAGCCGCGTGCGGCCTCGTCCAGCTGCGGCGAGGACACGCCGAGGTCGAGCAGCACGCCGTCGAGACCGGCCGCGGTCTCGTCCCATTCGGCCAGGCTGGCGAAGTTGGCGTGGCGGATCGCGACGCGCGGCTCGGCGGCGAACGCCTCCCGCGCCGCCGCGATGGCTTTCGGGTCGCGATCCATCAGCAGCAGGTGGCCGCCGGGGCCGAGGCGCGACAGCACGGCACGCGCATGCCCGCCGCGTCCGAACGTGCCATCCAGATAACGCCCGCCTGCCTGCACGGCAAGGCCCTCCACCGCTTCGTCCAGCATCACCGGGATGTGCCGCAACTCGGCCATGCCGCACCTCCCGTCCCGTAAACCCGCCCGCAAATCCGTGCGCCACACTCAGAGCTGCAGCGCGGCCATGTCGTTGGTGATTTCGTCTTCGCCGATGGTCTGGCGGATCTTGGCCAGGTGGGCCTGTTCGCTCCACAGCTCGAACTTGTTGCCCATGCCCAGCAGCACCGCCTTCTTCTCGATGCCCGTGGTCGCGCGCTGGCTGGCTGGCAGCAGGATGCGGGCGGCGCCATCCGGCTCGACCACCGCCGCGGCACCGACGATCTTCATCTGCATGTCGCGGTGCGCCTTGACCACCTTGGACAACCCGTTGACCTGGTCACGCACCTTTTCCCACTCGGCATGCGGGAACAGCCACAGGCAGCCCGGCTCGAACGGGTTGTAGGTGATCACCAGCCGGTTCGCGCAGCCGCCCGCCACCAGCTCGCGGTACGCGGTTGGTATGGCCAGGCGGCCCTTGTCGTCGACGGTAATGGCGGTTTCGCCCTGGAACACGCAACAGACTCCACGAAAACCCACGATTTCACACTGAAAACCACGATAGTCTCGCCCCATGAGACTGTCAAGGGATTTTTGCTTGTGAATCAAGGAGAAAGGCGAAGTTGTGGCTGTGTTTCCAGCACTTTCTGAGGAACGTCCCCAAGGTGCTTGAATGCAGGGAAATTTTTCTGCGCGGCATCCAGCACATCGCTCCGCGGAAACCATCCGCCCCGGGTAGCAGGGTGGCTGCGGCATGAACCGCCGTTCACCTCGCCGCCACGCCCGGCGACACGCGCGTGCCCGTCCCGGCGCGCAGGCACCGGGACGGGAGCGGGAAAGGTGGAGTCGGCCTGTAAGCCGGGTTCTGTACGCCTCGCGGCGCGACAGTCATTCCTCTCGGCCAGGCGTCGCCGCCTGGCTCCAGCAACCTACCCGGGGACGACGCGGGCCGCGCCAATGTCCCCCTATTTGGTCTTGCTCCGAGTGGGGTTTACCGTGCCGTACGGCGTTGGCCCCGTACGCGGTGCGCTCTTACCGCACCCTTTCACCCTTGCCTGTGCCCTTGCGGGCCATCGGCGGTCTGCTCTCTGTTGCACTGGCCGTCGGCTCGCGCCGCCCAGGCGTTACCTGGCACTCTGCCCTGTGGAGCCCGGACTTTCCTCGATGCGCTTGCGCGCGACGCGACTGTCCGGCCGACTCCGCGTTCCATTGTAATGGTCGTGGTCCGGGATTGGGAAATCGGGATTCGGAAAAGCAGGCCGAGGCGGCCTCACGATTCATACAAGGCCTTGCGCGGCGCGCCGCTGATTGCCGCGGCGAGCTTGGCGGCCTTCGCCGGCGGCAGTTCTTCACGCAGGATCGCGAAGATGCGCTGCCCCTCGGCGAGCTTCGCATCGGCCTCCTCGCCACGGCCGGCGACCAGGATCACGCACTCGCCCCGCTGCTGGTCGGGGTCGGACGCCACGCGTTCGGCCAGCTGCGCCAGCGGCTCGCCGATCACCGTCTCGAACAGTTTGGTGAGCTCGCGCGCCAGCACCGCCTCGCGCGCCGCGCCGAACACCGCGCACATGTCGGCGAGGCTTTCAGCAACACGGTGCGAGGACTCGTAGAAGATCAGCGTGCGCGGTTCGCCTGCCAGTTCCTGCAGGCGTGCCCGGCGTGCCGCGGGTTTCGGCGGCAGGAAGCCTTCGAACACGAAGCGGTCGCTGGGCAGCCCGGCGACGGACAACGCGGCGATCGCCGCGCAGGCACCCGGCACCGGCGCGCAGCGGATGCCCGCCGCACGCGCCGCGCGCACCAGCCGGAAGCCGGGGTCGGAGACCAGCGGCGTGCCTGCGTCGGAAATCAACGCCACCGAGTCGCCGCCTTCGAGGCGCCGTACGATGGCCTCCACCGCGTCGCGCTCGTTGTGCTCGTGCAGAGCGATCAGTGGCGTGGCGATGTTGTGATGGACGAGCAACGGACGGCTGTGCCGGGTGTCCTCGGCGGCGATCACCGCCACTTCGCGCAACGTCGCGATCGCGCGTGCGGAAATATCGTCGCGATGGCCGATCGGCGTGGCGATCACCCACAGGCAACCGGTCTGGACGGATGGCATGCGCAAGCTCCTGCGGACCCGGGTCACGGAAACGATCGGCTATCATCGCGCACACTCGCCGTGAATACCGACAAGAGAGTTCCGATGCGCCTGCGCTCTGTTCCCCGGCCATCCCTGACGACCCTCGGCCTCGTCCTGTTGTTGGCCGGAACACTCGCCCTTGGCGGCTGCGCCCCCGGCAATACCAGGAGCTCGCCCGCCGAGATCAGTGCAGCGGAAGGCGCCGCCGCACTCGCGCGGCAAGGCCAGTTCGACCAGGCCGTGCAGGCCTATCTCGCGCTGGCCGCGCAGTACGGCAGCCATGCCGACCACTACCGCCTGCTTGCCGCTGAAGCCTGGCGCGAGGAAGGGCGCGTAGAAGACGCCACGCCCACGCTGGCCCAGATCAAGCGCGCCAACCTGCAGGGCGATGATGCCGTGCGCTTCGACCTGTTGCGCGCCGACCTTGCGCTGCGCCGCCACGACGCCGCCACCGCGCTGCGGCTCACCACCCAACCTACCGTGGCCGTGCCGGGCAAGCTGCAGCTGCGCCTGTACGAACTGCGCGCCCGCGCCCAGTCCGCCACCGGCGACCACTGGGGCGCCGCCCGTACCCGCGTGCAGATGGACGACAGCCTGCAGGGATTGGACCGCGCGGAGAACCGCAAGCAGATCCTCGCGGAATTGACCCGGCTCGACGTGGCCTCGCTCAAGCAACGCGCCGCCGCGATGAAGCCGGGCGACCGCATGCTGTCGTGGACCAACGAGGCGCTCAGCCAGCTCGGTGTCGCCGTGGCGCAGCCGCCACCCTCGCTGCAGCAGCCGGTAGGCACCCTGCTGCCCGGGGCCAACGCCGAGGTGCGTGAGGGCTACAAGATGCCCGCCCGCGTGGCCTTGCTGTTGCCCGCCAGCGGTGCCTTTGCCGCGGCCAGCGACGCGATCCGCGAGGGTTTCTTTGCCGCCTATGCGGAAGACTCCCGCACCCACGCACCGCGCGCTTCGGTACGCATCTACGACACACAGGGCAGCGCCAGCGGCGCGCTTAAGGCCTACCAGCAGGCAGCCAGCGACGGCGCGCAGCTGGTGGTGGGCCCGCTCACCCGCGGCGCGGTGGCTGCGCTGTTCGGCCAGGCCAAGCTGCCGGTGCCGGTGCTGGCGCTCAACCACCCTGACAACAAGCAGCTGCCCGCGACCGATGCCAGCGAATTCGGCCTGCTGCCGGAAACCGAAGGCGCGCAGGCTGCCGACCACATGATCGAACGCGGCCTGCGCCAGGCTTACGTGGTGATCTCCGGCGACGACTTCGCCCAGCGCGCCGCCGGCGCATTCAAGGCCGAACTGCTCGCCCGCGGCGGCGAGGTGACCGGCATGGCCACGCTGCCCGCCGGCGGCACCAACTACGCAGAACTGATCGCCAGCCTGCACCTGCCCACCAGCGCCACGCCGGGCGCCGCGACACCCGACGCCTCCAACCCTGCCAGCGGCGCCAGCACGGACGCGAGCGCGTCGACGACAACGCCGAACGACGCCGGCATCTTCATCAGCATGCGCCCCAGCCAGGCGCGCCTGCTGTTGCCGCAGCTGCAGATCGCCAGGGTCACGCTGCCAGTGCTCGGCACCTCACACGTCTACGCCGGCAGCGACAACCCCACCGCCGACGGCGACCTCAACGGTGTGGAATTCTGCGACGCGCCCTGGCTGTTCGACGCCCAGCCGGGCCTGCCACGCCACGACGACATCGCCACCCTGCTGCCTGCCGCGCGCGACGGCAGCGCGCGACTGTTTGCGTTCGGCATGGACGCGTGGAACCTGGTGCCCTACCTCGACTGGCTGCGCGATCACCCCGGCAGCTACCTGCCCGGTGCCAGCGGCCAGCTCACCGCCGACCAGTTCGGCCGCATCCGTCGCGTGCTGATCTGGGCAAAATTCCAGAACGGCCTCGCCCGCCCGCTCGGCGGCAGCCTGCAGGTCGACGACCTGCCGGCGCCCGCCGGCAGTGCGCCGGCCCCGGCCGGCAGCAGCGAACCGCCGGCCGCCGCCTCGAGCCACTGATGCGCAGCACCGGCACCGCCTTCGAGCAACGTGCCGGCGCCGAACTCGAACGCGCCGGCCTGAAGCCGCTGGCGCGCAACTACGCAACCCGCCACGGCGAACTCGACCTGGTCATGCTGGACCGCGACACCGTGGTGTTCATCGAGGTGCGCTACCGCGTGCGCGCCGGCCACGGCGACGCACTTGCCTCGATCACCCGCGCCAAGCAGGACAAGCTGGTGCGCACTGCGCAACTCTGGCTCGCCGCCCACCCGCAACACGCGCAACGCGCCTGCCGTTTCGACGTGGTGAGCTACGACGGACCCGCCGCCGACGCGCGCATGCAGTGGCTGCGTGCCGCGTTCGAGGCCGGTTGAAACGCACCCGGGCTCCGCCTTGCGCACTGGGCAGCGTGATGCCGGAGACTTGTCCGGACCGGACCACTGGACAATCAACCAAAGGGCCGTGGCCTGGCCCCCGGCGTACTTGGCTCGGCACCTCCCGTCACGGACGTGCTCTCCATAGGCTCGGCGTTAAACTGCTGCGATGCCACTGCCCACCAACCTGCTGGATCTTCTGCGCGCGACATTCCCCGCCGACGCCATGGCCACCGGCGAAATGGAACTTCGCACCTATGCCCGCGACAACTCGCGCCATGTGCAGGCACCCGGTGCAGTGGTGTTCCCCACCACGCACGACCAGGTCCAGGCGCTGGTGCGCGCCTGCCGCGAGCATCGCGTGCCGCTCACCGCGCGCGGCGGCGGCACCAGTTCCACTGGCGCCTCGGTGCCGGTGGCGGGTGGCGTAGTGGCATGCTTCACGCGGATGAACCGCATCCTGCGCATCGCGCCGGATGACCGCCTCGCGGTGGTCGAGCCGGGCGTGACCAACGAGGGCCTGCAACAGGCGCTGGCAGCGCACGGCTTCTTCTGGGCGCCCGATCCCGGCTCCGCGCCGTGGTGCGCGGTAGGCGGCAACCTCGCCTGCAACGCGGGCGGCCCGCGCGCGGTGAAGTACGGCAGCACGCGCGACAACGTGCTGGGCCTCGCCGCCGTGGCGGGCACGGGCGAGAGTTTTCGCGCGGGCACGCACACCACCAAGGATTCGACCGGCTACGACCTGACCCGCCTGTTGATCGGCTCGGAGGGCACGCTGGCGCTGATCACCGAGGCGACGCTCAAGCTCACGCCCAGGCCCGCCGCGGTGCGTTCGCTGCGCGCCAGCTACACCGACGCAGGCGCGGCGGCGCGCGCGGTGGCGCGGATCATGGCGCAACCGGCGACGCCTTCCGCGCTGGAGTTCATGGATGCGCTGGCACTCGGGCTGGCGCGCGACTACCAGCCCGAGGCCGGCGTCCCGCAGGCGGGCGCGCTGCTGATGATCGAGGTGGATGGCGAGCCGGAGACGCTGGATGTGGCGGCGGATGCAGTTGCCCGCGCGGCACGCGGCGAAGGGCTGGTCGATCTCGTGGTGGCGAGGGATGCCGCGCAAACCGCCGCGCTGTGGGCCGCACGCAAGGCGCTCTCGCTCGCCCAGCGTGCCGCCACGCAGCACAAGATCAACGAGGACGTGGTGGTGCCGGTATCCCGCCTGCCTGCGTTGGTGGATGGCGTGCGCCGGCTCGCGGAAAAACACGCCGTGCCGATCGTGAGCTTCGGCCACGCGGGCAACGGCAACCTGCACGTGAACTTCCTGCCGCGCGACGTGGACGAGATCGAACGCGCCTATGCGGCCCTGCCCGAGCTGTTCGCGCTGGTGATCGCGCTCGAGGGCACGCTGTCGGGCGAGCACGGCATCGGCCTGGTGAAACGCGATTACCTGCCGCTCGCCCTGGACGCGGGAAGCATCGCCTTGATGCGCGCGGTAAAGGCCGCCTTCGATCCGGACGGCATCCTCAACCCCGGCAAGCTGCTGCCATGAGCCGGAGCGAATCCTTCGAGCAACTGATGGCGCGCGTGCGCGCCTGCCGCACCTGCGAGCGGCAGCTGCCGCTGGGGCCGCGCCCGGTGCTGCAGGCGTCGCCGCAGTCGCGGCTGCTGATCGTGAGCCAGGCGCCGGGACGCAAGGTGCATGAGACCGGCATCCCGTTCAACGATCCCAGCGGCGACCGCCTGCGCGACTGGCTGGGCGTGGATCGCGCCACGTTCTACGACGCCGCGAAGATCGCCATCGTGCCTATGGGCTTCTGCTTTCCGGGTACCGGCAAGGGCGGCGACCTGCCGCCACGCCCCGAGTGCGCGCCCGCCTGGCACCCGCCGCTGCTGCCGCGCCTCCGGCAAGTGCGGTTGACGCTGGCGATCGGCCAGTACGCGCAGGCCGGCCTGCTCGGCGAACGGCGCGGCCGCACGCTCACCGATACCGTGCTGGCGTGGCGCTCGCATCTCGCGCACGGCGTGCTACCGCTGCCGCACCCCAGCCCGCGCAACCGGCTGTGGCTGAAACGCAATCCATGGTTCGAGGCAGAGCTGCTGCCGGAACTGCGCCGGCTCGCAGCCGAAGCTTTGTATTAGGGAAGCCGCACGCCCGCGGTCGCACCTCCCACATCGAACGCAACGGGCCATCGACCGGATGAGACACACCGCCAGGTGGTTGCGGCGGATTGCCGCACGCGATCGCTGCACGGCCCGATGCCCGATGTGCCCGAGGCACCGCCAAGGCACTGCGGCAAGCGTGTGCTCACGCAAGAAATGGCGCGCCTCGATACCGTCGCGTGCCGCGCGGAGCGCGTCATCGACGCTTTCCGCTCCGGCGGAAACGCATGCTCTTTCGGTTTTGCAGACGCCGATCGCGCCGCCGCCGACGGTAGTGGCGCATCTCCTGGCAGGGCTCGTCGGCCAGTGCGCCCGGGCTCGTGGAATGCGAACTTGACTCAGGTCAATGGGCGGTCCGGACGGCGGCGTAGCCTTTGCGTCGTCGCCCGATACCTGATCCGGAGAAGTCCCATGAAACTGAGAATTTTCGCCCTGCTGCTGCTTGGCCTGGCTGCCGCACCGACTTGGGCCGCCACCTGTTCGACCACCGTCAGCGGCAACGACGCCCTGCGCTTCAACAAATCGACGATCACTGTCCCCAAGGCCTGCACCACGTTCACCGTGACCTTGAAGAACGTGGGCAGCATGCCGCGCTCCGTGATGGGTCACAACGTGGTGATCGCCCCGACTGCCGACGAGCAGGCCGTCGTCAACGATGGTGTCGCCGCCGGCATCGATCATGACTACGTGAAACCGAACGACGCCGACGTGGTGGCCTACACCAAGCTGATCGGCGGCGGCGAGGAAGCCTCCACCACCTTCAAGGTCTCGGCGCTCAAGCCCGGCGTTCCCTATGCCTTCTTCTGCACCTGCCCCGGCCATGCATCGCTCATGCACGGCACGATCGAGCTGGAGTAGGGAGAACCGCAGCAACCAGCCAGCCAAGCCGCACGCCGGGCGGCATGCGGACCCGATACCGAGAGACGCCATCTGCGATGGCGTCTCTCGTGTTTTCATCCCCGCTGAAACCCACACGTCGACCGGCTCCAGCCTCGCCCCGGCAACGCGGACGCTCGCTCGGGCCGGGGCCGCAGGTGTGACGCCGCGGCCCGGCCCACCGGCAATTTCACCAGGCGTTTCGGCACGACGCATGCCTGCCGCATCCACGGACCACCGCGCCAGCCGACGACCTGCTGGCGATGACCCCCTCGCGGCCATCCACGGGGCAGTGGATCCCGCACGCTGGAGGAACGGTTGCGACGGCAAAGGGTTCGACCGAGCCGGGGCGACAGACCGGCAGGCGAATGCCTCCATGCCGCCGACCGATGGAACGCGGTCGGCGACCACCGCCACGCCAGGCGTCGCTCTCCAGCGACGGAGGCATGCCCGCCTGGGCCACTCGCGCCGATGCGACGATGCGACCAGCGGGCCACCGCATGCAATCCGCGCGACGGATACCCTCCCCTCCGAATTTTGCTGCCGCCGCCAGCTAGGCAGCATGGTCCTGGTCCGACCGTAGCCGCGGGCAGCGTGGACGATGCATGAGGCGGTCGGTGTGATGCCGCCATGTCACCTCGAAGGGCACGGCGACTCCGACCGCCCAGCGGTGCCCGGATATACCGGCCACGGTGCTACGCCGTGGAAACAAGCAGGGCGTCACGGCTCCGTCCTGGCCCGGATACCTGAAATGAAATGCCCGGCAAGCAAACGGGGCCGGTCTTCGACCGGCCCCCGAAATCGCGCGTCCAGTTTGTTTCTCAGATCGCAAGCCAGATATATGCATACAAGGTGTTGTTGTCGCTGGCCTTGCGCCCGGCACCATCCACGTTGTGAACGAGACCGCTGAACTTGGTGTAGTAGGTGTATTGCAGTCCGAAGCGGACGTTGGCGTACGGTTGCATCCAGGACGTGGCCTTGCCGAATGGGTTGTAGTCGAACTCCAGAATGCCACCTTGGGTATTTGGCGACCCGTTGTTGCCGTAAAGCGTCAGGTCGTTGCTTCCGTTGTTGACGAACTGGCCCAGGGTGAAGCCATACGTGTTGCGGAACCAGTAGCTGCCCTTGATATTGAACGAGTCCAGACTGTCGTGCAGATTCGAGGACCCGCCGCCACCGTAGGTGTTGTTGAGCGTCTGCCTCTCGTGGACGTACAGGCCGTCGACCGTGACGACGTTGTCGCCCTTGAAGTACTGGTAGTCGCCCGAGAGTCCCACGTCGTTGAAGTTGTCGGTCGGGCCGGCCACCGGAATGGCGTTGCCGTTCAGATCGGTACCCAACGGGCCGCGCTTCATGTTCAGCAGGAACCCGCCGAACGTCAGGTTGCCGTGCGGAACCTGCCATGTATAAGCGGCACGGGCATACGGAGCCACCCCGGAGAGCCTGCCGTCATACGGGCCGTTGACATGATGCGCCCAGGCCACCGAGAGAGACCGGTAACCGCCTGCCTCGAGGTAAAGCTTGCCGTCGACCTGGACATACGCCGTGGCGCCGATCGACTGCGCGGCGAGACCGCCGAACAACATGGGTGCCGCCGGAGCGCCCGGAGCCAGGTCGGCGGCCATGTAGGGATAGATCCACGCCGGTGCCGAATTGAAGGCATCGCTGACCGTGGGATTGTTGTTGATCGAAATACCCCAGGTGCCGTTGTGGTCACCATGGCTGAACGGGTTGGCGTAGCGCACATCGGCGTTGTCCCAGCCGAGCAGCCCGCCGTTTTCCGAATAAGTCGCCTGGACAAAGGTGCCCATGTGATCGTTCAGGCGGCCGGCCAGAAATACGGATGCCTGCTGCAGTTCGAGGTTGTTGTTGGTGTCGAAGCCATTCGCCGGTGGCGCCGTCTGCGCCTTCGCCGTCTGCGTGAACGATTCGACCAGCATCAGCGACAACGGCACATCGGTGTCGTTGCCAACCTTCATCGTATAGCCGTTGATCTTGAACTCGCGCCCGAATGACGTCAGCTCGGGACCGAAACCACCGACATGGCAGGCGGCGCAGGGCTGATGGGTCTGCCGCGCATACGTCGGCACCGCCAGGACCAGGGTGGGCGCGAGCAGCAAGCAGGCCGCAGCGGCGAGCTTTTGCAACAAGGAGATGTTTTTTCCCTCTCCTGAAGGGTACCGCTTCATCATCACGGACATGGCAATGAGCTCCATCTGGCGGATTGTTAAGAATTCGTGCGGAAATGTAAGACCAATCGACATCTCCGCACTTGACTACGGTCAATTGAATGATCTGCCAGCGCGCGAAGTTGCAGGGAGTTCTTCAGGTGCCCGCCACGAATACGGGTGCCTGGTCGCCGGAACGACGGGCAAGACCAGTTGTTCGGGGCGTCCTAAAACGCCGCGCCGACCGACCAATCGTCCGGCTCCGGCGGTTGGCCCCATGCCGGTCAGAATGACGCGCGCCGATCAGGGTCGAGGGTTTTGATTCATCCACTCCGTCGGCACCGCGCCGCCATTCGGGCGCGGCGTGGAAGCTCATCAAATCATCCATGCGGGCAGGTCACGCAAAGCGCGACGCTGGTTTCGGCCTTCCCAAGTGCGCCTCAGGGGATTTCGGCTTGACCTGCCGTTCGGCTGCTGAAAACGTCCCGCCGGAATGGCACCAGCGGCAGCTCGGGGCCGACCTCAGGCTGCGCGACGCGCAAAGATCAGGTGCAGCCCGAACAGCATGAACACCGCACCGGCGCAGCCGCCGATCCAGCGACGCAGGCGCAGGTAGCCGCGGCGCATCGCCGGCAGCGCGAACACGCCGGCCACCAGGGTGAACCACAGCAGGGTCTCGGCCACCACCATCGACTACAGCCCCCAGCGCGCCCACGCGCTCTGCCCGTCGCCCACGAAGGCGGAGAAGATGCTGCCGAAATACACCACCACCTTGGGATTGGCGAGGTTGGTGAACAGGCCGTTGCGCAGGGCGCGCCAGGGGCCATTGGCCAGCTTCACCGCGCGCGCCGGTGTACCACCGGGCGGTGCAGCCAGTGCGCCGCGCAGCATCTTCAGTCCCATCCAGCACAGGTAGGCGCCGCCGCACACTGCGATCGCGCGCTCCAGCCACAGCAGACGGTGCAGCAGCAGCTGCAGCCCGAGCAATGCCAACGCCGCCCACAGGGCCACGCCCAGCGTGATGCCCGCCACGCCGGCCAGCGCCTCGCGGCGCGAGTGGCTCACCGCGGTCTGCGAGACGTAGAAGAAATCCGGGCCGGGGCTCATCAGGGCGATCAGCTGCACCACGGCGATGGTGAGGAACAGGCTCATGGGCAGGCTGCGCAACGGCTCGCGGAGGGCGAAGTGTAGCCGCCAGCGGCGGTGCGGCGCGCCTTGCCGGGTTCCCGGAAATTCCTCTACCCTGCCCCGATCCAAGCAGCATGGCCACGGGACCGTCCCCGGCCACACAGGGGATACCGACCGCCATGAGCCTCAAGCTCCGCCTCACCGTCCTGAATTTCCTGCAGTACTACATCTGGGGCGCGTGGTTGCTGACCATCGGCACGTGGTGGTTCCAGACCCAGCACTGGTCGGGTACCAGCTTCGGCGCGATCTTCTCGACCATGGGCATCGCCGCGCTGTTCATGCCTTCGCTGGCCGGCATCGTGGCGGACAAGTGGATCAACGCCGAGCGACTCTACGGGCTGTTCCAGATCGCCGGCGCGGTGGTGCTGTTCGCGATCCCGCATGTCGGCGACCCGCAACAGATGTTCTGGGTGATGCTGCTCAACATGTGCTGCTACATGCCGACGATCTCGCTGGCGATCACGGTGGCGTACAACGCGCTGAAGCAGGACGGCCTCGACGTGGTGAGCACCTACCCGCCCATCCGCGTATGGGGCACGGTGGGTTTCATCGCCGCCACCTGGACCACCAGCCTGCTCGGCTTCAAGGCTTCCGCGGCGCAATTCCACGTGGCAGCAGCCGCCTCGCTGCTGCTGGGCCTGTACGCCTTCACCCTGCCGAAGTGTCCACCCAAGCTGGACGCAGCGCACAGCCGCACCCTGGTAGACCGGCTCGGCCTGACCTCCTTCGTGCTGTTCCGGAACCGCAACATGGCGGTGTTCTTCGTCTTCGCCATGCTGCTGGGCGCGGCGCTGCAGCTCACCAATGCCTACGGTGACGCCTTCCTTTCCGACTTCGTGAAAGTCCCCGAGTACGCCAACCTGCTGACGGTGAAGTACTCGACCATCATCATCTCGATCTCGCAGTTCTCCGAAACCGCGTTCATCCTCACCATCCCGTTCTTCCTGAAGCGCTTCGGCATCAAGGCGGTGATGACGATGAGCATGCTGGCCTGGGTGCTGCGCTTCGGCCTGTTCGCGTTCGGCAACCCGGAGCCGCTCGGCGGCCTGTGGATGATCGTGCTGTCCTGCATCGTCTACGGCATGGCGTTCGACTTCTTCAACATCTCCGGCTCGCTGTTCGTCGAGGGCCAGGCCGATCCGAAGATCCGCGCCAGCGCGCAGGGCCTCTTCATGCTGATGACCAACGGCGTGGGCGCGGTGCTGGGCAGCCTGATCGCGGGTTTCGTGATCGATCACTTCTTCACCAACCACGCCTGCAACGACAGCGTGCTGATCTGCAAGGACTGGCACGGCATCTGGCTGGCCTTCGCCGGCTACGCGCTGGTGATGGCGCTACTGTTCGTGCCGCTGTTCAAGCATCGGCACGCCCCGGCGGCGGCGCCCCGTGCCGTGCCCACGCATTAGCAAGACTGGATCAACCCGCCAACTTGCTCGCCACGACCTGGTCGCGGCCGCCGGACTTGGCGGAATACAGCGCCAGGTCGGCGGCACGCATCCAGCTCGACAGGTCGTGGCAGCGTACGCCGTCGAATTGCGCCACGCCGATGCTGATCGTCAGCCTGGCCACCTGCAGGTCCTTGGGCAGCACGAGTGCCGCCGTGCCTGCACGCAGGCTCTCGGCCAGACGCATGCCGGCCGCAAGACCCGCCTGCGGGCACAGCACGGCGAATTCCTCGCCACCGATACGCGCCACGAAGCTGGCATTGCCCACCGCGTCGCGCAGGTAGTCGGTGAGCAGCCGCAAAACCCGGTCGCCCTGCGGGTGGCCGATGCTGTCGTTGATGCTCTTGAAATGGTCGATGTCGATCAGCAGCAACACGTGCGGCGGCGCCGACGGCTCGCGCGGCCGCCCGAGCAACTCGATGGCGCGCTGCTGGAACGCGCGGCGGTTGGCGATGCCGGTGAGCGGATCGCGCAAGGTCTGCGCCTGCAGTTCGGCGGCATGCCGGCGCTGCCCGCGCAACAGCAGCACGAGCAGGCCGACGATCAGCAGCAAGGCCCCCGCCAGCAGCGCAACGGTCAGGTTGACCAGGCGCTGGCGCCGCTCCTGCTCGCGCCTGCGCGCCGCGTCGGCCTGAGCCGCCTTGAGCTGCAGATCCTTCAGCTCGTTGGCATGCTCCAGCTCGCTGATGCGCAGCTCCTTCTCGCGCACTGCATAGCGCTGCTCCAGTTCGACCTCGATCGCGCGCAGCGCCGGCGTGTCGACGGCGCTGCCGAGCCGCGCCGCCTCGCGCTCGTCGGCCAACGCCTGGCGCAGGTCGCCGTCCTGCTCGGCCAACCGGCTCTCCACCTTCAGCATGTCGATCAGCTGGCCGTTGATGCCTGCCTTGCGCGCCTGCGCCACGGCCTCTCGCATCCGCGCGTAGGCCTGGCGACGATGGCCCAGCGCTGCCTCGGCCAAGGCGATGTCGGTGCTGGAATCCAGTGAGTCGCTGATGCGCCCCGCGGCCAGCTCCTGCTTCAACGAGGCCTGGGACAGGGCCAGCGCCTCGCGGGCACGGCCCTGCTTCAAATACATCTTCGACAGGTTGTCGCCCACCATCACCACCAGTTGCCCCGCCCCGGCCCTGGTGTAGTACTCGCGCGAACGCTCGTAGGCCGCGGCCGCGTCATCGACCCGGTTCAGCGTGGCCAAGGCGATGCCCACGTCATTCTCGGCATCGCCGATGCCGAAGTCGTCGTCGAGTGCGCGATAGGCGGCCACCGCCTGCCGGCACAGCGGCAGGGCCTTGGCGGCCTTTTCGTCCAGCGCGTAGGCGTCACACAACTGGAAGCGTGCCCACGCCGCGATCTCGGGGTCGGCGTGGCCCAGCACCTTGTCCGCCGCGCGCAGGGCCTCGCCAAGGCCTTCACCCAGCCCATTGGCGATATCGTGGCGCGCGCGCAGGAACCCCGCGGCGGCCGCGGCCACCGGATCGTGCGCTACCGCGGCCAGCCCTTCGAGCCGAAGCGTAGCCTCGGCCAGCGCGGCGTTGTCGTTGCTGTTTATCGCGGCTGTGCCCATGCCCCACAGCAGCTCGCGCTCGCGCGCGGATGACAACGTAGGACCCGCCTGGTCGAGCTGCTGGCGAACCGAGAGGATCAGGCCATGCGGATCGCTCACGGCGCGCTCGCGCAGTGCGTTCATGGACGCCGCGACGGCAGGCATCGCCATCAGCGTCAACAGCAGACCCAGACACGCCCCCCGCAGCATCCCAAGCCCCATTTTCCCGTCAAGCACCGCTGCTTGCGATCATAGCTTTTCCCGGCGGCTGTCACACTCACCGGAGCTTGTCCGCCGCCTTTGCGTGACAGCCGCGGCAAGGCAACAAGGGCCATGCGGAGACGGCGAACCGGCTCTTGTACAATGGCCACATGCAGATCGGCCCCTACCGTATCGACCCGCCGCTGGCGCTGGCCCCCATGGCCGGGGTCACCGACAAGCCGTTCCGCCTGCTGTGCAAGCGGCTGGGCGCGGGGCTCGCCGTGTCGGAGATGACCACGGCCGACCCGCGGCTGTGGGGCACCGCCAAGTCGTTGCGCCGCATGGACCATGCCGGCGAACCCGAGCCGGTGAGCGTGCAGATCGCCGGCTACGATCCGGCGATGCTGGCCGAGGCTGCGCGCTTCAACGTGGCCAACGGCGCCCAGATCGTAGACATCAACATGGGCTGCCCGGCGAAGAAGGTGTGCAATGTCTGGTCCGGCTCCGCCCTGCTGCAGGACGAGCCCCTGGTGGCGCGCATCTGCAAGGCCGTGGCGGACGCGGTGGACGTACCGGTGACACTGAAGTTCCGCACCGGCTGGGATCGCGAGCACCGCAACGCGCTGACCATCGCCCGCCTCGCCGAGGACGCGGGCATCGCCGCGCTCGCGCTGCATGGCCGCACCCGCGCGGACAAGTACGAAGGCGAGGCCGAGTACGAAACCATCGCCGCGGTGAAGGCCAGCGTGCGCATCCCGGTGTTCGCCAACGGCGACGTGACCACGCCGCAGCAGGCCAGGCACGTACTCGACACCACCGGCGCGGATGCGCTGATGATCGGCCGTGGCGCGCAAGGCCGGCCGTGGGTCTTCCGCGAGATCGCGCACTACCTCGCCTCCGGCGAGCAGCTGCCCGAGCCGACGCCGGACGAGGTGGCCGCGATCCTGCTCGGCCACCTGGAACACCTCTATGCCTTCTACGGCGAGCAGGCCGGCGTGCGCATTGCGCGCAAGCACCTGGGCTGGTACGCGAAGGATCGGCCGGAGAACGCGGCCTTCCGCGGGGTAGTCAACCGTGCCGAAACCGCGGCCGAACAGCTGCGGCTGACCCGCGACTATTTTGCTGCGCTGTCGGCCGGCGAGCGCCTGGCCGCCTGATTGCGCCTCAGGCAGCCAGTTCGCGTGGCGGCTCCACCGCCGTCAGGCGCAGCCGCGGCGGCAGCTCGGCCTGCACCTCGCCGCGAGGACCCAGGAGGCGCAGCGTGCCGTCCATGTCCTCGGCCAGCACGGTGAGGCTTTCCACCCAGTCGCCGTCGTTGGCATAGACCAGGCCATCGCGCTGCATCAGCGCGGCGCGATGGATGTGCCCGCAGACGATGCCGTCGAGGCCGCGCTGCGCGGCATCGTCCAGCCCGGCCTGCACGAAGCGCGCGATGTAGCGTTCCGCGGCGCCGCTATGCCGCTTCACGAAGGCGGACAGCGACCAGTAGCGCAGGCCGAGCCGCCGCCGCGCCAGGTTCAGCCAGCGGTTGCAGCTGAGGATGCGGTAGTAGATCCAGTCGCCCAGGCGTTCCTGCAGGCCGCCGAACTGGGTGACATTGTCGTAGTCGTCGCCGTGCGTCACCAGCAGGCGGCGTCCGTCGGCGGTGACGTGGATCGCCCGCCGCCGCATACGCAGGCCCGGTATCCACAGGCCGCACAGCCGCCGCAGCGGCCGGTCGTGGTTGCCGGGCACGTAGGTGATCGCCGTGCCGCGCCGGTGCAAGGCATGCAGTGCCTCGATCACCCGCGCGTGCGCACCACCCCAGCAGGTACGCCAGCGCGCGATCCACCACAAGTCGACGATGTCGCCCACGAGGTAGAGCTGCTCGCAGCGCAGGCCGCCCAGGAAGTCCGCCAGCTCCGCCGCATGGCAATGCCTGGCGCCCAGGTGCACGTCGGACAGGAACACCGTCCGCAGCCGCCGCACGGACGGGCCGGACGGGCGCCTCATGCCAACGCATCCTGCCGGCGCTCCAGGTAGCGCTGGCGCTTGCGCGGGCGTACCTGTTGCAGGTCGACCTCGATCAGTCCGTCGATGGAGCCGCTGAAGTCCGGATCCACGCCGAAGGCGAGGAAGCGCGCGCCGCCGGGTTCGCACAGATCGGTGTACTGCTTGTACAGCATCGGCACGGTGGCGCCGAGCCGGTCGAGCGCCTGCCTCAGTGCTTCGTGCGCGGCCGCACCGTCGAGTCCGTCGAACGACGGCTCCTGCTGCTTGAACGCAAACGGCTGGCGGGCGCTGGCCAGCGGCTGCGCGCTGCCGTGGTAGCGCCGGTAATAGGCCACGATCTGTTCGCTGGCCGCGCGCGGCAGCGCGGCGCTGATCGACACCGCGCCATAGAGGTAGCGCACGCCGGGATAGCGCTGCAGGTAGGCGCCGATGCCCTGCCACAGGTAGTCGAGGCTGCGGCTGCCCCAGTAGTCGGGCACCACGAAGCTGCGCCCCAGTTCCAGCCCTGCCGCCAGCCGCGGCACGGCCGCGTCGGCATAGCGAAACAGCGACGCGGTGTACAGGCCGGCCAGCTCGCTGCGCGCCAGCGCCTCGGCGCCGCGCATCACGCGGTAGGCGCCGGCGATGCGCGCCGCCTGCGCGTCCCATACCAGGATGTGGTCGTAGTGGGCGTCATAGGCGTCGAGATCGCGGCTGCGGCCGGTGCCCTCGCCCACCTCGCGGAAGGTCAGCTCGCGCAGCCGGCCGATCTCCTGCAGCAGCGGCGAGCCTCCGGCGGCGCGGGCCAGGCGGATCTGCTTGCCGTCGCTGGTGGCACCGAGCAGTTCGGTGGCAGCCAGCGCTTCGGCCAGCGCACCCGCATCGACGGGCGCCGCCAGCGGTTGCGGACCGGCCACGGCCATCGTTCCACCGCGGCCGAGTGCGTGCAGTGTCTGGCGGATCCGCCGCAGCGCATCGCGCTCGCACTCGTCGACAGCTATCCGCATCGGCTCCCCCACGTGCAGGCGTACCGGCCGGCGCCGGCGGGCGAACATCTCGCGCGCCAGCAGCGCCGTCGATGCCGGGCGGCACAACGCGGAGATCCCGTAAAACAGCGCCGAATTGCGCGCCTCGATGCGCACCGGCAGTACCGGCGCCGACGCACGCCGCGCAAAGCGCAGGAACCCGGGGCGCCAGCGCGTGTCGCGCACGCCACGCAAACCGAGCCGCGAGACTTCGCCGGCGGGGAACACGATCACGCATTCGCCGTCGCGCAACGCGCGCTCCACCCGGCGCAGGCTGGCCGCACCGGCGCCGCCGCCGAACACGCGCACCGGCAGCAGCAGCTCCGCCAGCGGCTCCACCAGCGCCAGCACCTCGTTGGCGATGACGCGCACGTCGCGCCGCACCCGACCCACCATGTCCAGCAGCGCCAGCGCGTCGAGAGCGCCGGAGGGATGGTTCGCGACGATCAGCAACGGCCCGCTGGCGGGAATGCGCGCCAGCGCGGGCGCGTCCAGGTGATAGCGCAGCCCCAGATGCCGCATGGCGGCCTCGACGAAGGCGAAGCCGCGCAGCTGGCCATGCATGGCACAAAAGGCGTCGATGCCGTCAAAACCCGACCAGCGCGCCAGCCCGTGCAGCAGCGGCACCGCCAGGCGGCCGCGGCCGCCGCGGAACCAGTGCGGATAGCGTTGCTGCAGACGCTGCTCGATCGCTTGCATGGCGACGACCCCCGGCTTGGCCTGTCGCAAGATTGCGCGATTTCGTGGACGACGACGTTGCGCCGCCGCGTCAGCAGCATGACAACCCCCGGGGCGCGGCAGCCGCCGCCAGTCGGCGGCGCGCCCGGCTTGCGGGAGGTATCCGCGCCAGCCGTCCAGACGTCTGAACGCGCCGCTAACCTGCAACCCGCCTGAATTTGCGCTGGCTGCAAAATCGGGGACGGCGTTGTATGATGCCGCCTTCTTTTATCTCTTTATCCGTACACGAGGATATAAACGCGATGTCCAGCCATCTGTTCACCTCCGAATCGGTCTCCGAAGGCCATCCGGACAAGGTCGCCGACCAGATCTCCGACGCCGTGCTCGACGCGATCCTCGCGCAGGACCCGCGCGCCCGCGTGGCCTGCGAAACCATGGTCAAGACCGGCGTGGCGATCGTCGCCGGCGAGATCACCACCTCGGCGTGGATCGACCTGGAAGCGATCACCCGCAAGGTCATCCTCGACATCGGCTACAACTCCAGCGACGTCGGTTTCGACGGCGCCACCTGCGGCGTACTGAACCTGATCGGCAAGCAGTCGCCCGACATCAACCAGGGCGTTGACCGCAAGAAGCCCGAGGAACAGGGCGCCGGCGACCAGGGCCTGATGTTCGGCTACGCCACCAGCGAGACCAAGGACTACATGCCGGCGGCGATCTACTACTCACATCGCCTCGTCGAGCAGCAGGCCAAGATCCGCAAGAAGAAGAACTCGCCGCTGCCGTGGCTGCGCCCGGACGCGAAGAGCCAGGTCACCCTGCGCTACGACAACGGCGTGGCCACCGCGATTGACGCCGTGGTGCTCAGCACCCAGCACGATCCGGGCGTGAAGCAGAAGGACCTGATCGAAGCCGTGCGCGAGCACATCATCAAGCCCGTGCTGCCGGCCAAGCTGCTGCACAAGGGCACCAAGTTCCACATCAACCCGACCGGCAAGTTCGAGATCGGCGGCCCGGTGGGCGACTGCGGCCTGACCGGCCGCAAGATCATCGTCGACACCTACGGTGGCTGGGCCCGCCATGGCGGCGGCGCGTTTTCGGGCAAGGATCCGTCCAAGGTCGACCGCTCGGCCGCCTACGCCGCACGCTACGTGGCCAAGAACATCGTGGCGGCCGGCATCGCCGACCGCTGCGAGGTGCAGGTGAGCTACGCGATCGGCGTGGCGCACCCCACTTCGATCTCGGTCACCACCTTCGGCACCGGCAAGATCAGCGACGACAAGATCGAGAAGCTGATCCGCGCGCACTTCGACCTGCGCCCGTACGGCATCCTGCAGATGCTCGACCTGATCCACCCGATGTACCAGCAGACCGCCAGCTATGGCCACTTCGGCCGCAGCCCGGTCGAGGTCAAGGACAAGAACGGCAAGGGTTACACCGCGTTCTCGTGGGAAAAGACCGACAAGGCCGAGGCACTGCGCAAGGCTGCCAAGCTGAAGTAAGCAGGCGTCCTTGCCCATCGGAACGGGCCGCGCAAGCGGCCCGTTTTCGTTTGGATCACGTGCCACGAATGGAGCGAGGGCCGGCTCACTGCCTCAGCATGCGGATCGCCTCGTCGCGCACGCTGCGCATGGCGGCGTTGAGCGTTTTCGGGTCCATTGCGATCACCGGGTCCATGTAGCGCCGGCGCACCTCGGCCGCCTCGGTGCTGTCGTGCAACTCCTCCAACACCGAGTACAGCCGCGAGGCGCTTTCGATGGTGTGCGCGTCGCGCAGCCCCAGCAATTGCTCGCGCTCGTCCAGCGCCCGCCGGTAGGCGTCGCGCGAGGCGTCCCAGTGGTGGGCGTCGTCCTCGATGTCGCCCATCAGGGTTCGCGTGGCGGAAATCATCGGGTGCTGCGGCCCCAGCACGCGCAACTGGCCGGCCAGGCACAGCCTGGCCTCGGCCAGTGCCTGCGCGTATTCGCCGGCGTCGTCCAGCAGGCTGGCCAGGCTGCCGTGCGCCATCAGGGTCTTGGGGTGGTCCGGGCCCAGTTGGCGTTCGTGGGCCGCCAGGATCTGCCGCTCCAGCGCGATCGCCTGCGCGTAGTACACGCGCTGTTCGGCCGAGGCCTTGGCATAGCTGCCCTGCTTGGCCAATAGCCGCACCATCACGGTCTCGGCGGCGATGGTGTCGGGATGGTCGCCGCCCAGTTCGCGGCGGCGTGCGTCGATGACCCGCTGCAGATCCGCTGCGGCCGCGGCGAAGGCCTTGGGCTCCTGGGCGAGGTAGACCTCGTCCGTCGCCACCATGTATGTGGCCGCCAGCGTATCCGGGTGATCCGCACCCAGCCGCTGTGTGCGGGCGGCAGCGACCTGGCGTGCGAGCGCGAGCGAACGTTCGTACTCGTAGCGGTAGTGCAACAGCCGCGCCTGGACCAGCATGGCGTCGAGGGTCTGCGGGTTGTCCGCGCCCAGCGTACGCTGGTCCAGCGCCACCAGAGGCTCGGCCAGCTGCAGCGCGCGGTCGCGCTGGCCCAGCCCGATCAGCGTCATCACCAGGTCGCGCTGCAACTGCATCAGGCCGGAATCGGTGGGCGGGAGGCGCGTTTTCAGTATCGCGTAGAGCGCATCCTGCTTCTGCAGCGCCTGCTGCAGATGTCCCTGCTCGACCAGCATGCGTGCCGCGCCGGCTTCGGCCGCGACCCTCAGCGCACCGGTGGGCGGCTCGGCCTGCGCCAGCTTCTCAGCCTCGGCATACATGGCCGCCGCGTCGGCAGTGTGGCCCTGCTTCTCCAGTGCCTGCGCCAGATCCAGGCGCACGGAGAGCTGGTCGCGATCGCCGGCCGGCAGCAGCCTGACGCGCACCGCGAGGACCTTGCGCAACTCCTCGGCGGCATGCGCGTAGCTGCCGATGCCGAGCAACGCCCGCGCCAGCGACTGGCGCAAGTCGGCGTCCAGCAGCGGCGCGTCGGGGAAGGCGCGGTCCAGGCCATTCAAGGTGTGGCCGATCACGTAGTCGTCCATCGCCTCGCGCGCGATGTCGGTGGCCTGCACGCCGGCGAAGGCCTTCGCCAGGCCATCGTCCGCGGGCCGGGCGGCGCTCGGCGCGGCCCGCACCAGCAGCGCATCGACCTGCCGCTGCGCGGCCGCGACCATGGCGTGCCCCATCGCACCGATGTCCACGCTGTCGTACATCGACTGCTGGAACTTCACCATGCGTTCCAGTTGCTGCTGGCGCTGCTCGGCCAGCCGCTGCTGCACGCGCGCTTGGTGCAGCGAATAGAGCGAGGTGGCGAGCCCGGCCAGCACGCTGAGCACCAGGGCGGTGGTGGCGGTCAACGGCCAGCGGTTGCGCTGCAGGAAACGGCGCAGGCGGTACAGGCGGCGACCGCGCCGCGCCAGCACGGGCCGCTGCTCCAGCCAGTTGCGCAGGTCGGCGGCGAGCGCGCCGACGGTGGCATAGCGCTCGCTGGCCTGGCGGCGCAGCGCCTTCAACGCGATCGCGTCGATGTCGGTAGGCACCGCACGACGCGGCGTCTCCTCGCCGTTCGCCTGCCGCGACTGCGCGCTGCGGCTGGGCGGCACGATCTCGCCGGCGACGATCGCGTGGCTGAGCTGGTGCGGCGTGGTGATGTGCTGCCAGGGGCGCCGCCCCGCGACCAGCTGGTACAGCACCATGCCCAGGCCGTAGACGTCCACCGCGGTGGTCAGCGGCTGCTGCTCGATCTGCTCCGGGCTGGCGTAGGCCAGGGTGAGTGCATGCTGGCCGGTTTCGGTGAGCGTACCTTCGACGGCCTGCGCGTCGATCAGCCGGGCAATGCCGAAATCCAGCAGCTTGGGCTGGCCCTGCGCATCGACCAGGATGTTGGCGGGCTTCAGGTCGCGATGGATCACGAGGTTGCGGTGCGCATACTCGACGGCCGCGCAGACCTTGAGGAACAGCGAGATGCGCTCGCGCAGGTCGAGCCCGTGCCGTTCGCACCAGGCGTCGATGCGCTCGCCCTCGATGTACTCCATCGCCAGGAAGGGCTGGCCGTCGGACAGCACGCCGCCGTCGAGCAGGCGCGCGATGCCGGGGTGTTCCAGCCGCGCCAGCAATTGCCGCTCGCGCGCGAAGCGCTCCAGCAGTGTGGGCGAACCCACCGCGCCGGCGCCGAGCACCTTCAACGCCACCTGCTGCACGAAGCCGGCATCCGCGCGCTCGGCCAGGTAGACCACGCCCATGCCGCCCTCGCCCACGCGGCGCACCAGCCGGTAGCGGCGGGGCGCGGAAGTGTGTGCGTCGAGGCCGCTGAGGTCGACCGTGTCGCCCGGCAGCAACGGCAATGTGGCGGTGTGGCTGCGTTCGATCGCGGCGATCATCCAGCGCACTTCGCGGGCCAGCGCCTCGTCGTCCGCGCATTCGCGCGCGATCGCGGCGTCACGGTCGGCCGCGCCGATCTCCAGCACGCCCGCGACGATGCGCTTTGCCCGCAGATAGCGGTCGGTCAGCTGACCGGTCATGGTTGGCCCCTGTGTGCGCCGCGCGCCCCTTGCATGCGTGTGCAGCCGCCCTGCCGCGCGTCAGCGGCACAGGATAAGCCATCGGTCGGCGCCGGTCGAAGCCGGGGCGCTTCTCGTGTCGCGGGCTGGGCCGCGCGAGCCTGCCGGGAGAGGGAGGGTGCGTTCAGCCGTCCGTGTCGCGGCGCGAAGCGACCACGACGGGCTGCTTCTTGGTCCGCGGATGATGGGCGGCCAGGCGGGTCGCGGCACGGTGGGTGCGATGCGTGGTCGTGCGGCGGCAGGCGGTGCTGCCACGCGAGCCGCAGCTGCGGCTCGCCACGGCCACCGACTTGCCGTGGTGCACCTGACGGCCCGGCGCCGGCCGGCGCTCTGCGGTCGGCAGGGTATCCGCCTCGGCGGTCTGGATCGGCGAGATCGCCTCGAGGATACGTGCGGCGCGACTGCCGGGACGCACGCCGCCGGCTTCGGCGACCAGGATCGGCGGCGTCTGCACACCCTTGAAGCCGTCATCCAGCAGGCGCGCCATCAGGCGGTCGCGTCCCGCCGCGGTGCGGCCGCCCAGCACCACGGCGAACAGGCGATGGCCGTCGCGCACGGCGGTCGAGGCTAGGTTGAAGCCGGAAGCGTCGGTGAAACCGGTCTTCAGCCCGTCCATGCCGGCGTAGCGGTACATCAGGTTGTTGTGGCCGCGCACAATGTGGCCGCGGAACACGAACTCCTGGGTGGCGAAGAAGTGCGCGTACTGCGGGAAATCGCGGTACAGCGCCATCGCCAGCTTCACCAGATCGTGCGCGGTGGAGGTGTTGTTGGGATCGGGCAGGCCGGAGGCGTTCGCGAAGTGCGTGTCGCCCATGCCGAGCAGCGCGGCCTGCGCGTTCATCATCTCGGCGAAATGGCTCTCGCTGCCGCCGATGCCCTCGGCCATCACCGTGGCGGCATCGTTCGCCGACTTGGTGATCATGCCGAGCACGCAGTCCTGTACCGAGATGGTCTGGCCGGCGCGCAGGCCCAGCTTGGTGGGTGACTTGCCCGCCGCCCAGGCGGACACCGCCATCGGCTGGTCGAGACGCAGCTTGCCGCTCTTCAATTCCTGGAAGGTGAGGTAGAGCGTCATCATCTTGGTCAGCGAGGCGGGATAGTCGCGATGATCGGCGTTGACCTGCTGCAGGATCTGGCCGTTGCTGCCGTCGACCACGATGGCTGCGTAGCCGGCATGCGCCGCGCAGGCGAAGAAACTGCCGAGAGCGCACAGCAGCCCCGGCACCAGCATCGCGCGCAGACGACCCAGCATCCGCCCCAGCCTCATGGACTCGATGGCCACCCGAACACCTCGCAATCAAACCGCAGCATTACCCCACGTGGGCGCGACCTTAACGCAAGGTCGCGGCAAATTCCATAGGCAAGACATGAAATAAATTCGTTAAGTCGATGTTCCACAATGAATTGTTTCAGGCGGGCTGCCACCCCCCGGCCATCCGCCTGGGCGGCAAGGCCCGCTAGAATAGGGAAATGTCCCTGATCCAATTGCAGCGCGTCGACTTCAGCATCGGCGGCCCCCTCCTGCTCGAACAGGTCGATCTCTCGATCGACCGCAACGAGCGCGTGTGCATCGTCGGCCGCAACGGCGAAGGCAAATCCACCCTGATGAAGCTGATCGCCGGCGAGCTGAAGGCGGACGACGGCGAGGTGCGCGTGCAGAACGGCATCATCGTCGCGCGCATGGCGCAGGAGGTGCCGCATGGCACCGCCGGCAGCGTGTTCGACGTGGTGGCCGCAGGTCTGGGCGACCTCGGCCGGCTGCTCGCGCGTTACCATCACCTGCTGCACGAAGGCGATCTCGACGCGCTGGGCGACGTGCAGCACGAAATCGAGGCGCGCCACGGCTGGGATCTCGACCGCCGCGTCACCGAGGTGCTGACCCGTCTGGAGCTGCCCGCCGACACCGACTTCGCCGCGCTCTCCGGCGGCATGAAGCGCCGTGTGCTGCTGGCGCAGGCGCTGGTGCGCAAGCCCGACGTGCTGCTGCTGGACGAACCCACCAACCACCTCGACATCGAGGCGATCGGCTGGCTGGAGGGTTTCCTAAAATCCTTCGACGGCAGCCTGATCTTCGTCACCCATGACCGCAGCTTCCTGCAGGCGCTGGCCACGCGCATCGTGGAGATCGACCGCGGCCGGCTCACCGACTGGCCCGGCGACTACGCCAACTACCTGCGCCGCCGCGAGGAACGCCTGCACGCCGAGGCGCAGGCCAATGCGCTGTTCGACAAGAAGCTGGCGCAGGAAGAAGTGTGGATCCGCCAGGGCATCAAGGCCCGCCGCACGCGCAACGAAGGCCGCGTCCGTGCGCTGAAGGCGCTGCGCATGGAACGCGCGCAGCGACGCGAGCTGGGCGGCAACGTGAAGATGACCGCGGCCAACGCGCAGGCGTCCGGCAAGAAGGTGGTCGATCTGGAACACGTGCACCAGAGCTACGGCGGCCGCGTGCTGATCGACGACCTCACCACCACGGTGATGCGCGGCGACCGCATCGGCATCGTCGGCCCCAACGGCGCCGGCAAGAGCACCCTGCTCAAGATCATGCTGGGCGAACTGAAGCCCGAGCGCGGCAACATCACGCTGGGCACCGGCATCCAGGTCGCCTATTTCGACCAGCACCGGCTGCAGCTCGACGACACGCAGAACGCGCTGGACAACGTGGCCGAGGGTCGCGAGTTCATCGAATTGAACGGCCAGCGCAAGCACATCATCGGCTACCTGCAGGACTTCCTGTTCTCGCCCGAGCGCGCCCGTGCGCCGATCACCCGGCTCTCCGGCGGTGAGCGCAACCGCCTGCTGCTGGCCAAGCTGTTCGCCCAGCCGTCGAATCTGCTGGTGATGGACGAGCCCACCAACGACCTCGACGTGGAGACGCTGGAGCTGCTGGAGGAACTGCTCACCGATTACCAGGGCACCTTGCTGCTGGTCTCGCACGACCGCGCGTTTCTCGACAACGTGGTGTCCTCCACGCTGGTGCTGGAAGGGGACGGGCGGATCGGCGAATACGTGGGCGGCTACACCGACTGGCTGCGGCAGCGGCCGGCGGCGCCCGTGCCGGTCGCAGCGCCGACGACAAAGGGCCCGCCGGCACCGCCCCCCGCGGCGGAAACGAAACGCAAGCTCAGCTACAAAGACCAACGCGAACTCGAGCAGCTGCCCGCCCGCATCGAGCGGCTCGAGGCCGACATCGCCGCGCGCGGCGGTGCAATGAACGACCCCAGCTTCTTCCAGCAGGACGGTGCCGCCATCGTCAGGGCCAACGAGACACTGGCCAGGCTGCAGCTGGAACTGGAAAGCGCCTATGCGCGCTGGGCGGAACTGGACGGCTGAACGACCGGCCGCCGCTGGCGGCATGGACGGCCATGCGCTGCCCACCATGCGCGCGGCTGGAGGTCGCGTGCTATTCGATGACGTGCCGGGCGGCCTCGCCGCCCTTCACGGCGCTGGTGACCAGGCGCTTGTCGAAGGTGGCCAGCCGACCGCCATGCTTCACGGCAAGCGCCAGCAACCAGGTGTCGGTGACCTGGCCGGATGCCAGCAGGCGCTCGCGGTCGATCAACGGCGAATCGAGCAGGCTCAGGTCGGCCGGCCAGAACACGTGCCCGGGCTGCCCGCACAGCTCCGCCAGCAGCTCGGCGGCCAGCGCAGCCGAGGCCACGGCGTTGCCGTAGCGCGGATGCGACATGATGCGCAGGGCGCCGTTCTGGGTGAGGTTGCAGCTGGCCCAGGATGCACGTGCGGTAGCGAACCAGGCGTGTGCCGCCGCGTGGTGCGGATGGACCGGATCGAGCAGCGCGAGCAGGACGTTGACGTCCAGCAGCCAGGTCGTTTCCGGCCCCGGCCAAGGCGCACGCGCCTCGCGCACGCCCGTTCCGGCCTTGCGGCTCAGGGCGCCCACGGTGCTTCGTCGCGCAGCTCGTTGATCTGCTCCAACGTCGTCGGCCTGGCGTCCTGGCGCACCGGCATCAGGCGAATGCCGTTGCGAAACCGCGGCGCCGCAGCCACCGGCGCCAAGCCCTTTCGCGCCAGCTCTGACACTACCTCGCCCAGCGTGCGGCCCTGCTGCTCGGCCAGGGCGCGCGCGGCGGCGAGTACGTCTTCGTCCAGTTGCAGGGTGGTGCGCATGATCGGTGCTCCCGCGACGCGACGGCATCGTTGCGGACATCAAGCATCACGCATCACGCATCAGGCGTCAAGCCGCTGCCCGCCTCGTCCGGCGCCAGCTTTTTCAAGCCATGGGCAGCCACAGGATGGCGAGGGCTCCCGTGGCATCGCTGCGCGGGCGCAGGCCGACACCGCCCTCGTGGGCCTCGGCAATCTGCCGCGCCAGCGCGAGGCCGATGCCAGAGCCGCCTGGCTTGGTGGTGAAGAACGGCACGAACAGGTTGTCGCTGGGCGGCGGCCCGGGACCGTCGTCCTCCACTTCGATCACCGCGCGTTCGCCGTCGCGTCGCCAGCGCAGGCGCACGCCGCCGCCGGGCAGCGAGGCCTCCACCGCGTTGCGCAAAAGATTGATCAGTGCCTGTTCGAGCTGGTCGGGATCGGCCTGCAGCGTCAGCGGTTCGCCAGCCTCGACCGTGACCCCCAACCGCTGTTCCAGCTTCGCCACCTTGGCCACCAACGCGGACAGCTCTACCGCGCGCGGCTGCGGCGGCGGCAGGCGCGCCAGCTTGCTGTAGCTGGAGAGGAAGCGCCCCAACGCTTCGGCACGATGGCCGATCAGGTCCAATCCACCGCGGAAATCCTCGCGCCAGTCCTCGGGCAGCGGGTCACGCGCGGCCAGCGTGGCCAGGGTGCCGGCCATCGACTGGATGGGCGCCAGCGAGTTGTTGACCTCGTGGCCCAGCACGCGCAACAGGCGCTGCCACGCCGCACGTTCTTCCTCGCGCAGCACGCGCCCCACGTCGTTGACCACCAGCAACTGGCCGCCCCGTCCGCCGCTGCGCAATGCGGCGTGGCGGACCTCGAAGCGCCCGCTGCGCCCCGGAAACACGTGCGTGAGCAGGCGCGCGGCCGGCCCTTCCAGCAACGCTTCGAGTCCGAGTTCCGCGGCACTCAGGCCGAACAGGCGATGGCGCTCGGCGTCCAGCAGACGCTGTGCCGCCGGGTTGAGCAGGCGCAGCCGACGCCCGTCGTCGAACACGAACACCGCGCTGTCCAGCGCCGCCAGCGTCTTGCCGAGCAGGTAGGAGGACTCCTCGAACTCCAACCGCTCACGCTGCAGCCGTTCGGCCAGCGCGTTGATGTCGTAGATCGCGTCACCCAGTACCCCACCCTGCACGCCGCGCAGGCTGTAGTCGCCCTGGCGCAGTGCCTCCAGCAGGCCCGACAAGGTGTATAGCGGGAACACCACGCGCCGGTACTGCCAACGCGCGAGTAGCAGCGTGGCGACGACGGCGCCAACGATGCAGGCCCAGCGTATCGAAGCATCCCACGCAGCCTGGGCCAGCACGAGGGCGGCGAGCAAGCCCGGCGTGGCCACCAGCAGACTGCCCAGCAACACGCGCCGCTCGAACCGCGGCATGCGGCCGGCGCGCTGCGCAGGGTGTTCAGCAGGCATCGCCGCCCGCGTCGCGCAGATCGTGCTTCTCTAGTCGCCGGTACAGCGACTGGCGGGTGATGCCCAGCGCATCGGCGACGCGCTGCAGGTTGCCGTCATGGCGCTCCAGCGCGCGCTGCACCAGGCGCGCCTCGACCTGCTCCAGCGTCATGCCGTCGAGGTCCGCCGCCGGCTGCGCCGCAGCTTCGCCGAAGGCCAGCGCGGCAGCGCTCACCTCGTCGTGCTCGGCAAGCAGCGCGGCGCGCTCCATCAGGTGCTGCAGTTCGCGCACGTTGCCGGGCCAGCGCCAGCCGGTGAGCGCACGCTCGGCCGACGTCGCCAGCCGCAACCCGTCACGACCGTAGCGTTGCGCGCTGCGGGCAAGGAAGGCGCGCGCCAGCGGCAGGATGTCCTCTGCGCGGTCGCGCAGTGGCGGCAAGCGCACTTCCAGCGTGTTGAGGCGATAGAGCAAGTCCCTGCGGAAGCGGCCTGCGGCCACCTCCGCGGCAAGATCCGCATTGGTGGCCGAGACCAGCCGCACGTCGACCTTCTGGGTGCGCGACGAACCGAGCCGCTCGAACTCGCCATCTTCCAGCACGCGCAGCAGCTTCGGCTGTTGCGCGACCGGCACGTTGCCCACCTCGTCGAGGAACAGCGTGCCGCCATCGGCCAGCTCGAAGCGGCCGATGCGCTCGCTCTTGGCATCCGTGTAGGCGCCGCGCACGTGGCCGAACATCTCCGACTCGAACACGCTCTCGGCGATGCCGCCCATGTTGATCTTGACCAGCGAACGCGCTGCACGCGGCGAACGTTGGTGCAGTAGCTGGGCGACCACGCCCTTGCCGGTGCCGTTCTCGCCCAGCACCAGCACGTTGGCGTCGCTGGGCGCGATGCGCTCGACCAGTGCCAGCACGCGGCGCATCGCCGGCGACTCGGCGATAAACTCCTCGCCCGCCTCTCCGCGCAGCAGCGCGTTCTCCGCCTCCAGCCGGCGCTGCCGGCGCGCGCCATCGGCCAAGGCAATCTGTGCGCGCAGCACGCTGACCAGGCGCGCGTTGTCCCACGGCTTCTCGATGAAGTCGGCGGCGCCGCGGCGCATCGCTTCGACAGTGATCGGCACGTTGCCCCACGCCGTCATCGCCACTACCGGCAGCTCGGGCGCGAGCTGCCGCAGGCGCTCAAGCAGATCCAGACCCTCCTCGCCCGAGGTGGTGTCGCGCGAGTAGTTGCAGTCGATCAACGCACAGGCAAACTCGCGCTTGCGTACCGCCTCCAGCACCGCCGCGGGATCGGCCACGCCCACGCTGGCGATGCCCTCGGCCTTCAGCAGCAGGCGCAACGCCTCGCGCACGTCGGCCTGGTCGTCGGCCAGCAGGATGGTGGGGGTCGGTTCGCGTGCCATGCCTTCGCTCATCCATGCAGTGTAGCGATCACTCGTAGCGCAGCGCGACCGCGGGATCGACGCGCAGCGCGCGCAGCAGGGGCACCAGCGCGGCAAGCACGGACACCCCGAGCACCAGCAGCAGCACGGTCGCGAATACCGCCGGATCGTGTGCGCGTGTGTGCAGCCCCGGATCGGCCAACATGTTCGACCCCGGCAGCGCCAGCACGAAGCCGATGCCGAGCCCGATGCCGAGTTGCCAGGCCAGCTGCCGCGCCACCGTGCGCACTACCGCGCCGTGTCCGGCGCCGATCGCGCGGCGGATGCCGATCTCGCGCGTGCGCTGCGTCACCGAGAACGCCAGCACGCCATAGAGGCCCGCCGCCGCCAGCAGCAGCGCGACCAGCCCCAGCGCAGCGAACACCTCAGTCAGCACCAGCAGCTTGAGCCGCGTCATCGCCATCACTTCCGCCTGGCTGTACGCCGCGTGGACGGCCGCCTGCGGATCCACTTCGCGCACCAGCGCCGTCAGCCGCCGCACGTAGGTTTCCGCATCCGCGTGGGTGTGGATCGCCAGGCCTACGCCACCCAGCGGCGCCTGCGTCGCCGCCTGGTCCAGCGGCAACAGCAGGCCCGGCAGCGGCTTTTCCAGCGCGCTGTCCAGCCGCAGCGGCTCGATCACGCCAACGACAGTCAGCGCGAGGGCCTGCGCGCGGCCCGGCCACAGCACCAGCTTGCGACCCAGCGCATCGCCGTGCGGCCACGTCGCCTCGGCCAGCTTGGCGTCGACCACCGCCACCGGCGTGCTGTCCGCGCGGTCACTGGCGTCGAAGAAGCGTCCTTCGCGCAAACGCACACCGTAGGTGGCCAGGAAATGCGGATCGACGATGCCCATCTGCACCCGCGGCCAACCGTCGGACGGCTGCGGCTGGCCCGGCAGGGACACGTTCTCGTGGCTGCCCAATGCGGCGCTTGGAATGGTGTCCGCAGCGGCGGCGTCGATCACGGCAGGATCGCTGCGCAGGCGTTCGACCACGGTTTCGAGGAAACGGATGCGCCGTCCGCCGTCCGCGTATCGCGCCGACGGCAGCGCCACGCTCGCCGTAAGCACGTGCGTGGCATGCGCGGCCCCGACCGAGCGCTCCGCCAGCAGTCCGCCCAGTGCGCGCACGAACATGCCCGCGCCCACCAGCAGCACCACGGTCAGCACCACCTCGGCTACCACCAGCACCTTCGCCACCTGGGCGAAGCCGCTGCCGGAACCCTTGCCGCCGTCGCGCAGCGCGTCCTGCAGGTCGGCGCGCGCGGCGCGCCAGGCAGGTACCAGTCCGGCCAGCGCGGTGCTCAGCACGGCCACGCCGAAGCCGAACAGCAACACCCGGCCATCGATGCCGAAGCGGAAGAACATGTTCGGTGGATCGTTGCTGGCGACGAACACGCCGACCAGCCAGCGATTGCCGAACTGCATGATCGGAACGGCCACCGCCAGCGCCGCCACTCCGAGCAGCAGGCTTTCCGCCAGCACGCCGGCCATCAGGCGCCCGCGGCCGCCGCCCAGCGCGCTGCGCAAGGCCAGTTCGCGGCGCCGGTTCAGGGTCTGCACCAGCTGGAGGTTCGCCACGTTGACGCAGGCCAGCAGCAGCACCAGCCCGGTTGCGCCGAACATCAGCCAGACCCAGCCGCGCTCGTCTTCGGGAATGAAGCTCACTGCCAGCGGCTTGATCATCAGCGGCCGCTTGCGCAGGCCGGGCGGCAACGCACGCTGCATCGCGTCCGCCCGCGCGGCAAGTTCCGCACGCGCTTGGCGCAGCTCCACCGCCGGCGCCAGCCTGCCCACGCCGGAAATGCCGATGCGCTGCCCCAACCTCAGCCGCAGCGGCATCCACAGCTGGCTGGCCTGCGGAAAGCCGAAATCCGCGGGCAACACACCGATCACCGTGGCCGGCTCGCCGTTCACCTGCACCGCACGGCCCACGATGCGCGGGTCGGCATGGAAATCGTGCCGCCACGTCGTCTCGCTCATCAGCACCACGGGGGCCGCACCCCGTACCTCGTCGGACGCGATGAAGCCGCGGCCGAGGATCGGCTCCACGCCCAGCAGCTGCATCATCGAGGCGGTTAGGCGGGCGCCAGACAAAAAGTTCGCGCCGTCGCCAGCGTCCAGATTGAAGCCGGTGGAGACATAGGCGCCAAGCGCGTCCAAGCTGCGCAGATGCCCCTGCAACTGCAGGTACTGCCCGCTGTCGATGTCGCCGATGCCGTAGCCGTTGGACGGCTGCGCACCGATCGCTACCAGCCGGTCCGCCTGCGGAAACGGCAACGGCTGCAGGATCATGGTGTTGACCAGGCTGAACAGGAACAGCACCACGCCCAGCCCCACGCCCAGCATCCCCACCGACAGCAGCGCATAACCAGGTCGCCGCCGCAGCCGGCGCCATGCTTCGCGGAATTCGCGCAGGATCATCGTCACTCTCCCCTCAAGGCGCGCATCGGCGCCACGCGCGCCGCACGTAGCGCAGGCAACAAGCAAGCCAGCACGCCCGCGATGGCAAGCACGGCGCAGACGCCGAGCACCACCACCGGATCGAATACATTGCTGCGGCCAAGCAGGGTCATCAGCAGCACGGCCACGGCGTGCGAAGCGGCCAGCGCGGCGGTCACGCCGATTGCCAGTCCCAGCGTGATCTGGCCCAGCCCGCCGCGCAGCACCAGTCGCAGCAACCGCCACGGTGCGGCACCCAGCGCCATGCGCACGCCGAACTCGCGCTCGCGCGCGGCCACGGCTACCGCCATGACCGCATACAGACCGGCAGCCGCCAGCAGCAGCGCCAGCGCGGCGAACAGGCCGATCAGCCACAAGCTGAGCCGTGCGCTTGCCGTGGTCTGGTGCACGATGTTCTGCATCGTGCGCAGGTTGGCGATCGGCTGCTCGGGTGCGATCTCGGCCAGCGCCACGCGCACGCCAGCCTGCCAGTCCATCGGGTTGCCGTGGCCACGCAGCGCGAAGCGCAGCGGCTCCAGGCGACGGAAGATCGCCATCATCTGCGCCGGCATCTGTGCCAGCGGCACGTACACAACTGGCTGCTTCGGCTGCAACGCACCACGCTGGTAGGTTCCACCCACCACGCCGACGATACGCAGCGGCCACACACCGCCGCCGTCACGCGGCACGTCGATCACCCTGCCTATCGCGTGACCACCGTAATACGTATCGGCCAGATCCTGACTGACGATGGCCACGCTTTCGCCACCGGCCACGTCGTTGCGGTCGAGGCCACGTCCTGCGCGCAAGGGGATATTGAACAGCTTGAGGAAATCCGGTTCGATGCCGTGGTACTGCGCCACGAACTCCCTGCCATCCGGCGTGCGCACGCTGCTCTGGAGCTGGCCGTACATGTCGTCGCTGGCGGGCAGGTTGGTGGTCGCCGCGGCGACGGTGACGCCGGGGATCGCGCGCAGCCGCTGCGTCAGCCGCTGCGACAGGTTCCACACCGACGCCACGTCCGGGTAATCCGCCTGCACCGGCGCCAGCTCGAAGGTGAGCACGTTGCTGTCGTCAAAACCCAGTTGCAGCCGTGACGCGTCGTAGAGCCCATGCATGAACACGCCAGCCGCGCACAGCAGCACCGCCGCCAGCGCCACCTGCGCCACCACCAGCAGGCGGCCCAGCCGTCCGCTGCGCAGGCCGGCGCCGCTGCGGCCACCCTCGCGCAACTCGTCCACCGTTGTCGCGCTGCGGCTGCGCCACAGCGCCAGCCCTGCCGCCAGCAAGGCGCCCAGCAGCCCCACGGCGAAGGCCAGCAGCCACGCCGCTGCGCCGACATGCAGGTGCCCGCCCCACAACCACTCGACGGGAATGAAACCCTGCATCAATCTCAGACCGGCGACGGCCAGGGCCATGCCCAGCAGCGCACCCGTGCCACCAAGCAGCAACCCCTCGCCCAATGCCGGCAACATCAGCCGCAACAGCGACGCGCCCAGCGCGCCGCGCACGGCGACGTCGTGGCTGCGCGACAGCGCGCGCAGCAGCATCAGGTTGGTGAGGTTGACCAGCGCGATCAGCAGCACCAGCAGCGCGCTGGTCATGAACAACAGCAGCATCGGTCGCGCGTCCTGCTGCACGACCGAGGCCAGGCCTTCGGCACCGAAGCGTGGCTTTTTCCAGTTGCCCCCCATGCCCATGTCGCGATACATCGTGCGTTCGCGCGCATCGGCCTGCGCCGACACCGCGGCGATATCGGCACCCGGCGCCAGTCGCGCGAGCGCCACGGTGCCGTTGTGGTTGTAGTCGCGGCTCCCCACCGGCAGCGCCGTCGGCAGTACCACATCGCCCGGCCCCAGCACGGTATTAAAGGCCGCCGGCAGCACGCCGACGATGGTGTGCGGTACGCCTTCCACCTGCAGGCTGCGGCCGATCACATGCGGATCGCTGCCGTAACTGCGCCGCCAGAAGCCGTAGCCGAGGATGACCACGGTCGGTCCGTGCGGACGATCCTCCTGCGCGTCGAAGTTGCGCCCCAGCACCGGCTGCACGTCCAGCGTGGGCAACAGCCCGCGGTCGACGTAGATCACCGGCAGCTGTGCCGGCGCGCCGGCGCCCGCGACGTTCACCGTCGAGCGCGGCCGCCACAGCCCCAGCGAGGCCACGCCGTGGAGCTTGTCCAGATACTGGTATTCGTGCGGCGAGATGCCGCCCACGTGGGCGTTGTCGTGGATCTGGCCCAGCACCACCAGCCGCGACGGCTGCGGTACCGGCAGCGGCCGCCACAGGCTGTTCTGGATCAGCGCGGCCACCGCCACGCTCGCGGCTATGCCCAGCGCCAGCACGCCGGAAGCCAGCAGCAGGAAGCCAGGGCGGCGCAGGCTGGCGCGCCAGGAGCGCCAGATTTCGGTGACCCAGATGTTCATGCAACCCTCTCCCCCGAAGCCGTTTCCATCGCCCTATTCCCCGCGCAAGGCATGCATCGGCGCCACGTGCGCCGCGCGCAAGGCCGGCAGCAGGCAGGCGGCGAGGGCCGCGAGCACGAGCGCCCCGCACACCCAAGCGACGATCAGCGGCGCGAAGCCGATATCCGCCACCGATTCGACCATTCCGCGCAGCCATCTCATCAGCAACCAGCCTGCGCCGGTGCCGAGCACAAGGCCTGCCAGCACCTGGAGCAGGCCCGCGCGCATCACCAGGCGGCCCAGTTGCGCAGGCGACGCGCCCAGCGAGAGGCGCACGCCGAATTCGCGTTGCCGCGCGGCCACGGCCACCGCCATCACGGCATACATGCCGGCCGCTGCCAGCAGCAGCGCCAGCGCCGCGAACAGACCGACCAGCAGCAGGCTCAGGCGCACCGGCTCGGTCATGCCACGGGCGATGTCCGCGAGGCTGCGCAGACTGGCGATGGGCTGCCGGGGCGCGACCTCCGCCACCGCCGCGCGCACCGTGTTCCGGTAATCGCCAACCGTGCCGTGCACTCGCAGCGCGAAACGCAGCGGCATGAAGTCGCGGATCATGCCCATGACGGTGTCGGGCACTTGCGCCAGCGGCACATAGACGATGGGCGCGGCCGGCTCCAACGGGCCGAACTGGCGCGTATCAGCGGCCACGCCGACGACACGCACCGTCGGGTTGCCGGTGGCGCCGAACACAAACTCCAGCGTCTTGCCCACGGCCTCGCCGCCCAGGTACGCCCGCGCATACGCCTCGTTGACCACGGCCACGGCTTCGCTGCCGGCGCCATCGGTACGCTCGAACCCGCGGCCGCTGCGCAGCGGGATATCAAAGGCGGCGAAATAGCCGGGACTGACACCACGGAACTGCACGGCTTCCGGCTCGCCTCCCGGCGCGCGCAGCGGCATGTTGAGCTGATCGCCGACAGGCAGGTTGGTGGCGGCGGCGACCTCCGCAACACCCGGTTCGGCACGCAGGCGCTCCAGCAGGCGCTCGGTCAACCGGTGCACCGATGGCACATCCGGGTAGGTGGCCTTGACCGGCGCCAGCTCGAACGTCAGCACGCCTTGCGTGGAGAAACCCAGCGGCGTCCGCGCCGCGTCACGCAAGGCGTTGAGGAACAGTCCGGCCCCGCACAGCAGGGTCGTGGCCATGGTCACCTGCGCCACCACCAGCACCTTGCCCAGCATGGCTCCTTGCCGCCCAACCCCGCTGCGACCGCCTTCGCGCAGATCGTCGAGCGCGATGGCCGCGCGGCCACGCCAGAGCCCGAGCGAGGCCGACAGCAAGGCGCCGGCCAGGCCGATGGCCAAGGCCACGCCCCACATCGCCCCGGACGCGTGCAAGGCATCCGCCTGCCACTGCGCCGGCATGAACCCGCGCAAGGCCGCCAGCCCCAGGCTGGCCAGGCCCATGCCCACCACTGCACCCAGCAACCCCACCAGCAATCCTTCGGCAAGCGCCGGCCAGGCCAGACGCACCGTCGACGCCCCCAGTGCGGCGCGCACGGCGGCATCATGCCCCCGCGCCAGCGCCCTGAGCACCATCAGGTTGGCGAGGTTCACCAGTGAGATCAGCAGCACGAACACGGCGCTGACCATGAACATCGACAGCACGTGCCGCGATCCGGCGTGCAGTGCGGAGCGCAGGCTCACCGCGTCGTAGGACGTGCGCAAGCCGGCTTCACCCTGGCGCCCGCCCATCGCGGCGTACATCGCATGCAACCGCGTGGCGACCTCCGCACCCAGCGCAGCGAGGCTGGTGCCCGGCGCCATCCGCGCCACCGCGAAATAATTGGTTCCGTCGTCGCCCGACTGGGCCGGCAGCGCCGCCGGCAGCAGGATGCTCGGGCTGCCAAGCAAGTCGAAACCACGCGGCAGCACGCCGATGATGGTGTACGGCTTGCCTTCCAGCGACAGGCTGTGCCCGATGGCACCCGCATCGCCGCCGTAGCGGCGCTGCCACAGGTCATGCGACAGGATCACCACATCCGGTCCATGCGGCTGGTCCTCCCGCGCGTCGAAGTTCCGTCCCAGGACAAGGCGTACGCCCAGCGTAGGCAGCAGGCCCCGATCCGCCACCAGCGCCTCGACCTGCTCGGGCTGGCCTGCGCTGGTGATGTTGGCGGGTACCAGGTCATCCTTGACCAGGCCCATGGAGGCAACGCCGGCAAGCGACTGCAGATGCTGGTACTGCAGCGGCGAAATCGCCTTGTCCTCGCCTTGCCGCCCCAGGCTTGCCAGCTGCCCGGGCTGCGCATAAGGCAACGGTTTCAGCACCACCTGATCGACCAGCGCGAATACCGCCACTGTCGAAGCTATGCCCAAGGCCAGCACGCCCGAAGCCAGCAACAGGAAGCCGGGGCGACGCAGGCTGGCGCGCCAGGAGCGCCAGATTTCGGTGAGCCAGATGTTCATGCGAGAACTTCTCCTCTCATTGATTCATTCCCCGCGCAAGGCATGCATCGGCGCGGTGCGACCGGCCCGCACGGCCGGCGGCAAGCAGGCCAGGACGCCGGCGCACGCCAGCACCGCACAGGCGGCGAGAATGGCCCACGGGTCGAACACGCTGCGCCCCAGCTGCACCACCACCGCGCGCAGCACGCCCGATCCGGCCATACCCAGCACCACGCCTGCCGCAAGGCCCAGCACGATCTGCAGCAGGCCGCCTCGCAGCACCAGCACCAACAGGCACTGCGGCGATGCGCCCAGCGCGGCACGCACGCCGAACTCGCGCTCGCGTGCGGCCACCGCCACCGCCATCACCGCGTACATGCCCACGCCGGCCAGCAGCAGCGCCAGTCCACCCAGCAGGCCTACCAGCATCAGGTTGAATTCCGTGTCGGTGGTGATGTCGTGTACCACCCACGCCATGCTGCGCACGCTGTTGACCGGCTGGTCGGGCGCCACTTCGGCCACTGCCTGCTTCACCGCATCGCGGTAGCGGTCGGGGTCGCCCTGCACCTTGATGGCGAAACGCAACGGCTCGTAGGTGCGGAATGCGCGCAGCACGTCCTCCGGCATCTGCGCCAACGGCAGATAGAGGATGGGCGTGGCACCTTCGGGATCCTCCGGGCCGAACTGCCAGGTGTCGGCCACCACGCCCACGATGCGCGCGGAGAACATGCCCGTACCCGAACCGCGCTGGATGATCTGGCCCAACGCGCGACCGTGATAATGCTGGTCGGCGAATTTCCGGTTGACGATGGCCACGGCCTCGCCGCCCCGCACATCGGTATCGGCGAACAGGCGGCCTTGCAGCAGGCGTATGCCGAACACCCCGAAGAAATCCGGGCTGGCCGCATGCAGCTGGGCATTGAAGTCCTCCCCACCCTGCACATGCATGTTCATTCGCCACTGGCCGCTGAAATCGCCCGTCGGCAGGTTGGTGCCGACTGCGACCTGGCGCACGCCGGGAATCTGCCGCAGGCGCTCGACCAGCCGCTGCGACAAAGCCTGCACGGCCACCGCATCGGGATAGGTCGCCTTGACCGGCGCCAGCTCGAAGGTGAGCACGCCGCGCGCGTCGAAACCCAGGTCCGTCTTCGCGTTGTCGAGCAAGGTGCGCAGGAACACGCCGGCCGCGCACAGCAGCAGCGAAGCCAGCGCCACCTGTGCGATCACCAGCACGCGGCCCAGCAGGCCGCCGCGGCGACCGAAACCGCTGCGGCCGCCTTCGCGCAGGCTATCCACCGACAACGCAGCACGGCCACGCCATAGGCCCAGCGCCGTGGCAAGCAACGCGCCGAACAGGCCCACTGCCATGGCCAGCATCCATGCCGATCTACCGAGGCTCAGGCCGCCGAGACGAAGCCACTCGGTGGCCATCCAGTCGACCGGCATCCAGGTGCGCAAGGCCCGCAGGCCCAGCGCCGCCAGGGCTTGCCCCAGCAACACGCCGAGCAAACCGACCAGCACGCCTTCCGCCATCGACGGCAATGCCACGCGCCATGCCGACGCGCCCAGCGCGCCGCGCACGGCCGCCTCGTGGCCGCGTCCCATCGCGCGCAACAGCATCAGGTTGGTGAGATTCACCAATGCGATCAGCAACAGCAGCGCCGCGCAGGCCAGCCACATCAGCGAGGTGGCACGCGAACCCTGGTGCTCTTCGGCGCCAAAATCCTGTACGCCGTAGTGCGCACGCAGCCAGAAATCGCTGGCATAGGCCTTGCCTCCCTGCGCGGCGTAGAAGGCATGCAGCCGCGTATCCACCTCCGACGCCAGCGCTTCGCGGGTGGCGCCCGGTGCCAGCCGCGCCACCGTCGTGTAATCGTCGGAATCATTGGCGGTGTTCGCGGCGAAGGCCAGAGGCAAGGCGATCGATGCCTGCCCAAGGTCGAAACCCGCCGGCAGCACGCCGACAATGGTGTGCGCCACGCCCTCCACCTGGATGGTCTGGCCCACCACGGCGGGATTGCCGCCGAAGCGACGCAGCCAGAAACCGTGATAGAGCAGCACCGCCGGCGGCCCGTGCGGCTGGTCTTCCTGTGCGGTGAAGTTGCGTCCCAGCGCGGGCCGCACGCGCAGCGTGGGCAGCAGGCCATGGTCGATGCCCTGCGCCTGCACCTGTACCGGTTCGCCGTCGCCGGCGATGTTGGTGGCGGTCGTTTCGCTCTTGAAGCTGCCCAGCGCAGCCACGCCTGGCAAGCCGGCCAGTTGCTGATATTGCTGTGGCGGCATGCCCACCACGTTGCCCTGTTCGAGTCGCCCCAACGCCACCAGCCGATGCGGCTCGGGATAAGGCAGAGGCCGCAGCAGCACGCCGTCGATCATGGTGAACACCGCGCTGGCCGAGCCCACGCCCAGCGCCAGCACGCCTGCCGCCAGCAGCAAAAACCCGGGACGACGCAAGCTGGCGCGCCACGCGCGCCAGATCTCGGCGATCCAGACCTTCGCCGGCGCGACGTTCACGCACCCACCTCGATGCGCTGGCCGATCAGCGCGTCGAGGCGCGATTCGTCCTCGCGGCGCAGGCGGTCGTAGGTTTCCTCGTCCACCACGCGGCCGTCGAACAGGCGCACCTTGCGCTGGGCCAGCTCGGCGTAGCGCGCGTCGTGCGTGACCATGCAGAGGGTGGCACCGCCCTTGTGCAGTTCGTCGAGCAGGGCCATCACCGCCTCGCCGTTGCGCGAGTCGAGGTTGCCGGTGGGCTCGTCGGCGAGCAGGATCGCGGGCTTGCCGACCAACGCGCGCGCCACCGCGACGCGCTGCTGCTGGCCGCCGGAGAGCTGCGCGGGGTAGTGGCGCATGCGGTGTGCCATGCCCACGCGCTCCAGCGCCTCCTGCACGCGGGCGCGGCGCTCGGCGGCGTCGATGCCGCCGCGGTAGGTGAGCGGCAGCTCCACGTTTTCCTGCACGGTGAGGTCGCCGATCAGGTTGAAGGCCTGGAAGATGAAGCCGATCTCCGCGTTGCGGATGCGCGCGCGCTGCGCGGCGTTGAGCGCGGCGACGTCGTGGCCGTTCAGCACGTAGCTGCCGGAACTGGCGGTGTCGAGCAGGCCCAGGATCGACAGCAGCGTGGTCTTGCCGCAGCCGGAAGGCCCGGAGATGGAGACGTACTCGCCGCGCTCGATGTTGAGGTGGACTTCACTGAGCGCGTGGGTTTCCACCTCGTCGGTCTGGAATACCTTGCGCAGGTCCTTGAGGGTAATGACGCTGGCGGAGTCGGTCATAAAAGCTCCATGAGATTTGTGGGAGCGCACCCTGTGCGCGATGGGTCATTCGGCGAAGAGCGCGATCGCGCACAGGGTGCGCTACCGCGCGGTGTTCATTTCAAGCGGATGCGGTCGTATTTGTCCCACTGGCTGGTGTCGGAGAGGATCACCCGGTCGCCGGCCTTCAGGCCGCGCAGGATCTCGACGCGGTCCACCGAGGCCGCGCCAATGCGTACCGGCACGCGGGTGGCGGTGTCGCCGCCGGAGTCAAGGCGGAACAGGCTGAGGTCGCCGTCGGCCTTGGCTAGTGCGGGGCGGCCCACCGACAGCACGTCATGCAGCTGGGCGATCAGGATGCGGCCATCCACGGAAAGGTCGGGCCGCGCGCCTTCCGGGAGCTTGCCGGCGAGGTTCACGTCCACCTGCACGCTGCCGTTGCGCACGGCGGGATCGATGCGCTCCACCTTGCCGTCGACGAGGCCGTTGTGGGTATCCACGCTCACCGGCATGCCCATGGCCACGTCCTTGGCCTGCACCTCGGGTACCTGCAGGCGCGCGATCAGCACGTCGGGCCGCGCCACCCGTGCGAGGTTGGCGCCGGCGGCGACCTGGGCGCCCTCCTGCACGGCCACCTCCTGCAGCACGCCGGCGATGCCGGCCTTCACTTCCAGCGCGTCCGCCTGGCGCCGGCGCAGCTGCAGGTTGCTCTGCTGCTGCACCAGCGCAGCCTGCGCCGCGTCGATCTGCGCCTTCATGCTGGCGGCGAACGCGGCCACGCGCTGCTGTTCGATCTGCATGCGCTCGTGCAGCTGCTTCAGCGCGATCTGGCCCTGCTCGTATTGCACGAGCGGGATCAGATGCTGCTTTATCGCAATGCTGTCGGTATCGGCCTTGACCTTGGCCGAGGCATAGTCGGATTGCGCCTGCGCCTGGGCGGAACGCTGGTCGAGCAATTGCGACTCCAGCTCGGCGCGCTTGGCCGCCACCTCGGCCTGCGCCGCCGCGACCTGCGCCTGTGCGTTGCGCAGCGCATCCTCGGTCGCCGGGTCGGACAGGCGCATCAGCACGGTATCCGGCTGCACGGTCGTGCCCGGCCACACCAGGATCTTTTCCACAGTGGCAGGCGTGGCAGCGGCCAGCCAGCGGATCTCGCGCGGCACCAGGGTACCGGTGGCACGCACCTCGCGAAGCATGTCGCCCTGCTGCACGGCATCGATCCACAGGCTGCTGCGGTCTGCCATCGGCAACGCCGGCCCCAGCCGCCACACCAGCACGGCCAGCGCGGCCACCGCCAGTGCCGCACCGCCCACCATCAGCCTCAGGCGGCGGCGCTTGCGGATGCCATAGATCGGGTTCGCGATATCCATGCGGCATCCTTGGCAAGCCGCGTGCCAGCCGACGCCGACGATAAAAATCCTTGCCGATCAGGGCCTGGCGCCCGCTTGCCGCGGTGCCCGCCGCGGCATGCCGTCCGCATCCGGAACGCGGCGTCCGCAAACGGACGCCGCACCGGGTTCAATGCGCCTCCCGCAGCTTCTGCGCGCCCGCGTGCATCAGGCGGTCGGTCCAGGCGATGCCGATCGCCGAGAGGATGAACACCACGTGGATGATGGTCTGCCACATCACACCCACCGGGGTGAGCGTGGAGCATTTCAGCGCGAAACCGGCATTGACGTTCTCGGCGATGCCGGCCAGCACGTCAGGCGAGCAGAACGGCAGCCCCTGCAGCGCGCCGGCGGCGATGAAGGTCTTGAGCAGGTGGATCGAGGAGATGCCGATGATCGCCATCGCCAGCTTCACCTTCAGCACCGAGGCATTGACGTGGCTCAGCCACTCCGGCTGGTCGGGGTGGCCTTCCAGCCGCAGGCGCGAGACGAAGGTCTCGTAGCCGCCCACGATCACCATGATCAGCAGGTTGGAGATCATCACCACGTCGATGAGACCGAGCACGATCAGCATGATCTCCTGCTCGCCCAGCTTCGGCGCCTCGTGGATCAGGTGCCACAGCTCCTTGCCGAACAGGAATACGTAGACGCATTGCGCCACGATCAGGCCGAGGTAGAGCGGCAGCTGCAGCCAGCGCGCGCTGAAGATCAGCAGGGGCAGCGGGCCGAGCCGGGGCGTCGTATTTTCCTGCATGAAAAACTTCCGGACGGCGTGGCAGCGTAGCGGGCACGCCACCGGGCTGCCAAGCCCCGTTCAACCGGTGTTCTGCAGCCCTTGCGCCACGCCGTTGACACAGGCCACCAGCGCCTGCAGCAAGGCGTCGTCCTGGCGCTCGCCCGCGCGCCAGCGCTTGAGCAGGTCCACCTGCAGCAGGCTCATCGGATCGATGTAGGGATTGCGCAGGCGGATCGAGGCGGCCAGGCGCGGATCGCCCTGCAGCAGCTCGTCCGCGCCCTTGAGCCTGAGCACCCAGGCGCGGCTGCGTTCGAATTCGGCACGGATCAGCGCGAAGAACGGCTCGTGCAGATCGCCGGCCAGTCGCGAGAAAGCCTCGGCGATGGCGAGGTCGCACTTGGCCAGCAGCATCTCCACGTCGTCCAGCGCGTTGGCGAAGAACGGCCAGTCGCGCGCCATCTCGACCAGTGCCTGTTCGCCGTACTCGGCCACGCCCCATTCCAGCGCACTGCCCAGGCCGTACCAGCCGGTGATGATGGAGCGGCACTGCGTCCACGCGAACACCCAGGGGATGGCGCGCAAGTCCTGCACGCCGCGCATGCTGCGGCGGCGCGAGGGGCGCGAGCCCAGCGCCATGCGCTCGATCACGTCGATCGGCGTGGCGCTGCGGAAATAGTCCACGAAGCCCTCGCGCTCGACCAGCGCGCGGTAGGCCTGCCGGCTGCGCGCGGACAGCGCGTGCATGCGCTCGCGCCACAGCGTTTCGCGCGACTCCTCGTCGCGCGGGCGCAGGCTGGCGCGCAGCACGGCCCCCACGGTCTGCTCCAGGTTGCGCAGGGCCAGGGCGCGGATGCCGTATTTGCGGTGGATCACCTCGCCCTGCTCGGTGACGCGCAGCACCCCGGCCACCGCGCCGCGCGGCGAGGACATCAGCGCGGGCGTGATGCGGGCGCCGCCGCGGCTGGCCGAGCCGCCGCGGCCGTGGAAGAACGCCAGCGCGATGCCGTGTTCGCGCGCCACGTCCAGCAGCTCCACCTGGGCGCGCTGCAGGCCCCAGCGCGACGCCAGGGTGCCGCCGTCCTTGCCGCTGTCGGAATAGCCCAGCATCACCCACTGGCGGTCCCCGCGCGCGGCGAGGTGGGCGCGGTAGAGCGGATCGGCCAGCAGCGCGCGCAGCGTGGCCGGGGCGTTACCGAGGTCGTCGATGGTCTCGAACAGCGGAGCGATGTCCAGGGGAACATGACTCGTCGTACCCATTTCCTCGACCAGGCCGCCATGCCGCGCCAGCGCCAGCACCGCCAGCACGTCGGCAGCGGAGCGCGCCATGCTGATGATGTAGAGGCCGGTGGCCGCCGCGCCGTAACGCCGGCGCGCATCGCGCAGCGCGGCGAACACCGCGCGCAGCGAGGCCGCCACGCTGTCCTCGCTGACGACGAAATCGCGCTCGCCGCGCAGGCAGGCATGCAGCGCGGCCACGCGTTCGTCCACCTTGCGCGCGGCCCAGTCGGCGTCGCCGAGCAACGCGGCCAGCGCGTCGTCGTGCACGCGCGAGTCCTGCCGCGCGTCGAGCCGGGCGAGATGGAAGCCGAAGCTGCGCACGCGCCAGACCAGCCGCTGCACCGCGTAGGCTCCCGCGTGCAGGCCGCGGTGGTCGACCAGGCTGGCGGCGATCAGCTCGAGGTCGTCGCGCAGCTCATCGGCGGAGGCGTAGGCCTCGGAATGTTCGTCCTCGTGGGTGGCTTCCAGCCGCGCGCCGATCAGGGTCAGCAGGCAGCGGTACGGCATGTCGGCGTAACGCGGGCGGATGCGCGCCGCGGCCTGCGGAAAGCGCGTCCGGTAGTCGTCCAGCCGCCGGTGCAGGCGCGGATCCACCTGCACGCGGCCCTCGGTCTGGCTGAGCAGGCGGGCCAGCGCGGCGACGTCGGCGATGTAGCGCTCCAGTACCTGCGCACGCTGGCTGGCGAGGCTGGCGGCGATGGTGTCGGCGCCCACGTTGGGGTTGCCGTCCATGTCGCCGCCCACCCAGGTGGCGAAGGAGAGCAGGCGCGGCAGCGGCACCGCCACGCCGTAGACGGCCTGCAGCGCGTCGGCCAGCGATTCGTAGAGCGCCGGTACGATGCGGTAGATCGGGTCGGCCAGGTAGAAGCCGACGTGGTCGCGCTCGTCCTGCACGCTGGGCCGCACCGGCGAGGCCTCGGCAGTCTGCCAGCCGGCGGTGAGCGCCATGTGGATGCGCTCCTCGTCCTCGCCGCGCTCCTGCGGCGTGCGACCGGCGTCGAAACCGTCGACCAGCGCGCGCACGATGGCCTGCTCCTTCTCCAGCAGCGAGGCGCGCACCGCCTCGGTGGGATGCGCGGTGAACACCGGCTCCACTTGCAACCGCAGCAGCCAGTCGAGCAGCTCGGGCGCGGTCACGCCCTGTGCCTTCAGCCGCTCCAGCACATCACGCAGGGACTCCGGCTGCGGCGCACCGCCTTCGCGCTGGTAGTCACGGCGACGGCGGATGCGATGCACGCGTTCGGCGATGTTCACCGCGTTGAAATAGGTGGCGAAGGCGCGCGCCAGCGCCTCCGCGTGCGCCACGGCCAGCCCGCCCAGGGGATCGGCCAGCCCCGCCAGCGGCGCTCCCTCCTGCCGGCGCGCGATCGCGGCGACGCGCACGCGCTCCACCTCGTCGAGGAAGGCCGGCGCCACCTGCTCGGCCAGCATACGGCCGACCAGGGCGCCCAGCCGGCGCACGTCGTCGCGCAGCGGGGCATCGGGCAACGCGGGTTCGGGACTGCGGGAGGCGTTCATCACGACGGCATCGGCTCGCAGGAGGCGGAACCCCAAGCCTAGCGCAAGCGCGACACTTTTGCTGCACTGCCGCAAAACCCTTCGGCGGGACTGCGCGAAGGCTCGCCGCAGGCATGTCCGACTCCACGCAGCTATAATGCGCGTTCACCGTCGAGGGGCGCTGCGACCGTGGGTGCTGCGGTTTCATCCGCAACAGGCTGCACATCCTTGTGCAGGCTCATCACCCGAACGGCCAGGCTCGACGGCATTTTTCTGAAACGGCGCCCGGTTTGTCCCCACCAGAACCGGAGCAACACATGAACGCCGCTCTCAAAGAAAACAGCCACGACTACAAGATCCGCGACATCGGCCTTGCCGATTTCGGCCGCAAGGAACTGGACATCGCCGAACACGAGATGCCCGGCCTGATGGCCATCCGCCGCAAGTACGCCGCCGCCAAGCCGCTCAAGGGCGTGCGTGTCACCGGCTCGCTGCACATGACGATCCAGACCGCGGTGCTGATCGAGACGCTGAAGGACATCGGCGCCGACGTGCGCTGGGCCTCGTGCAACATCTTCTCGACGCAGGACCACGCGGCCGCCGCGATCGCCGCCACCGGCACGCCGGTGTTCGCGTGGAAGGGCGAGACGCTGGAGGAGTACTGGGACTGCACGCTGGATGCGCTGTCCTTCCCCGACGGCAAGGGCGGCTTCCTCGGCCCGCAGCTGGTGGTGGACGACGGCGGCGACGTGACGCTGCTGATCCACAAGGGCTACGAACTGGAAAAGGGCGACGAGAGCTGGGTCAACAGCGCCTCGGGCAGCCATGAGGAGCAGGTCATCAAGAACCTGCTGAAGCGCGTCGCCAAGGAGCGTCCCGGCTACTGGACCCGCGTGGTCGCCGACTGGAAAGGCGTCTCCGAGGAAACCACCACCGGCGTGCACCGCCTGTACCAGCTGGCCGAGGCCGGCAAGCTGCTGGTGCCCGCGATCAACGTCAACGACTCGGTGACCAAGAGCAAGTTCGACAACCTGTACGGCTGCCGCGAGTCGCTGGCCGACGGCCTGAAGCGCGCGATGGACGTGATGCTGGCCGGCAAGCTGGCCGTGGTCTGCGGCTACGGCGACGTGGGCAAGGGCTGCGCGCATTCGCTGCGTGCCTACGGCGCGCGCGTGGTGGTCACCGAGATCGACCCGATCAACGCGCTGCAGGCGGCGATGGAAGGCTTCGAGGTCAACACCGTCGAGAGCACGCTGGGCCGCGGCGACATCTACGTCACCACCACCGGCAACAAGGATGTGCTGACGTTGGCCCATATGCAGGCGATGAAGGACCAGGCCATCGTCTGCAACATCGGCCATTTCGACAACGAGATCCAGGTCGATGCGCTGAACGCCAGCGGCGCCCAGCGCCTCAACATCAAGCCACAGGTGGACAAGTACACCTTCAAGAACGGCCATGCGATCTTCCTGCTCGCCGAAGGCCGCCTGGTGAACCTGGGCTGCGCCACCGGCCACCCCAGCTTCGTGATGAGCAACAGCTTCTCCAACCAGACGCTGGCGCAGATCGACCTGTGGGCGAACAAGGATTTCTACGATCCGAAGGTCTACATCCTGCCCAAGAAGCTCGACGAGGAAGTCGCGCGCCTGCACCTGGAGAAGATCGGCGTGAAGCTCACCAAGCTCACCGACGAACAGGCCGCCTACCTCGGCGTGTCGGTGGACGGCCCGTACAAGCCGGACCACTACCGCTATTGACCGGCGGTTCCGTTCCCGAACGGACAGGCGAAGGGCGCAGCGATGCGCCCTTCGTCGTTTCCGGTGCCCGCTGCTGTAAGAATCGGGTACGCCGGAGCGTCTTGGTGGGTGAACCCAGCCGGAGACGCACCATGCCCCTCTCACTTTCCCGCGGAGGCGAACCCATGACGGACATCGCACCGCCCGACGTGAACGCGCTCGCCCGTGGCTACGGCCGTGCCGTGTATCTCGCCGCCTACCGCGTGCTCGGCGACGCCAGCCAGGCAGAGGACGTGCAGCAGGACGTATTCCTGCGCCTGATCGAAAAGCCGCCGGCGGACGTCGCCTCGTGGCCGGCCTACCTCACCGCGATGGCCACCCGGCAGGCGATCGATCGCCTGCGCAGCAGGCAACGCTGGCGCCGGTTGCGGCCGCTGTGGAAGGCTGCCGAGCCCGTCGCCGCGGATACCGTCGAGGAAGACGCCGCACTAGCCGAACGCGCACGGCTCCTGCGGGCCGCCCTGGCCCGGCTCAAGCCACGACATGCCGAGTGCTTCGTGCTGCGGCATGTCCAGGGCCTCGACAGCGCGGCGATCGCCCGCGCCACGGGCCTGACTCCCAACCACGTCGGCGTATGCCTGCACCGCGCTGCGCAGACGCTGGAATCCCTGCTCAACGACCCGGCGCGCCCTGCGCAGGAGGTGCTGTGATGGAACCGACCCTGTCCCCCGCCCTGATCGGCCACCTGCAGGCATTGACCCGCGATCCGCCCGCCGCTGCGCTCGATGCCGCGCAGGCCAGGCTCGAACACCGCCTTGCCGGCATGCGCCCGCGCAGCACGCGGCCCGTGCGCTGGATTGGCGCGTTCGCCGCAGCGGCGACTGCCTGCCTGATACTCGCCCTGGTGCTGATGCCGACCTCGCGCAGCGTGGCCTTCGATGCGGCGCTCAGGCGCCTGCGCGACTTCCACACCCTCGCGCTGACCGTCGAGCAGCAATCGCAGGGCATGGCGATGCCGACGATCCACGTGCGGATGGACCGCGCCGGCGATGCCCGCACCGACATCGGCAACGCCACCAGCGTGGTGGTGAATGCGGCCGAGCATCGCATGCTGACGCTGTTGCACGGTCCGCGCATGGCGCTGGTGACCCTCTTGCCGACGAATGCCAGGCCGACTCCGGATGCCGCACTGAAGTGGCTGGATGCGATCCGGCAGTTCCAAGGTACCGCGGTCAAGCTGCCGGGCCAGCGCGTGATCGACGGTCGTATCACCCACGGTTGGCGCCTCGACGTGCAAGGCATGCGCATCGCCCTCTGGGCCGACGACGACGGCGTGCCGCGCGCGGTGGAGGTCGGCGACGGCCGCGTGCTGAGCCAGCGCATCCACGTGACCGTGGATCCGCCGCTGGAAGCAGGCACCTTCAACACTGCAGTCCCCACGGGCTACCGCGAGGCGAGACCCGATCGGGACTGAAACAGCACGATTGGACGTGCGCGGGCCTGCGGCCCGCGCGCGTCACGAGGCTCCTGGCCGATTGCGCAAACCATGGCGCGGCTGATCGGCTCCGGACCCGTCCAGGCCAGTGAAGACCCTGTCCGACCAGCGGGCGGTCCGGCGCGACACGCTGCCGACGACAGCGGCACTACGGCCGCCAGTTCGCATTGCGCTCCCAGAACGCCACGCTGCGCAGATACGCCTCGCGGTCCAGCAGCACGCCGGAGCCGCCCTCGTCCACCCCCAGCGCATTGCGCATCATGGTGATCGGCGCCATCGGGATTTCCTCCGGCTCGAGGGTGTAAAGGCAGCCCACGATGCCCCAGTCCGCATCAATGGGCTCGCCTTCCTTGGCCAGTTGCTCCCGGCTGTAGAGGATCACCACCAGATAATTCGCCACCGGCGACTCCACGCCCTCGAACCAGCGAACCAGCACCGGCAGTTCGGCCCTGGTGCGTGCCTCGTAGGCGCTGCGCAACCGGTGCCGGTTGGCGTCGGTGACAGGAATGGTGAGGCAGCGCGTGGAAGTCCAGTTGCGGTGCACGTGCAGCTTGCAGAACGGCGCGTAGCCGTCGAGCACCTTGCACGGCGCCTCGTCGTTGAGGCGGCGCTGGAAAGCTTCGGGTGTGCAGTCCTGGATGGTGTTGCCACGCGGTTCGCGCGGGAACAGGCGGGCTCGCGCGAAGGGGGTGAGGACGATAGACATGGTGCAGCCCGCAGGGAAAGGGCGCCAGCCTAGCGCATGCCACTGGGCGGACTGCCGTCGTCCGCGGCACCCAGGCGTTTGGACTTCTATCTTTTCATCGCGATGAACGTATAAAATTACCCGCAGCACTCCCGAAGGACTCCCATGCCCGCCATCAGCCTCGAATTCTTCCCGCCCAAGACCGACGAGCAGCGCGCCCAGCTGGACCAGGCCGCGCAGACGCTGAAGGCCTGGCAGCCCGAATACGCATCGGTGACCTTCGGCGCCGGCGGCTCCACGCTGAGCTACACCGGCGACACCGTGGCCCACCTGCACGCGGTGCACGGCCTCGCGGTGGCGCCGCACCTGTCCTGCATGGGCGGCACGCGTGCCGAGATCCACGCCCTGCTCGACGGCTACAAGGCCGCCGGCTACCGCCGCATCGTGGCCTTGCGGGGCGACCTGCCGTCGGGCATGGCCAGCGTGGGCGATTTCCGCTACGCGGCCGAACTGGTGCGTTTCATCCGCGAGCACAGCGGCGACCATTTCCACATCGAGGTGGCGGCGTATCCGGAAATCCATCCGCAGGCCGGCGACGCCCATGCCGACCTGCGCCACTTCAAGGCCAAGGTGGACGCCGGCGCGAACGGCGCGATCACCCAGTACTTCTTCAACCCCGACGCGTATTTCCGTTTCGTGGAAGACGCCTACCGGCTCGGCGTGCGGGTACCGATCGTGCCGGGCATCATGCCGATCGCGAACTACAGCCAGCTGCAGCGCTTCTCCGACCTGTGCGGCGCCGAGATCCCGCGCTGGATCGCCAAGCGCATGCAGGCGCACGGCGACGATGCCGCGTCGGTGCGCGAGCTGGGCGCGGAAGTGGTGGCGCAGATGTGCCGCCGCCTGCTGGACGGCGGCGCGCCGGGCCTGCACTTCTACACCTTGAACCGGGCGAAGGCCACGCGCGCGGTGCTGGAACAGCTGCGTTAAACCGCCGGATGGATTCACGGTCGTCGCGGCCGCGCATCGCTATGCTGCGCAGATGCGTGTGATCGCCTTGCTCCTGCTGCTTCCGCTGTTTGCCGTCACCCTGCCGGCACGGGCGCAGAACCCTATCCATCACTGCGTGGACGCGCACGGCAACCCGCTGTTCACCGACCAGCCCTGCGCGTCGCAACAGGCCAGCCCGGTGCAGGCGGTGGCGCCCGGCACCGGCGTCTCCTCCCCCGGCCTGCCGGTGCCCCTGCAGCGCTGCGCCGGTACCGCGGCGGAACTGCGCCAGCGCGTGATCGATGCCTTCGCTGCGCGCGATCCGAACCAGCTGGCCGGACTGATGCTGTGGCATGGCTATGGCCACGTGTCGGCAGTCGGCGACCTCCGCGCGCTGGGCCGGCTGGTGCAGCAGCCCTTGCTGGAGATCCACTTCGGTGACGATCCGGGCGACGGACCCGCCGTGGAAGGCAGTGCGGCCACGCCGCCCGCGGCAGCAGGCGACGAGCTGCGGCTGCGCACCGGCGACGACGACGCGCGCTTCGCCGTCTCCCGCCAGGCCGGCTGCCTCTGGTTGCGCTACGGCGGCTGAGCCTTCGTGCTGCGCCGCAAATGCCGGCGCGCGACGGGGGGATTATCATGGGCGGTCCCCAACGGAGATTCGCCATGGCGCAGCAGTACCCCGAATGGATCTGGCAGAACGGCACGATCAAGCCGTGGGCCGAGGCCACCACCCACGTGATGTCGCATGCGCTGCACTACGGTTCCTCGGTCTTCGAAGGCATCCGCAGCTACGCCACGCCGGACGGCGCCGCGATCTTCCGCCTCACCGACCACCTCGACCGCCTGTACCACTCGGCGAAGATCTACGACATGGCGCTGCCGTACACGCGCGACGAACTCGCCGCAGCCTGCCGTGACGTGGTGAAGAAGAACGGCCTCACCGCCGCCTACCTGCGTCCGGTGGCCTGGCGTGGCCTGGGCGGCTTCGGCCTCTCCGCCGAGACGCCGATCGACGTGGCCGTGGCCGCATGGCCGATGGGCCCCTACCTCGGGCCGGAGGCGCTGGAGAACGGCATCACCGCCTGCGTATCGAGCTGGCAGCGCTTCGCGCCCAACACCATCCCGGCCGGCGCCAAGGCCGGCGGCAACTACCTCTCCGGCCAGCTGATCGCCCGCGAAGCGCGTCGCCTCGGCTTCGGCGAGGGCATCGCGCTGGCCTCCAGTGGCCTGCTCAGCGAAGGTGCGGGCGAGAACATCTTCCTGGTGTTCGACGGCGTGCTGCACACCACGCCGGCCAGCGCGTCCATCCTCACCGGAATCACCCGCCACTCGCTGATCACGCTGGCGCGCGAGGATGGCATCGAGGTGGTCGAGCGCGACATCCCGCGCGAGTACCTCTACCTCGCCGACGAGGTGTTCATGTGCGGCACCGCCGCCGAAGTCACCCCGATCCGCGCCATCGACGGCAAGCAGATCGGTGCCGGCAAGGCCGGTCGCGTCACGCGCCGCGCCCAGGAACTGTTCTTCGGCCTGTTCAACGGCAAGACCAACGACCAGTGGGGCTGGCTGGAGCCGGTATGAGTCTTGCCTGAAGCCCTTTCCCGCAGGCGGGCCCGCGGGGAGCGGCCAGGGAAGGCCGCAGCCTCGAGGGGCGAGGGGAGGACGGCGGGGCTAGCCGTTATCATGGGCGGATGACCGACACCACACCCGCTCTGCCCTTCATCCGCCTGAAATCCGACCGCTCCCCCGGCCATCCCTGGGTGTGGTCGGCGCAGGTGCACAAGCCCGAAGACCGCATTCCGCCGGGCAGCGTGGTGGATGCGGTGGACGCGAAGGGCCGTTTCGCCGGCCGCGGCTTCTGGAACGGCCACGCGCGCATCGCGCTGCGCCTGCTCACCCATGATCCCGCCGAAACCGTCGACGCCGGCTGGATCGCCGCACGCATCGCCCGTGCCGTGCAGCTGCGCCGCGAGCTGCTGCAGCTCGATCGCGACACCGACGCCTGGCGCGTGGTGCACAGCGAGGGCGACGGGCTCAGCGGCCTGATCGTGGACCGCTACGCCGACATCCTGGTGGTCGAGTACTTCGCCGCCGGCATGTGGAAGTTCCGTGACGCGATCCGCGATGCGCTGCTGGCGCACTTCCCGGGGGCGCGCATCTATGGTTTCGCCGAAACGCACGTGCAGAAGCAGGAGTCCTTCGACTGCCGCACCGGCGAGCCGCCGGTGCCGGTGGCGGTGCACGAGCACGGCCTCGCGTTCCACGCCGCGCCCGGCGCGGGCCACAAGACCGGCTTCTTCGCCGACCAGCGCGACAACCGTCGCCGCTTCGCTGAACTGGCGCGTGGCCGCCGCGTGCTCGATCTCTGCTGCAACGCCGGCGGGTTCGCGGTGCATGCCATGGCCGCAGGCGCGCGCGAGGCGGTGGGCGTGGACATGGACGCCGGCATCCTCGACATCGCCCGCGCCAACGCCGCTGCGAACAAGGTGACGGTGGATTTCCAGCAGGCCGACATCTTCGACTGGCTGCGCGCCGCGGCGGCGCGCGGCGAACAGTACGACGCCGTGATCCTCGACCCCGCCAAGCTCACCCGCGACCGCAGCAAGGTGTTCGACGCGCTGAAGAAATACTTCGCGATGAATCGCCTCGCGCTTGACGTGATCCCGCCCGGCGGCCTGCTGCTCACCTGCTCGTGCACGGGCCTAGTGAGCGAGGCGGATTTCCTGGAGATGCTGCGCCGCGTGGCGCTGAACGCCGGCCGCGAGATCCAGATCCTCGAAGTGCGCGGCGCCGGCGCCGACCACCCGGTGCGCGCCGACGTGCCGGAAAGCCGCTATCTCAAGGCGGTGTTCTGCCGGGTGGAATGAGGCTTCGTTGCGCGACGTCGCATGTCGGGCCAAAGTAGGCAAACAGGGAAAGCCTGAGGGGAATCGACTCATGCGCAGGATCGCCGCGGGCCTGGCGCTCGCCTGTCTCTCGTTGTCCGTCGCCCATGCCCGCGACAAGGCCAACCCGCGGGCGCCCATCGAGGACACCTACATCATCGCGCCAAGGCATGACGCCGAGTACACGCTGACGCGCTCGGAGAATTACGCCGACAAGGGGGACCTCGTCGACGGCGTCGGCCTGACTTACCGCGATGCGCTGTCGCCCGCGTTGAATACGGACATCTACATTTATCCTGCTGGCGACAACGCCACGCCCGAAACGCTGGAAGCGGGCTTCCGCGCCAGCGTGAAAGCCGCGGAAGCACACGGCCTCTACACCGTCACGCAGCAGGGCGACTCCACGCCCTATGCCTTGCACCAACGCGACGGCAGCGAATGGCAGGGGCGCGTGGTGCCGCTGCGCATGAAGCTGGAGCGGGGCGAGCTCGAATCCCGCGCCTACCTTTTTCACCATGGCATCTACGCCTACAAGGTGCGCATAGACCTTCCTGTCGCCCAGGCCGCCGACCTGCCCGCGACCGCTGATGCACTGGTGCGCGCGTTGCTGCCGTCGATCCAGGTGGTGAGCATCGGCGGTTGCGGCAAGCAGATGAGCATCGACGTGCTGAAGGGCACGGATGCCATTCCCGCGGATTACGTGGATGGCGTCACTGCCGATGGTTTCGGCATAGCCATCCGGGAGACCGACTTGAATGCCGCCGCGGCGAGTTCCAGCGCGGCGGCGGCGGAGAACAATGCCGTGGTGAAACTGACCCTGCTCGCCGCCCAGCGGCAAGTCGCCCACGGCTGCACCTCTTTTCCCTTCGAGCCGCAAGGCGACGACGTGGCCGTGCTGAAGCTGCACTATCCCGCCGACTTCTGGCGGTCCGGCCCTGCCAGCCCGGGGCACTGAATAACCGGATTCCTGCTCACGCGCCGCGCGGCAACCTGCCGCGCAACGTCGCCGCATCGAACGGCCCGGCTTCGGCGATCAGCGCGCGCGCCGCATCAACCTGGTCCCAGGTATTCCACAACAACACCCCGCGCACGCGGCCATGCTCGAGGTAATACACCACGCCTTCGCGGTTGGGTTCGCGCCAGTCCTCGACCACCTGCAATCGCGTGTCGAGCAGGCCCACGGCCTCGTAGCCGAGGTCGAACAGGTCGGAATAGAAGAACGGCAGCGTGTCGAAGCTGTCGGCGATGCCGGCCATGGCGCGTCCGGCGTGGCGGCCCATGCTCACCGCCGCGTCTTCGTGCTCCACGCGCAGGCGCCGGTCCAGCGCAGGATTGAAGAAGTTCGCCACGTCGCCTGCGGCCCAGATGTCGGGGACGTTGGTGCGCAGCTGCGCGTCGACCACGATGCCGTTGTCGACCTTGAGGCCCCCCTGTTCGGCCAATGCGGTGTTCGGCGTCACGCCGAGGCCGGCCACCGCCGCTTCCACCTGCAGCGTGCTGCCGTCGGACAGGTTCAGCTCCACGCCGCCGTCGGTGGGCCTGCTGCCGGTCACGCGCACACCGCTGCGCACGTTCACGCCGCGCTGGCGGTAGTAGCCGTCCAGATAATGCGCGAGGCCGTCGGGATAGCGGCCCGCGCCGAGGTGCGTATCGGGGAACAACAGGCACACCTTGCAGCCGGCGTCGCACAGCGAAGCAGCCAGTTCGGCGCCGATGAAGCCGCCGCCGACCACCGCGATGATCGCGCCTGGCTGGGCGTAACGGCGGAGTGCCCGGTAGTCGTCCAGCGTGCGGTAGTGGATGATGCGGTCACCGCCTTCGAACGGCAGACGCCGTGGCGCGGCACCGGTGGCGAGCAGCAGGCGGCGATAGCGGTAGCTGTCGCCTTGTTCGTCGTGCACGGCGTGGGTCATGCGGTCCAGTTTCACGATGCGCCGCCCCTGGTACAGCAACGCGCCGCTGGCGGCGGTGCCGAGGTCGATGTCGGCCACCTGCTTGCCGCCCTTCCACAGGGCCTTGGACAGCGGCGGGCGCTGGTACGGCGGCGCGGGTTCGTCACAGACCATGCCGATGTCCGCCGCCGCGTCCGCCTCGCGGATCGCCTTCGCCGCCGCGTCGGCCGCCATGCCGCCGCCGACGATCAGATAATCGTGCACGTGCTCCATGATCCGCTCCCTTGCCAGGCGATCCAGGCATCATGCGCGCCCGTGGCGAATGCAGCGTGAAGTCGCAGAGCTTGCGACGACAGGACGTACACTGGTGCATACCGTTCCATGCGAAACCAGCCCATGCCCGCCAGCGAAATCCTGCTCATCGTCCTCGTCGTGCTCGCGCTGGTGCTGCTGGCCTTGCAAGTCGCCCTGCTGCTGCGTGGCCACGGCGATGTCGGCGTCGCCGCGAAGCTCGACGCGCTGAAGGACGACAACGAGCGCCTGCAGCGCGCGCTGCGCGAGGAGCAGCACAATGGCCGCGAGGAATTGCAGCAGGGTTTCGAGCGTTTCCGCGGCCACGTCAACGAGCAGCTCGGCGGCATGTCCCGCCAGCAGGCGGAACGCATCGACGGCTTCGGCCAGCGCCTCGCCGCACTCACCGACAGCACCGGCGCCGGCCTGCAGACACTGGCGCAACGACTGACCGACGACGCGCGCCACAGCCGCGAAGAGCTCGCACAGGCCCTGAACCGCTTCGGCGAGCAGCAGCAGCAGCGCCTGTCCGCGCTCGGCGCCGAGCACGAGAAACGCATGGGCGAGGTGCGCGGCACGCTGGAGGCGCAGCTGAAGGCACTGCAACAGGACAACGCCACCCAGCTGGAGAAGATGCGCGCCACCGTGGACGAGAAGCTGCAGACCACGCTGGAGGCACGGCTAGGCCAGTCGTTCCAGCTGGTCTCCGAACGGCTGGAAGCGGTGCAGCGCGGGCTGGGCGAGATGCAGTCCCTGGCCACCGGCGTGGGCGATCTCAAGCGCGTGCTGAGTAACGTGAAGACGCGCGGCATCTTCGGCGAGGTGCAACTGGGCGCCCTGCTCGAACAACTGCTCGCTCCCGACCAGTACGAGTCCAACCTGGCCACCGTGCCGGGCAGCGGCGAGCGCGTGGAGTTCGCGATCCGCCTGCCTGGCGCCGAGCGCGAGCAGCCGGTGTGGCTGCCGGTGGACGCGAAGTTCCCGCGCGAGGACTACGAGCGCCTGCTCGACGCCCAGGAGCGCGCCGACGCCGAGGCCGCCACGCTCGCCGCCGGTGCGCTGGAGCGCCGCGTACGCGACGAGGCCAGGACCATCCGCACCAAATACCTGGCGCCACCGCACACCACCGACTTCGCGATCCTGTTCCTGCCCACCGAAGGCCTGTACGCCGAGGTGATCCGGCGCCCCGGGCTGTTCGAGGCGCTGCAGCGCGAGCATCGGGTGACCGTGGCCGGACCCACCACGCTCACCGCGATCCTCAATGCACTGCAGATGGGCTTCCGCACGCTGGCGATCCAGCAGCGCAGCGGCGAGGTGTGGCAGCTGCTTGGCGCGGTGAAGAACGAGTTCGGCAAGTTCGGCGAGATCCTGGACAAGGCCAAGAAGCAGCTCGACAGCGCCCGCAACAACCTCGACGAACTGGTCGGCAAGCGTACCCGCGCGATCGAACGCAGGCTGCGCGGCGTGGAGTCGCTGGCCGAGGACGACGCGCAGCGCCTGCTGGGCGGCGCCACCGCGGGCGACGAGGCCGGCGGCGAGGACGAGGCCTGACCCTCGCCGCGGGCCTTGCACACCGACCGCAGCGCCCGCGACGGCGGGGCCGTTACACTGTCGCACCCCACCCGATGATCGCGAGCCCCGCATGAGCGAGTCCATCTCCAACGACGTCACCCGCGAGCAGGCCGAGGAAGCCGTGCGCGTCCTGCTGCGCTGGGCCGGCGAGGATCCTGCGCGCGAAGGCCTGCTGGACACGCCAAGGCGTGTGGTGAAAGCCTATCGCGACTGGTTCAGCGGCTACGCCGAGGACCCAGCCGACTACCTCAAGCGCACCTTCAAGGAAGTCGAGGGTTACGACGAGATGGTGGTGCTTCGCGACATCGAGTTCGAGAGCCATTGCGAGCACCACATGGCGCCGATCATCGGCCGCGCCCACGTCGGCTATCTGCCGACCAACCGCGTGGTCGGCATCAGCAAGCTGGCGCGCGTGGTGGAAGGCTATGCGCGCCGCTTCCAGGTGCAGGAGAAGCTCACCGCGCAGATCGCCCACTGCATCCAGGAGAACCTGCGGCCGGTCGGCGTGGCGGTGGTGGTCGACGCCAGCCACGAGTGCATGACCACCCGCGGCGTGCACAAGCGCGGCGTGTCGATGGTCACCAGCCAGATGCTGGGCGCGTTCCGCGACGACGCGCGCACCCGCGCCGAGTTCCTGCAGTTTATCGGCATCCACGGCGGAGTGCGCTGAAGCATCCCGTACCGCTGCCGATAACCGCTGCGTACCCGGAGGCACCGCCGCCGCTCCGGTCCCGTGATCCCGGACATCGTGCGTATCGACCTGGCCACCATCGCCCTGTTCGGCGCCTTGCAGGCGCTGCTGCTGGCACCGCTGCTGCTGGCTGCCACGCGGGCCTATGCCGGCGTCGCCCGCACCAGCCTGCGCATCTGGGGCACCGTGTTGCTGCTGCAGGCAATCGGCTGGGTGCTGATGGGGTTGCGCGGACAGGTCAGCGACTGGCTGTCGATCGTGCTCGCCAACGGCGTGCTGATGGTGTCCTACGCTGAGACCGCGCGCGCGCTGCGCCTGTTGCTGGGCGCGCCGCAACGCCGGCCGCTGCTGGTGGCGATCGGCGCGGCCGGCTGGCTCGGCATCGCCTGGTTCGGCGTGGCCGTGCCCGACTACCGCATGCGCGTCTACATCGCCTCGCTGGCGCTGGGCGCCTACCTGCTATTGCTGGCGTGGCCGCTGCGCCACGCGCTGCGCCGCGGCGGCTCGATCGCGCAGCGGGTGATGCTGCTGGTGCTGCTGGGCACCTTGGCGGGCTGGGTCGCCCGGCTGGGCGACCTGGCCTTCCACCCCGCCGCTGCGGCCGGGCTGCTCGCCTACTCGCCCGCGAATGCGGCGCAGGCGATCTACAGCGCGGTGGAGCCAGTGCTCGCCAGCATCGGCTTCCTGCTGATGTACAACGAGACGGTGCAGGCTGAACTGCACCGGCTGGCGCGCACCGATCCGCTTACCGGCACGCTGAACCGCCTGGCGCTGGACGAGGAGTCGGCACGGCTGTTCGGCGCAACCAGCCGCCCCAACACGCTGGCCGCGCTGATCATCGACGTCGACCACTTCAAGCGCATCAACGACGATTTCGGCCACGCCACCGGTGATCGGGTGCTGGCCGCACTGGCCGCCGCCATCCGCTGGCGGCTGCAGCCACCGGCCGTGCTGGGCCGCATGGGTGGCGAGGAGTTCCTCGCCCTACTGCCGGGCACGGGCCTGGCCGAGGCGATGGCGCTGGCCGAACGGCTGCGCGTGGCCGTCGCCATGATGCAGCCCTTGCCGGATGTCGGCGTCCCGGACATCACCATTTCCGTCGGCATCGCCGCCTGCCGGCTCGAGGACACCGAGGTGCAGACCCTGGTCCGCCGCGCGGATCGCGCGCTGTACGACGCCAAGCGCGCGGGGCGCAACCGCGTCGTCGCCGCGCTTGGCGATGCCTCACCGGTCCAGCCTCATGCCGCCAACTGCTCGCCGCAGCAACCGCGGCCCGCGAAGTAAGGCGCGGGAAACCGGGCTTCGCGGCGGCGCGCCGGCTGGATCGCACGACGCTCCCCGCCGCGGGTTTTCGCGCGGCGTGCATCCGTTCTCGACGCCACGGCGCGGCGTGCCGCACACTGTCCCGCATGCCGACTGCCCCGCATCTCCTCCGCCCCGGCCTCGCCGCCACGCTCGCGTTGCTGCTGCCGCTCACGGTGCTGGCGCAGGATTCGCGCAATGCCTACTTGCGCCAGTTCGATACCGATAGCAACGGCTGCGTGAGTAAGGCCGAATACGTGGCCTACATGAGCCGGGGCTTCGAGCGCATGGACAGCAACCACGACGGCGTGCTGGAGCCGGACGAACTGCCCGGCGGCCACGGCAGGCCGGTAACGCTCGAGGCATGGCAGGCCGACCTGCGCCGCCAGTTCCACCGGCTGGACCGCCGCCACACCGGCTGCCTCGACGCGCAGGAACTCACGGCGCCGCCGGGCTGAGAGCAATGCCCTCCGCCGGCGTTTCGCCGCCGGCCAGCCGCGACACGGCGCGATGCGTTATCGTTCCGCGTCTGCCGTCGCCACCCGTGCCATGAACCAGCCCACCGATCACGTCCCGCGCCGCCACGCCGCCCTTGCCTTCATCTTCGTCACCGTGATGCTGGACATGCTGGCGTTCGGCATCATCATCCCGGTGCTGCCGCACCTGATCGTCGACCTGATCGGCGGAAGCATCGCCCGGGCTGCCATCTGGGTAGGCGCGTTCGGTGCGCTGTTCATGGCAATGCAGTTCGTGTTCTCGCCGGTGCAGGGCGCGCTGTCGGACCGGTTCGGCCGCCGCACGGTGATCCTGATCTCCAGCTTCGGCCTCGGCGTGGACTTCATCGTGATGGCGCTGGCGCCGGTGCTGTGGCTGCTGTTCCTGGGCCGTGCGGTGTCGGGCATCTGCGCGGCGAGCTTCTCCACCGCGAACGCCTACATCGCCGACATCGTACCCAAGGAGAAGCGTGCCGCCGCGTTCGGCATGCTCGGCGCGGCGTTCGGCATCGGCTTCATCGTGGGCCCGGCGCTGGGAGGCTTCCTGGGCCACTGGCATCTGCGCCTGCCGTTCTGGGTGGCCGCCGGGCTTTCGCTGCTCAACTTCTGCTACGGCTGGTTCGTGCTGCCGGAATCGCTGCCGAAGGAACGCCGCGCCGCGCGCTTCGACTGGCGCCACGCCAATCCCTTCGGCGCGGTGGTGCTGCTGCGACGCTATCCGCAGGTGTTCGCGCTGGCCACGGTGTTCTTCCTGATCAATCTGGCGCAGTTCTCGCTCAACTCGACCTACGTGCTGTTCACCGATTACCGCTTCGGCTGGGGGCCGCAGGCGGTGGGCTACACGCTGGGCCTGGTCGGCCTGTGCAGCGGCCTGGTGCAGGCGGTGCTGGTGCGCCGGCTGATGCCCAGGCTGGGCGAGCGGCGGATGATCATCATCGGCCTGTCGCTGTGCGTGCTGGGTTATCTCGCGTTCGGCCTCGCACCTAGCGCCTGGCTGTTCCTGCTGGCGATCCCGGTGTTCTGCCTCGGCGGCCTCGCCGGACCGCCGGCGCAGTCGATGATGACCCATCAGGTCGATCCGCACGAGCAAGGGCGCCTGCAGGGCGCACTGACCAGCCTCGCCAGTCTTGCCGGCATCTTCGGCCCGGCGATGTTCGCAAACATCTTTGCGTTGTTCATCAGCAACCACGCGCCGGTCCACCACCTGCCGGGCGCCGCTTTCGTGCTGGCCGCGCTGCTGCTGCTGGCGGCGACCCTGGTGGCGATCCGCGCCACCCGCCACGCCGCACCTTCGCAGGCACACGTCGACGCCGCCGCGGCGCATGCCGCGCAACCGGTGATCGGCGACGTGCTCGCGTCCGAGATGACTTCCCACGACCCCGCGGAGCAAACCCGATGAGCCTCTCCATGTACCAGGCCAGCGTCCCCGTCTTTGTCCGCACGCTCTCCAACCTGCGCCACGTGCTGCAGAAGGGCGAGGCGCACGCCAAGGCAAAGAACGTCGCTGACGCCGTGCTGCTGCAGACGCGCCTGATCCCCGACATGCTGCCGCTGGTGAAGCAAGTGCAGATCGCCTGCGACATGGCGGCCCGCGGCAGTGCCCGTCTCGCCGGGGTCGAACCGAAATCCTTCGAGGACAGCGAAACCACGCTCGCCCAGCTGTACGCACGCATCGACAACGCGATCGCCTACGTGCAGGGCTTCCAGTCCGCCCAGATCGACGGCAGCGAGGCGCGCGCCGTGGCCTTTCCCAGCCGCAACAGCCCCAGCGGCGAGCTGCGCTTCGAGGGCCAGGCCTACCTGTTCGACTACGTGCTGCCCAACCTGTTCTTCCACTGCACCACCGCATACGCGATCCTGCGTGAGGCCGGCGCCGAGCTGGGCAAGACGGATTTCCTCGGGAAGTTCTGAGATGCGGCGTGGATTCGCCGCTTGAGCCTTTCCGCCCGCTGATTCATGGCAGCTCTCAAGGCGGTCCCGGGCGCCCCGGACCGCCTAGCCGCTGGCGATAAAGGGCAAACAGGGCCCTGACAGCCGGGCTCATCGCAAGCCCCTCCCCCCGCCCCGCCGGGGAGGTGGAGCAAGGCGCGCCGATGCGACGCTTCTGCGCCATATCTGCGAAAATCCGTCCCCCGCCGAGCGAAATGCCGCCATCCCCTGATGTTGCGCCTCACCGACCTCAAGCTCCCGCTGGACCACCCCGCGGAGGCCCTGCCCGCCGCGATCCGCGCGAAGCTCGGCATCGAGCCCGCGGCGCTGCGCGGCTTCAGCGTGTTCCGCCGCGGCTACGACGCGCGCAAGCGCGGCGCCATCGCGCTGATCTACACGGTGGACGTGGACGTGGCGGACGAAGCCGCGCTGCTCGCACGCCATGCCGATGACCGCCACGTGCAGCCCACACCGGACACCGGCTACCACTTCGTGGCGCAGGCGACGGCGCAGCTGGAGCACCGTCCCATCGTGATCGGCTTCGGCCCCTGCGGCATCTTCGCGGCGCTGATCCTCGCGCAGTCGGGCTTCCGGCCCATCGTGCTGGAGCGCGGCAAGGCCGTGCGCGAGCGCACCAAGGACACCTGGGACCTGTGGCGCAAGCGCAACCTGCACCCCGATTCCAACGTGCAGTTCGGCGAAGGCGGCGCTGGCACGTTCTCAGACGGCAAGCTGTACAGCCAGATCCGCGACCCGAAACACCACGGCCGCAAGGTGCTGGCCGAGTTCGTCAAGGCCGGCGCGCCGGAAGAGATCCTCTACGTCAGCAAGCCGCACATCGGCACATTCCGGCTGGTGACGATGGTGGAGAACATGCGCGGCACCATCGAGGAACTCGGTGGCGAGATCCGCTTCGGCCAGCGCGTGGACGACCTGCTGGTGGAGACCGACGCGCAGGGCGAGCGCCACGTGCGCGGCGTGCGGCTGGCCGACGGCGGCGAGCTGCGCAGCGACCACGTGGTACTGGCGCTGGGCCACAGCGCGCGCGACACGTTCGAGATGCTGCATGCGCGCGGCGTCTACGTGGAGGCGAAGCCGTTCTCGATCGGCTTCCGCATCGAGCATCCGCAGTCGCTGATCGACAAGGCGCGCTTCGGCCCGCAGGCCGGCCACCCTATCCTCGGCGCGGCGGACTACAAGCTGGTGCACCACGGCAGCGGTGCCCATGGAAGCAAGGGCCGCTCGGTGTACAGCTTCTGCATGTGCCCCGGCGGCACCGTGGTGGCCGCCACCAGCGAACCCGGCCGCGTGGTCACCAATGGCATGAGCCAGTATTCGCGCAACGAGCGCAACGCCAACGCGGCGATCGTCTGCGATATCGCGCCCGCCGACTATGCACCCTACGGTGAAGGCCCGCTGGCCGGCATCGCGCTGCAGCGGCACTGGGAGTCCAACGCGTTCCGGATGGGCGGCGGCGACTACAGCGCGCCGGGCCAGCGCGTGGGAGATTTCCTCGCGGGCCGGCCTTCGCGCGCGCTGGGCGACGTGCTGCCCTCGTACCAGCCTGGCGTGCACCTCACCGATCTCTCCACCGCGCTGCCCGACTACGCGGTGGCGGCGATCCGCGCCGCGATCCCCATGTTCGACCGCCAGATCCGCGGCTACGCGCTGCCCGATGCGATGCTCACCGGGGTGGAGACGCGTACCTCTTCGCCGGTGCGCCTGCGCCGCAGCGACGACGACCTGCAGAGCCTCAATACGCGCGGCCTGTACCCGGCCGGCGAAGGGGCGGGCTACGCGGGTGGCATTCTCTCCGCCGCGGTGGACGGGATACGCGTGGCGGAAGCGGTGGCGCTATCCATCGCCGGCGGATGGACGACATCGCCGTAGGAGCGCACCCAGTGCGCGAATGCTCCTGTCTTCGGTCAAACGCGGGACATTGCGCACACGATGCGGTGCCGCAGACGCGTCAACGCCACTCGACGCGGCCGACCACGCGGCCCAGCGCGGCGTCCATCTTCTTGCACAGCTTCGGCGTACCGTTGACCAGCACCGGCTCGACTGCGGGCTTCAGCATCGGCACGTCCATCAGCGAATCGCTATAGGCGAGGTGCCACGCGGTGACGCCATGGCCGGCGAGCGCCTTGAGCTTGTTCGCGCCGACATTGTGGAAGCCGGTGCGCATGCCCAACCAGCCCGGCCGCAGGCGCGAGGCCAGCAGCTCCACATCGCCCAGGCCCAGCTGTTCGAGGATGCCGCCCACCAGCGCCTGTTCGCAGCCGGTGACGACGATCACGCGATCGCTGGCCTGCTGGTGGCGGCGCAGCGTGCGCAGGGCATCGCGGTTGAACAGGCGCGAGCGCTGCACCAGTTCGGCGGCATAGGCGCGCGCCTGCGTGCGGTAGCTTTGCTCGCCGGTGCCAAACAGCGCGGCATGCACCAGGGTGCGCGCGGCGCGCCGGCGCGAGAACGGCAATTGCAACAGCAGCCACGGCAGGCAGGGCAGCACCAGCAGCTTGCGCAGCCAGGAGCGGGCGTAGCGGCTGCGGACGAAGAGATAGAACGCGTCGCCGTGCAGCAGCACGCCGTCGAAGTCGAACAGCACCACGCGCTGGGCTTGCACGTCATCACCCGCCGCGACGGGCGGCGCCATGTCCCCCGGTTCCGTATGCATTACTTCGTGCCGAACAGCCGCTTCAGTTCGCTGCCCGGATCCTCGGCGCGCATGAACGCCTCGCCGACCAGGAAGGCGTGGATGCCGCCTTCGCGCAGCCGTGCCACGTCCTCGGGCGTGCGGATGCCGGATTCGGCGACCAGGATGCGGTCGTATTCCATCAATTCCTGCAGCGCCAGCGAAGTCTCCAGCGAGGTCTCGAAGTTGCGCAGGTTGCGGTTGTTGACGCCGATCAGCGGCACCGGCAGCGCCAGCGCACGCTCCAGCTCCTCTTCGTCGTGCACCTCGCAGAGCACGTCGAGGTCCAGCTCGGCGGCCTGCAGCGAAAGCTGCAGCAGCACGTCGTCGTCCAGCGCGGCCACGATCAGCAGCACGCAGTCGGCGCCGATCGCGCGCGCCTCGTGTACCTGGTACGGGTCGATGATGAAGTCCTTGCGCAACACCGGCAGCGAACAGGCGTCGCGCGCCTGCTGCAGGAAGGCTTCGCTGCCCTGGAAGAAATCACTGTCAGTGAGCACCGAAAGGCAGGCGGCGCCCCCCTTCGCGTAGCTCTTCGCGATCGCCGCCGGGTCGAAGTCGGTGCGGATCACGCCCTTGCTCGGACTGGCCTTCTTCACTTCGGCGATCACCGCCGGCCGGCCGGCGTTGATCTTTGCCTCGATCGCCGCGGCGAAGCCGCGCGTCTCGGGCAGGTCGGGGATGCGCGCGACCAGTTCGGCCAGCGGCAGCCGTGACTGGCGTTCGGCCACTTCTTCCGCCTTGCGGGCGAGGATGCGGTTGAGGATGTCGGTCATGGCAAAGGCAGATGCTGGGGGCGGAGGCATCGTGGCGACGAGGGTGTCGTCACGCCGTCAAGCTATCACAGCCCGCCGGCCAGCCGTTTCGTCACCGCCACGAAGGCCTGCATTTTCGCACGGGCCGCGCCGCTGGCAATCGTGGCGCGCGCCAAAGCGATGCCGGCGCCGATCGAGTCGGCCACGTTTGCCGCGTACAGCGCCGCGCCCGCGTTGAGGCAGACGATGTCGTGCGGCACGCCGCGCCCTCCCTCCAGCGCCTGCTCCAGCATCGCCTTCGACTCGGCCACGTCGGCCACGCGCAGATTGCGGCTGGACGCCATCGCCAGGCCGAAATCCTCCGGCTCGACTTCGTACTCGCGCACCACGCCATCCTTCAGCTCGCCCACCAGGGTGGCCGCGCCCAGCGAGATCTCGTCCATGCCGTCGCGCCCCCACACCACCAGCGCGCGCCGCGCGCCGAGCTGCTGCAGCACGCGTACCTGGATGCCGACCAGGTCGGGATGGAACACGCCCATCAGGATGTTCGGCGCACCGGCGGGGTTGGTCAGGGGGCCCAGGATGTTGAAGAGGGTGCGCACGCCCATCTCCTTGCGCACCGGCGCCACCACCTTCATCGCCGGATGGTGGTTCGGCGCGAACATGAATCCGATGCCGGTCTCGGCCAGGCACTCGGCCACCTGCGCGGGCGCGAGGTCGATCCGCGCACCCAGCGCCTCCAGCACGTCGGCGCTGCCGGATTTCGACGACACGCTGCGGCCGCCGTGCTTGGCGATGCGCGCGCCCGCCGCCGCGGCCACGAACATCGAGGCAGTGGAGATGTTGAAGCTGCTGGCGCCGTCGCCGCCGGTGCCGACGATGTCGAGCAGGTGCGCGTCGTCGCCTGCCACCGGCACCTTGTGCGCCAGCTCGCGCATCACCCGTGCCGCGCCGGTGATCTCGCCGATGGTCTCCTTCTTCACGCGCAGCCCGGTGACGATTGCCGCGGTCATCAGGGGGCTCACCTCGCCCGCCATGATCTGGCGCATCAGCGCGATCATCTCGTCATGGAAGATCTCGCGGTGCTCGATCGTGCGCTGCAGGGCTTCCTGCGGCGTGATGGTGATCGCGCGCCCGCTCATGCCGCCAGCTTCCGCCGCGGCAGGCCCAGGAAGTTCGCCAGCATGTCGTGGCCGTGCTGGGTGAGGATGGACTCGGGATGGAACTGCACGCCCTCGACCGGCAGGGTCCGGTGGCGCAAGCCCATGATTTCGTCGAGCGAACCGTCGGGATTTTCCGTCCACGCGGTCACTTCCAGGCAATCCGGCAGCGAGCCCTGCTCCACTACCAGCGAGTGGTAGCGGGTCGCCTCGAATGGGTCGGGCAGGCCCGCGAACACGCCCTGGCCGCGATGGCGTACCGGCGAGGTCTTGCCGTGCATGATGCGCTTGGCACGGATCACCTTGCCGCCGAAGGCCTGGCCGATCGCCTGGTGGCCAAGGCACACCCCGAACACCGGGATCTCGCCCGACAGCTCGCGCAGCACGGCAAGCGACACGCCCGCATCGTCCGGCGTGCCCGGACCCGGCGAGATCATGATGTGCGCGGGCTTCAGTGCGCGGATGCCGGCCACGTCCAGCGCATCGTTGCGCACCACCTTCACTTCCTGCCCCAGCTCGCCCAGGTACTGCACGAGGTTGAAGGTGAAGCTGTCGTAGTTATCGATCATCAGCAGCATGGCGTACCTGCAGGCGGGACGGCGCACCGGGCACCGCGGCCCCACAGTATATAGCCGGCCATTTGTCCACGACCGCTGCGCCGCGCGCCCGCCGTCATGCGATGGTCCCTGGGCGCTACCGCCCGCCGGTCGCCTCCGGTGCGCGCGTCCCGTTTGCCGCATCGCGCCGCGACTGCCGCGCCACCACGCTGGTCACGGTGAGGTCGGCGGTGACGTTGCCCAGCGTGGCGAACACGTCGGGCAGCGCGTCCACCGCCAGCATCAGGCCCAGCGGCGCCACCGGCACGCCCATGGCCTGCGCCACCGGCAGGTTCGTCGCCATGAAGGTGACCTGGCCCGGCAGGCCCACCGAACCCAGGCTGATCACCACCGCCAGCGCCGCGCCCGCCACCAGCTGCGCCGGCCCCAGGTGCATGCCGCTGGCCCAGGCGATGAAGCTGGCCGAAGCGACGTATTGCACCGGGCTGGTGAGCCGGCACAACGACACCGCCATCGGCAGCGCCAGCGCCGTGACCTGGGTCGGGTAGCCGAGCCGCTGCTCCGCGCTCTCCAGCATTGCCGGCAGCGAGGCCAGCGATGACTGCGTGCTGGCCGCCACCGCCTGCGCCGGTGCCAGCGCGACGACGAAACGCCGCAAACGCTCGCCGCCCCACAGCATGGCCACCGGCAGCATCAGCACGGTGACCGTGAGGTGCAGGATGATCTCCAGCAGCACGAACACGCCCAGCGCGCGCACCATGCCCAGGCCGGCGCGGGCGCAGACGGCGAGGATCAGTGCGAACACCCCCAACGGCGCCACCCACAGCACCCAGCGCACGATCACTATCATCGCGTCGGCGACAGCCTGGAAGAACTCCACCAGCATCGCGCGCCGTGGCGGCTGCAACTGCGTGAGCGCGAAGCCGAGGAACAGCGCGAACACCACCAGCGGCAGCATCGCGCTTTGCGCCGCGGCCATCAGCGCATTGCTGGGCACGATGCCTTCGAACCAGGCGGCCCAGCCCGGTGCGGCCGTGGCGGCGGTTGCGGCATGGCCGCTGAGCACCTCGCCCAGGGCCGGGTTGTGCGGGAACAGCGCCAGCAGCGGCGGCGCGAGCAGCGCGGCGACCGCCGCGCCAAGCGCGAGTACCACGATGATGGCGACCAGGGTGCGCCGCGCGATACGCCCGGAAGCCGCCGCATCGCTGGCTGTATTCACGCCCACCACCACCAGCGCCAGCACCAGCGGCACCACCGTCATCTGCAAGGCGTTGAGCCAGAGGTGACCGATCGGCTGGGCGACGTCCGCCGCCTGCACGGCCCAGCCCGGCGCCCAGGCGGCGAGCGCCAGGCCGGCCAGCGCGCCCGCCGCAAGGCCCAGCAGCACGCGGGTGGTGGCGCTCATCGGTCGGCTCCCACGTCGGGCAGTTGCCAGGCGTGGCGCAGGCGCGCGTATTCGCCCTGCGGCAGCAGCACGAAGACGGGGTGCTCCTGCGGCTTCAACCACGCCAGCAGACGCTGCATGGCTTCCGGCGCCATCGCGGTGCAGCCGGTAGTGCCCGTGGCCGGCGACGACCACAGGTGCGCGAAGATGCAACTGCCGCCATGCGCCACGCCGTTCGGGTTGTGCTCGATCACGAAGCCGATGCGGTAGGCCTGGTCGCCGTGGAAGTGCAGGTCGCGCCGCATCGGTTCGCTGGAGCCCTTCAACGCTGCCGTGCCCACCTTGGCCGTGTCGGCGATGCGGTTGTAGAGCGGCGTGCCGCTGACATCCATGCAGTAGTCGTTGGCGGTGAGCGCGAGATACGGCATTGCCGTGTCCGCATGGGCGGCGTAGCCGAACGCGGTGCCGATGCGGAACACGCCGGCCGGGCTGCGGCCGTCGCCTTCGCGCTTCTGCGGGCCGTCATGCTGTGCCGGGCTCAGGCCGATGCCCCAGGCCGAGCCGCTACGGCCGATCACCACCGGTTGCGGCGCGCCCACTTCATGCCACGCGCCGCCATGCTCGCGCTGGTAGCTGCGCAGCGTGCCTTCGATCGTATTCCAGCCGGGCACGGTGACCAGCACCATCTGATTGGCGTTGGACCAGGCGGCGGACGGACTGGTGGCGGCGATGGCGTGACCCGCGACGGCGACGCCGGCGATCAGCAGGGCGACGAGATGACTACGCATGGATGAGACATCCTCTAAATGAAGAATCCCCTTCCCTTCGGGCGCGGGAAAGGACCAGGGATGGCCCTGCCTTGAGGCGCGAGGAAGAGGGTGCCAGCCTGCAGGTGCTGAAGCACCTGCAGGACAGCGAAGCCGACCCCGCCGGGGTGAACGCCACGGATAGCACGAATCGAGGCGGGCGAAGGTTCGGGTGAAGACGGGCGTTGCGGCAGAACCATACCCTCACCCCAACCCCTCTCCCGGCGAGAGAGGGGCTCCAGCTTGCAGCACCGATGAACGCCAGGGTGCCCATCAAGGCTCCAGCACCTGCTGGATGCGTTCCAGGTTGGCGACGAGTTGCGCATGGCGCCCCTCGTCACCTTCGCAAAGCTGCACGAACAGCACATCCAGTAGCTGCTGCAGCGCGGACTGGTAGAGCAGCGACTGGATGTAAGGGCGTTCGTCGTGCGCGGACACCAGCAAGGCCGTGTCGGCCAGCGCGCGCAGCGGATTGGCGCTGTGCCGGGTCACGCTGACCACCGTGCCGCGGTGTTCGCGGAAATGCCGGGCGATCCTGCACAGCGCCGGCTGGTTGCCATGTTCGGAGAACACCAGCAGCACGTCGCCTGGATCGGCGGTGGAGACATTGGCGGCCATCCGCGCGATGTCGAAGTTGTGCACGACAGGCAGGCCGAGCAACGCGAGCTTGTATGCGAAACCCCGCGCATGGACATCGTCTTCGCCCAGGCCGATGAGGAACACCTTGCCGCCCTGGGCCGCCTTCGCCAGGGCCCCGGTCACCGCGGCGAGCGCCTGCGGTGGATTGATGAGACGCGTGGCCTCTTCCGCCTCGGACTTGCGCCGCCACAGGCCGCCGGCCAGCGGCTCGCCCGTCTCGCCGCCGGCTTGCACGCCGGCATCCTCGTCGTCGCCGCTGTCGGCGCGGGCGATCGCCTCGCCCACCGAGTACTTGAGATCGGGGTAGCCCTTGAAGCCCAGCTTCTGGGTGAACTTCACCACGCTGGACTGGCTGATGCCCAACGCGTTGGCGAGCTGTTGCGAGGAGTAGTCGCGCAGCAGCTGGGCGTTGTCCAGCACGAAGTCGGCGATGCGGCGCTCCACCGCCGACATCTGGTCGCGCTCGGCGCGGATCTTTACCAGGGGCGACATGCGGCGCCCTGCCTCAAACCGCACTGCCGGTTTCGAGCCCGCGGATCTCGCGGATGCCCAGGCCCGGCGCATCCGTCACCGAGATCTCGGACTCGTTGAAGATCACCCCGCCGTCCACCGGGTTGAACTGGCACAGCGAGGGGCCGTCCAGGTCCACCTTGGTGATCGCGTTGGACTTGGCCACCGCCACGTGCACCGCCGCCGCCACGCTGATCGAGGTTTCCAGCATGCAGCCGATCATGCACTCCACGCCATGCAGCGCGGCGATATCCGCGATCTTGATGGCGTTGGAGATGCCGCCGGTCTTCATCAGCTTGATATTGATGATGTCGGCGGCGCGCAGGCGGATCAGCTCGATCACCTCCATCGGCCCGAACACGCTCTCGTCGGCCATGATCGGCGTGTGCACGCGCTCGGTGACGTAGCGCATGCCCTCCAGGTCGCGCGCCTTCACCGGCTGCTCGACCAGTTCCAGCTTGATGCCGGCATCCTCCAGCGTCTGCAGTGCGTAGACCGCCTGCTTGGCCGTCCAGCCCTGGTTGGCGTCCAGCCGCAGCAGGGCGCGGCCCTCGACCGCCGCGTAGATCGCCTTGACGCGCTCGATGTCGACGCCGATGTCCTTGCCCACCTTGATCTTCAGCGACTCGAAGCCGCGTTCCACCGCGGCAACGGAGTCGGCGACCATCTTGTCGATATAGTCCACGCTGATGGTGATGTCGGTGGTGATCACCGGGTCGCCACCGCCCAGCAGCTTGTACAGCGGTGCGCCGTAGAGCTGGCCCCACAGGTCGTACAGCGCGATCTCCACCGCCGCCTTGGCACTGGTGTTCTTCTCCATCGACGACTGCACCAGATGGGTCAGCCGGTTGAGTTCGGCCACGTCCTGGCCGAGCAGGCGTGGCGTGATGTAGTGGCGGATCGCGTCCATGATCGAGCCGTGGGTGTCGCCGGTGATCACCGCGGTGGCCGGCGCTTCGCCGTAACCCACGTGGCCGGTGTCGGCGTGCACCATCACCACGATGTCCTCGACCTGGTTCACCGTACGCAGCGCGGTCTTGAACGGCGTCTTCAGCGGTACCCGCAGCATGCCGAACTGGATGTCGGTGATTTTCATGGGGTGGCTTTCATCTGTAGTGGGTGTGCGTTCGCATTCGCGCATGCTGGTCGCCGCAACAAAGCAGTTTCGTGCGCCTGTCGGCGCCCGAGTTACTTTCTCTTTGCGTGGCCAAAGAGAAAGTAACCCAAGAGAAAGGCCACCCCGATGGCGCGCCCTCCAGGCATCCTGCCTTCCGGGTACGCGGGTGGGCTACGGGGTTTTCCGACGGCACCTCCCTGTACCGGCGGAAAACTGGCCGGCCTCCTGCCGGCCATCCTACGGACTTTCCTCCACCCACCCGCCGCGCCATAGGGGCCCCGGTAGAGCCGCGCGCTCCCGGCGCGCAGAAGCAAGAGCGCGCAGCGCTGCCGCTTCTAGCGCGCACGACGCACGCCTGCTTTTCCGGGGCCCCTGGGCGGCGGTGAGGCGGGGACGAGCAGGCCGCGCAGCGGGCGAGGCCAGGGATGGACTCGCCTTTTCGCGCGGGCAGGAGGCCCGCTCGAAAAGCCCGGCCACGACTCACGGACTCGCAGGGCAGGATGCCCGGAGAGCGCCAACCGGGGTGGCCTTCTCTTTGGGTTACTTTTCTCTTGGCCACGCAAGAGAAAAGTAACTCGGGCCGCGGCAGCGGACCGAAACCGCTCTGAAACTTGCGGGAGCACAGAAGCAAAAACCACTCTCCCCCAACCTCTCTCCTCGCTCCCCCGCGCGGAAAGAGCACATGGATGTGCTCGGCCTTGGGGAGCGAGGAAAGTCGGCGCCATCCATGGCGCCTCTCCGCGCGTCCGCAAGCAAGCGATGCGAGCAGCGTACACCGGTGTGCGAGAGGCAATGACGGCCACGATTGGAATCGCCTGCGATTCATCGCCGGATACGCACGATGCTTGTCATGTGGTCGATAAACGTCGAGCCATCCTTGCCATAAAGCATCGGCAACAACGGCGTCACCGACACCGCATTGAGCTTGACGTGCGCCACGGAGCCATCCGGTCTGGCATAGCTCATGCCCAGCACGTCGTGGATCACCCACGGCTGCCCCTTCCACTGGCCCAGCACCATCATCACGTGGCCGGGGATGTAGACCAGGTCGCCCAGCCGCAGCTGCATCGCCGCCTGTAGGCGCACCGCATGGCTGTCGGCGGCGGTGAACAGGCGATGTTCCAGCGCTGGGCTCTTGGCCTGGTCGCCGGTGTTGCGCGGCATCTGCACGCCCATGCTGCGGTAGACATCGGAGACGAAGCCCGAGCAGTCGCGACCGTCGTACGAATGGCCCCAGCCATACCGCTCGCCGAGGAACTTGAACGCCTGGGTGACCAGGTTGCGCGGCGTCAGCGGCAGGTAGTCGGCAGCGGTGTCGGTGTTCTTCTGCAGCAGGGCCGGCACCAGCTCCAGGCTGCCGTCGTCCCTGCGGATGGGCAGCTGCAGCGTGTACGCGGCATACGGCGTCTGGCCGTTCACCGGCTGGTCGGGCGGCAGCGACGTGAGCAGCGGCACGCGCGTGCCCATGTCAAGCTGCAGTTGCGACACCGCCGGCTGTTCGGGCGTGAACACGGTGCGCACGCTGGCGCCGGTGACCACGCGGTACGGCGTCCTGGCGGCGTAGGCCAGCACCACATCCTTCGCGCCTACCGCCACGTAGCGCTTCTGCATCCACGCCGCGTAGCGCGGGCTCACCACGAACAGCCATTGGCCATCGCGGCTGGCATGCAGGATGGCCACCGGCGTACCGGGGAACTCGGCGCTTTCCTGGAAGCGGTCGATGTCGTGGTCGTCGTCGCTGCTGAACACGCGCAGCGTGGTGGGAAAGGTGCGCAGCGCGGCGCGCTGCACCACCAGGCCATAGCGCACCGTGGTCTGTGCGGGGATCGCCTCCAGCGCCAGGTCGCCCTCCACCTTGTACAGCGTGGTCGCCGGCACTGGCAGGCCGTGTTCGTCGTACAGCGCATGCGCGGGCCGCTTCGACAAATGTTCGATCCACGCAGCCACCTGCGCGCTGGGCAGCGTGGCGGGCAGCGCCGCGAGATCGTGCAGGGTGGGATCGAGCCGGAATAGCTTCGCGTTCTGCGCGTCGATCTGCGCGCGGGAAAGGATCATCCGGTCGGGCTGCGGCTGCAGGGCGATCCAGAAGTCCGGCGTGAGTTGCGCATCGCCCACGCCAAGCACGCCACTGGGCGGAACCGGCAGGGCGCTGGCGGGTGCGTCACGCGCCGGCAGCGGCGCATGGACGAGCGCAAGGGCCAGAACCAAGGCTGCGAGCACCGGACGCTTCATCGTTTCACCCCCCCCTCACCCGCAGGTCGCCGGACACGATGGCACGGCTGCGCGACACGCCAAGGAATATTTGATTCCATGAATTTTCATTGCCAGCATAAATTATTGACCAACATTTGCAAGCGTGCTACACAACCCGCTGGGGAAGCATCGCAAGGGTTCCGATGATGGCGAATGCGACATCCGCTCCACACCGGGCGACGCGCCTGCTGTTCGCATTCTTTCTGCTGGCCGTACCGTGCGCGACGGCCTGGGCCGCCGACGCTCCGGCCGACATCGCCGCGCTGGTCGACGCTGGCCAGTTCCAGGCCGCCGACGCCGACATCACGCAGGCCCTGGACCAGCCAGGCCTGGATGCCGCCACGCGCGACGCGCTGCTGTTCCAGCGCGAACGGATGCGCCGCATCCGTTACGACTTCTCGCTCGACGCCGATGCGCTGAAGGCGCGCATCCGCAAGCAGGTGCCCGACCTGCGCGACGACGAATTCCGCGACTGGGACGAACACGGCCTGCTCGAACACATGGTGATCGACGGCCGCGTGATGTACTTCAAGCGCGACGCCTCCAACATCTTCCGCCTCAGCGCCGAGGCCGCCGCGCGCCGCGCCCATCCCGCGCCGTTCGACGACGACCCGATGGGCGTGCTGAACGACTACCACCGCGAAGTGCGCGCGGCGGCGCTGCAGGAGGACAGCAGCAGCGTGCTGCCGCACAGGGTGCGCATCACCCAGACACTGACCGTGGATGCCGACGCGGTGCCGGCCGGGAAAACCCTGCGCGCGTGGATTCCCTACCCGAAGCCGCTGCCTGGCCAGCAGGACGACATCCGCTACGTCGGCAGCGTGCCCGCGAAGCACGAGATCGCGCCCGGTGGCGCGCCGATGCGTACGGTGTATTTCGAAAAGACCGCGCAGGCCGGCAAGCCCACCACCTTTTCGGTCACCTACGAGCTCACGATCCACGCGCAATACCACGCTATCGACCCGGCCAAGGTGGTGCCGGCGACCATCACGCCGGACCTCGCGCCCTACGTGGCCGAGCGGCCGCCGCACCTGGTGTTCACCGAGCAGCTGCGGCTGTTCTCGCGCCAGGTGGTGGGCGACGAGAAGAACCCCTACCGCATCGCGCAGAAGCTGTTCGCCGCTGTGGACGAGATCCCGTGGGCGGGCGCGCGCGAGTACTCGACCATTCCCGACCTCAGCGACTACACGCTGCACGCCGGCCACGGCGACTGCGGCCAGCAGACGATGCTGCTGATCGCCCTGCTGCGCCTGAACGCCATCCCGGCGCGCTGGCAGTCCGGCGCGATCTTCGCCGACCACGGCTACAACGACATCCACGACTGGGGCCAGCTCTACCTCGCACCCTACGGCTGGGTGCCGATGGACGTCACTTTCGGCCGGCTGCATCCGGGCGCGCATGCCAAGCCCGGCGACGCCGCACTGGAGTGGTTCTATCTCGGCGGGCTGGATGCCTGGCGCGTCGCCTTCAACAGCGACTTCGGCCAGGACTTCACGCCGGCCAAGCAGTCGTTCCGCTCCGACAACGTGGATTCGCAGCGCGGCGAAGTCGAGTGGAGCGGTGGCAACCTCTACTACGACAAGTGGCGCTACAGCTTCGACTGGTCGCCGGCAGGCGGGCATTGATCCCTTCACCGAATCCACAATGAACCCACCCGCCACGGACACGCTGCCCTCCACGCATTTCGATGGCGTGGACCTCGCCACCCTCGCCGAACGGCACGGCACGCCGCTGCACGCCTACTCGGCCGGGGCGATCCGCCAGCGCATCGCCGGCCTGCAGCAGGCGCTGCAAGGCATGGACGCGATGATCTGCTACGCGGTCAAGGCCAACGGCAACCGCGCCATCCTGGAACTGATGGCCCAGGCCGGGCTGGGCGCGGACATCGTGTCCGCCGGCGAGCTGCAGCGCGCGCTGCGTGCCGGCATCCCGCCTGCACGCATCGTGTTCTCCGGCGTGGGCAAGAACGACGCCGAGATCGCCGATGCGCTGACGGCAGGCATCCAGCGCTTCAACGTGGAATCGCTGGACGAACTGCACGCCATCGAACGCATCGCCGGTGAACATGGCGCCGAGCCGCGCGCCGCGGTGCGCATCAACCCGGACGTGGACGCGCTTACCCACGCCAAGATTTCCACCGGCAAGTCGGAAAACAAGTTCGGCGTGAGCATCGCCGAGGCGCGCCGCTGGTTCGATGCACGCGCCACGCTGCGGCACGTGCGGCTGGACGGCCTGCACGTGCACATCGGTTCGCAGATCCTCTCGCTGGAACCGTATCGCCTCGCCCTGCAACGGGTGGCCGCGTTCTGGCGCGAACTGCGCGACGCCGGCCATCCCGTCGCCAGCATCGACGTGGGCGGCGGCCTCGGCGTGCGTTACCGCGAGGGCGACGTGCCCATCGCCGCGGCCGATTACGTGGGGGTCATCCGCGACGCGCTCGCCGGTTTCGATGGCCGCCTGCTGCTGGAACCCGGTCGCTACCTCGTGGCCGAGGCCGGCGTGCTGCTGACGCGCGTGCTGCGCGTCAAGCACGGCGAGGCGCGCGACTTCCTGGTGCTGGACGCAGCGATGAACGACCTCGCCCGACCCAGCCTGTACGATGCCTGGCACGACATCGTGCCGGTATCGGACGAAGCACGACCGCAAGCCGTGTACGACGTGGTGGGCCCGGTCTGCGAAACCGGGGACACCTTCGCGCAGGCCCGCACGCTGCCCGCCTGCACCGCGGGCGACCTGGTGATGATCCGCGGCACCGGCGCCTACGGCGCGTCCATGGCATCCACCTACAACTCGCGACCACTGGCCGCCGAAGTGCTGCTCGACCGCGGTCGTGCCGCCGTGGTGCGCCGGCGCCAGACCCTGGATGAAATGCTGGCCGACGAACAGCCGGCCAGCCAGTGGGAGACGACATGAAACCCTTCGCATCGCCCACGACGGCGTGCCTCGGCCTCGCGCTGCTGGCCGCTCACGCGCTCTCTGCTCCCGCGCACGCCGCCGCGCCGACGCCGGCGCCTCCGTCGGCGAACAACGACTACGACCGCATCCTCGATACGGTGGTCGCCCGCTACCATCTGCCCGGCATCGCGCTGGGCGTGATCGAGGACGGCAAGGTGGTCTACGTCGCCACGCGCGGCGAAACCGTCGCCGGCTCGGGACAGAAGATCACGCCGCGCACGCTGTTCAAGATCGCCTCCAACAGCAAGGCCATGACCACGGCCCTGCTGGGCCGTCTCGTGGATCAAGGCAAACTGCACTGGGACGACCCGGTGACGAAGTACCTGCCGGACTTCCGCATGCACGACCCCTGGGTCACGAAAAACATGCGCGTGGCCGACCTGCTTACCCATTCCAGCGGCCTGCCCGAAGGCGGCGGCGACCTGATGCTGTGGCCGGAGCCGAACGCGTTCACCCGCGCCGACATCATCCACGGCCTGCGCTACATCAAGCCCGGCTACAGCTTCCGCTCGAAATACGAATACGACAACCTGCTCTACGTGGTGGCCGGCGAGGTCGCCGCCGCCGCGGGCGGCGCACCGTACGAGGCGCTGATGCACCGCGAGGTGTTCAGGCCACTGGGGCTTTCGCGCTGCCAGGTCGGCCAGTGGAACCGCGACGCGGTGGGCGACGTGGCCGAGCCGCACGCCCGCGAGGGCGACCGCAACGTCCCGACGGACGAGGACGGCCCGGTGATCCCGGCGATCACCTCCGCCCCCGCCGGCGGCATCCGCTGCGACCTCGACGACATGCTGACCTGGGCGCGCAACTGGCTGGCGCCCACGCCGGCGCAGTTGCAGTGGCTCTCCGCGAAACAGCGCCACGTGCTGCAATCGCCGCATATGCTGATCCCCGTTTCCGAACAGCACCGCGACTGGGACGACAGCCACATCATGGCCTACGGCTACGGCTGGCGCATGACCGACGTGGACGGCACCTGGACGGTGTGGCACACCGGCACGCTGGACGGCATGTACTCCGAACTGATGCTGCTGCCCGACCGGAAGGACGGCTTCGTGTTCCTCATCAACGGCGAGGCGGAATCCGCGCGCACCGTGCTCGGCGAAGCGTTGCTCAAGCACTTCACCAAGCCGGACGACACGCGCGACGTCGCCTGGTATGCGGACGCGCTGCAGCGCACCGACGAGCAAGCCAGCAGGCGCGCCGCGGCGCCCGACACCTCGAAGGCAACGCCGGTCACGCCTGCCGCGTTGGCCTCGTGGATGGGGCGTTACCGCGACCCGTGGCTCGGTGATCTTGCGTTGTGCCCCAAGGACGGCCGAGTGCATTTCGCCGTCGCCAAGTCGCCGCGGCTCAACGGCGACGTGATGCGTCTCGGCGGCCGCGACCTGGTGCACTGGAGCAACCATGGCATGGACCCCGACGCCTGGCTGGACTTCCACCCCGCGCAAGGGGGCCGGCCCGCCACCCTGACCATGGCCAAGGTCGATCCGCTGGGCGACTTCAGCTCCGACTACGAGGACTTGCACTTCACCCGCACGGGGGATTGCCCGTGAAGCGCCGGTTCCCTGCAGGGGCGCGCGCTGTGCGCGAATGCCCTGACGGCGGACCGGAGCCAAAAGCGTTCGCGCGCAGGGTGCGCTCCTGCGGCATCGCACTGGCCCTCACTCTCGCGGCCTGCCTGTCGAACGCGCGGGCCGACGAACCGCCGCCGCAGCTCTCGCCCGCGAAAACCGCGGCACAGGCAGGCCTGGTGGACATCCGCAGCCTGGTGCCCGGCATGGCCGAGGACATCAAGTACGCCGGCAGCGACAACTTCGTCGGCCGGCCGGTGCATGGCTACCGCGCGCCCAGGTGCCTGCTGCTGCGCCCCGCCGCCGAGGCGCTGGCGCGGGTCGAGCGCGAGCTGCGCGCGCAGCACTACCGCCTGAAATTGTGGGACTGTTACCGCCCCGCCCGCGCGGTGGCGGACTTCGTGCACTGGGCGCACGACCTTGGCGACCAGCGCACCAAGCCGCAGCACTATCCGAACCTCGACAAATCGCAACTGCTCGGCGACTACATCGCGCCCGTATCCGGCCACAGCCGCGGCGCCACCGTGGACCTCACCCTGGAACGCTGCGCCGCCGACGGCACCCATTGCGTACCGCTGGACATGGGCACCGGCTTCGACTGGTTCGGCGTGCGCGCCCACACCGATGCGCCCGGCGTCAGCACCGTGCAGCTCGCCAACCGCCATCGCCTGCGCGCGGCGATGGAGCGCGGGGGATTCAGGAACTACCCGCTGGAGTGGTGGCACTACACCCTCACGCCCGAACCCACGCCGCACACGCTCTATGACGTGCCGGTGCAATGAACACTTCATTCTTGCCACACCCTGTCCGAAGCATCCCCTCTCCCTCCGGACGCGGGGAAGGGCCATGGATGGCCCTGCCTTGAGGAGCGAGGAAGAGGGTGCCGACCTGCAGGCGCTGGAGCACCAGCGGGACGGCGAAGCCGGCCCCGAGGGGGTGAGGCGCCATGGATGGCGCGAATCCAGATGGGTGAGGGTTCGGGCGAAGCCGGAGGTTACAGCGATAACGAACCCTCACCCCAACCCCTCTCCCAAGGGGAGAGGGGTCCAAATCTCGGCTTCCGGAGGTCCATCATGCGTCTCGCCACCTTGTTCGCCCTGTCGCTGCTCGCAGCCGGCGTGGCCAATGCATCGACTGCCGACGCCATCAACAACGCCAATCAGCTGATGCAGCCATACACCGGCGACGTGCCCGGCGCCTCGCTGCTGGTGATCAAGGACGGCCGCCCCCTGATCGACCGCGGCTACGGCATGGCCGACCTGGAACACCACGTCGCCGCCTCCCCGGCCACCGACTACCGCCTCGCCTCCGTGACCAAGCAGTTCACCGCCGCCGCGATCCTGCTGCTGGCGCAGGATGGCAGGCTGAAGCTCGAGGATTCGATCCGCCACTGGCTGCCCTCGCTGCCGGCTTTCACCGACAAGGTGACGCTCGCCGAACTGCTCTGCCACACGGGCGGCCTGCTCGACTATGAGGACCTGATCCCGCCGGGCACCACGAAGCAGCTCAACGACAACGACGTGCTGCGCATGATCGGCGCCACCACGCACGGTTACTTCCCGCCCGGCACCGCCTACCGCTACAGCAACACCGGCTTCGTGCTGCTCGGCCTGGTGGTGGAGAAGGCCTCGGGCACCACGCTGCAGGATTTCCTCGAACGACGCATCTTCAAGCCGCTGCACATGGACCACACCCTGCTCTACGTGCACGACGGCAAGACCGTGCCCGACCGCGCCTGGGGCTACAGCGAAACCAACGGCCAATGGCAGCGCACCGACCAGGACCTGACCAGCGCCACCCGCGGCGACGGCGGTATCTATTCCAGCATCGACGACCTTGCGAAATGGGACGCCGCGCTCTATGACGACCGCCTGCTCAGCGATGCCTCGCGCAAGCTCGCCTTCAGCCCGCATGCGAAGGTCGTCGGCGAGCCCTACCAGGCCGACTACGGCTACGGCTGGCGCATCACCGGCGATACGCTGTGGCACTCGGGCGAGAGCATCGGCTTCCGCAACGTGATCGTGCGCTGGCCGAAGCAGCATCTCACGGTGATCCTGCTCAGCAACCGCAACGATCCCGAGCCCTACCGCACCGTGCTGGCGATCGCCGAACCGTTCCTGCAGCACTGAACCATCCATCGGACACCGCATCCATGCACGCATTGCCCGGCACGTTGCGCAGCTGCTTCGCCTTCATCCGTCTTGCGGCGCTGCTGGTCATGCTCCTGCTGCTCGCCGCCTGCGCCCACGCGCCGCCGCGCAACCCGCTGGCGACCTGGGTGCCGTCGCCGAACTACGACACCCGCCGGCCGGTGCTGATCGTGCTGCACTTCACCGAACAGCAGTCCGTCGCGCAGAGCCTGGATACCTTGCGCACGCACAACAGCGGCGGACCGGTCAGCGCGCACTACCTGATCGGCCGCGACGGCCACATCTACCAGCTGGTGCCCGACCAGCTGCGCGCGTGGCAGGCGGGACCGGGACGCTGGGGCACCATCACCGACCTCAACTCGGCGTCCATCGGCATCGAGCTGGACAACGACGGCCAGACGCCGTTCGCGCAACCGCAGATCGCCAGCCTGCTGCGCCTGCTCGCCGATCTCACCACGCGCCTGCACATCCCGCCCACGCAGATCATCGGCCACGAGGACCTCGCTCCCGGCCGCAAGGTCGACCCGGGCCCGCTGTTCCCATGGCAGCAGCTCGCCGAGGCCGGCTTCGGCCGCTGGCCGCGCGGCCCGCTGTGCGACCCGCCGCCCGGCTTCGACCCGTGGATGGCGATGGCCGTGGTCGGCTACGCCCTGGACGACCGTCCCGCCGCCGTGCGCTCCTTCCACCACCACTTCCGCGGCATGGAAGGCGACACGCTGGACGCACAGGACCTGCGCATCCTCTACAACCTGGTACAGCAGATCGAGCCGGGCCCGAACACCTGCACCGCGCCGTCGGCGCAGGCGCCGATCAACTAGGGCCGGACCAGCACGCCCGCGGTATAGCTCTCCACCACCAGGCTGAAGGGCCGGTTGTCCCGCGCATACAGCAGCGCCCGGTGCTGCAGCACGTGCGGCGGGATGACCAACGGTTTGCTGCTTGCCGGCGGCAATGCGGCACCGCTGTCCCAGCCCCGCGGCAACGGTGACCACAGCAGTTCCGCCGAAAGCGTTTGCCGGCGGAAATGCAGTGGCTGCACCACCTTGCCGAACGGCACGTCGGTGGTGTCGAGCTGCCGGTTCATTGCCGCGGTCAGCCGCGACGGCACGTACCAGTTGTCGGCATCGGACAGTACCGTGTCGCCGCAGGCCAGCTGCACGCGGCGGTAACGCACCGGCACGTCCGGGCCGATGCCGAGCAGGCTGCGTCCGTCCGGCGGCAGCGGCTTGTTCTCGCCTTCCACGCGATGCGCCACGACCTTCGCCTGCGCCGCCAGGCGGTGCGCCCCGCACCAGCGCTCCAAAGTCAGCGTGGCACTGGGATGGCTCAGCAATTGGGCGTTGAGCGTCTGCAGCTCGGCCAGCGCCTGCGTGCGGGCCAGCGGCGTGTCCGGCCAGCCTTCACGCGCGGCGACGGGACCAGCGGCCAGCGCCAGCACGGCACATGCCACGAGATTCCGCGGGCGCATGCGCCTACAGCCCCTGCACTGCCTGCGCCACCGCCCTGAACAGGGCACGGCCCTTGTTCATCGTCTCCTCCCACTCGGCGGCGGGGTCGGAGTCGTAGACGATGCCGGCGCCGGCCTGCACGTGCAGGCGGCCGTCCTGGATCACCGCGGTACGGATCGCGATCGCGGTGTCGGCATCGCCCCACCAGCCGATCCAGCCGATCGCGCCGGCGTAGATGTTGCGCTTGTACGGCTCCAGCTCCTGGATGATCTCCAGCGCGCGGATCTTCGGCGCGCCGCTGAGCGTACCGGCCGGGAAGGTGGCCTTGAGCACATCCATGTAGCTCACGTCCGGCCGCACCTTGCCCTCCACCTGCGAGACGATGTGCATCACGTGCGAGTAGCGCTCGATGGCGAACGAGTCGCTCACTTCCACGCTGCCGGTCTCGCTGATGCGGCCGATGTCGTTGCGGCCCAGGTCGATCAGCATCACGTGCTCGGCGCGCTCCTTCGGATCGGCCAGCAGTTCGGCCTCGAGCGCCTGGTCTTCCTCCTCCGTAGCACCGCGCTTGCGCGTGCCAGCCAGCGGGCGCACCAGCACCTTGCCGTCCTTCAGCCGCGCCAGGATCTCGGGCGACGAGCCCACGATCTGCGTCTGGCCCAGGTCGACGAAGTACATGTACGGCGACGGGTTGAGCGCACGCAGCGCGCGGTACACGTCCACCGGCCGCGCGTTGAAGCCCACGCTGAGCCGCTGCGAGGGCACCACCTGGAAGATGTCCCCGGCGCGGATGTATTCCTTGGCCTTCTCCACCATCGCCTCGAACTCGGCCCTGGTGAACGACGACTTGAAATCGCCTTCGTCCAGCGCGACGGACTGGGTGAGTTGCGGATACGCCGCGCCGCCCTGGCGCAGGCGATGCACCAGCGCGTCGAGCCGGCGCTGCGCGGCGGCGTACGCCTGTGGCTGCGACGGATCGGCATGGACGATCAGGTAAAGCCGTCCCTTGAGGTTGTCGAACACGGCGACTTCCTCGGCCAGCATCAAGAGCACGTCGGGCGTGCCCAGCTCGTCGGCGCGATCCCAGCGCGCGAGGCGCGGTTCGATGTAGCCGATCGTCTCGAAGCCGAAGTAGCCGACCAGGCCGCCGCTGAACGCCGGCAGTTGCGGCAGGCGCGGCACGTCGTACCGTGCGCGCAGCTTTTCGATCTCGCCGAGGGGATCCGCCACATGGCGGCGCTCGGTGACCTCGCCCGAGTCTTCCACTTCCAGCTCGTGCCCGCGCAGGCGGAACACCCGCTTCGCCGGCAGGCCGATGATGGAATAGCGCCCCCAGGTGGCACCGCCCTCGACCGACTCGAACAGGAAGGTGTACGGGCCGTCGGCCAGCTTCAGATACACCGACAGCGGGGTGTCGAGGTCGGAAAACACCTCGCGCACCAGCGGGATGCGGGTGTGGCCCTGGGCGGCCAGCGCGTCGAAGTCGCTACGGGAGATCACGGGGAACGATCCAGCGGGGGACGGGTTGCACACGATAGCAGGGCCGCGCGGTTTTCCGTATGGACGTCCAGAAGCCGGCATCCCGCTTGCCCGGCACCGGCCCGCGCGCAGGGGCTCATCCCGACGCGCCGCAACCGGGAGGGAAACGGGCTGCCCTCAAAGCCGCTGCCGCGGCATGCCGCGCAGGCGCAGGCTGAAGGCCACGCCGCTGCCGTCGTCGAGGTTGCGCGCGCTGGCCGAGCCGCCATGGCGCTCGGCCACCAGCCGCACCACGTACAGGCCCAGGCCAAGGTGCGGCGCATCGCCGGGAGTGGCCTTATCGCGCAGGCTCACCAGCGAGTCGAACAGCCGGCCAGCCATCGCCGCGGGCAGCGGCGGTCCCTGGTTGGCCAGCTCGATCTCGGCACCGCCGTCGACGGGCCTCAGGCTGAGCCGCAGCCAGCCCTCGGGCGGTGTGAACGAGAGCGCGTTGTCGAACAACTTGTCCAGCGCCTGCGCGATCGGCTCCGGCGCGCAGTGCAGGTGCAGCGGCGCGTCGGGCAGCACGCAGTCCAGCCGCCGCGTGCCGGCCAGCGGCCGGTAGGCTTCGGCGCAGCCGCGCACCACCTCCCGCAGATCCACGTCCTCCGGTTCCGCGGCAGCGATCGCGCGTTCCATCCGGCTGGCCTCGCTCATCGCGCGCACCAGCGCGCCCAGTCGCGCCACGCCGTCGCGGGCGCGGGCAAGGTAGGGCTGGGCGTCAGGCGGCAGCTGGGCATGCTCGAGGTTGTCCAGCGAGGACTTCACGATCGCCAGCGGCGTGTTGAGTTCGTGCGAGAGCTTGGATGCCAGCGTGCGCAGGTAGTCGGTGTAGCCGCCCACCGCCTCGAACAGGCGCTCGAAGCTGCGCGCGAGGTCGCCGATCTCGTCCGGCGCATCGGTCATCGGGAAGCGGCCACGTTCGAGCGAGCCGTCCAGACGCCCGTCCGCAAGCTGCGCGCGCTCCGCGGCATTGCGCAAACGGCCGAGCCGCAGGCTGAGCCGGGTGGCGAACCACAGCAGGATCGCGCCGGCCAGCAGCAAAACGCCAAAACTGGTGAGCAGCAGCCCCAGAAGCGCGCGGTTGGCCAGGAGCGGCACCGCGCGGCTGGCCTGTTCCAGCAACAGCACGCCGGCGGGCTTGCCGTCCCGTTCGATCGGCACCGCGGCGGAGAGCACCACGCTGCCGCGCTCCTCGCCGCTGCGCCACACACTCGCCGGCGCCCCCGCGCGGGCGCGCAGGACCTCGGGCGTGTCCAGCCGTGGCACGTCCTGCGCCCACAGGTTCGCGTCCTCCAGCCGGGTGGCCAGCAAGGACCGGTAGACCAGCGAAGCGAACCAGCCAGGCTGGCCGTGCGCGCCAGGCGCGGTATCCAGCCGGCCGCTGTGCGCCAGCAGCCAACCCTGCGGCGACAGCACGCGCGCCTGCGTGCGCTCGGGCACGAGGCTGGCAAGTTCGGCCGACAGCGCGGCCGAATAGTCCAGCAGCGGCCGCGTTTCCACCGCCAGCCGGTCGCCGCCGGCCTCCGCGACATAGGCCCCGATGCCCAGCATCTGCAGCTGCAGGCCGCGCGGCAGGCGCAGCTCGATGCGGAAGCCGCTGCCGTCCTCCTGCCATTGCGCCGGGAATTCCGCGGGCAGGCCGGCCACCGGCGGCCCCAGCGCCCGGGCGGCGATCGCGCCAGGCGCATCGCTTTCCAGCAGGTAATGCTGCTGGCCGGAGGCGTTGCCCAGCACCAGGTTGAGGTGGTCGGCGGCCAGCGCGTTGGCGCCGTCCTGCGCATCTGCACGGGTGCGCCGGGTGTCGCGCACTTCGGTGTACAGGTACAGCCCGCCCGCGTCCTCGGCAAGCAGCAGCTTGCCGCGCGTGCCGAACGGCTGGCTCCACGGCGTCAGCGGCGCCCAGTCGTCGCCGTAGCCGTCCACGGTGATCGGGTTGGCCGCCTGTTCCACGTACCACGCGCTGTCACCCTGCGGCAGCGGTGCGTGCGTCACCACCAGGCTGCGCGCCACCGCGCGCGCGGAGGCGATCAGCGCCTGCGCCTGGCCTTCGCGCAACAGCGCCTCCATCTGCCGCACGTACAGCCAGCCGGCCACCGGCAGCGCCAGGGTGCACAGCGCGACCAGCAGCAGCTTGCGGCGCAGGGTCATCGCATGGCCGTCACGGCTTCTTCCCGGTGGCGGCCGGCCCGGTGTCGCGCTGGTAGCGCGCGTTGGTCGCCACCTGCATGAAGGCATCGAGCAGCGCGCGGCGCGTGGCGTCGCCGTCGGCAAAACTCATCGACCAGCTGAGGCGCACGCCGCTGGCCTCGCCCGGGTCGCAGAACACCACTGCATCGTCGATGCGGTCGCTGCCTTCATACACCACTCCGCGGCAGGGCATGTGCGGATTGTGGATGACGATGTCGGTGGCCTTGCCCGCTTCGTCGCGCTGCAGGTACTGCTTGCGGTCGGCTGCCAGCTCGTCCGCCAGCGTCGCCAGCTTGCGCGGCCACACGTTGAGCACCATCACGCGCTCGGGCTTGCCGGTCCACTCGCCCTGGTAGAGCACGGCGTCGACGCCGATCGCCTTGGCGTACATGCAGCAGTCGCGCGTCCAGCCCGGCGGACTCGCCACGGCAATCGCCCACGCCGGCGCCTTGCCATCGCGCACGCCGCGGGCCAGCACGTCGTCGCCGCTCCGCGCGGCAGCTGCCGCGAGGGGCAGGAGCAGGAGCAACGCCACCAGCAGGCCTCGCGGCATCGCATGCATGCTCACGGCTTCCACCGGTAGCCCACGCCGTGCACCGTCTCGATCGCGTCGAACTCCGGTGCCACCGCGATGAACTTCTTGCGGATGCGCTTGATGTGCGAAGTGATGGTGGCGTCGTCCACCACCAGCTCCGCCTCGCGCATCAGCTGGTCGCGGTTCTTCACATGGCCGGGGAAGCGGATCAAGGTGTGCACCATCCAGAACTCGGTGACGGTGAGCGGCACCTCGGTGCCGTTCCAGGTGATCCGCATGCGCTCGGACTCCATCTTCAGCGGGCCGTGCTCGATCACCGTCTCGCTGGCCGCCGGCGCCTTCAGCGACTCGATGCGGCGGAACAGCGCGGCGATGCGCGCAGCGAGCTGGTGCAGGCTGGTGTCCTTGCTGAGGTAGTCGTCGGCACCCAGGCGCAGGCCCGAGATCACGTCGAAGTCCGAATCGCGCGCGGTGAGAAAGATGATCGGCAGCGTGGCCGACTTCGCGCGCAGTTCGCGGCAGAGGTCGAAGCCGCCTTCCGGTTCGTCGCCCAGGCCGATGTCGATGATCACCAGCTCCGGCAGGCGCATCGCGAATGCGCCGGAAGCTTCCTGGCGCGAAGCGTAGCCACGCGTGTCGTAGCCGAAGCGGTTCAGCGCCTCGACGTAGTTCGCGCGGATCAGCGGTTCGTCCTCGACGATGGCGATGTTGCGGCCCATGGCGGCTCCCGGTGGCGATGGCGCGCAGCGTGCTATGTGCGCGCCGATGGCGCAAGCCGCTTGCCGCTGCTGCCCCTGTTTTGCCACAAACCGGCGGCAAGCAGCCCCTCCCGCGCCGCCCGCACGGCCGCGCCGGGAGATGAGATGCGGCCAACGCCTCCCGGAATGCCGCCATGACCCGCCACGATGCCGCCGACCGTGACCCCAACGCCGAACTGCGTGGCTTCGAGCCGCTGCGGGTGACGCTGGCGCTGGGCGCGCTGCTGCTAGGCCTGCTGCTTGGCCTGCACTGAATCGGTGCACCGTAACCCGTCAACGCCCGGTTAGCCGTGGAAAGCGATAGCGGCCGGCGCGCAGGGAGGCGCTCCGGCCGCGGGGCACGACGGATCGCGTCCCGATGCTGAACAAGCCTGCCGCGGCGTCCCGGCCCCATCCACCCGATCCTCCGACATGGTGGTTCCTTCATCCCCTCCACACGAGGGGATTTTTTTGGGGAACCAATCCCTTCCGGGGCGGGTCAGACCTGATGACCGGTGCTACATCCATTGCCGTGGATGGCGCCGATACGGCCGCTGACCTCCCCTCCGTGGCCGCCTTGTCCGCACCATGGCGCCGGTCGATGGTGTCTCCTCGCACGTCATGCAATGACGTTTGCCCCGGCTCGGCTGTCGCCACGCCGGGGCTTTTTGCAAACGGCATCGGCGGCGACTGGCTTCAGGCCGTCGCTGAAGCGGCGCCGTTTCAGCCGATCGCCGTGCGCATCGCCGCGATCTCGGCGCCATAGTCCCCGGCATGGAAGATCGCCGAGCCGGCCACGAAGGTGTCGGCGCCCGCGGCGGCGATCGCGCCGATGTTCTCGGCGGTGACGCCGCCGTCCACCTCCAGCCGCACGGCCAGGCCGCGCTCGTCGATCATGCGGCGTACGCGGCGCAGCTTTTCCAGCGCCATGGGGATGAACTTCTGGCCGCCGAAGCCGGGGTTCACCGACATGATCAGCACCAGGTCGAGCTTGTCCAGTACGTAGTCGAGGCAGTCCAGCGAGGTGGCGGGGTTGAATACCAGCCCGGCCTGGCAGCCCGAATCCTTGATGAGGCCGATGCTGCGGTCGATGTGCTCGCTGGCCTCGGGGTGGAAGCTGATCAAGGTGGCCCCGGCCCTGGCGAAGTCGGGCACGATGCGATCCACCGGCTTCACCATCAGGTGTACGTCGATCGGCGCGGTGATGCCGTACTTGCGCAACGCGGACAACACCATCGGGCCCATCGTGAGATTGGGCACGTAGTGGTTGTCCATCACGTCGAAGTGCACCCAGTCCGCGCCCGCGGCCAGCGCGGCGGCGGTGTCCTCGCCCAGCCGCGCGAAGTCGGCGGCGAGGATGGAGGGGGCGATGACGGGGCTTTGCTTGCTCATGGGCATGATTCCTGGGGGAGCGCACCCTGTGCGCGACCACTCTGATGTTGATCGAAGCCAAAGCATTCGCGCACCGGGTGCGCTCCTACTTGAAGCCTCGTTCCGCCTTGATCCGCTCGTAGGCGGCGTTGATCTCGCTGGCGCGGGCTTCGGCCCGCTTGCGCATCGCCTCGGGCAGGTCGCCGAGGCGATCGGGGTGGTGCTCGGAAATCAGCTTGCGGTAGGCGCGCTTCACCGCGCGGTCGTCCGCGCTGCGCTCGATGCCGAGCACGGTGTAGGGATCGGGCCCCTGGGTATTGCGCTGCGGCGGCACGTAGCCGCCCCCGCCGTAGCCCTGGCCGCCGCGGCCGCGCGCGCCGCCCGCGTTCCACGCATAGCCCTTCATCGCCATCAGCGCCATCAGCTCCATGTCGCTGACGCGCAGCGCGAACGCGAGCTGACGCAGGATCGCCATCTTCTCCGGCGGCGGATTGCCTTCGGCGAGCACGGTGTCGATCACCACGTCCAGCACCGGGAACGCGTGGTCGCGGCGCAGGCCTGCCCAGCGACGCAGCTCGTCGATGGTGGGCGTGACGTCGAATTCCGGCTGCTTGCCGGCGTTGAAGCTGGCGATCGCCTGCTGGCGCTGCGCGGCGTCCAGGCCCATGCGCGCCATCATGCGCTCGGCCACGGCGATCTCCGCCTCGGAGACGCGGCCGTCGGACTTCGCCACCGCGCCGAGCAGCGCGAACAATGGCCCGACGAAACCGCCCGCCTCCGGCGTGGCCTGCTTGCGCTGGCTGTGCCGCAGGTTGTCGAACACGAAGCCGATGATGGCGCCGGTGATCGCGCCGGGCAGGTGGCCGATCAGCAGGCCGAAGAAGCCGAACCAGAGCGTGTAGGTGAAGCTCATGGCTGGTCCGCCGGCGTCGGGATCTGGGCGCTGTACCAGCGCGCCAGCGCGTCCAGTTCGGCCGCATCGAGCGGGCCGATCGCGGCGCGCATCACCGGCACGTCGCGGCGGCCGTCGCGGTAATCCTTCAGCGCCTGGCGCAGGTAGTCCAGCCTCTGCCCGGCAAGGTTCGGGGCGCCGGGCATCACGGCCACGCCGGTCTCGCCGTGGCAGGCCGCGCACAGGCCCAGCCGCGACGGCTTCGCGATGCCGGCCGCGGGTGTTTGCGCCACGCACGGCATGGCGACGGTGAGGCAGAGTGCCGCGGTCAGCAGAATGCGCATCGACGGAAGCTGGGGGCCGAAAGCCGCGAATTCTAGCAGCCTGGCCGCGGCGCACCGCGGCGATGCCGCCGCCGGCAGACGGTCTAGTTTTGATCGGGGCTGGCAAATCCGGCTGCAAGGCCGATGTCTCCGCCGCTTATCGTCCCTCGAAACCGTCCTGGGCGGCGAAGCGTATTGAACCCGTTCTCGCGCAATCGGCTGTTCGACTCGACCGTCGAAGCCCGACAGGCTCCTGGCCGCTACAATGGGCGTTCCCCTCCCGCCACGGAACCGCCGTCGTGCCCACCACCTTGCCGCAATCGAACCTGCCAGGCCTGGAACTGATCCACCGCGGCAAGGTGCGCGACGTCTATGCGCTGGATGCGCAGCGTCTGCTGATGGTGGCCACCGACCGTCTCTCCGCGTTCGATGTGGTGCTGCCCAACCCGATTCCCGGCAAAGGCGAGATGCTCACCCAGATCTCCAACTTCTGGTTCGGCAAGACCGCCCACCTGGTGCCCAACCACCTACTAGGCGTGCCGCTGGCCGACGTGCTGCCGCCCGGCACCGACCTCGCGCTCTACGCGAAGCGCGCCGTGGTGACGCGCCGGCTGAAGCCGGTGCCGGTGGAATGCATTGCGCGCGGCTACCTGATCGGTTCGGGATGGAAGGACTACCAGAAGACCGGCGCGGTCTGCGGCATCGCCCTGCCCGCAGGCCTCAGGCAGGCGCAGCAGCTGCCGGAGCCGATCTTCACGCCCTCGACCAAGGCTGCGGTCGGCGATCACGACGAGAACGTCAGCTTCGACGCCGTGGTTGGCCTGGTGGGCCGCGAGCTGGCGGAAAAGGTGCGCGACGCCACGTTGGCGATCTACCGCTGGGCCGCCGCGTACGCCGCGGAGCGCGGCATCATCCTCGCCGACACCAAGTTCGAGTTCGGCACCGACGCCGACGGCAAACTGTACGTGATGGATGAGATGCTGACGCCGGACTCCACGCGCTACTGGCCCGCCGACAGCTACCAGGTCGGCATCAGCCCGCCCAGCTACGACAAGCAGTTCGTGCGCGACTGGCTGGAGGCCCAGGGCTGGGACAAGACACCGCCCGGCCCGGTGATACCGGACGAGGTGATCGCGCGCACCGCCGCCAAGTACGCGGAAGCGCTGGAGCGGCTGGCAGGCCTCCGGCTGGATTGAGGCCATCACCGTCCGGCTTGCGATGGCCGCCGCCGGCATGCTGGTATGGCAACCCTGGGCCACGAGGGCAACGCACCATGACCACGCAAGCCGCAAGTCCACGCAGCATGCAGGACTGGCTGGACAGCTACAGCAACGACCACCGCAACCCGGTGAACCAGGTCTTCCACTGGTGCTGCGTGCCGCCCATCGTATGGTCGGTGATCGCGCTGCTCTGGACGGTCCCCGTGCCGCAGGCGTGGCTGCGCCCCGGCGCCTGGGCGGTGGCGGTGATGGTGCTGGCGTTCTACTGGTACTGGAAGCGCTCGCGCCGGCTGGCGCTGGCGCTGCTGATCGCGTTCGCCGCGCTCGGCCTGCTCACCAACGTCATGTATGCGCGGCTCGGCGCCGCCGATCTGCGCTGGGTCGCCGTTGGCGTGTTCGTGGTGGCCTGGGTCGGCCAGTTCATCGGCCACAAGTTCGAAGGCCGCAAGCCCAGTTTCCTCACCGACCTCGCCTACCTGCTGATCGGCCCCGCCTGGCTGATGGCCAAGCTGCTGCATCGGCTCGGCTTCAAGCAAGTCGCATGAATACCCTGCTCACTCTCGTCAGCAGCCTGGTCTGGTGGGTGCTCTACGGCAGCATCGGCGCGCTCGCCTGCGCCCTGATCGCCTGGTCCGTGCTGCGCTGGACCGAGCGCTGCAACGTGGTATTCAATCGCGTCTACCTCGCCTGCCTGCTGTGGACCCTGCTCGGGCTGCTGCTGGTGGTTGGCGTGGCGGCGTATGAAGGACACCTGCAGCCGCCGTTCCGGCCGTTGCTCACCTCCGGGCTGCTGCGATGGGCACTGGTGGTGGACATGCTGATCGGCGTGCTGCTGGTGTGGCGGTTGACGCCGCGGGTGGATGCGCATCGCGTACGGCCAGGGAGCGCGTGCCTGGCGGTGGCGGCGGTGATGGCGGTGGGGTTCGGGGTGGCGACGACGTTGGTGTGAGGGTTGGCTGGGACTCACTATCGGAAGGTCCGAGATGACCCGGTCTTGATTGGTACGACGCCCATGCGTACAAGTCGATCGATCTCTCGAAGGTTCTGAAAGTATGGGTACAGCCGAGGGGGAGACCAGGATCGTTAGCCCCATCCCTGGGGCTAACCCCTCCGCGCTGCGCGCTACGGGGCCAGCGCTGCGCGCTGTCCAAATTTGTTCCCGGCAAAATTGTCGACTGCGGAGGCAGGATGCCGAAGCGAACATCGGCGAAGCCGATGGCCCGAAGGGCGAGACGCAGGATGCGCCGAGTATCGCGGTCCGGTTGCTTGGGAGACCAGGATTGTTCGCCCCATCCATGGGGCTCACCCCTCCGCGCTGCGCGCTACGGGGCCAGCGCTGGCGCGCTGTCCAAAATCGTTCCAGACGATTTTGTCGAACACAGGTTCGACTCCGGGAAGTCTCCCTGCCATACGCAAAAAGCCCGCCTTTCGGCGGGCTTTTTGCGTATGGCAGGGAGACTAGGATTCGAACCTAGATAAACAGAGTCAGAGTCTGTTGTCCTACCGTTAGACGATCTCCCTAAACCCTTGCGTGTCGGCGCGCTCTGACCTGGAGCGCCGCACGTCGAAGCGCGGTTAACGCTTCGAGAACTGGGTGGCGCGGCGGGCCTTGTGGAGGCCGACCTTCTTGCGCTCGACCTCGCGGGCGTCGCGGGTCACGAAGCCGGCCTTGCGCAGCGGCGACTTCAGGGTTTCGTCGTACTCGATCAGGGCACGGGCGATGCCGAGGCGGATCGCGCCGGCCTGGCCGGTGATGCCGCCGCCTTCGACGGTGACCTTGATGTCGAACTTGTCGGTGTTCTGGGTCAGCTCGAGCGGCTGGCGCACGATCATGCGCGAGGTCTCGCGACCGAAGAACTGCTCAAGGGTCTTGCCGTTGACTTCGATCGCGCCGGTGCCCTTGCGCAGGAACACGCGGGCGGCGGAGGTCTTGCGGCGGCCGGTGCCGTAATTCTGCTGAATCGCCATGATGGTTCCTTAAACTTCCAGCGCCTGGGGCTGCTGCGCAGCGTGCGGGTGCTCGGCGCCGCCGTACACCTTGAGCTTGCGATACATCTCGCGACCCAGTGCGTTCTTCGGCAGCATGCCCTTGACGGCGATCTCGATCACGCGCTCCGGATGGGTGGCCAGCATGTCCTTCAGACTGGTGGTCTTCAGGTTGCCGACGTAGCCGGTGAAGCGGTGGTACATCTTGTCGTCCAGCTTGGCGCCGGTGACGGCCACCTTCTGCGCGTTGACCACGACGATGTAGTCGCCGGTGTCCACGTGCGGGGTGAACTCCGGCTTGTGCTTGCCGCGCAGGCGACGCGCGATTTCGGTCGACAGGCGACCGAGCGTCTTGTTCGTGGCGTCGACCACGAACCAGTCGCGCTTGACGCTTTCTGCCTTGGCGCTGAAAGTTTTCATTTCGAGATACCCGTCTGCCGCCGGCGAGGGCGGTTGCACAATAATCGGTGAAGCAAAGGCGCGAGATGATAGCGGAGCCGTCATCGCTGGCGCAAGTCCACCGACAGGTGGGCTGTGAGCTGGCAATGATAGCATGCGGTGCCCGGCGCTTGCATAGCCCTAGCATGGCCGATGCATCCCACGCCGCCCGACACCGGAGTCCGCCCATGAACGCACGCATGCTCAGCCCGCTGGACCACCTGCTGGCCGGCATCGAACGCGCATTGGAGACGGTGGCCGGCGCGCCCCAGGCCAACCGCCCCTCGCCCGCGCATGGCGCTGGCCACGCGGAACTGGACGATGCCGAACGCCGGCACGCCGCCGGCCTGATGCGCATCAACCACACCGGCGAGGTCTGCGCACAGGCGTTGTACGACGGCCAGGCCGCGCTGGCGCGCAACGCCGCCAACCGCGAACACCTGCTGCATGCCGCCGCCGAGGAAACCGACCACCTAGCCTGGTGCGGCGAGCGCCTGCAGGAACTGGACAGCCGCCCCAGCCTGCTCAACCCGCTGTGGTACGCGGGCAGCTATGCGATCGGCGCGCTGGCCGCCCTGGCCGGCGATGCGGTGAGCCTGGGTTTCGTGGTGGAAACCGAGCGCCAGGTGGAGGCACACCTGGCCGAGCACCTTGAGCGCCTGCCCGCCCAGGACGAACGCTCACGCGCCGTGCTGGCGCGGATGCAGGCCGACGAGGTGCGTCACGCACAGGACGCGCAGGCACGCGGCGGCATCAGCCTGCCGTTTCCGATCCCGCAGCTGATGCAGGCCAGTTCGATGGTGATGAAGACGGTGGCTTACCGGATCTGAAGCCGCTCCGCGCAACCGGCCAGCAGCGGGCCGACCTTCCGCCCCAGCAGCGCCACCAGCTCGGGCTGCATGTAGCCGTAGCGATCCGGGATATCCAGGCACACCAACCTCTTGCCCTTGAGCCGGGCGCCGAAGCTGCGGGCAACGCCAGCCCTGTGCCGGCGCTCCATGACCACGATGAGCCCGGCCCAGTCCACCTGCGACGCATCGAGCACCGTCTCCGCGTCCGGCGCCAGGCCGGCGGAATCGGTTTCCACGCCGGGCACGCCGGCGAACACAGCCTCCGCCGTGGGGCTGCGCAGGCGGTTGCGGCTGCAGACGAACAGGACCCGTAGCGCCATGGCAAAGAAAAACCCGCCTCGCGGCGGGTTTTTCCTGTCACATCAGGTTGCGGCCGTGGAACAGTTCCTCGATCTCGCGGCGCAGCAGCGACTCGATGCGCTGGCGCTCCTTGAAGGAGAGGTCGTCGGCATGCGCTTCGAACAGGTAGGTGTCGAGGTCGAAGTCCTTGATGTGCATCTTGGTGTGGAAGATGTTCTCCTGGTACACGTTGACGTCGAACATCTCGTACTTCTGGCGAATGTGGCGCGCCAGGTAGTCCTGCACCGAGTTGATCTTGTGGTCGATGAAGTGCTTCTTGCCCTTCACGTCGCGGGTGAAGCCGCGCACCCGGTAGTCGCACACAACGATGTCGGACTCGAAGCTGTCGATCAGGTAGTTCAGCGCCTTCAGCGGCGAGATCACGCCGCAGGTGGCCACGTCGATGTCCGCGCGGAAGGTGGCGATACCGTTGTGCGGGTGCGTTTCCGGGTAGGTATGGACGGTGATGTGGCTCTTGTCCATGTGCGCCACCACGGCACCGGAGATGGTGTCGCGGCCCAGCTTCTCGACCACCGGCTCCTCGGAGATCAGGATGGTCACCGAGGCGCCCTGGGGATCGTAGTCCTGGCGGGCCACGTTCAGGATGTTCGCGCCAATGATCTCGGCCACGTCGGTGAGGATCTGGGTGAGGCGATCGGCGTCGTACTGCTCGTCGATGTACTCGATGTAGCGCTGGCGCTGCTCCTCCGACACCGCGTAGCAGATGTCGTAGATGTTGAAGCTCAGGGCCTTGGTGAGGTTGTTGAAGCCCTGCAGGCGCAGGCGCGGAAGCGGCTTGACCACGGCGACTCTCCATGACCGGATCGACGGTCAGCAGATGAGGCGGGTTAGCAGCAAGGGTCCCCGCGGGAATTCGGACGGCGGGGACCCTTGTCTCCCGCGACCCGGCGTACGCCCGCGGCTGGCGGCCACGAGCGAAAGACTGCGAAGTATGCGGCAAAATTCCGGAAAACTGAACCTGCGTCATTTCTTCCGGGTTTGCCATAATGCGGTGATCGGGGATGATCCAGGGAACCGAGCCCGCAGCGAGCCGGGTCGTTCCCTGTGCCAGCCCCGTCCGCAGCGACGAGCTTGCCGGACGACACGGAAGTTTCCATCGCTTGCGCGCGTCCCGCGTCAATCCGTCGCCGGCAACGGCGCGTGGCAGACAGCCGAACGAAGCAGCCCGATCGATCCAGGCAAAGCTGGCAAGGGCCAATCCAAGGGGAACCAGAAACCGTGGCGCTACTCAAATACCAGCTTCAACAGGCGTTCGAACGCTCCCAGGCACCGCTGGCGTTCGCGCCGGATCCGGCCTCGATGGAGCGCTTCCTCGCGCTCTGCCACCGCCGACGCTACCCCAGCAAGACCGCGATCATCCGTCCCGGCGACCCGGCCAACACGCTGCACTACGTGATCGACGGCTCGCTCGCGGTATGCACCGAGGACGAGCAGGGACGCGAGCTGATCCTCGCCTACATCAACCGCGGCCAGTTCATCGGCGAGATGGGCCTGTTCGTGGAGCAATCCCAGCGCGAGTCGGTGGTGCGCACGCGCACAGTCTGCGAAATGGCGGAGATCAGCTACGAGCGCCTGTTCCAGCTGATGAAGGGCCCGCTGCAGGAGGAGTGCCCGAAGATCCTGTTCGCGATCGGCTCCCAGCTCACCAACCGCCTGCTGCGCACCTCTCGTCAGGTGAGCCGGATGGCGTTCATGGACGTCACCAGCCGCATCTCGCGCACCTTGCTCGATCTGTGCGACGAGCCGGATGCGATGAGCCATCCCGAGGGTACCCAGATCCGCATCTCGCGCCAGGAAGTGAGCCGCATCGTGGGCTGCTCGCGCGAGATGGTCGGCCGCGTGCTGAAGCAGTTGGAGGAGCAGGGCATGATCGACGTGTCCGGCAAGACCATCGTCGTCCGCGGCACGCGCTGAGCGCGCCGACCGGCCATGTCACCCCGCATCCGCGGGGCGGCATGGCGACCGGGCCGGGCGCCCCAGCAGGAAGCCCTGGCCGAACTCGCAGCCCATCGCCAGCAACGCGTCACGCTGCGCCGCGGTCTCGATGCCCTCGGCGATCACGCCGATGCCCAGCGCGCGGGCCAGCGCGAGGATTGCCGCCACCACGGTGCCGGCACCGGCGCCGCCGGCGCCATCCAGCTCGCGCACGAACACCTGGTCGATCTTCAGCTTGCCCAGCGGCAACGAGTGCAGGTAGCTCAGCGAGGAGTAGCCGGTGCCGAAATCGTCCAGCGCCGCCTGCACGCCCACGGCGCGCAGGCGTTCCAGCGTGGCGCGCACCAGTACCGGGTCGTCCAGCAGCGCGCCCTCGGTCAGCTCGATCAGCAGCCGCGAAGGCGGCAGCCCGCTGCGCTCGAGCAGCTGCAGCAGCCGGCGGTCGAAGTCCGCATGGCGCAGGTGTTGCGGCGAGACGTTGATCGTCACGAAGCCGGTACCGGCATCCGGCTGCGCCATGCGCGCGCAGGCCTGCCCGAACAGCTGCCAGTCGATCACCTCGAGCTGGCCGCAATCCTGCGCGACGCGCACGAAGTCGTCGGGCGGCAGCAGGCCGCGGCGCGGGTGGTTCCAGCGCAGCAACGCCTCGTGCCCGACCACCACGCCGCTGTCGAGCCGGAAGATCGGCTGGTAATGCGGCACGAACTCGCCGTGCAGGAGGGCATGGCGCAACTCGACTTCCAGCGCCAGCTCGTCCACCGCGTTGCGGGCCAGCGTCTCGTCGAACATCGCATAGCGGCCACGCCCCAGCTGCTTGGCGCGGTACAGCGCGGTATCGGCATCGCGCAGCAGCGAGTCGGCCCGCTCGTGGCTGTCGCCGCCGATCGCAATGCCGACGCTGGCCGAGGGCTCCAGCTCACGCCCGCCGATCGACAGCGGCTGGTGGAGGGCCTGCAGCACGCTCTCTGCCATGCGCTCCGCGGCGGCCGGTTCGGCGATCGCATCCAGCAGGATCGCGAACTCGTCGCCGGCCAGCCGCGCCACCACGTCCGGTTCGCGCACGCACGCGCGCAGGCGGCTCGCGGTCGCCTGTAGGAAGGCGTCGCCGGCCAGGTGGCCGAGGCTGTCGTTGATCACCTTGAAGCGGTCCACGTCCAGGTAGAGCAGCGCGCAAGGCAGCGCACCCGACGGCTGCCGCGCCAGCCGCTCGCCCAGGCGCTCGCGCAGGAAGCCGCGGTTGGGCAGTCCGGTGAGCGGGTCGTGCATCACCTCGTGGCGCAGCTGGTGCTGGATCTGCTCGCGCTCGGCGATCTGCTCGCGCAGCTCGCGGGTTCGCGCCTCCACCCGGTGCTCCAGCTGGAGGTTGGCCTGCAGCAGGGCGGTGGCGGCGCGGCGGCGGTGGATGCTGTTGGCGATCTGCAGCGCGGCGAAACCCAGCAGCTCCTGGTCGGCGGCGCTGAAGCGCATCTCGTCGCCGTAGCCTTGCACGGCGACCACGCCGATCACCGTCTCCCCTGTGCGCAGCGGCACGCCGAGCCAGCAGGAGGACGGCGTGCCGATATGGTGCAGCACCACCTCGCCGGCCTCTTCCATCGCCTCCAGCTCGCGTCGGGTGCCCAGCCAGGGGCGGCCGGTGCGCAGCACGTAGGCGGTGATGCTGCGCTCCAGCGGCAGGCTGAACGTGCTCTGCACGCCCGCGTCGACGTAATACGGGAAATCCAGCCGCTGCCGTTGCTCGTCCAGCAGCGCAATGTAGAAATTCGAGGCGTCCAGCAGGCTGCCCACTTCCGCGTGCACGTGCCGGTAGAACGCTCCCTCGTCGAGGTCGGCGGTGGCCAGTTCGGCCAGCCGGAACAGCACCGACTGCAGGCGTTCCCCGCGCTGGCGTTCCAGCACTTCCTGCTGCAGCTCGCGGTTGGCGGCGGCCAGTTCGCGGGTGCGCCGCAGTACCCGGTGTTCCAGCTCGTCCTTGCTCTGCTTGCGCTCCAGCGCGGTGAGCACGTGCGCGGCGACGAAACCCAGCACCGCACTGTCCTCGTCGGAATAGCCCACGCCCTGGCGATAGCTCTGCACCACCAGCGCGCCATGGACGCGACCTTCGCGCAGCATCGGCACGCCCAGCCAGTCCACGCTGTCCGGGCCGACCACTTCCAGCGGCTCCCCGATCTGCGCCGCCAGCTGCTCGGCGTTGCCCATCAGCGGCCGCCCCTGGGTCAGCAGGTGCCAGGTGAGCGAGCCGCGCAATGCCTCCAGCGGTTCGTCGCGGGCGGTATCGGGGCCCGCATCCGCGGTGTCGGCGAAGTAAATGAAACGCAACGTGCCACGCTCCGGGTCGTGCCGCACGATGTAGAAGTTCTCGGCGTACATCAGCGTGCCGACGATGGCGTGGATGCCGCGCAGCAGCTCGGGCATGTCGAGATCGGCGCCGGCCAGGTCGGAGATCGCGAACAGGGCGCGCTGCAGGTTTTCCGAGCGTTCCAGCTGGCGGTGCGAGCCGTGCAGTTCGGCCAGCGCCAGCAACTGCTGCAGCTGGCGCGCGGCCAGTGCGAGGCGGGGTTCCAGCGCGGCCGCCAGCCGCGGGCCGGCCGCCGCGTCCTCCAGCGCCAGCAACAGCACGGCGGGCACGTCCGGCGCCAGCCAGATCGCCAGTTCCCCGTCGGCAACCGTCGCCGGGCCATCCTCGTTGCGCAGCAGCGCCAGCATCCGCGCGCGCGCGGAGGCATCCACGGTGCCGTCCGCGGCACGGCACTCGCCCCGCTCCAGCCACAGCAGGCGGGCATCGCGGCAGCCAGGGCACCCGCGGGCCAGCTCCACCGCCAGTTCGCCCACTGCGCGCGGCGAGGACGCGCCGATCAGCCGCCCCAGCCAGGCCAGCTGGTCGGTTTCGCCTGGAATCGTGACATGCGACCTGCGGGTCTGGTTCATGGCGCCCATGATTTCCCCCGCCCGATGGTAACGCGCGACCGCGGCGGCGCCCAACATCCACCCGGGCATGACCCGCCCGCTAGAATGAACGGCTCGCCCCGGATGCACGCATGCTCGCCGATACCACCAAGGACGCCATCCGCGCCGCCTACGCGCGACTGAAGGACGGCCTGCCCGGCTTCCGCCCGCGCGCCTCGCAGGGAAAAATGATCGCCGAGGTGGCGAAGGCGCTGGCGCACGAAGGCGGCGTCGCCGCGATCGAAGCGCCCACCGGTACCGGCAAGTCGATGGCCTACCTGATCGCCGGCCACGAAGTGGCGCGCGCGCAGAAGAAGAAGCTGCTGATCGCCACCGCCACCGTGGCGCTGCAGGAGCAGCTGGTGGAGCGCGACATTCCGCTGTACCTGCAGCTTTCCGGCCACGCGGCGAAGGTGGCTCTGGCCAAGGGCCGCGGCCGCTACCTGTGCCCGCGCAACCTCGCGATGGCGCGCAACAGCCTCGCCGGCCCTGCGCAGATGGGCCTCGGCTTCGATGCCGACCTCGCGCTGTGGGCCAGGCCCCCCGCCGAGCGCGACAAGCAGGCCTTGTCGAAACTCGCCCAAGCCTTCGACGCCGGCGAGTGGAACGGCGACATGGACAGCGCGCCCGAACCGGTGGGCGAATTGCTGCGCCCCATGCTCACCACCAGCGCGGGCGGCTGCACCAACCGCAAGTGCGGCCAGTTCATGATCTGCCCGTTTTTCGCCGCGCGCCGCGCGGTGGACGACGCCGAGATCATCGTGGCCAACCAGGACCTGGTGCTGGCCGACCTCACCATGCCGGGCGAGGACGAGAACTGGGGCGGCGTGATCCTGCCGCGCCCGGACGAGACGCTGTACGTGTTCGACGAGGCGCATCACATCCCCGGCAAGGCGATCGACCGCGGCGCCGCCGAGGTGCATCTGGCCGCCACGGTGCGCCAGCTGAACCGGCTGGGCCGGCAGGTGCACGCGGCCTATTCGCTCACCGACAAGGAAAACCTCGGCAAGCTTTCGCTCGATGCCGGCGACACCAGGCTGCAGGAACTCTCCGACGCGCTGGAAGCGCTGGAAAAGGAGATCCGCCTCGGCTGGCTGCCCGATCCTGCCGAGGCTGAGCCGATGTTCCGCGGCTCGCTGGGCCGCCTGCCCGAAGCCTGGGTGGAACACGCGCGCCTGCTCGGCCTGCAGGCTGCCGAAGTGCAGCGCTGGCTCGCCGCGGTGCGTCGCGCCGTGGTGGAGATGACCGACGGCGGCCCCACCCAGGAAGCGTTGTCGCGCGAGCTGGGCATCGCGCTGGAGCGCATCGGCAGGCAGGCCGCCTGCTGGCAGGCCTGGTCCGTCGACGATCCGGACCAGGCGCCACCGCTGGCGCGCTGGGTCACGCTCACCGGCGACCAGCAACTGGTGTGCCACGCCTCGGCGGTGTCCGCCGCGGGCCTGCTGCGCAATGTGCTGTGGGGCAACGCCAGCGGCGTGGTACTCACCTCCGCCACGCTGAGCGCCGGCGGCAATTTCCGCGGCTACGCCGACGCCGTGGGCCTGCCCGACGAAGCGGTGACGCTCAGCCTGCCCTCGCCGTTCGACCTCGCCGCGCAGGCGCAACTGGAAGTGCCGGCCATCGATGCCTTGCCCGACGCGCGCGAGGCGCACGCTGAGGCGATCAGCGACTGGCTGGCCGAACACCTCGACTGGAGCGCCGGCAACCTGGTGCTGTTCACTTCGCGCGCCAAGCTCGACCGCGTGCTGCAGCGCCTGCCGATCGATAAAGTACGCAAGGTGCGCGCGCAGGGCTCGCTGGGCAAGACGCAACTGATCGCCGAGCACGTCGCCGACGTGGAGGCCGGCAAGGGCAGCACGCTGTTCGGCCTGGCCTCGTTCGGCGAAGGCCTGGATCTGCCCGGCAAGCTATGCGAGACCGTGGTCATCACGCAGCTGCCGTTCGCCGTGCCCACCGATCCGGTGGGTGCCACCTATGCGGAATGGCTGGAATCGCGCGGCCGCAACCCGTTCATCGAGGTGAGCATCCCCGAGGCCACCCGCCTGCTCACCCAGTACTGCGGTCGCCTGATCCGCAACGAGAGCGACAGCGGCCGCATCGTGCTGCTGGATCGCCGGGTGGTCACCAAGCGCTACGGCGCCGGCATGCTGCGGGCGCTGCCGCCGTTCCGGCGCGTGATCGAGCGGTGAGAGCCTGTTCCATGTCTCCGCATAGTCCGCCTCGCCTTGCCGTGGCCGTCAGGTGGCGGCGCGCGGCGCAGCGCCTGCCTAGCTGGCAGGCTAAGCCGCGCGCTGCCGCATGGCGGCCACGGCAAGGCAACCCCTGCACCTATAAATTCCAGGGCGGGGTCTGTTTGCCCCCATCCCTGCGTCATCACTCAGTCGTGGGCGGACATCCACTTCTTCGTTCTTCCTTGGCCTGCGTGCAAACAGCTACTTGCGCAGGCCATGCGGAGACATGGAACAGGCTCCAGGCATGAGCATCCTTCGCCTCGCCGACTGCCCGCCCAGGCCATGGAAGAACGGCCTGGGCCGCACCCGCGAGCTAGCCATCCATCCGTCCGGCGCAGGCATGGACGATTTCCTGTGGCGGGTGAGCATGGCCGAGGTGGAGAGCGCCGCGCCATTCTCCGCGTTCCCGGGCATCGACCGCGTGATCGCCCTGCTCGATGGCGACGGCTTCACGATGGCGCTGGACGACGGTCGCGTCCATGCGCTCACCACGCCAGGTGCGCCGTTCGCGTTTCCCGGCGAGCTTGGCGTGCAGGTGGTGTTGGCCGGCGGCCCCAGCCGCGACTTCAACCTGATGCTGCGCCGCGGCGGTGCGCGTGGCGGCATCGAGGCGTGGCGCACGGCGGGTGCAAGGCAAGTCGACGCCGCCGTCGTGCTGGTGTACTGCGCGCATGGCCGCGTCGACACCGGCGATGGCGCGCTGCATGCGGGCGACGCCTGGCGCCCCGGTTCCGGTCCGCTGGTCCTGCAAGAGAACACGCTGGCGCTGGCCGTGCACATCGCATCATCGGCCTGACAACCGTCACTCGTGGCGCCGGGCCGGGCTGCCTATACTCCGACGCATCGCCCTCCTGGAGCCGCCTGCCATGCCTGTGCTGATCCTCGGCCTCGTGCTGTTCCTCGGCGCACATTCGCTGCGCATCTTCGCCGACGGCTGGCGCGCGCGGCAGATCGCGCGGCTTGGCGAGAAGAAGTGGAAGGGCTTGTACTCGCTAGTGGCGATCGGCGGCTTCGTGCTGATCTGCTGGGGCTTCGCGCTGGCGCGCCATCATCCGGTGCCGCTGTACACACCGCTGCCGTGGCTGGTACGGCTCAATGCGCTGTTCACCCTCGTGGCCTTCGTGTTGTTCGTCGCGGCACGGGTGCCGCGCAACAGCATCAAGGCGCGCCTGCACCATCCGCAGGTGCTGGCGGTGAAGACCTGGGCATTCGGCCATCTGCTCGCCACCGGCATGCTGCACGACGTGGTGCTGTTCGGCGCCTTCCTGCTGTGGGCCGTGGTGCTGTTCGCCGCCTCGCGCCGGCGTGACCGGCGCGAAGGCACGACCTACCCGCCAGGCACGTTCAAGGGCACGGCCATCACGGTCGTGGCCGGCGTGCTGGCCTGGGCGCTGTTCGCATTCTGGCTGCATGCGCTGCTGATCGGCGTGAAACCGGTGATGTAAGTCGAGCCGACTGCGCCAGCCGGCACCTCGCGTGCCCGCGGCACAGGCATGTGCCGCGCGCGATCGGGCACGCAAGCGCTCGATCGGCGGAGGCGAGTCCGGACATGTGCCGGACTCGCCGACTCGAACAACCGCCAGGACGACGGTTGTTCGAGATTCCCGGTACCTGTGCCGGAAGCCATCTGCGCAACCGCTCCCGGATCGCGCTAGAGTTCCGCCATCTGCCCCCACCGAGGTCGTGCCATGGCTGCCTTCCTGCTCTGGCTGTTGCTGCTGGTGTTCTGCTGGCCGCTCGCGCTGCTGGCGCTGGTGCTCTATCCCATCGTGTGGCTGATCTGCCTGCCACTGCGGCTGGTCGGCATCACCGTGGGCGCTGTGTTCGCTTTCCTCGGCGCGCTGCTGATGCTGCCGGCCCGCGTGTTGCGCGGCCATCCGGTCTGACCGCACGGGCGTGGACAAACCCCACGCCCCCGCCTGCGAACGCAACCGCGAACCGATCCTCGAGGTGCTTCGCCGGCACTTTGCCGACCGGCGGAAGGTACTCGAGATCGGCAGCGGCACCGGCCAGCATGCCGTGCATTTCGCCGCGGCGCTGACTTGGCTGGACTGGCAATGCTCGGACCGCGCGGAGAACCTGCCCGGCATCCGCGCCTGGCTGGACGAAGCGGCGCTGCCGAACACGTCGCCGCCACTGGAACTCGACGTCGGCGGGCCGTGGCCGCACGGCCCGTTCGATGCGGCGTTCAGTGCCAACACCCTGCACATCATGGCCTGGCACGAGGTGGAGGCGCTGTTCGCGCAGCTGCCCGCCGTGACCACCGGCGACGCGCGGCTGGCGATCTACGGCCCGTTCAACTACGGCGGCCGCTGCACCAGCGACAGCAATGCCGCGTTCGACCAGTGGCTGCATGCGCGTGGCTCGCACATGGGCATCCGCGATGCCGAGGCCGTGGACGCGCTGGCCGCTGCGGCGGGCTTTGCGCTGGTCGACGACGTGTCGATGCCGGCGAACAACCGCTGCCGCGTCTGGCAGCGCAGCCCGCGCTGAACCTGCACGCCGCCGCCGAAGCGGGTACAAAGGCGGCATGAAGGCGATCGACACGCTCACCCCCTGCCCCTGCGGCAATCCCGCCGGTTACGCCGGCTGCTGCGGCCCGCTGCACGACGGCAGCGCGGTCGCCGCCAGCGCCGCGCAACTGATGCGCTCGCGCTACAGCGCCTACGTGCTCAAACGCGAGGATTACCTGCTGGCCAGCTGGCACGCCGACACCCGCCCCGCATCGCTGCGCCTGGCCGCGCAGCAGCCGGCGCCGACCTGGCTGGGGCTGGAGGTGCGCCGCGAACAGCGCATCGACGACGATCACGCGACCGTGGAGTTCGTGGCCCGCTACCGTCTCGGCGGCGGCCGCGCGCATCGCCAGCACGAGATCAGCCGTTTCGTGCGCGAGGCCGGCCGCTGGTACTACCACAATGGCGAGCTGATGTAGGGGCGCACCCCGTGCGCGAAGGCTTTTGGCCTCGATCAGGCGCTCTAGCCTCTGCGCGCAGGATGCGCTCCTGCGGCTAAAAGCCTTGCACGCCTGCCGCGTGCAGTTGGACCGCCAAGGCCTGCAACTCGGGATGGGTGAAGAAGGCGGCCAGTTGCCGGGCACGCGTTGCACCGACACCGCGCGCGCGCCAGCCGACTTCACCCTGGGCGGCAAGCGCGGCCCAATCCTGGCCGGCGTACGTCGCATCGTCCGGCGCCCCCAGGGCGCGCAGCCAGTCATCGAACGGGCGACCGCGCGCATCGGCAAAAGCCTGCGCGAGTGCCGCGGCCCGGCTCGCCCCCAGGCCACGCACCGTGGCGAGTTGTCCCGGAGTCAGCGCCATCCAGTCCAGCAGGCCACGGAGCAGGCCGGCATCCGCCAGGGCTTGCCAGGCTCCCGTGCTGACGCCAGGCAGCCGCAGGCCCTGCCTGCCGCCCAGCCAGGCCAGCCGCGCCTGGAACTGCTGTTCGCAGCCTGGCGCGGATCGCCAGCAGCTCAGCGGGCCGTAGCGCGCCGGATCAGGGGCATCAACCACGGCCCGCTGCGCCGCGCGCCACGCCACCGACTGCAGGCGCGGGATGGTCAACCCCGCCAACGCCACTTCCACCCGGTCGCCGGGGCGGATGTCGAGCGCCTGCCAGCGCCTGAGCGAGCCCACGCTGACCCGCTGCACGCGATGGTCGTCCAGTTGCACCGGCGCCAGCTCCAACACCGGGGTGATGCGCCCGCTGCGTCCGATGGTGAAGTTCACCGCGCGCACCTCGGCCAGCGCGGTCGCAGCCGGATACTTCCATGCCACCGCCCAGTCCGGCGGCCGCGCCTGCCATGCATCGGCCGCCTGCCGATGGCCCTGGCGCAACACCGTGCCGTCGGCGGCGAACGGCAGCGCGCGGCGATACCACTGCTCGCGCCAACGCTTCACGTCATCGAGGCTCGTCACCGGCCGGGTGAGCGCCGCGCTGTCGGCGAAACCCATCGCCGCTAGGCCGGCCAGTCGTGCCGGCATGTCGGCCGGACCGCTGGGCCAGTCCCACACGAACAGTCCGATCTTCGCGGCGGTGACGGCATCCAGCGTATTGCGCGCCAGCGCGCCTGCCACCGCCGATCGCGCATTGACGCCGCCGTTTTCGGCCTGCACGTGGCCGGGCAGACGCCACACCAGTTCGCCCTGCAGCACCACGCGTGCCGGCGCGTTCGCAAGGTGCACGGGAATCGCGGCAATGGACTGTGCGAGTGCGGTCCAGTCCGAACCGTGCACGCCGTCGCCGCGACTGACCGCTCGGCGCAGCCGGCCGTGCTCGTAGAGCAGGGTCACCGCCACGCCGTCCGCCTTGGGCTGCACCCACAGGTCGCGGTTGCCGCGCGCGCGCATCCACGCCTCGACTGCGGCGGCATCCTGCACCTTGGCCAGCCCGGTCTGCGCCACCGGCGAACGGCTGCGGCCACCGGCGTCGCCCAGGTGCGCCAGGGGCGCCGGCGCCTGTTCGGGAAAGCACCGGCGCCACGCCGCGAGCTGCTGTTCGGCCTGGTCGTAAACGGCGTCGCTCACCGGCGAGCGACCATCGACCCGATACGCGTGGTTCCAGCTTTCCAGCCGATCGTGCAGATCCGTCAGTTCCTGGCGGGCCTGTCCGGGCGGCCAATCCGGGCAGTCTGCCGCATGCACGAGGCCGGCACCCGACATGGCCAGCAACAGCAACGGGCAAGCCATGCGCATGTGACGCTCCCACCGTGGACGGCGTCGTCGACCCTAGGCGCGCCACCGCATGGAGTCAGGCGGCTCCGCGCGCACCGGCGCGTAGGTGCAGGGCGTCAACCCGCGGCGGCGCGCGCACCGAAGGCCAGCCGGCTCTCGCCGAGAAAGCGTCCCTCGGGGCCGAAGCGCTGCTCCACGATCACGCCGCAGCCGTCATGGCCGACCGCCACCACGGTACTGGCGCGGGTGCCATAGTCGGCGCCGCGGATGAAGGCCGCGGACAGCCAGCGCTCGCGCTCCAGGCCGATGCCGGTGTCGGGCAGCTCCGCGTCCGGCGCCTGTCGCTCGTCGGCGAGCGCAGCCAGCAGCGGCGCGAAATCGTCTCCGTCGCCGGTCTCGACCCACGCGGCGAGCCGCGCCATCAGCGCACGCGTCTTCGGCCAGGGTGTGTTGAAGTCGGCGTTCGACAGGCCGTGTACGCCGGGCGTCACCGCCTGCGCGCGCGCCTCGGGCCGGTTGCCGAGATAGAACGCGGCCTGCGCATCGAAGGTGAGCAGGTTGAACGGACGGTAGCCGGCCGCCTGCACGAGCAACTGCCGTGCATGTGCCGTGGCGTCGGCCGCGCCGGCGAGGTAGTCGGTGGCGAGCAGGCCGCGCGAGGCGCCGAGCTGCGGGTCGCGTGGGTCGCGCACATTGGTGACCACGCAGCAGCGTCCCGCGTCGGTGACGCCCAGCCAGGTGCCCCCGGCCTCGAGGTCACGGCCGCCGACGATGGCGAGGTCGCTCCAGCGCGTCAGTGGGGCGCTGGGCCGCGCGTGGTATTCGTCGCGGTTGCCGGCCAGCACGAGGCGCCAGCGCGGATGGGCCTGCCAGGCGAAGGCGATCAGGCACATGGCTCAGGCCGCCTTCCGCGCGACGCGGCGCGGACGCGACGGCGCCTTGCCGCGGGCGGCGGCGGCGTCCTTGCGCAGGCATTCCTCCAGCCGGGCGAGCGCGGGCAGATGGGTGGTGCGCAGCATCACCAGCGCGGTCTGGATGCGCGCGAGCCGCGCGGGCATCTCGCGGACGGAAAGCGTGTCGCGCTGCGGGTAAGTCTCCAGCACCGAGCGCGGCACCAGCCCCACGCCGACGCCGGCCGCGGCTGCGGCGAAGATGCCGTGGTAGGAGGCGAACTCCAGCACGCGCGCAGGCACGATGCGCTGCGCGTCCAGCCACTCCACCAGCCGCCGGCGGTAGATGCAGCCCTGGCTGTGGTAGACCAGCGCGGTGCCGTCGGCCAGCCGCTTCGGCTCAGCCAGCATCGCACTGCCACGCGCGCCGACCAGCACCAGCTCCTCCACATACAACGGCACACTGCGGAAGCGTTCGGCATCCACCTGCTCGCCGACGATCGCCGCGTCCAGGGCACCACCCTGCACATCGGCCACCAGGCCGCGCGAGGACGCCGTGTGCAGGTTCACCCAGATCTGCGGATGCGCGCGGTGAAACGCCGCCAGCGGATACGGCAGGCGGCTCGCCGCCACGCTCTCCATCGAACCGAGCCGCAATGCGCCGCCGGTCTCGCCGCCGCGCACGGCCAAGCGGGCCTGCTCTGCCAGCTCCAGCATGCGTCGCGCGTAGTCGACCAGTTCCTCGCCCGGGGCGGTGAGGCGCAGGCGCTGGCCCTCGCGGTGGAACAGTTGCACGCCCAGCGAGCTTTCCAGCTGGTGGATGCGGCTGGTGATGCTGGACTGGGCACGGTGCAGCTTGGTCGCCGCGCGGCCGATGCCGCCCGCCGCCACCACGGCCTGGAAGGTTTCGAGCGCGCGCAGGTCCATATTCGATTTCCTCGATTGATTCATTCGCAATTATTCGCTTTGTACGATGATACGCCGCGCCTAGCATGGCCGCATCCCTTGCCGGAGCGCCGCCATGCGATCCCCTGTTCCGCTCTCCCTCGCCGGCATGACCGTGCTGGCCCTCGCCCTGGGCATCGGCCGTTTCCTGCTCACCCCGCTGCTGCCGCTGATGCAGGCCGATGCCGGCCTGAGCCTGGTCGGTGGGGGCTGGCTGGCCTCGATCAACAACATCGGCTACCTGCTGGGCGCCCTGCTGTGTACCGCGCTGGCACTGCCGCAGCGCGCGAGCCTGCGCGCAGGCCTGGTGCTGGTGGCCATCGGCACGCTGGGCATGGGGCTGGCGCCGTCGCTGCAGCTGTGGCTGCTGTGTCGCTTCGTGGCCGGCGTGGCCGCCGCGACGCTGATGGTGCAGGGCATCGCCTGGTGCAGCGCCCACCTGCGCCTGCACGGGCGGCTGGGCCTCGAAGCGGTGCTGTACAGCGGCCCGGGCGTCGGCATCATCGCCAGCGGCGCGCTGGTAGCGGCACTGCACGACGGGGGCCTGAAATCGGCGCGCTGGTGGCTGGCGTTCGGCGCGGCCAGCGCCGTGCTGGCCGCGCTGATCTGGCGCACGCTGGACGCGCCCGCCGCACCTGCCGTCGCCGCGGCCACGAAAGGCGATGCCCGCGACACCGGCCCGACCTGGCCGCTGGTGGCGATCTACGGCCTGTTCGGCTTCGGCTACGTGATCCCCGCCACCTTTCTGCCGCTGATCGCCGATGCACAGCTGCACCTGCCCGCGCTGCGCGAGTGGTTCTGGCCGCTGTACGGCGTAGCCACGGTAACGGCGACCCTGCTGCTGGGCGCGTTGCCGGTGCGCAGCAACTATGCCGGGCTGGCCGGCTGCTGCCTCTCGATGCTGCTGGGTACCGCGCTGTGCCTGTACTGGCCCAGCCGCGCCGGGCTGGCACTGGGCACCGTGCTGGAAGGTGCGGCGATCACGCCGGTGGTGATGTTCACGATGCGCGAGGCGGCGAGGCTGGCACCGCGCGACCCCACCCGGCTCATTGGTGCGCTGACCGTCGCCTTCGGCATCGGCCAGATCGTCGGCCCGCCGGTGGCTGCCACGCTCGCTGCACACCACCACAGCTTCGCCGCGCCGCTGGAACTGGCCGCGCTGGCGTCGGTGCTGGCACTGGCGATCGCCTTGTCGCGGCTGGGTCGCGGTGCGCTCAGTGCCGCAGCCCCAGGTTCGTCTGGCGCACCGTCTTCACGAAGCCCGCGAACGGAATATCGGTGATGCCGACCAAGCCGAAATGCGAGTTTTCGCCGTCGAGCAGGCGCCCGCTCACCGGTTCGTCCACGTATTCGAACCAGTGCGTGCCCACGATGTCGGGATCGGCGGCAGCCGCCTGCAGGTAGCGTGCGTAGGCCCCGCCACGTTGCGCCTCGCTCTCCACCGATACGACGCCCTTGCCGAACGGGCCGCGGTCGTCGGAGCCGAAGTGGAATTCGGAAATGATGACCGGCTTGTCGAGCCTGCGCACCGCCGCCGCGTCGAAGCCGTGCTGCGGCAGGTCGGCATAGACGTTGAAGCTCAGCACGTCGCAGTACCGGGCGCAGACCGCGATGGCCTCGGGCGTGCTGACCGCGAAGCGGCTGCCGAGGTAGAGGTGGTGCGGATCATGCCGATGGATGGCGGCGGCGACGGTACGGAAGAACCGCTCGGCATAGCGGCTCAACCAGGCGCTGTAGTCGGCAGCGATGGCCGGATGCGCTTCGTTAGGAGCGGGTGCTGGGAAATTGACGGCATCCAGCGCATCCCACGACGCCAGTGTGACGCCCCACGCCGCCGCGAGCCTCCCTGGCGTGCCGTATTTCTTCTTCAGGTCGGCGATGAAGGCCCGCTTCGCCGGGCTGCGTGCCTCGCCCCGCAGCGTGCCCACGGCCAGCGCCCAGCGCCCCTCGGGGCCGTACGCGGACCAGGACAGTTCGTTGCCGGCGAAGTAGCCCAGCAGCCACGGATCGTCGCGCACGCCCTGCACGGCCTTCGCCGCGGCCGCGTCAGCCGCCTGCGCGAAGCGCGGATCGAAGGGATCGGGCATGCGCCCCCACCAGTCGTAGCCGGTGGCGACGTTGCCGAAATCGCCCTGGATGTCCAACTCGCGCGTGTACGGCAGCTGGTGCATGGCGCCCAGCGCAGGATCGCTCCAGTTGGCGACAGTGTTGAAGCCCCACGCGCGCAGGCGCGCCAACGCGCGCGTACGCCACGCGGCAAGCCAGTTCTTGCCGTCCGCGCGATACAGGTTGGCAGCGTAAAAGTCGAACCATCGTCCGTGGTCGCAGCAGCGGCCGGCGCCCGCACCCTGCTGCGCGTTGCGATTGTCGCCGCTGCCGTAGAACGCGGCCCATGCGCCGCTGTCCGGCGGCAGCCCGCGGAACATGGACTCGCGGCCTTGCACGTAGGTACGCGTGTCGTCCGCCTTCACCGTGTTCACGCCCAGCGAGAAGAAGCCGTGGCCGTCCGGCGTGACCAGCCACCAGCGGCCGCCGGCCTTCTGCGTGTGGAACCAGCCCGTCGCCTGCAGATGGACGTCCAGGCGTCCGGCGTAGCGGTCTTCCCCCGCGGGCAACGCGGCGGGTGGTGCCCGCCTCACGGCGGCGCGCAGCGCGGCATCGTCGGCGACCTTCTCCGGCCAGTCGGCGCGGGTGTACTGGCCGTAGCGGTCCACGATGCCGGTGTAGGCACCGCTCAACCCCGCCTCGCCCGCCACCACGTCGAACCGGCCCAGCAGAATGGATTGCGCGGCCTGCGGCGCAGGCATGGAGAGCCGCACGGCGCGCACATTGGAAAGATCGAGCCTTCCTTCCACCGTGGTCGCCACCAGCATGCGCTTGCCGCCATCGTCGAAGGGCCTCGTCGGTCCCGCCTGCATGCCGAAGGCCAGCGGCGAGACCGCGCGCAGCGGGACCACCAGGGTTTGCGCGGGGCCGGCGGGCAGGCCGACCGCTGCGTGCAGGTGCGATGCCGCATCCGCACCGTCGATGTCCACGACCAGGGTCACCGCCCAGGGCATCGCGTTCTGCACGCGCAGGCGCAGCTCGCCCTGCCCGTGCCAGTTCCATGCACTTTGCGCGGGCATCACCACGATCTGCGGTTGCGCGGCAGGCTGGAAGGTATAGCGCTGCTGCTTCACGCCGTCCTGCGCGGTTTCCGTGGTCGCGACCCGCACGACGTGCTGCAGATCGAGGTGCACGGAAGCCGACGTCAGATCGGCCACCTCACCCGCCATGGCGCTGCCGGCGAACAGCGCGGCGACCGCGAACAGCCAGCTTCGTTTCATGGCACGCCCGTCACGACCCAGAAGTTTCCGAGTATGCGTCAGCGCGGCCGAGATGCAATCAAGCTCCTCGCAGCTGCCAGCGCCGCCACAGCCAGTACACCGGCGCGCCCAGTGCGATGATCACCAGGCTCATGCCTGCGTCATGCGGCGACGCGATCGAGGTCGCCACGATCACGCCCAGCACGGTGAGCACGAACACCAGCGGCAGCAGCGGGTACAACGGCACCCGGTACGGCGCCGGTTCGTCCACGAACTTCCAGCGGTACCAGAACAGCGTGCCGATGCCGAAGGCATGGCCCAGCCACTCGCCCACCGTGGTGTAGTCCACCAGCTGGCCGAAATTGCCCCACAGCATCAGCACCACCGTCCACGCGCCCAGCAGCGCCAGCGCCACCTGCGGCGCGCGCGTGCGCGGGTCGATGTAGCCCACCGCGTGGAACAGCATGCCGTCCGCGCCCATGGTCTGCATCACGCGCGCACCACCGGCGATGGCGATGCTGCAATAGCCGAAGGTGGAGCAGGCGATGCCGACCGCCATCACCTTCGCGCCGGTTTCGCCGAACAAGCGGCGCATCAGGTCGGCTGCCGGCGCCTGGCTTTCCGCCAGGCCCGCATGGCCCAGGCCCGTAAGGTAGGCCACGTTGGCCAGCACGTAGGCCAGCACGACGCCCAGCATGCCCAGCAACAGGGCGCGCGGCAGCGTGCGCTGCGGGTCGCGCACCTCGCCGGCGAGGTCGTTGAGGTAGTGGAAGCCGCCGTAGGTGAACAGCACGGGCAGCAGCGCGCCCACGAAGGCGCCGCTGGACACCGGGTGCGCGGTGTCCGCCGCCAGCACGCCGCCCAGGTGGCCGTGCGCCAGCGCCAGGCCCACTGCCACCAGCAGCGCGATCGCCGCCAGCTTCAGCACCGCGAAGATGTTCTGCATCAACGCGCCGGCGCGGATGCCGAACAGGTTCACGCCCACGATGAACACGATCGCCGCCACGCCCACCGGCTTCACCCACAGCAGCGGCAGGTCGACCGCCTTGCAGAAGTAGTCGGCGAAGGTAGTGGCCACCGCGGCCACGCTGCCGGGGTAATTGATCAGCGCCATCGTCCAGCCGAACAGGAAGGCCGGCAGCATGCCGAAGGCTTCACGAAGGTAGAGGTAGATGCCGCCGGCCTGCGGCCGCCGCGAACCGAGTTCCGCGTAGCACAGCACGCCGGTCAGCGTGAGCAGGCCGCCCAGCACCCACAGCGCCAGCAGCGGCAGGCCGGAAGCCGTGCGCTCGGCCACCGTGGCGGGCGTACGGAAGATGCCGGCGCCGATCACGCCGCCGATCACGATCATCGCGCCGTCCCACACGCCGAGGCGGCGCAGGTACGCGGGGGAGCTGGTTTCGGTCGTCATCCGGCAACCTTGGCATGGCGGCCGGGGGTTCGACCAGTCCCCGTCGGCACGGTGGCTTGCGCCGCCGCGGGACAGGGCCCAGGCTGCACGCGGGGAATCCTCGGGGGCGCGATGGCCAGAACCACGACACTGCTGTTCCTGTTGCTGATCGCCGCGGCGATCTGGCTGAGCTGGCGCCATTGGCAGAACGCCAGGGCCCTGTTGCAGGATTGGGCCGACGCCAACGGCCTGCGCATCCTGCACGCTAAATCCAATGCGTTCTGGCTATCGATGCCTCTGTCGATGTGGTTCACCACCTCGAAGTACCAGATGGTCTACCGCATCTCGGCCTACGACGAATCCACCCACCGCATCCGCAATGGCCTGGTGCGGCTGGGCACGCCCATATGGGGCTTCATGAACCGGGACGCGGTCGAGGTGTTCTGGGACGACAGCTAACGCCGTGCGCGGCGCAACACGCTCTCGGCCAGGATCGCGAGCAGGCCCGCGGCGAGGATGGCCGCATTCCAGCCGCGATCCAGGTCCAGCACTGGCAGGACCCGCCACGCCAGCAGCAGCCACACCACGATGGCGAGCGCGTAGCGCCCATCCTCGACGAACAGGCCCCAGAGTTCGACCAGCGCGGTGCGCAGCCAGCTCATCGCACAAGCTCCGCTGCCCGTGCTGAAGCGAGGCGACGGCACCACGACACGCTCAGCGCGGACACCGCGAGGAAGCCTGCGGCCAGGCCGGGGATGGACCCGTCCGCGCCCGGCCACACGTAGCCCATGCCCTCGCCGGCCCAGAACGTGCCGAACGCGCACAGCAGCACGCCCACCGCGAACTTCAGCGTGTTCTCTGGTACCCGCGCCAGCGGCCGGTGCAGCACCGCGCCCAGCGTCACCGCCAGCAGCAGCGCGGCCAGCGCGCCGAGGCCGGCCGGCCACAGAAGGCCGGCATGGCCGGCGCCGATCGCGAGCACGATGAACACCACCTCGAGACCTTCGAGCATGCTGCTCTTGAAGGTCACCGCGAACGCGAGCCGGTCCAGGCCGGGCCTTGCATCACCCTGGGCGAGCAGGGCCTCCGTCTGGCGCCGGTAGATCGCCTCCTCGTCGTGCAGTGCGAGCACACCGGCCGCCCGCAGCACCGCCTTGCGCAGCCAGCGCATGCCGAACAGCAGCAGCAATACGCCCACCAGCAGCTGGAAACCCTGCAGGGGGACATGGGCAAGCGCACCGCCGAGCAGCATGACCAGCAGCAGCAGCGCCAGCAGCGCGGTCGCGCAACCGGCCAGGGCACTGCGCCAGCCGCGTGTCGTGCCCACCGCCAGCACCACCGTCAACGCCTCCACGCACTCCACCAGCGAGGCCAGGAACGAGGCCAGCACGGACGGTCCAAGGTGGATCCAGTGGATAGGCAAGCGAAGCGACCTCATGCAGGCTGGGCGGACCGCGCGAGCATACGCCCCCGTGCATGGCGATGCCGCATCGACAAATTGACACGCTGCAGGCCCGCAGAGAAACTGCGCACGTTTGGCGCGCCGGACATCCTCCGCGCGCCGTCCGGGCCAAGGGGTGCTGCGACGGACCACGATCCGCCACGCTTGGCCTGGAATCACCTCGGCAAGGGCGCCCTTTCCATCACCTTGGAGAGTCTCCCATGCCCGTCAAGCTTGCCATCGCCACCTCGGCGGCCTACCCGACCATCCAGCCCGACGACGCCCATCTGGCGGCCTCGCTCGCGGCACTCGACATCCAGCTGCAGGTTTGCGTGTGGAACGATCCCGGCGCCGACTGGGCCGGCCACGATGCCGTGCTGGTGCGCACCATCTGGGATTACTTCGAGCACTACGACGCCTTCCTCGCCTGGCTGGACCGGCTGGAACGCGCGGGCGTTCCGGTCATCAACCCCGTGGCGCTGATACGCTGGAGCAGCGACAAGCGCTATCTGGCGCAACTGGAATCGCTGGGCGTGCCGACCATCCCCACCCGGCTCGCCGCATGCGACGCCCTGCCCGAAGCCTTGGCGGCGTTCCGGGGCCGGGAGGTGGTAGTCAAGCCGACCGTCAGTGGCGGCGCGTGGCGCACCGTGCGCGGCACCGTGGGCGATGCCGCGTTCGGGCGTGCGGTGGCGGAGCTGCCGTCCGGCGACTACCTGCTGCAGCCCTTCGTGCGCGAGATCGTCGACGACGGCGAATGGTCGCTGCTGTTCTTCGGCGGCGAGTTCAGCCACGCCGTCGTCAAGCGGCCCGCGGTGGGCGACTACCGCGTGCAAAGCCAGTACGGCGGGCGCACCGAGGCCGTCGAGCCCGATGCGGCGATCCTCGCCGCCGCCCGGCACGCGGTGGCAACCTGCGCAGGACTGGGAATGGGCGACATCACCTACGCACGAGTGGATGGCGTGGTCGTGGATGGCCGCTTTCTGTTGATGGAGCTCGAGCTGATCGAGCCCTTCCTGTTCCTTGCCGACCGGCCGGATGCCGCCGAGCGCTGTGCCCGCAGCATCGCCACGCAACTGGGATCGCCGCGGGCCTTGCACGCACCGCGCATGACGGAATCCTGCTGATGAAAGGCGCTGCCAGCGAGTACCTGTTCTCCTACGGCACCCTGCAGGGCGAAGCGGTGCAACTCGCCACCTTCGGCCGCCGGCTGACGGGCACGCCCGACCTGCTGCGCGGCTACCGGCTCGACATGCTGGCGATCCGCGACGCCAGCGTGGTGGCCACCAGCGGCGCCGAGCACCATCCGATCGCAAGCCACACCGGCGATGCCGCCCACGCCGTGCCGGGCACCGTGTTCCGCCTCACGCCAGAGGAACTGGCCCAGGCCGACGCCTACGAGGTGGACGACTACCGGCGCGTGGCCGTCATGCTGGCCTCAGGCCTGCAGGCCTGGATGTACGTGCGCGCGGAATGACGGGACGGACGCCGCGGTGGCGGCTCATTGCGGGTCTTTCTGCCACATGATCCGCGTGAACCTCCACCTTCCATCCGGCTGCTTATGCATAGCTCGCAGAAAGCGTCCATGCAATTCGACAGTCCGCGGTTGGCCAGCCGTGCGGAAGTCCACTTCGAAGAGGCCCCACTCCACGGCGGAGTCGCCATCGACGACGACATCCTGGATGTGCGGCGCGTACTTCAGCACTTTCCAGCCGCCCTGTGCATAGGCCGCACGCAGCGCCGCCCGGCCGACGACCGGGCGGTCGCCCTCTCCCAGCAGTACGCCGTCCCTCGTCCACAGCGCAGCCAAGGCATCGGGGTCCTGGCTGAGAGTCGCCGTGACGTCTCCCCGATGCAGCTCGGCGATTCCTTCCCTGTCCCGGCCTGTCGCGCTGCGATCCATCGCTTCGCGCCCGGACGCGGCGGCAGCGAGCGCGATGCTTGCCGCCGCCAGGATCCACCACCTGCCTCGCCTCTGCATGCCACATCTCCGCCAACGTGCTGAACCACCGTGGAGGCAAGCATATAACCCGGGATGACAGACAGGCCAGCAGGGCACCGGACCGCGCGGCACGGCATCCTGCGCTGACGCCGCGGAAGCGCGCGTCCTAGAATCGCCGCACGCCCCCGCCCGTCACGCCCGTGCCCACGCCCTCCCGCAAGATCATCCACGTCGACATGGACGCGTTCTACGCGTCGGTGGAGCAGCGCGACGATCCCTCGCTGCGCGGCAAGCCGGTGGTGGTGGCGTGGAAGGGCGCGCGTTCGGTGGTGTGCGCAGCCAGCTACGAGGCGCGCAAGTTCGGCGTGCGCTCGGCGATGCCGGCGGTGCGCGCGGAACGGCTGTGTCCGCAGGCGATCTTCGTGCCACCGGACTTCACGCGCTACAAGGCGGTGTCGCGCCAAGTGCGGGAGATCTTCGCGCGGCATACCGAGCTGATCGAACCGCTGTCGCTGGACGAGGCCTACCTCGATGTCACCGAAACGAAGAGCGGCCTGCCTTCGGCCACCGCCACCGCCGAGGCGATCCGTGCGGCGATCCGCGAAGAGACACGGCTCACCGCTTCCGCCGGCGTAGCGCCGAACAAGTTCCTCGCCAAGATCGCCTCCGACTTCCGCAAGCCCGACGGCCTGTTCGTGGTGCGTCCGCGCGAGGTGCTGGACTTCCTCGCGCCGCTGCCGATCGGCCGGCTGCCCGGCGTGGGCAAGGTGATGGAGGGCAAGCTCGTCGCGCTGGGCCTGGCTACCGTGGGCGACCTGCGCGTCTTCGCGGCGGCGGAACTGGAACAGCGCTTCGGTCGCTGGGGCCGGCGCCTGCACGAGCTGTCGCTGGGCATCGACGACCACCCGGTGACACCCGACCGCCCCACCCTGCAGGTCTCCGCCGAGGACACTTTTGAGCACGACCTCACGCTGGACGAGCTGGAACCGCACATCCGCCGCCTCGCCGAAAAGACCTGGGCCGCGCACCAGCGCGAAGCTCAGGACGGCCGCATCGCGCGCACCGTGGTGCTGAAGCTGAAGACCGCCGACTTCCACACGCTTACGCGGAGTCTCACGCCTGCGCAACGGCCGACGTCCGAACACGAGTTGGCCGAGCTCGCCTGTGCGCTGCGCGAACGGGTGGAGCGTCCCGCCGATGCGCTCTACCGCCTCGTCGGCGTGGGCCTGGCTGGCTTCGTGGAAGCCGACCAGTATGCGGCGCAGTACGAGTTGTTCGAGTAAGGTGGCGAAACCATCCGCTTGGGCGAGTCAGACGTACCAAACGATGGAGTCGCCAGCCTCCAGACACTCCTCGTAGTTGCGCTGGAACACCTGCCAATGCTGGGAATTCACGCTCTCAGGCTGAAATTGTCCTGCCCGCTTGATATGGGCATTGACCCAGCCGTGTTTGGCAAGCCGTGAGCGAGCGTCGTCGTAGTCCGGTTTATCGCATTGCTGGGCGACGAACAGGATGCAGTCATGTTCAGAACCGAGAGCGGGTTCCTCGGCATAGGGAATCTCCGATTGACCAGAGAACTGTGCACGACAGAGGAACAAGAAGACGCGGACCCGCATAAATAGTGCCCCTGATGCAGCCCCGGCCTCACGCCCGAATCCACCGCCACAGCTCGCCCCACGTGGGCTTTTTGCCGTACATCAGGATGCCGGTGCGGTAAATGCGCGCGGCCAGCCACACGCAGCCCAGCAGGCCCAGCACCATCAGGCCCAGCGACAGCGCGAGCTGCAGCGGCGGCACCGCGGTCATCGACCAGCGCACCGGCATGGTGAACGGCGCGAAGAAGGGAATGAAGGACATCGTGGTGCCCAGCGCGCCCGAGGGATTGTTGATCAGGCCGAACATCGACATGAAGCCGACCAGGATGCTCATCGTGACGAAGACCGCGTACTGCTGGGCATCCTGGATGGTGTTGCACATCGCGCCGATCGCCGCGTACAGCGAGCCGTAGATCAGGAAGCCCAGCGCGAAGTAGAGCAGGAACACCACCAGCAACGCCGGCGGCATGGTGGGTATGGCGAACTTGCCCGCGGCGGCGCCCATGCCGAACGCGCCAGCCAGGTGCGGGCCCTGTGCGCCAAGCACGAAGGCCGTACCCACCCATATCCCCATCTGGGTCAGTCCGACCAGTCCCACGCCCAGCACCTTGCCCATCAGCATCTGGAACGGGGTGAGCGAAGAGGTGAGCACCTCCATGATGCGCGAGTTCTTTTCCTCGATGACCGAGGTGAGCGTGCGGCTGCCATAGGAAATGATGGCGATGTAGAGGAGGAAGCCCATCGCATAGGCGAGCGCGAACGAGGACTCGCCGCTCTGCCCGGTCAGCCTGCCGTCAGTGACCTTGGTAGTGTCCAGGTCGGCGGGTGCCATCGCCCTGGCGACCAGCGAGGGGTCCACGCCGGCATGCGCCAGCCGCACGCCGGCCAGCGCCTTGGAAATGTCGCGCTGCAGGCGGTTCATGCCCTCGGGCGAGCTGACGTTGTCGCCGTAGTAGCGCAGCTTGCCGCTGGCCAGGGTGTTCGCGTCCAGCACCAGCACGCCGTCCCAGCCGTCCTTGCGGGTCTTGCCGGCAAAACCCGTCGCGGCGATCAGGCCGTCGCGCACCCGATCGAGGTTCGCGGCGTCAGTGGGGAACAACGCCACTTCATAGCGCGGCACGGCCGCCTTGCCGTCGCCGATGGAGGTGGCCTTGAGCGCGTCCAGCAACGGCTGGCCCAGGCCGCTGCCGGAGGCGTCCACCACCGCCACGCGGCTGGTGTGGTCGCCGCCGCTCATCAGCAAGGCCGGCAGCACCGCCATCGCCAGCATGAACACCGGCAGCAGCAGGGTCGAGATTAGGAAGGCCTTGGTGCGCACGCGCTCCACGTATTCGCGGCGGATCACGGCAAGGGTCTTGTTCATGCGGCGGCTCCGGCGACGACGGGCAAGGGCGCGGCATCGGGGTCGGCGCCGACCTTGGCGACGAAGATGGCGTGCAGCGAAGGCTCCACCACCTCGAAACGCCGCAGGCCCACGCCGGCGACGACCAGCGCGGCGAGCAACTGTTCGGGATTCGCGCCGTCGGCCATCTTCAACTCGGCGCTGGCGCCGTAGTCGTCCAGCCGCGCCACCAGGCGCGGATCGGCAAGCACGGCATCGGCGTGCTGGCGGTCGTGGGCAAAGCCCAGCGCCACGTGGCGGCCGCCGAAGTCGGCCTTGACCTGCGCCACCGTGCCGTTCACTACCAGCCTGCCGCGCGCGATGATCGCCACGCGGTCGCACATGCGCTCGGCCTGCTCCATCGCGTGGGTGGAGAACAGCACGGTGCGTCCGCTGGCGGCGATCTCCACCACGATGTCCTTCATGGTCTGCGCGTTGATCGGATCGAGCCCGGAGAACGGCTCGTCGAGGATCACCAACTCCGGCTCGTGCAGCAGCGCACCGGCGAACTGCACCTTCTGCTGCATGCCCTTGGAGAGATCCTCCACTTTCTTCTGCGCCCAGCCGGCGATGTCGAGGCGCTCCAGCCACGCCTGCGCGCGGCGCTTCGACTCGGTGCGCGCGATGCCTTTCACTTCGCCGAGGAAGACCAGGTGGTCGAGCACCTTCATCTTCTTGTAAAGGCCGCGCTCCTCGGGCAGATAGCCGATGCGCGCCGACAGGTCGCGGCTGTTGCCGCTGGCCCCGAACAGGGCGATGCGGCCCTCGTCCGGCGCCAGGATGCCCATGATCAGGCGGATCGTGGTGGACTTGCCGGCACCGTTGGGGCCGAGCAGGCCGTAGATGCCACCGGACGGCACCTGCAACGACAAATCGCTCACCGCGGTATGTCCGGCGAACCGCTTGGTCACCGACTCGACGCTGACGCTGGACGTGGACATGCGACTCCCCCCGCCTGCCTGGGCCTCTCCGGCCCGAAGCCACGCAACTTAGCATGCGCCCCGCGGCAGGCAAGCCCGTGGCAGGCCTCCGACGCGCCCGGCTCTCCGCCCCCGCCGTTCCGGCCGATGCACTTCACGGATATTCGTCGTTCATCCTGCCAATCCGACCCGGGTCTATCGTGGCCGCGCCATGCGCCGCATGGCCAACCCAAGTCGAGGTTACGTCATGAGCAAGACCATCACCGCTGCCCTGATCACCGCCGCCCTCGCGCTGCCGGCCTCGCATGCCCTCGCCACCCCGCAGCACAACGGCGGCGGCCACACCCCGCCCGGCCAGTCCATGCCCATGAACCACGATGCGCATGGCGATGCGGTGTCCGACGCCGCGCACATGGCGAAGGCGGACGACACCAAGATCGGCAAGGCTGTCAGCCCGGTCGCCAACGACAAGAACAAGGGTAAGCACGCGGCCAAGGGCCACGCCAAGACCCATCACACGCACTGAGTTTTCCGCGCTCCGCCTGCGGCAGGGGCCGGATCGCGCGATCCGGCCCTGCACCTCGATGATCCCGTTCGCCCGCGCTCAATGCGTCCCGCGCCCGCGCCCGAAGCGCGGCAGGTTCCAGCCATAGCGCAGCGAGACGAAGCGCAGCGCGAAGCACAGCAGGATAGGCAGCCAGGTCGCCCACAGCGCGGGCCAACCGAGCCGCTCGCCGATCACCGCCAGGGCGGCGCCGACACCGGCGGCGGAAGCATAGATTTCCTTCTGCAGCACGCTAGGCACGCGTGCCAGCAGCACGTCGCGGGCAAGCCCGCCGCCGATCGCGGTCACCATGCCGAGCAGGATCGCCACTTCGGCGTTGTCGCCGTGGAGCAGCGCCTTGTGCGCGCCGTACACGGCGAACAGGCCCAGGCCCATCGCATCGAACAGGCGCACCGGGTAGGTCAGCCGCTCCACCTGGCGATAGGCCATGATGGTGGCGAGCGCGGCGACCGCCGCGGTGAACAGGTAGCGCCAGTCGGACAGGCCCGCCGGCGGGATCGCGCCTATGCACACGTCGCGTGCGATGCCGCCGCCACAGGCGGTGACGAAGGCAATCACCAGGATGCCGAACAGGTCGAGGTTGCGGCGCCGCGCCGCGATGGCGCCGCTGATCGCGAACGCGAAGGTGCCGGCCAGGTCGACGAGGTTGAACAGCAGTTGCTCGTTCATGCAGCTGGCCCGGGCAGGCATGCCGACGGCGCGGCGATGCCCGCCATTGAACCAGCTTTAGTTCAACCGGCGCGAGACCGCGAAGAACATCAGGTTGCCCAGGCCGGTGGCGCCCGCCAGCACGGCGATCATGCCCGGGGTGACATCCTGCCAGCCGAACCACTGGATCAGGCCGAAGCCCAGCGCCACCGACAAAAGCACGATGCCCCAGCGCAGCGAGGAATGGCGTCGGCGCAGCTCCTCGTCGCGCAGCACCGAGCTGACCAGCTCGGCTGAACCGCCGGCGTCCAGCATGCGCCGGCGCGTTATTGCGTCCACGCAGACCTTGATGGCGTAGGTAATGCAGACAAACAGTGCGACCGGGACCACTATGCCGGGATTCATGGGTACCTCCGTGACGGAAAAGGAAAATGACGAGTTTCGGGGATATGGATACAGCCCACCGGCCAACGGTTGCAGCCGGCCCGTTGCAACCGTCGCGCGCCCACGCGTATCTCTTGCGCCATGGATGACGCCCATTCCTCCGACCGCGCCCTGGTCGACGCCGCGCTGGCCAACCGGCCAGGCGCGTTCGAACGCCTCGTGCGCGAGCACCAGGGACTGTGCTGGCACATCATCCAGCGCATGGTGCGCAACCCGGAGGACACCCGCGAGTTGTGCCAGGACACCTTCCTGCGCGTGCACCAGTGCCTGCACCAGTATCGCGGCGAGAGCGCACTGAAGTCCTGGATCGGCCGCGTGGCCTACACCATCGCCCTGCGCCACCTGCAACACAAGCGCATCCCGCTGGTCGAGGCGCACGACGATGAAGGCACGCCGCTGACGGAAAGCGTGGCCGACGACTTCGACCTCGAAGCCGCCTGTGCGGATGCGGAAATCGCCGGACACCTGCACGAAGCCATCGAGGCGCTGCCGCCGCTGCAGCGCACCGTGCTGACCCTGTACTACCTCGAGGAAAACACCATCCCCGAGATCGCCCACATCACCGGGCTCGCCAGCGGTACCATCAAGAGCCACTTGTTCCGGTCGCGCCTGCGCCTGCGCGAGGCACTGGAAGCCCGGACGGGAGTTGTTGCATGAACCACGATCTTCCCTCCTTCGACGATCCCGCCCGCGAGCGCGAATGGCAGGCACAGGAACGCGCCCTCGAAGACGAGCGCGCGGGCCTCGATCCCGCCGCCACCGATGCCCGTACCGGCCGCTACCGCATGGTCGCGCGCGTGCTGCGCGAACCCCTGCCCGTGCTGCTACCAGAGGATTTCGCCGCGCGGCTGGCGGCACAGGTGGCCGTCGCGCCGGCCCGGCAGCGAGCCGGCGCGCCGCGCCTCGAGTCCACCCTGGCGAGCGTGCTCGCCGCCGTGCTGCTGCTGGCCGGCGGCGTGGCGCTGGCGTACTACGGCAACGCATGGTTGCCCGCCTTCCGCGGGCTGCTGCCGGCCTCCGGCACGCCGGCGACGGGCTGGATGCTGGCGCTGGGCGGCTGCCTTGGCGCGTCCTGGCTGCTGGGGCTGTGGCAGCGGCACGCGCACGGCCTGGCCATCTGAACCGGCAGGCCCCGCACGCGCTTCGACCGCGGACCGGGCGATCGGCTACGCTTCGCAACCGCCCGCCCGCGCCGGAGATCCCATGCACCTCGAACTGCCGAACACCCGGCTGGCGTCCTTCCGGGACTTCGCCAAGCACTACCTGATGATCGTGCTGAGCATCCTCACCGCGCTGGGACTGGAGGCGTGGATCGAGCACGCGCACCACGTCCAGGCAGCCGCGCAGGCCAACCTGCACATCCGTACCGAACTGCTGGCGAACCTGGCGGACATACGCAAGTCGATCAGGACCAACGAGGAACTGCTCGCCCCGTTGCAGCAGCTCGACGAATCCATCGCCAAGGACATCCGCGGCAACCTGCCCGCCGCGACGATCAATCAGCTCATCCAGGCACAAAAAGATGCCTACAAACTGAGCATCAACTGGCCGACGTTCGCCTCGCAATCCTGGGACGTGGCCGTGGCCAACCAGTCGGCCAGCTGGATCGATGCCGCCCAGCTGCGCAACTATTCCGAGGCCTATGCCAACCTGCGTGAAACCTCGGACTGGTTCTCGCACGACGGCATCGCCCTGCTCGACGTACCCGCCATGGAACGCCTGCGCACGCGCATCGACTTCGGCGCGCCTGTCGACCCGCTGGAGTTCGTTGGCACCGTGAACCAGATGCTGCACACCTCATTGGAAGCGCAGTCGCATCTCAAGCAACTGGAAAACCATCTGGTCGCCGAGCTCGGCAAGGGCGCGGAAAGCGGTTCGCACGGCTGAGCGCACCGCAGGCCTCCGCCGCGTCGCACGCCACCGCCGGCCGGGCAATCGGCTACGCTTCACGGCCGATCCAGCTTTCGTCGGAGCCCCCATGCACATCGAACCACCGAACACCCGGCTGGCGTCCTACAGGGACTTCGCCAGGCACTACCTGATGATCGTGCTCAGCATCCTCACCGCGCTGGGGCTGGAGGCGTGGATCGAGCATGCCCACCACGCGCATGCAGCGGCCACCGCCAGCATGCAGATCGAGGCCGAGATCCGCAGCAACCTGGCCGAGGTCGACACGGATGCGCAACTGGACGCCGCGCAGCTGCAGAAGCTGGACGCGATCCGCAGCGCGGTGATCCAGGACCTCAAGTCCAACGCGTCCGACGATGCGGTACGCAAGCATATCCTCGCCCTGACCAGCGGCGGCTTCGACTTGAAGATGCAGTTCCCGACGCTGCGGCACGAGGCCTGGGACGTGGCAGTGGCCAACCAGTCCGCCAGCTGGATCGACCGCCCCCGCATGCAGCGCTACTCCGCCGCCTACGCCAACGCGCGCGACAGCGTCACCCTGATGCGCGAGGACACCGCGATCCTGATGAACGGCACCGGCATGGTGGACACCATCGCCGACCTGGATACCGGCCACGTCGAGCCGCACCAGTTCCTGCACGTGGTCAGCCAGATGCGGGCGATGATCGACCAGACCACGCAGAATCTGCGCATACTCAAGAAGCAGCTGGAGGCCGCCCTGCCGGCGACGCCGCAGCATGACGCCGGGAGCGCCACCCACGCCTGACGATCAGAGCTCCAGCACCGCGTCCAGCCCGCGGTGCACGCCGACAAGGCCCGGCACCTTGCGGATCGCCAGCAGCGCACCGTCCACATAGGGTCTGGCGCTGCCGCCGGCGTTGTGGCGGATGCTCAGGGTCTGGTCCGGCAGGCCGAAGATCGTCTCGGCGCCCAGCACGAAGCCGGGCAGCCGCACCGCGTGCACCTGGCTGCCGGCCAGGGTGCCGCCGCGCGACTCGCGCAGGCCGCGGATCTCGTCCAGCGGCACTTCCAGCTGCGGCTGGCGCACCTTGCCCATGCGCGTGGCCAGTTCGCGCACGGTGCCGCTGGGTGCGTCCGGCTTGCCGGCATACGCGTAGTCGATGATCTCCCAGTGCGGAAGGATCTTCGCCGCCATTTCCGAGAACTTGATCAGCAGCACCGCGGTGAGCGCGAAATTGCCGCAGGCGAGCACGCCGCGCCCGCGCTCGCGCGCTGCGGCGTCGATTTCGGCGTAGTCGTCGTCGCCCAGGCCCGAGGTGCCCACCACCACATGTGCGCCATGCCCCAGCGCGGCGAGGATGTTCGCCCGCGCGGCGTCGGGATGGGTGTATTCGACGAACACGTCGCAGGACGCGGCCAGCGCCTCGGCCGCGGTGGCGAATACCGGCGTGGCGATCGCGGCATCGCCCAGCGCCGCGCCCAGGGACTGGCCGGCATACCGAAGCGACACCGCGGCAACCAGTTCGAGATCCGGGCTGGCGGCGATGCCCCGCGCCAGTTCCGAACCGGCCCAGCCGGTGGCGCCGGCGAGACATACCTTCAGCGTCATGGTCACCTCGCAAGCCGTTGTCGCTCGCCGATGCGTGGCGGCCACCGGCTTCCATGGAATACGGAGCCGGAATGGTATCCGTGCAGAGCCCCGGACGTCATGCCGCCGTCCCGGACCCGGTCGATCCGCTACGCTTTGCAGGTTCCTGCCGCCATTGGAGCTGCCATGCACCTCGAACCGCCGAACGGCCGGCTGGAGTCCTTCAGGGATTTCGCCAGGCACTACCTGATGATCGTGCTCAGCATCCTCACCGCGCTGGGGCTGGAGGCGTGGATCGAGCATGCGCACCACGCGCACGCGGCCGCCGTGGCTAATGCGCAGATCGAGGCCGAGCTGAGTGCGAACCTCGCCGACATCCGCAAGATGCACGATGCCGACGTGCAGCGCCTGAAGGCACTGACCCAACTCGACGATTACCTGATCCAGGCCGTGAAGGACGGCACCGACGCCGCAGCCATCAGGCAGCACGTCGATGCGCTGACGAAGGGCCAGATCTATCTCGGGCTGTTTTTGCCGGAGATGCGCCACGAGGCCTGGGATGTGGCTGTCGCCAACCAGTCGGCCAGCTGGATCGATGCCAGGCGCCTGCGCCGCTACGCCACGATCTACGCCGACCAGGGCGAATTCGAACGGCGCATCGTGTTCAATACCAGCGTCAACCTGCAGGGCTCGCGGATGAACGACGTCGATGCAGGGCTGAAGGCCGGCACGATCCAGCCGATCGAGATGATGAATGCCGTGAATTCCATGGATTCCTCGATAGGCGACACGATTGTCGCGCTGGACTCCCTGGAACGAGCCTTCAGGCTTGAGCTGCCCGACCTCGTCGCGGCGGCGCCCGTTCCGTCCGCGCGCTGAATACCGCCCCGCCCTCACGGCTATTGGCGCCTGCACGAAAAAGCCCGGCCGATGCCGGGCTCTTCATGAATCGCACGAGGCCTATTTCTTCTTCGGGATGTAGAGGTCGGTGATGGTGCCTTCGTAGACCTCGGCCGCCATGCCCACCGACTCGCCGAGCGTGGGATGCGGGTGTACGGTGAGCGCGATGTCAGCCGCCTCGGCACCCATCTCAACCGCCAACGCCAGTTCGGAGATCAGCTCGCCCGCATTCACGCCGACCACGGCGCCGCCCACGACGCGATGGGTTTCTTCGTCGAAAATCAGCTTGGTGAAACCCTCGGTACGCGCGATGCCAATGGCGCGGCCCGAGGCCGCCCAAGGGAACTTGCCCACGCCGACCTTGAGGCCCTTCTCCTTCGCCTCGCGCTCGGTGACGCCCACCCAGGCCACTTCCGGGTTGGTGTAGGCCACCGACGGAATCACGCGCGCGTCAAAGTGCGCCTTGTGGCCGGCCGCGACCTCCGCCGCCACGTGCGCCTCGTGCACCGCCTTGTGCGCCAGCATGGGCTGGCCGACGATGTCGCCGATGGCGAAGATGTGCGGCACGTTGGTGCGCAGCTGCGTGTCGACGTTGATGAAGCCGCGCTCGGTCACCGTCACGCCGGCCTTGTCCGCGCCGATGTTCTTGCCGTTCGGTGAGCGACCCACCGCCACCAGCACGCGGTCGAACACGCTGGTGTCGGGGATGCTCTCGCCCTCGTACTTGACCTCGATGCCCTTCTTGCCGGCCTTGGCCTCGGTGACCTTGGTCTTGAGGTGGATGCCCTTGACCTTGCCGCCAAGGCGCTTGGCCAGCGGCTTGACCAGATCGGCGTCGGCGCCGGGGATGATCTGGTCCATGAACTCGACCACGGTCACCTCGCTGCCCAGCGCGGCATACACCGTGGCCATCTCCAGGCCGATGATGCCGCCGCCGACCACCAGCAGCTTGCCGGGCACGTCCTTCAGCTCCAGCGCGCCGGTGGAATCCACCACGCGCGGGTCGTCCCACGGGAACGCGGGCAGCTTCACCGACTGCGAGCCGGCGGCGATGATCGCCTGCTCGAAGCGGATGAGCCTGGTGCCTTCGGCCGTCTGGACTTCCATCTCGTGCGGCGACACGAACGTGCCCGTGCCAGTCACCGTGCGCACCTTGCGTTGCTTGGCCATGCCGGCCAGGCCCTTGGTGAGCTGGCCCACCACACCGGCCTTGAAGTCGCGCAGCTTGTCGATGTCGAGCTTGGGCTTGCCGAAGCTGACGCCGTGCGCGGCCATCGCCTCGGCCTCGTCGATCACCGCCGCGGCATGCAGCAGCGCCTTGGAGGGAATGCAGCCCACGTTGAGGCAGACGCCGCCGAGGGTGTCGTAGCGCTCCACCAGCACGGTGTCGAGGCCGAGGTCGGCGGCACGGAACGCACCCGAGTAGCCGCCGGGGCCGGAACCGAGCACGACGAGCTGGCAGGTGATGTCAGGGGTGCGGCCCGAGGCGCTGGCGGCTTGCGGCGCTTTCCCCTCTCCCGCCGGGAGAGGGTGCCCCGAGAGGGCGGGTGCGGGTGCGGGTGCGGGTGCGGTCGGAGCGGCAGGCCTGGCTTCGCCCGGACCCTCACCCCCGGCCCCTCTCCCGGCGGGAGAGGGGAGCGAGGCGCCCTCGGTCTCGAGCACCAGGATCACGGCGCCCTCGGAAACCTCGTCGCCCACTTTCACCTTGAGTTCCTTGACCGTGCCGGCGGCGCTAGCCGGCACTTCCATCGTCGCCTTGTCCGACTCCAGCGTGATCAGGCTCTGTTCCTTCGTCACGGTGTCGCCGGCCTTCACCAGCACCTCGATCACCGGCACGTTGTCGTGGCCGCCGATGTCGGGAACCTTCACTTCGATCATGTTCGCCATGGGTTGTCCTTGAATCGCGATGCGGGGAGGTGGCGCCTGCGGCAGCCCCTCACCCCAACCCTTCCCCTCGCCAACCTGCCAAGAGGAAGGGGAAGACAAAAGTCAGAGCAGCAGGCGGCGGATGTCGCCGAGCTGCCGCGCCACGAACACCGCGAAGCGGGCGGCGAGCGCGCCATCGATCACCCGGTGGTCGTAGCTCAGCGACAGCGGTAGCATCAGGCGCGGCGCGAACTCCTTGCCGTTCCACACCGGCTTGATCGAGGCCTTGGAAACGCCGAGGATCGCCACTTCCGGCGCGTTGACGATGGGTGTGAACGCGGTGCCGCCGATGCCGCCCAGCGAACTGATCGAGAAGCAGCCGCCGGACATGTCGTTCGGGCCGAGCTTCTTGTCGCGCGCCTTCTTCGAGATCTCGCCCAGTTCGCGGGCCAGGTCGAGCAGGCCCTTCTTGTCCACGTCGCGGATCACCGGCACCACCAGGCCGTCGGGCGTGTCCACCGCGATGCCGACGTGGAAGTACTTCTTGAGGATCAGCTTCTCGCCGGTCTCGTCCAGCGAGGCGTTGAACTGCGGGTATTCCTTCAGCGCCGCCACCACCGCCTTCATCTGGAACACCAGGGGCGTGATCTTGAGCTCCTTGTTCTCTTCGCCGAGCTTCTTGCGGAAGGCCTCCAGCTCGGTGATGTCGGCGTCCTCGTGCTGGGTGACGTGCGGGATCATCGCCCAGTTGCGCGCGAGGTTGGCGCCGGAGATCTTCTGGATGCGCGAGAGCGGCTTCTCTTCCACCGGGCCGAACTTGCTGAAGTCCACCTTCGGCCACGGCAGCAGGTTGAGCCCGCCGCCCGCCGCCACCGGCGCACCGCTCACCGGCCGCGCGCCGGAGGCGAGCGCATGCTTGACGTAGGCGCTGATGTCCTCGCGCACGATGCGGCCGCCGCGCGCGCTGCCCTTCACCTGGTGGATGTCCACGCCCAGCTCGCGCGCGAAGGCGCGCACCGCGGGACTGGCGTAGGGCGCGTCGCCCGGCATCACGATGTTCGCGTCGAACGGCGGCCGCGCCTGCGGCGGTACATCGCCCTCCGGCGCGTGGCCCGGTTCAGCGCGGCGGGCAGCCGGCGCGGGCGCTTCCGCCTGCGGGGCTTCGGCCTTGGCCGGTGCCGGCGCCGGTGCCACGGGAGCCGGTGCGGCGGCGGCGCCCTCCGCGCTCTCGATCAGCGCGATCAGCGCGCCCTCGGAGACCTCGTCGCCCACCTTCAGCTTCACTTCCTTCACCGTGCCGGCGAACGGCGCGGGCACTTCCATCGTGGCCTTGTCCGACTCCAGCGTGACCAGGCCCTGGTCCTTCGTCACGGTGTCCCCGGCCTTCACCAGCACCTCGATCACCGGCACGCCCTCGTGGCCGCCGATGTCGGGCACGCGGGCCTCGCGCACGCCGCCGCCGGACGCGGCCTTGGGCGCCTCGCTGCGGGCCGGCTCGGCTGCCTTCGCCGGAGCGGGGGCCTTCGGCGCTTCCGCGGGCGCGGGCGCCGCAGCCGGCTTCGCGGCGGCACCATCGGCCTCGATCAGCGCGATCACCGCGCCCTCGGAGACCTCGTCGCCCACCTTCAACTTCACGTCCTTCACCGTGCCGGCGAACGGCGCGGGCACTTCCATCGTGGCCTTGTCCGACTCCAGCGTGATCAGGCTCTGCTCCTTCTCCACCCGGTCGCCGGGTTTGATCATCACCTCGATCACCGGCACGTTGTCGTGGCCGCCGATGTCGGGTACGCGGGCTTCTTGGATGTCGGCCATGGTGTCTCCTGCGAATGGCGAAGGCAGGCCGCGCAAGGGGAGAAGGAAGGCGGCCGCAAGGCTTCCATCATAGCGAACGGGGACCCGCAGCGGCAGCTTTTGGCGCGTCCCGGCGCGCATGCGCATACGTATGCACGGCGTGACGAAGAGCCCATGACGTGAGGCCCATGCGCCCCTGTGGCGGTCCGACCACACTGCCGCCATCCGCCCATCACCGCCCGCGGCGCAAGGGAATACATGCTCAGCATCCGCAGCCTGTCCAAAACCTACGCCAACGGCGTGCGTGCGCTGCGCGACATCTCGCTGGACATCCCCAACGGCATGTTCGGCCTGCTGGGGCCGAACGGCGCGGGCAAATCGTCGCTGATGCGCACCATCGCCACGCTGCAGGACCCGGACGAGGGCACGATCCGGCTCGACGACATGGACCTGCTCGCCGACAAACAGGCCACGCGCCGCCTGCTCGGCTACCTGCCACAGGAATTCGGCGTGTACCCGAAAGTCTCGGCCGAGGCGATGCTGGACCACTTCGCGATGCTCAAGGGCGTGGTCGCAAAAGGGGAACGGCGCGAGCTGGTGGAGGCGCTGCTGCGCCAGGTGAACCTGTGGGACGTGCGCAGGCGCAAGCTGGGCAGCTACTCCGGCGGCATGCACCAGCGCTTCGGCATCGCCCAGGCGTTGATCGGCGATCCGCGACTGGTGATCGTGGACGAACCCACCGCCGGCCTCGACCCCGAGGAACGCAACCGCTTCCTCAACCTGCTCGCCGAGATCGGCGAGCGCGTGGTGGTGATCCTCTCGACCCACATCGTGGCGGACGTCACCGACCTCTGCCAGCGCATGGCGATCATCGGCCAGGGCCAGCTGCTGCTGGCGGGCGAGCCGCGCGAGGCGATCCGCGCCATGGAAGGACGGGTCTGGCGGCGCACCATCGACAAGGCTGCGCTGGACGGCTACCGCGCCCGCATGAACATCCTTTCCACTCGCCTCGCCGGCGGCCGCACGCTGCTGCACGTGCTGGCCGACGACTTGCCCGGGGAAGGTTTCGAACCGGTCGCGCCCGACCTGGAGGACGTGTACTTCGGCCACCTGCGCGCGCAGGCCACCACGCACGCTGCCTGAGGCCGCGTCCGCCGGGAAGGAAACCATGTTCTTCGAAATCCTCCGCTTCGAGCTGCGCCAGCAACTGAAGGCGCCGCTGTTCTGGATCATCGCCGCCGCGTACGCCGCCATCGCATTCGTCCTCGGCAGCACGGATGCGGTCGTCGCGGGCGGCGCCAGCGGCAACGTCCTGCGCAATGCCCCGCTGGTGACCGTGCGCCTGCTCAGCGGGCTCACGCCGTTGTGCCTGCTGCTGGCCGCCGCTTTCGTCGCCGGCGCCGCGCTGCGCGATTTCGATCTCGGCACGTCCGAACTGGTGTTCTCCACGCCGCTGCGCAAGCGCGACTACCTGGGCGGGCGCTTCACCGCCGGCGTGCTGGTGATGGTCGCGATCATGCTGCTGTGCGCGCTGGGCCTGGCGGTGGGCGGCAGCATGCCCTGGATCGATGCAACGCGGCTGGGCCCACCCAGCTGGCACGGCTACGCCTGGGCCTTCGGCGTGATGGTACTGCCCAACCTGCTGTTCATCGCCTCAGTGCTGTTCCTGCTCGCCACCGCCACGCGTTCGCTTCTGGCCACGCTGATCGGCGTGATCGCCTTTCTGGTACTGATCTCGATCGCCAAGCTGCTGACCCAGGACGTGAACAACCACGTGCTGGCGGCGCTCCTAGACCCGTTCGGCGGCCGCACGCTGCAGATCGTCACGCGCTACTGGACACCCGAGCAGATCAACCGCCAGCTACCGCCGCTGGCCGGCCTGCTGCTGTTCAACCGGGTGCTGTGGGGCGGCGCCGCGCTGCTGCTGGCCGGTACTGCGTTCGCGCTGTTCCGCAGCGACCGCGAGGGCCTCCGGCTGCGCCGGCACGTGCGGCGCGCCGAACCTCCGCTGCTGCGTCCAGCCACCATGCCCGCCACGCTGACCCTGCCGGCGGTGCGGCTGTCCGACGGCTGGCGAGCGCGGCTGGTCCAGCTGCAGCACCTGCTGGCGTTCGACGCCTGGAGCGTGCTGCGGGGCGTGCCGTTCCTGGTGATGCTGGTGTTCGGCATGGTCAACCTGGTGTTCTCGCTGGCGCTGTCCGGGCGCGCCTACGGGACCGCCACGTACCCGGTGACGCACGATGTGCTGCAGCTGGTCGCCGGCAGTTCGCAATGGCTGCTGTACATCATCGTGATGTTCTACGCCGGCGAACTGGTGTGGCGCGAGCGGGCGCAGCGCAGCGCCGAGGTCAGCGACGCGTTCCCGCTGCCGGACTGGATCGCCCTGGCCGCGAAACTCGGCGCGCTGCTGGCGGTGATCGCGACCTACCTGCTCGCCGGCGCGGCGCTCGGCATCGGCTGGCAGCTGGCCCACGGCTACACCCGCATCGAGCCGGGGCTGTACCTCGGCACCCTGGCGCTGCAGGCAGTCCCGTTCGTGCTGCTGGCGGTGCTGGCGCTGTTCCTGCAGGTGGCCACCAACAACCGCTACCTCGGCTACCTGCTGGTGATCCTGTGGTTCGTCTGCCAGCTCGCATTCCCCTGGCTGCACTGGGACCACAACCTCTACAACTACGCCGCCGGGCCCGACGTGCCGTATTCGGACATGAATGGCTTCGGCCACTTCCTCGTCGGTGCGCTGTGGTTCGACGCCTACTGGTCCTGCCTCGCACTGGCGCTGCTGGTGCTGGCCGCGCTGCTGTGGGTGCGCGGCACCGGCCAGGGCTGGCGCGGGCGCCTGCGCGAGGCCGTTGCACGGCTGCGTCCCGCGCTGGTGGCGGTGCTCGTCGCTGCGCTGCTGGGCTTCGCCGCGCTGGGCGGCTGGATCTTCTACAACACCAACGTGCTCAACCGCTACGAGAACGGCGCGGCGCAAAAGCGCGATCAGGCCGACTACGAGAAGCGGTACGCCAGATACGCCAGCCTGCCACAGCCGCGCATCACCGCGGTGCAGGCCGACGTGGACATCCATCCGTACCAGCGGCGATTGCGCATCCGTGCGCACTACACCCTGGTCAACAAGCACGACGTGCCGGTGACCGAACTGCTGGTCAACTACGCCGAAGGCTTCGCGCCAAAGGCGCTGACGTTCGCCCCGCACGACACGGTGGGCTTCGACCCGCGGCTAGGCGTGGCCATCTACAGGCTGAAGACGCCGCTGGCACCCGGCGCCTCGATGCCGTTCGACTTCGACATCAACTACGCGCCCCGGGGCTTCACCAACGGCACCGGCGAGACCTTCCTGGTGCACAACGGCACCTTCTTCAACAGCAGCAAGCTGCCGCAGTTCGGCTACCAGACCGGTCGCCGGCTCACCGACCGCAACGACCGCCGCAAGTACGGCCTCAAGCCCGACGTGCCACGCATGCCGCCGCTGGGCGATGAGACGGCGCGCGCCAACACCTATCTGTCCAGCGATGCGGACTGGATCAGCTTCGATACCATCGTCTCCACCGCAGGCGACCAGATCGCGCTGGCGCCCGGCACGTTGCAGAAGGAATGGACGGAGGGCAACCGCCGCTATTTCCACTACACCATGCTGCGCGATGGCCGACAGCAGCCGATGCTGAACTTCTTTTCATACCTCTCCGCGCGCTATGCGGTGAAGAGCGTGGAATGGAAGGGCGTGGCGATCTCGGTCTATTACGATCCCGCGCACGCCTGGAACGTGGACCGCATGATCGAGAGCGCCAAGGATGCGCTGGACTATTGCGACAGCCACTACACGCCGTACCAGTTCAGGCAGCTGCGCATCCTGGAGTTCCCGGGCTATGCCTCGTTCGCACAGTCCTTCGCCAACACCATCCCGTACTCCGAATCGATCGGCTTCATCGCCGACCTGCGCGACCAAAGCAAGATCGACTACGTGTACTACGTCACCGCACACGAGGTGGCGCACCAGTGGTGGGCGCACCAGGTGATCGGCGCCAACATGCAGGGCTCGACCATGCTCAGCGAGTCGCTGGCGCAATACAGCGCGCTGATGGTGATGAAGCGCAGGTACGGCGCCGGCCAGATGCGCAGGTTCCTGAAATACGAGCTGGACAGGTACCTGGCGGGGCGCGCCACCGACAAGGTCGCCGAGGAGCCGCTCGCGAAGGTGGAGAACGAGCAGTACATCCATTACGACAAAGGCTCGCTGATCTTCTACGCGCTGCAGGACTACGTGGGCGAGGACCGCCTGGAGGCGGTCCTGAAGCAGTTTCTCGTCGACAAGGGCTTCCAGCAGCCGCCCTACACCACCTCGAAGGAGTTCATGGACGCGCTGTCCGCCGCGCTGGGGCCGAAATGGCAGCCGCTGCTGGACGACTTCTTCTGGAAGATCACCTTGTTCGACGACCGCATGCTCGACGCCACCGCGAAGAAGCTGCCCGACGGCAGATACGAAGTGACGATGAAGGTACATGCGGGCATGGCCTGGGCCGACGGCAACGGCAAGGAGACCAGGGTCACCCCGAACATCCCGATCGCCGTCGGCGTGTTCGCAGCGTCGCCCGGCGACGGCAGGGACGGCAAGCCGCTGTACCTGGAGAAGCGCGTGCTGCCCGACGGCGACAGCACGATCACCGTGACCGTCGACGGCAAGCCCGCGATCGCCGGCATCGACCCGTACAACGAGCTGATCGACAAGGTGCCGGACGACAACCGCAGGGCGGTGACGGTGCGGTAGGGGCTGGTGGCTTGGGCGCGTTTGCGCCTGGACCTTTTGGAATGGGCCGCCCTGTTGGCGCGGGTCTGTACCTGTGCAAGCGACAAAGCAGCTTGGTTGTTATGGGCGTGCGATTGGATTCTCACGCCTGTTTGTTCGTGTTTCGGCAAGCGACAAAGCGATTTCGTCCACCTGCCGTTGGCCGAGTCACTTTTCTCTGCATGGCCAGAGGAAAGCAACCAAAAGAGAGGCCACCCCGATGGCACGCCCTCCAGGCATCCTGCCTTCAGGGTGCGCGGGCGGGTGGCGGGGCTTTTGACGGCACCTCCTGTGCCGGCGAAAAACTGGCCGGCATCCCTGCCGACCCTCCTGCGGACTTTCCGCCCCCGCCCACCGCGCCATAAGGGCCCCGGGTAGAGCAGCGCGCACCCGGCGCGCAGAAGCAACTGCAACAGCACCCCACCCCAAGCCCTCCCCTGCACGCAGGGGAGGGAAACCGCAACTCGCGAGCTCGCGGGGCTCCGCGGTTGCTGTTGCGCTGTTGCTTCTGGCGCGCACGATGCGCGCCTGCTCTTCCGGGGCCCCTCGGCAGCGGTGAGGCTGGGACGATCAGGCCGCGTAGCCGGCGAGACCATGGATGGTCTCGCCTTTTCGCGCGGGCAGGAGCCCGCTCGAAAAGCCCGGCCCCGCTTCACGCACTTGCCGGGCAGGACGCCCGGCAAGCGCCACCTGGGGGTGTCGTTTCCTATTGGCTACTTCTCCTTTGGACAAGCAAAGGAGAAGTAGCTCGCCCACCGACAGGTGGGCGAAGCCGCTCTGTCGCTTGCGACAGCCACTCGAAACCGCTTTGAAACTCGCGTGAGCAGAACAAGAGCCATCCACGATCGGACAAGAGGCAAATCACCAGCACGCTGCAGGCATCACTTCTCCACCTGGACCACGCTCACCTCATGCGCCGTCGTCGGCAGGCTGAGCTCGCCGGCATCGATGCGCTGTTTCACCGCGCGCAGCAGCGCGGTCTGCGCGACCCAGGCATCGCCGCTCTTCACCCAGCCGCGCAGCACCAGCGTCACGGTCTGGCCGGCAATGCCTTCCACCCACACGCCCGGCGCAGGCTCGGCCAGCACCAGTGGCTCGTCCAGCAGCACCTGCTGCAACGCAGCCATCGCCTGTGTGAGGTCGTCGCGCCAACCCACGCCGATCTTAAGGTCGACCCGCCGCGTGCCGCGGCGATTGAAGTTGAGGATGGCGTCGCCGCCCACCTTGGCGTTTGGCACGACCGCTTCCCGGTTATCCGGCAGCACCAGGTGGGTGTACATCAGGTTGATGCTCTCGACCGTACCGTCGATGCCGCCCGCGGTGACGTAGTCGCCCACCCGGAACGGCCGGAACATGATCAGCAGCACGCCCCAGGCGAGGTTGGACAGCGAGCCCTGCAGCGCCAGGCCGATCGCCAGGCCGGCAGTACCCAGCGCGGCGACCATCGGCGCCGGCGACACGCCCAGCGCAGCGAGCGCCATCGCCACCAGCACCGCGACCAGTACGCCGTAGATCAGGTTGCGCAGGAAACCGCCCAGGGTGTCGTCCACCTTCGCGCGGCGCAGCGCGCGTTGGCTGAAATTCGCCAACCGTGCCGCTAGCCAAGCGCCGAGCAGCAGAATCAGCAGCGCGCCGAGCAGCCGCGGACCGACATTGGCCGCTATGGCGTACAGGTCAATGGCAGCAAGGTGCTTCAACAGTTCGTGCATGGCGATCGCCCGGAAAGACTGGCAACGAGCCTAGCAGCCAGATCGTGTGTGCCGCGTCCCTGCCCTCGCAAGCGCCATCCAAAAACGCCCATAGCGATTGTCGACACTGCGTAGCGATGGCCCGGAAGGCCACCGGCAGGGAAAGCAGTCGAAAAAAAAGCCGCGGGCGGCATCACGCCGGGCGCGGCATGTGACCGTGCGGGGAGCGCACGGATTTGGGGGTATCAGCGCGCGGCGACCTGGTCGCCGGCACTGCTCTGGCTGTCCCTGCCCTGATGGTCCCGATTGTCCGTCAACAGCTGCAGCGGCCGGCCGTCGGCCAAGCGGAAACCGAACTGCCGCTGCAGGGCGTCCAGTTCCGCCAGACGCGGGCAGATCGCCTTGGCGCGCGCTTCCAGCCGCCCCGAACGCACCTTCATCTCCTTCTCCATCGATTCGTCGATCGAGTCCGCGCGCGCCTCGAGCTCGCTGGCGCGCCCGGTGAACAGCGACCACATCACGCTGCGCGTGACCGCGCTGGCCAACTGGTTGCTGGCCGCGGTAACCGGCTGCTCGATCGCATCGGCGAAGTCCTGCTGGCTCCAGTGGTCGGCGCCGATGCTTGCCTCCATCCCGCGCAGCGCCTCCATCCGTGACCGGTTGAGTTGGCGCACCAGCACACCGCGATGGTGCCGGCTGCCGCCCAGCGTGGCAGCCACCGTGGCCAGCGCGTCGAACGCGATGTCCACCGCCTCGTGTGCGACGCCGGCCATCTCGGGCAGCAGGCCACGCATGTCCGCTTCGTAGCGGCGCAGCCGCACCGCGTCGTCCGCCGAAACCGCGACCGCCCGACCGTCGACGCGCAAGGTGCCGTCATGCATGAAGACCTCCCCAGGCCGCGCGCTGCTGCGGCTGAAGTCGATGCCCGCCGGAGTCACCTGCACGTCGAAGCTGCTGCTGTACCCGCACTGGTTGCCCTGGACGCGCACCTCGGCGGCCTGCGCCTGCAGGCCGAAGGCGAGACCGGTGGCGAGGATGAGCGTGGCGACTCCGCAGAATCTGGACATGGAAACCTCCCGGGCGCCGGCCCCATGGCCCGATGCAGGCCTGGATGCGCCGCCCCCCAGCTAGGTTTGACCGAGCGGCCCGCGGCGGCATGCGCCATGCGTCATGCCCTGCCATCAGTAACGGTTTGCGCTGCGCGAAACGGTCAGCGGCTGCGCTCGTCGATGTCGCTGACGCGGCCGTCGACCAGGGTGACCACGATCACCCGGCCATCGCGGCGGTATTGCCATTGCTCGCCGCGCGGCGCTCCCGCGGAAGCGCTGCGCACGCGCTTGCCGCGACGGCTGCCGCTGCGGGAAGCGCCCTGGTGCGACTTGTGAGAGGGCTTGCCTAGCAGGGCTGTCACCGTGGCCGCGCTGTCGCCCACGACCAGCACGCGATTGCCCACGCGCAGGCTGTCGGAGGCGGCGGCGCCGGTGGCGCGGGCGAGAAGGGCGCAGGCCAGCAGACCGGCCAGGAAGCACCGATTCAGGAAGTAGCGATGCATGACAGGCTTCCCATGCGACGAGCGCGGCTGCGCCCTGCCACGCAGGCTAGCCAGCCCATGGCAACGCCCGTCACCGCGGAACGCCGCGGTCCGGGTGGGCGCGACGCCCGCCGCCGTGTAGTTGCATGCCGCGGGTCAGGAATGCGCGGCGCCCGCCAGGCTGTGCATGTCCAGATGGATGCCGCGCAGGCGGGGCAGCTGCCGGCGCAACACCTTGGCCGAATCCTCGGGCAGGCCGGCAATCGCCCGTTCGAAGGCACACAGCAGGCCCGACTCATCCTGCGCCAGGGCATGGATCCAGGTGTAGTCACGGCGGGCGGCGGTGCGCGCCATGCCATCCACCAGCCGGAGACGCAGGGCGGCCCGCCAGCTCCCGTGCATGCGCGGCGCGCCGCCGGCCAGTGCCACCTCATGTTGCAGGTCCGCGACCAGGGCGGCGAGCGCCTGGGCATCCTCGTCCAGCACCGCGCGCAGGCCGGGTTCGCCGACCACCAGGGCGGCGTGACGATATAGGCGGCACAGGTCGATGCCGCGGCGGATCAGCTGATTGCAGGTGGTGCGGATGAAGCTCGAGGCCACGGTCGCCCCCGGTCGAGCGGTGAAGAGGATGGTGTCATCCTCGCCCACCGCCACTTAGCCGGAGATTAATTCGGGTCGCGAGGGTGTCACGTTTCACTGGCCGACCTGCAGCAGGTCCAGTGGCCGCCCTTTGCCGTCACGCACGCCCTGCTGCAGCGTGGCCAGTTGCCGGATCGCCGGGCACAACGCCTCGATCTGCGGCCGCAGCGCCTGCATCCGCTGGCGCATGCGTGGCTCCAGCTGGGTGGCAAGGTTCGCCGCGCGGTCGCGCAGGTCGGCGGCGGTTTGCAGGTCGCCGCTCATGGCGGCGCTGAGTGCATGCTGGCCGAGGTCGGCGGCGATCAGCGGCAGCAGGTCACTCTCGATCTGGCTGACGTACCGGTCCATCGCGCCGCCCTGCCAGTCGTGCGTGCTGTTGCTGGCTGCGATGCGCTGCTTGAGGCCGGTCGCGTCGGCCGCCAGCCGTTGGTCGAGTTGCACCTGCGCATCGGCGCCCAGGCCCATGCCCGCCGCCTCCTGGCGCAGGCCCTGCGCGGCGATGTCCACGCCGTGCTCCGCCACCGTACGCACGCGCGGCGCCAGCGCGCGCAGGTCGCGCTCGAACAGGCTGACGCGGTCCTGGTTTTCCGGGCTCAACGGCACCGCCACGCCATCGGTGCGCAAAGTGCCCCGGCTCAACTCCACCTGCGTTGGCGCGGGCGACGTGCGGTCGAACAGCAGGCTGCCCGGCCGCAGTGTCAGGTCGTAGCTGCTGGAGGCATGGCAGGTGGCGGCAAGGTCTTGCGCCTGCAGCGGCAGCACGGCGAGCAGCGACAGCAGGAACGGCAGCAGACGGCAGGGACGCATCGGGAGGATTCCGGAAACGGGATGGCGCAGCGATACCCGGGGCCGGGGCAACCTTTGCTGAACACGCAGGCTGTCGCCTGCGCGTCCCGCGTGAGGAACCCCACAGCGCCTCAGGTTCGCGGCGGCTTCGCCTGCATGCGCAGGCCGTGCCCGACCAGGTCGATGTCGCCGTCGGGCAGGGCATCCACGCCGCCGGTCGCCTGCTCGTCGTCCAGCCACGGGACCGGCTGCACCGGACCCGGCTCATAGACGTTCCAATGCCCGTAGGCCGGCTTCGTGCTCCCGCCTGTCGCAAGGGAGCGCAGTCCGAACGTGAGGGACACCCGGACGATGCGATACGGTGCAGTCGAGCTGCTCGCGGGGGTGAACACCCAGCGGCTCGCGGCCTCCCTGGAGACCCTGCCAAACAGCGCCCGCCAGCGGTTCAGCTCGGCGTCGCGCCCGACCTCGCCCATGTCGACCTGCTGCACGGCGACGTCGGCCACCTTGCCGGCCGGGTCCACGCGCATGGCCAGGTACACCGTGCCATGCACCAGTGCATGCTCCGCTGCCGGCGGGTAGACCGGCTTTTCCCGTTTCACCACCGCGATGCCGGGATGATGGTCCGGCGGCCCGAAATGCACACCCTCGATCTCGAGGCGGACCTTGTCCCCGTCCATCGTCGTCGCCACCACGCGGACGGCAACCGGCACCGTGGGGGTGGCAGCTTTGCTGTCCGCCAGTGGATCGAACTTCCATGTCGGAATGGCGCTGGCCAGCAGGCTCCTGACCGCAGGCGGAAGGCTTTCAGGGTGATCGATGGCATACGTCGCCACGCTGCCGTCCGGCGCCTCCTGGATCGTGCCGGTGACCAGCATGCTCGCCCGTACCGATTCGCTCTGCGTGCCGGATGCCAGCGCCGCCGTCGACAACACGATGCCCGCGCAACACGGCAGCAAGTGCTTCATGTCCACACCCTCCTTGTTGAACGATGTCAGGCTTGGAAAACACGCCCCCCTGCCTTGGCTCAGCGCCGATGGCGGAACTGCGTGCGCACCGCCGGCGTGCCCAGCCGCCAGGCCAGCCACAGCAGCACGGGGATCGCGATGGCCTTCAGCGCCAGCGTGATGCGGTAGACGCGGCGGGCGTGGACCACGGCGCCGCGTAGGACATCATCGTGGCCGAGCTGGGCCAGCGCGTCAGCGCTGGCACGATGGAACTGGGGCCATTGCGCCAGCATCATGCCGCCGCTGGCCAGCGCCCACAGCACGAGCACCGCACAGGCCACGCGCAGCGGCGCGCGCGCCCAGGCCTGGCGCAGGATGCAGCCGGCGCACAACACGATCAGCACGAACGCGGCCAGCAGGTAGCCGATGTCCCAGGCCAGCATGCGCCGCAGCGCGGCGCCGTCCTCCGCCGACAGACCGGCGCGGTGCGCCCAGAGGAGCTGCGCATGGCTGAGGTATTGCACGCTGCCGAACGCAGCCAGCAACAGCATCAGCCAGACCAGCACGCGCCAGGCCGCGAACCCACGCGCGGCGGAACCGGGCTCGGCCCGGGCCGTCACCGCCATCAGGGGGCCGCCTTCTTCATTGCGGCGAGGTCGGTAAGTACCTGGCCGGAGTTCGCCTTGGGGTCGACATCGACATAGACCTTGGCGATCCTGCCGGCGGGATCGATCAGGAAGGTGGTGCGCTTGGCGTAGTGTATGCCCACCATCGAGGACAACACGCCGTATTCGGTCGCCGTCTTGCGGTCCGTGTCCGCCAGCAGCGGGAACGGCACGTGGTACTTCGCGGCGAATTTGGCGTGCGACTTCGCATCGTCCAGGCTCACCCCCACCACCGACGCGCCGGCCTGGCGCAGCTTGGCGACGTCGTCGCGGAAGGTGCACACCTCGGTGGTGCAGCCAGGAGTGAAGTCCTTGGGATAGAAGTACAGCACCAGCCAGTGGCCGTGGTAGTCGGCAGGGCTGCGCCAGTGGCCATTCTGGTCCTGCAGGCGGAAGGCCGGCGCGGCGCTGCCGACTTGCGGCATGGCGTCGGCGGCAGACGCGGAGACGGCGAACAGGTTGCACAGCAGGGTCAGCACAAACAGCAGCGACAGGCGACGCATCGGGACTCTCCGGAGAGGACGGCGTCGCCCAGTCTACGCTGCCGCGCAAGCGAAGGGCGCCCTGCGGCGCCCTTCGGACCTTGTCGCGGGACCGCCTCAGCGGCGGGTGATGCTGAACTTGCCCACCGACACGCCGAGGTTGATGCCCTCGCCGTGGCCCGCCAGCGCCAGCGAGGTGGTGCCCTTGGTCAGCACCTGCGCGGTGCCGCTCTTCACCACGCCGGCTTCCGCGCCGGCCTGCACATAGTCGCCGAACACATCGTCGATGCCGCGCACGTGGCTGATCTCGCCGGTGCCATGGTCGATACGGTACTTGCCGGCGGTGAGGCCGCCACCCACCACCGCGATCTTCACCGCGGCGTGCTGGCCGTTGTTGCAACTCACCATGCCTTGGCCTTCTGCATGCTTGTAGATGAGCGACCAACCCGACAGGGTGAAGCTGAGATCGCACTTCACGTTCGCCTCGGCGGCATGCGCCGGCACAACGGGCAGAGCCGTCAGGGCACCCGTGCCAAGCAGCAACGCGGCAGTCAGGGCTAGAGTCTTCTTGTTCATCGGCGTCTCCTTCCGGTTGGGGATCGTTGCAGACAATGCGCCTGCCCTAAACGCGGCAGGAACGTGCGGTGCAGCTTCGGCAGCCCTCCGTGACGAGCATGTGAGCCGCGCGGGCGTCCATTCATCTTGATGTTTCGCTAACGCCGCGCCGTTCAGACTCCTTCACCGGACGACGATGTTTCGCTGCGACAGGAGCAGGCATGCCCAAGTATTCGCTGGTCGGATACGACAGCTCGGACGCCGCGCGCCGCGCGTTCGCGTTCGCGATGGAACTGGCCCGCGCCTGCGGTGGCCGGGTACGCGTGGTATCGGTGCTGCAGGTGGCCGAAGGCGGCGACACCTGCGCGCTGATGATGACCGACTCCGGCACCCAGCGCCTGCAGGAGCTGAAGGACGAACTGGCCGCTATCGCATCGGACGCCACCAGCCTGGTCGACGTCGAACTGACCCACGGCAGCCCCGGCGACGTGCTGCTGGGCCAGATCGGCCAGCACGGCATCGACCACATCGTGATCGGCCACACCGAGCGCGGCGCGCTGGCGCGCTGGCTGCTCGGCTCGGTCTCCACCAACGTGCTGGCGCGCGCCCACGTACCGGTGACGGTGGTGCGCTAAGGGCCTGTTTACGACCACCGCGAGGCAACCCGAAGGGCCGGGTCTGTTTGCGCACATGCCCGCGTCATCAACTCAGTCGCGGACGGACGTCCACTCCTTTGTTCCTCTTTGGCCTGCGTGTAAACAGCTCCCAGCGCGGGCCATGCGGAGACCGTAAACAGGCTCTAACGCCTCAGTGACCGGCCGCGCCCGGCTGCCGCGGCTCCGCTTCGATCTTGCGCTGCGCCTGCTGCTCCAGCTTCAGCTTCGCCACGTCCACGGGACGGATCTTCGCGATGAAGCACGGCGGGAAGCCGCGGCCGGTGAGCACCTTGTCGAAGTTCACCGACACCTCGCCCCCGAAGGAGGTGAGCCCGATCGCGTTGGTGAACTCCAGGTTCTGGCAGGGGCCCACGTCCAGCAGCCACGCGCGATTGACCTGGGTGTAGACAGCCACCTGGTCGTCGCCCAGCGGTTCCCACGAGTACAGATTGAAGAAGCGGAAGCTGCGTACCGGCGCACCGGCCGCCGCCGCGTAGGCAGCCTGGCGCTGGGCCATCCGCTGTGCATACGGCACGCTGGAACACGCCGCCAGCAGCGCGGCCAGGCCGAGCGTCACCCACGAAGCCTTGCGAGACATGGCCGCGTCCTCCTTTCGTCGATACGCGTGAAACGCGCGGGCCGCCGGCGGGTGTACCGGGGCGCTACTTTTTCCCGCCCTTTTTCGGCAATGCCTGCCACTGGCCGGGCACGAAGCCGCCGACCTCGTAGACCAGTTCCAACTTCTTCTCATCGTTCTGCAGGGTGACCGGCAGGACGATCTTCTTCGCCTTCTCCAGCAGCGCGACGAAGCCCTTGTCGTCGCGGATCATCAGCGCCGGCTCGCCGGTGGAGGGAGCGTAGGCCTTGATCGCGTGCACTTTGTCGTCGAACTTCGCCACGATCGTGCACTCGCCCTTGCAGACGAAGCCGCCGCGGCCGTCGTTGAACAGGAATGCGCTCTGGCCCCAGCTGGTGTGCCGGCGCAGTACCAGCCGCACGTGCGCGCCGATCGGCCGGCTGTCGTAGATCGCCGCGGTGGACTGGGTGCCACCGGCCATCGGCGCCACCTGGTACTGCCACAGTGCGGCGAGGCGCGCCTTCTCGCTGTTCTCCTTCCAGCGCTTCTCGACCTCGGGCAAGGTCTGCTGCACTTCCTTCGCCGCGGCGCTGCCGGGGAAGCGTTGGACGATCTCCTCACCCTGCGCCGCCGCCATCTGGTCGTTGTGGATGCGCAGCAACTGGCGGTAGGTGTCGAGATTGCGCGCCGCTTCTGCAGCCTTGGCCTGCGCTTGCTGCTGCGCGGCGTCCGGCGCGGGCGCGCCGCCCTGCGAGCAGCCGGCGAGGATCAGCGTGCCGGCAAGCGCGGCAAGGACGAAGTGACGGAGCGACGGCACGGGCATCATCGGCAGAGTATCCGTAACGGAACGAGCGGCTAGCTTGGAACGAGCGCGCGCCGCGACGCAAGCGCGGCACGGCTCACTCCGCTGCCACCGGCGCGCCATAGCGCTCGCGCAGGGCGGTGCGATAACGCCGGCTGCACGGGATGCTGGTGCCATCGCGCAGATGCAGGCGCGCATCGCCGGTGTCCAGCGGCTCGATCTCGGCGAGGTAGTCGAGGTTGACGAAATAGCCGCGGTGCACGCGCAGGAAGCGCGCCGGGTCCAGCCGCGCCTCGATGCCGGCCATCGTGCTGCGCAGCGGGTAATCGCGTCCCCGCACGTGCAGGTTCACGTAATTGCCCGCGGCCTGCAGCCATTCGATCTCGCTGGCGTTGACCAGGAACTCCTTGCCCAGCTTGCGCACCAGGAACCGCTCCGGCCGGTCCACCGGCTCCACCGGCGGCCCCTCGTCCGGCTCGGCCAGCAACGTCGCCTCGCCTTGCTGGCGCAGCAGCCACAGCCGCGACAGGCAGATCAGCGCGACGATGAGGAAATAGCTGCGGATGTCCTTCAGGTACTCGTAGCCGAAGTTCGGCCACCAGGCACCGAAACGGTAGTGCCGGCCCACCGCCTCGTAAGCCAGCTTGCGCAGCCCGACCATGCCGGCCACGTGCAACAGGCTGAATGCCAGACTGGCCAGCAGGTGCCTGGGCAGGCTGTGGCGCCAGGTATCGAAGCGGAACGGCCAGCGCCGCTCCACCGTCCTGACGAAGGGGATCAGCAGCAGGACCAGCAGCGCGCTGCTCGATTCCCACACCCACGGTTCCCAGGCCGCCGTGCGTGCGTGGTCGATCTGCGCAACGAGACCGTTGAACACCGTGTTGAGGATGGACAGCGCCACCCAGAAGGCCACCTCGACCGAGCGGGGCCAACGCTGGAAGTCCCTGTATCCGCCATCCGCCTGCTCGTTCATGCCGGCGATTCTACGTGGCCGCGGCGAAATCCCCACGCACCCGTCCCCCACCCGGGTCGGTTCGTCCCCGACAGCCCGCGATCCGTCCCCCTGCACTGGGAACGGCGGCGGCGCAGGTCCACGCTGGCCGCCGTCCATCCCCTCCGGAGCGATACGATGAAAAGGCGCGACTTGCTGAAGGCGGCCGTCACCCTGCCCCTGCTGCCCTTGCTGATGCGCAACGGCACGGCCCTCGCCCGCGGCACCGGCGCGCTCACGACGGCCCTGCGTTCGCGGCTGCGCCCGGGCCAGCCGGGCTGGCCCGCCGCCGCGGAATGGGCGCAGCTGAAGCGGCAAGTCGGCGGCCGGCTGCTGAAGCTGGAATCGCCATTCGCCCATTGCGATGCATCGCCGCCGGGCGGCGCCTGCGCACAGGCGCTCAAGCAACTGGACAACCCCTTTGCGGTGGGCGACAACCCGGCGCTGACCCAGACCAGCGGCTGGGCCGATGCCTGGACCTCGCAACCCAGCGCCTACGCCGTGGCCGCCGAGCATGCGGCCGACGTGGTCGCAGCCGTCAACTTCGCCCGCAAGCACCATCTGCGGCTGGTGGTGAAGGGCGGCGGCCACAGCTACCAGGGCACCTCGGACGCGCCGGATTCGCTGCTGGTGTGGACCCGCCACATGAATCAGGTGGACCTGCACGACGCCTTCGTGCCGCAAGGCTGCGCCGGCCACCTGGCACCGCAGGCGGCGGTGAGCGTGCAGGCGGGCGCCATGTGGATCGACGCCTACAACGCCGTGACCACCCGCGGCGGCCGCTATGTGCAGGGCGGCGGCTGCACCACGGTGGGCGTGGCGGGGCTGGTGCAGAGCGGCGGCTTCGGCAGCCTCTCGAAGCGCTGGGGTACCGCGGCGTCCAACCTGCTGGAGGCGGAGGTCGTCACCGCCGACGGCCGGGTGCGCATCGCCAACGCCCGCACGAACCCTGAGCTGTTCTGGGGTCTCAAGGGCGGCGGCGGCGGCAGCCTGGGCATGGTCACGCGGCTGACCCTGCGTACCTTCGAACTGCCCGACTTCTTCGGGGGCGTCAACCTCACCGTCAAGGCCGACTCGGATGCGGCGTACCGCGCCCTGATCGCCGAGGCGGTGGGCTTCTACCAGCGCGCGCTGTTCAACCCGCACTGGGGCGAGCAGATGAAGTTCTACGGTGGCGACACCTTCGAGGTCTCCATGATGTTCCAGGACCTCACCAAGCAGCAGGCCGAGCAGATCTGGGCACCCTTCCTGGCCTGGGTGGAGGCCCGCAAGGACTGCCACGTCACCAAACCGTTCCAGGCGCTGGCGGCGCCGGCCCGGCATCTATGGGACGCCGAATTCCTCCGCAAATACCTGCCGGACGCGATCGTGTCGGACGACCGGCCGGAGGCGCCGCGCGACCGCTTCGTATGGGCCGGCGACCGGGAACAGGCCGGCTGGTTCATTCAGGGCTACCAGTCGGCCTGGCTGCCGGCTTCGCTGCTGCAGCCGGGGCGGCAGGCGCCCCTGGCGGAGGCCTTGTTCGAAGCCGCGCAGCACCAGGGTGTCTCGTTGCACTTCAACAAGGGGCTGGCCGGCGCGCCCGCCGACGCGATTGCCCGCGCCCGCGACACGGCCACGCATCCGCAGGTGCTGGACGCCTTCGCCCTCGCCATCAGCGCCAGCGGCGACGACCCCGCCTTTCCCGGCATGCCGGGTGCCAAACCCGATCTGGCCATGGCGCGGCGCATGGCAGCGGCTGTCGACAAGACGATGGAGGCGCTGCGCGCGGTGGCGCCGGACGCCGGTTCCTACGTCTCGGAAAGCGACTTCTTCCTGCGCGACTGGCAGCGGGGATTCTGGGGCAGCAACTATCCGCGCCTCGCCGCGGCGAAGCGCAAGTACGACCCCGACGGCCTGTTCTTCGTGCACCACGGCGTGGGCAGCGAGGAGTGGAGCGCGGACGGCTTCACCCGATTGCGGACGTGAGGCGGACCCGCTCAGTTTTCGCTGCCCAGCGTGGAGTCGAGATGCTCCACGCGGGCGATCTCGTCCAGCCACATCCAGCGGTGCCAATCGGGCTCGTCCGGGCGCTCCAGCCGCAGCTCGCCGTTGATGCCCTGGCGCCGCTCCGCGGGGTCGTAGTAGACCTGCACGGTGGCGCGTTCGGCGACCACGCCCTCGCAGGTGCCGCCGTCCTTCAACACCAGGCGCACGTGCCCGTTGGCGGGGAGTTCGCCCGCAAGCGCCTGGAGCGCGTGCACGGCGGCCGGATCGGAGTAGACGTGTTTGGCGGACCTGCCCATTGGCGCATGCCTCCAGGTGGAAATCTGCCTCCACCGTAGCGGCGCGCAGGGAAAGCCCGGATCAAATCCGCGGCATGGCGGCGTCAAGCCCCGCCGGCGGCCGGCAGGTGCGATGCGACTACAATGCGCGCGCCCCAAGGATTCCCATGTCGAAGCCCACGCCCTCGTCCACCGCAGCGGATTCGCCGCTGCGCCACCGCGCCTTCCTGCAGTTCTGGTGCGCGCGCATCGCCTCCGGCTTCGGCTTCCAGATGCTGTCGGTGGCGGTAGGCTGGCAGATCTACGCGATCACCGGGCGTGCCTTCGACCTCGGCCTGATCGGCCTGGTGCAGTTCATCCCCTCGGTGCTGCTGGCGCTGCCGGCCGGGCACGTGGCCGACCAGTTCGAGCGGCGGCGCGTGGTGCTGATCGGGCAGATCGTGGAATGGGCCGCCATCGTGCTGCTGGCCGTGCTGACCCTGCTCGGCCGCGTCCATGAGGCCGGCATCCTGCTGCTGGTGTTCGTGATCGGCGTGGCCAAGGCGTTCGAGTCGCCCTCGATGCAATCGCTGCTGCCGGCGCTGGTGCCTCCGGCGATCCTGCCGCGCGCCGTGGCGGTGAGCGGCTCCGCGTTCCAGATGGCGATGATCCTCGGCCCCGCGGTGGGCGGCCTGCTCTACGTGGCGGGTCCGGGGGTGGTGTACCTGAGCGCCGCCGCGCTGTATCTCGTCGCCGCCGGCATGATGGCGCTGCTGCGCTACGAGCAGGCACCGCCGAGGCGCGAGCCGGCCACGCTGAAGACGCTGTTCGCCGGCGTGCATTTCATCCGCGAGCGCAAGGACGTGCTGGGCGTGATCTCGCTGGACCTGTTCGCGGTGCTGCTGGGCGGCGTCACCTCGCTGCTGCCGATCTTCGCGCGCGACATCCTGCATACCGGGCCGTGGGGGCTGGGCCTGCTGCGCGCGGCGCCCGCGGTAGGCGCGCTGCTGATGTCGCTGTGGCTGGCCAGGCACGATCTGCAGCGCCGCGTGGGCATGACCATGTTCGCCTCCGTCGCCGGCTTCGGCGTGGCGACCCTGGTGTTCGCGGTCTCCACCGCACTGTGGCTGTCGTTGGCCGCGCTGTTCGCGCTGGGCGCGTTCGACATGGTGAGCATGGTGATCCGCGGCTCGCTGGTGCAGCTGGACACCCCCGATGCGATGCGCGGCCGGGTCAACGCGGTGAATTCCATCTTCATCAACACCTCCAACCAGCTCGGCGAGTTCGAGTCGGGCATGGTCGCCGCATGGCTGGGCGCGGTGGGTTCCGCGGCGGTCGGCGGCCTGGGCACCCTGGTGGTGGTGGGCCTGTGGATGGCGATGTTCCCCGGGCTGCGCCGGCGCCAGCGACTGCACGTGGAGCCCGCCGCGGACGAGGCGGAGGCCGCGGCGGGCACGCTCTAACGACGGGATCCCTGCGCGCCATGGATGCCACGCCGCCGCCTTGCCGCGCCATTGCCCGGCGCGCGCAAACCCGCGATGCTGGAGCGGCCAAGCCCACCACGGAGAGTCGCGCATGTCCGCGCCGCCGCCCCTGCGTTCCACCTTCGTCACTGTGCTGGCCTGGGTGTTCATCGGCCTGTCCGGCTTCGCCACGTTGATCGCGGTGCTGCAGAACCTGATGCTGCAATGGCTGTTCCTGCCCGCGATGCAGCAGGCGTCGCAGCAGCCACCGCTGCCACCGGGCCTGCCGGTGCCGATGCACTGGATGTTCGGCCATTTCGCCTGGTTCTTCCGCGCTTTCCTGCTGGTCTCGGCCCTCACGCTGGTCGCCGCCATCGGCCTGCTGCGCCGGCACGAGTGGGCACGGCGCCTGTTCGTCGGCCTGATGGGCGTCGCCATCGCCTATCAGCTGCTGGGGCTGGCATGGCAATGGTGGTTCATGGGCTCGATGCCGGGCTTCATGCAGGCGTTCGGCGCGCCGGCCGACATGGCCGTGGTGATGCGCGGCTTCCTGCGCGCCGTGCAGGTGTTCAGCGCGCTGGTGGCACTGGGCCTGTGCGTACTGTTCGGCTGGATCCTCCGGCGCCTGTGCAGCGCGCCGGTCCGCGCCGAATTCCGCCCGTGGAAGGCCTCGCCGTGATCGTCGTTCATCATCTCAACAACTCGCGCTCGCAGCGCGTGCTTTGGCTGCTGGAGGAGCTTGGCCTGCCCTACGAGATCAGGCGCTACCAGCGCGACCCGAAGACGATGCTGGCGCCGCCGGAGCTGCGCGCGGTGCATCCGCTCGGCAAGTCGCCGGTCATCGAGGACGGCGGGCTGGTGCTGGCCGAGTCCGGCGCGATCCTCGGTTACCTGGGCGACCGGTACGGCAACGGCACGCTGATGCCACCGCGCGGCACGCCGCCGGGCCTGCGCTGCGACTACTGGCTGCATTACGCGGAGGGCTCGTTGATGCCGCCGCTGCTGCTGAAACTGGTTTTCCGCCGGGTCGAGTCCGCTCCCGCGCCATTCTTCGTGCGCCCGGTGGCGAAAAGCGTCGCCGCCAAGGTGCAGCGCGGCTTCGTCGATCCGCAGATCGCACTGCACCTGGATTATCTCGAAGCCGAACTGGGCAAGAACGCATGGTTCGGCGGCGACGCATTCAGCGTCGCCGACATCGCGCTGAGCTTTCCGCTGGAGGCGGCGGCTGCACGCGCCGGCCTCGACGCCGTCCGCCCGCGGCTGTGGGCCTTCCTCGAGCGCATCCACGCACGGCCGGCGTATCGGCGCGCGCTGGAGCGCGGCGGCGCCTACGCACTGGCTGGCTGAACGCGAGTACGCCTCCTTTACACGCGGCTCACGCCGGCGCTGGCAGCGTGACGCGGTTCCCTACAGGAGTACGTCATGAGTACCCGCCGCGACATCGAACATGGCATGGACGAACTCGGCGACCGCGTGCGCCGCTACGCCGATGGCGCCAGCGACACGGCGCGCGGCTGGATCACCCGCGGCCGACACGCGGCGGCGCGTTTCGACGGCGACGACTACCGCCGCCGGCTGGCGCGTGCCGCCGAGGATTTCGTCGACGAAACGAACTACCGCTACCGGCGGTTGAAGCGCCAGGTGAACCGTCACCCGGTCGCCGCCGTCGCGATCGTGGCCGGCACCGTCGGCGCCTTCCTTCTGCTGCGCCGGATCCTGCGCGACAACGACGAGGACTGAACCCGCCTCCCGGCGGGGCCCGCGCTGCGGCTGCATGTTGCGGCCGCTGTTAAGCTGGCGGCTGCCTGCCCAGCCGACTGCCGTCATGCCACCGGAACTGCGTTTTCATCATCCGCTCGCGTTCTGGCTGGGCTGCGTCGCGGTCGCGGTAGGCGTGCTGCTGCACCTGCCGATGTACCTGATGGCAGCGCCGATGCATTACCAGCTGGCCGGCATGGCGATGGACGCGCCGATGGCGGTGGGCATGGTGCTGATTCCCTGCGGCGTGCTGCTGGCCGGCTACGGCCTGATGCCGCACATGGCCCAGCTTCGGCAGAGCCTGCACGACCACGACAACCGCCGCCACTTCCACATCGCCGACGGCGTGCCGCTGCAGCATGCGCACTGGACGCTGGTGGCGGCGCTGGCGGTGGCGCTGGCGATCGACGTGATGAAGCCCGCGTCGCTGGCCTTCGTGATGCCCGGCATGACCGCGGAATACCGCATCGGCATGAGCACCGCGGGCTGGCTGGCGTTGTCGGCGCTCACCGGTACTGCGCTCGGCTCGCTGGCCTGGGGGCGGCTGGCCGACCTGTTCGGGCGCCGCGCGGCGATCCTGCTGTCGGCGATCCTGTTCATGGGCACCGCGATCTGCGGCACGATGCCGGCCTTCAGCTGGAATCTCGTGATGTGCTTCCTGATGGGCGCGGCGGCCGGCGGCATGCTGCCGATCGCATTCACCCTGATGGCCGAGACGATCCCCGCCGCGCATCGCGGCTGGCTGCTGGTGGCACTGGGCGGGGTGGGCACTTCGGCCGGCTATCTCGCCGCTTCCGGCGCCGCCACCTTGCTGGAGCCCAGCTTCAGCTGGCGCTCGCTGTGGCTGCTGAACCTGCCGACCGGCGCGCTGATCGTATTCCTCAACCGCTACATTCCCGAATCGCCGCGCTTCCTCTCCAACGCGGGTCTGCACGCGCAGGCCCGCGCGGCGCTGGCCCGCTTCACCGGCACGCGCAACTCGGTGGTCGCCGACCCGGCCGGCACCGATGCCGATCCGCCCATCCTGGAGAGCCTGCATCCGGCGGCCGACCTGCGCCAGCTGCTGCGTGGCCGCCAGGCGCGCATCACCGCAGGGCTGGCAACCTGCGGACTGGCCTGGGGACTGGTGAACTTCGGCTTCCTGCTATGGCTGCCGGCCAACCTCACCCGCCTGGGCGTGGACGCCCACGGCGCCAGTGCGCTGCTGGCGCGTTCGGCGCTGCTCGCGGTGCCAGGTACCGCCGTGGTGGTGTGGCTGTACCAGCGCTGGAGCAGCTTCCGCAGCCTGGTGCTGCTCATCGCGCTGACCGCACTGGCGCTGCTGGGGTTCTGCGCGATCGCGCTCACCGATGCGCGCGATGCTGCGCTCACCGTCGCCGCCACGGTGGCGCTGCTGGTGAGCAGCGGCGGCGTGATCGCCACCATGCTGCCGTATTCGGCGGAGATCTATCCGGTGCACCTGCGCGGCACCGGCTCGGGGCTGATCGCCGCCAGCTCGAAGGCCGGCGGCATCCTCGGCGCGGGCCTGGGCGTGCTCGGGCTGTTCTCGCACTTCGCGCTGTCGGCGCTGTTGATCGCCCTGCCGATGGCCGCGGCCGGCTGGCTGCTGGCGCGCCACGGGGTCGAGACCCGCGGGCATGCGCTGGAGGCGATCCAGCGCAGGTTATCGGAGTGACCTCCATCCCAATGCAGGTCCACCACGAACCAAGCATCCCATTGGTGTCTGCCGCCGGTGACCTACCAAGCCTCACATGACGACGCATCATCCTGGGCTGACGCATTACTCAGGGCGAAACGATGTGGGCGGTGTGCACCACATGCCCACTTGCATCAAGTTCCACAGACCATGCTTCACCGACCAAGCCCAGGTAGTTGGGGTACCACAGGCGCTGGACACATGGATCACGGCATTCGGGTGAGCCATATTTCGCCAGTCGGTTGCTCGGGATCTCACGGTCAGCAGGCTCGCCCATCGCAGCAATCACCTGTTGCTCAGTGTCGCCCTCTTTCACCAAGGCGAAACCACGATTCCGATCGAACGAAATCGCGCTGCAAGCACCGATGTAGAGCACGGGAACCATGACGATGGTCACCGCGATGACCTTGGCAGTCACGCCCATCTGCGAAGCCCGATGCAAGGTGACAGATTGGCAGAATAGCTAACCGCTGTCGCCGCAAAACAAAACCCGCCAACGGCGGGTTTTGTTTTGCCAACCGAAAACGGCTTACACCGTGGTCGGGTTGGGCTTCTCCGGATCGAGCTTGTATTCCTTGATCGCGCGGGCCACGTCCTTGGCGTTGACCTTGCCGTCCTTCGCCAGCGCGGCCAGCGCGGCGTGGGCGATCCAGTGGCGGTCCACCTCGAAGAACTCGCGCAGGTGCGCGCGGGTGTCGGAGCGGCCGTAGCCGTCGGTGCCGAGCACCGTGTAGCGCATGCCGTCGGGCATGAAGGCGCGGATCTGGTCGGCGTACTCGCGCACGTAGTCGGTGGCGGCGATCGCCGGGCCGCCACGGCCCTCCAGCAGGCTGGTGACGTAGGGCACGCGCTGCTCGGCTTCCGGATGCAGGCGGTTCCAGCGCTCGGCGTCGAAGCCGTCGCGGCGCAACTCGACGAAGCTGGGGCAGGACCAGATGTCGGACTTCACGCCGAAGTCCTTCTCCAGCAGTTCGGCCGCCGCGATCACCTCGCGCAGGATGGTGCCGGAACCCAGCAGCTGCACCCGCGGCTCGCCCTTCTTGGGCTTGCCGCCGTCCTTGAACAGGTACATGCCCTTGATGATGCCCTCGGCGCTGCCTTCGGGCATGTCCGGATGAACGTAGTTCTCGTTCATCACGGTGACGTAGTAATAGTGGTCTTCCTGCTCCTGCATCATGCTGCGCACGCCGTCCTGCAGGATCACCGCCACCTCGTAGGAGAACGTGGGGTCGTAGGCCTTCACGTTCGGGATGGTACCGGCCATCAGGTGCGAATGGCCGTCCTCGTGCTGCAGGCCTTCGCCGTTCAACGTGGTGCGGCCCGAGGTGCCGCCCACCAGGAAGCCGCGCGCGCGCATGTCGCCGGCGGCCCAGCACAGGTCGCCGATGCGCTGGAAGCCGAACATCGAGTAGTAGATGAAGAACGGCAGCATCGCCTGGTTGCTGATGCTGTAGCTGGTGGCCGCGGCCATCCAGGCGGCCATGCCGCCGGCCTCGGAGATGCCTTCCTGCAGTACCTGGCCCTTCTGGTCTTCGCGGTAGTACAGCAGCTGGTCGGAATCCTGCGGGCGGTATTTCTGGCCGAACGGCGCGTAGATGCCGATCTGGCGGAACATGCCTTCCATGCCGAAGGTACGCGCCTCGTCGGCCACGATCGGCACCACGCGCTCGCCGAGCTGCTTGTCGCGCAGCAGCAGGTTCATGCCGCGCACCAGCGCCATGGTGGTGCTGATCTCGCGCTCGCCGGTGCCCTTGGTGATCTGCTCGAACGCGGCCAGGTCCGGCGCCTTCAGCTTGGCGTCGGCCTTGCGGCGGCGCTGCGGCAGGAAGCCGCCCAGCGCGCGGCGGCGCTCCAGCATGTATTCCACTTCCGGCGAGTTCTTGCCGGGGTGGTAGTAGGGCACGTCAGCCAGCTTGTCGTCCGGCACCGGAATCTGGAAGCGGTCGCGGAAATGCCGCACCGCCTCGTCGTCCAGCTTCTTCTGCTGGTGCGTGGGGTTCTGCGACTCGCCGGTGCCGATGCCCATGCCGTAGCCCTTCACCGTCTTGGCGAGGATCACGGTGGGCATGCCCTTGGTCTGCGAGGCGGCGTGATAGGCCGCGTAGACCTTGTGCGGGTCGTGGCCGCCGCGGTTGAGGCGCCAGATGTCGTCGTCGCTGAGGTTGGCGACCATCTCGCGCGTCTGCGGGTACTTGCCGAAGAAGTGTTCGCGCGTGTACGCGCCGCCGAAAGCCTTGCAGGCCTGGTACTCGCCGTCGACCGTCTCCATCATCAGCTTGCGCAGCACGCCGTCCTTGTCGCGCGCGAGCAGCGGGTCCCAGTAGCTGCCCCAGATCAACTTGATGGCGTTCCAGCCGGCGCCGCGGAACACGCCTTCCAGCTCCTGGATGATCTTGCCGTTGCCGCGGACCGGGCCGTCCAGGCGCTGCAGGTTGCAGTTGATGACGAACACCAGGTTGTCCAGTCCCTCGCGGCCGGCCAGCGCGATCGCGCCCAGCGACTCCGGCTCGTCGGTCTCGCCGTCACCCATGAAGCACCAGATCTTGCGGTCGGTCTTCGGCATCAGGCCGCGGTGTTCCAGGTACTTCCAGAACTGCGCCTGGTAGATCGCCTGGATCGGACCCAGGCCCATCGACACCGTGGGCACCTGCCAGTAATCCGGCATCAGCCACGGGTGCGGGTAAGACGACAGGGCGCGGCCCTTGCCGACCACTTCCATGCGGAACAGGTCGAGCTGCTCCTCGGCGAGGCGGCCTTCGAGGAAGGAGCGTGCGTAGATGCCGGGGCTGGAGTGGCCCTGGTGGAACACCAGGTCACCGGGATGGTCGGCGCTGGGCGCCCGCCAGAAGTGGTTGAAGCCCACGTCGTACAGCGTGGCCGAGGACGCGAAGCTGGCGATGTGGCCGCCCAGCTCGCCCGGCTTGCGGTTCGCCCGCACCACCATCGCCATCGCGTTCCAGCGGACCAGGGAGCGGATGCGCCACTCCATCGCCGCGTCGCCCGGGCTCTTCGCCTCCTTCGCCGGCGCGATGGTGTTGACGTAGGCGGTGGTGGGGTCGAACGGCAGATAGCCGCCGGCGCGGCGCGTCGAGTCGACCATCTGCTCCAGCAGGTAGTGCGCGCGCTCGGTACCGTCGTGGCTGATGACCGCGCTGAGCGAGTCGATCCATTCGCGGGTTTCGGTGGGATCGAGATCCTGGTTGAGGATGTCGTCGAGCTGGTCCATGGGAGATTCTCCGCAGCGCCGCGCGGCGCAGATGCCTGTAGGGGAAGCCGTCGCCGGGGAAGCGGCTGGCCGACGCCCAAGTCTAGCCTTCGCGGCACATCGCTGCCAGTTGGACGTCCGTCGATGGACGGCCATGCGGAGGCGCATGCTGCTGAAGGAGGGATGGGACGAGTGCACACGTTGGCGACGCAGCGGCTATGCAAACGTATGCATAAGCGTTTCGATGGATCTTTCGCGAACCGGGCCCCTCGCCTCAATCCTCTTCCTCGCTCCTCGGAGCAGGAGCCATCCATGGCCCTTGCCGCGTCCCTCCGGGGGCAGGAGGCCAACGCGGCGGGCGGGTTCGTCCAACGCATGTCCCGGGGCCCGGCAGCATCCGGTTTCGACGCAGGCTTGGTCCTTTGCCCAAAACGGGGCGCTGTCGCGAGGAAAGCGCCTAGCTGCGCGCCCGGATCTGCGCGTCCACCGCGGCTACCGCAGTCATGTTGACTACGCGGCGCACGCTGGACGAGGTGGTGAGGATGTGCGCGGGCTTGTCGACGCCCATCAGGATCGGCCCGATCGCCACGCCGTCGGTCATCACCCGAACCATGTTGTAGACGATGTTGGCGGCGTCGAGGTTGGGCAATACGAACAGGTTGGCGCGCCCGCTCAGCGTGGTGCCGGGGAAGATGCGCCGACGCAGCGTTTCGTCCCAGGCGGTATCGGCCTGCATTTCGCCGTCCATGTCCAGCTTGGGTGCGCGCGCCTTGAGGATCTCCCGCACCTTGCGCATCTTTGCCGCGCTGGCGTTGTCGTGGCTGCCGAAGTTGGAGTGCGACAGCAGCGCCACCTTGGGCTCGATGCCGAACAGCTTGAGCCGGTAGATGGCCTGCAGCGTGGCCTCGGCGATCTGCTCGGCGCCGGGATCGAGCTGCACATGGGTGTCGAGGAAGAACCATGCGCCCTTGTCGTTGATCACGCCGGTCATCGCCGAGGTGCACTGCACGCCCGGGTCCAGCCCGAACACGCTGCGCAGGTAGCCGAGCTTCTTGTGATAGCGGCCGACCAGGCCGCATATCAGCGCGTCGGCCTCGCCGCGCTCGACCATCATCGCGGCGATCAGGGTGGGCCGCGAGCGCATCAGGTTTTTCGCCGCATCCGGGGTCACCCCGCGGCGCTCGGTCATGGCGTGGTACTGCTGCCAGTACTCGTTGAAGCGGGGATCGTCGTTGATGTTGGTGAGCTCGAAATCCACGCCCGCGCGCAGGCGCAGGCCGAGCCGGTGAATGCGCATCTCGATCACGTCGGGCCGGCCGATCAGGATCGGATAGGCCAGCTTGTAGTCGACCACCGACTGCACCGCGCGCAGCACGGTCTCTTCCTCGCCTTCGGCGTAGACCACGCGCTTCAGGTCGGAGCGGGCGCGGTCGTACACCGGCTTCATGATCAGGCCGGTGCGGTAGATGAACTGGCCGAGCTTCTCCTTGTACGCATCCATGTCGGCGATCGGCCGCGTCGCCACGCCCGAATCCATCGCCGCCTGCGCCACCGCAGGCGCCAGCATCACCAGCAGGCGCGGGTCGAACGGACGCGGGATCAGGTATTCGGGGCCGAACGAGGGAATCTCGCCGCCGTAGGCGCTGCCGAGGTCCGAGGCCTCCATCCGCGCCAGCTCCGCGATGGCGCGCACGCAGGCCGTCTTCATCGCCTCGTTGATGCCGGTCGCGCCCACATCCAGCGCGCCGCGGAAGATGTAGGGGAAGCACAGGGCGTTGTTGACCTGGTTCGGGTAATCCGAACGGCCGGTGGCAATGATGCAGTCCGGGCGCACCTTCTTCGCGTCCTCGGGCAGGATCTCCGGGTTGGGGTTGGCCAGCGCCAGGATCACCGGCCGGTCGGCCATGGTGGCGACCATCTCCGGCTTCAGTATCCCGCCGGCGGAGAGGCCCAGGAACACGTCGGCACCGGCCACGATCTCGGCCAGGCTGCGCTTGTCGGTGTCGCGCGCGTAGCGCGCCTTGTCAGGGTCGAGGTGGTCGCGGCCCCGGTAGATCACGCCCTCGCGGTCGAAGGCAAGGATGTGCTCGGGCTTGGCGCCGAGCGCCACCAGCATGTCGAGGCAGGCGATGCCCGCCGCGCCGGCGCCGGTGGTGGCGATCCGCACGTCCTCGATCCTCTTGCCCACCACTTCCAGCGCATTGACGATGGCGGCGCCCACGATAATGGCGGTGCCGTGCTGGTCGTCGTGGAATACCGGAATCTTCATCCGCTCGCGCAGCTTGCGCTCGACGATGAAGCACTCCGGCGCCTTGATGTCCTCGAGATTGATGCCGCCGAAGGTGGGCTCCATCGCGGCAATGATGTCCACCAGCTTGTCCGGGTCGCGCTCGTTGAGCTCGATGTCGAACACGTCGATGCCGGCGAACTTCTGGAACAGCACGCCCTTGCCCTCCATCACCGGCTTGCCGGCCAGTGGGCCGATGTCGCCCAGGCCCAGCACCGCGGTGCCGTTGGTGATCACCGCCACCAGGTTGCCGCGCGCGGTCATCTCGCTGGCCGCGTTCGGATCCTCGACGATGGCCTCGCAGGCATAGGCCACGCCCGGTGAATACGCCAGCGACAGATCGCGCTGGGTCAGCAGCGGCGTGGTCGGGCTCACCTTGATCTTGCCCGGGCGCGGATGGCGGTGGTATTCGAGCGCGGCGCGGCGCAGGTCTTCGGAGTGGGCCATGGGATGGGCTTTTCGTGGAATTCAGGGGGCCGCGAGGCGGCGTGACATGGTAGCACCGGGCACCGCCCGGGCCGCGGCTAAACGCTCAGCGACAGCTCGTCGGCATGCACCTTGCCCATGCGGATTCCGTTGACGAACACCGAGAACGCCAGCTTGCCGGCCAGGCCGTGCACGTGCTGCATCCACGGCGGCAGCCAGCGCGGCGGCGCGATCGCGCCGGATTCGAAGTGCGGCTGCAGCGCCACCACGTCGTGCAGGGTGAGTTTGCCGGCGAACAGGTGGCGCAGCATCTCCAGCCGCCGCTCCTTCATCGCCCAGCGGAAGAAGGTATGCACGGTGAGCAAGCCGCTGAGATACACGTTGTCCTTGGCGAACGCCGCGCCGCCGACCGGCGGCACGCCGCGGAACACGCGCTGGGCGGAGTGGAAGCTGTCCGCCGCGTTCTGGCCGCGCTCGACGAAGAACTTGTAGACCTCGACGAAGTCGGCGCCCGACAGCGCCATGTCGATCGCGAGGATGCGCAGGCTGATGCGCTTAAGCCGCGCGATGTCGATCGCGCCCGACATCAGCTCGGCGAACACCGCCAGCCCTTCCTGGGTGGCGGTGACGCGCGGCGAGGTGCGTCCCAGCGAGGCCAGCAGCGGCTGCGCGCGGCCGTTCAGCGCGGTGAGCGTGTGCACCAGCGCCTCGTGCGCCAGCAACTGGTGGCGGTCGTAGTCGGTGAAACTGGCGCCGCCGCGCAGCCGGATGCGGGCGGCGCCCGCGGCGGCCTTGGCGGTGAGCTCGGGATCGACCTCCACCTTCACCGCGCCCGCGCCGAAGAAATCGTCCAGGGTTTTCGCCAGCTCGTCGCGCAGGGTCTCGGCGCTAATGCCCTCGCGGGAATCGTCGGCCAGCAGGTCGGCGCCCAGTTCGTCCGACAGCTCCACGAAATAGCGCGCCGCGTCGAGGTTGCTGCGCTGGCTGCCGGGGATCGCATCGCCGGGCCGGCCGTACAGCGCGATCGACGGCGCGCTGACCCCGTCGCTACCCACCGCCTCCAGCATCTCCGCCGCGATGCGCCAGGACTCGGCGGTGCGCGCCAGGTAATCGCCCAGCGGATCGCCACCCAGCGCCGCCGTCTCACGCTCGATCGCCGCCAGCTCGGCGCGCGCGGCGGCGAGGTCGGGCCGCTGGTACTGCACCGCAGGCAAGGCGAACCGCCCGGCAGCGTAGTCCGCGATCATGCGGTTCTCCAGCGACGCCGGCCACGCCACCGTGGACAGGATGCGGATGCCCTTCACCGCGGCCAGCAGGCGCTGGTCGAGCGCGGCGCAGTGTCGCAGGCCGGGGTCTGGAGTGTTCATGCGTGCCACCGCATCACTGAGGAAAGTCGCCGCATGTCAGATACTCCCTGCCGGGTTGTCCATCATGTGTCCGACCTTCCTCACTCCCGTTCCCGCCGCCCGCGTGGCGCGTGCGGCCGCTCGATCGGCCGGCCGCCGCGCTGGCGGCGCAGTTTCGCCTCCAGCGTGGCGGCCTGCTCCTCGCGCTCGTCGCGCAGCTTGAGGTAGTTGCGCCAGCGCTCGGGCGACAGCTCGCCGCTGTCCAGTGCGGCCTGCACCGCGCAGCCCGGCTCGCTGCCGTGGCCGCAGTCGGCGAAGCGGCAGGCCTCGGCCAGTTCCTCGATGTCGGCGAACAGGTCGAGGTTTTCCTCGCCGGTGAGCTTCAGCTCGCGCATGCCGGGGGTGTCGATCAGGCAGCCGCCGGTGGGCAGCTGCAGCAGCGCGCGGTGCGTGGTGGTGTGGCGGCCCCGGCTGTCGTGGTGGCGCACCGCACTGGTGGCCATCCTGTCGATGCCCAGCAAGGTGTTGGTGAGTGTGGACTTGCCTGCGCCGGAGGAACCCACCAGCACCGCGCTGTCGCCGGGCTGCAGGTAGGGCGCGAGCTGCGCCGCGCTGGCGGCGTCCTTGCCATTGATCGCGTGGACGGCCGTGCCGGGCGCCAGCCGCGCGCGCAGTTCGTCGACGCGCGCACCGACGTCTTCGTGCAGGTCGGGCTTGCTCAGCAGCACCACGGCCCGCGCGCCGGAATCCTCGATCAGCGAGAGGTAGCGCTCGATGCGCGCCGGGTTGTAGTCGCCGTCCAGCCCGGTGAGCACCAGCACGTAGTCGATGTTGGTGGCGATCAGCTGGCGCGCGTAGCGTTCGCCCGCCGCGGCACGCGACAGCACGCTGCGCCGCGGCAGCACCGTGACGATGTGCGGCGGCTGGCCGGGCTCGATCTCGACGAAATCGCCCACCGCGGGGCGCTCCGCCGGATCGATGCCGCGCTTCAGGAACTGCCCGGCCGGTTGCGCGCCGAAGCTGCGTTCGCCGTCGTGTAGCTCGTAGCCGGTGCGGTGCTGCGCCACCACCCGCGCCAGCTCCCGGCCGGCCGCCGGCCGGGCTTCGCCGCGCCAGCCGATCCGCCGCAGCCGCTCTATCATTTCGGCGTCGCTCATGAGTCAGGAAATTCCGCAGGTGAAGGCGATTATGCCTTGCCCCGGAAATGCCCGTACAAAGCCAGCCGGGCGACTCGCGCTGCATCGCACCATGCTGTTAGCATCGGCGCAAACCGGCGCTCCGGCCGGCCCTGAGGATTCCGGCGTTGGCTTCGATCAGACCCAGCACGCATCTGGCGGACGTGCGTTACGAGATCCGTGGCGCACTCACCCGGCGCGCCCGCGAACTGGAAGCGGCCGGCCGCGACATCATCAAGCTCAACATCGGCAATCCCGGGCGCTATGGCTTCCAGACGCCGTCGCACCTGCGTGAGGCGATTGCGAGCCACCTCATCGAGAGCGAGGCCTACGGCCACGAGCAAGGCCTGGAAACGGCCCGCGAGGCGATCGCCGCGCAACAGCGCGCCCGCGGCGCGCGTGGCGTGGAGGTGGAGCGCATCTTCATCGGCAACGGCGTCAGCGAGCTGATCGACCTCAGCCTGCGCGCCCTGCTGCAGCCGGGCGACGAGGTGCTGCTGCCCAGCCCCGACTACCCACTGTGGAGCGCCGCCACCATCCTCAACGGCGGTCGCCCGCGCTACTACCGCTGCCTCGCGGAGAACGGCCACCTGCCCGACCCGGACGAGATCGAGGCGCTGGTGACGCCGCGCACCCGCGCGCTGGTGCTGATCAACCCGAACAACCCCACCGGCGCGGTCTATCCGCGCGCGCTGCTGGAGCGCATCGTGGCGGTGGCCGCGCGGCACGGCCTGCTGCTGCTGGCCGACGAGATCTATGACGAGATCCTCTACGACGGCACGCTGTTCCAGCCGCTGGCGGAAATCGCCGGCGCGCTGCCCTGCGTCAGCCTCGGCGGGCTCAGCAAGGTGCACCGCGCCTGCGGCTACCGGGTGGGCTGGCTGTCGCTCTCCGGCGATCCCGCGCGCAGCGCCGACTACCGCGACGCGCTGCAGCTGCTGGCCGCGCTGCGCCTGTGCGCGAACGTCACCGCGCAGTGGGCGGTGATCCCCGCGCTTGAAGACGCCCCCACCATCACCGCGCTCACTGCGCCGGGCGGCCGCCTGCACGAGGCGCGCCAGGCCGTGCTCGACGGCGTGGCCGCCAGCGAATGGCTGACCGTGGTCGCACCCGCCGGCGCGCTGTATGCCTTTCCCCAGGTGCGCGCCGATCGCCTGCCCGTATTCGACGACGAGGCCTTCGCGCTGCGCCTGCTCGAGGAGGAACACGTCCTGGTGGTGCCCGGCACCAGCTTCAACGTGCCGTCCAGCCGCCACCTGCGCCTCACCCTGCTGCCGCAGCCGGCGCAGCTGCGCGAGGTGTTCCTGCGCATGGAACGGGTGCTGGCGCGCATGGCGGCCGAACAGCCGCACCGTGCCACGGCTGCCGCCTGACATCGACGCCTCTCCCCGTTCGGGGCGTGGGATCAGGCAAGCAACTCGACGAAGCGCCGCGGCGCGCCCTCGAAGCCGCCGTTTGACATGAACACCACGTGGTCGCCCGGTCGGGTCTGCGCACGTAACGCCGCGAGCAGCGCATCGACGCCGGGCGCCGTGCTGCCGCGTCCCCGCAGCGCGTCGGTGACGCGCTGCGCATCCCACGGCAGCTCGGGGCGATGCAGGAACACTACCGCGTCGGCATCGGCGAGCGAAGGCGCCAGCGCCTCGGCATGCGCACCGAGGCGCATCGAGTTCGAGCGCGGCTCGAGTGCCACCAGGATGCGTGCCTTGCCCACCTTCGCGCGCAGGCCGGCCAGCGTAGTGGCGATCGCGGTGGGGTGGTGGGCGAAGTCGTCGTAGACGCGCACGCCATCGGCCTCGCCGACCAGCTCCATCCGGCGTTTCACGCTTTCGAAGCTGGCGAAGGCGGACAGCAGCGCGCGCGGGTCGGCGCCGGCCGCCGTGGCTGCGGCGAGCGCCGCCAGCGCGTTCATCACGCTGTGGTTGCCGAGCAGCGGCCAGTGGATCTCGCCCAGCAGCTCGCCCTGGCGCATCACCTTGAACGCGCTGCCGTCGGCCTCGATCAGCACGGCCTGCCAGTCGCCGCGGCCGATGCCAAAGCTTTCCACCGGCGTCCAGCAGCCCATCGCCAGCACCTCCGCGAGGCGCTCGTCGTGGGCGTTGACGATCAGCCGGCCGTTGCTTGGCACGGTGCGCACCAGATGGTGGAACTGGCGCTGGATCGCCGCCACGTCGGGGAAGATGTCCGCGTGGTCGTATTCGAGGTTGTTGAGGATCGCGATGCGCGGGCGGTAATGCACGAACTTCGAACGCTTGTCGAAGAACGCGGTGTCGTATTCGTCCGCCTCGATCACGAACGGCCTGCCCCCACCCAGCCGCGCCGACACCCCGAAGTTGCCCGGCACGCCGCCGACCAGGAAACCAGGCGCCATGTCGGCCCGCTCTTTGGCGGCCTGATCCAGCAGGTGCGCCAGCAGGCTGGTGGTGGTGGTCTTGCCGTGGGTGCCGGCCACCGCCAGCACTTCGCGCCCGGCCAGCACCGTCTCGCCCAGCCATTGCGGGCCGGAGACGTAGCGCAGCTGTTCGTCGAGCATGTATTCCACGGCCGGGTTGCCGCGGGTCATCGCGTTGCCGACCACCACCAGGTCGGGCGCGGGCCGGAGGTGTTCGGCGGCGTAGCCGCTCATCAGCCCGATGCCCAGCGCCTCGAGCTGCGTGCTCATCGGCGGGTAGACATTGGCGTCGGAACCTTCGACCTCATGCCCCAGTTCCCGCGCCAGCGCGGCGACGCCGCCCATGAAGGTGCCGCAGATGCCGAGGATGTGCAGACGCATGTCGTGGAATCCGTCCCTCTCGCCGATGCTTGCGCCCCTCTCCCGCCGGGAGAGGGGCTGGGGGTGAGGGTACGGGACTTGCGAGGGAGCAGGGCTACGCGGATACGGACGTATTCACTCCGCCGGCCCATCACCCTGCAGGTGAGAGGGAGAGCGTGGCTCAGCCGTTCGCGGCAGCCGTCTCGGCCTTGAGCGCGCGCTTCACCCGCGCGGTGACTTCGTCCAGCTCGCCCACGCCGTCCACCACCTGCAGCTTGCCGCGCTTGGCGTAGAAATCCGCCACCGGCGCGGTCTGCTCGGCGTAGACCTTCAGGCGGTCGCGCACCACGGCCGGGTCGTCGTCCTTGCGGTGCTCGGCGGCGTAGCGGATCTCGCAGCGGCCGATGATGACCTCGTTCGGCACTTCCAGCTTGACCACCGCGTCCAGCGGCTGGCCGATGCGCGCCAGCAGGTGTTCGAGCGCGTCGGCCTGGGCGAGATTGCGCGGGTAGCCGTCGAGGATGAAGCCGTTTTTCGCGTCTGGCTGGGCCAGGCGCTCTTCCAGCATGGCCAGCAGGATGTCGTCGGATACGAGCTTGCCGGCGTCCATCACCGCCTTGGCCTTGAGCCCGGTGGGGGTACCCGCGGCCACGGCTGCGCGCAACATGTCGCCAGTGGAGATGTGCGGCACGCCCAGGTCGTTCTTCAGCCGGGTGGCCTGGGTGCCCTTGCCCGAACCGGGCGCACCGAGTAGCACGAGTCGCATATTGCTCCGCAATGGCGGCGGATGGCCGCCGATTCCCTGGGAAATGGGCTTCACGGTAGCGTTTGCGGGCGTCCGCCGTCAAACGGAAAACGCTGCCGACGTACCGACATGCGTCGCATAGGCGCGATACTGGACCCCCACCGACGGAGATACCCATGCCGAACCGCCAAGCCACCTCCGGCCGCCTGCTCTACGCCCAGTCCGGCGGCGTCACCGCCGTGATCAACGCCACCGCGGCCGGCGTGATCGAAGCGGCGCGCGCGAAAGGCGTGCCAGTCTACGCCGCGCGCAACGGCATCCTCGGCGCGCTGCGCGAGGAACTGATCGATACCACGAAGGAAGCGAAGGCCGCGATTGCGGCATTGCGCCACACCCCGGGCGGCGCGTTCGGCAGCTGCCGCTACAAGCTGAAGTCGCTGGAAGCGAACCGCGCCGAATACGAACGCCTGATCGAGGTGTTCCGCGCGCACGACATCCGCTGGTTCCTCTACAACGGCGGCAACGACTCGGCCGACACCGCGCTGAAGATCTCGCAGCTGGGCAAGGCGATGGATTACGACATCCGCTGCATCGGCGTGCCCAAGACGGTGGACAACGACCTCGCCGTCACCGACTGCTGCCCCGGCTTCGGTTCGGTGGCGAAGTACACCGCAGTGTCGACGCTGGAGGCCAGCCTGGACGTGGCCTCGATGGCCGACACCTCCACCAAGGTGTTCATCCTCGAAGTGATGGGCCGCCACGCGGGCTGGATCGCCGCCGCCGCGGGCCTGGCCGGTGAAGGCGCAGACGCGCCACCGCACCTCATCCTGTTTCCCGAGCGCGTCTTCGACGAACAGGCCTTCCTGGCCAAGGTGAAGGCCACGGTCGAGCGCGTGGGCTGGTGCACCGTGGTGGCCTCCGAGGGCCTGCGCAACGCCGAAGGCCGGTTCCTGGCCGAAGCGGGCACGCGCGACGCGTTCGGCCACTCGCAGCTGGGCGGCGTGGCACCGGTGCTGGCGGCGCTGGTGAAGGAGAAGCTGGGCTACAAATACCACTGGGCGCTGCCCGACTACCTGCAGCGCTCCGCACGCCACCTGGCGTCCAAGACCGACGCCGAACAGGCCTACGCCGTGGGCCAGGCCGCGGTGGACTACGCGCTGGCCGGCATGAACGCGGTGATGCCGGTGATCGTGCGCAGCAGCGACGCCCCCTATCGCTGGAAGGTCGAACCGGCGGCGCTGCACCGTATCGCCAACCGCGAGAAGAAGATGCCCAGCGGCTTCGTCACCCGTGATGGCTTCGGCATCACGGCCGCCGCGCGGCGCTATCTCGCGCCGCTGATCCAGGGCGAAGCGCATCCGCCACACGGGCGCGACGGCTTGCCGATGTATGGGCGCCTGAAGAACACCCGCGTGGCGAAGAAGCTGCCGACCTTCGAACACTGACCGGACCACGATCCGCGGAGGCCGCCATGGCGAGGATCGTCACGCTGACCATGAACCCGGCGCTGGACATCGCGACGTCGATCGAGCGGATCGCGCCGGAGCGCAAGCTGCGCTGCGATGCGCCGCGCTACGACCCGGGCGGCGGCGGCATCAACGTCGCCCGGGTGGCGCATGCGCTGGGCGTCGACGCGTTTGCGGTGTTTCCGGCGGGCGGCGCCGCGGGCGAGCTGATCGGCCATCTGCTGCAACAGGAAGGCGTCGGCTACTCGGCCATCCCGATCGACGGATTCACGCGCGAGAGTCTCAATGTCGCCGAGCGCGCCAGCGGCCAGCAATACCGCTTCATCCTCCCCGGCCCGGAGATCGGCAGCCGCGACCAGCAGCAATGCCTGGATGCACTGGAAGCCGCCGCGACCGATGCCGACTACGTCGTCGCCAGCGGCAGCCTGCCCCGCGGCGTTGCCGAGAATTTCTACGCGCGCGTGGGGGAAATGGCGAAGCGACTCGGCAAGCGCCTGGTCCTGGACACCTCCGGACCGGCGCTGCGGCATGCCGGCACCGGCGTCCATCTGCTCAAGCCCAGCCTGGGCGAGCTGGAAGGCCTGCTCGGCCACCCGATCCAGGGCGAACGCGAGGAGGAACAGGCGGCGCGCGGCCTGATCGAACAGGGTCGCTGCGAGATCGCCATCGTGTCCCTCGGCGCGCGCGGCGCGCTGCTGGCGAGCAGGCAAGGGATCGAACGCCTGCCTGCCTTGCAGGTGGCATCCAAGACCGCTGTCGGGGCGGGCGACTCGATGCTGGCCGGTGTACTCGTGGGGCTGGTCCGCGGGCTCGGCCTGGGCGATGCCGTGCGCTTCGGTGTCGCGGCAGGCGCCGCGGCACTGCTTGCCGCCGGCACCCAGCTGTGCCGCGCGGAGGATGTGGAGCGCCTGTACCGGGCATCGGCTGGCGCCGGGTGACACCGCGCCCTCCAGCGCAACAGCCCTCGCGCGGGCGCATCAAGCCCGGAACAGTGCGTCGACTTCCGCGTGGGTGGCGTTGCCGGCAAAACCGTCGAAGCGCCCCTCGGCCAAGCCACGCGCGGCGCGCAGGAAGCCACCCCAGGCGGCTCCCGCAAGTGCGCCGCCCACGCTGATCCGGCGCACGCCGAGTTTCGCGAGATCGGCCTGCGTGAAGGCAGCGGCGTAGCCCACCAGCACGTTGACCGGCTTCGGCGCGACGGCGCGCACCACCGCCTCGATCTGTTCGCTGGTGCGCAGGCCCGGCGCGTACAGGCAGTCCGCGCCGGCCTCGGCATAAGCCTTGAGGCGCCTCAGCGATTCCTGCATGGGATCGGGATGGCCGACCAGAAAGCACTCGGCGCGACCGATCAGCATCACGTCCTCGCCCGATGCATCGATCGCCGCGCGTGCGGCTCGCATGCGCGCGACCGCCTCGTCCAGCGGGTACAGCGGCTGCGCCGCATCTCTGGTGGAATCCTCGATCGACAGTCCGGCCACGCCGGTGTCTACGCAGCGGCGCACGTTGTCTGCCAGCTCCCTGAGGTCGCGGGCGTGACCGTCCTCGAAGTCGGCGTTCACCGGCAGGTCGGTGGCCGCCACCATCGCGCGGCAATGCGCCAGCACCGTGTCCAGGTCCACCGCGTTGTCGCAATGCGCGCGCGACCATGCGAAGCCCGAGCTGGTGGTCGCCAGCGCCTTGAAACCGAGCTGCTGCAGGGCCCGGGCGGAACCGGCATCCCAGGGATTGGGAAGCATGAAGCAGCCGCTTTCATGCAGCTTGCGGAAGACGGCGCGTCGCGCCGCGATGTCGGCGGAGTTCATGCCCGCAGCCTACTACGCCACACGCGACCATCGATGCCGATCACATCACCGCTGCAAGCATGGGCACGGGCATGCACGCGTGGAGGACTGCCGCCCCGAGGCGGCAATGGCATCGACATATCTTTCGTTCATGCGCAATTTCATACGATTCACCCCGAGCCGCAAGACGGCGCGACCGGAGGATCCGCGATGAAGACCTTGTACAGCGTGATGCTTGCGCTGCCCCTGCTTGCCGGCATCGGCACGGCGCTGGCCGGCCACAACCACGGCCGCGGCGATGATCGCGGATACGACCGCCAAGGCTGGCAGGAACGCCGAAGCCACGGCCACGGCCACCATGGCAACGGCCACCGCATCGTCGTCCGCCACCACGACCACTACCGCCGCTGGGACCGCGGCCATCGCTACGGTGGCCCGATCCATGTGGTGCACGACTACGGCCGCTACCGGCTGCACCCGCCGCCGCGCGGTTACGGCTGGGTGCGCGTGCGGAACAACGATTACCTGCTGGTCGCGCTCGCCACTGGCGTCATCCTCCACATCGCCACCCGCTGAATCCGCAGCAAATCGACCAAGGCCGCGCTGCAACGCGCGGCCTTCCCGTCTTTGCGGGACGTTGCGCCGCACAACGGGATGTGCGGCGGGCTCTGCCTATACTCCCTCGAACCGTCCGCTCCGGACGGCCCACAACTCATGGGGAGGCTCCGATGCTGCAGCAGTTTGGCTGGTGGATCGTGCTCGCGTGTGCAGTGGTGGCCATTTTGTATGGCGCATTGTCGGCACGCTGGGTTCTGGCGCAGTCGCCGGGCAATGCACGGATGCAGGAAATCGCCGCGGCGGTGCAGGAGGGTGCACGTGCCTACCTCAATCGCCAGTACGGCACGATCGCCCTGGTCGGGGCGGTGCTGTTCCTGCTGATCGGCTTCTTCCTCTCCTGGCCCACCGCGGTGGGCTTTTTGATCGGCGCGGCACTGTCCGGCGCCGCCGGCTACATCGGCATGAACGTCTCGGTGCGCGCGAACGTGCGCACCGCCGAGGCTGCGCGACAGGGCCTGGGCCCGGCAATGAACGTGGCGTTCCGCGGCGGCGCGATCACCGGCATGCTGGTGGTGGGCCTGGCGCTGCTAGGCGTGGCCGGCTACTGGCTGATCCTCAACCGCAGCGGCATCACCAGCGAGCATGCGCTGCACGCGCTGGTGGGCCTGGCGTTCGGCAGCTCGCTGATCTCGATCTTCGCGCGCCTCGGTGGCGGCATCTTCACCAAGGGCGCCGACGTGGGCGCCGACCTGGTGGGCAAGGTCGAGGCCGGCATCCCTGAGGACGATCCGCGCAACCCCGCGGTGATCGCCGACAACGTGGGCGACAACGTGGGCGACTGCGCAGGCATGGCCGCCGACCTGTTCGAGACCTACGCGGTGACGGTGATCGCCACCATGCTGCTCGGCGGCCTCACCCTGAGCAACGCCGGCAGCGACGCGGTGCTGTACCCGCTGCTGCTGGGTGCGGTATCGATCATCGCCTCGATCATCGGCACGCTGTTCGTGCGGGTGGGCGCGGGCGGCTCGATCATGGGCGCGTTGTACAAGGGCGTGATCGTCTCGGGCGTGCTGGCCGCGATCGCGTTCTATCCGATCACGATGCAGATGATGGCGAGCTTCGACGGCGGCGCGCTGAACCTGTGGTTCTGCTCGCTGATCGGCCTGGCGCTCACCGGCGCCATCGTGTGGATCACCGAGTATTACACCGGCACCGACTACAAGCCGGTGCAGCACATCGCGCAGGCCTCCACCACCGGCCACGGCACCAATATCATCGCGGGCCTGGGCATCTCGATGAAGGCCACCGGCCTGCCGGTGGTGGCGATTTGCGTGGCGATCTGGGGCGCGTATGCGCTGGGCGGCCTGTACGGCATCGCGATCGCGGCGACCGCGATGCTGTCGATGGCCGGCATGATCGTGGCGCTGGATGCCTACGGGCCGATCACCGACAACGCCGGCGGCATCGCCGAGATGGCCGACCTGCCGCCCGAGGTGCGCGGCGTCACCGACCCGCTGGATGCGGTGGGCAATACCACCAAGGCGGTGACCAAGGGCTACGCGATCGGCTCGGCCGCGCTTGCCGCACTCGTGCTGTTCGCCGACTACACGCACAACCTCGACGTGTCCGCCCAGCTCAAGGCGGCCGCCAGCGGCGGCGTGGCGCAGGCGCTGACCTTCGACCTGTCCGACCACATGGTGATCATCGGCCTGCTGATCGGCGGCCTGATCCCCTACCTGTTCGGTGCGATGGCGATGGAGGCGGTGGGCCGCGCCGCGGGCGCGGTGGTGGAGGAAGTGCGCCGCCAGTTCCGCGACATCGCCGGCATCATGCAGGGCACCGGCAAGCCGCAGTACGACAAGGCGGTGGACATGCTCACCAGGTCGGCGATCCGCGAGATGATCGTGCCCTCGTTGCTGCCGGTGGTCGTGCCGATCGTGGTGGGCCTGCTGCTGGGGCCGAAGGCGCTGGGCGGCGTGCTGATCGGCACCATCGTCACCGGCCTGTTCGTGGCGATCTCCATGACCACCGGCGGCGGCGCCTGGGACAACGCCAAGAAGTACATCGAGGACGGCCACCACGGCGGCAAGGGCTCGGAAGCGCACAAGGCCGCCGTCACCGGCGACACCGTGGGCGATCCCTACAAGGACACCGCCGGTCCCGCGGTGAACCCGCTGATCAAGATCATCAACATCGTGGCGCTGCTGATCATCCCGCTGCTGCATTGAGCGACATCCGTCCCGACGACAGGCCCCGCATGCGGGGCCTGTCGCGTTTCAGGCGAACCTGACTTCAGTCACAGGCGGCAACGCCGCCGCCTCGGCACACTCGCGTTTTCGCCGCCTATCCGGCCACACGACCAAGGACTCCACGCATGGCTTCCAAGACCTCCCTCTGGCTGGCGCTCGCGCTGGGCATCACACTGGGCGGCATGAACACCGCCCGCGCCAACACCACCCGCCCGCCCGTCGCCGGCGACGATCCCTACCTGTGGCTGGAAGCCACCCACGGCGCCCGCGCGATGGACTGGGTAAAGCAACAGAACGCGATCACCGAGAAGGCCTTCGCCAGCTCGGCCGGGTTCGACCGCACCCGCAACCAGATCCTCGAGGTACTCGATTCCGACGCCCGCATCCCCTACGTGAGCCGCATGGGCGAATACCTCTACAACTTCTGGCAGGACAAGGCGCATCCGCGCGGCCTGTGGCGCCGCACCACGCTGGCCGAGTACCGCAAGGCCGATCCGAAGTGGGAAACCGTGCTGGACGTGGACGCGCTGAACAAGACCGAGGGCAAGCGCTGGGTGTTCAAGGGCGCGGATTGCCTGAAGCCTGCCTACACGCGCTGCCTGCTCTCGCTGTCGCCCGACGGCGGCGACGCGGTCGTGGTGCGCGAGTTCGATATCCCCTCGAAGTCCTTCGTGAAGGGCGGCTTCGAGCTGCCGGTCGCGAAGACCCAGGTGAGCTGGATCGACCAGGACCACATCTACGTGGGCACCGATTTCGGCCCTGGCTCGATGACCCAGTCCAGCTACCCGCGCATCGCCAAGGAATGGACGCGCGGCACCCCGCTGTCGGCCGCCACCACGGTATACGAGGGCAAGCCCACCGACATGTCGGTAAACGCCTACCACGACCGCACGCCCGGCTTCGAGCGCGACTTCGTGCAGGTGGCCACCGACTTCTTCCACAGCGAAACCTTCCTGCGCAAGGACGGCAAGCTGGTCAAGCTGGACATTCCCAGCGACGCCAGCGCCGACGCGCACCGCGAGTGGCTGCTGGTGACGCTGCGCTCGCCGTGGACGATGGGTGGCACCACCTATCCCAACGGCGCGCTGATCGCCACGAAGTTCGACGACTTCATGGCCGGCCGGCGCGCGTTCACCGTCCTGTTCAAGCCGGACGCGCACACCGCGCTGTCCAGCTATGCGTGGACGCAGCATCACCTGATCGTCGACGTGCTGGACGACGTGAAGAGCCGGCTGGAAGTGCTGACGCCCCCCGGAAGCTCCGCAACCGCCGGCGACTGGAAGCGCGAGGCCATGCCGGGCGCACCGGCGATGAGCACGGTGGCCGTGGTCGATACCGACCCCGACCACAGCGACGAGTACTGGCTCACCGTCACCGGCTTCCTCACCCCGCCCACGCTGGAACGCGGCGTGCTGGACCAGGGCAAGGCGGAGACGATCAAGCATCAACCGGCCTTCTTCGACGCCTCGAAGTTCAGCGTGACCCAGCACTTCGTCAGCTCGAAAGACGGCACCCGCGTGCCCTATTTCGAGATCGCGCCGAAGGACCTGAAGCTCGATGGCAGCAACCGCACCTTGCTGTACGGCTACGGTGGCTTCGAGGTCTCGCTGCAGCCGTTCTACAGCGGCAGCGTTGGCCGCGCGTGGCTGGACCGCGGCGGCGTCTACGTGGTCGCCAACATCCGCGGCGGCGGCGAATACGGCCCGGCCTGGCACCAGGCCGCGCTGCAGGCCAACCGGCCCAGGGCCTATCAGGACTTCGCCGCGGTGGCCGAGGACCTGGTGAAGCGCGGCATCACCTCCGCGAAGCACCTCGGCGCCGAGGGCGGCAGCAACGGCGGCCTGTTGATGGGCAACATGCTGACGACGTACCCGCAGCTGTTCGGCGCGATCGCCTGCGAGGTGCCGCTGCTCGACATGAAGCGCTACATCCACCTCGATGCCGGCGCCTCGTGGATCGCCGAATACGGCAACCCCGACGACCCGAAGCAATGGGCCTTCATCAAGACCTTCTCGCCCTACCAGAACCTGCACAGGGAAAAGCATTACCCGCCGGTGCTGTTCTACACCACCACCAGCGACGACCGCGTGGGCCCGGCGCAGGCGCGCAAGATGGCGGCGAAGATGGAAGGCATGGGCATTCCGAACGTGTGGTTCTACGAGAACCTGGAAGGCGGCCACGGCGCCGGCGCGGACAACAAGCAGTCCGCGCACATGCATGCGATGGTGTATGACTTCCTGTGGAATGAACTGAAGTAATCCCGGACACGGAATCGCCTGGAATGGAGCACGTCCATTCCAGGCCCCGGCCGCATGGCCGGACAAGGGCCATCCCAACACGCCCCGTCGCCGCGCGGACGCATCCCCGCACCAGCCCCGCAACAGCGCAGTCGCCTGCGACTGGCTCCGTCCACCCACGCGCATTCGTCGCGGCGGCCGGCCGTGGGCTCGCAACATTCTCCGAATGGCTTTGACGATTCCGCGCGGATTGGTCGTGTATCGCATCGCCGCGCGTACCTACGCTGCTCGCCGGACGCTTTCGTAACGAATCGTTGACGGCGACACCAACCATTCCTATCGCAAGCGTCCGGTTCGCCTGGGGGTTCTCCCCAGTCCCCCGGGCGAATCCCTTGTCCGCCCTTCCGCCATCGCGGAGCACAGGCCATGTCAACGCTGATCGCAACGCCCGATATGGATTCGCCCCGCACCGCCGCCGGAGGCGGTGGCGCAGCCGACTTCATGCGCGACGGTGCCCACGCGCGCATCTCGTTTCCCGGACGCCCTCCCCGCAGGCCCGACGCGTCACGCAACGGGCTCGGGGATGAGGTGCGCATGGCGCCGTCACAGGCGCCGACAGGCACCGCACTGAGCCTGCCCGCACGCATCCAGTGCCTGATCCGGACCGCAGGCAGCGCCAGCGCCATCGCGCGGAGTTGCGGCGTTTCCGAAGGCACGGTGCGCAACTGGCGCGATGGCCATAGCGACATGTCACGCGAACGTTGCGTCATGCTCGCGCAGGCGCTGGGCATCTCGCTGCTCTGGCTGGTCACCGGCGAGGGAGCCATGCGTGCAGAACCCCAAGCCACTGCCGCGCCGGCCGTGCTCGCCGCTCCACCGGCCCTGCCCGAGCCCACCGGGACTGCGCCGCACACCCGCACGCCGGCGGTCGATGCGCGCCTGCTCGCCTCCGCGTTGCGGCTGCTGCAGTCGTACATCGGCCTGGCCGGCGGGTCGCTGGATCCGTCGCAGCGCGCCGACGTGCTGGTCGAGCTCTACGAACTGCTGGGTCGCGCCGGCGAGCCGGGGCACGCCGAGCGCCTGATCGCCTTCCACGCCACGCTCGGCAACCTGCTGCGTGGCAATCACCGAGCCCTGATCGCATGACCCGGCACGTCGCCAGGCCCGCACACGGCGGAAGCACGGATGGATAGCCATGCGAAGCCACCGGCGCGGCCATCGGTTCGAACGTGGCGCGGGAGCGCCATGGCTTCCGCAATGCCGGCATCGACCGGCTCCGGACGCCGTTGGCGCGGCCACTCAAAAAGCGAAGTAGATCGCCATAAGCATCCGCATTCCATGCGGCCAGGGTTCGCCGGTGCGAATCCGATTTCACATCTCACTGAGAGGGGAGTTGCATGAACAGCAGCACGCAAGTTGCAAACCGGCGCCGTCGCCGAAATCCGGCCTGCACGGCCTTGAGCCTGGCGATGGCCGCCGCGTTGTACGGCGTCGGCGCGGCAAACCTGGTGCACGCGCAGGCCACGACCGGCAGCATCTTCGGCACAGCGCCCGTGGCAGCCGGCGAAACCGTGATGGCGAAGAGCGCCTCGGGCGTCACGCGCGAAGTGGCGGTCGGCGCGGACGGCCACTACGCCATCAAGTCCCTGCCAGTGGGCACGTACACGGTGACCCTGCGCAACGGCGGCCAGACGATCGCCACGCACGACAACGTGGCGGTCAGCGTCGCCACCGGCATCGAGGTTCCATTCGCGGCGGCCGCCAACGCCCAGAACCTGAGCGCCGTGCGTGTGGTCGCCAACGCCTTGCCGTCGATCGACGTCTCCAGTGTCAGCTCCAGCACCATCATCACCGCCGCCGACCTGCGCAGGCTGCCGGTGGCGCGCACCGCCGAATCCATCGCCCTGCTCGCGCCGGGCACGGTCGCGGGCAGCAGCTTCTTCATGGGCCCCGGCAACAACACCCTCGTATCTTTCGGCGGTTCGTCGGTCACCGAGAACGCCTACTACGTGAACGGCTACAACACCGGCGAGCCCTACAAGAACCTCGGTGGCTTCCAGCTGCCCTATGGCGCGATCGACCAGCAGGAGACGCTCACCGGCGGCTACAGCGCCAAGTACGGCCGCTCCGACGGCGGCGTGATCAACCAGCTCGGCAAGCGCGGCACCGACGAGTGGCACTTCGGCGGCCAGGTGGCCTGGCAACCGCGCTTCCTCGAGAGCAGCCCGGTCAACAACTACTACGGCCACCCGGAGGTTCCCGCGCCGATCGGCAACGTCACCTACCAGCTGGAAAATCCCAGCAAGCCGGGCACGCTGAACCAGTATCGCGCCGACAACAAACAGTGGCAGACGATCTACTCCGCCTATCTGGGCGGCCCGCTGATCAAGGACAAACTGTTCCTGTTCCTGGCGGCAGAGACCACCAGGACGCATTCCACCAACGTGGAATTCGCCGCCAATCAGCTCGTCCAGTACAACCGGGACAAGGACGACAAGTTCTACGGCAAGCTGGACTGGAACATCACCGACAACAACATCCTGGAGCTGACCGCGCTCAAGAACAATTCGAGCATCGGCGCCGGCTCGTCCTACGCGTTCAACACCGACACGCTGAAGGTGGGGCCCTTCGTCACGAACAACGACGTCACCAAGGACAACGCCCAGTTCTACATGGGCCACTTCACCAGCTACATCACCGACAACGCCACGCTGAGCATCCTGTACGGCAAGGCGCGCTTCCAGGATCCGGTCGTCTACGCGAACCGCAGCCCGCTGCCGTTCATTTCCCGTGCGGACAACCAGGACCCTGCGCTGCTGCCGCCGGGCACCGGCTCGAACGGCATCGTCAACAGCCAGACCAACATCAACTGGACCTCGCCGCAGGCCACCAACGGCACCCATGGTCTGCGCGTCGACTTCGACTACAGGCTGGGCGACCACGACCTGTCCGCCGGCATCGACAACATGAGCTACAAGGCCCGCCACCAGGGGCCGGACCAGCAGAACCCGTTCAATCCGTCGATCAACTACTTCTGGCGCTACTACCCGGGCGACATCGTGCGCAAGCGCGAGGTGGGCTGGGCCACCAGCATGACGATGACCCAGAAGGCGTACTACCTGCAGGACGCCTGGCAGGTCACGCCGAACGTGCTGCTGGACGTGGGCGTGCGCAACGACCACTTCATCAACTACAACGACCTCGGCAAGGCCTTCGTCGACGAGAAGAACCAGTGGGAGCCGCGCCTCGGCGTGAGCTGGGACGTGTTCGGCGACTCCTCGTTCAAGATCTATGGCAACGCAGGCCGCTACTACCTCGCGCTGCCTGACAATGCGGCCGAACGTGCGGCGAACCGCTCGACCTACATCGTCACCACCTACAACTACACCGGCATCGATCCGGCCACCGGCATACCGACCGGTCTGACCCAGGTCGGCAACCCGACTTCGCCCGACGGCGAGTTCGGCCTGCCGAAGGACCCGCAGCAGGTCACCGCGCGCAACCTGAAGCCGGAGTACGTGGACGAATTCATCGTCGGCTTCGACAAGAAGCTGGGCGACCGCTGGGTCTATGGCGCCAAGGCGATGTGGCGCGATTTGAAGGCCGCAATCGATGACGAGTGCTCGCCCGGCCAGATCGACGCCAAGATGCAGGCCATGGGTGTGAATCCGGCGCTGACAGCGGGGGCGACAAAGACGACCCCAGCTGGCCCCTATTACGACTCGCTGTATGGCGCTTCGTACTGCCGCCTCATCAACCCGGGCCTGACCAACAACATGCTGGTCGTCTCCAGCGACAGCAGCCATCCCAACATGCTCGTGCCGATGAGCATGAAGGACTGGGGTTACCAGCAGGGCGTGATCCGCAAGATCGGCTCGCTGGACCTGTATCTCGAACATCCGTTCGACGGCACGTGGTACGGGCGGGTGGACTACACCTTCAGCCGCGGCTTCGGCAACACCGAGGGCCAGGTGCGCAGCGACTTCGGCCAGGCCGACGTTTCCAAGACCGAGGACTGGGACAGCTGGCAGTTGATGGATGGCCAGAACGGCGAACTGACCAACATCCGCAAGCACCAGTTCCGCTTCCGCGGCGCCTACCAGATCACGCCGGAGTGGCTGGTCTCCGCCGTCCTGCTGATGCAGTCCGGCTTCCCGAAGGAGTGCCTGGGCTACTACGGCCCCTCGGGCACCGGCGACCCGACCCACTACAACAACGGCGGCGGCGGCAATTACCACTGGTGCCACGGCATGCGCGTCCCGCCGGGATCTACCGGCCATACGCCGTGGACGGAGCTGCTCAACCTCGGCGTGCACTACATGCCGGCGTTCGCCGACCACAAGCTGGGCATCAACCTGGACGTCTTCAATGCGCTGAACCAGCAGCGGGCCATCCAGACCCAGCCCGTCGGGGAAAGCGCCTACAACAGTGCCACCCACGTCATCTCGATCAACAACAGCTACGGGCAGGGCATCTTCTGGAACCCGCCGCGTACCGTGCGGTTGTCGGTGACCTACGACTACTGAGCCATCGCGGCACCCGCCTGGCCCGGATCGGTCGGGCACCATGCCGACCTGACGCCGGTGTCCCTCACGGACACCGGCGTCGTTTTCGACGCGGTGGCGATGCCGTGGAACCCGCAGCGGTTGGTGGGATGGTGGCCTGGCCTCACATCCGGAGAAGTCCTTGCCGCGTCGGCCGCGCGCTCGAGCAGACGCTCGGGTCCGCCGACATCACCCATGGGCCCAGCCCACCACTCGCCGTGGCCCGTCGGCGCGGCTCGCCGCTGCCGGTCGATTTCCGGGCCCCTCGCTGCAGCGACCGCGTGCGCGCGACACTGGGTATCGCGCGGCTCCACCAGAGCGGCAGCGGGCAGATGCTCAGATGGCGGGGGCGCCCCAGGGATTCCGGCCTCGTACACGAATCCACGAACCTGCCAGCCGCGATCGCAGAAACCTGCGGTGCCGCTTGTTGCACGGGTGTTGATGTGCCCATGCCGTTGTGCGCAAACTCTTGCCGCAGTCGAACTTCCACCCTCCGACTCCCCATCCGAGAGTGCGCTTGCATGTTCCTCGACCTGGACGGCGACGGGCCGCAGTATGCCCAGCTGACCCGCGCGCTGAAGGGCGCCATCCTCGATGGTCGCATGACCGCCGGCTCGCGCCTGCCGCCCACGCGCGAGCTGGCGCAGGAGCTCGAGGTGTCGCGCACCACCGTGCTCGCCGCCTACGAGCAGCTGCGTGCGGAGGGCTTCATCAACGGTCGCGTCGGTTCCGGCAGCTACGTGGCGCGCCTGCAGATCGCACCGGCGCTGCAGCCCGCCGACGGCGAGACCCCGCCGCCCGCCTCGCGCTACGCGGAACGCGCCCGCGGACTGCGGAACCGCGGCATCGCAGGCATGCATTCCGGCCTGCGCTACGACCTGCTGTATGGCGATCCGGTGACCAATCCCGCGCTGAATGCCGCCTGGGGCCGCGAGCTGGCGCGCGCGGCCGCCTACTCGTCGCTCAAGGTGACCGGCTCGTGGGGCCTGCCGGCCCTGCGCCAGCAGATCTGCGACTACCTGGCGCGCCGGCGCGGCGTGCAGGCGCACCCGGAGAACCTGCTGATCGTCACCGGCACTCAGCAAGCCTACGCGCTGTGCGCGCGCGTGCTGCTCGACGAAGGCGACACCGTGGTACTGGAAGAACCGCACTACTTCGGAGCCCACCACGTCCTTGACGCGCACGGCGCGAACTTCCATCCGGTGCGCACCGACGACGACGGCCTGGTCTGCGATGAGCTGCCGGACGCGCCGCCGAAACTGATCAGCGTGACCCCCTCGCACCAGTTCCCCACGGGGGCGGTGATGTCGCTGCCGCGAAGGCTCGAACTGTTGCGCTACGCCGCCAGCAAGCGCTGCTGGATCGTCGAGGACGACTACGACGGCGAACTCCGCTACGACGGCCATCCACTGGCCGCGCTGCGCTCGCTCGACGAAAGCGACCGCGTGATCTACGTGGGCACCTTCTCCAAGACCTTGTTCGGCGCGCTGCGCCTCGGCTACATGGTGCTGCCCGCGGCACTGCGCAACGATTTCAGCACCGCCAAATACCTGAGCGACATGTCATCCCCCGGCATCGAGCAGGCGGCGCTGGCGCACTTCATGGAAAGCGGCGGCTTCGAACGGCATCTGCGCCACGCGCGCAAGGAGCTCAAGGCGCGGCGCGAGGCGCTGATCGAAGGCCTGCGCCGCCACGCCGGCGAACGCGTGCAGATCGTGCATTCGCCGGCCGGCATGCACGTGGTGGCGTGGCTGAACGACTACGACCACGTTCGCGCCGCGGCGCTGATCACCCATGCCCACGGCCGCGGGCTGGGCCTGCACCCGATAGCGCCGCATTACTTCACGCCACCGTCCCGGCCCGGCTTGCTGCTCGGTTACTGCAACCTCTCGACCACCGAGCTGCGCGAGGCGATGCAGCTGTTCGGCGAGTGCCTGGCCGCAGTCCCGGCCGCCACGGGCTGAGCGATTCGACCGGCCAGGCCGACCGGTTCCGTTGGCGATGGAGTGCCTCGGCCCTTGCCCATGCCGTGTCGCGGATGCCACGCCGTTCCGCAATGACGCCTTCCCAGGCAACTGCAGGGGCGCTGTGCCACTGCGGATTTCCGCACCGGCATGGCAAGACGTGATGCTTGTGTCCCGAGCTTCCGGGCTTCTGCTGGCGGCGACCATCGCCATCGAACGGGCAGAGTCGACGCCGTACCGGTGCGGTCGCGCCGGGCCTCCTGAAGTAAGCTTGGGCGAGCCCACGACCCGCCCCGCGCCATGAACACACGCCCCGCGATCAGCCCCGAACTGCGCGAATGGATCCTCGCCACCAGCCGCGCCGGCCACGGCCCGCAGGACGTGCTGGAACTGATGCGGGCGCATGGCTACGAACCGCAGCAGAGCCGCGCCATCGTGGCGGAGGTGCTGCAGCTGCCGCCGGCTGCACTGCATGCGGATGCCGCCGCGCCGCCGGGACGCCGCACGAAGCATCCCGAAGGGCCGCTGGCCGCGGCGGGCGACCGCGAGGTCAAGGTCGCGCTGAGCATGGACCGGCCCGCACTGCGCGTACTCGAAGGGCTGCTGACGGACGAAGAATGCGAGGAGTTGATCGGGCTGGCCCGACCGCGGCTGGCGCGCGCGCTCACCGTGAACGCGACCGGTGGCCACCAAGTGGACCATCGGCGCACCAGCGTGGGCATGTTCTTCAAGCTGGGCGAGCTGCCACCGGTGGCGCGGCTGGAACAGCGCATCGCCGACCTGCTCGACGTTCCGGTGAGCCACGGCGAAGGCCTGCAGATCCTGCATTACCTGCCGGGCCAGGAATACCAGCCGCATTACGACTGGTTCGATCCCGGCCAGCCCGGCTACGCCACGATCACCGCGCGCGGCGGCCAGCGCATCGCCAGCGTGGTGATGTACCTCAACACGCCGGAGGCAGGCGGCGGCACTACCTTTCCCGAAGTCGGCCTCACCGTCACCGCGCTGCGCGGTTCGGCCGTCTATTTCGCCTACGAGGGCGGCGACGCCAGTTCCCTGCACGCCGGCCTGCCGGTGCAGCGCGGCGAGAAGTGGATCGCCACCAAGTGGCTGCGCGAGCGGCCGTACTGAACCGGCAGCGCGGCAGCTCCCTCCGCGGATGGCGCGGGCCCTGTGCATGAAGGCTGTTGGCCCTGATCGCCGCGCCAGAACCATCGCACACAGCGTGCAGTTCCGCGGGGCGATACCGGACGGACGGCCATTCCTCGCCGGCGTTCAGCCTCGGCTGCTGCATCGCAGCAGCCAGTGGCGTATCCTTGCGGGCTTTCTTCCTCCGAAATCGCGCAAGGACATCCCCATGGGTCTGCACCTGGTTCCCGCCGGCCGCAACGTGCCGGACGAAATCAACGTCATCATCGAAATCCCCAAGGATGCCGAGCCGGTCAAGTACGAGGTGGACAAGGACTCGGGCGCGATCTTCGTGGACCGCATCCTCTCCACGCCGATGCGCTACCCGTGCAACTACGGCTACGTGCCGGGCACGCTGGGCGGCGACGGCGATCCGCTGGACGTGCTGGTGATCCTGCCGCTGCCGTTGACCGTGGGCTCGGTGATCCGCTGCCAGCCGGTCGGCATGCTGAAGATGACCGACGAGGCCGGCAGCGACGAGAAGCTGCTGGCGATCCCCTCGCCCAAGGTGTTCCCCGGTTACGCCCACATCAGCGACATCAAGGGCGTTTCGCCGCACTGGCTGGAACGCATCGGCCACTTCTTCGAGCACTACAAGGATCTGGAGAAGGGCAAGTGGGTGAAGGTGGAAGGCTGGGAAGGCGCCGATGCGGCGAAGGCCGAGATCATCGCCGGCGTCGCGCGCTACAAGGCTTCCAAGGCCTGAACCCGTCGGACCGACGGCGCGTTGCCGCGAGGCGACGCGCCGTTTCCTTTGCGCGCTTCAGCAACGACGCGCGGGCCGACTGCGCCGCGCGGCCGCCTCAATCGGCAGCGCTCGGCGCTCCCACGGCGGCGGATCGCCCAGCTTCTCGACCAGGAAATCCGTGAACGCGCGTACCCGGGGCGGCATCAATCGCCGCTGCGGCGTCACCGCCCAGATACCGCTCTCGGGCAGTGTGTGATCCGGCAGTAGCGCTTCCAGTTGTCCCTTGGCCAGCGCCTCGTGCACATGCCACAGCGAGTGCACGGCAATGCCCTGCCCGGCCAGCGCCGCATCGCGCACCGCCTCGCCCAGCGTGGTTTCGAACCGCCCCTGCACGCGCACCGCGTGCTCATGCCCACGACGGTCGATGAAACGCCAGACATTCTGACCCGACAGCAGCACGCATTCGTGCCGCGCCAGATCGGCAGGGGTGCGCGGACGGCCGTGCCGGCGCAGGTAGTCGGGCGAGGCGCACAGCACGCGCCGGTTCGCGGCCAGCTTGCGCGCGACCAGGCTGGAGTCGTTTAACGCACCGATCCGGATGGCAAGGTCATAACCCGCACCGACCACGTCCACCATCTCGTCGCTGAGATGCGCGAACAGGCGCAGCTTCGGATGACGCGCGAGGAACTCGGGCAGCAACGGCGAGATGTAATCGCGACCGAACGCGGCCGACATCGTCACGCGCAAGGTACCGGATACGCTGCCAGCACTCAGGCGCAGGCCGGCGGTCAGCGCATCCAGGTCCTCGACCAGGGGGCGACCCTGTTCGGCCAGCAGCCGGCCTTCCGGCGTGGGATGCAGGCGCCGCGTGGTCCGCTGCAGCAATCGCACGCCCAGCCCGCGCTCCAGCCGCTGCAGGCGCTGGCTGGCTACCGCCGCCGAGATGTCCAGGCTGCGTGCTGCGGCGCTGATCGAACCCTGGTCCAGCACGCGCAGGAACAGGGCGAGGTCGTCCAGATGATCCATGGCTTTCAACAGAAAATTGAAAATGAATCTCCATGTTGATGGTTTTTGTTGAGAGTGCAAGCGCCTAGGCTGCGCACTCCCTCCAAGGAGCATCCGCATGGATCCCGCCCCCGCACGCACGCCGCCCGCCTTGTACGCACTGGCCGTCGGCGCCTTCGGCATCGGCACCACCGAGTTCGTGATCATGGGCCTGCTGCAGCAGGTGTCCGCCGATCTCGGCGTGGGCATCGCCACCGCCGGCCTGCTGATCTCGGGCTACGCCATCGGCGTATTCGCCGGCGCACCAGCCATCACCATCGCGACGCGCCGCCTGCCGCGCAAGACGGTACTGCTGGGCTTGATGGCCGTCTTCACCCTCGGCAATCTGGCCTGCGCGCTGGCCGAAAGCTATGCCGCGCTGATGGCCGCGCGAGTGCTGACCTCGCTGGCGCACGGTACCTTCTTCGGGGTGGGCGCGGTGGTAGCCACGTCGCTGGTACCGGAGCGGCGCAAGGCTTCGGCGATTGCCACGATGTTCAATGGTCTTGCCCTCGCCACCCTAATCGGCGTACCGGCCTGCGCGTGGCTGGGCCTGCACTTCGGCTGGCGTGCGGCGTTCTGGGCGGTGACCGCAATCGGCATGCTGGCGATGCTGGCGCTGGCCGTGCTGGTGCCACCCAGGCAGGGCGAAGCCGCGCCGGCGGCGCTGGACAAGGAGCTGCGCGCGATCGCGGGCACGCCGGTGCTGCTCGGCCTGGCCACCACGGTGTTCGGCTTCGCCGGCGTGTTCGTGGTCTACACCTACATCGAGCCGTTGCTCACCCGCGTCACCGGCTTCGGCGATGCGATGGTCTCGCCGGTGCTGCTGGTGTTCGGCCTGGGCATGGCGATCGGCAATCCGCTCGGCGGACGACTGGCCGACCACCGACTGTCCGGCGCACTGATCGGCACGTTGGTCGCGCTGGCCGCGGTGCTGGTGGCGTTCGGTTTCGCACTGCAGGCGCGGTGGTCGATGGTGCTGGTCACCGGCCTGCTGGGCGTGGCGATGTTCGCCACCGTAGCGCCGCTGCAGTTATGGATTCTGCGCCAGGCCAGCGACGCTCCGAGCCTGGCCTCCAGCCTCAACATTGGCGCGTTCAACCTGGCCAACGCGCTGGGCGCATGGCTGGGCAGCGCGGTGATCGCGCACGGCGCCGGGCTGACCGCACTGCCCTGGGCGGCCGCGCTGGTAACGGCCGGCGGCATCGCGCTGGCGGCGTATGCGTTGCGCGGCCACCGCGCCGCCCGGGCAGGCATGGCCTGCCAGCAGGCCTGAATTTCCCGCGAATCACGGAGCTTTGTCATGGATTACCGTTTCCTCGGCCGTTCCGGCTTCAAGGTACCCGCGCTGGGTTTCGGCACCGGGACCTTTGGCGGCAAGGGGCCGCTGTTCAGTGCATGGGGCAGCAGCGGCAACGCCGAGGCGAAGCGACTGGTCGATCTCTGCCTCGATGCTGGTGCCAACCTGTTCGACAGCGCGGATGTCTATTCGGACGGCGCAGCGGAGGAAATCCTCGGCACCGCGCTGAGAGGTCGCCGCGACCAGGCGATCATTTCCACCAAGCTGACCTTGCGCGCGGGCGACGGCCCGAACGACGTGGGCGCCTCGCGCCACCATCTGGTCGCCGGCGTCGAGCGGACGCTGAAGCGGCTCGGCACCGACTGGATCGACTTGCTGCAGCTGCACCATTTCGACGCGATGACGCCGGTGGACGAGGTGATGTCCACGCTGGACGATCTGGTGCGCGCGGGCAAGGTCCGCTACCTCGGCGTGTCGAACTTTTCCGGTTGGCAGATCATGAAGTCGCAGGCTGCCGCCGAACGCCACGGACGCACGCGCCTCGTGGCCAACCAAGCCTACTACTCGCTGATCGGGCGCGACTACGAGTGGGATCTGATGCCCGTCGGCCAGGACCAGGGCCTGGGCGCCATTCTGTGGAGCCCGCTGGGTTGGGGTCGGCTCACCGGCAGGATCCATCGTGGTCAGCCCCTGCCGTCCGGCAGCCGCCTGCACGACACCGCCGGCTTCGCGCCGCCCGTGGACGAAGTGCGCCTGTTCCGCGTGCTGGATGCGCTGGAAGCCATCGCCGCGGAGACCAGCCACACGGTGCCGCAGGTGGCCATTAACTGGCTGCTGCAACGCCCTACCGTGTCCAGCGTATTGATCGGCGCCCGCAACGAGCGGCAGCTCGTCGACAACCTGGGCGCCGTCGGCTGGAATCTCGCACCCGCGCAAGTGGCCATGCTCGACGCCGCCAGCGCGGTCATGCCGCCCTATCCCTACTACCCTTACTGGAACGGTCCTTTCGCCGAGCGCAACCCGCCGCCGGTGGCCGCCCTGCCCGCCCCCACGGAGTCGAACCCATGAAAGCCGTCGCCCTCACCCACTACCTGCCTGTCGACGACCCCGCGTCGCTGCTCGACGTGGAATTGCCGAGGCCCGAACCCGGCGCGCACGACCTGCTGGTGCGCGTGGAGGCCGTGTCGGTGAACCCGGTCGACACCAAGCTGCGCTCGCCGAAGCCGCAGGTGGAAGCGCAGCCGAAGGTGCTGGGCTACGACGCCGCCGGCACGGTCGAGGCCGCAGGCGCCGAGGTGCAGGGTTTCCGCCCCGGCGACCGCGTGTACTACGCCGGCGACGTCACCCGCCCTGGAAGCAACGCCGAGTTCCAGCTCGTCGACGCGCGGCTGGCGGCGGCGATGCCGCGCACGCTGGACTTCGCCCAGGCCGCCGCGTTGCCGCTGGTGGCGCTCACCGCGTGGGAGCTGCTGTTCCAGCGCATGCCGTTCGACAGCGAGCAGGGCGGCAAGGGCAGATCGCTGCTGGTGATCGCCGGCGCCGGCGGCGTGGGCTCGATCGCGACCCAGCTCGCCAGGCGCGCGGGTTTCACGGTGATCGCCACCGCCTCGCGTCCCGAGACCGCGGACTGGTGTCGAACGATGGGCGCGCAGCACGTCGTGAACCACCGCGAGCCGCTGGCGCCGCAGCTCGCCGCGCTGGGCTTTCCGCAGATCGACGCCGTGCTGAACCTGGCCGACACCGATCGCTACTGGGACACGCTGGGCGAAGTGCTGGCGCCCCAGGGCCACGTGGGCTTGATCGTGGAGCCGAAGGGCGCGCTGAAGATCGGCGACCCGTACAAGGCCAAGTGCATCGGCATCCACTGGGAGATGATGTTCGCGCGTGCGCGCTTCAGAACGCCGGACATGGCCGAGCAGGGCCGCATCCTGGCGCGCGTGGCGGCGCTGGTCGATGCGGGCGAATTGAAGGGTATCCAGCACGAGGCATTGGGCCCGATCAATGCGGCCAACCTGCGCGAGGCGCATCGCCGGCTGGAGTCGGGCACCAGCATCGGCAAGCTGGTGCTGGCCGGCTGGTGAGGCGGCGCGGGCGGCGCTTGGCAGGCCCGCTGCGGCGAGCTGGGCCCGGCACACTCAGCGGCGCTTGTGCCCGCCCTTCTTCGCCGCGGCACGGTCGCCGTTCGCGGGCGCGGACCTGGCCGGCTCGCCCTTCTTGCCCAGCTGCTCCAGCAAGGTGTTCATGTCCTCGGCGTGCTCCTCCTCCATCGCGAGGATGCCTTCCAGCACGCGGCGCGTGGTGGGGTCGGCGCTGCCCACGTAGTCGATCATCTCGCGGTAGCTGTCGATCGCGATGCGCTCGGCGACCAGGTCTTCCTTGATCATGTCGACGATGTCCTCGCCCTCCACGTAGTCGGCGTGGCTGCGGGTGGCCAGGCCCTCGGGCGAGAGATTCGGCTTGCCGTCGAGCTGGGTGATGCGCTCGGCGATCAGGTCCGCATGGCCTTGCTCCTCGTTCGCGTGCTGCAGGAATTCCGCCTTGATCGCCTGCGAGTGGATGCCCGACGCCATGTAGTAGTGGTACTTGTAGCGCAGCACGCAGACGATCTCGGTGGCCAGCGCGTGGTTGAGCAGCTTCACCACGGTGGCGCGATCGGCCTTGTAGCCCGCGGTCATCGCACCTTTGTCGATGTCCTGGCGCGCGCGCTTGCGGATGGCTTCAATGTCGCTGACGAAGGGCTTGGCTTTGGACATGACTGGCTCCTGCGGTCGTTTGCTGCGGGCATGGCTCTCCAGCCTATGCAGGCCCATGAAAAAGCCAGGTGAAGGGACCTTCACCTGGCTTCACAGGCGCAACCACGATGCCGGCGTCAGGCCTTGCGGTACACCTCCGCGCCCTGCGCGCGGAACTCGGCGGCCTTCTCGGCCATGCCTTCGGCCAGCGCCTCGGCTTCGCCGGTGCCGTGCTCGGCGGCGTAGTCGCGCACGTCCTGGGTGATCTTCATCGAGCAGAACTTGGGGCCGCACATCGAGCAGAAGTGCGCGCTCTTGTGCGCGTCCTTGGGCAGGGTCTCGTCGTGGAACTCCTTGGCCTTCTCCGGGTCGAGGCCGAGGTTGAACTGGTCGTCCCAGCGGAACTCGAAGCGCGCCTTGCTGAGCGCGTTGTCGCGCACTTGCGCGCCCGGGTGGCCCTTGGCTAGGTCGGCCGCGTGCGCGGCGATCTTGTAGGCGATGATGCCGTCGCGCACGTCCTGCTTGTTCGGCAGGCCGAGGTGCTCCTTGGGCGTGACGTAGCAGAGCATGGCGGTGCCGAACCAGCCGATCATCGCCGCGCCGATCGCGCTGGTGATGTGGTCGTAGCCGGGCGCGATGTCGGTGGTGAGCGGCCCCAGCGTGTAGAACGGCGCCTCTCCGCACTTCTCCAGCTGGCGGTCCATGTTCTCCTTGATCAGCTGCATCGGCACGTGGCCGGGGCCTTCGATCATGGTCTGCACGTCGTGCTTCCACGCGATCTGGGTGAGCTCGCCCAGCGTGTCCAGCTCGCCGAACTGCGCGGCGTCGTTGGCGTCGGCCACGCAACCGGGGCGCAGGCCGTCGCCGAGGCTGAAGGACACGTCGTAGGCCTTCATGATCTCGCAGATGTCCTCGAAGTGCGTGTAGAGGAAGTTCTCCTTGTGGTGCGCGAGGCACCACTTCGCCATGATCGAGCCGCCGCGCGAGACGATGCCGGTGACGCGCCTGGCGGTGAGCGGCACGAAGCGCAGCAGCACGCCGGCGTGGATGGTGAAGTAGTCCACGCCCTGCTCGGCCTGCTCGACCAGGGTGTCGCGGAACAGCTCCCAGGTGAGTTCCTCGGCCACGCCACCGACCTTCTCCAGCGCCTGGTAGATCGGCACCGTGCCGATCGGTACCGGCGAGTTGCGCAGGATCCACTCGCGCGTCTCGTGGATGTGCTTGCCGGTCGAAAGATCCATCACCGTGTCGCCGCCCCAGCGGATCGACCACACCATCTTCTCGACCTCTTCCGCGATCGACGAAGTGACGGCGGAATTGCCGATGTTCGCGTTGATCTTGGTGAGGAAGTTGCGGCCGATGATCATCGGCTCGCTTTCCGGGTGGTTGATGTTCGCGGGTATGATGGCGCGGCCGCGCGCCACTTCGTCGCGCACGAACTCCGGCGTGATCACGCGCGGGATCGCGGCGCCGAACGACTGGCCAGGATGCTGCACACGCAGCGCGCTGTCGCCCAGCGCCTCGACCCTCTGGTTTTCGCGGATCGCGATGAATTCCATCTCCGGCGTCACGATGCCGCGACGCGCGTAGTGCATCTGGGTGACGTTGGCGCCCGCCTTCGCGCGGCGTGGCACGGGCAGGCGCGGGAAGCGGATCGCGGCCAGTTCCGGCGCATGCGCGTGGCGGCGGCCGAACTCGGAGCTGCGGCCGTCCAGCGCCTCGGTGTCGCCGCGCCCGGCGATCCACTCCGAGCGCAACGCAGGCAGGCCGGCGGCCAGATCAACGCGGTAGTTCGGGTCGGTGTACGGACCCGAAGTGTCATAGACGGTTATCGCGGGGTTCTTCTCCACGCCGAACATCGCCGGCGTGTCGGCCTGCGCGATCTCGCGCAGCGGCACGCGCAGGTCGGCGCGGCTGCCCGTCACGTGGACCTTGCGCGAGCCTGGAATCGGCCGCGTCACGGCTTCGGAGAGTTCCTGCGCGGCGCGCGCGAGATCGGAGAGCTGGGCATTCATCGGCTGGTTTCCGGCTTGGCTTCGGAGTTTTTGAGGAATCCGCACACGGGCATGCGGTCTTGCGCGAGGGACTCGCGCGCGAAGCGGCGGCGCCGGACGCACGGCAAACGGGACACCGTGCGGCGAAGCTCCCTACACCGGTGCTAACCGGATCAGGTTCGAAGGGACTCTCTCAGCCGACCGTTGCGCCGGCACCCCCGCTTCTGGAGCGGCTATTCAAGCACGAAGTGGCGAGTGCCGCGAGTGCGGCGGCAGGCAGAACCTGTCGAGTGCTCTCAGCGCGGCCCGTAGGCGCGCAGGAAGGTGACCACGCCGGCGCGGGCGGTGGCCTCGATCTCGGCGGCGTAGCTCTCGCCGCAGTCCACGCAGCCGAACATGCGGCGCATGAACAGGTCGCCCTTGATCAGCGCGAAAAACTGCACGCAGGCGCGCGGCACGTCGTCGATCGCGAGCTGGCCGGCGTCAACCGCCTGCTGCAGCAGGCGTTCCATCAGGCCATGCGTGCGCAAGGTGCCTTCTTCCCACAGCAGGCGGCCGAAGCGCGGGTTGCCCTGGCGGCAGTCGCCAAGGATGGCGCGGAAAGTGCCCACGGTCTCCTGGTCGCAGTCGAGCCGGGCGTGGATCAGCGCCACGCGCAGCAGCGTCTGCTCGATCGGGGCCTGCGCGTCGTGGTCGTAGGTGTTCTCCGGCAGCAGATCCTCGATGCGCGCGCGGATCACCTCGCGGAACAGGTTGTCCTTGTCGCCGAAGTGGCTGTAAACGGTGAGCTTGGAGACGCCCGCCTCGGCGGCGATCGCGTCCATGCTGGTGCCGGCGAAGGCATTGCGGATGAACAGCGCCTTGGCCGCGGCGAGGATCGCCGCGCGTTTCTCAAGGTCTTTCGGTCGGCCCGGTCCCTGTGACCTGACCGGCGAGATGCTGCTCATGGCTAAGCCTTCCCAAATCGGTACATGGACTTTATTATACGCACTGGTTCAATTATTTCCAGTCGACGGGCAGGAGAGTGTCCGCGGACATCGCCCGGGACATGACTTACGTCAACGCATCGCGGTGACTTCCGGCACTTAGTGGCATGGCGTGGGGGCCGCAGTCTAGTCATTGTCGAGGCAAGGCCAAGCCCTTATCCTTTCAGGTCTTTTTTCGACACTCACGGAACCTGGCAGACATGGCGATGAACTTCGAGCAGGCGCGGACGAACATGGTGGAAAACCAGGTACGTCCCTGGGAAGTGCTGGACGGCCGCGTGCTGGACATGCTCGGCCGCGTGCGACGCGAGGATTTCGTGGCGCCCGGGCACCGCCAGCTCGCCTTCGCCGACCTCTGCCTGCCGCTCGGCCACGGCGAGGTGATGATGAAGCCGGTAGTGGAAGGCCGCGTGCTGCAGGCGCTGGACCTCCAGCCCGGCGAGCGCGTGCTGGAGATCGGCACGGGTTCAGGCTTCCTCACCGCCTGCCTCGCCGGGCTCGCGGCCGAGGTCGTCAGCGTCGATATCCATGCCGACTTCACCGCGGCCGCCGGCCAGCGCCTGCAGGCCGCCGGCGTGACGAACGCACAGCTGCACACCGGCGAAGCCGTGCGCGACTGGCAGCCGGACGGCCCGTTCGACGTCGTGGTCGCCACGGGCGCGGTGGCGGAGACGCCGGCGCGCTGGTTCGGTTGGCTGAGGCCGGGTGGCCGCCTGCTGGTCATCCGCGGCGAGTCGCCGGCGCAGCAGGCCGTGCTGATCGTCCACGAGGGCGAGGGTCGCCAGCGCGAGCAAAGCCTGTTCGAGACCGACCTGCCCTATCTTGCCCACGCCGCGCCGTCGCCGCGTTTCGTGTTCTGAACGCCCCACCGACCGACATCGACTTCCCCACGAGGCAACCCATGCGTTTGAAGCTGCTCACCCTGGCACTGGCCCTGGCGGCCGTCTCGTTGCCCAGCCATGGCGAAGACCTGCTCGACGCCTACCGTCAGGCACTGGCCAACGATCCGACGCTGGCCCAGGCCGATGCCACCCGCCTCGCCACCGGCGAAGGGGTCGACCAGGCGCGTGCGCTGCTGCTGCCGCAGGTCAGCGCTGGCCTTTCGCTGAGCCAGACCACCGGCGGCAGCGGCGGCCGCATCCAGGATCCGAACAACCCCGGCCAGTTCATCAGCACCAGCTCGTTCGGCCACAGCCGTACGCGCAGCCTCAGCGCCAACCTCAGCCAGACCGTGTTCGACTTCAGCAAATACGCAAACCTGAAGGCGGCCCACGCTTCGGCGAACGCCCAGGACGAGCTGTACCAGGCCGCGTTGCAGAACCTGTTCGTGCGCGTCACCACCGCCTATTTCACGGTGCTCACCGACGAGGACCAGCTCACCTACGCCAAGGCCAACGAGGACGCGTACAAGCAGCAGTACGACCAGTCCAACCAGCGCTACAAGGTCGGCTTGTCGGCGATCACCGACGTCTACCAGGCCAAGTCCTATTACGAGGCGGCCAAGGCGACGACGATCACCGCGCAAAACACCCTAGACAACGATCGCGAGGCGCTGAGCCAGATCACCGGCAAACCCACCGGCAACCTGAAGAAGCTGCGCGACGAGCTGCCGATGAATTCGCCCGACCCGGCGGACCCGGATGCCTGGGTCAAGCAGGCGCTGATCAACAACCCGAACCTGCTGGCCCAGAAGCAGAACGTGGCGGCAGCCGAGCACAACATCACCGCGGCGCGCGCCGGCCACCTGCCCACGATCACCGCCAACGTCAGCTACGGCAAGAGCGCGAGCTGGTACGAGAACGCGGCGATCCATTCCAACACGCCGTCGCAGACCACCATCGGGCTCACCCTCAACGTGCCGATCTTCTCCGGCGGCCTCACCCAGTCGCGCGTGCGCCAGTCGATCTACCAGCGCGACGCCGCGCAGGACTCGGAGGAGATCGAGCGCCGCCAGGTGAAGGCGAGCACGCTCAACTACTACCGCTCGGTGCTGGCCGGAGTGAGCCAGGTGCAGTCCAGCAAAGCCGCGGTGGAGTCGGCGCAGAAGGCGCTGGACGCCACCCGCGCAGGTTTCGAGGTCGGCACGCAGACGATGGTCAACGTGCTGCTGGCGATCCAGACCCTGACCCAGGCGGAAAGCAGCTACTCGCAGTCGCGCCATCAGCTGGTGCTGAACCGCCTGCTGCTGAAGCAGAGCGCCGGCACCGCCAGCCTCAGCGACATGCAGACCATCAACGCCCTGCTGCAGTAAGGCGGCAATCCCGCAGCGGAATGGAAACGGCAACGGCCGGGTAACGCCCGGCCGTTGCCGTTTCTGGAATACGTCACTGCTGCAGCTGTGCGTCGATCAGCTGCATCAAGCGCCCTACCGCGCCGCGCTCGCGCTCGAATACCCGCTGCGCGGCCCGCCCCATCGCCTGGCGGCTCGTGCCGTCGCACAGCAGACGCAGCACCGCCTCGCCCAGCGCGCCGCTGTCCGGCACGCGCAGTGCGCCGCCATCCTCGATCAGGCTGGCGGTGATCTCCTCGAAGTTGAAGGTGTGCGGCCCCACCAGCACCGGCGTGCCCAGCGCAGCCGGCTCCAGCACGTTGTGGCCGCCGATCGGCACCAGGCTGCCGCCGACGAAGGCCAGCCCCGCCGCGGCATAGAACGGCATCAGCTGGCCCATCGCATCGATCACGAACACCTGGTTCGACGGGGTGGGCGCACCATCCGCACTGTAAGTGCCCGTGGCGAAACCCAGGCTGCGCACCGCATGTTCCACCGGCCGGAAGCGCTCGGGGTGGCGCGGCGCGATCAGCAGCAGCGCGTCGGGCAGTCGCTTCAGCACCGCGAGGTGCGCCTCCAGCACGGACTGTTCCTCGCCCTCGTGGGTGCTGGCGGCGATCCACGCCGGCCGCCTCGACCCCCAGTGCTCGCGCAGGCGCGCGCCGGCCGCCGGCGCTTCCTGCGGCACCGGCATGTCGTACTTGAGGTTGCCGCCGACCACGATGCGCTCGGCCGGTGTGCCGATCAGGCGGTAGCGCGCGGCGTCCGCGTGGGATTGCGCAACCACCAGATCCACGCAACCCAGCGCGGCGCGCACCATGCCGCGCAGTGGCCGCGGCCGGTAGCCGCGCAGCGAGCGTTCGGACAGGCGCGCGTTGACGATCATCAGCGGGACGCCGCGGCGCCGGCAGGCGAAGAACAGGTTCGGCCAGATCTCGGTTTCCAGGATCAGCGCCAGCCGCGGCCGCACACCCCGAAGGAAGCGATTCACCGCATACGGCAGGTCGTAGGGCAGGTAGACGTGGAACACGCCGTCGCCGAACAGCTGCTGCACGCGTGCAGTGCCGGTGGGCGTCACCGTCGTCACCACCAGCGGCGCCCCGGGGTAGTCGCGCTGGAGCGCCTTGATCAGGGGCTCCGCCGCGTTCACCTCGCCCACCGATACCGCGTGCACCCACAGGCTGCCGCGCAGTTCCGGCGGCGTCTTGAAAAAACCGAAGCGCTCGGCCCAGCGCCAATAGTACGGTCGCGAGCGGAAACCGCGCAGCGCCAGCCGCAGGACGATCAACGGCGTCACCAGATACATCGCGAGGGTGTAGAGATAACGCAACGGCCGGCTCCGGAATCGGCGCTCGAGTATACGGGGCAAGCGGGGACGTCCATTACAATGCTGCCGATGTCCGGCACCCCCCTCCCCGATTTCCAGCGCGCCCTGCTCGCGCCGCGCCACTGGCCGGCCTGGCTGGCCGTGGGCGTGATCCGGGCGGTGGCGCGGCTGCCGTATCGCGCGCTGATGGCGCTGGGCCATGCCCTGGGCTGGTTGATCCAGCGCGTGCCGTCCGCACGGCGGACGGTGGCGGAAACCAATGTCGCCCTGTGCTTCCCCGAACTCGACCGCGCGGCGCAGGCTGCGCTGGTCGACGCCCATCTGCGCGATCTTGGCGTGATGCTGATGGAATTCGCGCTGGGCTGGCTGGGCTCGGAGCGCGCGATCGCCCGCGTGCCGCTGGTGATCGAAGGCATCGAGCATCTCGAGGCCGCCCGCGCGCAGGGCCGCGGCGTACTGCTGGTGGGCGGGCACTTCTCGCACCTGGAGCTGTGCGCGCGGCTGGTCTCGCGGCGCATCCGCATCGCCGGCATGTACCGCAAGATGGATTCCGCGGTGTTCGAGTGGGTGGTGCTGCGCGCGCGCCTCGGCTACGCCGACGCGATGTTCGACAAGGACGACATCCGCGGCACGGTGAAATACCTGCGCGCCGGCGGCACGCTGTGGTACGCGCCCGACCAGGACATGCGCAGCAAGGACAACGTGTTCGTGCCGTTCTTCGGCGTACCTGCCGCCACCATTACCGCCACGCACCACCTCGCGCGGCTGTCCGGCGCCGCGGTGATCCCGTTCTTCCATCGCCGCCTGCCCGGCGGCCGGGGCTATGCGCTGCGCCTGGGCGCACTGCTGGACGGCTTTCCCGGAGCCAGCGCAGGCGACGACACCGCGCGCATCAATGCCTGCATCGAGCAGATGGTGCGCGAGGCGCCCGAGCAATACCTGTGGGTACACAAGCGCTTCAAGACCCGCCCGCCCGGCCTGCCGCCGGTGTACTGAACACACAGCAGCGTCACCATGCCCATCCCCATCCTGATGTACCACAACATCGCACCGGCACCGCGCGAACTGAAACGCTGGCGCAGCCTGTACGTGCACCCGCGCTCGTTCGGGCGACAGATGGCGCTGCTGAAGCGGCTCGGCTATGCCGGCCTGTCGATGGACGAGGCGATGCCGTACCTGCGCGGCGAGCGGCAGGGCCGCGTCGTGGCGATCACGCTGGACGACGGCTACGCCGACAACCTGGAAAACGCGCTGCCGGTGCTGCAGCGCCACGGCTTCAGCGCCACCTGCTATGCGGTGAGTGGTGCGCTGGGCCGCTACAACGACTGGGACGACGCCAAGCTCGGCGTGCGCAAGCCGATGATGGATGCGAACCAGTTGCGCGCCTGGCATGCCGGCGGCATGGAGGTGGGTGCGCACACGCGCACGCATCCGCGTCTCAGCCAATGCAACAACGCGCAGTTGCGCGACGAGACCGCCGGCAACAAGGCCGAGCTGGAGGACCTGCTCGGCGTCCCGGTGACGCAGTTCTGCTACCCCTACGGCGACCACGACGAGCGCGTGGTGGACGCCACGCGCGAAGCCGGCTACGCCGCGGCGACCACGATCCGGCGCGGCCGCGCGCAAGCGGGCGGCGACCTGTGGCGACTGCCGCGCGTGGCGGTGGCGCGCAGCCACGTCCTGCCGCAGTTCACCTGGCGCGCGCTCACCGGCTACGAGGACCGGCACGGATGAAATTCCTGCTTGTCGGCACGACCCGCGAGCGCGGCGGCGCCGAGGTCCATTTCGTCACCCTCGCCCAGGCGCTGGCGGCCGCCGGCCACGAGGTCGAAGCGGTGGTGTATCCGGGCGCCCCGGTGGCGCTGGCGCTGGCGGGCTCGGCGGTACGCCTGCACGCTGGCCGCTTCCGCAACGTGTTCGACCCGCGCGGGTATCGCGTGGTGATCGCAGCGGCGCGGCGACTCAAGCCAGACTGGCTGGTGGGCGATTTCGGCAAGGAGTACTGGCCACTGATCCTGCTCGGCCGCCTGCTGCGCATTCCGGTCGCACTGTTCCGCCACCGCATCAAGCCGATGAAGGGATATTCCGCGCGGCTGGTGCCGCGTCTCGCGCAACGCTTCTTCGCGGTGTCCGGGTATGCCCGCCGCGACTACATCGAGCGCGGCATGCCCGCGCAACGCGTGCAGGTGCTGTACAACCCGGTGGATACCGGCTCATACCGCCCTGACCGGATACAGCGCGCGGCGCTGCTGCACGTGCTGGGGCTGGAGGAGAACGCGATCGTGCTCGGCTACATCGGGCGCATGCTTACCTGGAAAGGCATCTTCACCCTGCTCGAGGCGGCGAATGCGGCCATGGCACGCGAGCCGCGCCTGCACTGCCTTTGGCTGGGCGACGGCGCCGACACGCAACAGCTGCAGGAGCGGATCAACACGCTGCCGCTGGCCCACCGTCACCAGGTGCTCGGCTGGGTCGACGATGCGCACTCGTACTACAACGCCTTGTCCATGCTGGCCCTCCCATCGCTCGAACCGGAGACGTTCGGCCGGGTCTCGGCGGAAGCGCAGGCCTGCAACGTGCCGGTGCTGGTCAGCAATGTCGGCGGCATTCCCGAAACCTTGCAGCCGGGCGTCACCGGCCTGCTGCTGCCCCCGGGCGATGTCGACGCCTGGCGCGATGCCATCCTCGCGCTGTGCGACGACGCCACGCGCCTGCCGATGGCGGACGCCGCGCGTGATTTCGTCGAGCGGCACTTCAGCACGCCGGTGATCGCCGCGGAGTTCGTGCGCCAGCTCGATGAGGCAAGTCGCTGATCCAGCCGTCGGTGCCTTGCGATCGTCCGTGATCGCGAAAACCAGACAGGCGGCCTTCCATGGCCGCGCCCTTCAATGTCGCCGCCGCGCCTCGTGCAGCTTGGCGTATTTCAGGAACACGTAGTTGGCGCCGACCACGCTGGCGATGAAGCCCGCCCAGCCGTTGAGGAAGTAGCGCTTGAACAGGTACTGGCGCAGGAAGAACACCGGCGGGTAGACCACCATGCGCAGCCCGGTGAACCGCTGCCGGCGGCGCAGCTTGTGCGCCACCAGCGCGCTGCTGTAGCGATTGATGCGATCGATGCGGCTGGCGATGTCGGGGTCGCTGTCATTGATGAAGTCGGCGCGCCACAGCGTCTTCACGGGGCCGTCCACTTCCATCGCCGAATGGACTTCCACGTCGTTCATGCGGCCCCGGCGACGGTCGTACAGGCGCAGGTGCGCATTGCGCCAGCTCCACGAATGCTGCACGGCCCAGAACATGCGCTCGCGGCGCGGCAGGCGGAAGCCCGCGTATTTCGGCTGCATCAATGCGCGCTCGATCACCGCGCGGCTGGCCGGCGAGAGCACCTCGTCCGCATCGAGGTTGAGGATCCAGTCGTGGCTGGCCATGTCGATCGCACGCTGCTTCTGCGGGCCGAACTCGTCGAACGGGTGCATGGCCACGCGCGCGCCGTGACGCCGCGCGATCGCCAGCGTGTCGTCGGTGGAGCCCGAATCCAGCACCACGATCTCGTCGGCCCAGTCCACGCCAGCAAGGCAGGCATCCAGCGTGCCCGCGTTGTTTAGGGTGATCACCACCACCGACAGCATCTCACGCTTCATCGTGCACATCCCGGGGGCAAGGGCTTCGTTGAGGAGTCCGGCACGGAGGCCGGGCTTTGCACTGCCGGCAGGGATGCCCGCACAAACAGGCTGGCGCACCACAGCCCCAGCAGCCATGCGAACAGCAGCCCCCACCAGGCCGAATAGAAGGCCAGATGCGTGTTCAGCGGGAACAGCATCACGCCCAGCGCCAGCGTGGCGGGGAACGCGCGTTCGCGCGCCGCCGGACCCACGCGCCGCCATGCGCGCCACGCCACCGCCACACCGGCCAGCCACAGCGCGAGGCCGACGCCGCCGGTCTCGGTGAGGATCTCCAGCACGATCTGGTGCGCGTGGCAGGCGCCCTCGCCCTGGCCACAGGACTCGGCCACCACGAAGTGATCGTTCGCCGGCGCGAACTGTGGATAGGCGTAGCGGAACGCGCGTACGCCCACCCCGTTCCACGGGTGAGCGGCGATCATCTTCAGGCTGTCGTGCCAGATCTCCAGCCTCCCAGTCAGCGCCTCGTCCAGCCCGCGGTGCGTACCGTGCAGCACGTCCAGCGTGCGCTGCATGCGCGCCTCGAAGCGGGAGGACGTGCGCCACGCAAGGCCGCCGGCCAGCGCCAATACCAGCGCGCCGAGCCCGCAGTACAGCGCGAAGCGGCGCCAGGAACGCGCCTCGCGCCAGGCGAAGGCCAGTGCCACCAGTCCGTAGCACAGCCACGCCGCACGCGATCCCGCAAGCAGCACCGGCCCCAGCAGCAGCAGGAAGGCGATGGCCAGCCCCGTGCGCCCCCAGCGCCGCCGGGCCGTCCACAGCGCGAATGGCGACAGCACCGCCAACGTCGGGCCGAGCTTGAGGTTCGTCGCGCCGAAGATGCCGGAGATGCGTTCGGCCTCCGCATGTCCACCGAGGCTCCAGCCGGTGAACGCCTGCGTCCATGCATCCAGCACCCACCACCCCAGCACGCAGGCCACCGCCACGTACAAGGCCCGCAGGCGGCGCTCGCCGCGGATCGCGAGGCAGGCATACAGGCCCAGCGGCAGGTAGCGCAGCAGCGCGGCCACCGTGCCCCAGCTCTTGCCGGGCGCCAGCGAATCAATGGCCGAGACCAGCGCCGCGCCGATGTAGGCCGCCAGCAGCCACAGCAACAGCCGCACGCCGGGTTGCCCGCGCCAGTCGCGCGGCCCGCGCACGACGAGCAGGATCGCCCCGACCAGGCAGAGGAAGGTGCCGAACTCGCTGCTGCGGCCGAAAGGCAGCAGCAGGATCACCAGCCAGAAGGGCAGCAGCGGCCAACGCAAGGCGGTCTTGAGTGAATCGATCGCGGAAGTCATGCGGGAGCCGTGGCGACGACGATCCCGCATTGTAGAGGGAGGAAAGCGGGCGCTCAGCCCGCGACCACTTCCCCGTACAGCGTCAGCGTGGCCTGCTGCATGTCGGCCAGCCGGTAGGACTGCAGCATCGGGATCGGCGGCGCCACGCGCAGCAGTTCGGCCGCGCGCTCGACCAGCCGCTCGCGATCGCCTGGCGGCACGCGGCCGGCGGGGTACAGTTCGGCCAGGAGCTCGCCCACGCCGCCGTGCGCGTAGCCGAGCACCGGCCGGCAAAGCGACAGCGCCTCGATCACGGTGCGGCCGAAGGACTCGGGCTTGTTCGACAGCTGCAGGATCAGGCTGGAGACCGCGTAGACGTCCCGCACGTCCTGGCGCGGCGGAGTCAGCGCCACCTGCGCTTCCACGCCGCGTGCGCGGATTAGCCTGCGCAACTCTTCCACGTAGGCCTCGCGACCGGCTTCGATCACCCCGAGCAGCAACAGCCGCGCGTCGATGTCGCGGCGCTTCAGCTCGGCGAGCAGTTCGATCGCGTCATGATGTCCCTTCAACCGGGTGCCGCGCCCTGGCAGGGTCAGCAGTGGCGCACCGGCCAACGCGGGGTATTCGGCGAAGAACGCCCGCTTCCACCCCTCGTCCGGGCGATGGCCGTAGGGGAACGCCTCGGGGTCGATGCCGCGCGGGATCACCCGCACCCGCCCCGGCTCCAACCAATCGTAGTGGCCGAGCACGTAGTCGCGCAGGGTCTGCGAAACCACGATCACCCGTTCGCCGCGCAGCAGGATCGCGCTGTAGCGGCCGGGCGTGTTCAGCCCGTGCACCGTGGTGATGAAATGCGGTTGCGGTTTGAGCCCCTTCAGCGCCCACCAGCCCAGCCAGGCCGGCAGGCGCGAGCGCGCGTGCACGATGTCGGGCCCAAGCTCACGCAACTGCCGGCGCAGCATGCCGACCCGCAACAGGGTCCCCAGCGACTTGCGACCGATGTCCAGCGTGATGTGCTCGCTGCCCTCGGCCACCAGCTGGTCCACCAGGCGGCCGCCGGCGGAGATCACCACCGAACGATGGCCCGCCTGCACCAGGGCACGGGCGACTTCCAGCGCGGAACGCTCCGCACCGCCGGACTGCAGCGCGGGGATCAGCTGGACGACGGTCAGTCGCGGTGCGGTGTCGACACTGCCGGACATGGTTCCCGCCTGCGGGCCTGCATCCTGGTGCACGAGTTTCATCCTGAAATCCAAGCAAGAACAATGCCGCGGTCATCCTGAACGACGCCCCGGATCAGTCGCGCAGGACGTAACGTGCTCCGCAATAAGGACAAACCGACTCGCCGCCGTCGTCGACGATCGGCAGATACACCTTCGGGTGCGAGTTCCACAATGCCATTCCGGGCATCGGGCAGGACAGCGGCAGGTCGGCGCGCGTCACTTCGTAACGATTTTCGGCATTCGCCGGGATCGGCGCGACGGCTGCGGCAGAGGCAGACATGGGGAGGGCTCCGGACGGGATGCGAGGCCGCCAATGGTAGCAGGCTGCGCTATCCTGCCGGCGCGGTACGCAGGGGAGCCAGGGGAAGCAAACGGGGCGGCGCGCCATCCGGCGCCGCGGGACTCACGGCCGGCCGGCTCGTGTCCGGCAAGGCCGACCACACGCACGCGGGGGAACGATCATGGATTTCGCAAAGATCATCGCGCGGATCAAGGCCATCCTCACCACACCGAAGACCGAATGGCCCGTCGTGGCCGCTGAGCCGACCTCGGTCAGCGGCCTGTACACCGGCTACATCGTCGTCGTCGCCGCACTGCCGGCGATCGCCCACTTCATCAAGAGCAGCCTGATCGGCTACAGCGCCTTCGGCATGACCGTGCGCAGTTCGTTCAGCGGCGGCATCGCGAGCCTGGTGCTGGCCTATCTGCTGTCGCTGGTGCTGATCTACGTGATGGCGCTGATCGTCAACGCGCTGGCACCGAGTTTCGGCGGACAGAAGGACATGACCCAGGCACTGAAGGCGGTGGCCTACTCCTGGACCGCCAGCTGGATTGCCGGCATCGCGGTGATCCTGCCGTGGATCGGCTGGCTGATCGCGCTGGTCGGCGCGATCTACGCGATCTACCTGCTGTACCTCGGCCTGCCGCCCACCATGAAGTGCCCGCCGGAAAAGGCCGGCGGCTACACCGCGGTGAGCGTGATCATCGCGATCGTGCTGAGTTGGATCATCGGCCTGATCATCGCCGGCGTGGTCGGCACAGCCATGCTGGGCGGCGCCGCGATGAACGGCATGCATCTCGGCAGCAGCGATGGCGGCAACGTCAGCCTCGACAGCAACAGCGCACTGGGCAAGCTCGCCGCGATGGGCCAGCGCGCCGAGCAGGCCGGCAAGGAAATGGATGCGGCGCAGAAGTCCGGCGACAGCGCGGCGCAGTCGGCCGCGATGGGCAAGATGATGGGGGCGATGGCCGGCGGCGGCAACGTCGAGGCGCTGCCGCCCGAGCAGATCAAGGCTTTCCTGCCCGACAGCCTGGGCGACCTCAAGCGCACCAGCCTGTCGGCCCAGCGCAATGCGGCGATGGGCATGCAGGTTTCCGAGGCCGACGCCGAGTACGCGGGCGACAACGGCCGCCACATCCGGCTCGAGGTCTCCGACACCGGCGGCGCCAAGGGCCTGGTGTCGCTCGCCACCGCGATGGCGCCGGAAGAAGAAAAGCAGACCGAGCACGGCTACGAGAAGACGTACAGCGCCAACGGCAACCTGGTCCACGAGCAGTGGGACACCCAGTCGAAGTACGGCGAGTACGGCGTACTGGTGGGCCAGCGCTTCTCGGTGAAGGCAAGCGGCAATGTCGACAGCATCGACCAGCTGAAACAGGCGGTGGCCAGTGTCGACCTGGACAAGCTGGCGGCGCTGAAGGACGCCGGCGTGAAGGCGAACTGAGCCACCGGCGTCGACAACAAAAAAGCCCGCGCCGTCGCCGGCGCGGGCTTTTCGTTTGCGCGCGTACCGGCTTACTTCGCCTTGGGCACCGCGCCTTCGGTGGTGATGTGGATCTTGATCTCGTCGCTCACCATCGGCACGTAGGCGCCCACGCCGAAGTCCGAGCGCTTCAGCGTGGCGGTGGCATCGAAGCCGATCGCCTGCGCCTTGGTCATCGGATGCGGACCGATCTTGTTCAGTGTGGCGTCCAGCGTCACCGGCCGGGTCACGCCGTGCACGGTGAGGTTGCCCGTCACCTTGTAGTGGTTGTCGCCGAGCGGCTCGACGCCGGTGCTCTTGAAGGTCACCACCGGGTACTTGGCGGCATCGAAGAAATCGGCTTCCTTGAGATGCTTGTCCAGCGCCGGCACGTGGGTGTCGAGCTTGCTCAGCGGCAGCGTCACGTCCACCGAGGATTTCGCCGGGTCCTGCGAGTCGAACACCAGCGTGCCATCGCCCAGGCCCAGGTCGGCGGTGGGGTTGGAGTAGCCGAAGTGGTTCCAGGTGAACAGCACCATGGTGTGGCTCGGGTCCAGCTTGTAGGTGACCGGGCTGGCCTGAACGGTGGCCGCGGCGCCGAGCAGGCCCGCGATCAGGAGGTAACGAAACACGCGCATGGAGGTTCTCCGCAATGGGTGGGTGATCGGCCGGGTGACGGCCGCTACGGGAAGAAAAAACTACCGACGGCCAGGCGATGCCTCGGAACAACGGTCGACCGCGGGTATTCTCCGGGCCGTCGGCTGGACGGGAACAGTGCCGGCCGTCAGTGTATCTACACGCCGCCACCCCATAAACGCGAGCTGGAGCAACGCAGCGTGTACGCACGGGAAACAATCCGCCGATGCCATCTGCCATGTCCGGCGTAAGGGCCGAGTGCTGGGCCGTCACCGATGCCTCCGCAGGCAACCAGCGACAGGCGCTGGCGTTGGCCGAACGCATGGGGCTGCCGGTGCGCCACCTGGTGCTGGAGCCGCGCGCACCGTGGTCGTGGCTCGCCCCCCGCCTCACGCTGGGCGGTCGCCTGGCCCTGCCCGCGGATCAGCGCGACCAGTTCGCGGCGCCGTGGCCGCAACTGGCGATCGGCTGCGGCCGCGCCGCCGCGCTGTTCACCCGCATGCTGCACCGGCTTTCGCACGGGCGGTGCCACAGCGTGCAGATCCTCGATCCGCGCATCGATCCGGCACACTGGGACACGGTGATCGCACCGCGCCACGACCGGCTCGCCGCACCCAACGTGCTCGTCCCGCTGGGTTCGCTGAACCCGGTGGACGACGACTGGCTGGCCGATGGCCGCGATGCCTGTCCCGCCTTCGAGGAACTGCCGCAACCGCGCGTGGGCGTGCTGCTGGGCGGCCCGCGCAAGCAGCTGGGGCTGGATGCGGACTACGCGCTTGCGCTGGCCAGGCAGCTGCTGGCCCGGCACGCGCACGAGGGCGGCAGCCTGCTGGTGCTGGCCTCGCGGCGCACGCCGCCGGCGACGCTGGCGATATTCCGCGACGTGCTGGCCGGCGTGCCGGGACTCGTCTGGTCCGGCCCCGACGATGGCGGCAACCCCTACCCGGGCGTGCTGGGCTGGGCCGACCGCCTGGTGGTCACGCCCGACTCGGTGAACATGCTCAGCGAGGCCTGCGCCGTAGGCTGCGCCGTGCATACCCACGTCGCCGCGCCGCTGCCGGACAAGCTAGCGCGCTTCCACCAGGCCCTGCGCGAACGCGGCCTGCTGCACGGGCTGGACGGCGAGGCTCCCGCGCGCCAGTCGCCCCTGCGCGAGACCGCCGCGATCGCGGCGGAGCTGCAAAGGCGCATGGGCCTGCGCTGATCCCGCCGCGCATCAGTCGAACGCGAATCCCAGCGCCTGCGTCTGCTGCGCCACCTCGCCGCACAGCGCTTCCAGCCCCTCGTCGCGTGGCGCGACACGCGAACGCGCATCCAGGGTGCAGGCCAGTGAGCGTTGCAGCAATGCAGCATGCGCGCCTGACAACGCGGCGAACTGCGTTGCATCGAGCAGGCCCGCGTCGCGGCAGGCGGCGAGCAACGCCGCATTCGACGTAACGCCAAGCAAGGCGGGATGCCGCGCCGCGTGCGCCAGCACCAGTCCCTGCAGCGCGAACTCAATGTCGAGCAGGGCGCCACGGCCCTGCTTGAGGTCGAGGTGGCGCTCGTCGGAGCGGTCGCGCTCGGCACGCCAGCGGCGGCGCATCTGGCTCACCTCGTCCAGCACCTGCGATGGCTCGCGCGGCACCGCCAGGACGTCGCGGCGCACGCTGACCAGCGCCGCGCCCAGCGCGGCATCGCCGGCCACCGGACGCGCGCGCAGCAGCGCCTGATGCTCCCAGGTCCACGCGCGGCTCTGCTGATAGGCGACGAAGGCGTCGAGGCTGCCCACCAGCAAGCCCTTGGACCCGTCCGGCCGCAGCCGCGTGTCCACCTCGTACAGGCGACCGGCGCGGGTGGAAACGGTGAGCCAGTTCATCACGCGCTGGGCGAGGCGCTGGTACCAGCGCGCGCCCTCGATCGGCCGCGGGCCGTCGCTCATCGCCTGCGCGCGCCTGCCGTCGTAGACGAACACCAGGTCGAGGTCGGAGGCGAAGCCCAGTTCCTCGCCGCCCAGGCTGCCGTAGCCCAGCACCGCGAAGCCGGAACCGTCGCCAGGCAGGCGTCCGTGCTGGGCCACCAGCTCGCGCTCGGCCAGCGCGGTGACCGCACCCACCACGGACTCGGCCAGTGCCGCCAGCCGGCGCGCGGTGGCCGCCGCGTCGGCACGGCCGTCGCTGAAGGCGAGGCCGAGGCGAAAGGCAGTAGAGGACTGGAATTCGTTGATACGCTCCAGTTCCGCCTCCGCCTCGCGTTCCTCCAGCGTGGCGAGCACGCGGGCGATCTCGGCGGCGATGTCGGCGCGCTTCAGCGGCAGTTGGTCGATGCGCGGGTCGAGCACGTCGTCCAGCAACAGCGGCTGCGCGATCACCTGTTCGGCGAGCAGGGCGCTGTCCGCGAACAACGTGACCAGTCGCTTGCGCGCGGCCGGCTGCTCCTCCAGCAGGGCAAGGTAGGACGAACGCCGAGCCACCGCCTGCGTGAGCCGGCACAGCCGCAGCAGGCAAGGCACAGGCGCCTTGCTGCCGCGCGCGGCGGCGATCAGCTGCGGCATCAGGTGGTCGAGCCGCTCGCGCGAGCGCGCCGACATTGCACGCACCGCGCCAGCCTGCGGCAGCTTGGCGAGTGCATCGGCCACCTCCGCGCCCGGCAGGAAGCCGCTGGCTTCGAGCATGCCGGCGTCCAGCGTTTCGGCGCAGGCGGCCTGCCACAGCGCCGCGTCCGCGGCGGGCACGTGGGTGTCCCGCCCGCCTTGTGGCATGAGCACGGCGGCGAACTCGGTGGCGACGATCTCGCGGTGCCTTGCCAGTTCCGCCGCCAGCGGCTCCCACGCCGGCCAGTCCAGGCCGATCGCAATGCGCTCGCGGCCCAGCGCATCGTCGGGGATGTCATGGGTTTGTGCGTCGCGCAGCATCTGCACGCGGTTCTCCAGCTGGCGCAGGAACACGTAGGCCTCGCGCAACGCCTTCGCACGCACGGCGGGAATGTGGCCGCGCGCTTCGCAGGCGGCGAGCGCGGGCAGCAGGCCGCGCACGCGCAAGCTGGGCTCGCGGCCGCCGCGGATCAGCTGGGTGAGCTGCACGATGAACTCGATCTCGCGGATGCCGCCGGAGCCGAGCTTGAGGTTGCCGGAAAGATCCTTGCGCGCCACCTCGGCATCGATCAGCGCCTTCATTTCGCGCAGGCCGGCGAACGCGGTGTAGTCGAGGTATTTCCGGTAGATGAAGGGTCGCAGCAATTCCTGCAGCCGCTTGCCCGCGGCGCGGTCGCCCGCCACCGGACGCGCCTTGATCCAGGCGTAACGCTCCCAGTCGCGACCCTCGCGCTGGTAGTACTGCTCCATCGCGCTGAACGACAGCGCGAGCCGGCCCGCATTGCCGAACGGGCGCAGGCGCAGGTCGACGCGTGCGCAGATGCCGTCCACCGTGGGTTCGCCCAGCAGGCGCACCAGCTGCCGGCCAAGCCGCACGAAGTACTCGCCGTTGTCGAGCACGCGTGCGCCGTCGCTCTCGCCACCGTGCGGATAGGCCAGCACGAGGTCGATGTCGGAGGAGAAGTTCAGCTCCGCGCCTCCCAGCTTGCCGAAACCCACCACTACCAGCCGCTGGCGTTCGCCCTCGCGGCTGCGCGCATGGCCGTAGCGTGCGGCCAGCGCGCGTTCGCTCCAGCCCAGCGCCGCCTCCAGCAGCGCCTCGTACAGCACGCTGGTGGCAGAGAGGGTTTCCGGCAGCTCGTCCAGCCCGTTGACGTCGCGGAACACCAGCCGCAACGCCTCGGCGTGGCGGAAGCGGCGCAGCGCGGCCAGCGTCGGTGCCTCCTCGTCGGACAGCTTCAGTGCGTCGATGCGGGTGGCGGCGTCGGCGTTCGAGCGCAGGCGGTCCAGCCCCGTGGGCGACAGCAGCTGCGGCTGGGCGCGCCAGGCCTCGAACGCGAAATCGCTGGCGGCGAGCGTGCGACGGATGCGCTCGGCCACGCCGGCATCGTCGTGCAGCGGCACGCCGGCGGCGCGGCAGGCGGCGGCCAGTCCGGCGTAACGGTCGTCGACCAGGGCGCGCAGCGCGGGCGATTCGTGGGTGAGGGCGGGCATCGCGCCATTGTGCCGCAGCGGGGACGTGAACCGGCACGCGTCCACCATTGACCAGCCGCTGCGTTGTACGGAAGGTCTGCCGCGGTTTGCCGCCCGCCGCGGCAAACATCCGGTTCATGTCATCCTGATTACCGTTGCAATTCTTTTTCGGTTGTCCCGGCCACGGACGTCAAGCGGGCGGCCATGGCCGCTCTGCCCGGCGCCTCTGCAATCATCCGTGATCGCGAAAATCAAACGTGCGGCCATCCAAGGCCGCACTCTTCAACCATTCCATGACAACCGAGCCCCCCGGTTACGCCATGACCCCAACTGCCGTCCCCGTACCGCGCCGCATCGTGCCACGCATCGCCCTCATCCTCGTGATGGCGCTGGCCTTCGTGCTGCTCACCAGCCTGCTCGACGGCGGCAAGGGCGTGCTGCCGCTGCGCCTGCTGGACCAGCCCCGCTTTCCCCTCGCCAACGCGTGGCCCGGCCTGCTGTTCGCCGGCCTGCTGCTGGTGATGACGCGCCGCGTGCTGCTGTCGTTCGGGCTGGCCTACCTGCTGCAGGGGCTGATCTACGGCGTCAACGCGCTGAAGGTGGCGAACCTCGGCACGCCGCTGCTGCCGGCGGACTTCCGCATGGTGGGACAACTGCGCAAGGGCGGGTTCCACCTGCTGGCCGGCTACCTGCCGCACAGCCCGTGGCCGTATCTGGCGCTGCTCGCGGGCGTGCTGATCCTGATCGCGATGTGGCGACTGGAACCGCCGCTGTTCGAACGCCGCACCGGCGGCAGGCGCCTCGCGGCCGGCACGACGCTGGCGCTGTTGCTGGGCAGCCTGCTCGGCGGCTGGGGTGGCTGGGCGAAGCTCTACAACGGCCGCGTGCTGTGGCTGGAACCCTGGTCGGCCGCTTCCACGCGCATCCATTCGGGACTGGTCGGCGAACTGGTGATGTTCCACCTGCAGTACAGCCAGCGAAAGCCCAAGCCCGACCGCGCCGTCGCCGAGCAGCTGATCGGCCAGTCCGCCGACGCGCTGCGCCAGCACCTTGCGATGCCGAACGCCGCCGTGCTGCCTGACATCGTGGTGATCCAGAGCGAGTCGTTCTTCGACCCGAGCATCATGAAGGGCTACGCGCACGACGACCTCACGCCGAACCTGCGCCGGCTCGCGCAGCACGGCACCAGCGGCGCACTGCACGTGCCCACCTTCGGTGGCGGCACCATCCGCACCGAGTTCGAAGTGCTCACCGGACTCTCGCTGCGCTACTTCGACAACCTGCAGTTCCCCTACCTGCAGATCGGCCGCAAGCCGCTGCCCAGCCTCGTCCGCGTGCTGGACGAACATGGCTACGTCACGGTGGCGGTGCACGGCAACGACCCCACGTTCTGGAACCGCAGCACCGCATTCAAGACGCTGGGCTTCCAGCGATTCGTGTCGCAGTCCGCGTTCCCGCCCGATGCGCCGAACGACGGCAAGTACATGGCCGACAGCGCGATGACCGACGAGATCCTGCGCCAGCTCAAGGACAGCGGCCCGCCGCAATTCGTCTTCGCGATCAGCATCGAGGCGCACGGCCCCTACGACGTCGAGCCGAAGGACACCGCCGCGCGCGACGCGATCGCGGTACCCGCCGGCATCGAAGGCAAGGACAAGCGCGAGCTGCAAACCTACCTCTACCACATGCAGCACGCCGACGAGGAACTCGGCCGCCTCGCCGCGCAACTCGCCAGGCGCCAGCGTCCCACCCTGCTGCTGTTCTACGGGGATCACCTGCCCGGACTCGCCGGCAGTTACCGCATCGACGGCTTCGTCAACGGACAGGACATGCTGGCGCAGGCCGGCACCTGGCTGCTGGTCGACCCGCGCGCCAACGGCAACGCCGTGCATGAAGACACAGCCTCGTGGCTGCTGCCCGGCAAGCTGCTCGCTGCCGCCGGCATCCATGACGATCCCTATTTCACCCTCACTGAACTGGTCGGGCCGCCGCTCGCCGCGCTCACCCGCGCCCCCGGCGCACCTCAGCCCGACGAAGACGCCGTCACCCAGAAGCTCGACCAGTCCATGGCCAGCGTCGAGCAGTTGCGCATGAGCCGCAAGCTGGACGGAGTGCTGGCGAAGTTCGTACGGCCGGCCGCTCCCGCCACCGTGGCGCACGCGCCACCACCCGCACCGGCTGCCGCGCCGACGACCGCACGCCCCTGAGCCACATCGGTCCCGTTGCGGCGTTGAACGGGTTCTGAAGACGGGCACGGCGAATTCAGGATGCAGCCAGTGCGCAGCGCCTAGCGTGGCCCGCGCCGCGCCACCACGCGCACGCGGCCATTCCACTCTGGAGGTTTGCCCGATGAAAAAGACGATCCTGCTAGCCGCCTTCGTCGCCTCGACCAGCCTGCTGGCCCTTCCCGCTCTCGCGCAGGACGCCGCCGCAGGCGCCGGGGCGAGCGCCAGCGTCAACGCCGGTTCGCTCGTCAACGGCGTCACACAGGCCGCCGGCCAGACCACCGGTGCGCTTGGCGGCACTTTGCACCAGACCGGCGAAGCCGCGCACAAGGCCGCCCACACGATGAGCCACCATGCCCGCGGGGCTATGCACAAGGCCGGCACGGCGACCGGCAACACCGCCACCGACACCCACCTGTCCGCAGGCATGGACGCCGATGCCCATGCTGGCGGCGCCAAGCTCAATGCCAGGGCCGACGCGCAGACCGACGCCAACGCCGGGCACTGATTCCAGGTAGCTCGATCGCGGCCCCGGGAGTCCGCCTCCCGGGGCTTTGTTTGCTGGAGGCCGGCCAGTTCCAGAAAGATGGAGGCGCCCCGTACCGGTAGGTGCATGATGCGGCGCTGCGCCCCGATGGGGACGGTGACGACACGGTGGCAAACGCCGCCGCACTTTGCCGCCATCGCCACCGTGAACTTCACTCCGGGAAGAACCGGAAGTCGCTCAGGAAAGCGCTTGCGGCTCGCATCGCGAGGCTACCTTGGCCAGCAACGAGGGCCCCAAAGAAAAACCCCGCCGAGGCGGGGTTTTTCGTGTTGCTTGCCCTTGGGCTTCGCCGCTGCGCGGCGATGCTCAGGGCGAACGGCTCGGGCCGGATCAGAAATCCATGCCGCCCATGCCGCCCATGCCTCCGGGGGCGCCGCCGTGGTTGTGCTCTTCCTTCTTCGGCAGCTCGGCCACCATCGCCTCGGTGGTGATGGCGAGGCCGGCCACGGAGGAGGCGTACTGCAGCGCCGAGCGGGTGACCTTGGTCGGGTCCAGGATGCCGAACTCGATCATGTCGCCGAACTCGCCGGTGGCGGCGTTGTAGCCGTAGTTGCCCTTGCCTTCCTTGACCTGGTTGACGATCACGGACGGCTCGGCGCCGGCGTTGAACACGATCTCGCGCAGCGGCGCTTCCAGCGCGCGGCGGGTGATGGCGATGCCGAGGTTCTGGTCCTCGTTGTCGCCCTTCAGGTTCTCGACCGCCTTCAGCGAACGGATCAGGGCCACGCCGCCGCCCGGCACCACGCCCTCCTCGACCGCTGCACGGGTGGCGTGCAGGGCGTCTTCCACGCGCGCCTTCTTTTCCTTCATCTCGACTTCCGTCGCGGCACCGACCTTGATGACGGCCACGCCGCCGGCCAGCTTGGCCACGCGCTCCTGCAGCTTCTCGCGGTCGTAGTCGGAGGAGGTCTCCTCGATCTGCGCCTTGATCTGCTTGATGCGGGCCTGGATCTTCTCGGCTTCGCCGGCGCCGTCGATGATGGTGGTGTTTTCCTTGGTCACCACGACCTTCTTGGCGCGGCCGAGGTCGGCGATGGTCGCCTTCTCGAGCTGCAGGCCCACTTCCTCGGAGATCACCTGGCCGTTGGTAAGGATAGCCATGTCTTCCAGCATCGCCTTGCGACGGTCACCGAAGCCCGGCGCCTTGACGGCGGCGACCTTGACGATGCCGCGGATGGTGTTGACCACCAGCGTGGCCAGCGCCTCGCCTTCCACTTCCTCGGCGACGATCAGCAGCGGCTTGCCGGCCTTGGCCACGCCTTCCAGGATCGGCAGCAGCTCGCGCACGTTGGAGACTTTCTTGTCGTGCAGCAGGATGAACGGGTCTTCCAGTTCGACCTGCTGGCTCTGCTGGTTGTTGATGAAATACGGCGACAGGTAGCCGCGGTCGAACTGCATGCCCTCGACCACGTCCAGCTCGTTGTCCAGGCCCGAGCCTTCCTCGACGGTGATCACGCCTTCCTTGCCGACCTTCTTCATCGCGGTGGCGATGATGTCGCCGATCGCGCTGTCGGAGTTGGCGGAGATGGTGCCGACCTGGGCGATCGCCTTGTCGTCGGTGGTGGGCTTGCTGAGGTTCTTCAGCTCGCCCACGGCGGCGGCCACGGCCTTGTCGATGCCGCGCTTCAGGTCCATCGGGTTCATGCCGGCGGCGACCGCCTTCATGCCCTCGCGGATGAACGCCTGCGCCAGCACGGTGGCGGTGGTGGTGCCGTCACCGGCATTGTCGGAGGTCTTCGAGGCGGCTTCCTTGACGATCTGCGCGCCCATGTTCTCGTAGGCGTCGGCCAGCTCGATCTCCTTCGCCACGGACACGCCGTCCTTGGTGACGGTGGGGGCGCCGAAGCTCTTCTGCAGCACGACGTTGCGGCCCTTCGGGCCCAGGGTGACCTTGACGGCGTTGGCGAGCGTGTTCACGCCCTTGAGGATGCGCGAGCGGGCGTCTTCGCCGAAGCGGACTTCTTTAGCGGCCATAAAATTTTTGCCTCAAAATTTTGAAATTAAGGAAAGGGGTCTGTCGTTCCGAAAGCCTTGCCGGAGCAGGCTTCTGGCGACGGGCGAGCGCGATGGCGCGCTCAGCCCTCGATCACCGCCACGATGTCGTCTTCCTTCAGGAAGACCAGCTCTTCGCCGTCGATCTTGATTTCCTGGCCGGCGTACTTGCCGAACAGCACCACGTCGCCTTCCTTCAGGCTCATCGGGCGGACGTTGCCGTCTTCCAGGATGCGGCCGGTACCGGCGGCGATCACCTTGCCGCGGGTGGGCTTCTCGGTGGCGCTGTCGGGGATGACGATGCCGCCGGCGGAGACGCGCTCCTCTTCCAGGCGCTTGACGATGACGCGATCGTGCAGCGGACGCAGTTTGCTCATGGGTGGCTCCCAAGCTGGGTGGTGGAATGTGGTGGAGGACTGACAGATCGGCCCGGGAGGACCGCTGTTAGCACTCGACGTAGATGAGTGCCAATTCTAGCGATACAAGTGTTCACCGCAAGTGGCGGCGAACCCGAAGCCCCGCGATCCGACCCTTGTGGAAGCGGATGGGGCGCGGAGGAACGGGTTTCAAGAGGCGGCCGTCGCTCTGCTACCGTGGCGGCGCCGGCCGGTGCCCCCGCCCGGCAGCCGCCGCCGCCCGGACGCAGGCCGCGATCCATCGCCCCGGAGGCCGGCCGAAACAGTGCAGCGGCAGATTCCAGCCCGCACTGGAAGCACGACCTGCGAAAACTGCACCCCGTGAGCGCCATGCCCGAAACCACCGTCCTGCTTTGCCTGTGCAGCTGCCCCGACGCCGCCGGCGCGCAACGGCTGGCCGAAGCGCTGGTGGCCGAACGGCTGGCCGCCTGCATCAGCCGGGTGCCTGGCGTGCTTTCCACGTATCGCTGGCAGGGCGAGGTACACACTGATCAGGAAGAACTGCTGCTGATCAAGACCACCGTCGCAGGCTTCGAGGCGCTCAAGGCGCGCCTGCCGGAACTGCACCCCTACGAACTGCCCGAACTGCTCGCGCTGCCGGCGGAGCGTGGCCTCGCGGCGTACCTCGACTGGGTGCGGGCGAACGTCACGTCGTGAACCCCGCCCGCATCCTGCCGTCATAATGGCCACCCCTCCACCGCGGCCCTGCGTGGCCGGAGTCGTGATGTCGAAGCTCCTCCACCGAACCTTGCCGATAGGCCTGCTGCTCGGCCTGCTGGCCGCGCTGCTGCCTGCGGCCTTCGCGCAGACGCAGGACGACAACATCCTGCCGGTGACCGAGGCCTACAAGCTCAGCGCGGACGCGAACACGCCCGGCACGCTCAAGCTGCACTGGACGATCGCGCCGGACTACTACCTTTACCGCGGCCGCATGAAGTTCACCGCCGGCCCTGGCGTGACCCTGGGCAAGGCGCAGTTGCCAGCCGGCGAAAAACACGTCGACCCTTACCTGGGCCCGGTGGAGACCTACCACCACGGCATCGACGCCAGCCTGCCCTATACCGCGGCGCCGGGGACCACGCGCCTGCGGGTGGACGTGCAGTACCAGGGCTGCCACGAGGTGGAGCCGAAGATCTGCTACCCGCCGCATACCGAGCACCTCGACCTGCCGCTGCCGGCCGCCGCGGGCGCAGCCGCCTCGCCGCCATCCGCCACCGGCGACACATTCAGCCATGCGTTGCGACAGCTTGGCGGCCCGGGCGGCACGTTGGCGGGCACGCCATCGTCGCCGCTGCCGCCGGAACAGGCCTTCCAGTTCACCGCGGTGGCGCAGGATCCGCAGCACCTGCTGCTGCGCTGGACAATGCCCAGGGACTACTACGTCTACCGCGACCACATCGCGCTTAAGCTCAAGGATGCCGGCGACCTCCGGCTCGACACACCGGCATGGCCGACTGGCGGCGTGGTGCACCAGGACCCGCAACTCGGTGCGATCACCGTGTACTTCGGCGATCTCGAACTGCCGGTGGCGATCGAGGGCGATACCGCGGGCCGCCGGCAGGTGACCCTGGAGGCGAGCTTCCTCGGCTGCCAGGACGGCGGCGTGTGCTACCCGCTGATGACGCGCGACGTGACGGTGGACCTGCGAGGCGGCGCGGTGGCGAACGGCGTAACGGTGCCGGGCGCGCCGGCGGCGCCGGGCGCACCCTCAGCCCGCGTGTCATCGACCGGTACTGCGGCCGCGCCTGCCGGCCCGCTGCAGACCAGCCTGTTCGCCGCATTGCTGCTGGCGCTGGGCGGCGGCCTTGTCCTCAACCTGATGCCCTGCGTGCTGCCGGTGCTGTCGATCAAGGCCGTGAGCCTGCTGGAAAGCGGCGAGAATCCCGTGCGACGGTGCCGCCATGCGCTGGCCTACACCGCCGGCGTGCTGGCGAGTTTTGCGGCGCTGGGTCTGGCCATCCTCGCGCTGCGCGCCAGCGGCCATGCGCTGGGCTGGGGTACGCAACTGCAGCAGCCGCTGCTGGTGGCGGTGCTGGCCTGCGTGATCTTTGCGCTGGGCCTGTCCATGTCGGGCGTGGTGCAGTTCGGCGCCTCGCTCGGCAATGCCGGCAGTGCGCTGGCGAACCGCGGTGGCGCAGCCGGGGATTTCTTCACCGGCGTCCTCGCCGTGGTGGTGGCCAGCCCCTGCACGGCGCCATTCATGGGCGGCGCGCTGGCGTATGCATTCGCCGCGCCGGCGCTCAACGCCCTGCTGGTGTTCCTCGTGCTGGGCGCGGGCCTGGCGCTGCCCTTCCTCGCCATTGCCTACATCCCCGCGCTGGCGCGCTGGCTGCCGAAGCCGGGCCGCTGGATGGAGACGCTGAAGCAGGTGCTGGCCTTTCCGATGTACCTCACCGCGGCGTGGCTGGCCTGGGTACTGGCCAACCAGCGCGGCGCCGACGCCGTGGGCCTGCTGCTGGTGGCGATGGTGCTGCTGGCGCTGGCACTGTGGTGGTTCGAACGCAGCCGCGGGCGCGGCCGACTGCACCATGCGCTGACCGCGCTGCTGGCGCTCACCGTACTGGCGCCGCTGTACCTGCTGGCGCAGGTGCCGGCTGCAACGAATGCCGCAACGGCACGGAAAGGCGTCGTGCCGTACAGCGCCGAACGTCTGGCCGAACTGCGCGCCGCCGATACGCCGGTGTTCGTGGACATGACTGCCGACTGGTGCATCACCTGCAAGGCCAACGAGCACGCAGTCCTGGATGGCGCCACCTTCCGCGCGGCGCTGGAGCGCAGCGGCGCGGTCTACATGAAGGGCGACTGGACCAACGAGGATCCGGCGATCACCGCCTTCCTGCAGCAATACCACTCGCCCGGGGTGCCCTTGTACGTAGTGTTCCCGAAGGGCGGCGGCGAAGGACGGCAGCTGCCGACCGTGCTGACCACCGCGCTGGTGGAACGGGCGCTGGACGACGCCGCGCGGTGAGCAAGTCACGCACTCTCTGCATTTTCTCCCGCCCCCTGCTGCCGGAGCGGAACGGAAGCGGCGGCCGCAGCCAATGTTGAGCCGAGACAGCGTGGTGATTCTGGGGATCGCCGTGCTGGCGGCGGCACTGGGCAGCTGGTTGCAGCACGAAAGCCGGCTGGCGCGCGTGCCGGCGGGAGTGGCGGTGGCGCAGGTGGGCAAGTCCGCGCCGACACTGGAACTACCGGATCTGCAGGGGCAGATACACCGATTGGCCGACTATCGCGGCCGCCGCGTGCTGCTGAATTTCTGGGCCAGCTGGTGCGGGCCCTGCCTGGACGAGCTGCCCGCGCTGGACAAGGCACAGACCAAGTTCGGCGATCAGGGCACGATCGTGCTCGCAATCGCGATGGACGAGCCTGCGCGTGTTCGCGCCTTTCTTGGCGGCCATCCTGTGCGTTTCCCGATCTTGCTGGGCCGGATGACACCACCTAGCACCTCGCTGCTCTGGGGCGATAGCGGTGAGATATTGCCTTACAGCGTGCTGATCGGCGCTGATGGGCGCGTGATTGCCACTCATCGCGGCCCGCTGAACGCCGCCACACTCGACCGCTGGTTTTGAGGAGTGCGGCCAAGGATGGCCGCCCGTTTGATCTTCGCGATCGGGATGATCGCAAGCAGTGATGCATACGTCGGCGCACGGAGAGTGATGCACTTCTCCTTGGAACATCGCCGATCTACGCCGAACTGGACAACATCCCCAACTGCGCGCACACTGCGCCCGTTCCGGGCCTTCCGGACGCCGTCGAAGGCATGATGTGGCGAAGATCCTGGTCCTGCACGGGCCCAACCTCAACCTGCTGGGCGCCCGCGAGCCGGCGATCTACGGGCACGACACACTGGCCGACGTCAACGGCCGGCTGGCCGCGCAGGCGCAGGCGGCCGGGCACGAACTGACCTGGTTCCAGTCCAACGCCGAGCACGAGCTGATCGGCCGCGTGCATCAGGCCCGCGACGAACAGGTGGCGACGATCCTGTGCAACGCCGGCGCGTTCACCCACACCAGCATCGCGCTGCGCGATGCGTTTGCCGCGGTCGCGATCCCGCTGATCGAAGTGCATCTGTCCAACGTCCATGCCCGCGAACCGTTCCGCCACCACTCTTACCTGTCGGACATCGCGGTGGGCGTGATCTGCGGCTTCGGCGCCGACAGCTACCGGCTGGCACTGGATGCGGCGATCACCCGGCTGGCGGCACGCTGAAAATCCTTTCCTTTTCCGTCGCCCCTCGGCGACGCCACGAACTGAAGGCCATCCCATGGATCTGCGCAAGATCAAGAAACTGATCGACCTGCTCGAGGAATCCAACCTCGCCGAACTGGAAATCAAGGAAGGCGAGGAAGTGGTACGCCTGTCGCGCGTTCCCAAGGGCGGCGTGGCCGTGGCCGCACCAACACCGGCCGCCATGGCCCCTGCCCCGGCGACGGCTGCCGCGGCTCCCGCGCCCGCAGCCGCCCCCGCGGCTCCTGACGCCGACGCGCTGCCCGCAGGCCATGTGGTCAAGGCGCCGATGGTCGGCACCTTCTACGCCTCGGCCACGCCGGGCGCGGCCGCCTTCGTCAAGGTGGGCCAGCAGGTGAAGGCCGGCGAGACGCTGGGCATCATCGAGGCGATGAAGATGTTCAACCAGATCGAGGCCGACGTCTCCGGCACCGTCCAGGCGATCCTGGTCGAGAACAGCCAGCCGGTCGAATTCGACCAGCCGATGTTCGTGATCGCCTGAGGCCGCCCGGATGCTCGAGAAGGTCCTCATAGCCAACCGGGGCGAAATCGCGCTGCGCGTGCTGCGCGCCTGCCACAGCCTTGGCATCAAGACGGTGGCGGTGCACTCCACCGCCGACCGCAACCTCAAGCACGTCGGCCTCGCCGACGAGGCGATCTGCATCGGCCCGGCGCCATCGGCGGAAAGCTACCTCAACATTCCGCGCATCATCGCCGCGGCGGAAATTTCCGACGCGCAGGCGATCCATCCGGGTTACGGCTTCCTCTCCGAACGCGCGGACTTCGCCGAGCAGGTGGAGCAGTCTGGCTTCGTCTTCATTGGCCCCACCGCGGACGTGATCCGCCTGATGGGCGACAAGGTGGAAGCGATCCGCGCGATGAAGGCCGCCGGCGTGCCCTGCGTGCCCGGTTCCGGTGGGCCGCTCGGCGACGACATCGAGGCGAACCTGCGCATTGCGCGCGAGATCGGCTACCCGGTGATCATCAAGGCCGCGGGCGGCGGCGGCGGCCGCGGCATGCGCGTGGTGCGCACCGAGGCGCACCTCGGCAACTCCATCGTGATGACCAAGCAGGAGGCCAAGGCGGCCTTCGGCAACGATCAGGTCTACATGGAGAAGTTCCTGGAGAACCCGCGGCATGTGGAGATCCAGGTGCTGGCCGACGGCCAGGGCAACGCCATCCACCTGGGTGAGCGCGACTGCTCGATGCAGCGCCGCCACCAGAAGGTGGTGGAGGAAGCGCCCGCGCCCGGCATTACGCCGGAGCTGCGCGCCGAGATCGGCAAGGTCTGCGTGGACGCCTGCATCCGCATCGGCTATCGCGGCGCCGGCACCTTCGAGTTCCTGTTCGAGAACGGCCGCTTCTACTTCATCGAGATGAACACCCGCATCCAGGTCGAGCACCCGGTGACCGAGTTCATCACCGGCGTGGACCTGGTGCGCGAACAGCTGCTGATCGCCGGCGGCGAGAAGCTGTCGATCCGGCAGGAAGACGTGAAGATCAACGGCCACGCCATCGAATGCCGAATCAACGCCGAGGATCCGGACAGCTTCCTGCCCTGTCCCGGCACGGTGAAGCGCTTCGAGGCGCCCGGCGGCCCCGGCGTGCGCGTGGACACGCACCTGTATGACGGCTACCGCATCCCGCCGAACTACGACTCGATGATCGGCAAGCTGATCGTGTACGGCCCCGACCGCGCCACCGCCATCGCACGCATGCGCCTCGCGCTAGCCGAGACCGTGATCGAAGGCGTGAAGTGCAACATCCCGCTGCAGCAGCGCATCATGGCCGACGTGGGCTTCCAGCACGGCGGCCAGAACATTCACTACCTCGAGAAGCGGATGGCGGAGCAGAAGGAAAAAGCTGCGACCGGACACTGATTGGATGGCGCCGGACTGGATCGAGTCATTCGCCGGTCCGCGCTTCCGCGTGCGGGATGCAGTCGTGACTGCATCCCGTCGCGGCATGTGGAACCCGCTGTTTTTGTTTGCCATGGCCATGTTGGCGTTCGTGCTTCGGTTCTCGGAACCACTTTCCAACCGACTTTTTGCAGGCACCGCTGTAATCGCAATCTCGCTCGCGGCCGGCTTGCCGCTGGCTTGCGTGAGCATCGTGGCCGACCGCCGCTACCCATTTCGCGACGTGCTGAAAGCCACCATGGTTTCGGGATTGTGGGCGGCGCTATCCATGGCAAGCGCCTTTGTCCTGCGCTCCAGATATTGGAAGCACGCAACATTTCGGCATGCACTGGACTTGACCACTGACCTGAGCACCCTGGGCATCATGGGAGGAATGTGGGCCGGCATCTGCTTTTTCGGTGCCATCCTTTTCAGAGCCTGCAACAAACCACGCCGCTTCTGAGTCAATCCGCCATGCCCTTCCTCGAACTCTCCCTCACCGCCCGTCTCGAACAGCAGCCTCGCGTGGAGGAAGCGCTGGAGGATCTCGGCGCACTGTCGGTCACCCTGCGCGACGCCGACGCTGAGACGCCGGACGAGCAGGCAATCTTCGAGCCGGGTGTGGGCGAGCTGCCGTTGTGGCCCACCATCACCCTGAACGCGCTGTTCGACGAGCACACCGACCGGCGCGGCCTGGCCGCCGCGCTGGGCGAACTGCTGCCGTGGCTGGAGCCCGACCAGCTGGACTTCCGCAGGGTGGAGGACCAGGACTGGGAACGCGCGTGGATGGACCAGTACCAGCCGATGGCGTTTGGCCGGCGGCTGTGGATCTACCCGTGGAACATCGAGCCGCCAGCGGACGGTGACCAGGTGGTGGTGCGCCTAGACCCCGGCCTCGCCTTCGGCAGCGGCACCCATCCCACCACGGCGCTGTGCCTGGAATGGCTGGACGGGCTCGAACTCGCGGGCAAGGCGGTGATCGACTACGGCTGCGGCTCGGGCATCCTCGCCATCGCCGCACTCAGGCTGGGCGCGGCGAGCGCCGTCGGCGTGGACAACGATCCGCAGGCGCTGACCGCCTCGCGCGACAACGCGGAGCGCAACGGCGTGGCCGAGCGCCTCGCGCTGTTCCTGCCCGGGGATTACGCAGGCGAACCGGCCGATATCTTCGTGGCGAACATCCTCGCCGGCCCGCTGGGCGAGCTGGCGCCCGTTTTCGCCGCGGCGGCGAAACCCGGCGCGCCGTTCGCGATCTCCGGCATCCTCGAAGGCCAGCAGGACGAGCTGCTGGCGCGCTACGCGGAATGGTTCGACGCGCTGCGCGTGGATACGCACGAAGGCTGGGTCCGCATCAGTGGCCGACGTCGCGGCTAAGAGCCTGTTCACTACCTCCGCGTAGCCCGCACGGAGGTGGTGAACAGGCTCTCGTGCGACCGCCTGCTAAGCTGGCGGCTCGCCCACTGCCGCGGCCCGCATGTACACGCAATGCCCCGAATGCCTGTCCGTGTTCTCGCTAGGCGCGCAGGCGCTGGTGCAGGCGCACGGCTATGTGATGTGCGGACATTGCGGCGCCGGCTTCGACAGCCTCGCCACGCTCAGCGAACAGTTGCCGCCGGAGCCGTTCCAGGAGCTGCCGGTGAACGACCAGGCACTGGTTCCGCCGCGCATCGAGCTGGTGGTTTACCGGCCGCAGCCGCCGGCGCCTGAACCGGCAGTGGTCGTGGCGGAGCCGACGACGCCGGCCGCGGCCGCCGAGGATTTCTCGCAACTGGTGTTCACACCCCGTTTCGCGAAAAACGCGCGCCGGCACAAGCCGGCGCGGGCGGAACGCCAGCGCCGTCCGCGCCGCGATGCCGCGATGCCGCGACGCTGGCCCTGGGTGCTGGTCTGCAGCACGCTCACGCTGGCGCTCGGGCTGCAACTGGCGTGGATCGGCCGCGATGGCCTGATCCGCGACCCGCTGGTCGGCGGCTGGTTGCGCGACGCCTGCAAGGCATTCGACTGCCGCCTGCCGCTGGTCGCCGCACCACGGCAACTTCGCCTGCTCGCCAGCAATGTCGAGAGCCACCCCAATGCCGCGCATGCGCTGATGATCAGCCTCAGCCTGCGCAACGAGGCCACGTTTTCACAGCCCTGGCCTGTGGTGGTGGTTACCTTGTCGGACGCGCAGGGCCATCGGCTGACCATGCGCCGCCTGCTGCCCACCGACTACCTGGACGACCCCACCGTGCTGGACCACGGCCTCGCCCCCGGTGCAACTACGGCCCTGCTGCTGGAAGTCCAGGACCCCGGCGACCAGGCGGTCGCCTACGAGTTCGGCTTCGAATAAGGGCGCTGCCGCCCCCTCAGTCGCGCCGCGGCGCGCGTGGCGGGAAATGCAAGTGCCCGATCACGCCGGCCTCGCCTGCGCAGCACTTAAAATTCGCGGCCCGCGCGGGTAGACTCCGTCTTTCCGCGCATCGTCACCGGCATGCGCGGAAAGACCGCCGACGCGGTTGCGGAAGACAATCACAAGCAGCGGCCCAAGCAGCCGCGCAAGACACACAGAGGGAAATGTCAGTGAACGCCGTGAGATTGCCAGCCACCGAGGCCACCCGTCCGGTCGCCTCGCAGAGTGCGCTGGGCGAATGCGTCAGTCGGACCGTGCGCCGCTACCTCGCCGACCTCGGCGACGCGGACTGCGGCGAGGGCCTGCACGCGCTGGTGATCCGCGAGGTGGAAGGTCCTCTGCTGCGCGAGGTGCTGGCGTTCCATGACGGCAACCAGAGCCGCGCCGCGGTGGCGCTCGGCATCAACCGCGCCACGCTGCGCAAGAAGCTGGCCGCGCACGGCCTGCTGTAGTCCCGTTTGGCCGTCCAAACGACGGCTGCCGCACCGACTCGGCTATAATCGGCAGCTTTCCCGCCTGGAAGCCGCCATGTCCGCCCCCGCCGTCGTCCCCGTCCGCCGCGCCCTGCTCAGCGTCTCCGACAAGACCGGACTGCTCGAACTGGGGCGCCGCCTCGCCGCCAAGGGCGTGGAGCTGCTCTCCACCGGCGGCAGCGCCAGGGCACTGCGCGAAGCGGGTATCGCAGTGAAGGATGTCAGCGAGCTCACCGGCTTCCCCGAGATCATGGACGGCCGCGTGAAGACCCTGCACCCCAGGGTGCACGGCGGCCTGCTCGGCCGGCGGGGCACCGATGACGCGGTGATGGCCGAGCTGGGCATCCAGCCCATCGACCTGCTGGTGCTGAACCTCTATCCGTTCGAAGCCACCGTGGCCAAGCCGGACTGCACGCTGGAGCAGGCGATCGAAAACATCGACATCGGTGGTCCCGCGATGCTGCGTTCGGCGGCGAAGAACTGGAACGATGTGGGCGTGCTCACCTCGCCGGAACAGTACGAGGGCGCGCTGGCCGAGATCGAGCAGCACGGCGGCCTCAGCCGCGCCACCCGCTTCGCTCTCGCGGTGGCGGCGTTCAACAACGTGTCGAACTACGACGGTGCGATCAGCGACTACCTCAGCGGCCTCAAGCTCGACGAGGCGCACACGGCCATCGCCGGCCACGAGGCCTTCCCGGGCCAGGCGAACGGCCGCTTCGTGAAACTGATGGACCTGCGCTACGGCGAGAACCCCCACCAGCAGGCTGCGTTCTACCGCGACCTGTACCCGGCGCCGGGTACGCTGGCCACCTTCCGGCAGGTGCAGGGCAAGGAACTCTCGTTCAACAATATCGCCGACGCTGACGCCGCGTGGGAGTGCGTGCGCAGCTTCGTCAAGCCTGCCTGTGTGATCGTGAAGCACGCCAACCCCTGCGGCGTGGCGGTGAGCCTGGACGGCATCGGCAAGGCCTATGACCTGGCCTACCAGACCGACCCGACCTCGGCCTTCGGCGGCATCATCGCGTTCAACCGCGAGGTGGACGGGGCGACGGCGCAGGCGATCGTGGCGCGCCAGTTCGTCGAAGTGGTGCTGGCCCCGGGCTACGCCGACGAGGCGCTGAGGGCGTTCGCGAAGAAGGGCAATGTACGCGTGCTGGTGATCCCGGTGCCTCCGGGTACCGATCTGGTCGCCGCGCATCCCGGCAACAACGTCAAGCGCGTGGGCTCGGGCCTGCTGATCCAGACCGCCGACACCGGCATGGTCGAGGCCGCCGACCTGAAGGTCGTGACGAAGGTGGCGCCCTCGCCGCAGCAGGTCGATGACCTGATCTTCGCCTGGAAGGTGGCCAAGTTCGTCAAGTCCAACGCGATCGTCTACGCGAAGGACCGCCAGACCATCGGCATCGGCGCCGGCCAGATGAGCCGCGTGTACAGCGCGAAGATCGCAGGCATCAAGGCCGGCGACGAGAAGCTCGAAGTGCGCGGTTCGGTGATGGCGTCGGACGCCTTCTTCCCGTTCCGCGACGGCATCGACGCCGCCGCCGTCGCGGGCATCAGCGCCGTGATCCAGCCGGGCGGCTCGATGCGCGACGCCGAGGTGATTGCCGCCGCCGACGAGCACGGCATGGCGATGGTATTCACGGGAATGAGGCATTTCCGCCATTGATCGCGGGGGAGCGCACCCCGTGCGCGAATGCTTTTCCGCTACGTGACGAACAGCGCTCGCGCACCAAGTACGCTCCTGCGGCATGACCGCGGTTGCGACGGAAGCCACCTCAATCCGCCGGCGCCGTCTCCCTTTCGTCCACCATCGTCGCCGCACCGCGCCGCGCATACCGCCGCGCCAGCACTGCGCACACCATCAGCTGGATCTGGTGGAACAACATCAATGGCAGCAAGATCATGCCCAACGGATGGCCGGCAAACAGTACCTTCGCCATCGGCACGCCGCTGGCGAGGCTCTTCTTGGAGCCGCAGAACACGATGGTGATCTCGTCCTCCTTGCCGAACCCCAGCGCCCGCGCACCGTGGCAGGTAGCCAGCAGGGCAAGCGCCAGCAACGCCGCGCAGACCAGCACCAGGCCGCCCAGCACCGGCAGCGGCACCTGCTTCCACAGCCCCTCCAGCACCGAGGTGCTAAACGCGGTGTAGACCACCAGCAGGATCGAACCCTGGTCGGCCACGCCCACCAGCGGGCGATGGCGTTGCACCCAGCCGCCGATCCAGCGCTGCGCCACCTGTCCCGCCACGAACGGCAGCAACAACAGGGTGACGATCTCGCCCAACGCATGCCATGACATGCCGCCGCCCGCGCGCGACTCCAGCAGCGCGCCCACCCACAGCGGCGTGATGAAGATGCCGAGCAGGCTGGAGGCCGACGCCGAGCACACCGCGGCGGAGACGTTGCCGCGTGCGATCGAGGTGAACGCGATCGACGACTGCACGGTGGACGGCAACGTGCACAGGAAGAGCACGCCGAGGTAGAGGTCCGGCGTTACCAGGGGCGCCAGCAGCGGACGCAACGCCCAACCCATCAGCGGAAACAGCACGAAGGTGCTGGCCAGCACGACCAGATGCAGCCGCCAGTGCGTGGCGCCCGCCAGCACCGCCTGCCGCGACAGCTTGGCGCCGTGCAGGAAGAACAGCAGCATGATCGCGCCGTCGGTGAGCCAACCGAACGTCGTGGCCCATGCGCCGCGGCAAGGCAGCGCGCTGGACAGCAGCACGGTCAGCAGCAGCGCGCAGGTGAAGCGATCGGGCAGCAAGCGGCGGAACATGGGCAGTGCCGGCGACTGGAAACGCTATTGCAGCGATGCCGCCGCGGCAAATCAATCCCGCGGGCTGGGAGCCTGCGCCGTCAACGCCGCCCGCCGGCGCGACAACCGCGGCTCAGCGGCCGTTGTCGTTGCCGCTGCCGGACGTGGCCGGCTTGCTGCCGCCCCACTCCAGGATCTTGTACATCACCGGCCGCACCGGCGGTGCGCCGTCGGTGGCGCGCATCACGCCATTGCTGTCCACCATGTAGGTGTACGACAACCCGTTCTTCTGCGTGACCACCACCATGTAGACGCGACCGCCGCGGCGGTACTCCTGGTAGACCGCATCGCCCTCGGTGTGCACCGTGACATCCGGCGGCGGCTCGCCCTTGGCGTCGTCGCCCTTCGCCTTGTCACCCGGCAGGGGGATCGGCTTGCCCGGCACCGGTGTGGCGGTGACCTCGGCCGGGGTGCTGCCGCCGCTGCTGGCCGCGGCCGGCCTGGCGGGCGGCGCTACCGCCTGCACGCCCGGGTCGTTCATGCCCGGCGGCGGGGGCGCCGGCGCGAACTTCGGCGCCTGCTGGCCGGAGGACTGCGCACAGACCGGCAGCGCGACGAAGGCAGTGAGGGCGAGCAGGCTGGCAGCGTATTTCATGGCGGCGACCTCGATGGGGAGCCGAAGCATAGCAGCGTGCCCGCAGCCCGCCCGTGAACCGGCTTTCCTGCGCCTCGCGTGCAAGAATGCGCCCATGCCCAAGCTCATCCTGATCGACGGTTCGTCCTACCTGTACCGCGCCTTCCACGCGCTGCCGCCGCTGAGCAACGCGCAAGGCGAACCTACCGGCGCGCTGTTCGGCGTGGTCAACATGCTGCGCGCCACGCTGAAGGCGAAGCCCGACTACCTGGCCTTCGTCAGCGACGCCTCCGGGCCCACCTTCCGCGACGAGCTGTACGAGCACTACAAGGCGAACCGGCCGCCGATGCCGGACGACTTGCGCGCGCAGATCGAACCGATGCTGGCGATCGTGGGCGCACTGGGCTTTCCGATCCTGCGCATCAGCGGCGTCGAGGCCGACGACGTGATCGGCACGCTCGCCGTGCAGGCGCAGCGCGCCGGCATCAAGGTGGAGATCTCCACCGGCGACAAGGACATGGCCCAGCTGGTCGGTCCCGGCGTCACCCTGGTCAATACCATGACCAGCACCACGATGGACCGCGATGGCGTGATCGAGAAATTTGGCGTGCCGCCCGAGCGCATCGTCGACTACCTCGCCCTGGTCGGCGACACGGTGGACAACGTGCCCGGCGTGCCCAAGTGCGGGCCCAAGACCGCCGCGAAATGGCTGGCCGAATACGGTTCGCTGGATGGCGTGATCGCCAACGCCGACGCGGTGGGCGGCAAGATCGGCGAGAGCCTGCGCGCCGTGCTGCCGCGACTGCCGCTGTCACGCGAACTGGTGACGATCAAGACCGACGTGGCGCTGGAACAGGGCCCCGCCGACCTCGCGCTGCGCGAGCCGGACACGGCGACGCTGCGCCAGCTGTACACCCGCTACGAGTTCAAGGCGGCACTGAAGGAACTCGATGCCAGCGTGGATGCTTCGCTCCCCTCTCCCGCCGGGAGAGGGGCCCGGGGTGAGGGTACGACGGCGCCTCGCGCTACAGCCGAACCCTCGCCCCAACCCCTCTCCCCGGGGGAGAGGGGCCTTGATCTCGCCGCGCCCGGCGAATACGAACTCGTCACCACGCAGGCGCAGCTCGACGGCTGGCTGGACAAGCTGCGCGACGCAACGCTGATCGCCTTCGACACCGAGACCACGGCGCTCGACCCGATGCTGGCCGAGATCGTGGGCTTGTCGCTGGCGGTAGAACCGGGCAAGGCCTGCTATGTACCGCTGGCCCATGACTATCCTGGAGTGCCCGCGCAGCTCGCCCGCGACGCGGTGCTCGCCGCGTTGAAGCCCGTTTTCGAGGACGCGGACCGGCCCAAGCTGGGCCAGCATGCGAAGTACGACATCAACATCCTGTCGCACTACGGCATCGCGGTGGCCGGCGTGCGCCATGACACCATGCTGGAATCCTACGTGTGGAACGCCACCGCCACGCGCCACGACATGGATTCGCTGGCGAAGAAATACCTCGGCTACGACACCGTGAAGTACGAGGAAGTGGCCGGCAAGGGCGCGAAGCAGATTTCGTTCTCGCAGGTGGACCTGGACACCGCCTGCCGCTACGCCGCCGAGGACGCCGACATCACCCTGCGCCTGCACCGCGCGCTGTGGCGCATGCTCGAAAGCGTGCCGTCCTTGCGCAAGGTGTACGAAGAGATCGAGATTCCACTCATTCCCGTGCTGGCCGGCATGGAGCAGCGCGGCGTGCTGATCGACGTGGACGAATTGCGCAAGCAGAGCCAGCAGCTGGGCAAGCGCATGCTGGAACTGCAGCAGCAGGCCTACAGGGAAGCCGGACGCGAATTCAACCTCGACTCGCCGAAACAACTGCAGGCGATCCTCTTCGACGAGCTGGGCCTGCCCGCCAAGCTGAAGACCCCCACCGGCCAGCCCTCCACCAACGAGGAAGCGCTGGAAGCGATCGCCGATGCGCACGCGCTGCCGAGACTGGTCCTCGACTACCGCGGTCTCGCCAAGCTGCGCTCCACGTATACCGATAAATTGGCAAGTACCGTGAACCCGCGCACCGGCCGCGTGCACACCAGCTATCACCAGGGTGCGGTGGCCACCGGGCGCATCTCCTCCACCGACCCGAACCTGCAGAACATCCCGGTGCGGACCGAGGAAGGCCGGCGTATCCGCCAGGCTTTCATCGCGCCGCCGGGCTGGCGGGTGATGGCGGCGGACTATTCGCAGATCGAGCTGCGCATCATGGCCCACCTCTCCGGCGACGAGGGCCTGCTGAAGGCCTTCCACGAGGGCGGCGACGTGCACCGCGCCACCGCCGCCGAAGTGTTCGGCCTCAAGCCGGAGGAAGTCAGCGGCAACCAGCGCCGCGCCGCCAAGGCGATCAACTTCGGCCTGATGTACGGCATGAGCGCATTCGGCCTCGCCCGCCAGCTCGGCATCGACCGCGGCGAAGCCGGTGACTACATGGCGCGCTACTTCGCCCGCTACCCCGGCGTGCATGCCTTCATGGAGGCCACCCGGGAGCAGGCGCACCGCGACGGCTACGTGGAAACGATCTTCGGCCGTCGCCTTTACCTGGAAAACCTGCAGTCGCGCAATCAGGCGCATCGCGCCGGCGCCGAGCGCGCCGCGGTGAACGCGCCGATGCAGGGCAGCGCCGCCGACATCATCAAGCGCGCGATGATTGCCGTGGCCGCCTGGCTGAAGGACCGCGACGATGCCCACATGCTGATGCAGGTGCATGACGAACTGGTGTTCGAGGTACGTGCCGACGCGGTTGACGAGGTGCGCGAGGCCGTACGCGAGCGCATGCAGGGCGCCGCGGAACTCGCCGTGCCGCTGCTGGTCGAGGTGGGCGTGGGCGCGAACTGGGACGAGGCGCATTGAACCCGTCCCGGTTGTTGGGTTTCCGTGAAATGAATCGAACCTGACTTTTTTTCGCGTCGGCGGTAGAACTTTTCCGGATTTGCGCGTTCTCAATCATCGGATGCACGCAACGGCATCCACGGCTGGTCACCTCCCTGGACAGCCACCCGGACGCGGAACCTCTCCCCTGGGTTTCCGCCTCCCCGGCCCCGAAGGCACCCCCTGGCCTTCGGGGCCTTTTCTTTGCCCCGCACTTCATCTGCACGAGCCACACCGGCATACTCGAAGCCCGCTTCATCGTCGGAAGAACCCATGCGCCTTCTCCTGATCGTTGTCGGCCTCGTCCTGCTCGTCGCCGGCCTGTGGGTGGTCTTCGGCCACGGTAGCTACCAGACCACCGACACCCTGGTGCAACTGGGCTCGGCCAAGCTCACCGCCACCCGCGACAAGGCTTTCCCGCAATGGCTGGGCATCGCCGGCATCGTGGTGGGCGCGCTGCTGGCCATCGGCGGCTTCCTCAAGAAGGGCTGAGCACCACAGTCGCTACAATGGGTGCGATGGATGTCTCGCACCTGATCGACTCGCTCAACGACGCGCAACGCGAAGCCGTCTGCGCCCCGCCCGGCCACTACCTCGTCCTTGCCGGCGCCGGTTCCGGCAAGACCCGCGTGCTCACCCACCGCATCGGCTGGCTGATGCAGGTGGAACGCGTACCGCCGTGGGCGATCCTCGCTGTCACTTTCACCAACAAGGCCGCCGGCGAGATGCGTGCGCGGCTGGAGTCGCTGATTCCCGGCGGCACCCAGGGCCTCACCGTGGGCACCTTCCATGGCATCGCGCACCGACTGCTGCGCCGACACTGGCGCGAAGCCGGCTTGCCGGAAGGCTTCCAGATCCTCGACGCCGACGACCAGCAGCGGCTGGTGAAGCGCGTGGTCGCGGGACTGGGCCTGGACGAGGCGCGCTTCCCGCCGCGCCAGGCCACCTGGACCATCAACGGCTGGAAGGACGAGGGCAAGCGCCCCGACGCGGTCGAGCACCGCGACCATCCCGTCACTGCAACCCTGGCACGCATCTACCAGGCCTACGAGGACGCCTGCCGCCGCGCCGGCCTGGTGGATTTCGCCGAGCTGCTGCTGCGCGCCCACGAGCTTTGGCTGAAAAACCCCGCCGTGCTGGAGCACTACCAGCAGCGCTGGCGGCACCTGTTGATCGACGAATTCCAGGACACCAATACGCTGCAGTACGCATGGATCCGGGTGCTCGCCGGCCACGCGGGCAAGGTCTTCGCAGTGGGCGACGACGACCAGTCGATCTACGGCTGGCGCGGCGCCCGGGTGGAGAACATGCAACAGTTCCTCAAGGATTTCCCTGGCGCGCGCACGATCAAGCTGGAGCAGAACTACCGCTCCACCGCCACCATCCTGAAGGCCGCCAACCAGGTGATCGCGCGCAACGGCGGCCGCCTCGGCAAAGAGCTGTGGACGGCGGGTGGCGAGGGCGAGCGCATTGCGCTGTACGCCGCCTACAACGAGCAGGACGAGGCACGCTTCGTGGTCGAGCGCATCCGCGAATACATCGCCGAGCACGGCAGCGCGAAGGACTGCGCCATCCTCTACCGCTCCAACGCGCAGTCACGCAACTTCGAGGAACAGCTCACCCAGCGCAGCATTCCCTACCGCGTCTACGGCGGCCAGCGCTTCTTCGAGCGCGCCGAGATCAAGGATGCGCTGGCCTACCTGCGCCTCACCGCGAACCGCCACGACGACGCCTCGTTCGAGCGCGCGGTGAACACTCCTGCGCGAGGCATCGGCGACCGCACGCTGGACGTGCTGCGCCGCCGCGCCCGCCACGACGGCGGCTCGCTGTGGGAAGCTGCGCTGGCCGAACTCGGCGGCAGCCAGCTGGCCGGCCGGGCGAAGAATGCGGTGAAGGGTTTCCTCGCGCTGATCGACGGCATGGCCCGCGACTTCAGGCCAGCCGCCACGGAAGACGCGAGCCATGGCCTGCCGCTGGCCGAACAGATCGATCACGTCCTCACCCACACCGGCCTGCGCGACCACTATGAGAAGGACAGCCGCGGCAACGGCGAGGCGCGCATCGAGAACCTCGACGAACTGGTCAACGTGGCCAGCCGCTTCGAGCGCACCCAGGAGGACGCCGACGCCGGCCTCGACGAACTATCCGCCTTCCTCTCGCACGCCGCGCTGGAGGCCGGCGAGGGCCAGGGCGAGGCGTGGGATGACTGCGTGCAGCTGATGACCCTGCACTCCGCCAAGGGCCTGGAGTTTCCGCTGGTGTTCCTGGTGGGACTGGAAGAGGGCCTGTTTCCCAGCCAGCGCTCCACCGAGGACGAGGGACGGCTGGAAGAGGAACGCCGGCTCGCCTACGTTGGGATCACCCGTGCACGCGAGCGTCTCGTCATCAGCTACGCCGAATCGCGCCGCATGCACGGCACCGAGATGCTGGCCCGCCCCTCGCGCTTTCTCGCCGAAATGCCCGCCGAGTTGATCGACGAGGTGCGTCCGCGGGTGCAGGTGAGCCGCCCGCTCTACGCTGGCGCCGGCCGCTACGCGGATGGCGCCCCGTTGCAGGAAGATCTGCCGGTGAAACTCGGCCAGCGCGTCAGCCACCCCAGCTTCGGCGAGGGCGTCGTGGTCAGCGCCGAGGGCAGCGGCGCACACACTCGGCTGCAGGTGAATTTCGCGGATGCAGGCAGCAAATGGCTGGTGGCGGCGTACGCCAATCTCACGCCCTTGTAGGCCGTAACGATTCCAGCCGGCGGCAAGGCTGCCGATATCGGAGATCAACCCCCGCCCCCGTTGTTTCCAACCGCGCTTGTTTGGGTGGCCAAACCGCACCACCGGCCCTTGCCAAGGCGCCGGATTGCGGGGAGGATGCCGAGCATCGCGCCTTCCTGCGTTCTGGCTGAAAGGAGGATTGCATGGATGTCGTGATCGTCGACGACCAGGCTTCGGCCCGCACGATGCTGCGGCATATCGTGCAGGACATCGGGCCGCAGCTTGTCGTGCACGATTTCGGCGCGCCCCAGGCGGCGCTGGACTGGTGCGAGGACAACCGGCCCGACCTGTTGCTGCTGGACTACCGCATGCCGGGCATGGACGGGCTGGAGCTGGCCAAGACCTTTCGCAAGCCGCTGCGGAACCGGGATGTGCCGATCGTGCTGATCACCGTGGTAGGTGACGAACCGGTACGGCAGGCGGCACTGGATGCCGGGGTGATTGATTTCCTGGTCAAGCCGGTCCACCCGCGCGAGTTGCGCGCGCGCTGCCGCAACCTGCTGCAGCTACGCCAGCAGTCGGAATCGATCAAGCAACGCTCGCTGTCGCTGGAGCAGCGGCTGCTCGCCAGCATGCACGAGGTCGAGGAGCGCGAGCGCGAGACGCTGTCGCGACTCGCCAGGGCCATCGAGCTCCGCGACGCCGGCACCAGCGCCTTCCTCGAGCGCATGGCGCACGTGGCCGGATTGATCGCGGAGGGCCTGGGGCTGCCGGAGGAACAGGTGCGCACGATCGAGCTGGCGGCGCCCCTGCACGACATCGGCAAGATCGCCATTCCCGATGCGATCCTGATGAAGCCGGGTCCGTTGAACGCGGAGGAGCGAGCGCGCATGCAGCAGCACCCGCGCATCGGCTACCAGCTGCTGCAGGACAGCCAGAACCGCTTCATCCAGGCGGGCGCGCAGATTGCGCTGCGCCACCACGAGCACTGGGACGGCAAGGGCTACCCGGACGGGCTGGCGGGGGAGGCAATCCCGATCGAGGCGCGGGTGACCACCGTAGCCGACGTGCTGGACGCGTTGCTGTCGCCACGCCCGTACAAGGAGGCCTGGAGCATCGAGCGCTCGCTCGAATACATCGGTACGCAAAGCGGGGCGCTGCTGGATCCGGCCTGCGTGCGCGCCCTGATGGACAACCTGCCGCGACTGCACGGCATCTGCGAACGCTATTCCCATGTTCCGCTCCATCGCGATTGGCGTTGACAGCTTGCGCCCGGCCCTGGCCTGGGTGCGCCTGCGGCTCCGCGGACGCGCGGACAGCGAGCATGCGCAGGTATTCGTGCGCATCGCGATCACCCTGCTGTTCTCGATCTATCTCGGCTGGAAGGTCGGCTGGGGGAACGACACCCCGGCGCTGTTCTCGACCTGGCTGATCCTGCTCGGTGAGCTGGGCCTGTCGATCGGCCTGCTGGCCGCGATCCTCGTTGCGCCGCAGCCGTCGGAACTGCGGCGCTGGCTGGGGATGCTCGCCGACTATGCGGCGATCGGCGGGGTGATGTACCTGCAGGGCGAATCGGCCTCCCCGCTGTACGCGGCATACCTGTGGGTGACGATCGGCAACGGCATGCGCTACGGGCCGCGCTACCTGTACGTCTCCACCGCACTGGCTGCACTGTCGTTCGCGGAGATGATGACATTCACCCCCTACTGGCTGCAGAACCGCTATCTGTCCTGGGGTCTGCTGCTCGGCCTCGTCGCGGTGCCGCTGTATTTCGCCGCCCTGCTCAAGGCGCTGACCGCCGCCATCGAGGAAGCCCGGCGCGCCAACCTGGCCAAGAGCCGCTTCCTCGCCAACATGAGCCACGAGTTCCGCACGCCGCTGAACGGGCTGTCGGGCATGTCGGAGCTGCTGGCGAGCACCCGGCTGGACGCGGAGCAGCGCGGCTACCTGGAAACCATCCAGGCCGCCAGCCGCTCGCTGCTGGCGCTGGTGGAGGACGTGCTGGACATCTCGGCGATCGAGGCCGGCAAGCTGCGGCTGAAGCAGGAGAGCTTCAACCTGCATGCCCTGCTGGAGCAGATCAACCTGATGCTGCGCCCCGAGGCGCGCTCGAAGCGGCTGGACTACGCGGTGACGGTGATGCGGGAAGTGCCGACGCAGCTGCGCGGCGACGCCCATCACCTGCAGCAGGTGCTGGTGAACCTGCTCAGCAACGCGATCAAGTTCACCGCGTCGGGCGAGGTCCACATGACGGTGGCGAAATCGGCCGTGGTCGGCGCAGGGCAGGTACGCCTGCGTTTCACGGTGTCGGATACCGGCATCGGCATTCCCGCGTCGGCGCGCGCCAGGCTGTTCGAGGCCTTCGAGCAGGTCGACAACAGCCTGGTCCGCAAGCACCAGGGCAGTGGGCTGGGCACCACGATCGCCAAGGGCCTGACCGAGGCCATGGGGGGATCGATCGGGTTCGAAAGCCACGAGAACGTCGGCAGCAGCTTCTGGGTCGAGCTGCCATTCGAACTCGCCGTCGAGTCAGCGCGCACATCCGGCAGCGCCGCGCCGCAGACCGCGGATGCACGCATGTCGCCTTCCCCGTCGAGCGCGCACAACGTCATCGCGTTTGCCGATCCGTTCTCGCGCCATCGCGCACGGATCAAGTCGGCCCGCGTCCTGGTCGCCGACGACCACGCCGCCAACCGCCTGCTCCTGCAGGGCGTGCTGCAGAAGGCCGGACACCGGGTGATGACGGTGGAGGATGGCGAAGTCGCGCTCGATGCCCTGGCAGGCGGCGGCTTCGAACTGGCACTCCTGGACCTGCACATGCCGTCGCTGAGCGGCATCGACCTGCTGCGTCAGCTGCGCGTGATGGAAGCGGGCTCGCGCGCCCGCACCCCGGTGGTGATCATCAGCGCCGATGCCACCCCCGAGTCGGCCCAGGCCTGCCGCGACGCCGGTGCCCGCGCGTTCATCACCAAGCCCTTTGCCGCCGGAAGACTGCTCGACGCCATCGCCGCGATCCTGAATGGCGGGGACGGCGAGGAACAGGAGAGCCCGCACCCGGTCGCGCATGCTTCTTCCGCGGAAGTGCTGGACCCCTCGGTACTGGACGAACTCGCGTCGCTCGGCATGGGCAAGGCCTTCGAAGCCGACTTCATCAGCCAATGCATCGCCGACGCGCGGGTGGCGCTGGCAAGGATGCGCCAGACCGGGGCCGAGGGCGACTGGGAGCAGTTCCGCGAGCACGCCCATGCCATGAAGGGCATCGCCGGGAATCTCGGCCTGGTGCAATGTGCCGGCCTGAGCGGCGCCCTGATGCGGATGACCGCCTTCGAGCTGGATCGCGACTGGCGGCGCCATTGCGAAAGCCTGACCCAGCGCCTGCACGACGGCGAACAAGCGCTGCAAGCGCGCGGGAGCTGGACACCCGCGCGCGAGGACAACCCGCAGCAGCCATGATCAGGCCTGCACCGCGGTCGGTTCGCCATGCCGGCGGTACTGCGCGCGCACCAGCCGCTCCATGGTCCGCAGCGACTTTTCGCCGAGCTGCAGCGCGGTGTCCACCCAGATCTCGGTGATGGCCATCATCTCCTCCAGCGTCACGGGCTGCGCCAGCGCCCTGACCCGATGCATCGCCATGCGCGCGTGCGGGATGCGGCGGTTGCCACGGATGACCTCCTCGACCGCCTGCACGCCCTGTCCGCGTGGCGCCAGGACATCCACCAGGCCCATCTTGTAAAGCTCTTCGCTGGACAGTACATCGCCACTCAGCATCAGCTGTTCGGCCTTGTGCGGCGGGATCCGCTTGCACAGGAAGGAATAGGCCCCCATCCCGGGGAACAGGTCGAACAGCACCTCCGGCAGCCCCATGCCGACGCCTTCCTCCGCCACGATGGTGTGGCAGCTCAGCGCGACCTCGAAGCCTCCGCCCAGCGCGTCGCCCTGCACCAGGGCGATGCTGTGCGCATCGGCATCCAGTCCGGCATGGAAGGCATGCACCCCGCGCACGCACTGCCGGGCGTAGGTCAGCAGTGCCGGGCGGTTCTGGTGGCGGATCGCGTCGCAGAAATATTCCAGGTCGCCACCGAGATTGAACGCATCGCAATCGGAAGCGATCACCACATGGCGCAGCCCGGCTTCGCCGAACATGCGCTCACGGCGCAGGCGGTCGCCCAGGACGTTCTGGTACTGCAGGATGTCGGCAACAAGTGCCGGCTTGAAGCAGGCACGGCCGGGCGAGGTGGCCAGGTCGGCGTGCATGTGGCACCAGTGCACGGCGGCATCCGAACTCTCGGTGACGCGCAGGGTGGGATAACGGGGGGCAGCAGCAAGCTTCTCCAGGATCGCGGTAGCCATGGTCGCTCCAGACGGGTGATGCCAGCCCGGGCCGCGGCCGGCGGGACACGGAAGGTATGTCAAGGGGCCCGTGGGCCTCTATGCACCCAAACGCCTGGGAGTGCAAGGAAAAGCCCGGTCCCGGGAACTGCCCGCAGCGGATCGCAGGAAGCCGCGAATCCGGCCGCGCCGCTGGCGTTGCGATCAGCCAGTGGCCAGCACGCGTCCTAGTGGCGGAACCCGGCGGGCACACCGGTCCGTTCCGGGTTCCGTTGGATGGGGTGCCCGGTGCCGGAGCCGGCTGGCTGCGTCGGGGCTGCAGTTGGATTTCGCGGGTGCCGGTAGCCAGTGGCCGGCAGCGGCCGTCCACCCGGCGCCGATGCAGCCACACGGACACACCGACCGTCACAGCTTGAGCCGGAGATACACGACCAGGCATCCATGCGCTTACCCCCGCAACCGCGGCACTCCATGCTCATCGCGCTCCTCCACCGCGATGGCGCTGGTGTCGATCACGCCGCTGGCCTGGCCTGGCGCCGGGCGCACGGTTTCACCGCGGGCCATCGCCAGCGCGTTGCGGTAGCAGCGTTGGGCCTGGCCGGCGTCGCCCTGGCCTTGCCAGGCGTCGCCCAGCGCTTCCCATGCCCCCGCGCCGGGCTCCAGTGCCAGCGAGCGTTCGAGGTATTGGCGGGCCTTGCCCCACAGCTTGGCGCGCACGCAGATGCGGCCGGTGGCGAGCAACAGGGTCGCGTCGTTGGGGTGGTCGGACAGCCAGCTTTCGGCGCGGCGCAGGCGGGCCTCGAGGTCCCCGCCGGCGAGCACGCCGTAGGCTTCCACCAGTTCCGGCGACCATTCGCGGCGCAGCGCGGACTCGAGTTCATCCATCGCCGGCAGGACCAGGCCGAACCCAGCGGCGTGGCGCGCGTAGGCGTCAATGGCGGCGGGGGCACGGCGCTGGGCCTTGGGCAGTGACGACCACAGCGTGTTGAGCGCGGCGCCGTCGGGCGCGGCGTCGATGGCGGCGACCAGCACCTTCGCCTCCAGCGCGGCATAGCCTCGCGTGCCGAGTGCCCCGCTTTTCTGCAGCGGTTCCAGGGCGGCGAGCGCGCGGCGGGTCTCGCCCGCGGCCAGCGCGGAGAGCGCCATTTCGCGCCAGCCACCGGGTGGCAGCGAGGCCTTGTCGGCGTCAGGCACCAGCAGGGCCAGCGCTTCCGCGGCCTTGCCGTCGCGACGCAGCACGCGGGCGCGCAGCACGCGGGCAGCCTGCGGCGCAGCCTGCGAGGCTTCGGCGAGAGTCTCCAGCGCCCGGCCGTGTTCGCCGCGGCGCGAGGCGGCTTCGGCGGAAGCCAGCAAGGCCACGCCGCGCAACGCATCCAGCCGCGAGGCGCGGTTGAGGTCGCGCTCGGCGTCGCCATGGCGGCCTTCCATCAGCGCGATCAGACCGTCGGCCAGGCGTTTGCGGCTGAGCCGGCGGTGCCGCCGCGACAGCGCGCCGAACGGCCAGCGCAGCAGTCGCCACAGCGCGGTGAGCAAGGCCCACGCCAGCAGCAGGATGAGCACGCCGGCGACCACCGTGGTTTCCACCGTCAAGCCACGGATACGTACCAGCACGTAGCCGGGATCGACCGCCACCCAGTGCCAGCCGAACGCCGCCAGCACGGCCACGGCCACCAGCAGCAGGATCCAGCGCCACAGGTTCATCGCGCGGCCCCCGCCGCGCTGGCGGCAGGCGCCGGGTTGTTCGACAGCGCATGCACCGCACGCAGGTTGCGCAGTTCGGTGAGTGCGGCACCGAGCTGCACTGGCGCATTGTCGGGCAAGGCGTCGGCCAGTTGCTTGAGCGTGGCACGCGCCTGCCGCACGGCGTCGGCGCCGTCGTCGAATTGACCGGCGAGCCCGTCGTCGGCGCGCCGCAAGGCCGCGGCCCAGGCGCCGGGATCGTGCGCGAGCAACGCCGCTTGCGCCTGCGCAAGGTCCAGCCCCACCAGTTCACGGGCGAAGCGCGCATCGGCGACCGCCAGCGGCGCGCCGTTGTCGCGTCGCACGCTGACCACGCCGGCCAGCGCGCGGCGGACGCGCGACCACGCACTGGCCGATGACGCGCCCGCCGGCCCGTCCAGCGGTTTCAGGGGCAGCGTGGGCAACGCACCGCGCAGCACCGTGAGCCTTGCCAGCGCCTCGGCCTGGCCGGTCGGCTGGCTGGCAAGCAGGGCACGGCGTTCCGCCTCGATGCTCTGCCGCAAGCCTGCAAACGCGCCGTCGCTCACCGCAGCCAGCGTCTGCGCGGCCAGCGCATAGGCCGCCGCCGCGCCCTGTGCGTCGTGGAACAACTCGTAGCGTTCCTTGGCCATGCGCAGCAGCGATTCGGTTTCGTCTAGCAAGGTGGTGTCGCGCGCGGACAGCGTGCTCTGGGAGAGCTTGCCCACCGCGTCTTCCAGTTGGCGCAGGCGATCGCCCTGCGACTGCTGCGCGGCCTGCAATGCACGGTCGAGCTGGTCGGTTGCATCCAGGCGCTGGGCGAGGTTCGTGCGGCCGCCGCTGACACTGGCGAGGGTGGTTTCCAGTGCGGTCACGCGCTGTTGCAATGCACCCAGCTCCTGCGCATCGGCGACACGGCCTTGCCGTTGCTGCCACTGGCGCCAGCCCACGTAACCGGCTGCAAGCAAGGCCAGCAAGGCCAGCAGCAGGGCCAGCGCGACGCTTCCCCCGCGCGGCGCGGCGGCGCGGGGGGCGGGTTTCGTGGCACGCGGCGTGGACGCAGGCGCGATAGACGGTGCGGGTTCGTGTTCAGTCATGCCCGGAATGCTAGCAGGCAGGCCCGGGGCGTTCGTTGCAAGGCCGTGAAACGATCAGCGCAACGCCGCGGCCCGGAGCAGATCGGCAGCAAGCGCGGATTCGGCCTGCACGATGCGCGCGAAACCCGCTGCGCCTGCTGCCTGCGCCAGCCGCGGGCTGCTGGCCACGGCCACCGCCGCGCACAGGCGCGCCAGTGCCGGTGCCGGCAGCAGGTCAACGAGGTTCCGCAACGCCTCGGCGCTGGAAAGCAGCACACGCGCCGAACGCGGCAGGGCCAGCACGGCATCCACGTGCCGACGATCCAGCCGCGGCGGCACGCGCCGGTACACCTGCACTTCGCGCAGACGCGCGCCACGGGTGGCCAGCTGCTCGCGCAATACGCCGCGGCCGCCGGGCGCACCGACCAAGGCCACGCGCCTGCCGTGCAGAGCCTGCGCGACAGGCAGGTCGAGCAGGCCTTCGCTGTCCTGCCGCGACGGCGCCTGCGCGGACACGCCGTGCCGGCGCAAGGCCTGCGTCGTGCCCTGCCCCACCGCCAGCACCGCGGCCTTCGTGCGCAGCGGTAGCAGGGCGGCGGCGAAACGCACCGCGGCGGGACTGGTGAACACCAGCACGTCATCGCCCAGCGCCGCGCGCATCGCCGCACACGGCTCCGCGCCATCCGTCGCACCACGCAGCGACAGCCCCGGCAACAGCAGCGGCACACCGCCGCACGCACGCACTCGCCGCGACAGCGCGCCTGCGGTGCCCGCCGGGCGGGTGATCACTACCACGCGACCACGCAAGGCCGGCGCCTTGCTTGCACTTGAGGAAACCACGCGCGCCCCACATCTGCACGATTCGGCCAGCCCGCAGTGTAGCGGCTGCCATCGCCCGCCCATGGATCGTCCGTGAACCCACCGAGCCCGAGTACCGACGCCGCGCAGGACCTGGTCCGCTTCATCCGCGACAAGATCCCGCTAGCGCGGGCGATGGACCTGGAATTGCAGGCGCACGACGACGACCTGCTGGTGCTGGGCGCGCCGCTGCCGCCGAACGTCAACGACAAGGGCTGCGCGTTTGGCGGCAGCCTGGTGAGCCTGATGACGCTGTGCGGCTGGGGCCTGGTGGAGCTGGCGCTGCGTCGGCACGGCCATGACTGCGACGTGTTCGTGGGCGAATCGACGGTGCGCTACCTGCAGCCAGTGTGGGCGGACTTCCGCGCCGAGGCGCGGCTGGCGGAAGGGGCGGACTGGACCGTGTTCCTCGACACCTTGCATGCACGCGGCAAGGCACGCATCGAGGTGGACTGCCGGGTGCCCGGCGCGGACGGCCATCCCGCCGCCACGCTGACCGCCCGCTTCGTGGCCAAGCTGCGCGCCGATTGACCGCCGATTGAAGCGGGGGGCGCGTGGCCGCAGAATGGCGCGGTTTCCCGGGGAAGAATCGCCATGCGCCGCCTTCTGCTTCCGCTTGCCGCCAGCACCGCCCTGCTGTTCGCAGGCTGCGCGCAATCCACCCGCAGCGACAGCCTGACGGCCACGCTCAACGCCTACGGCAACGCGGTGCGCTGGAATGGCCTGCAAAGCGCGCTGCAGTTCGTCGATCCCGCCGAGCTCAAGGCGCACCCGCCCACCGACTTCGACCTGGCGCGCTACCGGCAGGTGCAGGTGAGCGACTACGACGATGGCGCCGGTCCGGTCCCGCTGGGCGACAACGAGGTGCAGCAGACCGTGCGGATCAGCTTCATCAACATCCACACCCAGGCAGAACGCAGCGTCACCCTGCGCCAGGTCTGGCGCTACGACGAGAAGCTCAAGCACTGGTGGCTGGAAAGCGGCCTGCCGGACATCCGGCAGGACTGATGGCGGCCGGGCTTATGGCGGCAGCGGATGTCCGTATAATTGCCAGTTTGACCGTAGCGGCGCGATCGTCGCGCCCGTGGACCCGACATGCAAGATTTCCTGCACAAGCTGCCCCAGTTCATCGGCAACCATGCGGCACTGGCCGCGCTGTTCGCGATCCTGCTGGTCGCGCTGATCGTGGTGCAGGTCGGCCTGCTGTTCGGCAAGAGCAAGGAGCTGACGCCGGCGGGCCTGACCCTGCTGATCAACCGGGACAGCCCGCTGCTGATCGACCTCTCGGCGATCGCCGACTTCGAGAAGATGCACGTGCCCGGCGCGCGCCACGTGCTGATGAGCCAGTTCGACCCCGAGCACAAGGACCTGGCCAAGGCCAAGGAGCTGCCGGTGGTGGTGATGGACAAGGACGGCCGCGGCAATTCGGTGAAGGCTTCGCAGCGCCTGGTCAAGGCCGGCTTCCAGAAGGTCTACACCCTGGGCGGCGGCGTGCTGTCCTGGCACGCCGCGCAGTTGCCGGTGGCCAAGGGCAACAAATAGCCCCCGCGCGCGGAGGCTTTTGCGCCGGTCGGGCACCGGGGCATCCGCGCACCGGGCGCGCCCCTACAGATGGAATCCCGCGCGCTTGGCGATGATCTGCGCCAACACGTCCGGCGCATAGTCGAACGAGTCGTAATACAGCCGCTCCTCCGGCAGGCCCGCTGCCACGAAGCGGTGGCGCGCGATGTCGATCATCGCGGGCGGCCCGCTCATGTAGAGGTCGTGGCCGGAAAGATCTGGGTGGTCGGCCAGCACCGCCTCGTGCACCAGCCCCGAGCGCAGCGGCGCGGCGATGTCCGGCGCCACGTCGGACAACACGGCGTGGAAACGCAGGTGCGGAGCCTGCCGCTGCCAGGCTTCGATCTGCGGCCGCAGGTACAGATCGGCCGCGTGGCGCACGCCCCAGTACACGTCCATCGCGCGTCGCGTGCCCAGCGCGAGGAAGTGCTCGACGATGGCCTTCACCGGCGCGATGCCGGTGCCGCCGGCCATGAAGACCATCGGCCGCTCGGAATCCTCGCGCGCCACGAAGGTACCCAACGGCCCTTCGATCCGCAGCGTGTCGCCCACGGCGAGGCCGCCTGCCACCCTGGTCGTGAAACCTCCCCCGGCGACATGGCGCACGTGCAGCTCGATCGCGCCGTCCGGCTGCGGACCGTTGGCGATCGAGAACGGCCGGCGTCGCCCCTCGTCCAGCAGCACGTCGAGGTACTGCCCGGGCAGCCACCGCAGACGCTGCTCGCCGTCGACGGGCAACAGGTGCAGGCCGGTCACGTCGGGAGCCAGCAGGCGCTTCCCGGCCACGCGCACGTCGAGGCGGCGACGCGCGATGTCCTCCACCGAGGTCACCTCGCGCGCCTCCAGCAGCAGGTCGCTGGCCGGCACGGCCTGGCACAGCAGCACGGCGTGGTGTGCCTGCTCGTCGGCGTCCAGCGCCAGCGGCGGGTTGCGCGGGTACTCGCAGCGGCCGGCCAGCAGGGTGGCCTTGCAACTGCCGCAGACGCCGGCCCGGCAGGAGTACGGCAGGGCGATGCCGGCGCGCTGCGCGGCTTCCAGCACGGTTTCGCCCGCGGCCACGTCGAAGCGACGTCCGGTGCTTTGCAGGGTGACGGTGAACACCCGTGCATTGTCGCCGCGATGGCGGTCGGCCGACAATGGAAGCCTGTTTGACGAGGACCGGGCATGAGCATCTGGCAGCAGGACACCGATCTGGCGCGCATCAACGCGTGGAGCACGAACACGCTGATGGCGGTGCTGGGCATCCGCATCACCGGCATCGGCGACGACTGGCTGCGCGGCAGCATGCCGGTGGACCATCGCACCCACCAGCCCTACGGCCTGCTGCACGGTGGCGCCTCGGTGGCGCTGGCCGAGACACTGGGAAGCACCGCGGCGATGCTCACGCTCGACCCGGCGAAGTCCCGTGCGGTGGGCCTGGAGATCAACGCGAACCACCTGCGCGGCGTGCGCGACGGCGAGGTCACCGGCACCGCAAGGGCATTGCACCTGGGCCGCAGCACCCAGGTGTGGGAGATCCGCATCGAAGACGGAGGGCAACGGCTGGTCTGCGTGTCGCGCATCACCATGGCGGTGGTGCCGGTCGAGGTGGTGGCGCCGCGTTGAACGGTACACCTTACGCGGGCCTCACCCCCGATCTGGTGCTGGACGCCGTGGGCGCCTGCGGCCTGTGGCCGGATGGCCGCCTGCTCGCGCTCAACAGCTACGAGAACCGCGTGTGGCAGGTAGGCATCGAGGATGCCGCTCCGGTGATCGCCAAGTTCTATCGCCCCGGACGCTGGAGCGATGCGGCGATCGAAGAAGAACACGCTTTCGCGCGGGAGCTGGCCGAAGATGAGGTGCCGATGGTGGCTCCTCTCGTCTTCGACGGCCGGAGCCTGCTGCGGCACGGCGGCTTCCGCTACGCGCTGGCGCCGCGCCACGGCGGCCGGGCGCCCACGCTGGAATCGCGCGAGCAACTGGAATGGCTGGGCCGCCTGCTGGCGCGCCTGCACGCGGTGGGCGCGCGACAGCCGTTCACGCATCGTGGCGTGCTCGATCGCGCCACGATGATCGCGCAGCCAATGCAGGCCGTGCTGGCTTCGCCGCTGCTGCCCGCGCACCTGCACGCCGCCTACCGCAGCGCGGCGCAGCGGCTCGACGCGGCGGTGGCCGCGCGCCTGGATGCCGTAGGCCCCGTGCGCGCCCTGCGCCTGCACGGCGACTGCCACCCCGGCAACATCCTGTGGACCGACGCCGGCCCGCACTTCGTCGATCTCGACGACGCGCGCACGGGCCCGGCGGTGCAGGACCTGTGGATGCTCGCCAGCGACGACGCGGCGATGCGCGCATTGCTTGACGGCTATACCCAGCTGCGCGATTTCGACCATGCGGAACTCGCGCTGGTGCCCGCGCTGCGCGCTATGCGCCAGCTGCACTACGCGGGCTGGATCGCCGGGCGCTGGCACGACCCCGCCTTCCCCGCCGCGTTCCCGTTTGTGGCCGAGGCGCGTTGGTGGGACGAGCACATCACCGATCTGCACGAGCTGGCCGACGCGCTGGAATGACCGGCGTCGCCAAAGACAGCACGCGTTTCGCGCCGATAACCTAAGCTTCCACTTTTTCCAGCGAGACCAACGCGTGCGCACCCTCCTGTTCCGCCTGATCGGCATCCTCGAAGTCGCCGGCGGCTGCTACGGCATGATCCAGATGCTGTACCGCCTGCTGCCGTTCCACGCGCACGACAGCGTGGTCGCCCTGATCGGCCTGGCACTGTACGCCTTCGTGCTGGTGGCCGGCGTGCTGCTGCTGGAGAACAGCGAGCGCGGCGTGCGCTGGTCGGGCTGGGCGCAGCTGCTGCAGCTGCCGCTGATCGCCACGCCGGTGTTCAGCTGGGCGCTGCACTGCGGTGGCTACGTCAACCTGTTCGCCACGCTGCATCTGCCGCCGCACCTGGGGCTGGCCGTGCACTTCGGCAGCCAAGCCTTCGTGCTCGCCGCGGGCGGCCCTGCCGCCGCGCACCTGGGCATCAACCTGCTGGCGCTGCTGTCCTGGCTGGCGTTGAAGCTGCGTTGAACGTGCAGCAGCGCACAGGGTGCGCTCCTACAAAAGGGTCAAGCGAACACGATGCAGGCGATCGCGCCGTTCGCGTCGGTGCGCGGGCGCATCGACACCTCCCAGCCGTAGAGCTCGCACAGCCGGCGCACGATGGCGAGCCCCAGCCCAGCGCCGCTGCCGCCCGCACCTTCGCCGCGCACGCCGCGCTGGAAAAGGCGCTCGGCATCCTCCGGCTTGATGCCGGGGCCGGTATCGATCACCTCGATGCGGCCCGCACCCACCTCGACACGCACCGTACCTTCCAGCGTGTATTTGATCGCGTTGCCGATCAGGTTGGTGAGCGCCACTGACAGCACCGAGGCCGGCGCGTTGACGCTCAGCGCTTCGTGCGCCGCCAGTTCGATCTCCAGTGGCTTGCCGCGCACCTGCGGACGCTGGCTCTCGATCACGTCGGCGGCGACCTTGGCCACTTCGGTGGTCTCGCCGCGGGTGGGGCCGCGCCGCTCGGCGCGCGACAGCAGCAGCAGCGCCTCGATCAGCTCGGTGGCCTGGCGCGAGGCGCGCTCGATGCGCTTCAGGCGCTCGCGCAGCTTGTCGGTGAGGTCGGGCGAACCCTGCAGCAGCTCGGTCGTGCTGGCGATCACCGCCAGCGGTGTGCGCAGTTCGTGGCTGACGTCGGAATTGAACTCGCGGTCGCGTTCGACCATCGCGGTAAGCCGCGCCGCGTATTCGTCCAGCGCGTGCGCCAGCTCCCCCACCTCGTCGTCGGCGAAATGCTGCGCCAGCGGCTCGGCCTTGCCGGCCTTGCGGAAATCGCGCAGGCGGTTCGCCAGCAGGGTCACCGGCTTCAGCACCTTGCGTGACAGCCATAGCCCGATCGCCAGCGACAGCAGACTGAACAGCAGCACCACCGTGACCAGCGCGGTCACCAGCTGGCGCTTGCCCAGCTCCTCGCGACCCACGTCGTAGCGCACGAAGCCGATGATGCCGTCCTTGCGCCGCACCGCCAGCTTGTAGTGGCGCACCACGCCGTTCGCATCGGTCTCGGTGATGTTGTGCACGCCGCTGGCGAGGTTTTGCCAGGCCAATGGCATCTTGTACAGCGTGCGGTCGCTCTTGAACCAGGCCTCCAGCAATTCGGAGTGCGACTGCTGGTCGGGATGCGCAATGATCTGGTCGACGGCCTGGTCGACGTCGTGCTGCAACGCCGACACCACGAGTTGGTCTTCCACCTTTGCGCGCACGTACAACGAGGCGACGGCAAACAACGCGCTGAGGCCGAAGCCGAACAGCGCGAAGGAAAGGACGAGGCGGAAACGGAGCTTACGCCTGGACTGCATCCGGCTCGACCATCCTGTAGCCGATACCGTGCCGCGTGTGGATCAGCGGCTTGTCGAACGGCTTGTCGATCGCCGCGCGCAAGCCGTGGATGTGTACCCGCAGCGAATCGGAGTCGGGCAGTTCCTCGCCCCACACCTTCTGCTCCAGGTCCTGCCGCGTCACCACCGAGGGGCTGGCTTCCATCAGCGCCTGCAGCAGCTTGAGGCCGATCGGATTGAGCTGGATCGCCTTGCCTGCGCGGCTCACGGTAAGCGTATCGAGGTTGTAGGTGAGGTCGGCCACCTTGAGTACGCGGCTCTGCGGGCCCTTGCCGCGGCGCGCCAGCACTTCCAGGCGTGCAGAAAGTTCCTGCAGCGCGAACGGCTTGGTCATGTAGTCGTCGGCGCCGGACTCGAAGCCGGTGAGCTTCTGCTCCAGCGCATCGCGCGCGGTGAGCATCAGGATCGGCGTCTGCTTGTGCGCCTCGTGGCGCAGCTTCTTCGCCACCTCGAGGCCGTCCATGCCTGGCAAGGTGAGGTCAAGCACGATCACGTCGAAGTCGTGCACCACCGCGAGGTGCAGGCCGGTGACGCCGTCGCCGGCGAAGTCCACCACATGGCCACGATCTTCCAGATAGTCGCCGATGTTGGTCGCGATATCGCTGTTGTCTTCGATCACCAGTACGCGCATGCGCCGCTCCGCGATGCCGCCGGCGGCATGGGCCGGCCCCGGCCGCAAGCTTAACATTTGCGGCTCGCCAAACTCGCGACAAACCGGCTCCGGCCTGAACACGCCCCGGTCGGTCGCCACGCCGGCCTCGCCCAAGAAAAAACCCGGATGTGCCGGCAGGTCGCCGTCGCATCCGGGCACAGGGCTCGTCCCGTTACCGCCATCCACCGTTGCCGGACCTCTTGGTCCGCTTCGGCAAACCGACAGTGGGATCGTTTATAGAAGCTAGGGAGTTACGACCGGGTTAATCGCGCGAACGGCGTTCATGTCGCGTTCGTCCTGCCGCGTCGCGCGACACGGAGCGTGCCGCCCATCTGCGCCTCGAGCAGTTCGATGATCGCGCCGGCTACGTCCACGCCTGTAGCGGCCTCGATACCTTCCAACCCCGGCGAGGCGTTCACCTCCAGCACAAGCGGACCGCGATCGGAGCGCAGCAGGTCGACGCCGGCCACGCCCAGGCCCAGCGCCTCGGCGGCGTGCACGGCGATGCGCTTTTCCGCGGCGCTCAACTTCACCGCCACCGCGCTGCCGCCGCGATGCAGGTTGGCGCGGAAGTCGCCTGCGCTGGCTTCGCGCTGCATCGCCGCCACCACCTTGCCACCGACCACGAAGCAGCGCAGGTCGCAGCCCTTCGCCTCGGCGATGAACTCCTGTACTAGGAAGTTCGCGTAAAGCCCGCGGAAAGCCTCGATCACGCTCTGCGACGCGCTGCGCTTCTCCGCCAGCACCACGCCGTTGCCCTGGCTGCCCTCGTTGAGCTTGATCACGTGCGGCGGCTCGCCCAGCATCGCCAGCAGGTCCTCGGTGTCGTCGGGGTTGTCGCCGAAAACGGTGACCGGCATCGCGATGCCCTGCGCGGCGAGGATCTGCAGGCTGCGCAGCTTGTCGCGTGCGCGCAGCACCGCATCGGAGGAGTTGGGCGTGTACACGCCCATCATTTCCAGCTGGCGCAGTACCGCAGTGCCATAGAACGTGCTTTGGGTGCCGATGCGCGGAATCGCCGCGTCGAGGTCTCGTACCGGCTTGCCCTTGTAGCGCATCGCGACGCTGCCTGGCGCGATGCGCACGTAGCAGCGCAGCGGATCGAGCACGCGCACCACGTGGCCGCGTGCGCGTGCGGCGTCCACCAGCCGTTGGGTCGAGTACAACCGCGCGTTGCGCGAAAGGATGGCGATCTTCATGGACGGTCCATGGCCGCTGGCGGCAGCCGGGGCTGGGTGTAGGCGCGCGCCGGATCGACCATGAAGCGCCCGTGCAGGGCGCTGCGACCGAGCAGCATGGGAAACAGCATGTGCCGCCGGTCGGTCAGGTTGATGTCCGTCTCGAAGCGCCTCCCGGCCAGCAGGACCTCGCTGCGGATGAACCAGCGCTCGGTGCGGTGGCCGCCGGTATCGGTGACCACGCGCCGGTCCAGCGCCGGCGCCTCGCAGTGCATCGCGTCCGACGGATGCCGCCCGGCGCGCACGGTGAAACGCAACCACACCGCGCCGTCGCGCAGGAAACTGTCCAGCGTTTCCACGTGCAGCGCACTGCTGCGCGCGCCGGTATCGAGCTTGGCCTTGAGCTGGGCGATGCCCAGCTGCGGCAGCGCCAGCCGTTCGCGCCAGCCCAGCACGGTCGGCCCCGGCGCGAGCGGACTCGGAGTGGTCGGATCCGTCATCGGTGTCGGCGGGCTCGCTGGGGTGGCGATATGGGACGGCTGGCCATTGCAGGGGAAGCAATGGAGCGGGTGAAGGGAATCGAACCCTCGTCAGTAGTCGGGTGGGAAGGTGGCCTCGCGGCCACCCTCCCCCCTAAGAACCGTACGTGAGACTTTCGCCTCATACGGCTCAAGCAGCCGAGAACTCGACCGACACCCGCGTCGGCAGAGCGGCAGCCTATCCCTTCGTGGCGCGCGCGTGCAACTGCGCGTGACATGTCGGGTGGAGCAACTGCAGGTTGGACAGTTTGTCCGAACCACCGTAGACCCTCCACACCACGTGATGAACGTTCCATCCCGTGGCCTTGGTGATCTTGGCGGAGCAGATTGGGCAGACGCCCTCCTGTCTGTTCCACAGCCAGTACAACCTCCTGCGTCCTTGCAGAGTGGACCGCATCCGCCGAGTCAGTCGCTCGTCGAAGTAGGCCTCGTCCTTTGGGTCGTATGGGTTGGTATCGGACCTAACCTTTACGTGCCTGACCAGAGGAACCCTGGCCAGGTGCATCAGGCTGGACACATCCGTCCGAAAGAGCCAGTCGCGGGAATCGTCCCGGCGGAAGTACCGCCATTTGATCCAGCGCTTGCCCTTCATGGGATGCCGACGCGTTGCCCATCGCCATAGCGCGCGCGTGATCTGGTGATCCAGCTTCGCGAACGTACGTGACGCGTGCACGATTTGGTGATAGTTGGCCCAGCCCCGAAGAATCGGGTTGAGGGCGAACACCACGTCATCCTGCCTTGCGCCTCGTAGCTCTCGCAGCCGGTCCCTGACTTTCGCGTAGAACGCCGTGGCGTTTCGTTTCGACGGGACGATGTTCAGGAATTGCTTGTGCTTCTGAACATGCCAGCCAAGGAAGTCGAACCCTTCCGTCACGTGGGTGATTTTCGTCTTTTTCTCCGAGATCATGAGACCGCGCTCGGATAGGAAGCCCACGATCAGCGGCTTGACCTTGGCTTCCAGGACCTCTTTCGAGACCCCAGTTACCACAAAGTCGTCCGCGTACCGGATGAAGTTCACCTTGTCTCGGCGTGGGAGGCTGTCTTTCAACAACCGCTCCATGCCGTCCAACGCCAGGTTCGCCAGACACGGGGAGATGATCCCGCCTTGTGGCGTACCTGCATCCGTCGGGAACAGTTTCCGACCCTCCACAAACCCGGCTTTGAGCCACTTCTCCAGCAAGCGCCGATCCATCGGCACGTTGCGCACCAGCCAGTCGTGGCTGATGTTGTCGAAGCAGGCTTTGATATCGCCCTCCAGTACCCATTGCGGTGAATGTTCTCGGCTCAGTGCGTTATGGCACTGGGCGATGGCATCTGCCGTCGAACGTCCGGAGCGAAAGCCGTACGAGTTGAGATCACCTCGGGTTTCCGCGACAGGATCGAGTGCAAGCCAGTACAGCGCCTGCATGGCTCGGTCCTTCATCGTGGGTATGCCTAAGGGCCTCTTCCCGCCATTGGCCTTCGGGATGTGGATCCTGCGAAGCGGCTTGGGACGGTATCCGCGCGAATCCAGCGCTGATATCGCCTTCCACTTCTCCTTGGGTGTGGACCAAGTGAGGCCGTCCACACCGGGGGTCTTCCGGCCTTGGTTCTCCGTGACTCGACGCACCGCGACTACTCGTGCGGTGGTCGAGCGGACTAGCAACTTTTGCAGCCGTTTCACGGTGCGCCAGTTTTCGTCCTTTGCTGCCTTCGCTATGCGTGCCTGCAACCTCCTGACGTGTTGGAACGCTTCGGCCCACGGAATCGTGTGCCACTGGTTCCAGCGCGCGGAGGCGACATCGCCAAGAATATTGGCGTCCATATCAGTCCTCCAAAGTTGGAGCGGGTGAAGGGAATCGAACCCTCGTCAGTTGCTTGGGAAGCAACAGCTCTACCATTGAGCTACACCCGCCCATGACCCTTTGGGGATGGACGCCCCCTGATGGGGATCGTCACCCCATCGGGAGTCGGTTGTCAGACCTGTCTAGCGACAGGCCACCACGCGGAAGTCTGCACCCTTTCGGGTCGGGGCGATCGTTTCATCCCTTATCCCGGCCATTACAGCCGGGCCTTCGCTTTTTCCGCGATCCTAAGCCCGCTACGCGTTCAACGTTCCTCACGGAACGCCTAGTCGGCCAAGAAGCGCCGACAGCCTAACGGGATTGCCACGTTCCGTACAAGCAACAGTACAACGAGGGTTCCATCTTTTCGCCGGAGGTTCTGGTATCAGCGCACTTCCACCAAGCAGGGAAGTGTCCGACCTCGTCCCGTTTTGGGTAGGGCCTGTCAGATGTCTTTGGCCCAGCTAGCTTGACGACGTTTAGATGATGGTTCGCTTGCGCTAACCCTGTTGCACAGCCTAGCGCCTACTCGGATACATCTTCCGAGGTCACGCCCGCCCCTCACGGGGCTGACGTACCCGTGAGGGTGGCTACATTGTCAGATCGCTCGGCACCGGGCAGTTACCCGCCCCGCACTGATCCTAGGCTACTGATGGCTGAACATCAGGTCGGAGTGAAGCGCATGCACTTCATCCGACAATTACTTGCACGGCCTTCGCCGCGTGACGTCGCATCCAATTGCTGGATACAACCGTCTATCCCACTGAACCACGAGGCATTGCACCTTCGTGGCCATCGGAGCGTAGGTATACCTCCGACAGACCCTCACATCGAGGAGGGGGACCGCCCAGTTATACGACAGGGAGTCGGCCGCTTGGTGGAACGACGTGTGACACGCGGCTCGTGTCGCACGCTTGGGAAGCTACAGCTCTACCATTGAGCTACACCCGCGTCGGCCGGCGGATGGTAACCCGGGACACGCCGCGGTGGGAATCGCCGCCCGTGCAGGCCGGCATGAACCGTCGTCGGCCGCTGGATATCCGCCCGCTGAACCGTGATCTCGGCTGCCGCGAAAACTAAGCCGGGCCTAATCCCTGCCGTAGGCATAATCGGGCCGTCAATGCACGTCGCGCAGCGTGCCTTGAGGCGGCGATCGCCGCCGCTCGCGTTGCGCCTGGAACCGGGAGACTCCGATGCGTGTGCTTGCTTCCCTGCTTGCCTCATGGCGCCGCGGCGGCCGTCCGCTGGCCGTGCTGCTGCTGTGCGCCGCGGCCGCACTGGCCCAGGCGCAATCCGCCGACGACAGCGACGCCGCGCCGCCGGATCGCGTGGCGCGGCTGTCCTACATCGCCGGCGACCTCGGTTTCCTGCCCGCCGGCAGCCAGGACTGGGCCAGCGCCGACCTCAACCGGCCGCTGACCACCGGCGACCGCCTCTCCACCGCCGACGGTTCGCGTGCCGAACTGGAGCTGGGCGGCGGGGTGCTGCGCATGGCCGGCGGCACAGACTTCGGCCTGCTCAACCTCAACGACAATCTTGCTCAGGTGGAGCTGACCCAGGGCACGCTGAACCTCAGCGTGCGCCACCTCGACCAGGGCCAGAGCTACGAGATCGACACGCCCACGCTGGCGCTGGTGGTCACCAGCCCCGGCACCTTCCGCGTGGACGTGGACAACGGCGGCAACGGCAGCCGCGTCACCGTGTTCGGCGGCCAGGCCACGGTCTACGGCGAGAACAACGCGCAACACGACGTGTTCCAGGGCCGCAGCTACCAATTCGACGACGCCTCGCTGGCGGCGCTGACGGTCAGCGACATCGAAGGCGGCGACGCTTTCGACGCGTGGACCAGCGAGCGCGACCGGCGCTACGCGCAATCGCAGACGCGCCGCTACGTGTCCGACGACGTGGTCGGCTACCAGGACCTCGACCAGTACGGCAGCTGGCAGAGCAGCCCCGACTACGGCGCGGTCTGGTATCCCAGCCAGGTGCCGGTGGACTGGGCGCCGTACCGCGACGGCCACTGGGCGTACGTCGCGCCGTGGGGCTGGACCTGGGTCGACGATGCGCCCTGGGGCTTCGCGCCCTACCACTACGGACGCTGGGCCTACATCCGCGGCGCCTGGGGCTGGATCCCTGGACCGATCGTGGCACGCCCGGTGTATGCGCCGGCGCTGGTGGCCTTCGTGGGCGGTGGCGGCTGGAGCGTATCGGTCGGCATCGGCGGCGGCCCGGTGGGCTGGTTCCCGCTCGGCCCGGGCGAGGTCTACAACCCGTGGTACCACTGCGACCGCGACTACTACCGCCGCGTCAACGTCACCAACATCTACGTGCACAACACCGTCTACCGCACCACGGTCATCAACAACATCAACAACCAGTACAACGACTACCGCCAGGGACGCGCGCCGCGCAACCTGCGCTACGCGAACCGCGCCGCGCCGCGCGGCTTCACCGCGATGCCCGGCGCGGCCTTCGCCGACGGCCAGCGCGTGCAGCGCGGCCTGCTGCACGTCGACCCGCGCCAGGTCGCCGCCGCGCCGGTGCTGGCCCGCGGCGTGACCACGCTGCGTCCCGCCCCGCGCAGCGTGGCCCCGCCTCGCGGGCCGCAGGCGCGGCCGTTGCCCACCGCCGACTTCCGCCGCAACGTGGTGGCACGCACGCCGCCACCGGCCTCGCTGCCTGCGGTACACCCGAGTTTCGCACCGGCGAACGCGCGCACGCCGCTACGCGCAGCCGCGCCGTTCGCCAACGTGCGCGTGCTGAACGGCCGTGGCGCGCCGCGCCCGACCGCCGCGGCACAGGCCGAGGCGGTTCGCGCCGCCCCGACGCAACCGCGCACGATGCGCGCCCCGAATGCCGTCCCCGCCGGCCAGGCCGGCCTGCGCCAGGCGGAGCCGGCGCAGGCCGGCGCACTCCCCTCGGCCCGCTTCGCCCATCCGCAAGCGGAAAGGCGCACCCTGCCCGCGGCCGAGCCGGTCCGCCGCGCGCAGACAGTCGAGCCGCCGGCATCGCGCCCGCAACCCGGCGAGCGCCCAGCCCGCACGCTGCCGCAACCGCCACGCTTCGAGCGTGCACCCACCCAGCCCACGCCGGTGGAACGCGCCCCTGCGCAGCCACAATACGTGCAGCCACGCCAACCGCCACCGCGCGAGCTTGCACCGCCGCGCCCGACGTACAATCCACCGCCGCGCGAATACGCCCGGCCGACCTACCAGGAAGCGCAGCCGCGTTACGAGCAACCACAGCCTCGCTACGAACAGCAGCGGCCACGCTACGAGACTCCGCGCCCGGCCCCGCAGCCACAGCAGAGGCAGCAGGCCGAGCCGGCACGCAAGGCGCCACCGCTGCGCAAGGACGACCAGCAACACTGAGTCCGGCACCCGTGCCCCGTCGCCCGCCACGCGCGACGGGGCGCCGGCGCCCCGATTCGGCGTCGACGGCGCCAGCGGCTACAATGGCTGCATGCAGATCACGCTCAACGGCCAGCCGCGCGCTTGCGCCCCCGCCACCACCGTCGCCCAGCTGCTCGAATCGGCCGGTTACGGTGGCCGGCGCGTGGCGGTGGAGTTGAACCACGAGATCGTGCCGCGCAGCCAGCACGGCAGCCGCGCGCTCGCCGACGGCGACCGGGTCGAGATCGTCCACGCCATCGGCGGCGGGTGATCCGCGCAAGAAACGTTCACCGCTTCTCCGCGACGCCCCGCCGGACGCCGCCCTCGCAAGGCCACTCCATGAACCTCAAGACCCTCGACGTCACCGATCCGCTGGTCATTGCCGGCACCAGCTATGCCTCGCGCCTGCTTACCGGCACCGGCAAGTACAAGGACTTCGACGAGACGCGCGCCGCCTCGCAGGCGGCAGGGGCAGAGATCGTCACGGTGGCGATCCGCCGCGTGAACATCGGCCAGGACGCGAACACGCCCAGCCTGCTCGACGTGCTGCCGCCGAACGAGTTCACCCTGCTGCCGAACACCGCCGGCTGCTACAACGCCGTCGACGCGGTGCGCACCTGCAAGCTGGCGCGCGAGCTGCTGGACGGCCATAAGCTGGTGAAACTGGAGGTACTGGGCGACCAGAAGACCTTGTTCCCCGACGTGGTGGAAACGCTGAAGGCCGCCGAGCAGTTGGTCGCCGGCGGCTTCGACGTGATGGTCTACACCTCGGACGATCCGATCCTGGCCAAGCGCCTGGAAGAGATCGGCTGCGTGGCGGTGATGCCGCTGGCCGCGCCGATCGGCTCGGGCCTGGGGATCCAGAACCGCTACAACCTGCTGGAGATCGTGGAGAACGCGAAGGTGCCGATCATCGTCGATGCCGGCGTGGGTACCGCCTCCGATGCCGCCGTGGCGATGGAGCTGGGCTGTGACGGCGTGCTGATGAACACCGCGATTGCCGGCGCCAGCGACCCGGTGCTGATGGCGCACGCGATGAAGCTGGCGATCCAGGCCGGCCGCGCCGCGTTCAAGGCCGGCCGCATCCCGCGCCGGCGCTACGCTTCCGCCTCCAGTCCCATCGACGGCACCCTAGCCTGACGCAACTTCCTGCCCTCTCGGGACATGGGCTGGGGGCGGGGTTCGGTCGGGGCGCGGCATGGATGTCTGCCGCTGACCCGCTCCCGCTCGTTCCGCCCGCGCCCTCTCCCTGCATGGATTCGCGCCATCCCCGGCGTCCTTCCCTTCGGGGCCAGCTCCGTTGTTCCGCAGGCGCTCCGGCACCTGCGGCCCGGCACCCTCTCCCGGAGGAGAGGAGATCACCAGACACGTTGCGCCTGCCATGACCGACGACACCCCTGCCGAACACCTCCGCCGCATCCGCAGCTTCGTGCTGCGCGAGGGCCGCATGACCCCGGCGCAGCAGCGGGCCTTCGACGAGCACTGGGCGCGCTTCGGCATCGACTACACCGGCACCCCGCAGGACTACGCCGCCCGCTTCGGCCGCACGGCGCCGCTGGTGCTGGAGATCGGCTTCGGCAACGGCGAAGCGCTGGCCTGGGCCAGCGAGCACGACCCTGGGCGCGACTACCTCGGCGTGGAGGTGCACGGCCCCGGCGTAGGCCGGCTGATGAATGCGCTGGCCGCGCGCGACGCAGGCAACGTGCGCTTGTACAGGCACGATGCGGTGGAGGTGCTGGAGCGCGAGATCCCGCCGGGCACGCTGGCCGAGGCGCGCATCTGGTTCCCCGACCCCTGGCACAAGAAACGCCATAACAAGCGCCGCATCATCCAGCCTGGCTTCGTCGCCCTGCTCGCCTCGCGCATGGCCCGCGACGGGCTGCTGCACCTGGCTACCGACTGGCAGCCCTATGCCGAGCACATGCTGGAAACGATGGAAGCGGCGCCGGACTGGCGCAATGCCATCGCTCCCGGCCAGTACGCCGAGAAGCCGGCATGGCGCATCGAGACCCACTTCGAGCGTCGCGGGCTGAAGCTGGGACATGGCGTGTGGGACCTGCTCTACCGCGCCTCGATGAAATGAAAGCCACGCCGCCCCCGGGGCGGCGTTTCGTTCGCCCTCTCCGCTCGCGGGCACGCGTGGAGGGACCAGGGATGGCACCGGCTTTGAGGAACGAGGAGAGGGTTGGGGAGAGCGCCGGCCGCCGCTCCGGGAGGTCCAGCAAAAGGGAAAAATCCCACGCATCATGGTTCTTGGTTCACCAGCCCTTGCATTGCGCCGCTTATACTTGTGCGAATCTGCCAGGGACGAGCGCCGCAGCGTGAATTCGCCACTGCCACTCCGCATCCACCCACGTCCGACGCCCTTCCGGGAAACGCGCTAGTGCCGCTCACGCTCACCCCCGAAATGATCCTGGTGCTCGGGCTGGTGGGCTTCACCATGCTGATGCTGGTGCTGGAGTGGATCCGCGCCGACATGGTGGCTCTGCTGGTGGTGGTGGTGATCGGCCTCACCGGGCTGATCCCGTCCGACCGCGTGTTCAACGGCTTCGCCGGCAACGCGGTCATCGCGATCATCGCGATCATGATCATGGGCGAGGGCCTGGACCGCGCCGGCGTGCTCAACCTCACTGCGCATATGGTGATGCGCCTGGCCAAGGGCATGGAATCGCGCCTGGGCCTGGTCATCAACATCATGGCCAGCCTGTTTTCCGCGGTGATCCCAAGCCAGGCGCTGGCCGCGCTGATGATCCCGGTGTCCAGCCGCCTGTCCGCGCGCACCGGCGTGCCGATCTCGCGGCTGCTGCTTCCGATGTCGTTCTGCATCCTCACCGCCACCAACACCACGCTGATCGCGAACTCGCCGCTGATCGTGCTGAACGACCTGATCGCCAGCGCGAACGCGAACCTCCTGCCTGGCGCGCACACCATCCCGAAGTTCGGCCTGTTCAGCGTCACCCCGGCCGGCCTCGCGCTGGCCGCGGTGGGCATCGGCTACTTCTACTTCTTCGGACGCAAGCTGCTGCCGGGCCACGAGGACGAGCGCCTGAAGGTGACGCCCGGGCGCACCGAGAGCTACTTCGCCGACACCTACGGCATCGTGGGCGAGACCGCCGAACTCGCGGTCACCGCCGAAAGCCCGCTGGTGGGCATGAGCATTGGCGAAGCCGAGCAGTTGCATGGCGCACCGCTGATCCTGGCGATCAAGAGCGGCAACGAGGCGCGCATGGCGCCGCCGGCCGACCACGTGATCTGGGTGGGCTCGGTGCTTGGCGTGCTGGGCCCGCGCGAGCAGTTGGCCCAGTTCGCCAACAACCAGCTGTGCAAGCTGTCCACCCGCATGCGCCAGCTGGGCGAGCTGTTCAATCCCACCCGTGCAGGCATTTCCGAAGTGGTGATTCCGCCGGTATCGCGCTTCGTGAAGCACACCATCGCCTCGCTGCGCCTGCGCAAGCGTTTCGGCATCTCGGTGCTGGCGGTGAACCGCGGCGAGCAGGTGCTGCGCGACGACGTGCGCCAGGTCGAGCTGCGCGCCGGCGACACCGTGGTGGTGCACAGCAACTGGCGCGACCTGGCGCTGGCCTCGGAGGATCGCGACCTGGTGGTGGTCACCGACATCCCGAAGGAGGAACAGCGCCCCGGCAAGATCTGGCAGGCGGTGGGCTTTTTCGTGCTGGCCAAGTGCCTGGCGCTGTTCACCAACCTCGACCTTTCCGTGGCGATGATGTGCGGCGCGATCGGCATGCTGCTCTCGGGCGTGCTGAACATGGACGAGGCCTACAAGGCGGTCAACTGGAAGACGATTTTCGTCACCGCGTGCCTCATCCCGCTGGGCTGGTCGATGGACGCCACCGGCACCGCCGCTTGGCTCGCGCAGTACGTGCTGCACTATCTGGGCCACGCCTCGCCGTGGGTGCTGCAGGCCACGCTTGCCGTGCTCACCCTGCTGTTCTCGCAGGTAATGTCCAACGTGGGCGCCACGGTGATGATGGTGCCGATCGCGATCTCGGTGGCGGTGGCCACCGGCGGCAACCCGTCCGCCTACGCGCTGATCGTGGCGGTGTCCTCGTCCAACACCTTCCTGCTCAGCTCGGGCCACCCCGCGCTGATGATGGTCACCGGCCCCGGTGGCTACAAGGGCAAGGATTTCCTGCGCGTGGGCGCGCCGTTGACGCTGGCGATGCTGATCGTGACCCTGGTGTCGATCAACCTGCTGTTCCGCTGAATTGAAGCGTGCGGCCAGGGATGGCCGCCCGTCTGATTCTGCGATCAAGGGCGATCGCTAAAGAACAAGCCAGACTTCGTCGCCACGCAATTCCACCGCCAGCGCGCGCAGGTGTTCGCCGCGGCAGGGTCCGGCCACGCAGATGCCGCGGTGGCGGTCGAAGCTGGCACCATGCACGGCGCAGATCAGCAGTTCGTCCTTGAGCAGGAACTGGCCCGGCGCGTAGTCCAGCCGTCGGCCGGCGTGCGGGCAGACGTTGAGCCAGGCCCGCACCTCCTCGCCGCGACGCATGACGATCACACTCTCGCCGTCGACCGCCGCCACGTCCTCGATCGCGGTGGCGCCGCCGTCGGGAATCGCGTCCAGGCGGCACAACGGGGAAGTAGGGGAAACGGTGTCCATCGGCACTTGTCCTGCGGGCCGGATGGCCTCATCGTTGCACGCGTAAGTCCTTGATTTTAGCACACGGATTTTTAACACATGCGCTTCCATCTGCCCCCGCCCCGCCGTTCCCGCCACCCGCTGGTGCGCGCCCTGTCGCTGCTGCTCGGCATCGCCGTGCTGGGCGTACTGCTGGTGTTCGGCCTGGCCGTGGCCGGCGTGCTGCTGATCGGTGGCGCCATCCTGCTGGCATGGCGGCAGTGGAAGCAGGTACGTGCCCCGCTGAGCCGCACCGCAAAGCCGAACAAGCCGGCTGCGGACGTGCTGGAGGGCGAGTTCGTGGTGATCCGCCAGGGGCCGGTCGCACACTGACGCAAGATCCGGATGGCGTACGCCGCCGCCCCGTCACACCATGGCGCCGAGCACTGCCGGATGACGCCATGAATACTCGCCTCGCTCCGATCGCCGATTCCCTTGAACGCGTGCGTGCCCGCATCGAGCGTGCCGACCAGGCACCCACGCTCGACGCGCTGGCGCAGTTCGCGCAATTGAGCCCCAGCCACCTGCAGCGCGCGTTTCGCCGCCGCTACGGCATGAGCCCCGCCGAATACCACCGCGCGCGCCGCTTCGGCCAGCTCAAGGCGGCGCTGCGCGACGGTGCGGCGGTCACCGATGCGGTTTACGAGGCCGGCTTCGGCTCCGGCAGCCGCGTCTACGAGCACAGCGACCGCCTGCTCGGCATGACTCCCGCCAGCTACCGCGCTGGCGGCGCCGGCGCCAGCATCCGCTACACCACCACCGCCACGCCGCTGGGCCGGTTGCTGGTGGCAGCCACCGTGCGCGGCATCTGTGCGGTGACCCTGGGCGCGGACGACGACGAGCTCGAGGCCCGCCTGGTCGCCGAATTCCCGCAGGCCACGCGCGAACGGGTAGAGGCGGGCCGCGAGGAATGGCTGGACGCGGTGATCGCCCGCATCGCCAGCGAGCTGGGCTGGAGCGAGGCCGGCGCGCCCGCGTTGCCGCCGCTGGACGTGGCCGCCACCGCGTTCCAGTGGCGGGTGTGGGACGCGCTCACTCGCATCCCCGCCGGGGAGACGCGCAGCTACGGCGAGCTGGCCGCCGCGATCGGTGCGCCGGGGGCCGCGCGTGCCGTAGGCAACGCCTGCGGCAACAACCGCCTCGCCCTGATCGTGCCCTGCCACCGCGTGGTGCGCGAGGACGGCACGCCCGGGGGCTGGCGTTGGGGGGTGCAGCGTAAACGCGAGTTACTGGCGCGGGAGCGGCACCACGCGGAACGCTAGCAGTCGCTCCCAGGGAGCGTGTGCGCAATGCATTTCCGTTAGCCGACGAAGAGCTGTCGCGCACAGGGGGCGCTCCTGCGGGCCACTGCCTTGACGCCGCCTCAAGCCTGCCTTGCGGAAGACTCGCTACCACTGGTCCGGCGCCTTCTTCATCATGGATGCTGTCGCCGTTCCTCCACGGCGATGCACGGCGTTGGTCGAAGTCCCGGGCGGCTCCTCCGTTGCCTGTAGACTGCGCCGCGCGCAACACCCTTCTGCCGAGTCCCCGCCATGAACGATGCCACCGCCCTCACCGCCAACGACGCGGCGAACGCCGCTGTCGATCGTTCCCGCCTGCTGGTGCCGCTGGGTCTGATGTCGCTGTACGTGATCTGGGGCTCGACTTACCTGGGGATCCGCTTCGCGCTGGAGAGTTGGCCGCCGTTCCTGCTCGCCGGCGTGCGCTTCCTGATCGCCGGCACCCTGCTGTTCGGTTTCCTGCGCCTGCGCGGCGTGGCCGCGCCCACCGGGCGGCAGTGGCGCAACGCAGCCTTCGTCGGCACCTTGCTGCTGGGCCTCGGCAACGGCCTGGTGTGCTTTGCCGAGGAACGCGTGAGCTCGGGCATCGCCGCGGTGGCGGTGGCCAGCATGCCGCTGTTCGCCGCGCTGTTCGGCCGCTGGTACGGGCACCAGACGAACCGGCGGGAGACACTGGGCCTGCTGATCGGCTTCGCGGGCGTGATCGTGCTCAATCTCGGCGGTGATCTGTCCGGCTCGCGCATCGCGGCGCTGGCGCTGTTGCTGGCCGCCGCCGCCTGGGCGTTCGGTTCGGTGTGGAGCAAGCAGCAGGACATGCCGGCCGGGCCGATGAACACCGCCGCACAGATGCTGTGCGGCGGCGCGGCGCTGCTGCTGATGGGCTTTGGCGGCGGCGAACGGCTGCCCGCGCACCCCGCGCTGCATGCCAACCTCGCGCTGGCCTACCTGGTGGTGTTCGGCTCGCTGATCGGATTCAGCGCCTATCTCTACGTGCTCAAGCATGCGCGGCCGGTGCTTGCCACCAGTTATGCCTACGTGAACCCGCCGGTGGCGGTGCTGTTCGGCATGCTGCTGGCGGACGAACATATCGGACCGCTGGAATTGTCCGGGATGGCGGTGATCCTGCTCGGCGTGGCAGCGATCACGCTGGCGCGGCAGAAGCGCATATAGGGCAACGCCTCGACCTTGGTCGGCTTGCCCTGCGCGGCGGCCGGGCGCCACCATGCCCGCGGCATCGCATGGGAGGAGCCCCGCGGCATGAACACGACGAACGAGGGCTTGATGGCGCGCCTGGCGTTGCGCAGCGCGGCATGGTCGGAGCGCTGGTTCCCCGACGCCTGGGTGTTCGCGGCGCTGGGGGTGGTGATCGTGGCGATTGCCGTGCTGGCCTTCGGCGCCACACCCGTGGCCACGGTCAATGCCTTCGGCGACGGTTTCTGGAGCCTGATCCCGTTCACCATGCAGATGGCCTTCGTGGTGATCGGCGGCTACGTGGTGGCCACCGCGCCGGTGGTGGCACGCTTCATCGACCTGCTGGCGTGGGTGCCGAAGAGCGGGCGCGGCGCGATCTGCTACGTGGCGCTGGTGAGCATGCTGGCCTCCCTGCTGTCGTGGGGCTTCTCGCTGGTGTTCGGCGGCCTGCTGGTGCGCGCACTGGCGCGGCGCGAGGAGCTGCGCATGGACTACCGCGCGGCCGGCGCGGCGGCCTATCTGGGCCTCGGCGCAGTGTGGGCGATGGGCCTGTCCTCGTCGGCGGCGCAGCTGCAGGCGAACCCGGCCAGCATGCCGCCCGGCCTGCTCGCGATCACCGGCGTGCTGCCGTTCACCAGCACGATCTTCCTGTGGCAGTCCTTCGCGCTCACCGCCTGCCTGATCGCTACCTCGCTGCTGGTGTGCTGGCTCACCGCGCCGTCGGAGCGACATGCGCGCACTGCGCGCGATTTCGGCATCACCGAAGCCGCTGCCGTACCGGAGCTGCCGCCGCGCACCCGCCCGGGCGAATGGCTGGAATACAGCCCGCTGCTGGCGGTCCTGATCGGCCTGCTCGGGCTGGGTTGGCTGGGCCACGAGTTCGCCACCAAGAATGCGGTGACCGCGATCGCCAACCTCAATACCTACAATTTCCTGTTCCTCACCGTGGGCCTCCTGCTGCACTGGCGTCCGCGCAGCTTCCTCGACGCGGTGGCGCGCTCGGTGCCGAGCACCGCCGGCGTGCTGATCCAGTTCCCGCTGTACGGCGGCATCGCCGCCCTGCTCACCCACGCGCAGGGCGCGGGCGGCGTGACGCTGGCGCACCGGCTGTCGCAGCTGTTCGTGCACGTGGCGAGCACCGACAGCTTCCCCGCGGTGATGGGCGCGTACTCCGCCATCCTCGGTTTCTTCGTGCCGTCCGGCGGCGGCAAGTGGCTGGTGGAGGCGCCCTACGTGATGCAGGCGGCGAACGACCTGCACGTGCATCTCGGCTGGGCGGTGCAGGTGTACAACGCCGCCGAGGCGCTGCCGAACCTGGTCAACCCGTTCTGGATGCTGCCCCTGCTCGGCGTGTTGGGCCTCAAGGCGCGCGACGTGGTGGGCTACACCTTCATGCAGCTGCTGGTGCACGTGCCGCTGGTGCTGGGCCTGCTGTGGCTGCTGGGGCTAACGCTGACTTACGTGCCGCCGGTGATGCCGTAGGAGCGCGCGCCCTCGCGCGATGGTTTCTGGCTTCGATCAAGCACCAGAGCCATCGCGCACAGGGTGCGCTCCTACAGGCCAGGCGGGTTCACAGTTCGCGCAACGCCGTGGTCACCGGCAGCCGTGCCGCGCGCACGGCGGGGAACAGGCCGCCGACGAAGCCGATGGCAAGCGCCCACTTCAGGCCAGTCCACAGCAGCGCTGGCGTGACGGCCAGCTTGAAGCTGAGCGTACCCACCGTTCCCTGGGCCAGGGTCGATGCGCTGTAGCCGTTGAAGACCAGCCACGCCAGCAAGCCGCCGATGATGCCACCGAGCAGCGCCAGCAACATCGTCTCCAGCATCACCGCCACCACCACCGGCAGGCCTCGGAAGCCGATGGCGCGCAGTGTGGCGATCTCCCGTGCCCGCGTCGCGACAGTGGCGAACATGGTGTTGAGTGCGCCGAATACCGCGCCTATGGCCATGATCACGCCGACCACGATGCCGATGATGGTGATCGCCTTGGTGACTCCCTCGGACTGCTTGCGAAAGTAGTCCAGCGTCGTGGTGGCATCCACCTGCAGGCGCGGGTCGCTGGCGAGGGCCGCCTTGAACGTGCCGAAGGCGGCGGCATCGGTCAGGCGCACGAACACCGAGGTGCGGCTGCTGCCGCGGCGGTAGGTGTCGGCGACCACATTCGCGTCGCCCCAGAGTTCCGAGTCCATCGCACCGTTCGACTCGAACACGCCTACAACGGTCCAGGTCTGGCTGCCCAGCTTGATCTCATGGCCCGGCGTCAGCCCGGCGAACTCATGCTGCGCACCCTTGCCTACCACCAGTTCGCGCAACCCTGGCTTGAACTTGCGCCCGGCGATGATCTTCACGTCCGGACGCACCGCCCAGGCCTCGTCGCCGACGCCACGCACCTGCACGCTTCCCTCGTCGCCGCTGCCGTCGTTGAGCGGCAGGTTCGCCGCCACCACCAGCTCGGGCGAGGCGATCGGCTTGCCGCTGGCATCGCGGGCGATGCCCGGCGCCTGCGCGATCACCGTGGTGCTCGCATTGTCGAGCACGGAGGACACTTCGGAGTCCGAACCGCCACGCAGCACGACTGCGGTGTCGGCGCTGCCGCTCATGCTCAGCGTCCGCTGGTAGCCGACTCCCATCGCCAGCAGCGACACCAGCACCGCGACCACGCCGGCAATGCCGATGACCACCACGGACGAGGCACCGAGGCGCCGTGGCAACGTGCTGATGCCGACACCGGTGACCGAGCTCGCCTGCCGGCCGGTGCGCAGCAGCGCCATCCAGAGCGCGAACAGCACCGCGACCAGCAGCAGCACTGGCCATGGCAGGACGGTCCAGGCGGCGACCCCGAAGGCGACGATCAGGCACAAGCCGAGGCCACGCAGGAAGGATTTCAACTTGTTCATGGCGGATGCTCCTCAGCGGCCGGCCAGCGCGTCGACGATGTTCAGGCGCATCGCCCGCAACGCGGGCAGCGCTCCCACCAGCAGGCCGATGGCGATCATCAGGCCCACGCCAAACGACCAGCTGCCCGCGCCCACCGGCGGCATGTTGATGACGCCGCCACTGCCGGCGCTGACGATCGGTCCCAGCACAGCCGCCAGCCCCAGGCCCAGCACGCCGCCGATCAGCACCAGCAACACCGATTCCGCCAGCACGATCGCCAGCACGCTGGCGCTGGAAAAGCCGATGGTCTTCAGCACCCCCAGCTCCGTGGTGCGTTCGCGCACCGCCTGCGCCATCGTGTTGCCGGTCAGGAACAGCAGGGTGAAGAACACCGCGCCCATGATCGAGAACACGATCAGGCCGACGTTGGCCATCTGCTTGATCCACGACGCCATCGCGGCCTGCTCGGTCTGCGTCTTGGTCTCGTGGTCGGAATTGGCCGAAAGCGCGTCGATCGCCTTCGCCACCTGGTCGGCCTGCACGGGATCGGCGACGTGGCTGACGTACCAGCCCACCTGCCCCCGGTTGTAGGGATTCGACTCGTCGAAGTACTTCCAGTGCATCAGGATGCCGCCCTGCAGGAACTCGCCGTGATCGGGGTTCTTGGCGTGCATGATGCCGCTGATGTCGAAGGTCCAGTTCTTGCTGCCGTCGCGGTTCGGGAAGATGTTCGACATCAGCGGGATCTTGTCGCCGACCTTCCAGTGGTATTTCTTCGCCAGCACGTCGCCGACCAGCACGCCGGTACGGGTGCTGTCGAACGCCTTGCGTTCCTCGGGCGAGACGACGATCTCCGGGTACATGTCGATGTAGTTCGGACTGACCGCGAAGGTGAAGATCTGGTTGTGCGGATCCTGGTAGGCGCCGCCGAACCAGTTGGCGTAGGCCACGCCCTTCACGCCAGGTACGGCCGCGATCTTCGCCTCGAGCGCCGACGGCAGGGGCTGGATGAACGACAGCTTCGAGCCGGTCTGCAGGCGCTCGGCGCCCGCCGCGCTCTTGCCCGCGTTGGCGAAGCTGGTGCGCACGCCATTGAGCATGCCGAACAGCAGGAAGGCCGCGACGATCGACACCAGGGTGAGGATGGTGCGGGTCTTGCGCCGGAACAGCGCAGCCCAGATCAGGTGGAAGTATTTCATGGCGTCGTCCTCAAGCCGTCACTTGTTCGACGAGGGTGCCCTTGTCCAGATGCAGGGTGTGGTTGGCGTATTCGGCGGCCTTGGGATCGTGGGTGACCATCACGATGGTCTTGCCGTGCTCGCGATTGAGCGTGCGCAGCAGGCCCAGCACTTCCTCGGCCGATTGGCGATCGAGGTCGCCGGTGGGCTCGTCGCAGACCAGCAGGGTGGGATCGGAGACGATCGCGCGGGCGATCGCCACGCGCTGCTGCTGGCCACCGGACAGTTCGCCGGGCCTGTGACCTGCACGGTCCGCCAGACCGACCAGCTGCAGCGCGATGGCTGCGTTCTTCCTGCGCTGCGCGCCGGAGAGCTTGGTCAGCAGCAGCGGCAGCTCCACGTTCTTTTGCGCGCTCAGCGTCGGCATCAGGTTGTAGAACTGGAATACGAAGCCGACGTTGGATGCACGCCACTTTGCCAGCGCGCTACCGCCGAGCTGGTCGATGCGCGAGCCGGCCACGCTGATGCTGCCGGCGGTGGGCGTATCGAGTCCGCCGATCAGGTTGAGCAGGGTGGTCTTGCCCGACCCGGACGGGCCCATCAGCGCGAGGAAGTCGCCTTCGGTGATGTCGAGGTTGATGTGGTGCAGCACCTCGACCTTCTGCTTGCCGCGCTCGTAGACCTTGGAGAGGTCGCGGATCTGGATCAGTGTGTCCATGGCGTTGCTCCGATGGCTGTTGGCCGAATGAATGGATGCCTCTGCGCGCCCGCCGGCTCAGGCGCGCCGATCAGGGTGACGGCTTTTCCGTCTGGACGTCCGAGCCGTCGCGCAGGGCGGCCGGCGGCGACAGCACGACCACGTCACCCGCCTGCACCGCGTCCGGGACCAGCTTCATGTCGCCGTAGCCCTGCGCCGCCGGCTGCACGGTGCGTTGTTGCGCCTTGCCGCCGGCGACCACGAACACCACGCTGTGTCCGTCACGCTGCGCGATCGCCTTCGCCGGCACCAGCACGCCCTTCGGCGCCTGCGCCACGTCCGCGGCTTTCTGTTCGAGGAAGGACACCCGCACGCCCATGTCGGGGACGATGCGCGCATCCTTGTTTTCCAGCGCCACGCGCACCTTCACGGTGGCCTTGCCGCGGTCGGCGGCGGGCACGATGGCGATCACGTGGGCCGGAATCTTCCAGTCCGGGTAGGCGTCGAGCACCGCCTCGGCGGGCATGTCCGGCTTCACGCGGCCGATGTAGGCCTCGTTGACGTCCACGTCCACTTCCAGCGAATCCATGTCGACGATGGTGCCAATGCCGGTGCGGGTGAAGCCGCCGCCGGCGGAGAACGGCGAGACGATCTCGCCCACCTGGGCGTCCTTGGTGGTGATGACGCCGTCGAACGGCGCGCGGATCACGCAGTAGTCGAAATTGACCTGCGCCTCGACCACCGCCGCATCCGCGGCGGCCACCTGCTTCTGCTGCGAGTCCAGCTGGGCGCGCGTGCTGTCGGCCAGGGTGCGCGCCTGCTCGGCCGCCTGTTTCGGCACCAGCCCCTGCGCGGCCAGCTCCTGCTGGCGCCGCGCGTCGCGCTCGTTCTGGGCCAGCTGTGCCTGGTACTGGGCCACCAGCGCATGCGAGGCGGCGGCCTGCGCCTTCGCCGCGTCCAGCGCAGCCCTGTAGGCGCTGTCGTCCAGCCGGGCCAGCACCTGGCCCTTCTTCACGTGGTCGCCTTCCTCGATCAGCACCGCGGTGAGCGTGCCGGTGATCTGCGCCGACACCGTGGCCTGCCGCCGCGCGGTGACGTAACCGGTGGCCTGCAACACCGCGCCGGCGCCCGGGGCGCTGGCCGGCGACACCGCGGTGGCGGTCTGCACGGCGATGGCGCGATGGCTCATCACCCACCAGGCGCCGGCGCCAACCAGCGCCAGCAGCAGCGCGATCGCAAGCACGATCCACGGCCAGCGCGCAGGCCCCTGGCGATGGTCGTCGCGCTGGTGCTTCTCGATACGCAGTTCCTTCAGCAACTCGGCCTGGCTCACCGTCATCCCCGTGACTCCGTGATGCGCAATACCGTAGCGGCGAACGGGCCTTCGAGGCCACGGGCGCTTATCAGCCATCGACAATGACAGATGTCATCCCATGCGCGCAATCGATGGGAATGGCTTTGTCCGCGACGCCAGAATTGGCCTTGCCGGCTTGCCGGCCGAAGCCACGGACGGGCCAGACGGCCGCGACCGGCGGCCTCACCTGGCATCGAGCTTCGCGCGGATCCGGTTGCGTGTCGCCTTGGTCTCCGGCGCCCGGATCACCGCGATTTCGACTACCGCTGCCACCGTCGCATGCATTTCCTGTCTCCGTGCCGGAACCGGTCCGCCCGGCCCTCGTGGGAATGACGAACAAGGCCTTCCGGAATCGACAAGGTCCCGCGCATCTTCAACAGCTGGCAGCAGCAGGATATCCGGCGCTTGCCGAAACGGAATCGGAGGCCGGAGCGCCGGGCGCGGTACCAGTCCCGGCGAACACAGGCGCAAACCGCCGGGCCCAGGGTGAGGACAGCTCTCCGGGCCAGCCCACCCGCAGGGTATTGAACAGGTTCCTGGGAGTCGGCACGCTGATGCGCGCGCCATCTTCCATGCCACGGAGCCGCCTCATGCCGAATCGTCCGTTTGCCGTCTTGCTCGCCGCCACCCTCGGGTTCGCGATCCCCGCACCGCCCACGTCGGCGACCAGCGCGCCGCCCGCCACGCACTGCAGCACGCCGGTCTACCGGCAGTTCGACTTCTGGCTGGGCGACTGGGACACCTATCGCGTGGACAAGTCGGGCCAGGTTCCGCCCGGTTCGGCTTCGGTGGCGCGCAACCAGGTCACGGCCATCCTCGGTGGCTGCGTGCTGCACGAGGTGTATCGGCGCACGGATGGCTACACGGGCGAAAGCTTCACCATCTACGACGTCACCCGCCACCTGTGGCACCAGAGCTGGGTGACCAACGAGGGGGAGCTGCTGGTGGCCGAAGGCAACCGGCAAGGCAGGTCCATCGTGCTGACCGGCAGCAGCCGCGACGCACAAGGTGCCCAGCTGCAGCGGGTGAGCTGGACGCCGCAGGGCGACGGCGTACGGGAGACGGCGCTGCAGTCCCGCGACGGCGGCAAGAGCTGGACGCCGCTGTTCGACATCCTGTTCCGTCCGCACCAACACTGAAGCGCTAGACTGGCCGGCATGGACTACGTCATCGCCCCGCCCTCCGTGCCCAGCCTGCCGATCCAGGGCAGCGCGCTGCGCTTTCCGGTACGCCGCATCTTTTGCATCGGCCGCAACTACGCTGAGCACGCGAAGGAAATGGGCGCCGCGGTGGAACCGGGGCGGCCGATGTTCTTCTGCAAGCCCGCCGACGCCGTGGTCACCGACGGCGCCGACGTACCCTACCCTTCGGCCACGAACGAGCTGCACCACGAGGTCGAGATGGTGCTGGCGCTGGGTGCGGGCGGCCGCGACGTGCCGGTGGAGCGCGCCGCCACCCTGGTGTGGGGCGTGGGCGTGGGGCTGGACCTTACCCGCCGCGACCTGCAGGCGCAGGCCAAGGCCAAGGGCCACCCCTGGGACGTGGCCAAGGCCTTCGACCATTCCGCGCCGGTGTCGGCGCTGCATCCGCTGGCCGGCGCCTTGCCCGGCGCCGACACCGAGCTGCGGCTGACGGTGAACGGCGAACCGCGCCAGCACGGCCGGCTGGGCGAGATGATCCACGACGTGCCGCGCCTGCTTGCCGCCTTGTCGGAACTGTTCGAGCTCCAGCCCGGGGACCTGGTGTTCACCGGCACCCCCGCCGGCGTGGCGGCGCTTCAGCGCGGCGACCGTTTCCATGCGGAGCTGGCCGGCGTGGCCGAACTGGCCGGCCGGATCGCCTGACCCATCCGGGTTTCGACGCGGCATTCATCCCGGCGCCGCGCGGGCTGCGCTAGAGTCACCCCGCCATTCGGCGCACCAATCGGGGAGAGGCATCTATGAGCATGCTGCAGGAGTTCAAGGCGTTTGCCATGCGCGGCAACGTGATGGACATGGCCGTCGGCATCGTGATCGGCGGGGCGTTCGGCAAGATCGTCAGTTCACTGGTCAGCGACGTGATCATGCCGCCGATCGGGGCGATCACCGGAGGCATCGATTTCTCGGCCATGAAGTGGGTACTCAAGCCAGCCGATGACAGCAACCCCAAGCACAAGATCGCCGAGGTGGCGATCAACTACGGCAGCTTCATCAATACCATCATCACCTTCATCATCATCGCGTTCGCGATCTTCATGGTGATCAAGCTGATGAACCGGCTGCAGAAGAAGCAGGAGGAAGCGCCCGCCGCGCCGCCGGCCGACGTGGTCCTGCTCACCGAAATCCGCGACCTGCTGAAGAACAGGCAGTGACCCGCGTCCGCGGGGCGGCGCGGAGCCGTCCCGCGGGCCGCGACTTCCGGCCTGTGCGGGCGCCGGAACGCACCGGATAATCGGGGCTCCCGCACCAGGAGCTCCCCGCATGCCCCGCCTTCCGCTTTCCCTGCTCGCCGCCAGCCTGCTGCTCGCCGCCGGCGCAGTCAGTGCCGCCGACACCGTCGTTCCCGCCTCGGCCGTAAAGACGGCCGAACAGCTGCGCGACAAGGCGCTCGACGACGGCACCGCGATGGCCGTGCTGACCTCGCTCACCACCGAGGTGGGCCCGCGCCTGGCCGGCAGCGGCGCCGACCAGCGCGCCCGCGACTGGGCAGTGGCCAAGTTCAAGGCGCTGGGCTTCGACAAGGTCTATACCGAGCCGGTAACCTACCCGCTGTGGGTACGCCGCCACGAGAGCGGCGCGATCATGGCGCCGTTCCCGCAACCGTTGGTGCTTACCGCACTGGGCTATTCGCCCGGCACACCGAAAGGCGGCCTCAGCGCGCAGGTGGTCGGCTTCGACAGCCTCGCCGCGCTGAAGGCCGCGGACCCCGCGACCATCAAGGGCAAGATCGTCTACGTGGGTTATCGCATGCAGCGCCACCAGGACGGGCACGACTACGGCATGGGCTCGGCCGTGCGCGTGGCCGGCCCGGTGATCGCGGCGGAGAAAGGCGCCGCCGGCTATCTCTTGCGCTCGGCGGGCACCGACGCGCACCAGCGCATCGCCCACACCGGCGTCACCGGCTTCCGCGACCCGGCCAAGGCGATCCCTGCCGCCGCTCTCTCCAATCCCGACGCCGACCAGCTCGAGCGCGTGCTGGCCTACGGCAGGCCGGTGACGGTGAAGCTCGACCTCGACTGCGGCATCGTGGGCGAGTACACCGGAGCCAACGTGATCGGCGAGATCACCGGCCGCAAGCATCCCGACCAGGTCGTCGCCATCGGCGGGCACCTGGACTCCTGGGACCCGGGCACCGGCGCGATCGACGACGGCGCCGGCATCGCCATCTCCATGGCCGCCGCCAAGCTGATCCATGACCTGCCGCAGCGTCCCGACCGCACCATCCGCGTGATCGCCTTCGCCAACGAGGAAATGGGCCTGTGGGGCGGCCGTGCCTACGCCGAGAAGCACGCGAAGGAGGTGGCGAAGTTCCAGCTCGGCACGGAGTCGGACCTCGGCGCCGACCCGGTGTATCGCATGAGCGCCAGCGTGAAACCCTCGGCGCGCGGTGCGGTCGCGCAGATCGCCGGCGTGCTGAAGCCGCTGGGCGTGGCCTACGACCCCGGGCGTCCGGGTGGCGGCGGGTCCGACCTGTCGCAGATGCACGCCAAGGGCATGGCGGCGCTGACCCTGGACCAGGACGCCACCCGCTATTTCGACTGGCATCACACCGCCAACGACACGCTGGACAAGATCGACCCGCGCAAGCTGGCGCAGAACGTGGCGGTCTACGTGGCGTTCTCGTACATGGCCGCGCAGGCCGACGGCGATTTCGGCTCCGCGCCGGGCGCGTTCGCGGGCGACGGCGCAGGGGACTGACAGCGGCAGGACGTGCCGACGGGAACGAGGCGGCCTGAAGGCCGCCTCGCTGGTCATGGCGCCGGCAGGCTATCGGCAGCCGGCTTGCGCCTGTGCCCGAAGCGCTGCTGCAGCCGGTCCATGTAGAGGTAGATCACCGGCGTCAGGTACAGCGTGAGCACCTGCGACACCACCAGACCGCCCACCACGGCGAGGCCCAGCGGGCGGCGCGAGGAGGCGCCGGCGCCGATGCCCAGCGCGATCGGCAAAGTGCCGGCGAACGCCGCCATGGTCGTCATCATGATCGGGCGGAAGCGCACGTGGCAGGCTTCGATGATGGCCTCGGCGGGCGACATGCCTTCCGCACGCTGTCGCTCCAGTGCGAAGTCGATCAGCATGATCGCGTTCTTCTTCACGATGCCGATCAGCATCACGATCCCCACGAAGGAGAACAGGTCCAGCGGCGCGTGGAAGATCATCAGCGTGAGCAGCGCGCCAACGCCTGCCGCAGGCAGTCCGGAGAGGATGGTGAGCGGGTGGATGAAGCTCTCATAAAGGATGCCCAGCACAAGGTAGATCACGAACAGGGCCAGCACCAGCAAGAGGCCCATGCCCTGCATAGACTGCTGGAAGGCCTGCGCGGTGCCTTGCACGCTGCCGGTGATCGAGGCGGGCAGGTCGAGCCGGTGCATCGCGCCGTCGATCTCGGTTACTGCCTGGCTGAGGCTTACCCCGGGCGCGAGATTGAAAGAGACGGTCACCGCCGGCAGCTCGCCCTGGTGGTTTACCGTGAGCGGCCGCGAAGTGCGCGAGAAGCTGGCCACCGTGCTGAGCGGCACCAGGGTGCCAGTGTTCGAGGTGACGTAGAGCTGCGACAGGACGGCCGGGTCGTTCTGCAGCGCGTACTTCACTTGCAGGATCACCCAGTACTGGGTGGCCGCACCGTAGATGGTGGAGACCTGGCCCTCGCCGAAGGCGGTGCCCAGCGCGCTCTGCACCTGGCGCATGGTGAGGCCCAGCGGCGCCAGCTTCGAGCGATCCACCTTCACGTCGATCGCCGGACCGTTGAGGTCGAGATCGCTGGTGACGTCCTGGAAGCCTGGCAGCTTCGCGAACGCGTCGAGCACCTTGCCCGACTCCGCGTACAGCGCGTCGAGGTCGGTGGACTGGAGGGTGTACTGGTACTGCGCCTTCGAGGCGCGGCCGCCCACCTGGATCGCCGGCGGGTTCTGCACGTAGGCGCGGATGCCCGGTACCTTGGCGAACTTCGCACGCAGCTCCTGCATGATCTGGTCGGGGCCGAGCGTGCGCTCGTTCGCGGGCTTCAGCCGCATGAAGATCGAACCGTTGTTGGTGGTGGTGCGCGAACCGCCCGACCCCACCGAGGACATGTACGCGGCGATGTTCGCATCCTTGCCCACGATGGCCGCCAGTTGCTGCTGGCGTTGCGCCATGCCGGCGATGGAAATGTCGTCGGGGCCTTCCGTGTTGACGAACAGCTGCCCGGTATCGCCCGCGGGGATGAAGTCCTTGTCCACCACCACGAACAGCAGCGCCGTCGCGGCGAGGCTGGCGAAGAACACGCCCAGCACCGCGCGCGGATGCGCCACCGCCCACGCCAGTGAACGGTTGTAGCCGTCGCGCACACGGTTGAAGCCGCGGTCGAAGGCCAGTGCCACGCGCGACTTCTGCTCGTGCTCGGCATGCTTCACGAAGCGGCTGCACAGCATGGGCGTGAGCGTGATCGACACGAAGCCGGAAATCAGGATCGCGGTGGAGATCACCACCGAGAACTCGTGGAACAGCCGGCCCACGATGCCGCCCATGAACATCACCGGCAGGAACACCGCCACCAGCGACAGCGTCATCGAGAAGATGGTGAAGCCGATCTCGCCGGAACCCTTGACCGAGGCCTCGTACGGATCCATGCCGGTCTCGACGTGGCGCACGATGTTCTCCAGCATCACGATCGCGTCGTCCACCACGAAGCCGACGACGAGGGTCAACGCCAGCAGCGAGAGGTTGTCGAGGCTGTAGCCCAGCGCGTACATCACGCCGAAGGTGCCGATCACCGACACCGGCAGCGCCAGCGCCGGGATCAGCGTGGCCGAGGCGTTGCCGAGGAACAGGTAGATCACCAGGATCACCAGCACGCCGGCCAGCAGCAACGTGTACTGGACGTCATCCACCGAGGCGCGGATGGAGTCGGAGCGGTCGTACAGCGTCTCCAGCCTGATCGACGGCGGCAGCGTGGCCTCGAACTGCGGCAGCACCGCGCTGATGCGGTCGATCGTGGCCACGGTGTTGGAGCCGGGCTGGCGATCGATCGCCAACACCACCGCCCGCCGCCCGTTGAACCAGCTCGCCACCTGGTCGTTCTGCACGCTGTCCGTGGCCTGGCCGAGCTGTGACAGCGTGACCGGCGCGCCGTTGCGCCAGGCCACGATGATGTCGTTGTAGGGTGCCGCTTCCTGCAGCTGGCCATTCGAGCTCACCTGCAGCAGCTGGCGTGCGCCGTTGAGCGAGCCGGTGGCGAGGTTGACGTTGGCATCCGCGATCGCCTGCTGCAGCGTGTCGATGCCGATGCCGTTGGCCGCCAGTTTTGCGGGATCCACGCTGATGCGCACGGCGTATTTCTGCGAACCGAACACGCTCACCTGCGCCACGCCCTCGATCATCGACAGCTGCTGCGCCAGCTGTGTCTCGCCGTACTGGTCCACGGTGGACAGCGGCAGCGTGTCGGAGCTGAGCGCAAGATAGAGGATCGCCTTGTCCGCCGGGTTCACCTTGCGAAAGGTGGGCGGCGTGGGCATGTTGGTGGGCAGCTGGCGCTGCGCCGCCGAGATCGCCGCCTGCACGTCCTGCGCGGCGCCGTCGATGTTGCGGCTGAGGTCGAAGGTCAGCGTGATCGAGGTCGAGCCCAGCGCGCTGGTCGACGTCATCTGGCTGATGCCGGCGATGGTGGAGAACTGGTTCTCCAGCGGGGTGGCCACCGCGGTGGCCATCGTCTCCGGCGAAGCGCCGGGCAGGCTCGCGCTCACTGAGATGGTGGGAAAATCCACGTTCGGCAGCTCGTTCACCGCAAGCTGCGGATACGCCACGGCGCCGAATACGATCAGCGCGATCATCAACAGCGCCGTCATCACCGGCCGGCGGATGCAGAGGGCTGGGAGGTTCAAGGAGCCCGTCCTCCGCGCCAGCACCGCGCGGCATGATTGCCAAGCCACCCGGCAGGCGAACGGACCACGCCCGCCATGACTTTCACCGGGGCGCCGCAGGAGCCCACTCCGTGCGCGATTGGCCGCGCGAAGAGCATTCGCGCACAGGGTGCGCTCCTACGAAGGAACATCGCTCCGCTCACCCTTCCACCACCCGCACCCGGGTGCCGTTGGTCAGCAGCATCTGCCCGTCGGTGACCACCTGCTCGCCGCCGGCCAGGCCCTTCTCGATCACGGTGCGGCCGCTGTTGCTGGTACCCGCAGTGACCATGCGCTGCTGTACCGTCCCGTCCGCGCCCACCACGAACACGAAGCTGCCATTCGGCGAGTTCTGCAACGCCGTCACCGGCACCGTGACCACGTCGTGCAAGCGGGCGGTGGGCAGGGTCACCTGCACGAACTGGCCGGGGGTGAGGCGATCGTCGGCATTGGCGTAGCTCGCCTTCAGCTGGATGGTGCCGGTGCCGCTGTCCACTGCGTTGTTGATGAAATCCAGCGTGGCCGGGATGGCTGCGGTCGTCGCGCCCGGCACCTGCACGCTCACCACCACCCGGCCGCGCGCGTCCGCGGCCTTGATGCCGTCCAGCGCCGACTCCGGGACGGAGAATGTCAGGTGGATCGGCCGCACCTGGTTGAGCACCACGAGGTTGGTGCTGTTCGCGTTCACCTGCGCGCCGGGATACACCAGCGGCGCCCCGGCGACGCTGTCCACCGGAGCCTTGATCTGCGCGTAGCCGAGCTGGGTCTGCGCCATCTCCACCGCCGCCTGGTCCGCCTTCACCGAGGCGGCATAGATGCCCACGTTCGCCCGGTAGCCGTCGTAGTCGGTCTTCGAAACATAGCCCTTGGCCAGCATCGGCGTGTAGCGGCGCAATACCTGTTCGGCATTCGCGAGCTGGGCCTGGTCCTTGGCGAGGTTGCCGCGCGCCTGGTCCAGCTGCGCCTGTAGCAGGCTGGGATCGATGCGCGCGATCACCTCGCCCTGGCGCACGCGGCCGCCCGGCGTGAAGGCGACGGCCTGCAGCTGGCCGCTGACGCGCGACTGCACGGTCACGGTGGAATACGCCTCGGCGTAACCGTTCACCTTGAGCGAGAGATCGAGATCACCCCGCTCGGCCCGTGCCACGTGCACCGGTACCGCCTGCGCGGCCGCAGGCCGGCCCGGCGCAGCCTTGCCGCGATCCGACCAGGCATGCGCCACCAGCGCAGCCAGCACCACCACGACGAGCAGCGCCGCAGGTTTCTTCCAGGAGATGCGCTGCGGCATGGGGTCTCCGCTGACGGAATGCGTACCATCCCGCCGACCGGGGATCCCGGCGCCGCAACGCGGGGGATCGGCAGGAACCAAACAGTGCTAAAACGCGCCATGCACCGTCGCGTTGACTGTCACGGCATATTTTCACGCCGATGGCCGCCAGCGCCGCCCACGACGACCGGCACTTCCGGTGCGCGCACGCCTAGTTCTGGCCGCCCGGCGGCAGCTCGGCCGCATCCAGCGCCTGCAGGTTCTCCTTGATCCGCCCGATCACTTCCAGTGCCTGCTTCAGCTCGTCGTACTCGATGCCGCGGGTGGCCTCGCCGCGCAGGCCACGCGCGATCTGCTCCATGTCGTCCACCACGTCGTGCGCCTGCGCGGTAACGTACAGCCGCCACGCGCGGCGATCCTTTGGATCGGGGCGCCGCTCCACGAAGCCCGCCGCCTGCAGGCGATCGATCACCCGACCGACCGCGATCGGCTCCATCTCCAGCGCCTCGGCCAGTTCGTTCTGGCGCATGCCTTCGCGGTGGTAAAGCATCTTGGTGGCGCGCCACTGCGCGCGGGTGAGCCCGAACTTCACCGCGCGGCGATCGAAGTGCTTGCGGAACAGCAAGGTCACGTCGTTCAGCAAGTAGCCGAAGGAAAGCTCTTCCGTTTTCGCCATGATGATTGCAACCTCGCCGTCACATGATCCAAGCATAAGCCGAAAGTGCCCGCCCACATGCCCATCGCCGTCATCGCGGCCGACATCACCACGCTCGCCGCGGACGCCATCGTCAACGCGGCAAACGAGACGCTGCTCGGCGGCGGCGGGCGAGCGGCGGCGCTTGCGCGAGTCCGGTGGACTTGCGCGCCGGGGCGAGCGCCGGAGGCAGGATGCCGGAGGCCGGGTTGCCTGGCGAGCGAGGGAACGCGAGCCTGGCAACGACTCGACTCCGTCGCCGCCGCACGCGGCGCCCACCCGTGACCATCCACCTCATCGCCGCCGACATCACCACGCTCGCCGCGGACGCCATCGTCAACGCGGCAAACGAGACGCTGCTCGGCGGCGGCGGAGTCGACGGCGCCATCCACCGCGCCGCCGGCCCTGCGCTGCTGGAAGCTTGCCGGGCGCTGCCGCCGGTGGCGCCCGGCGTGCGCTGCCGCACCGGCGAGGCGCGGATCACGCCCGGCTTCGCACTGCCGGCGCGCTGGGTGATCCATACCGTGGGCCCGGTCTGGCACGGAGGCGGCCGCGGCGAGGCAGCGCTGCTGGAAAGCTGTCACCGCAGCGCGCTGCGCCTTGCGCGCGAATACGATCTGCACTGCATCGCTTTTCCCGCGATCAGCTGCGGCGTGTACGGCTACCCCGCGCCGCTGGCCGCCAGGATCGCGCTGGGCACGCTGCGCGAAGAACTGGATCGCGATCCCACGCTCGACCTCATCCTGTGCTGCCACGGCGAACCGATGCGCGCGGTGTTCCAGGCGGCACTCACTTCAGCTTGAACGGATACAACGGCGGCAAGGCGCCGCTGTCGGGCTCGCCCTCCACGCGCCACCCGAAACCATGCTTGAACGCCGCGGCGAGATCGTCGCCATCCGCCGGGGCATCCTGCGTGGCGCCATAACAGCGGCGCTGCAGCGCGGCGAGTGCGCGGCGCTGCGCCTCGTCAGCCAAGGCCGCGGCCAGTTCGCCGGGTTGCCGGACCGAGGAGCGTTCCGCCTGTGCCCACGCCAACAGGCTGCGCAACTGCGCACCCGCATCGCGACCGCGCGCAGCGGCGAGAAAGGCCTGGCGGGCGCGGCGGGCGGATTCGGCAATCCCACTGCCTGCTGTGGTCACGGCCATGGCAGGGGCGTGCGCCGCGCGCCGGCGCCACAACCACCACGCCAGCACGCTGAGCAGCCACAGCAACAGGCTGGCCAGCGCGATCCATCGCCACACCGAACCGTGCGACGTGGCGCCCGCCGAAGCGGCCGCCACCGGCCCCACTGCGGCCGGGGTCGACGAAGCAGCGGACGTCGTACTCGTGCCGGCCGGGGGCGGCCCGGCCGGCGCACCGGCTGCCGGCAACACCGTGATGCTGTGCGGGGGAATCTCGGCGGACTGCTCCTGCCCGGTGTCCACGTCGAACCAGCGCAGCGTGGTGGCCGGCAGGGTCAGCGTGCCAGCCTGCTCGGGCACCACCGCAAAGGCGCGCTGGCGGCTGCCGACCAGCCACGGACCGTCGTTGGTGGTGGCGGCGGCCGGCTGGTCCGGATACACCGTGGCACCTTGCAATGCCGGCAGACTCAGTGTCGGCAGTGTCTCGAACGACAGGCCGGTGGCGCTGAGCTTCATCACCAGGTTGATCGGCTGGCCCACGCGCACTGGCGTGTTCGCATCGGGCCAGCCGGAGAGTGTCAGGCTGAGCGCGCGCGCCGGCAGCCACGCCGACTTGCCCCAGTCCGCCGGCGCCGCCTGCACCGGCACCGTCAGCGCGGGCGCACTGGCCGACACCGGCGTGCCCGCGCCGAAAAAGCTGTCTGGATCGCTGGGGTCCAGCGCCTCGCCCTGGAAACCCAGCGCGGGAATCTGCAGCGTGCCGGCATGCTGCGGCACCAGCGCGTAGCGCCGCTCGATCACGTGGTATTGGCGGCCACCGCGCATCGCGTCATAGCGCAGGTCGCCACCGACTTGGCTGAGCTGCACGCCGTCGATCTGCGGCGCGTCCAGCGAACCGCTGCTTATGTTGCCGCTGTAGTAGAGCCGCACCACGTAGCTGAGCTGCTGTCCCACCCAGGCCTGCTGCGGCGTGATCTCGGCCTCCATGAACAGGTTCTTGTGCATGGCGGCAGCGGCGGCCGGATTCGGCGCCACGACCTCTAGCGTGAGCGGCGCAGTCTGCGCTCCCGCCACAGTAAGCGGAGGAATCGTGAGCGTGCCCACATGTTTCGGCCGCAGCACCACGCCGATCACCAGCTCGGCGCTGCGCTTGCCGTTGACGATGCTGAGGCTGCTGCTCTGCGATCGGCCGAGCACGTCGAAGTCCTGCTGCAGTGGACTGAGGTCGGGCATCGCCAGGTTGCCGCTGCCGCCGTCGACGTGCAGGTTCAGCGTCACCGTTTCGCCCAGCTGCATGCTGCTGCGATCCAGCGTGGCCTGCACGCCGGCGGCGCGCGCCAGCAACGGCATGGCCAGGCACAGCAGCAGGCACAGAATCTTAAGAGTGCGGCTAGGGATGGCCGCCCGTTTGATCTTCGCGATCATGGACGAGCGCAAAAACCGACTACCTGGGATGGCCGTCCGTTTGACCTTCGCGGGCGACGACGACCGCAAAAACATCGCCTGGTGCATTACGGCCCATCCTCATCGGTTACGCCGCCGTGGCGGCGCTGGTATTCCAGCTCGAACTTGCGCCGCAACAGCGCACCCGGATCGTCGGGCACACGCTGCAAGGCCTGGCGCAGGTCGGCCGGCAACTTCGATTGCAGGTCATCGGCACCCTCCGCACCGAGCTGGTGCGTGGGGGGCGGTGGTGCCCCTGGTCGACCGGGGGCACCCAGCTGCTTGTCCAGTTGCTGTTTCAGCGCCTGCTGCGCCTTGGCGGCCTGCGCCTGTTGCGCGGCCTGCTGTTCGGACGTCGACTGCGACTGGTCAGCTGCCGTGGCGGATTGATCGGAAGACTTCGCGTCGGCCTGCTTCGACTGGTCCTGCGGCGACTGGCCCGCATCGTTCGACGGAGCCTGCTGCTTCTGCGACTGCGCCGGGTGGTCGCCTTGCGGCGAAGACTGGCCGGAGGAATCGCCGCTGTTCCCGCCCTGCCCGTCCTCGCCTTGCTGGTTCTTGTCCTGTTTGTCCTTGCCCTGGCCGCCCTCGCCTCCCTGCCCCTGCGACGAGGACGAGCCACCTGATTTCTGCTGCTGCGGCGACGATGAGTGCTTCTGCGGCGGCTGTTTGCGCAGCCAGTCCTCGACCGCCTGCCGGTTCGCCTTGGCGTCGGCGTTGGCCGGATCGAACTTGAGCGCACGGTCGTAGGCATGGATGGCATCCTCGTATTTACCTTCGCGCGCCAGTGCATTGCCGAGGTTGTAGGCCGCGTCGCCACCCTTCGCCGTGCCCAGCGCCTGCGCCGCGGCGGCATAGTCGCCGGCACGATACGCCGCCGCGCCGCGCCAGGCCGGATCGCGCGCCAGCCGCATCGCCCGTTTCGCGTCGCCGTGCCTGAGTGCTTGCGCCACCTGCTGGTCACGACGCTGCCACAGGTCGCGCCAGGTCGCCGCATGCGCCGTGCCCGGCAGCATCGGCAACAGCACCACCGGCAACAGCAGCAGCCAGCCGCGACGGAACGCCAGCGCCGCCAGCGGCAGCAGGAGCAGCAGCAGCCACGGGCCGCGATCCTGCCATTCGTCGCCGGCCCGGCCCTGGGCCGCCTGCGCGGGACCTGCGTGCAGTTCTGCCTTCAGCGCGGCGACATCACCATCATCCGCACTCATGGCCACGTAGCGGCCACCTCCTGCCGCCGCCACGGCGGCCAGCGCCGCGTCGTCGCGCCCGGCCAGCTGCAGATCACCCTTGGCGTCGTGCAGGAAGCCGCCGCCGGGCAGCGGCACCGGTGCACCCTGCACCGTGCCGACACCGAGTACCGAGACATGCACGCCTTCGCTGCGTGCCTGGCGGGCGGCGGCCTGCGCCGCGGTGCCGGCGGTGTCGGCGATCAGCACCAGCGAACCGCCGCTGACCCCGGCGTCGCGGATCAGTGCCGCGCCGCGTTCGATCGCGGCCGCCGCATGGTCGCCGTCCACAGGCATGGTATCCGGCGCCATCGCATCAAGCAGGGTACCGAGGCTGTGGACGTCGGACGTGAGCGGCGCCACCACGAAGGCCTCGCCGGCGTAGCCGATCAGCGCGTTGAGACCATCCTGGTTTGCCTGCAGCAGGTCGCGCGCCTTGAAGCGCGCGCGGTCGATGCGGCTGGGCGCCACGTCGTGCGACAGCATGCGTTGCGACAACGAGATCGCCACCACCTGGGCCGCACGGCGCGCGTACAGCGGTTGCTCGACACGACTCCATGCAGGCCCCGCCAGCGCCAGCACGGCCAGCAGCCACGCCAGCGCGAGCAGGCCCAGCGGCAGTCGCGGCCGCGCGGATCGCCCCTGCAACAACGACGGCAGCAGTTCCGCGTCGACCAGCCGCGACAACGCCTGCAGGCCGCGGCTGCGACGGGATGCCTGCCACAGCAGCCACGGCAACACCACCAACGCCCACAGGCACCATGGCCGGAGGAAATGGAACTGGGCCAGCGTTGCGTTCATGCCGATGCCTCCCCCGGCCGCCAGCGAGGCAGCCCGGCCAGCAACCACAGCAGCAGCGCGGCGGCGAGCGGCCAAGCGAACCACTCCTTACGTGGCCGCAGGATCGGGCCGTGCTGCGGCATCGGCTCCAGTGCATCGATGGTGCGGTAGGCGTCGGCGAGCTGATCGCTGTCGGTGGCGCGGAAAAAGCGGCCGCCGGTCTCGCTGGCGATCTTCGTCAGCATCCCGGCGTCGAGATCGGCGGACGGATTGACGATCTGGCTGCCGAAGAATCCCGGCACGCGCATGCGGGTGGCACCGATGCCCACGGTGTAGATGCGCACGCCGGCCGCCCTGGCGGCGCGGGCGGCTTCCAGCGGCGAGATGCTGCCTGCGTTGTTGACTCCGTCGGTGAGCAGCACCAGCACGCGCGCCTGCGCGGGCAAGGCGGACAGTCGCTTCACTGCGATGGCGATCGCGTCGCCGATCGCCGTCTCGGTGCCAGCCAGGCCGACGGCCGCACCCTGCAACTGCGCACGTACCGCATCGAGATCCCACGTGAGCGGCGTCACCAGGAAGGCCTGGCTGCCGAACAGGATCAGGCCCATCTCGTCACCGCGGCGGCGGTCGATGAAGTTGCCGGCGATCGCCTTCACCGCGCCAAAGCGGCTCACCGACTGGCCGGCCAGCTCCATGTCCGGCGTACGCATGCTGCCGGAAAGATCCACCGCGAGGAACAACGCACGGCCGCTGCGTTGCTGCGCCTGCGGCGGCCCCACCCACTGCGGACGCGCCGCCGCGACCACCAGGCACAGCCAGGCCAGCGCCAGCAGCCAGGGCGTTAGGCTGCGCGCGGTGCCCCCCGCAACCTCAGACAGATGCAGGCCCGGTTGTGGCAGATGCAGCGCCTGTCCGGGCGTGACGGGCGGCAGTGTGCGCCGCAGCAACCAGGGCAGGGGCAGCAACAGGAACAGCCATGGCCACGCGAACTCAAACATGGTCCCGCTCCGACGCCACGCGCTTCCACACGTGCTGCTTGGCGGCGGCATACAGCCACGCGCGCGCAGCGACCAGCACGGCCGCTGCGTCGAACGCGCCGCGCGGGCGATACATCGCGGATTCCAGCGCTGCCAGCCGGGCCAGCGTCGCAGGCTGCACCGGTACGCGCGCCAGCGTGGCGCGCCACGCTTCGCCCTGCTGTTGTGTCGCCGTACCGTCGTGGACGCGCGCCACCCGGCGCAGCAGTTGCTGCAACGAGGCCGCCAGCAGGGCATCGTCGCCCTCATGCGCATGCCGCTGGGCGTGGCGCTCCAGTTCGCCCAGCCACTGCTTGCGTCGTTGCTGCAGGCGGCGTCGGCGACGCCACAGCAAGGCCAGCACCGTCCCGGCCAGCATGACCAGTGCCGCGAGCAGCCACCATCCCGGCGCAGGAGGCCACCACGACGGCGCGGGCGGGAGGTGGATGTCGCGCAGCATCGGGCCGGGCGGAGATGGCGCCACTCGCATCATCGCCGCATCCCCGTCGCACCCAGCAGTTCGCTCACCATCTGCAGCGGATCGTCGCGCGTGTCGAGCACGCGGCAACGCAGGCCCGCGCTGCGCGCCAGCGTTTCCAGCCGTGCCGGCCCGGCGCCCAACACCTGCTGGAACTCGCGGCGCTGGCGCTCGCCCAGCAGCGCCACCTCACGGCGTTCGCCGGCGTGCTCCAGTGGATAGCGGCCCGGCGGAGGCAGCTCGCGCTCCAGTGCATCGGCCAGCACCAGCGCGCCGACACCGGCGCGTGCCTTGAGTTCGAGCAGGTGCTGACGCGCCTCGGCGTCCGCGCTGAAGCCGTCGCTGACCAACAGCACACGACTGGCGCCGTGTTGCAGCCGGCGTGCGCGCAGCAGCGCGGCGGACAGGGATTCGGCGCGTCCTGCCGGTGGCAGAGCATCCCACTCCGCCAGCGCGCCGCACACCGCCAACGCGCCGTGCGCACCGCCTTGCGGGCGCAGCAGGCGGTCGTGCCCGCCGAAGGCCATCATGCCCACGCGTTCGCCCGCACGCACGGCCAGCCATGCCGCGATGGCTGCAGCGCGCGCGGCCTGCACCGACTTGAAGCGGGCGCGGGTGCCGAAACGCAGGCTGGCATGCGTGTCCAGCAGGATCAGCAGGCGGCCCTCGCGTTCCTCCTGGTACAGCTTGGTGTGCAGCCGGCCGCTGCGGGCGGTGAGCCGCCAATCCATCCGTCGCACGTCGTCGCCTTGCTGGTAGGCACGCGACTCGGCGTAGTCCATGCCGCGACCGTACAGGCGGCTGGACTGCTGTCCGCTGCGCTCCGAGCGGCTTTGCACGGAAGCCAGTCTCGCGCGCCCGATGCGCGCGCCCGATGCGATCAGTTCAGCCAGCGACACGCTCGTGCGGCCGTCGCCGTCGACGCGATGCGGCAAGGCGGCATCCACGGAAGCGTTCACGGCAGCGGCACGAGATCCAGCAGCCGGGTGACCACCTGGTCGCTGCGCACGCCCTCTGCCTCGGCCTCGTAGCTGAGCAGCACACGGTGGCGCAGCACCTCGTGCACGATCGCATGCACGTCTTCTGGCAGCACGTAGTCGCGCCCGGCCAGCCACGCCTGCGCGCGGGAACAGCGATCCAGCGCGATGGTGCCGCGCGGGCTGGCACCCCAGGCGATCCAGCGCTTCAGCTCCGGCCCGTAGCGGCCGGCGTCGCGCGTGGCCAGCACCAGCTGGGCGAGGTATTCCTCCAGCGCCGGGGCCATGTGCACTGCCATCGCGGCATCGCGCGCGGCGAACACCTCGGCTTGGTCCAGCACGGCCCTTGGCGCAGATTCAGGGTGCGCTCGCCGGCTGGCCTGCTCGCGGGCGAGCTGGAGGATCGACAGTTCCGACGCGGCATCCGGATAGCCGATGGTGACGTGCAGCAGGAACCGGTCGAGCTGCGCCTCGGGCAGCGCGAACGTGCCCTCTTGCTCGATCGGGTTCTGCGTCGCCATCACCATGAACAGATCCGGCAACGGCCGGGTGGTCCGGCCCACGGTGATCTGGTGCTCGGCCATCGCCTCCAGCAGGGCCGACTGCACCTTGGCTGGCGCGCGGTTGATCTCGTCGGCCAGCACGATGTTGTGGAACAGCGGGCCGCGCTCGAACTCGAAGCCGCCGCTCTGGGGACGGAACACGTCGGTGCCGGTGAGATCGGCGGGCAGCAGGTCGGGGGTGAACTGCACGCGGTGGAAGTCCGCGTCGATGCGCGCGGCCAGCGCCTTGACCGCGGTGGTCTTGGCCAGGCCCGGCGCACCCTCTACCAGCAGGTGGCCATCGGCGAGCAGCGCCACCAGCAGGCAATCCACCAGCTTCGGCTGGCCGATGATGCAGGCCTGCAACTCGTCGCGCAGCCTCGCGAAGGCCTGCTGCAGGCTGCTGCGGGGCGGTGTTTCGGGCATGTCCATCATGGGGTTCCGGCGACAGGTCGCCGCTATCGACCGCGGCGGAGCCCGGAAGTTTAGTCGACGACGCCCGTGCGTTCAGGTGCGCAACGCAAAGAGGCGGCCGAAGCCGCCTCTTTGCGTATTGCGCGGGCGCGACGCCTTACTGCAGCGAATCGTTGAGGATGCGCGGCGTCACGAAGATCAGTAGTTCCGCCTTGGTGTTGTTTCGTGAGGTATTGCGGAACAGGTAGCCGATGCCCGGGATGTCGCCGAGGCCAGGCACCTTGGTGATGGTGTTGGTCTTGTTGATCTCGTAGATGCCGCCCAGCACCACGGTCTGGCCGTTGTCCACCAGCACCGAGGTGTTCACAGACTGCGTATTGATCTGCGGCACCGTGCCATTCGGCGTGGAGAGGAACTTCGCCAGCGAATCCTTCTTCACGTTGATCGCGAGGTAGACGCGGTTGTCCGCGGTGATCGTCGGCGTGACCTTGAGCTCGAGCACCGCGTCCTTGAATTGCACCGAAGCCGTGGGTGCGGCAGAACCGCCGACGCCGCCCTGGTAGGTGACGTAGCCGATCTCCTGGCCCTGGCGGATCACCGCCTCCTGCTGGTTCGCGGTGACCACGCGCGGGCTGGAGATCACCTCGCCGCGGCCCTCGGTCTGGGCTGCCGACAGCTCCAGGTCCAGTGCGTAGTTCTTGCCGAGGATGGCCAGGCCCAACACACCCGACGCCGCCGAATTCGATACAGGCAGGTTCACGTTGAGGCCGGTACCCCCGCCCAAGGTGGCGCCGGTCGTGGTGCCGCCCGTGCCGGAGTTGCTGCCCAAGTTGCTGCCGTTGGCCCCACCGATCTGCAGCACCTGGCCGCTGGGATTGGTGCGCTGGCCGTTGGCGCCCCACTTCACGCCCAGCTCGCGGGTGAAGTCGTCGCTGGCGATCACCACGCGCGACTCGATCAGCACCTGCTGCACCGGCTTGTCCAGCACCGCGACCAGCTTGCGGATCTGCTCGGTTTTCTCGGCGGTGTCGTTGAGCAGCAAGGTGTTGGTGCGCTCGTCATAGGAGACGCTGCCGCGCGCTGACAGGAAGCCGCGCGAGACGCCGGCCCCGCCTGCGGACGAACCGCCACTGCTCTGCTTGCTTTCGGTGGTGAGCAGCTTGGCGATGTCCGCCGCCTTGCCGTAGCTGATCGGGATATAGGTGGTGACCAGCGGCGCATTGTCCTCGGCCTTCATGCGCGCGGCAGCCACATCTTCCTCGTACTTCGCCAACTCCTGCTGCGGCGCCACCCAGATCACATTGCCGTCGCGTCGCTTGTCCAGGCCCTTGGCGCGCAGGATCACATCCAGCGCCTGGTCCCAGGGCACGTTCACCAGCCGCAGGGTGATGCTGCCGGTGACGCTGTCAGCCGCCACGATATTGAGGTGCGAGGTATCGGCGATCAGCTGCAGCACCGAACGCACCGGGATGTCCTGGAAGTTGAAGGTGGCGCGCGTGCCGCTGTAGGCCGGATGCTGGTCCGGGGCCACCGTGCCACCACCGGCGGTGCTCTCGCCCTTCTTGGCCGCCACCTCGACCACGTACTGGTTGCCCTCCTGCCAGGCCGAGGTATCCACCAGGCCCTTGGTGGCGATGGTCATCTGCACCCCGCCGGCGGCGCCGACACGGGTATTGATCGACTGCACGGGAGTGGCGAAGTCCAGCGTGTCCAGCCGCTGCGCGAGGTTCGCCGGCACGCTGGCGTTGGGGATGCTGACCTCGACCTTGTCGCCGATCGTGCGCATCTGCGCGTCGGCGCCCGGGCCACTGAAGCTAACCAGCACGCGGCCCTGGCCGTTGGCGCCTCGGCGGAAGTCGACGCCGGTGACGCTGAGGCCTCCGGTGGCGGTCGCTGGCAGGTGCTTGGACGGATCGATGATCGCCGCGGTGGTGACGCTGCGCTGCGCCGGTACCGGGGCGGCTGCGGTCTGCGGGGCGCTGCCGTTGGCCACCGTGAGCACCAGGCTGTTGCCTTCGACGGCCGACTGGTACGACACCGGACGCATCAGCTCCACGATCACCCGCGTGCGGTTGCCGGCGGACACCGCCGACACGCCGGATGTGGCGCCCTGGCCGATGTCCGTGTGGCGCTGTGCGGTGGTGCCGGTGTCCGCGAAATCGATCGCGATGCGCGCCGGGTTGTCGGTGGTGAAGATGCGCGGTTGCGGCACCGCACCGGCGAAGTTCAGGTGCAGCTGCACGGCGCCGCCGGGCAGCGTGGTATAGCTGATGTCCTTCAGCGTGCTGGAACCTGCAGCGAGCACGGCCTGGCTGAAGCCAACGCCAGCAAGCAGCAGCAGTGACAGGAGACAACGTATGGCGTGGCGCATGACCCGGCCCCGGACGGATTGAATGTGGTTGCTCATTGCATCAGCCCCTGTGTCCCCTATTTATCGCCGAGCGCGATACTGGCCGGACGTTCCATCCAGCCGCCATTGCCGTTGGATACCAGTTCAGTCAGATCGATGTGGTCGTCGCCGATGGCGGTGATGCGGCCGTAGTTCTGGCCCATGTATTCGCCGCGGTGCACCGGATGGATCACGCCACTGGGATCCTTGACCAGCGCCTCGGTACCCGGGCCGGTGCCGATCGTGCCGACCATTTTCAGGCTGTCCAGCGCGAACATTTCAAGCGGCTGCTTGGGCCGGTTCTGGTCCGGGCGCGGCCCGCTGGTGGCGATCGACTGTTCCGCGGCGCTGGGGCCGAACGGATCACGCAGATCCTGGTCCGCGTAGGTGAAGGTCTCGAAGGTCTTGATCACCGGCAACGGCGGAATCGGCGCGCCCTTCTTGGCCTTCTGCTGGGCAATCCATTCGCGCAGGTCCGAGGTGCCGCGGGTGCAACCACCGAGCAGCAGCGCGGCGAGCAGCAGCAGGGCGAGGCGCGACAGCATCGACGGCTTCATGGCAGTGGACAGCTTCATCACTTGCGCCCCCCTGCCTTGGCCGGATTCTTCTTCGCCTCGGCGGCGGCCTCGTCTTCGTCCAGGTAACGGTAGGTCTTCACCGTGCCCTGCAGCACCAGCTGGCCGTCGGTGGACGTACCGTCCTTACCGGCGTGTTCGGGCGTCAGCGAGACGTCGTGCATGGTCAGGATCACCACGCGCGGCAGCGAGGCCACTCCGCTGATGAAGGTGCCGAACTGGTGGTAGGTGCCTACCATCTTCAGCTGGATCGGCTTCTCGGCATAGAAGTCCTTGGGCACCTCGGGCTGCGGCACGAAGGAGTCGACCTGCAGGCCGGCCGACAGCGCGGTCTGCGAGATGTCGATCAGCAGCTCCGGCATCTCCGTCTTGCTGGGCAGCTGGCGCAGCAGCTGGCGCAACATGTCCTTCATCTCGTCGAGCTGCTGCTGCAGTGCATCGAGGTTCACCGCCTTGGCCTGCTTGGTGGTGAACTCCTGCCGGAGCTGGGTCTCCTTGCCCGCCAGGGAGGCGAGGTCGTCCTGCTGGCTGCTGACGTAGAAGTACCAGCCGAGCAGCACCACCAGTCCGAACAGCAGCGCGGTGAAGAAGATCTTGACCGACTGCGGCCAGCCGCCGATGTTGTTGCGGTCCAGGCCGCGCAGATCGTCGAGGAGTTTCATGCCTTGGCTCCTCCCCTGACGGCTGCGGCAGCCGGTTTGTCTTCATGCGCCGGAGCAGCCGGGGACTTCGCGGCAGGCGCGACCGCATGGGCGGGCGGCAGGGAGTCCGGGACGCTGCCGGCATGCGCCGGTGCCGCGGCCGACCCCGCCTCGGCCGGTGCGGCGGCGGCGCCGGTTTCGTCCGGCTTCGGCTTGCTCAGCTTCACGTTCAGGCCGAAGCCGTAGGGCATGCGCGAGGCGTCGTGAGTGTTCTCGGTCTTGCGCAGATCGACATGGCCCATCCACTGCGACACTTCGATGTTGCGCATGTATTCGGCCACGCTGGCGTTGGATTGCGCCACGCCGTCCAGCGACATGGTGTCGCCGGCCTGCTTGAGCGCGGTGAGGCGCACGCTGCTGGGTATCGTCTTCACCAGCTCGTCGAACAGGTGGACCATCTTCGAGCGGTCCGATTGCAGCTGCTCGATGATCTGCTTGCGCGCCAGGAGATGCTCGCGCACTTTCTCCAGATCCTTGATCTTTTCGATCTTGACGTCGAGCTGCTTGATCTCGCCCTGCAGGATGGCGTTGCGGTCGTTCTGGTTGTCGATGCGCGCGGTCATCCAGATCGCCCACAGCAGCACGAAGCCCAGGCCGGCCACGAAGGCGGCGCCGAGCTGGCCGTAGAACTCGCGTTCGCGCAGCTTGCGCCGCTCCGCACGCCACGGAAGGAGGTTGACGTGGGCCATCAGTCGAAGCTCCTCAGGGCGAGGCCGACCGCGATCATCAGCGCCGGCGCGTCCTGGGACAGCGATTGCCCCTGCACCTTCGGCGACATCGACATACGCGCCAGCGGATTGGCCACCACGCAGGGCACTCCGACGTGCTCCTCGAGCATCACGGCGATACCGTCGATGGTGGCGCAGCCGCCGGCCAGCACCACTTGGTCGACCTTGCTGTATTCGCTGCCGGCGAAGAAGAACTGCAGCAGGCGGCTGACCTGCTGCACCAGCGATTCCTTGAACGGCTCCAGCGCCTCGCTGTGGTACGACTCCGGCAGGCCACCTTTGCGCTTGGCGCGGCCGGCCTCCTCGTAGGAGAGCCCGTAGCGGCGCATGATCTCGTCGGTGAGCTGCTTGCCCCCGAACACCTGTTCGCGCGAGTAGATCGTGCGCTGGTTTCGCAGCACCGACAATGTAGTCATGGTCGCGCCCACATCGACCACCGCGACCAGGGCGTCACGCCCCACGTTGAGCTGGTCGGTCAGCAGGGCGAACGCGTTTTCCATCGCGAAGGCCTCGACGTCGATCACCTTGGCGGTCAGTCCTCCCAGCTCCAGAGCGGCCACGCGCATGTCCACGTTCTCTGTGCGCGAGGCGGCGAGCAGGATGCTGTTCATCTCCGGGTTGTCGCGTACCGGGCCCAGCACCTCGAAGTCGAGGCTCACTTCGTCGATCGGATAGGGGATGTACTGGTTCGCCTCGACCTGGATCTGGCCTTCCAGATCTTCCTCGGAGAGCTCACTCGGCATCGGGATGATGCGGGTGATCACCGCCGAGCCGGCCACCGCGGCGGACGCGTGCTTGAGCTTGGAGCCGGAACGCGCCAGCGCGCGGCGGATCGCCTCGCCCACCGCCTCGACCTCGACGATGTTCTTCTCGACCACGGCGTTCGGCGGCAGCGGCTCGACCGCGTAATGCTCGACGCGATAGCGCCCGCCGGCCTGGCTGAGCTGCAGCAGCTTGACGGCGGTCGAACTGATGTCGACGCCGATCAGCGCCGGCTTCTTGGGTGTGAAGAGCCCCACGGTGTTCCCCCTTTGCCCCTGGGCGCCAGCAGCCGGATTTCCGACCGATGTGCGCTGGCATTAGATCGAAAAATTAACGCCCCCGCAATGGCCTGCCGCGGTTTTCTCAAGTATTTCCCGTGATGGCGCCCACATTTGGACCACGGCCTTCGCGCAGCGTGACGAGGGCCTCGTTTCGGCCCGGACGGAGGATCTTGCGATTGCCCCGGTCGCGTTTCCGAACATGTACCCCTCCGCGGAGGTTCGCGACACAACCTCTATACTCTGTCGGGTTCAGATACGGGCCATCCCCCACACATGCGTATTCTCAAGCGTCTGCTGCGCTGGGCATTGATCCTGGCCTTCTCGGGTTTTTTGCTGGCAGTCCTCGCGATCGGGGTGGCGTATTGGCTGGTGGCACCACGGCTGCCATCGGTGGCGGTACTGAAGGACTACCACATGCAGGTGCCGCTGCGCGTGGAGAGCGCCGACGGCAAGCTGATCGCCAGCTTCGGCGAGACCCGGCGCATACCGGTGGCGATCGCCGACGTGCCGGCCAACCTCAAACACGCGGTGTTGTCGGCCGAGGATGCCGACTTTTACCACCACCCCGGCGTCGACTGGCGCGGCATCGCGCGCGCCGGCTGGCACGTGGTCGTGACCGGCGGCGACAAGGGCCCCGGCGGTTCCACCATCACCCAGCAGGTGGCGCGCAACTTCTTCCTCAGTCCGGAGAAGCTTTACTCGCGCAAGCTCACCGAGATCTTCATTGCGTTGCGCATCGAACACGAGCTTTCGAAGGACCAGATCCTCGAGCTCTATCTCAACAAGATGTTCCTTGGCCACCGCTCCTACGGCGTGGCCGCGGCGGCGTCGTACTACTACGGCAAGACGCTGGACCAGCTCAGCATCGCGCAATGCGCGGCGATCGCCTCCACTTTTCAGCTGCCCTCGGTAGTGAACCCGCTGAACAGCCCACCGCGCCTGCTGGCGCGGCGCAACTGGGTGCTGAGCGAAATGCTCCGCCACCACTACATCACCGAGGCGCAATACAAGGAAGCTGTCGCCGAACCGAACGACGCCGCGCCGCACGAGGCGCCGATCCAGGTGGACGCGCCCTACCTCGCCGAGATGGTGCGCAGGCAGGTGCTGGACCGCCTCGGCAACGACGCACTCACCGAGGGCTACGTGGTCAAGACCACGATCCAGAGCGCACGCCAGCGGATCGCGGCGGAGGCGGTACGCAAAGGGTTGATCGACTACGACCAGCGCCACGGCTGGCGGGGGCCGGAGGCGCACCAGGACCTGGCCGCCGACGCCGGCCCGCAGGACTACGCACGTGCGCTCGCCGGCTACACCGACATCTCCGGCCTCGAGCCGGCACTGGTCGTCGCCAGCGCCCCCGACGCCGCCACGCTGTTCCTGCCCACGGGCCAGAGCATCCGGCTCGACCTCGCCGCAGTGGCGTGGGCGCGGCCATACGTCAATGACAGCCGCACCGGCCCCGCACCGACGCGGGTGGACACGGTGCTCAAGCGCGGCGACATCGTGCGCGTGGCACAGGGCGACAAGGGTGCCTGGCAACTGGCGCAGATTCCCGCCGTGCAGGGCGCGCTGGCCTCTATCCGTCCGGAGGACGGCGCGGTCGAGGCACTGGTAGGTGGTTTCAGCTTTACCCTCAGCAAGTTCAACCGCGCGGTGATGGCGGCGCGCCAGCCGGGTTCCAGCTTCAAGCCCTATCTTTACTCCGCGGCGTTCGACCACGGCTTCACGCCCGCCTCGATCATCAATGATGCGCCGCTGGCGCTGCCCGACCCCTCGCGTCCGGGCGGCCTGTGGACGCCGAACAACGACGACGACAAGTTTGCCGGCCCGATGCGCCTGCGCGAGGCGCTGGTGCAGTCGAAGAACCTGGTCTCGATCCGCCTGCTGGACGCGATCGGCGTGCGCTACGCGCGCGAGTTCATCACCCGATTCGGCTTTCCGCTCGACGCACTGCCGGCGAACCTGTCGATGGCGCTGGGCACTGCCTCGGTGTCGCCGATGAACATGGCGCGCGGCTACGCGGTGTTTGCCAATGGCGGCTACCTGGTGACACCGTACTTCATCAGCGAGATCGACGACCGCAGCGGCAAGCCGGTCTACCTCGCCAACCCCGCGCGCGCCTGCCGCGAATGCCAGGAACGCCTGCTGGAAAACACGCCGCCCGGACCACCGCCGGCGGACATGAGCAAACGCCCGGCCAACAGCCTTGCGGGGACTTCCAGTGCCGCGGCCCCTGCCAGCGCCGCCAGCGTCGACGACTCCGGCGTGGAGATATTGCCGGCCGACGCCCACGGCGCCGGCGCGCATCCGCCGGTACTGGCGCCGCACGTGCTCGGCCCACGCACCGACTTCCTGATCACCTCGCTGATGAAGGATGTGATCCTGCGCGGCACCGGTGCGGCCGCCAAGGCGCTGGATCGTTCCGACCTCGCCGGCAAGACCGGTTCCACCAACGATCACCGCGACGCCTGGTTCGTGGGCTTCGACGGCAACATCTCCACCTCGGTGTGGGTGGGCTTCGACAACTACGGATCGCTCGGCCGCGGCGAATTCGGTGCCAAGGCCGCGCTGCCGATCTGGATGGATTACATGGGCGCAGCGCTCAACGGCATCCCGGAGGATTCACTGCCGATGCCGCCCGGCATCGCCACCGTGCTTATCGACCGCTCCAGCGGCCTGCCCACCACGCCGGACGACCCGGACAGCATGAACGAGTTCTTCAAGGTCGAGGACGTGGACCGCCTGCGCAGCGAGGCCACCCAGCAGCAGCAGGACCAGCAGAACCCCTACAACATCTTCTGACCAGCGGCCGCGGTTTCCGGGAATCCGCCGCTTGCGCTAGTCTGGAAGCGCAGACGGCGAAGGAACCGACATGGCCCGAGGCGAACATCACCGCATCCATGCAAGCGACCGCCAGCAGCGCAACCGGCGGCGGGTGGCCCAGGAGGCGGCCCGCCTGATGAGCGAGCACGGCATTCGCGACTTCCACCGCGCGAAGCTCAAGGCCGCCGAACGGCTGGGCATATTGGACACCCAGGCCCTGCCGCGCAACCAGGAGATCGAGCAGGCGCTGCGCGAGCATCAACGCCTCTTCCTCGCCGACAGCCAGCCGCAGCTGCTGCGTGCGCGCCGCGAGGCGGCGCTGGAGGCGATGCGCTTCCTCGCCCGATTCGAGCCGCGCCTGGTCGGCGCCGTGCTGGACGGCACCGCCGACGCGCATTCGGCGATCTGCCTGCACGTATACAGCGATGATCCCGACGCAGTGCACCGCCATCTGCACGAACGCGGCGTGCCGGTCGAGACCCAGACGCGCCGCCTGCGCACCAGCCGGGACCAGCAGGCCGAATTCCCCGTGTTGCTGTTCGCCGCCGGCGCGCTGCCGTTCGACCTTACCGTGCTGCCACGCGACGCATTGCGCCAGGCACCGCTGGACCGCGTCGACGAGAAGCCCATGCACCGTGCCGGCCTGGCCGCGGTGGAGGCCCTGCTGGCCGAGGGCGACGAAGCGGGCGAGCTGGAACGCATGCTGGCCGGCGCATTGCGCTGAACCCCCATACGACAACGCCCCGGTACGACCGGGGCGTTGTGGATGCATGGGGACGGCTGGCGCGTGGATCAGCGCCTGTCCGATGCCACGTAGTCGCGCACGTCGTGGCCGGTATAGATCTGGCGCGGGCGGCCGATGCGGGCACCGGGGGTTTCATGCTGCTCGATCCAGTGCGCGATCCAGCCGGCGGTGCGGGCGATGGCGAACATCACGGTGAACATCTCGGTGGGGATGCCCAGCGCCTTGTAGATGATGCCGGAGTAGAAATCGACGTTCGGGTACAACTTCCGCTCGACGAAATATTCGTCCTTCAGAGCGGCCTCTTCCAGCTTCATCGCCACGTCCAGCAACGGGTCGCTGACGCCCAGCTCGGCAAGCACCTTGTGGCACATCTCGCGGATGATCTTTGCACGCGGGTCGAAGTTCTTGTAGACGCGATGGCCGAAGCCCATCAGGCGGAAGCTGTCGTTCTTGTCCTTGGCGCGCAACACCGCCGATTCGACGTTGTCCGGCGTGCCGATTTCCTGCAACTGCTTGAGCACCGCCTCGTTGGCGCCGCCGTGCGCCGGGCCCCACAGCGCGGTGATGCCGGCGGCGATCGACGCGTACGGATTGGCGCCGGTGGAGCCGACCAGGCGCACGGTCGAGGTCGAGGCGTTCTGCTCGTGGTCGGCGTGCAGGATGAACAGCAGGTCCAGCGCCTTGGCCGCCACCGGGTTCATCTGCAACGGTTCGCTCGGCACCTCGAACATCATGTGCAGGAAGCGGTCGACATACTCGAGGTTGTTGCGCGGATAGCGGAACGGCCAGCCGATCGAGTAGCGGTAGCAGGCCGCGGCGATGGTCGGCATCTTCGCAATGAGGCGGATCGCGGCGAGCTTGCGGTCGGCCGGGTTCTCAACGTCGAGATCGTCGTGATAGAACGCCGACAGCGAGGCCACCGCCGCGGCCAACATGGCCATCGGGTGCGCGTCGTGGTGGAAGCCCTGGAAAAAGTTCTTCAGCGACTCGTGCATCATCGTGTGATGTGCGACGTCGTGCTCGAAGCTGGCGAACTCGGCCGGCTTGGGTAACTCGCCGTTGAGCAGCAGGTAGGCCACCTCGAGGAAGCTCGACTTCTCGGCCAGCTGTTCAATCGGGTAGCCCCGGTACAGCAGTACGCCCTGGTCGCCGTCGATGTAGGTGATCGCGCTCTTGGTGCTGGCGGTGGAGCCGTAGCCCACGTCATAGGTGAAGTGGCCGGTGTCCTTGTACAGCGTGCCGATGTCGATGCAGGCCGGACCGAGGGTGCCGGCGACCAGCGGCAACGTGCTGCTGCGCTGAGTCGACTCATCCACCAGCTTGACAGTCTTGGTATCGGACACGGGAACCTCCTTAGCATGGGTCGTCGTCGACCGGAGCCACGGGGCAGCACCAACCGGCGAGGGGAAACGGGCATCGTGCGGGGGAAAGCATCGATGCAATCCGCTCATTATCGCACATCGACCGGGTACACATGCGTTCGCGGATGGTCGTACGCCAGGCGCGGCATGCGGTCTCCAGCAATGGACCGAAGAGCGCACGCCGTGAATGGCGGGCGCCAAAACGCACGGGGCAGGCCATGGCCTGCCCCGTGCGCGAATTCAGTAGCGCGCCACCGCGACGCGGCGGCGAGGAGACGCGCTTACTTCTGCGCGTAGCGCTTGCGGAACTTGTCCACACGACCGCCCACGTCCAGCGTCTTCTGCTTGCCGGTGTAGAACGGGTGCGAATGGCTGGAGATATCCACCTTGATCAGCGGGTACTCGTTGCCGTCCTGCCACTTGACGGTGTCCTTGGCGGCGATCGTCGAACGCGTCAGGAACGCGAAGTCGGACGACAGATCCTGGAACACCACCGGGCGGTAATTCGGATGGATATCGGGCTTCATGACGGGCTCAGTGCAACGTGAAAAGAGGACAAGTTTAACGGGCAGTGCGGCGTTGCGTCAACCGAACAGGCTCTCATGCCGCTCCGAGCGCCCGGCGCACCATTGCCGCGAAGCGCGCGTGATCCACTTCCAGCACGATGCGCGCCTGCGCGCGGTGGCCCAGCCGACCCGCCCAATCCACCACGGTGGCGCCGCGGGTTAGGCGGCCGTCAAGCTCCACCGCCACCGCCCGGGTTTCGCTGCGGGTGACGATGGCGGGATCGATCGCCACCGCCATCGCCAGGGCGTCGGCGGCGACTACACCCCCGCGGTCGTGCTTCAGGTTGTAGTCGCGCGCGGTGCGAAATACCTTGCCGAAGAACTCCGCACGGTGGTCGCCGGCGGCGAGCCAGGCATCGAATTCCGCGTCGCCGAAGCCATGCCGCAGGGTGGCCTCCCAGTCGACCAGGTCGAAGCCCGGGAAGGCCTCGAACACCACGTGCGCGGCCTCGGGGTCGAAACCGATGTTGAACTCGGCCGGAATCCTGCCGGTATTGCCGTGGCCGGTCACCGCTCCCCCCATCACCACCAGCCGCTTCACCCGGCGCGGCAGCGCGGGGTCGAGCCGCAACGCCAGCGCCAGATTGGTCAGCGGCGCCAGCGCCACCAGGGTCAGTTCGCCGGGACGCTCGCGGGTGAGCCGCAGCAGCGCCAGCGCGGCCGCCTCGCCCTCCGTTCCTGCCTTCGGCTCAGGAAAGCCCACGTCGCCCAAGCCGTCCACGCCGTGCACGAAGGCCGCGTCCTCGTCCGGTGCACGCACCAGCGGCGTGGCGCAGCCCGCGAACACGGGAAACGAAGCACCCAGCAGATCGCGCAAGGTGCGCGCATTGCGCACGGTATGGTCCAGGCCCACGTTGCCGGCGGCCACGCTCAGGCCCGCGATGTCGGCATGCGCCTGCGCCATCAGGATGGCCAGCGCATCATCCACGCCGGGGTCGGTGTCGATCAGGAGTTGCGGCTTGCTCATGGCCGACTTTTCCTCGGAAAAGTCGGCAAGTCTAGCTCAGCATGCTCTCGGCAACTTTGTCGCTACCTCTGCCCCCCCCTGCGCCCGCACAATACCAAAGCTACGCACGCGCATAGCGCGCCGCGCCCCCGATCCAACGCGCGATCAGGCGATCCGCCTCGCGCGGATGCCCGGCCAGCAGGCGCTCGCCCACCTGCTGCACGGCACGCAGCAGGTGGGCGTCGCGGGAAAGATCGGCGATGCGAAAGCTGAGCTGCCCCGTCTGGCGGGTGCCCAGCACCTCGCCGGGGCCACGCAGCTCAAGGTCCTTCTCGGCAATGCGGAAGCCGTCGTTGGTCTCGCGCATCACCGCCAGCCGCTCGCGCGCCAGCTGGCCCAGCGGGGGCTGGTACAACAGCACGCAGTTCGACGCCACCGCGCCACGGCCGACGCGCCCGCGCAGCTGGTGCAGTTGGGCCAGCCCCAGCCGTTCGCAGTTCTCGATCACCATCAGGCTGGCGTTGGGCACGTCCACGCCCACCTCTATCACCGTGGTAGCCACCAGCACGGTCAGCTCGCCGGCCTTGAACGCATCCATCACCGCCTGCTTGTCCTTGGGTTTCAGGCGGCCGTGGATCAGGCCTACCTTGCAACCGCTGAGCGCTGCGGAAAGCTCTGCATGCGCCACTTCGGCGGCCTGCGCGCGCAACTGCTCGGATTCCTCGATCAGGGTGCATACCCAGTAGGCCTGCCGGCCTTCGGCGCAGGCTGCGCGGATGCGGTCGATCACCTCGATGCGGCGCGCGTTCGACACCGCCACGGTCTGCACCGGCGTGCGCCCGGGCGGCAACTCGTCGATGGCGGAGACGTCGAGATCGGCGTAGGCGCTCATTGCGAGCGTGCGCGGGATCGGCGTGGCGGTGAGCACCAACTGGTGCGGCACTTCCCCGCGCGCGTGGTCGGCACCCTTGTCATGCAAGGCCAGGCGTTGCTGCACGCCAAAGCGATGCTGCTCGTCCACGATCACCAGGCCCAGCCGCGTGAATTCCACGCCCTCCTGCATCAAGGCGTGCGTACCCACCGTCACCGGCGCGCCTCCGGCCACGCGGCGCATCGCCGCCTGCCGCGCCTTGCCCTGCTGCTTGCCGGCCAGCCACTCCACTTCCAGGCCCAGCGGTCCCAGCCAGTGGCGGAAGTTGCGCAGGTGCTGCTCGGCGAGCAGTTCGGTAGGCGCCATCAACGCGACCTGGCGGCCCGACTCCACCGCGGCCACCGCAGCCAGCGCTGCGATCACCGTCTTGCCCGAGCCCACGTCGCCCTGCACCAGTCGCAGCATCGGACTCGCCAGGGCAAGATCGCGGCGTACTTCCGCATCCACGCGCTGCTGCGCGGAGGTGAGCGCGAACGGCAGGGAGGCGAGCAACCGCTCGCGCAGCGCGCCCGTCGCGGCAAGCCTGGGCGCCTTGCGCCGTTGCATCGCCGCACGCATCCGCTTCAGGCTGAGGTGCTGGGTCAGCAGTTCCTCGAAGGCGAGCCGCTGTTGCGCAGGATGACGGCCGTGCAGCAGCAGGTCCAGCCGCGCATCGGGCGCCGGACGGTGCACGGTGAGCAGTGCCTCGCGCAGCGAGGCAAGACCGTGCGCCGCGCACAGCTCGTGCGGTATCAGCTCCAGCACCGAGTCCGGCGGCAGTAGCGCCAGCGCCTTTGCGATCACGCCGGCCAGTCGCTTCTGCCCAAGTCCCTCGGTCGTGGGATAGACCGGGCTCAACCGGTCCTCCACCACCACCGCTTCGCCGGCGCCAAGCCGGCGATATTGCGGATGCACCATCTCCATGCCCTGCGCCGCGTATCGCACTTCGCCGAAGCAGACCAGGCGCGCGCCCGGTGCCAGCTGCTCGGCCTGCGCGCGGTTGAAGTGGAAGAAGCGCAGCTGCAGGGTCTGTCGCGACTCGTCGGCTATCGACACCCTCAGCTGCGGGCGATAGCGGAAGCCGCGCTCCGCCGCCTCCACTGTGCCCACCACCTGCGCACCCTGGCCGGGTCGCAGGTCGGCGATCGCAGTGACGCGGGTACGGTCCTCGTAGCGCAGCGGCAGGTGGAACCACAGGTCCTGCACGCGCTCCAGCCCCAGCTTGTGCAGCAGCGCCGCGAGCGCCGGACCCACGCCCGGCAGGGACGACACGGGTCGCATGCCCGTGTCCTCGGCCACGATGGCGACGCCCATCGCCAAGGCGAACGGATCAGCCCAGCACCATGATCGCGTCGACTTCCACCTGCACGCCCTTCGGCAGTGCCGACACCTCGATGGTGGAGCGCGCGGGATACGGTGCCTGGAAGTATTCAGCCATCACCGCGTTCACCGCGGCGAAGTTCGCCAGGTCGGTGACGTAGATGCCCACGCGCACCACCTGCGCCAGCGAGCCGCCAGCCGCCTGCGCCACCGCCACCAGGTTGTCGAACACGCGGCGCGTCTGCGCCGTGATATCGCCCTCGACCACGTTGCCGGTGGCCGGGTCGAGCGGGATCTGGCCCGAGAAGTACACGGTGTCGCCGGCGCGCACGGCCTGCGAATACGGGCCGATCGCGGCGGGGGCTTCCGTGGTGGCGACAATCTGGCGGGACATGGCTTTTCCTCGGGATACAGGGTTGGGATACGGGATTCGCAAAGGCCAAAGCGTAGCGCGCACGCGCGCAGCTGCCCAGCCGGATCGCCGATGACTTGCCGCTTCTGCAGATCGCCCGCGGGCCATCGGCTTCGCCGACGCCGCCCCGGCCCCCCCGCCGGTACGGTACGGGTCCCGATTACAGGGGGTACCGATACACCCCGCTCACCACGCCGGTGCGGCGCACGCGTCGGATCACGTCGGCGAGGTGCTTGCGGTTCTTCACCTCGATCGCGAACAGCAAGGTGGCGGCGGCGAGGTCGCGCTCGGCGTATTCCACGTTGTCGATGTTGGAATCGGCTGCCGCGATCGCCGCGGCGATGGTGGCGAGCACGCCGGGACGATTGATCACCTCGATACGCAGCTCAGCACGGTAGTCGCCCTGCACGTCGTGGTCCCACTCGATCGCCACGCAGCGCTCGGGCGATTTGCGCAATTCGGCCACGTTGGGGCATTCCTCGCGATGCACCACGATGCCCTTGCCCGGCGACAGGTAGCCCATGATCGGATCGCCCGGCAGCGGGTGGCAGCAGTTCGCGAAGCTGAGCACGCCGCGCTCGGCGCCGGTGATGCGGATCTTTTCGTGCACTGGGCTGGCGCCGGGTGCCGGGTCGTCCGACTGGCCGTCGCGCAGCGACAGCAGATGCCGCGCCACCACGTCGGGCATGCGGTTGCCCAGCGCGATCTCGGCGAGCAGCTCCTCCAGCCGCTTCAGCCGGATCTCGTGCAGGAAGCGGTCCAATACCTCGGACGGAATCGCGTCGAGGCTGCTGCCGCGCGCCTCCAGCGCGCGGTCGAGCATGCGGTGGCCGAAGTCCACCGCGTCCTCGTGTTGCAGGTGCTTGAGGTACTGGCGGATCGCGGTGCGCGCCTTGCCGGTGACCACCGATTCCAGCCAGGCCGGGTTCGGCACCGCCGACGGCGCGGTGATGATCTCCACCAACTGGCCGGATTCCAGCCGCGTGCGCAGCGGCAGCAGCTTCTTGTCCACGCGCGCGGCCACCGCGTGATCGCCCACGTCGGTGTGCACGGCGTAGGCGAAGTCCAGCGCCGTGGCGTTGCGCGGCAACGAGAGGATGTCGCCGCGCGGGGTGAACAGATAGACCTCGTCCGGGAACAAGTCGATCTTGACGTTCTCGATGAACTCGGCCGACGAGGCGGTATTGACCTGGCTGTCGGCCAGGGAGGACAGCCACTCGCGGGCGCGCGCCTGGGCGCTGTTCGCCGGGCCGGAGTCGGTCTTGTACGCCCAGTGCGCGGCCACGCCCCGCTCGGCCACCGAATCCATCTCGGCGGTGCGGATCTGCACCTCGATCGGCGCGCCGAACGGCCCCAGCAGCACGGTGTGCAGCGACTGGTAGCCGTTCGCCTTGGGAATCGCGATGAAATCCTTGAAGCGGCGGTCGACCGGCTTGTACAGCCCGTGCACCACGCCAAGCGCCATGTAGCAGTTCATCGCGCTCTCGACCACCACGCGGAAGCCGTACACATCCATCAGCTGGGCGAAGCTCTTGTGCTCGCCGTGCATCTTCGAATAGATGCTCCAGGGGGACTTGATGCGCCCCACCACGCGCGCCGGCAGGTGCTCGGCGGCCAGCCGCTGCGACAGGGCGGTCTCGATCCGCCCCATCGCCTCCCGGCGGTTGCCCAGCGCGGCGCGGATGCGCTCGCTGATGACGCGGTAGCGGTCCGGGTGCAAGGCGCGGAAGCCGAGATCCTGCAGCTCGGCCTTGATCTTGTTCATGCCCAGCCGCTGGGCGATCGGCGCGTAGATCTCCAGCGTTTCGCGCGCGATGCGGCGGCGCGAAGAGGGATCCTTCGCACCCAACGTGCGCATGTTGTGCAGCCGGTCGGCCAGCTTGATGAGGATCACCCGCAGGTCGCGCGCCATCGCCAGCAGCATCTTGCGGAAACTCTCCGCATCCGCTTCCTGGCGGCTGCCGAAGCGCATCTTGTCGAGCTTGGTGACACCGTCGACCAGCTCGGCCACGGTCTCGCCGAACTCGCCCGCCAGCGCGCTGCGGCTGAGCGCGGTGTCTTCGAGGGTGTCGTGCAGGATCGCCGCGATGATGGTCTCGGCGTCCATGCCAAGCTCGGCGAGGATGCCGGCCACGGCGACCGGATGGGTGATGTAGGGCTCGCCGCTCTTGCGGGTCTGGCCCGCGTGGGCCTGCGCGCCGACCTGGAAGGCGCGCAGCACACGCTCGAGCTGCGGCGCCGGCAGGTAGCCGAGCTGGTCCTTCAGCGCCAGCACGTAGGACGGCAGCGCCGCGGGATCGATGGCAACGGGCGTGCTGGCGGCGGTCATCACGGGACCCGCCGGCGGTGTCGCGCCGACGGCGCGGTCATGCAACTGGCTGGAACGCGGCCGGCCGCGCGTGCAAGCACATCGGCCGCCCCGATGCGATGCGTGCGCGGTCTACAGCCGCCCTCCATCAATCGTCGCCGACCTTGGACAGATCGTCGTCCACCTCGGCGGCGGCCCATTCCAGCGCCTCGCGCTCGGCGCGCTCGCGCTCGGCCTTGTCGATCTCGTCGATGGTGGCCTGGTCGATGCGGCGACCGGCGATCTCGCGCAGCGCCAGCACGGAGGGCTTGTCATTGTCGGGATTGACCGCCGGTTCGGCACCCTTGGCAAGCTGGCGGGCGCGCTTGGTCGCCATCAACACCAGCTCGAATCGGTTGTCGACCACCTCGAGGCAGTCTTCCACGGTAATGCGTGCCATGCCAAATCCTCAAAAAATAGATACTTATACGGATAGCCAGTGTAGAGCAGCCTGCGCTGGCCTGGCAATGCGAGTCCTGCGTACCATGAGCGGTTCTCGCCGCTGAGCCCGAAAGCAGGACGAAACGCGTGCAGGATATAAAACCAGACAGTACACTATTGAAGCTGCAGCGTTTCCAGCCACGCCCCCTTCCTGGCCGCGACCCCATGCCGACGCTTTCCCTGCTTCGTTCCCATCTGCCGCGCCGCGGCCTCGCCTTGCTCGCCGTCGCATTGCTGGCCGGCTGCGCGATCGCGCCGCCGCGCACCGACGACCCGCTGCAGAAGGTCAACCGCAAGGTCTACGCATTCAACGACCGTCTGGACAAGGCGGTGCTGCGCCCAGCCGCGGTGGGCTACCGCAAGATCACCAACCCGCCGGTACGGCGCTCGGTCAGCAACTTCTTCACCAACATCGAGATGCCGATCACGGTGGCCAACGACTTGCTGCAGGCGCGGCCCTCGGACGCACTGGGCAGCACCGGGCGCTTCCTGATCAACCTGACCATTGGCGTGGGCGGCATCTTCGACCCGGCCACCAAGATGGGCCTGCCGCTGCAGACCACCGACTTCGGCATCACCCTGGCGCGCTGGGGCGTACCCGACGGCGACTTCCTGATGCTGCCCCTGCTCGGCCCCTCCACCGTGCGCGACATGTGGCACTACCCGGTGGACGGTTATTTCTTCGACCCGCTGAGCCTTGTCGCGCGCAACCACTACTTCAACTACGGCCAGTACTACCTGCCCCAGGTGCTGTACGTGGTGTCGATGCGCTCGCAGCTGATCGACGCCGAAGGCTTCCTGCAGTCGGCCTACGATCCCTATGCCTTCTTGCGCGACGCCTACCGCCAGCGCCGGCTGTACATGCTCTACAACGGCAATCCGCCGGCCGACGTGATCGAGAAGATGCAGGGCGTCGACCAGCCGGGCTTCGATCCCGACGAGTTGCTGCAACAGCAGAAGCAGTGGGAGCAGCAGCACCCCACCTCGAAAGCGGCGCCAACCAAGAGCTGAGCCACACGCACCCCCGCATGCGGAAACGGGGCTCGTGGCCCGTTGCCGCATGCAGGTTCCGGTGCCACCTCAGGCCGGAGCCAGCAAGCCTTCCACGCCGCTGACCCGCGCCAGCGTGCGCAATCCATCGGGCACGTGCCGCAGGCCCACGGACTGGCCGCGCCGGCGGGCCTCGGCCAGCACGGCCAGCACGCAGGCCAGCCCCGCGCTGTCGCAGGCGCGAACGCCGGCGAGGTCGAGCCGCTGACGATCACCCGCCCGTAGGGCCTCGTCCAGGGCCTTCAGCGCATCGGCCGCGGTGGCGAAGCCCAGCGTGCCGGACACGGCCAGCGTGCCCGGTTCGGCGCTATCCAGGCGGAAGCCGCTCTCAGCCATTGACCTTGCCGTTCTGTTCCATCGCCTTCAGCGCCTGGTCGCCCTGGGTCTGCAGGTTCTTGATCAGCTGGTCGAGGCCGACCTTGCGGATCTCCGCGTCGACCTGGTTGCGGTAGTTGGTGATGTAGGAGATGCCCTCGATGACCACGTCGTAGGCTTTCCACTCGCCACTGGCGGTCTTGCGGAACGCGAAGTCCACCGCAACCGTCTTGCCGTCGCCGGTGGCGACCTGGGTGCGCACCACGCTGCGCTTGTCGTTGAGGTCGCCGGCGAACGGCAGCACCTTCACCGCGCCCGCGGTGTAGTTGAGCAGGCCTTCGGCGTAGCGATGGGTGATCGAGTTGTAGAACGCCTTGGCGAACTGCGCTCGCTGATCGGGCGTGGCTTCGCGGGCGTGCTGGCCGAGCACCAGGATCGCCGCGTAATCCACGTCGAAATGCGGCAGGAAGGCCTGGTTGATGACACCGATCAGCTTTTCCCGGTTCTGCTGGAGCTCGGTCTTGTGGCCGGCCACGGCGCTGTCGAGCTGGTGGGCGATCTGCTGCACCACCTGCACCGGGGTCTGCTGGGCGGCGGCCTGCGGGGCCGCCTGCTGCGCGAAAGCCGGCGCGGCGAGCGCGCCACCGAAGGCCACGGCGATGGCGAAAGCCAGATGACGCATCATGCGGAAACTCCTGTGTACGGGGAACCGGCTCAGTGCTTGCCGGCAGGGTTGGTGGTGGAGCCGGCATCCTTCTTGTCGCCGCTGCCGGAGCCGTTGACCAGGAACTTGCCGATCAGGTCTTCGAGCTGCATCGCCGACTGGGTAAGGATCATCTCATCGCCGTTCTTCAGCATGTCCGGCGAACCGCCGGGCTGGATCGCAACGTACTGGCTGCCGATCAAACCGCTGGTGAACACCGCGGCGGCGGAATCGTCGGGGATCTGGTTGTAGCGGTTGTCGATGGCCAGCGTCACCAGCGCATCCAGCTTGGTCGGCTCGGCCTGCACCGAGACCACCTGGCCGATGGGCACGCCTGCCATCTTCACCGGCGAACCGGCCGACAAGGTCCCCACGTTGCTGAAGCGCGCGGTCACCTTGTAGCTGCCGTCGATGGCGTCGGCGGCGCCGCCGGCACCGAAGAACTTGCCCAGCATCTCCTCCAGCGGCTCGCTGGAACGGGTGAGCGCCAACTTGCCGCCGTTGGCCACGTACTTCTTGGCGCGGCCGTATTCGATGCCCACGTACTGGTCGCCGAGCAGGCCGCTGGTGAATACCGTGGCCACCGAATCGGCGGGTATGGAGTCGTAACGCTTGTCGATCGACAGCTTCACGTCGGCCACCGCCTTGCCGGGCTCCAGCGCGATCGACTGCACCTGGCCCACGCGCACGCCGGCGATCTTCACCGGGGCGCGCTCCTTCAACTGGCCGATGTTCTGGAACTGCGCGTCCACCGTGTAGCTGGCGCCCTGCTGCCGGTTCGCCACCGAACTGGTCTGGGTGGCGAGATAGGCCAGCGCGGCAAAGCCGAGCACGATGAACAGGCCGGTGCCGACGGCATAGGATTTTCTCTGGCTCACGGCAACATCCTCGAGGGTTTTTTGGAATCTCGAAAACCCGCCTTCCCGGCGGCCTTTCGAGTCGCGAGGCCCGGCGCAGGTCCGGGCTTGGCTGCGCCGATCAGGCACTCGCGTGCCTGATCGCGAGCGGCACCTCCATGTGCCGCGGGCACCACGATGCTTTCACGCGTCGTCATGACGTCACATCAGGAAGGCGGTCAGTACGAAATCCAGCGCCAGGATGGCGATGGACGAGGCGACCACGGTGCGGGTGGTGGCATAGGCGACACCCTCGCTGGTGGGCGGGGCGGTGTAGCCCTGGAACACCGCGATCAGCGCCACCACGGCGCCGAAGGCGAGGCTCTTCCAGACCACGCCGCTGACGATGTCCTCCCACACGTCCACGGTGGCGGTCATGTTCGACCAGAACGTGCCGTTGTCGATGCCCAGCCAGGTCACGCCCACCAGGTGCCCGCCGAAGATGCCGAGTGCGGAAAACACGCAGCACAGCAAGGGCAGGGCGATCAGCCCCGCAAGGAAGCGCGGCGCCGCCACATAGGCCAGCGGATCCACCGCCATCAGCTCCATCGCTGCAATCTGGTCGGTGGCGCGCATCAGGCCGATCTCGGCGGTGATCGCGGTACCGGCGCGGCCGGCGAACAGCAACGCGGTGATCACCGGACCCAGCTCGCGGTAGATCGAGATCGCCACCACGGTGCCGGTGGCGGCGGTTCCGCCGAAGATCGACAGCACGTGGTAAAGCTGCAACGCCAGCACCATGCCCACGAACAGGCCGCAGACCATGATGATGGTGAGGCTCATCGCGCCCACGAACCACAACTGGCGCACCGTCTCGCGCAGGTAGCGCAGGCTGCGCGGGATCGCCGCGAGGACTTGCAGCAGAAACAGCCCGCAGGCGCCGATCTGGCCCAGCGCCTGCGTCACGACGTTGTCGCGCTCAATGCGTGCGTTCATGAGCGGGCTCCTCGAAAGCCCAGCGCCTCGGCGTAATCGCCGGCCGGATACTGGAACGGCACCGGTCCGTCCGCCTCGCCGCCGAAGAACTGCCGCGTCCACGGCGAGCCGTCGTCCGCGATGGTCTTCGGGTCACCCTGCGCCACCACCTTGCCGTTGGCGATCAGGTAGATGTGGTCGGCCACCTGCTTGATCGCGTCCAGCTCGTGCGCCACGAGCACGCTGGTGATGCCCAGCGTCTCATTGAGCGTGCGGATGAGCTTCAGCACCTGGTTCAACGCGATCGGATCGAGGCCCACGAAGGGTTCGTCGTAGAGGATCAGCATGGGATCGAACACGATGGCCCGCGCCAGCGCCACGCGCCGCGCCATGCCGCCGGACAGTTCGCTGGGCATCAACGGCGCCGCCCCGCGCAGGCCCACGGCCTGCAGCTTGGTCAGCACGATGTTGCGGATCAGCACCTCGGGCAGCCTGGTGTGCTGGCGCAGCGGGAACGCCACGTTCTCGAACACGTCGAAGTCGGTGAGCAGGGCCGAATTCTGGAACAGGTAGCCGATCTTTTCGCGCAGCGCATACAAGGCCTCGCGGCCGAGTTCCGGCACGTTGCGGCCGTCCACCATCACCTGCCCCGCATCGCCGCGCATCTGCCCGGTGATGTGCTTGAGCAGGGTGGTCTTGCCGGTGCCGCTGGGGCCCATGATGGCGGTGACCTTGCCGCGCGGGATGTCCATGTCCAGCGCGTCGAAGATCTTCTTGCCGTTGAGCACGGTGGTGAGGCCGCGGATGCGGATCAGCGTGTCGTCAGGGGGGGCGGCGTTCATAAGAAGGCTACGTTAGCGGAGCGGCGGGAGGCCGCCAAGCCGGGGCCGGCGTGGGCGCGGGGCGGCATTCAGGCCAGCAACTCGGCAATCAGCGCCTCGTGCCGGCGGCACTGCAGCGGCCCGCGCAGCCGTACCGCGCGGACGATGGACTGCAGCTCGTCCAGCGCATCCTCGAAGCGGTCGTTGACGATGATGTAGTCGAACTCGTGGGCGTGGGCGATCTCGCCGCGCGAATTGGCGAGGCGCCGCTCGATCACCTCCGGCGCATCCGAGCCTCGGCCGCGCAGGCGGCGTTCCAGCTCCGCGCGCGAGGGCGGGAGGATGAATACGCCGACGCAATCGGGCTTGCTCCTGCGGATCTGCGCCGCCCCCTGCCAGTCGATTTCCAGCAGCACGTCGCGGCCCTGCGCCAGCAGCGCCTGCACCTTGGCGCGGGAGGTGCCGTACAGGTTGCCGTGCACCTCGGCGTGCTCGAGGAAGATGCCTTCGGCAACCTCGCGCTCGAACTCCGCCCGCTCCACGAAGTAGTAATGCCGCCCGTACTGTTCGCCCGGCCGCGGCGGCCGCGTGGTGTGCGATACCGACAGCGAGATCGCCGGCTCGCGCTCCAGCAGCGCGTTGACCAGGGTGGACTTGCCCGCGCCCGAGGGCGCGGCGACCACGAACAGGGTGCCTGCTTCAATAGTCATGGAGCTGCGCAGCGCGTTTGCCCCCACTCCCCGCCGGGGAGAGGGTTGGGGTGAGGAGTCGGGGCTTGCCAGGCACGCTCATTCAATGTTCTGCACCTGCTCGCGCATCTGCTCGATCAACACCTTGAGCTCCACCGCGGCATTGGTGCTGCGCGCATCCACCGACTTGGAGCCCAGCGTGTTCGCCTCGCGGTTGAATTCCTGCATCAGGAAGTCGAGGCGACGCCCAACCGGCTCTTCCAGGCCCAGCACGCGGCGCGTTTCGGCGATGTGGGTGGCGAGGCGGTCCAGCTCCTCGTCCACATCGCTGCGGGTGATCTGCAGCACCAGCTCCTGCTCCAGCCGGCCGGGATCGGCGGGCTGCTTCAGGTCGGCCAGCCGGGCTTCCAGCCGGGCGCGCAACGCGGCGCGGATCTCCGGCATCCATTCGCGCACCTGGGCCACGATGCGTTCGATCGTATCCAGCCGCTCGCACAGGATCCCGCCCAGCTTGGCGCCCTCGCGTTCGCGGGTGGCGGTGAGCGCGTCCAGCGCGCGGTCCAGCACCTCGAACAGCGCGGCCTGGCGCGCCTCGGGATCGGGCGCGTCCTGTTGCAGGAGGCCCGGGAAACGCAGCAACTCGGTGAACTGCACCTGCATGCCAGGAAACCGCGCCTGCATGTCCAGGCTCAGTTCGGACAGACGGGACAGCAACGCGTTGTTGATCTGCAGCGATTCGCTGCGCGAATCGCCGTTGCGCACGGTGACGTCGACCTTGCCGCGGGACAGTCGCGCCGCGATGCGCTCGCGCAGTTGCGATTCCAGGCTGCGCAATTCGTCCGGCAGGCGCGGGGAGAGCTCCAGGTAACGATGGTTGACCGTGCGCAACTCACAGCTGAGCGTACCGGCGGAGCCGCCGGTTTCGGCGGAGGCATAGGCGGTCATGCTGCGGATCATCGGCGACCTGCGGACGGCGGGAAAGGCGGCAATGGTAAACTTTCCTGCCCAGCCTTGCCCAAGAGCTTGTTCATGACCTCCAGTCCAGGCGGACGCCCCAGCGGCCGCGCCAGCGACCAGTTGCGCGCCATCGCCATCGAGCGCCATTACACCCGCCACGCCGAAGGCTCGGTGCTGGTGAGCTTCGGCGACACCCGCGTGCTGTGCACCGCCAGCATCGAGGACCGCGTGCCGCCGTGGCTGCGCGGCAAGGGCGAGGGCTGGGTCACCGCCGAGTACGGCATGCTGCCGCGCGCCACCCACACCCGCATGCAGCGCGAAGCCGCGCGCGGCGGCCAGGGCGGCCGCACCATGGAGATCCAGCGCCTGATCGGCCGCAGCCTGCGCGCCTGCGTCAGCCGGCAGGCGCTGGGCGAGCGCGTGATCACGCTGGACTGCGACGTGATCCAGGCCGACGGTGGCACCCGCACCGCCGCGATCACCGGCGCCTACGTGGCCCTGGTCGACGCGGTGAACGGCCTGATGAAGCGCGAAAACCTCAAGCGCAATCCCGTCGTGGGCGCCGTCGCCGCGGTGTCGGTGGGCATCTACAAAGGCGTGCCCGTGCTCGACCTCGACTATGCCGAGGACTCCGACTGCGACACCGACATGAACGTGGTGATGAACGATGGCGGGGGCTTCATCGAGGTGCAGGGCACCGCCGAGGGGCACGCTTTCCGGCGCGACGAGATGGATGCACTGCTGGGCCTCGCCGAGAAGGGCATCGGCGAGCTGGTGGCGGCGCAACGCGCTGCACTGGCCGAGGCCTGAGCCGATGGGCCGCATCGTCCTGGCCAGCAGCAACCGCGGCAAGCTCGCCGAGTTCGGCCAGTTGTTCGCCGACGCGGATTTCGAAGTGGTCGCGCAAGGCGGGTTCGGCGTGGAGGACGCCGAGGAAACCGGCCTCAGCTTCGTCGAGAACGCCCTGCTCAAGGCCCGCCACGCCGCCCACCTCACCGGCCTGCCGGCGCTGGCCGACGACTCCGGCCTGTGCGTCGAAGCCCTGGGCGGCGCGCCCGGCCTGTATTCGGCGCGCTACGCCGGCGGCCATGGCGACAGCGCCGCGAACAACGCGAAGCTGCTGCGCGCCCTGGACGGCCATGCGGCCGCCGAGCGCCGCGCCTTCTTCATCTGCGTGCTGGTGCTGCTGCGCCATGCCGCCGACCCGGCGCCGCTGATCGCCGAAGGCCGCTGGCATGGCCGCGTGCTGGACGCCCCCCGCGGCGAAGGCGGCTTCGGCTACGACCCGCTGTTCCTGCCCGACGGCCACAAGCTTTCGGCGGCGGAACTGGACAAGGCATTGAAGAACCGCATCAGCCACCGCGGCCAGGCGCTGGCCCTGCTGCATGCGCGACTGGGCGAACTCGCGGCCTGACATGGCACTCCTCGCACCGCCGCTGGCGCTATACGTCCACATGCCCTGGTGCGTGAAGAAGTGCCCGTACTGCGACTTCAACTCGCATGGCCTGCGCGGGGCGCCGCCGCCTTATGCGGAGTACGTCGAACTGCTGCTGGCCGACCTGGACGCCGATCTGGCCGACTTCGGCGCGGCCGCCCAGAGCCGACCGATCGCCAGCGTCTTCTTCGGCGGCGGCACGCCCAGCCTGTTCGCGCCGGAGCTGGTCGCGCGCTTCCTCGACGGCGCCCGCGGGCGGCTGCCGTTCGCGGCCGATTGCGAGGTCACCCTGGAGACGAATCCCGGCACGGTGGAGCATGGGCGCTTTGACGGCTATCTCGCCGCAGGGGTGAACCGGCTCTCTTTCGGCATCCAGAGCTTCGACGATGACAGGCTCCGGAGCCTGGGCCGCATCCACTCCGCCGCCGAGGCCGAGGCCGCGGTGAAATCCGCCCAGGACGCCGGCTACGCCAACCTCAACCTCGACCTGATGTACGCCTTGCCGGGACAAACCCTGGAGGGCGCGCTGGCCGACGTGGAACGCGCGATCGCGCTCGCCCCCGCGCACCTGTCGCACTATCAGCTCACGCTGGAACCGAACACCGCGTTCGCCGCCAACCCACCGCCCCTGCCCGACGACGACCACGCCTGGGCGATGCAGGAAGCATGCGAGGCGCGCCTGGCCGAAGCCGGCTACGGCCAATACGAGATATCCGCCTATGCGCAGCCGGGCCGGCGCTGCGCGCACAACCTGAACTATTGGCGTTTCGGCGACTACCTCGGCATCGGCGCCGGGGCCCACGGCAAGCTCAGCGACGCGACCACCGGCAGCGTTCACCGGCGCTGGAAGGCCCGCCACCCGCGTACCTACATGGAAGCCGCCGCCGGCGCCGCGCGCATCGGTGGCGACAACGTGGTCGGCGCCGACGAACTGCCGTTCGAGTACATGCTCAACGCGCTGCGCCTGATCGACGGCGTGCCGCTGGCGGACTTCGCCGAGCGCACCGGCCTGCCGCCGGAACGCATCGCCGCCCCGCTGGCCGAGGCGCGTCGCCGTGGCTGGCTGGCCGACGACCCGCAGCGGCTGCGCACGACGGCGCTGGGCCAGCGTTTCCTCAACGACGTGATCACGGGTTTTCTTGCCTGAGCGCCGTCGCCGCCCGTGGCGGCCCTCCGGCAACCAGCCTACACTTCCGGGCAGGGGAATCTACGGAAACGCGTCATGGATGCCGAGCATCTGCACCGGTACTCGACCACCGCCACGGGCGGCCGCGCACGCGGCCGTTGGCCCGCGCGCACGCAGCGCCTGCTCAACGTGATCGGCCCGCTGTGCGGGCAATGGCTGGAGCCGGCGCTGCAGGGCTGCCTGGACCGCTTCGACCACGAGCTGTACCTGCAGGCCGAACGCTCGCGCAGCCATCTCGAACAGCAGCACTGCTTCGACAGCCGCGCACAGCTCCAGCTGCAGCGCCCGGCCTTCATGCAGGCCTACGCCGAGCATCTGCGCAAGGGTTTCGCTCGGCTGGGCGAGGTCGACGAGGGCGCGGACGAGGCGCTCGCGCACCAGCCGCTGAGCCTGCTCGAACGCGGGGAACACGAGCTGAACGCCACGCTGGACAAACTCGCCGCGCGTGGCGAGGCGCATCACGGCCCGGTGCTCACGGAGCTTGCCTACCGCTTCGCGGTGCTGGTCGGTGCCGCACCGCTGGAAGGCGCGGCCCTGCCGATCGCGCCTGCCGGCCTCGCCGAGGCGATGCGCGCCGCAATCGCCGGCCTGGACGTGCCGCCGGAACACCGGCTGTTGCTGCTGCAGAGTTTCGAGCAAACGGTGATCGTTGCGGCCGGACCGCTCTACGAGGTGGTCAACACGCAATTGCGGGACGACGGCCTGTTGCCGCAACTGCGTCCGTACGCGCCGCCGCGCGCCATATCCGTCGCGCGCAGCGCTCCGGCGGGCGAGACCACGGCCGCCGCGCCGCCATCCGAAGCTGCGTCTGGCGCGCCGCAGGCGCCGATCACGGTGCTGGAAAACCTGCGCGACCTGCTCGCCCAGCGCCGTGTCGGCGTGAGCGGCACCGCGGCCACGGGGCGCGCAGCCACACCCGACGAGCTGCAGACTGCGCTCGGCGCCTTGCAGCAGCACCTGGCCCAGGTCACCGACCAGGCCAGCCGGGAGCTGCGCAGCGCACAGCGCCTGCGCGACGAGCTGTTGCTGCAGCTCAACGCCGACAAACCGCCCGGCGCCGTGCCGACCCGGCTCAGCGCCGAGCAGGACGACACGGTGGAACTGGTGGCGATGCTGTTCGAGCAGATCGGCCGGCAGTTGCACCATGGCCCGCGCGCCCGTTCCCTGCTCGACGACCTGCAGCTGCCGATGCTGCGCCTCGCCGTCACCGACCGCGACTTCTTCGAGCAGCACGAACACCCCGCGAGGCGCCTGCTCGGTGCCGTGGCCGAGGCTGCCGACGACTGGCTGGACGGTCCCGATGGCGAAGCCGACCAGCAGCTCACCGGGCGGCTCAACCAGCTGGTCGAGCGCGCCCGGCGCGAGCCGCCCAGCGCCGGCCTCTACACCAGCCTGCTGGCCGACATCGAGCACCATCTCGCCCAGCTGAGCCGGCGCGCCCAGGCCTCCGAGCGTCGCCACGTCGAGGCGATGCAGGGCCGCGAAAAGCTGGACCTGGCGCGCCATCGCGCCAGCGAAATGCTGGCCGAACGCTTCGCCGCCAACCCGCCGCGCGGGCTGCTGCGCGCCCTGCTCGACCGCGCCTGGGCCGACGTGCTGGCGCTCACCCTGCTGCAACACGGCGAGAACAGTCCTGCGGTTGCCCAGCGCCTGCGCGTCACCGACCAGCTGCTTGGCCGCTTGCCGGTGGACGACGCCGACCTGCTGCGCCGCGAAGTGCAGGCCGGCCTGCAGCAGATCGGCATGCATGCCGAAGAAGCCGGCCAGGTGGCGTTGCGCCTGGTCGGTGAGGAAGCGGCCCCGCCCACCGCCGCCGCCGCGTCGCCGCTGCCGGCGCCACGTGCGGGAGCGGTTGCGAAGGCCGAGCCCGCTCCTTCCCCGGCGGCCACCCCGCCCGCACCTCCCGCAACGGACCCAGCCCCCGCCCACCTCCCGGACGACCGGGCCGCCCGGCCGGCGCCGGTCGCCGCCGCGAGCATCCCGTCGGCCGCACCCGCCACGCAGCCGCCCGTCCACGACCTGCCTAGCGCCACCGACCTTGCGCTGCGCCTGAAGCAGCGCCAGCGCCTGGGCGAGTCGCAGCACGCCAGGGCGGCGACGGCGACCGGCGAAAGCGAGCCGCCGCTGGGCCCGCAGGAGGCGCGCATCCACAACCGCCTGCGCCAGTTACCGTACGGCAGCTGGTTCGAATTCACCGACCCGGCCACGGGTGAAACCACCCGGCGCAAGCTGGCCTGGTTCTCGCCGGTCACCGGCAACAGCCTGTTCGTCACCCGACGCGGACTGCGAGGCGAGGAGTTGAACCTGCGCGAGCTGGCCCGCGCGATGGCCGCCGGCCAGGTGCGCGAGCTGCCACCGCAGCGCGATGGCCTGCTCGACCGCGCCTGGCAAGCGCTTACCGGCACCCTGCGCACCGCCGACGCGCCCCTGCCCGGAGGCCGCCCATGAGCACCCGCGAGCAACGCCGCGCGCCGCGCAAGCCGGTCGACGCCGGCATCGTGGCGATCGACACGATCGCCGAGCAGCCGCTTGGCCACCTGTGCAACCTCTCCGCCACCGGCCTGATGCTGATCGGTGGCCATGCGCCGCGCAGCGAAGGCATCTACCAGGTGCGCATGCCACTGCCGGACGCCAGCGGCAGCATTGAGCTCGGCCTGCAGGAACAATGGCACGAGCCGGCCGCCAGTCCCGGCCAGTACTGGGCCGGCTACCGCATCATCGCGATCAGCACCGACCACGGCGAACTGCTCGAGCGCTGGCTGCGGCAAGGCTGAAAGACCGTGGTTTTTTCAGCCTGCCGGCCCAGCCATGGATGGCCGGCGCGACGCCGCCGCGCAAATGGCGGCTTTCCGGAGGTGCGCGCGCACAAATCAACCCGGAGTGGATCCCGACAGCCCGGGGCTGGCCCGGACGGCGCATGCCATGGGTGACTTGCACCCATGTGCCGGACAAGCCGCGCGGATTCGCCGGGGCCGCCCGCCGCCGCGCGCTACACTGATGAGCCGACGTCCCCGCCCGGAATCCGCATGAACGCGCCGCTTGCCTCGCTTTATCCCGCACACCTCGCCACCCTGCGCGCGCGCGCCGACGAGGCACTGGCGCTGGACGGCTTCGACCACCTGCTGATCGCCGCAAGCACGCCGCTGGGCAAGTTCCTCGACGACCAGGACTACCCTTTCGTCGCCAACCCGCATTTCAAGCATTGGCTGCCGCTCACCGACGCGCCGGGCAGCTGGATCGCCTACACGCCGGGCAACAAGCCGAAGCTGGTGTTCGTGCAGCCCCGCGACTACTGGCATGTGGTGCCGGAGGCGCCCCACGGCTACTGGGTGGAGCACTTCGACATCGTCACCGTGCGCAGCGCGACGGACGCCGTGGCGCAGCTGCCGAAGGGGCGCAGCGCGGTGCTTGCGCCGGCCTGTCCCGCGATCGACGGCGTGACGGTCAACAACCCGCAAGCCGTGGTCGACCACCTGCACTGGCACCGCTCGTACAAGACACCCTACGAACTGGCGCTGATGCGCGAGGCCAGCCGCATCGGCGCGCGCGCACACCGCGCCGCCGAAGCCTCGTTCCGCGCCGGCCGCAGCGAGTTCGGCATCCACCTGACCTACCTCGCCGCCGCGCGACAGACCGACGCCGAACTGCCCTACGCCAGCATCGTCGGCCTCAACGAACACGGCGCGGTGCTGCACTACACCGCCTTCGACCGCGTACCCCCGCGCGAAAGCCGCTCTTTCCTGATCGACGCCGGCGCCAGTTGCGCTGGCTACGCCAGCGACATCACCCGCACCTATGCGGCGGACGGCCACGCCGGGTTCCAGGCGCTGATAGCCAGCATGGACCTCGCCCAGCAAGGCTATGCGGCGATGGTGCGCGCGGGCCAGAGCTATCCTGAGTTGCACCTGCACGCCCACCACGTGCTGGCCGGCGTGCTGCGCGAGCACGGTTTCATCCGGATGAGCGCGGAGAGCGCTGTGGAATCCGGGGTCACCTCCGCGTTCTTCCCGCACGGCCTCGGCCACCCCATTGGCCTGCAGGTACACGACGTGGCCGGCTTCCAGCAGAGTGAACGCGGCGGCAGCATCCCGCGCCCCGCCGGCCACCCCTACCTGCGCATGACCCGCGTGCTGGAACCGGGCATGGTGGTGACGATCGAGCCCGGCCTGTACTTCATCGACATGCTGCTGGCCGAGCTGCGCGACAAGCCGGTCGCCGCCGACATCGACTGGGGCAAGGTGGATGCATTCCGGAAGTACGGCGGCATCCGCATCGAGGACGACGTGGTCTGCACCGGAGGCGAACCGGAGAACCTCACGCGCGACGCGTTCGCCGCCGCGTAGCCATAGGCAGCCCCTTCCCGGGAGTCCGCCTGCGGCAAGGCGCCGCTGCGACACTCCTGCGCACCCCGGCTTCACGTGAGCGGGGTATGCTTTGCGCCATGTGATGCGAGTGCCTGTCCGGGACCACCGCGCCGCCGCGGAGGCATGGAACGGGCACCACGGGGATCGCGCATGCCCATGTTGCCCAACAAATCGCCGCATGAAGCCGCATCCGCGCGGCCGCTGCGACGGTTGAGCGTCGAGCTGTTTGTGCTGGTCATGGCGAAGATCGCGCTGCTCGCGCTGCTGTGGTGGATCGCATTCGCCCCTCACCCGAAACCGGACAGTAGCCCCGCCGCGATCGAGCGCCTGCTCGCCCCCGCCGCCACGCCTGCGCAAGGAGCCCGCCCATGATGATCGACCCCGAAGTCGTCACGCTGTCGCGCCTGCAATTCGCGCTGACCGCGCTCTACCACTTCCTGTTCGTGCCGCTGACGCTGGGCCTGGTGTGGATCCTGGCGATCATGGAAAGCGTGTACGTGATGACCGGGCGCGAAGTGTGGAAGCGCATGGTGCAGTACTGGGGCGTGCTGTTCGGCATCAACTTCGCGATGGGCGTGGCCACCGGCGTCACGATGGAGTTCCAGTTCGGCATGAACTGGGCGTACTACTCGCACTACGTGGGCGACGTGTTCGGCACGCCGCTGGCGATCGAGGGGCTGATGGCGTTCTTCCTGGAAGCCACCCTGGTCGGCGTGTTCTTCGTGGGCTGGGAGCGCATCTCGCGGGTGAAGCACCTGCTGGTGACATGGTTCCTCGCGCTGGGCACCAGCCTGTCGGCGCTATGGATCCTGGTGGCCAACGCGTGGATGCAGCATCCGGCGGGCGCCGCGTTCGACCCGCAGACGATGCGCATGGAAGTCACCTCGTTCGCCGAGGTGTTCTTCAACCCGGTGGCGCAGGACAAGTTCGTGCACACGGTGAGCGCGGGCTACGTGATGGGTTCGATGTTCGTGCTGTCGATCAGCGCGTGGTTCCTGCTGCGCGGGCGCAACGTGGATTTCGCCAAGCGCTCGATGACGGTGGCGGCCAGCTTCGGCCTCGCCGCCTCGCTCAGCGTGGTGGTGCTTGGGGACGCCTCCGGCTACTCGGTTTCGCTGAACCAGAAGATGAAGATGGCAGCGATCGAGGCGATGTGGCACACCGAGCCGGCGCCGGCCTCGTTCACCGTGTTGGGCATTCCCGACCTGCAGACCCATACCACCCGCGCCGCGATCAAGGTGCCGTGGGTGCTGGGCCTGATCGGCACGCATTCGGTCGACCAAACCATCCCGGGCATCACCGAGCTGGTCGAGGACGCGAAAGTACGCATCGGGCTGGGGCTGAAGGCCTATGACGCAATGCTGGCGCTGCGCAAGAACCCGGGCGACGCCCAGGCGAAGGCGGTGCTGGCCGCGAACGACAAGAACCTTGGCTACGCGCTGCTGCTGAAGAAATTCGTCGACGACCCGCGCGGGGCGACCCCGGAGCAGATCCAGCAGGCTGCCGACAGCACCATCCCTAACGTACCGGTGCTGTTCTGGGCCTTCCGCATCATGGTGGCGTGCGGCTTCTACTTCATCGCGCTGTTCGCGTTCTCGTTCTGGCAGGCCAGCAAGCGCCGGCTGGATGCGAGGCGCTGGTATCTCAAGCTGGCACTGTGGAGCCTGCCGCTGCCCTGGGTCGCCGTCGAGCTGGGCTGGATCGTGGCCGAGTACGGCCGCCAGCCATGGGCGATCGAAGGCGTACTCCCCACCGCGCTGGGCGTGTCCTCGGTGAGCGCGGGCCAGGTATGGACCTCGCTGGGCGGCTTCGTGCTGTTCTATACAGCTTTGGCAGTGGTGGATGCGCTGTTGATGCTGAAATTCGTGCGCAAGGGGCCGGACGGGCTGGGCATCTGGCCATCCGCCCAGGCCGTGACTACGCATTGAGGAGATGGACGCCATGCTCGACTACACCATGCTGCGGGTGATCTGGTGGGCGCTGCTGGGCACGCTGCTGGTCGCGTTCGCGATCATGGACGGCTTCGATTTCGGCGTGGCCGGCCTGCTCAAGCTGCTGGGCCGCGACAACGAGGAGCGCCAGGTGCTGCTGGAGGGCATCGAACCGACCTGGGAAGGCAACCAGGTGTGGTTCATCCTTGCCGGCGGCGCCACCTTCGCAGCGTGGCCCACGCTGTACGCCGTCTCTTTCTCCGGCATGTACCTGGCGATGTTCCTGGTGCTGCTGGCCTTCATCCTGCGCCCGGTGGGCTTCAATTTCCGCGGCAAGGTGCACGACCCGCGCTGGGCCAGCCTGTGGGACTGGGTGCTGGTGGCATCCGGGGTGCTGGTGATGCTGGTGGCCGGCGTGGCCTTCGGCAATCTGTTTCTGGGGCTGCCGTTCCGCCTCGACGGCGACCTGCGCATGAGCTGGCAGGGCGGCTTCCTGGATCTGCTGCACCCCTATGCACTGCTGTGCGGACTGGTGTCGCTGTGCATGCTGCTGGCGCACGGCGCCTGCTGGGCGGCGCTGAAGGCCGACCACGCGATCGCAGCGCGTGCAGTGCGCATCGCGCGCTGGGCCACCCTAGCCTACGCCTCGCTGTATGTGCTGGCCGGCATCTGGCTGGCCTGGGGCATCCCCGGCTACGCGGTGGCCTGGCCGGTGACCACCGACGGCGTCTCGAACCCGCTGTACAAGCAGGTGGCGGTGGGCGGCAGCTGGTTTGCCGGCTACCTGCAATACCCAGGGTTCTGGATTGCGCCGCTGGTGGCGCTGGTCGCCGCAGTGGCCGTGCAGGCGCTGGTGGCCCGGCGCGGCGCTGCCGGCTTCATCGCCAGCAGCGCGATGGTGGGCGGCACCATCGCCTCGGCCGGCTTCGCGCTGTTCCCGTTCCTGCTGCCATCGAAGCTCGATCCACGCTCGAGCCTTACCGTGTGGGACGCCTCGTCCAGCCAGGGCACACTGGCGCTGATGCTGGGTGCCACCGTGGTGTTCCTGCCTATCGTCATCCTCTATACCGGCTGGGTGTACCGCGTGATGCGCGGTCGCGTCACCCTGGCGGACGTGCGCAAGTCGCACGGCGACTACTGAAGGAGCACCGACCATGTGGTATTTCTCGTGGATCCTCGGCCTTGGCCTGGCCTGCGCTTTCGCCGTGCTCAACGCCATGTGGTACGAGGTGCATGCCACCGACGAGGCACACCGGCGCAAGGAGCAGTTGCCGCCAGGCGAGGGGCGATGAGCGCCGGTACACGGCGCCTCGTCCGCCATCGTTCGCCCGGGCCGGGTCACGGCGAGGCCTTGACGCGCCTCAGCGCCCGGCCAGCATCGCCTCGATCGCCTCGGCCTCCTTCGGCACCGCGGCGCTGAGCACTTCGTGGCCCTCGCGGGTCACCGCCACGTCGTCCTCGATGCGGATGCCGATGCCGCGCCAGCGCTCGTCCACGCCGGCTTCGTCGGGCGGCACGTAGATGCCCGGCTCCACCGTCACCACCATGCCCGGTTCGAGCACGCGCGAAGCGCCGTCGATGCGGTAGTCGCCCACGTCGTGTACGTCCAGGCCCAGCCAGTGGCCGGTCTTGGCGGGAAAGAAGCGCTTGTAGCCGCCTTCGGCGATCGCCGTGTCGGCGTCGCCGCGGACGAGTCCCAGCGCGCACAAGCCCTCGGCGATTACCCGTACCGCGGCATGGTGCGCGGCGTCGAACGGCCGGCCCGGCCGCACCTCGTCGATCGCGGCGAGCTGGGCGGCCAGCACCACCTCGTACAGCGCACGCTGCTCGCGGCTGTAGCGGCCGCTGATCGGGATGCTGCGGCTGATGTCGGAGGCATAGCAGTCCAGTTCGGCGCCGGCATCGATCAGCAGCAGGTCGCCGGCATCGAGCCGGGCCCGGTTGTGCTGGTAGTGCATCGTGCAGGCGTTCGCGCCGGCGGCGACGATGGGCGTGAACGCGGGCACCGCGCCGCGGCTGCGCAGCGCATGCAGCAACTCGGCTTCCACCTCGTATTCGTACCGGCCCGCCAGCGCGCCACGCCACGCGGCAAGGTGCGCCTCGGCGGCGATGCCGGCGGCGGCGCGCATCAATTTCAGTTCGGCGCGCGACTTGTACAGGCGCAGGTCATGCAGCAGGTGGCCCAGCGCCACGAATTCCTTGGGCACCACGCCGCCGCCGCGCAGCTGGCGCAGGCGGCGCATCCAGCCGAGGAGCTGCGCGTCGAATGCGGGCTCGCGGCCGAAGTGGCAGTACACGCGCGCCCGGCCCTCGATCATGCCGGGCAGGATGTCGTCGATGTCGTCGATCGGGAACGCGTCGTCCATGCCGTAGTCGGCCACCGCACGCTCGGTGCCGACCGAACGGCCGTGCCAGCGCGCCTGCTCGGCGTCGCGCTCGCGGCAGAACAGCACCACCTCGCCGTGCATGCGGCCGGGCAGCAGCGCCAGCACGGCATCGGGTTCGGGGAAGCCGGCGAGGTAGTGGAAATCCGAATCCTGCCGGTACGGCCAAGTGGCGTCGGCGTTGCGCATGCGCTCGGGCGCGGCGGCGATCAGCAGCACCGCGTCGTCGCCAGCCATCTGCATCAGCTGGCGGCGGCGGCGGGCGAATTCCTCGCCCGGGATCGCCGCCACCGCGGCGCGTTCGAGCGGGGCGTTCAATGCAGGCGGTCGCTGCCGGAGTGGCCGCGGCCGGCGGACTCGGTATACAGCAGCAGCGCGCCCACGCGCAGGAACTCCTGCACCTCGATCAGCGCATCCTCGTCCTCGGCCGCCTCGCCGAAGTCGAACGATGCAGCGGCGATGGTGCCGAAGTCGCGCAACACTTCCTGCGCATCGTCCGACAGTTGCGCATGCGCCTGGGTGCCGGCCAGGCCAAAGCCACCGAGGAAGCCGCGGCACCATTCCGCCACTGCCTCGGCGCGCTCGGCCAGCGGGCGGTCGTCTTCCGGCAGCAGCGGCTCGAAGCCCAGTTCGGGGTCGGCCAGTGCGTCGCGGCACTGCCGCAGCAAGGCATCCAGTCTCGCCTGATCGGCCGGCGACGGCGCGACCTCTTCGCCGTCCAGCTGCAGCGCGGCCAGCAGGTTGCCGCCCTGCAGGGTCGCGCCGCCGGCCAGGTAGCCGCACAGCGAACCGTGCAATTCACTGGCGTCCACGGCCAGGCGCAGGCGCACGATCAGCGCGTCCAGGTCGTCGTGGCTGAGCGGTTCGGTGGCCGGCATGCGGTGCTCCTCGGGGATGGCCGCCCATTCTACGCCAGGGCCGCCGCGACGCCGTTTCCGAGGGCGCCGCGGGGCGCCAGATCGCCCGCTGTTCCCGCGTGCCGTACTGCTATAGTTCGGCGCATGAACCCTGCCGACACCCTTCCGCCTGACCCCGTCCAGCTGGAGCTGGAGGCGCTGGGTCGCCAGGTCGACCGCCTGCTCGACACCGTGCGCCGGCTCAGCGAGGAGAATCGCAGCCTGCGGCACAGCCAGGAGCAGCTGTCGGGCGAACGCGCCAACCTGCTGGCGCGCAACGAGCAGGCGCGCAGCCGGGTCGAGGCGATGATCCAGCGACTGAAGTCGCTTGAAGGCAATGGCTGAACCGATGAGTGACGTCAACAGCAACAACCCGGTCGCCCTGCGGCTGATCGACCGCGAATTCCTGATCGCCTGTGCGCCGGAAGAGCGCGAGGGCCTCGTCGAGGCCGCCGCCCTGCTCGACCGCAAGATGCGCGAGCTGCGCGCCAATGCCCGCGCCCCCAGCTTCGAGCGCCTGGCCGTGCTCGCCGCAGTGAGCATGACCCACGAGCTGCTGGCGCTGCGCAAGCAGCAGGGCGGCCACGACCAGCAGACCGCGCAGCGCCTTGCCGCCCTGCGGCAGCGGCTGGAGATTGCGATGGAGAGCACCGTGGCACGCCAGGGCGAACCGGTGGCGGATTTGCTGTCGAAAGCCTGAGGTTCCTTGGCGACAGAAGCCCAGGCGGCTGTGACTTCGCGGTTTTGGTCATCCCGCACGCCACTTTTCGGCCCATAGAACCACCATGGGCCTTCAGACCGACGCGCAAGCTGCCTCAAATCGACTTTGCCTCGCCTGCTTGGTTTCTACCGTCAAGGCGCCTAAAATCGATCCCGGCGTTTTCTGCGGTGTGCGCCGGCACACTCTTACATTTGCCTTGTTCCTAAATACGGCCCCGGGTCGGCTCTTCATCGGTCGTTGTGCATGTCCGCCGCGTGCGGAAAGCCTTGAGGCCATGTCGCCCTCCCACCTGATCCATCGTGGATCAAGGTCGTTCGGTGGGCAGCGGCATCGCGGTTGACGCCACCTATCCCACGCCCCGTTCCTCATTCGATGGACGGGGCGTTTTTCGATGGAGACAGCAAACCCGTGGACGCCGCCCATCGCCACGAATTGCGCCAGCAGATGGCCGGACGCCGCCGCGCGCTGCCACCGCCCGCACGCATGGCCGCCGCGCAAGGCCTGCGCCGCTCGCTGGAACAGCTGCCCGAATACCTCACCGACCTGCGCGTGGCCGGCTACTGGGCCAGCGGCGGCGAGCTGCCGCTGAACCTGGTGATTCCGCCCCTTGCCGCACGCGGCCAGCGCTTCCTGTTGCCGATCCTTGCCAAGGGCAGGCAGTTGCACTTCGCGCCGTGGCGCGACGGGGACCCGATCGCGCCGAACCGCTACGGCATCCCCGAGCCGGTGGCGCCGCGCGAATGGTTCGCGCCCTTCCAGCTCGACCTGGTGCTGGTGCCGCTGCTGGCCTTCGACCGCCGCGGCCACCGCCTTGGCCACGGCGGCGGGTACTACGACCGCAGCTTCGCCTTCCTGAAAGACCAGGGCCGCCCCACCGAGCCGTTGCTGGTGGGGGTGGCCTATGCGTTCCAGGAGGTCGAAGACCTCGAGGCCGAAGCCTGGGACGTGCCGCTGGACTACGTCGCCACCGACCATGAACTGATCGCCTGCAGCCCCACCGGACAAGACGGAGCCGCCCACGCATGAGCCCTCGCGAACGCCACTACTGGTTGATGAAATCCGAGCCCGACGCGTTCTCCATCGACGACCTCAAGCGCAAGAAGCAGGAGGCCTGGGACGGCGTGCGCAACTACCAGGCGCGCAACTACATGCGCGACGGCATGCGCGTGGGCGACAAGGTGTTCTTCTACCACTCCAACTGCGCCGAGCCGGGCATCGTCGGCATCGCCGCGGTGGCCACCGACGCCTATCCCGACCCCAGCCAGTTCGATCCCAAGAGCAAGTACTTCGACCCTGGCAGCACACGCGACAACCCGCGCTGGATGCTGGTCGACGTGAAGTTCGTGAAGAAGCTCAAGCGCACCATCACGCTGAAAGAACTGCAGGCGGACCCGGCGCTCGACGGCATGGTGCTGGTGCGCAAGGGCAGCCGGCTGTCGGTGCAGCCGGTGGAGGAGGCGCACTGGGAGCATATCCTCGGACTGGAGTGATGGCGCGCGCTTTGCGCCCCTGACGTTGCTTACGCGACGATGTGGTTCCGGACGACTGTCGCGAGCGACAAAGCGGTTTCGATCGCCTGCCGGCGCTCGAGCCACCTTCCTTTGCTGGCCCAAAGCAAGGTGGCCCAAAGAAATGGCCTGATTCAATCCGCCGACCATACAAGCCAGTCGTGTTGAGGATTTGGGAGCCACTCCCGCCTACGCGGTACACGTGTCGGCCACCCCGCGCCGTATCTGGAAACTGAGGATCAAAGCCTCGCGGCGCTTCGCGCTGCGTTGGCTTTGCTCTGGCCTTTGCTGTTGTTTCTACGCGCCGGGAGCGCGCTGCTCTTCCGCCCCCCCCTGGGCGGCGGTGAGGTGGGGACGATCAGGCCGCGCAGCGGGCGAGGCCAGGGAGGGACTCGCCTTTCCGTCCAGGGATGGACGAAAAGCGCCAGCCGGGGTGTCGTTTTCTCTTGGCTACTTCTCTTTTGGACAAGCAAAAGAGAAGTAGCTCGGCCACCGGCAGGTGGACGAAACCACCTTGAAACTTGCGAACAGAGAACACCTTCGCAGGCAGGCGATGCCACAGCACATGAAGCGGAGATCACCCCTTGCCCGGCGCCGCAGGCGCCTGCTGGAACACCCGCTGCAGCACGAAGTCACCGGTGACTTCCTCCCCCGACAGCAGCATCGCCATCAGCTCGCCGCCGAGTACCTGCGGCGCGATCACTACGTCGGGCTGCACCAGCTTGACGCGGCCGAGGTGGCTGGCGTCGTTCACCGCGGCGACGGTGCGCGCGCTGCCTGCGAGTTCCTTCACCGCGAGCACCACGAAGGCGTTCTCGGAGTCGTCGGCGAGCATCGCCAGCACGGCTTCGGCCTTGTGCGCGCCGGCCTGGCGCAGCACATCGAGGTTGCTGGGGTCGCCGACGACCACGTCGACGCCGGCCAGCTCGCCCTCCGCCGGTGCCTCGCGCAGCAGGCGGGTGACTGGGCGGCTGCGCCGCGCCAGCTCGCGCCAGGTATTGATCGCCAGCGAGGAGTTGCCGATCACCACGAAGTGGTTTTCTCGTTTCATGCCCGAACCCTTGCGGTTGACGATGCGTTGCAGACTGCGGCTGACCATCGGCGCGATCACCGCGGTCAGCGAGGTAGCGAATACCGCCACGCCGAGCACGATCACCGACACCGCGAACAGTTTCGCCTGCGGCGTCACCGGCACGATGTCGCCGTAGCCCACCGTGCTCATGGTTACCATCGCGTAGTACAGCGCGGTGGCGAGGTCGGTGATCGCCGGCCGGAAGTCGGCGCCCAGGTAGTAGCTGCCGAAGGTGGCGTAGATCAGCAGCATCGCCACCGAAGTCAGCGCGAACAGCGTGCTGGCGGCCACGCTGGAACGGCCGAAGTGGCGCCACGCCGCCAGCAGCGCCGCCAGCAACAGGACGAAGTAGGCGAACAGCACGTGGGCGTGGTGCGCACCCGCAAGCAGGCTCACCAGCGCGGTGGCGGCGAGCAGCAGCGCCATCGTCCAGGCCAGCCGCGAGCGCAGCAGCAGGCCGATCGCCATCGTGAGCAGGCCCAGCCCGATCAGCAGCGGTGGCAACACCCCGGGCCGCAGGTCGAACTGGCCGCCAGCAAGGCGCGCGAGATAGTGCTGCCAGTCCGCGCCCAGGTCCAGCCGCAACAGCGCCAGCGCGCCCAGGCCCAGCAGCAGCGCCAACGGAACGTGCGGGAACCAGTACGGCGTGCACAGCAGCGACTGCGCACGCTGCAGCCTGGCGCGCCAGCGTTGTCGCGTCGTTTGCAGCCACACGGTGCGCGATCCCCGGATTCCGGACAGGCGGTCACCGTAGCACACGGCTCCGGCCGCCGAATCGCCGGATGCGGCGCACACGCAAATCGGGGATCATGGCGCCCTTTCCAGCCTCCGGTGCCCCCATGATCCAGCCCAACGAAAAGAAACTCGCCGGCGAAGCCGCGCTGCGCTACGTCGAGGACGGCGCCATCGTGGGCGTGGGCACCGGCAGCACGGTGGCGTACTTCATCGATGCGCTGGCCGGGATGAAGGAGCGCATCAAGGGCGCGGTATCCAGCTCCGAGCAGTCCACCGCGCAGCTGAAGAAGCACGGCATCGAGGTGTTCGACCTCAACGCCACCGGACCGCTCGACCTCTACATCGACGGCGCCGACGAATGCGACCCGTTCAAGCGCCTGATCAAGGGCGGCGGCGCGGCGCTCACCCGCGAGAAGATCGTGGCGGCGGCGGCGCGGCAGTTCGTCTGCATCATCGACTCCAGCAAGCGGGTGGACGTGCTGGGCAAGTTCCCGCTGCCGATCGAGGTGATCCCGATGGCGCGCAGCCTGGTGTCGCGCGAAATCGTGAAAATGGGCGGCCAGCCGGTGTGGCGCGACGGCGTGACCACCGACAACGGCAACTGGATCATCGACGTGCACGGCTGGCAGATCGCCGATCCGGTGGCGCTGGAGCAGCAGCTCAACCAGCTCGCCGGCGTGGTCACGGTGGGCCTGTTCGCGCAGCGCCCGGCCGATGTGGTGCTGGTGGGCGACCGGGTGATGTGAGACGGGGCGCCGGCTGATCCCCGGCTTCCTGCCCTCTCCCCAACTGCTCTCCCTCGCTCCTCGAAGCATGGCCGTCCATGCCCCTTCCTCGCGCACGGGCGGGCTCCAACGGCCTCACTCGCCCGGCACGAGGATCTTTGTCAGCGGCTTGCCCTGCAGGTCGCCGCCCAGGCGGACATGCAGCAGCTGCGCGATGGTCGGCGCAACGTCTACGTCCGGGAACGCCGGGATCTGGCCAGCGGGCCGGACGCCTGCGCCCACGGCAATGAAGATCGCCTGCATCAGCGGGTTGTCGTTGGGGTAGCCGTGGGCGCCTATCTCCACGGTAGGCGTCAGGTAGTGCGGCGTGTCCTTGTCGGTGAACTCGTAGTCGTCAGCCGCGTAGAGCAGCAGGTCGGGCGCCTGGCCGGTCTGCGCCGGCGTCGGCCAGCCGCGCTTCGCGGCCTCGTCCGGGGTCAGCGCCGCGCGAATGCCCGCCCTGCCCGCGAACAGCTGCTTCAGCGCCTGTCGCGACGCGGCGCTGGCACCCCGCTGGAAGACCAGGGCGAAGCCGCCCTCGGGAACTGCGAACGCGGGCCGCCCGGCGCCACCCCGCTGCAACCCGGCCTCGCGCAAAGGTATGTTGGGGTTCAGCAGGTGATGCACGCTCTGCTGACCGTGGTCGGAGACGACGATGAAGGTGGTGCGGTCGAGTTCACCTTCGGCGCGCACCGCGTCGACCACTTCCTTCACGCGGTCGTCGAGGAAGGCGATGGTGTTGCGTCCTGCGTCGTTGCCGTAGCCAGTCGCGTGCTCGATGCTGTCCAGCGCGAGCAGGTGCAGCAGCAGTAGGTCGGGGTGGTGCCTGCGGATGATGTCGACCGCGGCCTGGGTATAGATGCGGTCGCGCCAGGCCTGCGAGGGATCGCCGAAATGCACCAGCTCGTCGCGGGTCACCACCTGTTCGCGCACCAGTTCCCGCTCGATCGCACCGTCCGGATCGGGATGCTCGGGAAAACGCCAGTCGATGCTCGGCGCGTGCATGATCGCGACCCAGTCCACCTCGGCGGTAACCAGTCCCGCCGCATGCGCGGCGTCGTAGACGGTGGGCACGGCGACCAGCTGCGACTTCGGCGCGTTCATGTCGATCCGCGGCGGCGTGGCCTCGCGCTGGCCCGTGATCAGGCCGTTGACCAGCACGTGGTGGCGGCTGGCATCGACGCCGGTGACCATGCTGGTGTGGTTGGGCCAGGTGATGGTGGGGTTGACCGGCCGCATCGACACCGCGTGAACTCCCCGCCGCATCAAGGCGTGTAGCGTGGGCGCGGGCAGCTCGGGCTCCAGCAGGCTCGCGGCGCCGAAAGCATCCAGGCTGATCACGATCACCTTGGGCCGTGACGCGGCCCCTGCTGCCTGCGCGCAGGGAGACAGCGTGACGACGCCGACCAGAAAGGCCGCTGCGGCCAGCAGGCGCCGCCACCGATTGCTGCCTGGGATCATCACGCGTTCCTCCTTCGGGCAAGCATTGCCGCCGCCGTCGCCACCGTGCCGCAGGCGAGCCTCACGGTCCGCCGCCGCCGGCCGCGGCGGGGGTGACGGCGCGCAGCGCGTGTTCGAGCGCCCGGCGCGCACGCTGTTCCCAGCTTTCCGTGGCGTAGTCCGGATTCCAGGTAAAGGTGGCCACGCTCTCGGGGGGCATCGTGTACTGGAAATGCAACTGGTCCTGCTCGACGCCGACCGAGCGCGCCTCGTTCGCTCCATTGGTCACCACCAGCACCAGCGAGCCGTCCTCGGCGTTGCGGAACGCCACATTGTGGAGGTCCGGGCCGGTATCGGTGGACCACACCCGCACCGCGCCCGGCAGAACGAAGCAGCTGTAGTGGGCGAACGCGTAGTACTCGTCGTTGCGGCTCACCGCGCCGGTCCGCGAATCGATCGTGACCATGCCCTTGCAATTGTCGCAGCCGCCGTGGTGCGGTCCATGGTTTTCGTCGAGCGCGAGGTTCCAGTAGACCACGCCGCGCGCCCAATTGCGGAGGCTGCCCAGCAGCAGGTCGCGCGCGAACCACAGCAGCTCGCCGTGCGCGGCGGATTCCCAGTCGCCGCCAGAGCACTCGGTGACGTACACGTCCTTGCGCGGCCAGGCGCGATGCACGCGACTTTGCGCGGCAGGGTCGCCCACGTAGCAATGCCAGGCGATGCCGTCGACATAGCGCCGGGCGGCGGCATCGCCCAGCACGTCCAGGGGCTGCGCCGGGTCGTCCCAATTGTGGTCCCAGTCGAGAATCAGCGGCCGCGCGCTGCGGTTCGCCAGCGCCGGGCCGAGGTACTGCCCGATGATCCGCGCGCGCGCGTCGGCCGGGAGCGCCATGCCCGGATAGGTCAACGGCAGGAAGGCCGGCTCGTTCTGCACTGTCAACGCCCAGACCGGAATGCCCTGGCCGCGCATGGCGTCGACGTACTTGACCAGGTACTGCGCGTAGACAGGCTCGTACTGCGCGAGCAGCGTGCCGCCGACCAGGCTGCCGTTGCTTTTCATCCACGCCGGTGCGCTCCACGGCGTGGCGATCAGGCGCAATCCGGGATTGACCGCGAGCGCCTCGCGCAGCGTCGGTATCAGGTACTCGAGATCGGCCGCGAGGTTGAAGTGCGCCAGCCCGGGATCGACCTGGCCGCCCGGCAGGTCGTCCAGCGTGTAGGGCTTGAGCGAGAAATCCGAGGCGCCGATGGTCAGCCGCAGCAGGTTCAGATTGAGGCCCGGCGGCGGCCCGAACATCTCGCGCAGGAACGCCATGCGCTGCCAGACGTCGAGCCGGTTGCGGATCAGCCACGCCGAGGAATCGGTCATCGCCGCGCCGAAGCCCACGATGCTCTGGAAGGTGCGGCTCGTGTCGATGACGATGTCGGCCACCCCGGTCGCCGGCGACACGCGGATCGGGATATCCGGCTGCCGGGCCAGGCGCAGCCGGCGGTCCTGCGTGCTCAGCCACAGCTCGACCGCCGGCCCGGTGGGCATCGCCAGCGGCAGCTGCAGCACCGGCGCGGCCGGCAGACGCAGAGGCACACGCAGCGCGGCCAGCGCGCAAACGCTGAGCAGGGTGACCAGCGCCACTGCGATCCGGCCGGATGCGCCCTGCTGCTGTTTCATGCGCGGCGCTCACCGTCGCGCGGCGCCGGCCACCGGTTCACGGTCATCGAACCCACGTCCTCGCGCGAGGCGTGCCGTGGCGACGGATCGTCTCCGTCGCGGCCTGCCCCTTGGCCGTGCGAACGGCTGCCGCCGGCGTGGCCGGCAGCCGCCAGGAGTCTCGGATACGGGTCACGGGAAACCTCGTCGCGTTGATGCACCCGCCCTGCAGGAATGGCGCCGGGCCGCGGCGGGTGGCCGCCCGGCGCCCGGCACCTACAGCTTGTAGCTCGCACCGAACATCACGGTGCGGCCCCAGGTGTCGTAGTACTGCGGCAGCGTGATCTGCTCCCCGTCGGGGAGGCCAGCCACCTGCACCTTCGAGTCCGACGCGTTGGTGAGATTGCTGACCTGGAACAGCAAGGTCAGCCCCTTCCATTTGCCGGCGTCGAAGGCGTAACTCAGCTGCAGGTCGGTCTGCTTGTTGGCCATCATCCGGGTATAGGTGATCTGGTTGAACTGCGGCACGATCTCGCCGGTGTACGAGGAGCGGTAGCGCTCCGCGATGCGTGCCGACCAGCCGTACTTTTCGTAGAACAACGTGAGGTTGGCCACCTTGCGCGACAGGCCGGGCAGGGTGGTCGGCGGGGATCCGGCGCCACCCGGGATGGCGCCGATGACCTTCTGCGGCACGGTGGTGTTGGTCAGCGAGAAGTTGGCCTGCACGCCGAAACCGTCCAGCGCGGGCGTCAGCAGTCCGCCTTCCAGCGAGCTGGACAACTCCAGGCCCTGCATCTTGCCGCCGCTGCCGTTCATCGGTGTGGTGTACGAACCGATGTTGCTGGTGGGCGTCAGCGTGGGGGTGTTGTTGATATAGCCGGTGAAGTCGTGGTTCAACTCGGTCTGCGTGTAGATGTAGTTGAGCAGGTTCTTGTTGAACACCGCGGCCGCGAAGTAACTGGACTTGCCAAAGTAGAACTCGTAGGACAGGTCGGTGCCCACCGCCACGTAGGGCTTCAGCTTGGGGTTGCCGCCGCTGCCGGACCAGAGCACCTGGCCGGTGGCCGGGCCTTGCGTCACCAGCGCCACGCCGGCGGAACTGGACACCTTCTCGTCGTCGATGCGCCCGCGCGCCAGTGTCTTGGCGAAGCCGAAGCGGATGTCCTGGCGGTCGGTGAGGTGGAACACCAGGTTCAGGCTGGGCAGCCAGTTGGTGTAGCTGGTGCCGCCGTTGAGCGTGCCCACCAGGTCGTTGCCGTTGGTCTGCAGCGCCTGCGAGCTCTGGTTCGTATGCACCACCTGTACGCCGAGGTTGCCGGTCACCGGCACGCTGCCCAGGCTGGTGTCGATGTTGAACTTCACGTAGCCGACCGGCACCCGCTCGGTGATCGAATAATTGCGGCTCCAGTCGCCCGCGCCGTTCTCCGGGGTGAGGTAGAACTGGTTGTACATCGCGCCCAGCACGTCGTAGTACAGGATGCGCGGGATGCCACCGAAGCCTAGCCGGCTGGGCTGGCCCACGAAGCCGGTGATCGGCGCGTAGAAGTTGTTGTTGTAGGGCGGCACCGAGGTGCTGGACGAGCCGTTGCCGTTGAGCCACGCGAAATCCACATTGGCTGTCTTGCGCTTGACGCGTTCGGAATAATCCGCGCCCAGCACGAAGTCGCTGAAGATCCAGCCCAGCGGATGGCTGACCTCGAAGCGGACCGCGCGGATGGTATCGGTTTGCGCGTCGAGCTCCTGGCGGCCGTTGTAGCCGTAGCCGTCCGGATCGGTGAACACCACGGTGCCCGGGTCGGCGAGGTTCACATTGGGCGAGAAAGTCGGATAGCCGAAGCCGGCGGTATGGCTGAAGCTGGCGTTGGCCGTGTTGCCCGGCACCAAGCCCATGAACAGGTAGGCATCGCGCAGGTTCACCCTGGCGCTGGAGTAGGACAGGTCGGTGGTTGCCCTCCAGCCGTTGTCGAAGAAGAACTGGGTGTTCCAGCCCGTCGAGAACAGCTTGTCGTGTTCGCGGTTGCGGTCGTTCTGCAGGATCGGCTTGATCCCGTACAACGTGCCCGAGGTGACGACGGGATAGGGCAGCGCGTTGGTGAGACCCACGTTTCCGTAGCTGGGGATGAAGGCCGGATTCTGCGGGTTGTTGATGTCGTAGTTGTCGTACGGGCTGTTCGACCACTGCGCGTCGTTGGTGTACTTCTTGTTGTCGAACGTCGAGTAGTACATGTCCAGCGTGGAGTGGGTGTGCTCGTCCGGCGCCCATTCCAGTACCGCCATCAGGCCGTTGCGCTTCTGCAACTGCGACTGCGCGCCCAGCGCCATGCCTTGCTGGGCGATCACGTTGTCGGGCAGGCCTTGCGTATGTGGCGCGCCCCAGTTCTGGTCCATGCCGGCGGAGCCGTTGTTCACGCTCCACCAGTAGTAGTTGTACTGCTTGTCCTGGATCGGCGAGGCGAGCTGGGCGAAACCCACCGCAAGGCCCAGCGTGTGGTCGAGGAACTGGTCGACGTAGGAGATGCTGGCGCGGTGGCCCAGCGTACCCACGTCGGTGCCGGGGTTGAGATCGCCGTTGGTGGTGTACTCGCCGCGCACGTTGGCGGTGATCACGCGGCCCGGCAGATCCAGCGGCCTGATCGTGTGCAGGTCCACCGTGCCCGACAAGCCCTGGCCGACCAGCGTGGCATCGGGGGTCTTGTAGACGACGGCGCCGCTGATCAGCTCGGACGGATACTGGTCGAAGTCCACGCCACGGTTCTCGCCCACCGTGGCCTGCTCGCGGCCGTTCAAGGTGGTACCGGAGAAGTCAGGCGAGAAACCGCGTATGGAGATCATGTTGGCGCGGCCGTCCAGGCGCTGGGTCGCCAGGCCAGGGAGGCGCGACAGGCTCTCGGCGATGCTGGCATCGGGCAGCTTGCCGATGTCCTCGGCGGAAATCGCCTCGACGATTTCGTTGGAATTCTTCTTGGTCTTGAGCGAATTCTCGATGCTGCCGGCGATGCCGGTGACGATCACCGCGTCAAGATTGCTGGCTGCGCTGGCCGGCGGCTTCTTCACCGTCTTCGACGCCGGCCTGGTTGGCCCGGTTGCCGATTGCCTGCTGTTGGCTGGCTTGGATTGGGCTTGGGTCGATGTTTCCTGGGCCAGGGCCGCCTGACCCGGTGCAACGAACATCCATGCGGCGGCACACGCCACAACCAGCATGCGTCGATCCCATGCGGCTACGCAGCTCCCCGACATCCACCTCTGACGACAGCTCATCAGGCTTACCTCCGTTGTGACCCCTGTGCGGACTCCCCCTGCCCTGCCTCGCATCGTGCCCGGCGCCACGTGAAGAAGCAGCGGCTCGCGCATTCGAGCTCGCGATTTCCGTGACGCCACGGGCGAGCATCCACGATCTTTCCCCGTGTGTGCAAACGCCGTGTCGGTTTTGCGACGATGTGCACTTTCGCGTCACGCGGCAGGTGCGTGATGAATCCGCCGACGCGGCGTGACGCCGCACGGATCGTTCAGGCGGGAAGCAGCACGAAAAACGTGCCTCGCGGGCCGTCGTTCGCAGCGTCCTGCGTTCAGTGGCGCGAAGCCACGGCTTCTTCCGGCCGCGGCTTGAGGCCATCGCGGAAGCGCAGGTAGCGCGAGGAATGGCGCGCCTCGCGCAGGCGCCGGCCGTGCGCGGCGAGGATGTCGCCGCGGGTGAGGATGCCGACCAGCCGGCGCGGATCGTCCTTGCTCACCACGATCAGCCGGCCCACGCTCTCGGCCACCATGTGGTCGGCCGCCTCGCGCAGCGAGTGGCCTTCGTTCACCGCGATCGGCGGGCGCGTCACCAGCTCGCCCAGGGTCAGCGTGTAGTGCCACTGCGGGTCGAGCAGGCTGCGGCGGGTCAGCACGCCATGCACGTGACCGCCATCGTCCACGACCGGAAAGCCCTGGTGCAGCGAATCCGGCGTGCCCTCGCCGAGCCAGCGGCGCACCTCGGCCAGGGTCTGCGCGGTCTTCAGCGTGACCACCTCGCGTGCGCAGGCGTCGCCCACCACCACCTGGTCGAGGTAGTCGGCCGCGTATTCGGCGGGCACGCGCACGCCGCGACGGGCGATCTTCTCGGTCATGATGGTGTTGCGCATCATCAACGCGGAGATCAGGTAGGCCGCGGTGCAGCCGCCGAGCAGCGGCAGCAGGCCGGCGGGCTGCGCCGTGGTCTCGAACGCGAACACCACCGCGGTGAGCAGCGCGCGCGAGGCGCCGGCGAAGATCGCGGCCATGCCCACCAGCGCGGCGATCCGCGGGTCCACGCCGAAATGCGGCGCCAGCATAGCCACGCCGATGCCGGCCACCGCACCCAGCGCGCCGCCGATGGTGAACAGCGGCGCCAGCGTGCCGCCGGAAGTGCCGCTGCCCAGCGAGATCGACCAGGACAGGAACTTCATCACGCACAGGAAGGCCAGCGCCGCCAGCGTCAGCCGGCCGTTGAGGATGTCCTCGATGTTGCTGTAGCCCACGCCCAGCGTCAGCGGCGCGAAGTAGCCGACCACACCGACCACCACGCCGCCGATCGCCGGCCACCACATCCAGTGGATCGGCAACTTCTCGAACCAGTCCTCGACGGCGTAGACGATGCGCGTGGTCCACACGCTGACGAGGCCGACCGCGGCGCCGATCAGCACGTAGGTGGCCAGTGCCCCGCCGCCGGGCGAGGCCAGCACCGGCATCGCGAACACCGGCGCGGTACCCATCAGCACGTAGCGCATGCCGGTGGCGGCCACGCAGGCCAGCGCCACCGGGATCAGCGAGCGCGGGCGCAGCTCGAACAGCAGCAACTCCACCGCCAGCACCACCGAGGCGATCGGCGCCGAGAAGATCGCCGACATGCCTGCCGCGGCGCCGGCCGCCAGCAGCACCTTGCGCTCGCTGCCGGTGACCTTGAGGATCTGGCCGACGAAGGAGCCCAGCGCGCCGCCGGTGGCGATGATAGGGCCTTCCGCGCCGAACGGGCCGCCGGTACCGATCGCGATCGCCGACGAGATCGGCTTCAGGAAGGTGATGCGCGGCGGGATCTTCGATTCATTGAGCAGCACCTGCTCCATCGCCTCCGGGATGCCGTGGCCGCGGATCGCGCGCGAGCCCCAGCGGGCCATGACGCCCACGATCACGCCGCCCAGTGCGGGGATCAGCACCACCCACCAGCCCAGGCGCGGCACCGCGTCGGCGGGCGAGGAGAACGCGGCGGAGACCCGGCCGTAGAACACCAGGTTGGTGATCAGGCCGATCAGCATGGTGAGGATCTTCGCGATCAGCGCCGCGCCGATGCCAAGCACCACGGACACCGCCGTGATGCGCAGCACGCGGCGGTCGACCAGGGTGGAGCGGCGCGGCATCTTCGCCGCGTCCAGCGTCGCGCCCAGCGAAGGGGACAGCGGCAGCGCGTCGGTGCTGCCCTCGGTACGCACGTCCACGTGGCCGGGGGAATGGTCAGCAGGGGAGGTGGTCATGCAGGAATCCGTCCGACTCAAAGGTCGAAATTCTACGCCGCCGTCCCCGCAAGCCGAAGCGGCACGATCTTGCGACGGCAGGCCGCCGCTCCCTCGGCGACGAACATCCAGAAGGCCAGACACCCGCCCCGCTCGCCCACGGGCGGAAGGAGGGCGGCCGCCCGCCCCCTTCCGCAACGCGTCCGGTTCAGTGGTGCAGCATCCCCAGCATCATGCCGCCGAACACCAGTCCCAGCACGAACAGCAGTACGAAGAAGATCACCATGTAGACCAGTTGCACCAGGCAGGCCTTGCCGTAGCCGATCTGGCCGACGCCCTGCCCCGGCAACAGCAAGTTGATGACCAGCGCGCCCACCAGGAACTGCGCCACGAACGACAGCAGGTGCCCTGCGCCCCCATGCAGGATCAGCGACACGATCAGCGAGGCCAGCCACGACACCACCACCGCACCAAGCGCCCGCGCGAACGGCGGCATGTGCCCGACCACCAGCCGATACGCGAGGCTCAGCACCAGCGCCGAGCCCACCACGCCGACCACGACCGCCAGCAATCCCACCACCATTCCCGCGCCCGCCAACGCACCAAATACCGATATCCCCGACATGGCTACCCCCGGTTGTCCGATGAACCGCCGCGCCCCCTCCGGCGCGGCTCCGGTGCAAGCGTATCCGATGACCCGTCACGCGTCGCAAGCTTTTGCTGTCCCGGTTCCTTCATACAAGAGTGATGCAATTCCGCGCATGCCCGGGCGGCGCGGACAGCGCAACCCGGAGCCCGCCGCAAGGGGGAATCCGTGTCACGGATGTCTTGCCACCAGTGTCGTCGCATCCACTCCGGGAGTTGCCACATGTCCAGTCTTCGCTTGCTCCGCAAGGCGCTGCTGCCTGCGTCGATCGCCATCATGGGGTTCGCGCTCGCCGCCCATGCCCAGGTCGATCCTGCTTCAAACCGGAATGCGGGTAACTTTCCGCATTTCCCCTGGGCCGGCCAGCACCGTTCGCCCCAGGATGAAATCCCCACCGCAACGCCGATCAAGCACCTGGTGGTGATCTTCGACGAGAACCGCTCGTTCGACCATTACTTCGGCACCTACCCGGTAGCCGCGAATCCGCCGGGCGAGCCCGCGTTCAAGGCCCGGCCGTTCACGCCGCGCGTGGAGGGCCTCTCGCCGGCACTGCTCAACGCCAACCCGAACAGGTTCAACGCGATCAACGGTGCCAATGCGGTGAATCCGTTCCGCCTCGACCGCACCCAGGCCAACACCGAAGGCCAGAACCACAACTACACGCCCGAGCAGCTCGCCTACGACAACGGCGCCGCCGACCGCTTCCCCGCCTACACCGGCAACAACACGGTGACCACCACCGGCGCGTTCGGCACGCATGGCCTGGTGATGGGCTATTACGACGGCAACACGGTCACCGCGCTGTGGAACTACGCGCAGCACTTCGCCATGGACGACAACGCCTACACCGACACCTACGGCCCCTCGACGCCGGGCGCGATCGCCGTGGTCTCGGGCACCAACAACGGCGCCCAGGTGGTGCTGGGCTCCGCCGCCACCATCCCCGACGGCCAGGGCGGCCTCAGCCTGATCGGCGACACCGACCCGGGCTACGACGCCTGCTCGTCCACCAGCAAGACGGTGATGATGACGTCGAAGAACATCGGCGACCTGCTCAACGCGGGGCAGATCACCTGGGGCGGCTTCATGGGCGGCTTCGACCTCGGCGCCACCAACGCGAACGGCAGCACCGGCTGCACGCGCAGCACGTACTCCAGCGTGCTGGACGCCAGCATCAACGACTACATCCCGCACCACAACTGGTTCCAGTACTACGCCAGCACCGCCAACCCGACGCACGCCCGCCCGACCTCGCTGGCCGAGATCGGCCGTACCGACGACAAGGACGCCACCGCCACGCCGGTGCACCACGAGTACGACGTCAGGGATTTCTTCAAGGCCGTATCGGCCGGCAACTTCCCGTCGGTGAGTTACATCAAGCCGCCGGCGGTGAACGACGCGCATCCGGGCAATTCCGATCCGCTGGACGAGCAGGCCTTCGTGGTGAAGGTGCTCAACTTCCTGCAGCGCCAGCCCGACTGGGACAGCACTGCCGTCATCGTCACCTACGACGATTCCGACGGCTGGTACGACCACCGCTACACCGCACCCACCACCGCGTCCTTCGATGCCACCAGCAAGGAAGGCTCGGTCATCGGCGCCGACCAGCTCAACAGCCCGGGCGTGTGCAATGCCGCGGGCGCCAGGCCAGGCGTGGGCGTGAACGGCGGCACCGTCAACGGCCGCTGCGGCCCAGGCACGCGCATCCCGTTCCTAGTGATCTCGCCGTGGGCGCGCAGCAACTACGTGGACGATACGCAGATCACGCAGGCCTCGGTGGTGCGCTTCATCGAGGACAACTGGCTGCATGGCCGACGCATCGGCCAGGGCTCGAACGACGCCACCGCCGGCAGCATCATGGGCATGTTCGACTTCCGCCGCCGCCCGTTCGACCGCGCGCCGCGGCTGTTCCTGGATCCCGCGACCGGCTTGCCGTTAGACAAGCGTTGGCACTGGCACATTTGACACAAACCGCTTCGCATCCCTCGCCGCACGCCGGCGAGCGATGCGTCGCCCGCCCTCGCTGGCATTTCGCGCGCACCATGCAGGCCGATCACCCCACTCCCCGCGCCGTGCGCAAATCGCGCCGCCTGGCCGGACTCCTGCTCGGCGCGGCAGCCGCCTTCGGCTGCCTCGCCAGCTACGCTTTCGTCGACCACGCGACCAAGCCGCCGGGCGGCGGCGGCAATCCGCATCCCGTTCACCTGCGCCTGCCGAAGGCGCAGCCACTGAGCGCCGTCGCGCGGCTCGGCAAGGCGCTGTTCTTCGACCCGCTGCTGTCGGGCTCGGGCAGGCAATCCTGCGCGTCGTGCCACAGCCCCGCGTACGGCTACAACCCGCCCAACGCGCTCGCCGTGCAGCCGGGCGGCGTGGACTTGCGCGAGGCCGGTTACCGGCCGCCGCCTTCGCTGGCCTACCTGTACCGGCAGCGCCCCTTCAGCATCGGCCCGGACAGCTCCGCCGACGACGTGGTACCCAACCTCAACGCGCTGGCCACCGCCGCGCGCAAAGACCCACGCGCCAGCAAGCTGGCCAACGCCATGCCCGCCGCGCCCGCGATGGTCCCTCAGGGCGGCTTGTTCTGGGACGGCCGTGCCGATTCGCTGCAGCGGCAGGCCTACCTTCCCCTGCTCAATCCGGTGGAAATGGCCAATCGCAGCACGGCTGCCGTGGCCGCGAAGCTGGCGCACAGCCGCTACCGCCGGAACTTCGTGCAGTTGTTCGGAACGGGCATCGTCCATGACCCGCAGCAGCTGGTCGACGAGGCGATGTTCGCCATCGGCCGCTTCGAGATCGAGGATCCGTCCTTCCATCCCTTCACCAGTAAGTACGATGCGTGGCTGCAGGGACAGGCTCGCCTGACGCCAGCCGAGATGCGCGGCCTGCGCCTGTTCGACGACCCCGCGAAAGGCAATTGCGCCGCCTGCCACCTCGACCGGCCCACGCGCGACGGCCTGCCGCCGCTGTTCACCGACGCCCAGTACGAGGCGCTGGGGGTGCCGCGCAATCCCGCGCTGGCGGCCAACCGCGATCCGCGCTTCCACGACCTCGGCCTGTGCGGCCCGTTTCGCAAGGACCTCGCCGCGCAGACTCAGTACTGCGGCATGTTCCTGACGCCCACCCTGCGCAACGTGGACCGGCGCGCCGTGTTCTTCCACAACGGCGTCTACCGCTCGCTGACGCAGGTGCTCGACTTCTACAACCTGCGCAGCGTCGCGCCGGAGAAAATCTATCCGCGCGATGCACATGGCCGATTGCTGGTCTACGACGACCTGCCCACTGCGTACCAGGCCAATGTGGATACCGCCGACGCCCCCTTCGATCGCCATGTCGGCGACCCTGCCCCGCTTGCCCCGGCGGACATCCGGGACATCGTCGCCTTCCTGCACACGCTGGACGACGGCTATTCGCCGCAGGCACCGGGCCGCCCGGGCGACTAAGCTGCACCGGCATTCCCGGCCTTTGCCGCCCGCCGCCCGGTGCGATTGCCTCGTCCCCGCCGATCCGGCCTGATACGTTTCCGCACCGGGATCGACCGAAGCCAGCGCGGCTTCGCGACTTGCTGTAGATTATGTAGTACAAATGACGCCCATGGCCGCGCAGCGCGGCCGCGGCAGGGAGAACAAGCATGGTGAAGCCCGTCGTGATGCGCAATCTGCATGGCCAGGTGGTGCAGGAGCTGGGCCGGCTGATCGTCGGCGGCGAGATCGCCCCCGGCGAGAACCTGCCGCGCGAGGAGCTGCTGGCCGAACGCATGAATGTCAGCCGCACCGCGCTGCGCGAGGCGATGAAGGTGTTGTCCGCCAAGGGCCTGATCGAGTCGCGCCAGAAGACCGGCACGCGGGTGCGCGACACCCTGCACTGGAACCAGCTCGACGCCGACGTGCTGGCCTGGCGCTGCGCCTCGATGCCCACCGAGGATTTCGTCGAGAAGCTGGTGGAGATGCGCGAGGTGATCGAGCCCGCCGCCGCCGCCGCCGCCGCCCGCCGCCGCGACGCCGCGCAGTTGGCGCGCATCGGGACCGCCTACGAGGCGATGGCCGCCGCGACCGACCTCGAGGCCTGGTCCGCGGCGGACCTGGCCTTCCACGAGGCCGTGCTGCGCGCCACCAACAACGAGCTGATGACCTCGCTGTTCTCGGTGATCGAGACCGCGCTGGGGGGCTACTTCCAGCTGTCGGCAAGCATCGCCGGCAACTTCAGCTACTCGCTGCCGCACCACAGGAAGGTGTTCGACGCGATCCGTCGCCGCCAGCCGGAAGTGGCGCGCCAGGCGATGCAGAAGATGATCGCCGACTCGCGCAGCAACATCCGCCGCAACACGAGGAAGGCCTGAAGGAACCATGGCCGGCCTGATCGGACTCGACTGGGGCACCAGCAGCCTGCGCGCCTACCGCTACGGCGGTGCGGGCGGCATCGCGGAGGCGCGCGCGCGCCCCTGGGGCATCCGCCAGTTGCCGGCGGGCGGTTACGACGCCGCGCTGGCCGACATCACCGCCGGCTGGCCGGCGCTGCCGCGGCTGGCCTGCGGCATGGTCGGCAGCCGCGGCGGCTGGCGCGAAGTACCCTACCTCGAGCTGCCCGCCGGCACGGCGCGCCTCGGCGATGCGCTCGAAAAGGTGCGCGCCGCGGACGGGATGGACGTCCACCTGGTTCCCGGGCTGCGCGACCCGCAGGGCCCGGATGTGATGCGGGGCGAGGAAACCCAGCTGGCCGGCGCGCTGGCGCTGCGGCCGGAACTCGCCGCAGCCTCGTCTTTCATCCTGCCCGGCACGCACAGCAAATGGGCGGTGGTGCGCGATGGCAGCGTGACCGGCTTCCGCACCTTGATGACCGGCGAGCTGTACGCATTGCTGCAGCACCATTCCATCCTTGGCGGCAACGCCGCGGCGAGCGAGGATGCCGGGGCATTCGCGCGTGGCGTCGCCGCCGCGCGCGACAGCGGCGCGGCCGGCGCGCTCAGCCGGCTGTTCTCCGCCCGCGCACTGATGCTGGACGGCGCCCTGGCGCCGGCGTCCGTACCCGACTACCTCTCCGGCCTGATGATCGGCGAGGAATTCCGCGCCGCGCTGGCCGACGGCCTCGCCCGCCGCGACAAACCGCTGCAGCTGATCGGCGATGCCGTGCTGTGCGAGCGTTACCGCCGCGCCGCCGCGCTGTTCGACATCGCGCTGCCGCCACCGCTGCAGGATGCCGCCGCCCACGGCTTGTGGCGCATCGCGGTGCAGGCGGGCATCGCCTCCAAGGAAACCCTCGCATGCTGACCCCCTGGCTTGACCCCTTGCCGCTGGTGGCGATCCTGCGCGGCCTCACGCCCGACGAGGCGGTGGCCACCGGCCGCGCCATCGTCGAGGCGGGTTTCCGCATGCTGGAGGTGCCGCTGAATTCGCCGCGCCCGATCGACAGCATCGCCCGGCTCGCCACGGCACTCGGCGACAACGTCCTGGTCGGCGCCGGCACGGTGATGACGCCGGCCGATGTGGATGCGGTGGCCACCGCGGGCGGCCGGCTGATCGTGATGCCGCACGCCGACACCACGGTGATCCGCGCGGCCAATGCCGCCGGCCTGCTCTGCGTACCCGGCGTAGCCACGCCGACCGAGGCTTTCGCAGCGCTCGAAGCCGGCGCCGACGCGCTGAAGCTTTTCCCCGCCGAACAGTCTGCGCCTGCCGTGCTCAAGGCATGGCGGGCGGTACTGCCGCGCGAGGTACCGGTGCTGCCCGTGGGCGGCATCACGCCCGACACCATGGCGCCCTGGCTCGCCGCCGGCGCCACCGGCTTCGGCATCGGCTCTGCGCTGTACGCGCCTGGCCGCACCCTCGAAGAGACATCCCGACGCGCCCGCGCCTTCGCGCAGGCCTGGCAAGCTCAAGGCAGACCGGCATGAAGATCACCCGCCTCACCACCTACCAGGTGCCCCCGCGCTGGCTGTTCCTGCGCATCGACACCGACGCCGGCGTCACAGGCTGGGGCGAGCCCGTGGTCGAGGGCCGCGCGCACACCGTGGCCGCCGCGGTGGAGGAGCTGGCCGATTACCTCGTCGGCAAGGATCCGCGCCATATCGAGGACCACTGGAGCGTGCTCTACCGCGGCGGCTTCTACCGCGGCGGCCCGGTACTGATGAGCGCGATCGCCGGCATCGACCAGGCGCTGTGGGACATCAAGGGCAAGGACCTCGGCAAGCCTGTGCACGAGCTGCTCGGCGGCCCGGTGCGCGAGCGCATCCGCGTGTACTCGTGGATCGGCGGCGATCGCCCGGCCGATACGGCCAGGGCGGCGCAGGAGGCGGTGGCGCGCGGCTTCACCGCGGTGAAGATGAACGCCACCGAGGAACTGCAGTACGTCGACAGCCACGCCAAGGTCGAGCGCGTGCTGGAGAACGTGCAGGCGATCCGCGACGCGGTGGGCCCGGACATCGGCATCGGCCTGGATTTCCACGGCCGCGTGCACAAGCCGATGGCCAAGGTGCTGATGCGCGAACTGGCGCCCTACAAGCTGATGTTCATCGAGGAGCCGGTGCTCTCCGACCACCTGGAGGCGATCCCCGAGCTGGCCGCGATCTCGCCCGCGCCGATCGCGCTGGGCGAGCGCCTATACTCGCGCTACGACTTCAAGCGCGTGCTGCAGACCGGCGGCGTGGACATCATCCAGCCCGATCCCTCTCACGCCGGCGGCATCACCGAGACGCGCAAGATCGCCGCGATGGCCGAGGCGTGGGACGTGGCGCTGGCGCTGCACTGCCCGCTCGGCCCGATCGCGCTGGCCGCGAACCTGCAGCTGGACGCGGTGTGCCACAACGCCTTCATCCAGGAGCAGAGCCTGGGCATCCACTACAACGCCGGCAACGATCTGCTCGACTACATCACCGACCGCAAGGTATTCGCCTACGCCGACGGCTACGTGGGCATGCCGAAGGGTCCGGGCCTGGGCATCGAGGTAAACGAGGCCTACGTGGCCGAACGCGCCAGGGTGGGCCACCAGTGGCACAACCCGGTCTGGCGCCACGCCGACGGAAGCGTGGCAGAGTGGTGAGCGCAATGACTGCTCCATATGCGAGTTACCCGAGCCTGCAGGACCGCAGCGTGCTGGTCAGCGGCGGCGCCACCGGGATCGGCGCCGCCTTCGTCGAACACTTCGCGCGGCAGGGCGCGAAGGTGGCCTTCCTCGACATCGACGAAGCCGGCGCACAGGCGTTGCTGGCCACGCTGCGGGACGTGGCGCATGTGCCCGTGTTCCAGCGCTGCGACGTCACCGACCTCGACGCACTGCACCGCGCGATAGCCGCCGCGCGCGGGCAGATCGGCCCCATCGCGGCGCTGGTCAACAACGCCGCCAACGACGTGCGCCACGCCATCGGCACCACCACCGCGGAAGCCTTTGACCGCAGCGTGGCGGTGAACCTGCGCCATCAGTACTTCGCCACCCAGGCGGTGCTGCCGGACATGCGCGGGCTGGGCGGCGGCTCGGTGATCTGCCTGGGCTCGATCGGCTGGATGAAGAAGAACGGCGCCTATCCGCTGTACGCGATGGCCAAGTCCGCGGTGCACGGACTGGTGAACGGCCTGGCGCGAGAACTGGGCCGCGAGCGCATCCGCATCAACGCGCTGGTGCCGGGATGGACGATTACCGAGAAGCAGCGCCGGCTATGGCTGGACCCGGCAGGCGAGGAAGAAATCGCAAGAATGCAGTGCCTGCCCGACTTCGTGATGGCGGAGGACCTCGCGCGCATGGCGCTGTTCCTCGCCGCCGACGACAGCCGCATGTGCACCGGCCAGTCCTTCATCGTGGATGGCGGGTGGGTATGAGCGCAACAGCCGCTCCCGTGCAGGTCGTGCTGGAGGCGGGCAACACGCTGGGCGAAGGCATTGTCTGGTGCGAGCGGGCGCAGGCGCTGTACTGGACCGACATCCATGCCGCCACGCTGTGGCGCTACGCGCCGGCCAGCGGCGAAACGCGACAGTGGGCGCTCCCAGAACGCCTCGCCTCCTTCGCGCTGTGCGAAGCGGACGGCTGGCTGCTGCTGGCGCTGGCCTCGAGGCTGGCCTTCTTCCGCCTCGCCGACGGCGCACTGCACACCCTGCACGAAGTGGAGCCGCAACTGCCCACGCGCTGCAACGACGGTGCCTGCGACCGCCAGGGCCGCTTCGTGTTCGGCACCCTGCACGAACCCGCCGGTGGCGGCACGAAACAGGCGATCGGCGGCTTCTGGCGGCTCAACACCGACCTCAGCCTGGAAAAGCTGCCGCTGGAAGGCGTGGCGATCAGCAACAGCATCGCCTTCAGTCCCGATGGCGGCACGCTGTACTACTGCGATTCACTCGAGCGCACGATCCGCTGCTGCGCCTACGGCGACACGCTGAGCCCCTCGCGCCTGTTCGCCGACCTGCGCGACACCGCAGGCGAACCGGACGGCTCCTGCGTCGATGCCGATGGCGGCCTGTGGAACGCGCAATGGGGCCTGGGCCGGGTGGTCCGCTACCGCGCCGACGGCCAGTTCGACCGCGTCGTGCCGGTGCCGGCCAGCCAGCCCACCCGGCCCGCGTTCGGCGGCGCCATGCTGGACATGCTCTATGTCACCAGCGCCCGCGACGGCCTGGACGCCGATGCGCTGAAGGCCGAGCCGTCAGCCGGCGCGCTGTTCGCCGCGCAGGTCGGCGTGCGCGGCCTGCCCGAGCCGCGCTTTGCAGGCACGCCGCAAGCGGGCGACACTCCATGAGTATCTCGGCCATCCGATAGGGCCGCACGCACGCCATTCCACGGGGAGAGACCATGAGCGCCACCACCGCAGCACCCGCCGCCACGCACGGCAAGGCCACCGCCGTATTCACTTGCATCCTGGCCGCACTGGCCGGCCTGATGTTCGGCCTCGACATCGGCGTGATCTCCGGCGCGCAGCAGTTCCTGCAGAAGGACTTCGGCATCGGTGACGACACCCTCGGCTGGATCGTCAGCATCATGATGCTGGGTGCCGCGGCGGGCGCGCTGGTGGCAGGCTGGCTGTCCAGCCAGCTGGGCCGCAAGCGCACCCTGATCCTTGGCGCCGTGCTGTTCGTCGGCGGCTCGGTGCTGTGCGGCCTGGCCTGGACGCCGCACGTGCTGATCGTGGGCCGCTTGATACTTGGCCTGGCAATCGGCCTCGCCAGTTTCACCGCCCCGCTGTACCTGGCCGAGATCGCGCCGGAAGCTATCCGCGGCGCGATGATCTCGCTGTACCAGCTGATGATCACCATCGGCATCCTGGTCGCCTTCCTTTCCGATACCGCCTTCAGCTACTCGGGCAACTGGCGCTGGATGCTGGGCGTGATCGCGATCCCCGGCGCGCTGTTCCTGCTTGGCGTGGCCTTCCTGCCGGAAAGCCCGCGCTGGCTGATGATGAAGAACCGCCAGCCAGAGGCGGAACAGGTGCTGTACAAGCTGCTCGGCAGCAGCGACGCCATCGCCCGCGAGATCGGCGAGATCCGCGAACAGCTGAAGACGCCGCAGCGCGGCATCCACATGTTCTTCCAGAACGCGAACTTCCGCCGCTCGGTGGGCCTGGGCGTGCTGCTGCAGATCATGCAGCAGCTCACCGGCATGAACGTGGTGATGTACTACGCGCCGCGCATCTTCCAGGACATGGGCTACGCCACCGAGGCGCAGATGTGGTTCACCGCGGTGGTCGGCCTGGTCAACGTGCTGGCCACCTTCATCGCGATCGGCCTGGTCGACAAGCTCGGCCGCAAGCCCATCCTCTACATCGGCTTCGTGGTGATGGCGATCGGCCTCGGCGTGGTAGGCACGATGATGCACCTGGGCATCCACGACCATGGCCAGCAGATCTTCACCGTGGTGATGCTGCTGGTGTTCATCGTCGGCTTCGCGATGTCGGCGGGCCCGCTGATCTGGACGCTGTGCTCGGAGATCCAGCCGCTCAAGGGTCGCGACTTCGGCATCGGCTGCTCCACCTTCACCAACTGGGTGGCGAACTGGCTGGTGGGACTCTCGTTCCTGCCGCTGCTCAACGGCATCGGCCAGGCCGAGACGTTCTGGCTCTACGGCGCGTTCAACCTGGTGTTCATCGCGTTCACCTTCTGGCTGGTGCCGGAGACTAAGGGGGTCACGCTGGAGCAGATCGAACGCAAGCTGATGGCGGGCACGCCGTTGCGGCAGATCGGGCAATAGGTCGGCGCAGGTGATTCACTGCCTCACCAACCGCGCGAACGGCCGCCCGCGGCAGCACCGCCGATCCGTGCTGGCGGTCCTGCTGTTCGCGGCCCTGGCGGCGGCGCCGGGCCTGGCGGCCGCCGGCGAGACCTTCCGCAACCCGCTGCTGCCCTCGGGCCCGGACCCATGGGTGGCGCAGCGCGACGGCTTCTATTACTACACCAACACGCTGGGCGACCGCATTGCCTTGTGGAAGACGCGTGACCTCGGCCGCCTCGCCGCGGCCCCGGTCACCGTGGTCTGGCGCGCACCGGCCAGCGGGCCCGGCTCGGCTGCGGTGTGGGCGCCGGAGCTGCACTTTCTCGACGGCAAGTGGTACCTGTACTACGCCGCCGCCGACAAGGCCCACGACGACGACGCGCACCGCCACCTCTACGTACTGGAGAACGCCTCGGCCGACCCCACGCAGGGGCGATGGGTATCACGCGGTCGGCTGGAGACCAATCGCACCGGCATCGACGGCACGGTGTTCCCGTCCCACGGCAAGCTGTACTTCGTCTACTCGGCCTACGTGGGCGACCACAGCGACCTGGTGATCGCGCCGATGACGAACCCCTGGACGCTGGGCCAGCCACAGGTGGACATCGCCCACCCCACCCGCGCGTGGGAGATGCGGGGCGGACGGAAGATCCTGGAAGGACCGGAGTTCCTCGAAGGCCCCACCGGCAAGCTGTTCCTCAGCTATTCCGCCAGCGCCTGCTGGTCCGACCATTACGCGCTGGGACTCCTCGAAGCGGCGCCTAACGCGGACCCGCTCGATCCTGCGGCATGGCACAAGTCGGCGCAGCCGGTGTTCGCCCAGTCGCCGGCCAACGGCGTCTACGCACCCGGCCACAATGGCTTCTTCAAGTCGCCCGACGGCAGCCAGACCTGGATCATCTACCACGCCAACGGTGGCCCGGGCTGGAAGTGCGGTCCGCGTCGCGCGCCGCGCATGCAGCAGGTGCACTGGCGCACGGACGGCACGCCCGACTTCGGCGTGCCGGTCAAGGCGGGCGTGCCGCTGGCGGAGCCGTCGGGGCAGGCGCCCACGCCATGAACGCCGAAGCGGCATGCGCGACAAACCGCCATGCCGCCCCCGTTCCTCCCGAACCGGCGCCTTACTGCAGCACCCACTGTTGCGGCGCGAGGCCGTTGTCGGTCCAGATCTGCAGCTGCGTGCCAGCGGCGGTGGAGCCGGCCGGGTCGTCCAGCATCAGAGCGCCGGAGGCTCGATTCATCAGCTTGTAGCTGCCGTTGCCGAGGTCGACGAACTGCCAGCTCTGGTTGGCGTTGCCGACGCAACCCCACAGCGTCACCTTGTTGCCCGGCGAAGTGCCGCCGCCCGTGTTGTCCACGCACAGGCCGGTCTGCTGGTTCTGGATGCTAAACCAGCCGTTGCCCTGCGAGTGCACCGTCCAGTCCTGCACCGGCGCGCCGTTGCAGGTCCACAGTTCGGCACTCGTATCGTTGGCCGTCGACCAGCCGGTATTGTCCAGGCACAGCGCGGGCGCCTGCACGCTCTGGAACACGTAGGTGGAGCCATCGGCGGGCAGCCGGTTCCACGCTTCGCTGGCGAAGTAGGTGATGCACCCGCCGTTGAGGTAGTCGGACGCGAGCTCCAGGATGCTGGAGCCGTCGCTCGCCGGCAGCAGCGCCGAGGAGTAGTTGGGGCAGTAGTTGTCGTAGGCGGTTGGCACCTGCACGGGAGCGGCAATGGTGTACCAGTCACCAGTGCCGTCCGCGTTGGTGTTGACGAACAGCACCTTGCCGTTGGACGGCGACACGCTGCCGTTCGACTCGTACATCACCTGCCCCACCAGCAGGATCGCGCCGTTGGCGGAGAGCACCGAGGGACTCCAGCGGTTGAGCGGCGCGTGTTCCAGGTATTGGCCTGCGGCCGTCTGCACCCTGGTGCCCATGTTGCTCGGGTCGCCGAAATTCCAGCCGTCGGTGGAGGTGCGCGAGAACACCGTGCACGCGGCCGGCCCGCACAGCTCGTAGCTCATGAAGAAGTGGTTGTCGGGCAGCTTGCTGACCGTGATCATGCCGGGACGGTCGCCCGGGACGGTACTGCGCACGGTGTCGGTCTGGTCCTGCCAGGTGCTGCCGTCGTAGCTGCGGATCTGCGCCAGCTTCTGGCTGCAGCAGGGATCGGTCTCGTCCGACCAGAACATCACCAGCGCGCCATCGTTCGCGACCTGGAACTCCGGTTCCCACAAGCCGTGATTGAGATCGCCACCCTGCACCGGCATGCTGTGATAGGTCCATGAAGCGCCCTGGTCGGTGCTGATATAGACCTCGATCGCCGGGGTTTGGCCAACGAGATACGAGGCCGCGAACAGCAGGGTTCCCGGCGCGAGCGTACCCACTTGCTGCGGCAGTTCGTACAGCGTGGCGCAGCAGCGCTCCGTGCTGCCGGCCACCGTCGGCACCGGGCCAAGCAGGCTCCAGCTGGCGCCGTTGTCGCCGCTCTGGAAGATGATGCCGTTCGTGCTCGCCACCAGTCGGCCATAGGCCTGCACTGGCCCGTGCTCGATGCGTATGACGCGCGGGTACAACGTGCTCCCCTGCAGCACGGTGCCGGTGGCGGCATGTGCCGCGGGCGCTGCCAGGCCAAACCATGCCGCGAACAGCACGACTGGCAGCCACCAACGTTTCCCATCAATGGACCAACGCTTCATGACGCCCTCCATCACCGCCCCATGCGGCGTTTGAAAATCGGTGCGCTCGCGTCGCGCGGCGATACGGGCGATGGTCAGCGCGCGGGTGTCGCGGCCATCGGCGCGCCGGCGGCGTCAATCTGCAGGTAATCGATGTCCAGGGCATGCGCCGAGCCACCCACGGCGATCGTGTGGTCGCCCGCAGGCAGCGGCGCGCGGAAGCTGGTGATGCGCCAGCCGTTGCGGTCATCGTGCGTGCCGTCGGCTGCGACCACACGCCCGTCGATGCGCAGCACCGGCTGCGTCGGAAAGCCGAGATCCTGCCAGCGCACGCGTAGCAGGCGCGGGCCGTCGGTGGCGGCATGCACGGCGAAGTCGAGCCGGCCGAGCGGCGGGGCGGCCACGCGCGCCTTGCGTCGGTTGGAGGTGGTCGGGTCGTCGATCTGCACCGCCCAGTGGCGCGCCGCGTCTTCCGCCTCATAGCGGTCGAAGCCAGCCGGTGCGCTGGCCTGCAGGATGACGTTGGCACGCGCATCGGCGGGCGCGGCGGGCGCGGATGACGAGGTGAGCTGCAGCAGCGTGCCGTCCCGCTGCAGCAGCAGCGCCTGGGTCCAGCCGGCATGGATGTTGCCGGTGAGCTTCTGCACCGGCGCCGGCGCTTCCCACCACGGGCCACGACCCAGGTCGTTGTTCCAGTAGATGGTGCGGCCGCCCGGATCGCCGCCGCCGCCGGCGCGTTCGGCCAGCACCGCGATCGTGCCGTCGGGGCCGCCCACCGGCAACCACTTCACGATTGGCGAAGCGGCAGGCCACGCGCCGGCCTGCGTCCGCACCGGTGTGCCGCGGTCGGCGGGATCGCCCCAGTCCAGCCCGTCGCGGCTGAATTTCAGATAGACGTGGCCGTTCTGCGGGCCGTCGATGTCCTCGTAGCTCATCACGTAGCGGCCGTCGGGCAGGCGGTCGACCACCGCCATGCCGGGGCGCTCCACACCACCCGGGATCGCCACGTCGACGTGCTCAGCGCTCCAGCTGCGGCCACCGTCGTCGGACACCTTGTGCGCCAGCAGCTGGTTAAACCCCGCGGCCTTGTGCTGCTCGCTGGAGTAGTACGCCACCAGGCTCCCATCGTCCAGCAGGCGCAGGTTGGGTTCCCACACGCCATGGTTGTCCTTGTCCTCGGGCCTGCCGCCGCCCTCGATGATGGAACTCAGATAGCGCCAGGTCCGCCCCGCGTCATTCGAGGCATAAAGCTGCAGGTCCTCGCTGGCCACCCTGCCCTGCGCGTCGTTGCAGGTGGCGTTGGCGCCAAGCAGCACAGTGCCGGCCGGCAGTGGGCCGCTGGCGCGCGGCAGTTCGTACAGGTTCGGTTGCCAGCGCAGTTGCCACTTGGCATCACCGGGGTGCGCCTGATCGGTGACGTTCTCCACGAAGCGCCAGGCGCGCTGCCCGGGTTCGCGCACGTACAGCGGTATGCCGGCCATGCCGTCACGCTCGAAGGCCAGCAGCAATGTGCCGTTGGCTTTCGCATCCGCCTGGCGAGACAGGCGGACCAGCGACACATAGCCTGTGCCAGCAGCCAACCGGGAGCCGGCAACTGTGACCGGCGCATTGATGCCGGCCGCAGCTGCGGGGGGGCCGGCGAGGACAAGCAGCAAGGCCGCAAGACAGCAGGCAATCCGGTCAGACATCGTGCATGCCTCGCTGGCCCCACTGGTGACCGTCGCGGCCCCGACCGCCGGCAGGCCACGGTGACGCCGGCATGATCGGGGAACTTCGCCAGGACAACGGGTGGTGCAGATAAAGGACGCGTCGACGCGGTGGATGCGTCGACGCGTGAGAGCAAGACGACGGCGGACACGGGGAGGGGTGGGCCACCGTCGCAACGCTCACAGCTTGAGGCGCAGACCGAGGGCGATCGTGCGATCCTGGTAGCGGATGTCGCGCGGACGCGTATTGCCGTCCCCCCAGTACTGGTGCAGGTCGGCACCGAACAGGTTGGTCGCGGTAAACACGACGGTGCTGTATCGGTTCAAGTCGTAAGCCAGCGAGAGGTCGACCTGGTTGGCCGGGACGATTTCGTCGTAGACGCCCGCCACCGTGGGCTGGTTGAAGCCGTCGATGAAGCGGCTGCGGTAGTCATAGGCCAGGCGGGCCGAAAAGCCGTACTTCTCGTACATCAGCACCACGTTGCCGTTGTTCTTCGACACGTTCTGCAGCGGCGACACTACCGTCGGGCCACCAATGTATTGCGGCGAACGCGTGGAACCTTCGATATAGGTGTAATTGACCTGCAGACCGAGTCCGCTCAGCGCACCGGGCAGGAAGTCGAAGAACTGCTGATATGCCAGCTCGGCACCATCGAGATGACCGGTGCCTGCGCTCTGCGGGGAATTCAGCTGGTAGGCGCCGCCGTTGATGGTGACATCGGTGACATAGTTCTGGATGTAGCCCTTGATGTCGCGGTAGAAGACTCCGCCACTGACGTAGCCTGCCGGGGCGAAATACCACTCGAGCGACGCATCGTAGTTGTTCGACTTGATCGGATCGAGATTCGGATTACCGCTTGACGCTATGCCGGCGCGGTTGATCGTCCCGGGATTGAGCGAGAGCGAGGGGTTGAGCGCCCCGAAACCGGGATAGCTCACGGTCTTGGCCGCGTCCAGGCGCAATTGCAGCTGGTCGGTGAAGTGCCAGTTGAAACTGAAATTCGGCAGATAGACCGGAGCGCTCGTCGATGTGTTGAGCGGGCTGTAGATGTTGGTCGAGGCGTCGTAGGAAAACGCATTCAGATTGCGGTTGACCTGCTCGACGCGCATGCCGAGCAGCCCGTCCACCGGCATGCCGAACAACTCGCTGTCGTAACCCAGCTGGGCGTAGCCAGCGTAGGTCTTCTCGTCGATGTGGAAATAACGCCCGGGATTCAGCGGCGCCAGGCCCGGCGCCAGGCCGTAGAAGTTGCGCAAAGCCCCCGCGTTCTGGGTCAAGTAGTCGTAGCAGCCCGTAAGCCACGACACAGGGATCGCCGAGGTAGTCGGCATGGCACAGAAATAGCCGCTGGGGAAATTGGCGATGACCTGGTTCGCCGGATTCGGGGTAGCGGTGATGTTGCCGATACCCGCGCCTCCCGGCGGGGGAGTCGAGATCTCCACACTGCCAATGTATTCGGCCTTGTGCTCGGCGGCACGCAAACCGAAATCCAGGTAGCTCAGGAAATTGCCGCCGATGTCCCATGAGCCGTCGCCGGTCCAGGCATACTCCTGCCCTTTTTCGTTGTGCCAGGTCTGGAACAGGCCGTTGAGGTAATAGTTGGCCGGGTCGAGCTGCGGGTTGCCGCCAAGCGTCCAGTTCTGCTGATTGCCGGCCGTGCCGTTCCAGACAGTGGTGATCGGCCCCTTGAGGAAGGTGTCGATGATGAAGGTGTTGTCATTGAACGATGTCGAGTCGTATGAAAGATCCGACGACAGGCGCAACCGGTTGCCATGCCACTTCACGCCCACCGACGTCTGCATGTCCTGGCCGCGCTGCTGGTGGGCCTGGGTGCTGGTGGCTGCGTAGGTGTTGCCCGTCCAGCTGCCGCTGGTGGCATCGCAGATGGTCTGGCCGAGATACTGCGAGCCGGTCTGCTGGTCCGCATAGCAGTTGTTGCCTACGGTGTAGTTGTTCGGGGTCACCGCGCCGACCGGGAACGAGAAATAGAACGGCTGGCTGTAGTGGTCGCTTTCCCAGTCGTAGAGCCCCTCGGCGTAGAACTCGGTGCTGTCGTTCGGCTTCCACTGCAGGGCGTAGTTCACCTCCGGCCGTTGGCGGTAGCCGATGTTGTAGTCCGCGCCGAAGCCGTTGGGTGCGGCGACCAGATTGCCGCTTGACGTGCGCACCGGAGTGCCGCTGCCGTCGGTCAGCACCTTGGGAAAATCGCCCCAGACCGCGTTGTAGTCGTAGTGCTGGGCCATGAACGAGGTGTTGAGGAGAGCGCCGAACTCGCCGTAATCGGTATTCCAGCGGTCGCTCATCAGCACGCTGAAATTCGGATCGCTGCGTCCACCGTATTTGCTGTGCGTCTCGGTGAAGGTCGCGGCCAGCTTCGCACCGTCGAAGTCGAACGGGCGGAACAGCTGCATGTCCACCAGGCCGGCGATGCCGCCGTCCGGCAGGCTGGCGTCGCTGGTCTTGTATACCTTGATTGCCTTGACCGCCGTGGCTGGCAGGTTCTGGAAGGCGTAGCCGCGGCCTACGCCGCTGAAGATCTCGCGGCCATTGAGTGTCGTCACCACGTTCGGCAGGCCGCGGATCACCACCGAGCTCGTTTCACCCTGGAACCCCTGGGCGATCTGCACGCCGGTGATGCGCTGGAGGGCGTCAGCCACGCTGTTGTCCGGAAGCTTGCCGATGTCTTCGGCCACGACGGAGTCGACCACCATGCGCGAGTCCTGCTTGATGGTCTGCGCGCTCTGCAGGCTGTTGCGCAGTGGCGTCACCGTGACACCGGACAGATTGACTGCGTTCTTCTGCGCCTCGTCATGCTGCCGCTTCTTCGCCGCGTCACCGGCCTTGCCGCCGGTGGACTGGTTCGTGTTGTCCTGCGTCGCGCCGGCGGCGGCCGGGCTGCTGACAGCCGCGTGCGCGGGCACCAGGCAGGCGCTGATGGCGCTCGCCAGCAGCGTCGCTGTGCATGAAACAAGGATCGGGTGCTTCATGGATATCTCCCCAAGTTGTGCTTGCTGCTTGACGGTGAGTCATGGGATCAGCCGCATCCGCCCTTCTCTGGCATGCACCGGCTTCCAGCGCCTGGCCCGGGCGGCATTTAGTCTGACAATAATCTATTTGTCATACTATATGACTAACGATGCTACATAAGCTGTCGCTTGTCATGCTGCACCGCATCGTCCGCACCCTGCGGATTCCGCGACGGCTCCGCCGACGCGAAAACGCCCGGCATGCCGGGCGTTTTTGAGGCCAACGGACCAGGAACCTGGCTCAGGGAATCAGCGCTGCCGCAGGTACCACGCCCCTGGGCGAATGGCTGAGCGCGCGGATGATCTGCACTTCACGCTCGCGGTACGGCGTGCCGTCCCCGTGTAGCAGATCGTGGAACCAGATCGTGGGCGGCTGCAACGTGTAGGGACGCTGCCAGGAGTCCCATGGCAGGTTGGTCTGCGTCTTGCCGAGCACGAAGCCCCAGTTGATCATGCCCACATCCAGCTTCTTGCCCAGCGGCAGCACGCCATCGATGGTGGAGCCGGCGCCACGCGCCATGTATTCGGTGCAGATCAGCGGCCGCCCGTAGGGCTTGAGCTGGTCCACGCGCTTGAGGAAATCCTCCGGCCAGCCATAGTTGTGGAAACTGATGATGTCGGACTGCTCGACCTGGGTGCGCTCGATGGCGTCGAGGTGGGCCGACGGACTCCAGTCCGGGTGCTGCCACAGGCCGCTGGTGAGCGGCTGTGTCGGGTGCACGCTGCGCGCCCAGGCGAACACCTGCGGCAACAGCTCGGCCACGCGCTGGAACTTGTCCTTCGGCTCGCGCGCGTCGTAATTGCCGCCGCCGGGATTGTCCGGCTCGTTCCAGACGTCCCAGGCTAGGATGCGGTCGTCCCCGGCGAAGCTGCCCACGATATCCTTGACGTACTGCTCGAAGCGCGGGTACTGGCTGCGGTCGTCCATCGCCACGCCCGGCGACTGCACCCAGCCCGAGTTGTGCACGCCCGGAATCGGCGGGTGCTGCGGGCCGAGCTTCGGCTGCGGATCCCAGCACGAATCAAACAACACGAAGATCGGCTTGATGTGGTGCTTCGCCGCGATGCCGAGGAAGGTATTGATGCGCTGCTTGAAGCCGGCCGCATCCTGCTTCCACAACAAATCGTGCAGGAACACGCGCATGGTGGTCATGCCCATCGACTGCGCCCAGCCCAGCTCCTGGTCGATCCGCTTCGGGTCGAACGTCGCCGCCTGCCACATCTCCAGCTCGTTGATGGCGTCCGATGGGATGTAGTTGCTGCCTACCGGCCAGGGTTGTTTCGCGTACCAGGCTTCGGCTCGCGCCTTCGACCAGCGTGCCGGAGCCGCCGCGTCCGCGTGCGCAGGCGTGCCTGCGACAGCCGCCGCCAGCGCGAGCAGCAGACAGGACAATGCGTGTTTCATGGAACCTCCGTGAGGACTTCGACGGCGCCTGCCGCCGGATGTGCCCGCCATGCGGCGGGTCGAAATGGGCCTCACGCCGACCCGCGCCGGCGCGACGCCTGGCTAGCGTCCCTTGCCGCCGTCCACCGAGAAGCGGTAGACGATGTGGTTGCGGTAGGTCTGCCCAGGCGCGAGCCGCGCCGAGCCGAAGGTCGGATGGTTGGGCGTATCCGGGAACAGCTGCGGCTCCAGTACGAAAGCATCGCCCTGGCGGTAGATGCGCCCCGATTTGCCCACGCTGGTGCCGTCGAGAAAATTGCCCGAGTAGAACTGCAGCCCGGGCTGCGCGGAGTAGAGCGACAGCACGCGACCGCTGTGCGGGTCCTCCACCTTCGCCATCAGCCGCGGCGCGGACGCCCTGGAATGCCCGATCACCCAGTTCATGTCGTAGCCATGGCCGCGCAGCAGCTGCTGTTCCTTGCCGTCACGGATGTCGCGGCCGATCGGCTTGCCCTGGCGGAAGTCGTAGTCGGTGCCGGCCACGGCGCGGAAATCGCCGGTGGGGATCAGCGTGTCGTCCACCGGCGTGATGCTGCCGCCAGGTATGGTGAGGACATCGTCGTATACGCTGCCCGAGCCCTCGCCGCCCAGGTTCCAGTAGGTATGGTTGCTGAGGTTGACGATGGTGGGTTTGTCGGTGGTTGCGCTGTAGTCGATGTCCAGCTCGTGGCCGGCCTTGAGCGTGTAGGTGGCGGTGGCGGTGAGCGTGCCCGGATAGCCCTGGTCGCCGTCGGGACTGACGTAGCGCAGCGTCACGCTGGGTTCGGGGGACTTCACCACCTTCAGCACCTGCCACACCACCTTGTCGAAGCCCTTGGCGCCACCATGCAAGGAATTCGGACCGTCGTTGAGGGTGAGCTGGTAGCTCTTGCCGTCCAGCGTGAAGCGCCCCTTGGCGATGCGGTTGGCGAAGCGCCCCACCGTGGCGCCGAAGTACTGCGGCTTGGCCAGGTAGTCGTGCAGGTCGGGATAGGCCAGCACCACGTCCGCCAGCTTGCCGTGGCGATCCGGCAGCACGAGCGATTGCAAGCTGGCGCCGAGGCTGATCACACGGGCGGTGAAGCCGTGGCCGTCGTCCAGCGTCACCACTTCCACCTTGCGTCCGTCGGGCATCGTGCCGAAGGCGGCGCGGCTGGCGTCGGCCGCTGCGCACAGCCAGGGTGCGGCCAGCAACGGCAGGGAGAAGGCGCAGGCGATCAGGCGTTTGTTCATCGTGGAGTCCCCGCTTCACGGAATGGCATCAGGCAGACCCGAAGATCAACATATAATATGACATTTGGCAAGCCTGCCAGCGGGAATCTGGCCCCTTCCGGTGCGCCTGGACCATCAGGGCAGGCGCGAATCCTGGGTATCGGCGTCCATGAGCAACAGCAGGAGAAAGCTTGCCGCGGACCAGCTGAAGTTCCGTGACTGGTAGCCCGTCCCGGTCAACGGGTCATAGTTCTCGCGGAACGTCGCCTGCCCCGTCGCCAGGCCCTTCGCGGCGAGCACCAGCCTGCGCGCCATCGCATCGGCCTCGGTGCGGTAGCCATAACGTCGCAGGGCCTCGACGCCGAACAGCGACTGGTCCAGCCATACCGGCCCGCGCCAGTAGCCCTTGATCGGCGCGAAGTGCGGATCGTCCGCAGCGAGCGTGGGAAACGGCATGGCCGTGGCGAACTTGCGCGGGTCCATCATGGTCTTTTCGACCGCAGCGGCCTGCGCGGGCGTCGCCGCGCCGGCCCACAACGGCGCCCAGCCTTCCGAGCCGTACACACGCACGAACTCACGGCTGCCGAGCTTCGCGTCGAAGAACCAGCCCAGTGTCGGGTCGTACATCCGCGATCGGATCGCGTGCTTCATCGTCGCCGCCTGCGCCTGCCATTCCCGCTTATCCCGCGGCTTGCCGAGCACATCGGCGATATACGCGAGTTCGGTCGCCTCCTTGTAGAGGTAGGCATTGAGGTCGACCGACTCCTGGTCCATCGACCATGCGTCCTTGCCATTCGCGAGCATGGCGATGCCGTCGAAGCGCACGGCGTTGTCCATGCCGCTTTCCCACTTCGCCGCGATCGCCGTGCCATCGGTGGCGCCGTATTCGGCCAGGCCGTTGCGGTCGTGGTCGCGCGCCGCGAACCACCAGCGGTGATAGCGCACCAGCTTGTCGTACATCTCGGCGAGGAAGGCGCGGTCGCCAGTGGCGCGGTACACCTGCATCACCGCCCAGGTTGCCAGCGGCGGCTTGGTGTCTCGCCAGTTGTCGTCCGCGCGGTCGAGGAACACGCAATCCGGCACCATGCCATCGGCAGCCTGGTAGTCGAACATGGCGCGGATCTGCTCGCGCGCCAGCGCGGGGGCGAACCATGCCAGCGCCGCCGCATGCTTCCAGGAGTCCCAGGCCCAGAAGCCGTTGAAATCGGGATTGGAGTAGGCGGGAATCACGCCGTCGTGGTGCAGGTCGCCGCGCGCCGCGCGCCAGTTGCCGATCAGGGTGACGACCGCCTTTGCGGCCAAGCGCCGCGCCACGCTGTCGGGCAGGCCGGCGAGATGACTGGTGCCGATGGACTTCAGATAGGCCGCCCAGCGGGCGCGGTTGGCGGCCCACGCAAGGGCGTAGTCGATGACGGGCGGTTCCGGCTGCGCATCATGGCGCAGGGTCTGCACCACGTACAGCACGACAGGCGTGCCGGCGTCGAGATGCAGCGGCTGATCCAGCGCGATGCGGTAGTCGGCGCCCGACACGGCGGCATGCTCCGTCGCCACACCTTCGACGCGCAACAGCGTAATGACCGAGGAGGGCGCATTGGCGAAGCCTTGCGTCACCGTGCCGTCGTTGGCGTCGAGGCGACTGCCCGCCAGCGGCATCGTGCTTCCGCCGACCGCCAGCGCCACGGTGCGAGCCTCGCCTGCCCGCAAGGTGATGCGCACCAGCGCGTGCCACGAGTCCGCGAAGAACAAGGTCTGCCGCACGTTCAGGCCATCTGCGGAGAACACGCGTTCCAGCGCTCCCGGCATGGCATGGCTCGCCACCTCCTTGAGCGCGATGTCCCGCTTCTCACCCACGTCACGCAAGACCAGGGTGGCGAAGCGCAGCCCCGTCCATTGCCCAGCGCCAAGGCTGTGCACGAAGGGGCCGGAGAATCCCGTGCCCGCGTCGCCGGCACGCGGCAGGCTGTAGCCCTGCCACGCACCCATGTCGAAGAAGATGTTGAAGCTGCGGTCGGCCGGCGAGCGCGGCGTGCCGCGGAAGTCGAGAAGGTCTCGATATTGCGTGAACGGCTGCTCCACTGCCGCAGCGTTCGCGGCGAATGCCGCGGTCAACGCCGCGACGAGAATCAGGGGTCTGATGAGTGCGCGCATGGATTTTTTCCTCCGCCTCAAGATGCCGGGTACTACCCCTCTGCCGCAAGCTGGCGAGGCCGGGTGGGTTCCGCGAGACGGACCGGGGCCAGAACTCGTATCTGACCCGGAGGTTCACCTCGCGCCCGCGGATCGGGCAGGAGGGAATCACGCCGCCCGGGTTGGCAAATCCGGGCAGGCGGGCATTGCCTTCGGTGATGGCCATCCGGCAGCCCATCCCGGTGCCGCGCAACGGCGGCATCCCGTGCCAGCCGACGTGGGCGCTGGCGCCGATGGAACTGCACTGCTGGTACCTGAAGTCCGGCTCGCAGTTGTGGACGCGCTCGATCGGCGCGTTGATCCCGGAACACGCCGCGACGCAGGCATCGGCGCGATAAGCGTCACGGCTCCATCCGGTCTCCTGCGGGGGTGCCAACACCGCTTGCGCAGACGCATGCCGCCAGCCGATCCAGCGGTGGATGAGCTTCACCTGACTCGGCGAGGCATCAACCGTGTCGACCCGTCCCAGTCACTGGCTGGTCTGGCGCAAACCATCGCAGGCAATTGCGGCCGGCGCGCTTGGCGGTGTAGAGGGCCTGGTCGGCCTGGTTCAACAGGGCCGACTTCTCGCCATGCTCGCCTTCGTCCCGGGCGGCCAGCCCCGCACTGATGGTGACGACGCAGTGCGGGCTTCGCCGGTTGGCAATGCGCAACGCCTCCACGCACAACCGCAACCGCTGCAGTATGTACTCCGCCGTCGGGCGGTCGCGCCCGGGCAACAGCACGGCGAATTCCTCGCCGCCGTAGCGGGCAACGGTCACGTCGCCGTGCACGGCGGCTTCCTGATGCAGTGCGTGCGCCACCGTCGCCAGGCAATCGTCGCCCGCCAGATGTCCATGGGTGTCGTTGTAGGCCTTGAACATATCGATATCCACCAGAGCGACCGCCAGGGGCAGGCGCTCCCGCATGACCCGCTCCCACACGCGGTCGAATGCGCGGTAGAAGCCGCGCCGATTCAGCAGCCGGGTCAGTTCGTCGTGGACGATGGTGTGCCGCAGCCCCCGCTGCAGGTGTTTGAGTTCACCCTCCTGGCGCAGGTGATGCCCCAACAGCAGCGCGACGCCTACGGCATAGGAAATGATGCCCAGCGCCATCGCGCCGAAGGCGACGGCCCGGTTGCGATCAAGCTGGACGAACGCCAGCATGCACAACGCCATGCTCAGAACGAACGGACTGATGCCGCCCGCGATCAGGCGCGCACGCCGGCTTGGCCGATAGCGGCGGAACCACACGTTGCGCCGCTGGCTGAGCCGCAGTCCGAGCACGACGAAGGGGACGTCAAGGCACAGCTCCGGCAGATGAGAGTCGCTGGACAGGATGAAGCGGTTGTGGATAGCCGGGAACACCAGCTCCGCCCACGCAAACACCAGCAGCACGACGAAGTAGCGACGTTCGTCCACGCGCTTGGCAGTGGCAAAGCGCAGGCTCACGCAGGCCGCCACGAACAACGCCATCGCGTCGAACATCCACATGACGAACGAGGCGGTGGCTGTTTCCGCCGTGTCCCGCCGTATCACGTCGCGCAACAACGCATAGAACAGGACCGCGACGGCGCAGGCCAGCAGCGCATCGAGCGCACTGGCCCAGCGATGCAGCGGGCCGACCGGGTTGTATACGGCGGCGAGTGTCATCAGCAGGCTGCTCAGGCAGAAGTAGAACGTGGGGTCGAACGACACCAGCGTGCCCTGCGAATGGACCAGCGAATCGGCAAGCAGGAGCCCGAACGCCGCCAGTTGCGCCGCCAGCGCCAGCGACAACATCATCCACCAGGGACGGTTGTGCGCCACGCTCACGCGCAGCCTTCGCCCGGCGAGGAACAACGTGAACAACAGCATCACCAGGACCAGCACGTAGCTCCACGACAGCACCCGTGCCGGCTCGGCGGCCAGCAACGCCGCGTGGATGGCCAGCAGCGGGAAGTAGACTTTCGGTGCCAGCGTCTGGATTTTCATGCGCTCGGATGCGACAAGGTCGATGCACGCGGCCCGGATGGCGGCCGTTGCCGGCGGACCCGCCGCTTCTTGGGGTGCCAGGCGCTGCAGCAGGAATTGGCGCGGGATCAGACCACAGGCACCGTATCGGCCGCGTCACTGCCAGGCTGAAGCGCCGGTCGCCCCTGCGATATCGGCGTAGTTCCGTTCATCCGCCCCCAATCACCGGCCTTCCTGGCCGCTACCCGGCGCAGTCGGCAAAGCTTGGCGCCAACTACCCCCCGCCGCGGCGCCCGCCCCGACAACCAGACAAAAATGGCTGCCCTGGGTGAAGGCAGACCATCAACCACCCGCACGCCGGCCGCGCCGTATCTTGACCGCCTCGGCCCACCTCGCCGCCACCCTCGGCGTGGTGATGCACACCGCGGTATCGGTGACCGTTGTCACCGCGCGTTCCAGCAGCTGGATGTCGGCCTCGTGCTGGCGCGCTACGTGCGGGTCCTCGAAGAAGATCGCGCGGTGGCAGCGGAGTTCCAGCACCAGGTCGGCGATCTGCGCGTCGCCGCCCATCGGACCGCTCTGATAGCGGTCCGCCCACGGCTGGCCCTGCGGCCAGCCGCGGCTCCAGGCCAGTTCGTTGAGGCGCGATCCGGTGGTGCCGGTGGCCACGCGGCGGCCGAAGCGCGACAGCGTGTCGAAGTGCTGGGCCGCGTAGGCCAGCATGGCGGGCTTCATCGCGTCGTGGGCGATCAGCGCCAGCGTCTGCGACTCCAGTGCGTGCAGGTCGTCGGCGCCGGGATCCGGCGCCAGCCCGGCGTGCATGCGCTCCAGCTCGATCCAGTCGCGCGCCGAGGCCACGGTGGAGAGGAAGGGCTTGGCATGGATCACGCACTGGCGCTTGAGCGCCGCCGCCTCGGGGAACACCGAGGACGGATCGACCGGATCGATGAAGTAGATCGCGCCGTCCAGCGTGCGAGCGTCGCCGTCCATGCCCACCACCTCGGCCACCAGTTTCATCAGGCCGCCGGCGCGGCCGTAGGGGTAGCGATACAGCGGCGCGTGGCCCGCGAGCAGGCCGGCGCGTTCGATGGCGTCGTGGGTGCGACCCACCGCATGCAGGCCAAGCCCGAGCTCGCGGATGCCGCGCTCGCAGGCGCGAAGCCAGCGGAACAGTGCCGCATCGTCGTGGCTGTGGTGCAACTGGTTGGCGGCGAGGCCGATACGCATCGAGTCACTCCTGGCTTGGACGAAGGCGGAACGGTGAAAGTTTGCGGCCGCTCATGATGTCCTGGCGACGACCGGCCATGGCAACAGCATCACCAGCTTGTGGTCGGCATGGCCGGCGGGCACGAGGGTGAGCTGCTCATAGGTGACCGCGCCCCAGGCGGGATGCGCAAAATCGCGGCGGCCGCCTTCGCGCGCCAGCACGTCCTGGCGGCGCCAGCGCGCGGCGAAGTCCGCGCTGGCGCCGCAGAGTTGCTCCACCAGCGCGAGCAGGCCGGCGTCGTCCGGATGCTGCGCCGTGTCGGCGCGGAATTCGGCGACCAGACGCGTGGCGCGGGCATCCCAGTCGACAATGAAGCGCCGCGCCGAGGGATCGAGGAACAGGTAGCGCAGCAGGCAGGGCTCGCCGCTGTCCGCCCATGGCACGAACAACTGCGCAGCGGCCGCGTTCCAGGCCAGCCGCCGCCAGTGGCGGTCCAGCACGTAGGCCGGCATCGGCAGCGCCTGCACGACGGCCAGCAAAGCAGGCGGCGCGGCTCCATGGCCGGCATCGCCGGGCGGATGCGGATCCCGCCGCCTCGCCAGCTCGAACAGGTAGCGGCGCTCGGCCGGCGACAAGGCCAGCACCTCGGCCAGCCGCGCCAGCGCCTCCGCCGACAGCGCGATGTCGCGGCCCTGTTCCAGCCAGGTGTACCAGGCGGTGCTGATGCCGGCGTGCTGCGCCACCTCCTCGCGGCGCAGGCCGGGCGTGCGCCGCCGGCCGGAAGTGCCCTGCGGCGGCGGCGTCGCCTCTCGGTGCTGGCGCAGGAAACGCGCCAGGCGTTGGCGCAGTTCGCTGTCGATGTCGTGGGGGGGTAGCGTTCATACCGGGATAAGCGCACAACTTACACCGTGCGCGGTGGGCACGCAGAATCGCGCCACCCACCGCACGGAGACCTCCCGATGGACCCGAACGCCACCTTCGTCGTCGACCAGTACGCGCCGCGCGCCGCCGACTACGTGACCAGCGCGGTGCACGCCGGCGGCGCCGACCTCGACCAGGTCGAGGACCTGCTGCGCGGGCACCGGCCGGCGCGGCTGCTCGACCTCGGCTGCGGCGGCGGCCACGTCAGCTATCGTGCAGCGCCGCTGGCGGCATCGGTCACCGCCTGCGACCCGACGCCGAGCATGCTGGCCGCGGTACAGGCTGCGGCGCGCGAACGCGGCCTGGACAACATCGCCGTGCAGCACGCCATCGCCGAGCGGTTGCCGTTCGCCGACGGCGCCTTCGACGCGGTGGTCGCACGCTTCACCACGCATCACTGGCAGGACCGCGATGCCGGCCTGCGCGAGGCGCGCCGCGTGCTGGTGCCGGGCGGGCTGGCGGTGTTCATCGACGTGACATCGCCCGAGCCGGCGCTGCTCGATAGCTGGCTGCAGGCGGTCGAGCTGCTGCGCGACGTGTCGCACGTGCGCAACTACCGCGTATCCGAATGGACCGCCGCGCTGGCGCGCGCCGGCTTCGCCGTCGACAGCCTGACTCCGCGGCGGCTGCCGCTGCCGGACTTCGGCGAATGGACGGCGCGCACGCGCACTCCGGCCGACCGGGTAGCGGCAATCCGCAGCCTGCAGCAGGCTGCGCCGGAGGCGGTGCGCCGCCACTTCGCCATCGCCGGGGATGGTGGATTCGCGCTGGACACGGTAACCCTGGTCGCGCACGCCGCCTGAGCGATCCACGCCGGGCGGCTCAGGCAACGCGCTCCGCCGCGCCCGCCGCCTGCATCGCCAGCATGCGCGCGATCGACGCGGCGGCCTCGCGGCCATCGTGCACCGCGCGCACCACCAGATCCGCGCCGCGCACGTTGTCGCCGCCGGCGAAGATGCGCGAGTGGCTGGTCTGCTGCGGCAGCGCGCCGTCCGCGCCGGTGACGACGCGGCCGGAGTGCGCCAGCCTCACGCCATGCGAGACCAGCCAATCCGGCGGGCTGGGCTGGAAGCCGAAGGCCTGGATCACCACCTCGGCGCGCAACTCGCTCTCGCTGCCCTCGACGTTGCGCGGGCGGGGACGACCGTGGCCGTCGGCTACCAGCTCGGTGCGCACCACGCGCACCGCGCGCGCACGGCCGTGCCCGTCGTCGAGGATTTCCAGCGGCTGGCGGTGGAACAGGAAGTTCACGCCCTCCTCGCGGCTGTAGCCCACTTCGCGGCGCGAACCGGGCATGCCGGCTTCGTCGCGGCGATACACGCAGGTGACGCTGGCGGCGCCGAGGCGGATCGCGGTGCGGTTGCAATCCATGCCGGTGTCCCCCCCACCCAGCACCACCACGTGCTTGCCGCGCAGGTCGAACGCGGGGGCGGGTGGCTCGTCGCGCAGCAGGCGCTCGGTGTTGGCGATCAGGAACGGCAGCGCGTCGTGCACGCCGCCCAGTCCGCGGCCTGGCAGCTTGCCGTCCACATAGGTGTAGGCGCCGGTGCCCACGAACACCGCATCGTAGTCCTCCAGCAGCTCGCCGAACTCGACGTCGCGGCCCACCTCGCGGCCGAGCAGGAAGCGCACGCCCAACTGTTCGAGGAAGGCGCGGCGCGTGCGCACCACCGCCTTGTCCAGCTTGAACGGCGGGATGCCGAAGGTGAGCAGGCCGCCGATCTCGTCCTGGCGGTCGTACACGTCGGCGGCGATGCCGGCGTGGCGCAGCCGGTCCGCACAGGCCAGGCCCGCCGGGCCGGCACCGATGATGGCCACGCGGTGGCCGGTCTCGCGCACCGCGGACAGGTCGGGCCGCCAGCCCTGGCGCAGCGCCTCGTCGGTGACCCAGCGCTCCACGCTGCCGATGGTCACCGCGCCGAAATCGGTCTGCTCCAGCGTGCAGGCACCCTCGCACAGGCGATCCTGCGGACACACGCGGCCACAGATCTCCGGCAACGGATTCGTCTGGTACATCAGCGTTGCCGCCTCGACGATGCGCCCCTGCTCCACCAGCTTCAGCCACTCCGGGATGTAGTTGTGCACCGGGCAGGCGTGCTCGCAGTAGGGATTGCCGCAATCCAGGCAGCGCCCCGACTGCGCACCCGCGTTTGCTTCGCCGAAGTCGCCCGCGATCTCGCCGTAGCCCAGCACGCGGATCGCCACCGGCACCGTGCGCGGCGTCTGCCGCGGCAGGTCGAGAAACTGGAACAGCTTGTGCTCGCTCATGCGAACCTCCAACAACACCGGCTTTGCTTCGGCTCGAAGGCGGCCAGGATGGCCGCGCCTTTGGATGGGGCCCCTCGACGGCGCCGAGGAGCGGAGCCGACCACCGGGGAAAGCCAGACTGTCTGAGGCCAGGGATGGCCGAGTTGTCTGGCGGCCGGTGAGCGGCGAGCACCGCAGGGAACGCGGCGGGCAGGATGCCCGCCGCGCGCCGTCGCGGGGTGTCGTTTCTCTTGGCTACTTCTCTTTGGACAAGCAAAGAGAAGTAGCCCGGCCGCCGGCAGGCGGACGGAACAGCTTTGTCGTTTGCGAAGGAAAGTGCGAGGCAAGCGCCCGCCCCTCACCCCAGCCTTCTCACCGACGGGGAGAAGGAGCGAACGCAACAAGCGCGGCGTTTCATCGAAGCGCGCACTCACGCCGCACTCCTCAACTCGTCCGCCAGCACGGCAAGGCTGGCCGCCTTCGGCTTCACCAGCCAGAACTTGTACTGCAGTCCGCGGAAATCGCGCAGCACCTGCCGGCCCCAGTCGCTGCCGGTGAGTTCGACATGGCGCGTCACCAGTCCGCGCAGGTGCTGCATGTGGTGCTCCATGCCCTCGGGGGAGATGCGCAGGATGTCCACCAGCTCGTGGTTGTAGCAGTCCACGAAGTCGCGCTCGAGGTCGAGCACGTAGGCGAAGCCTCCGGTCATGCCCGCGCCGAAGTTGAGGCCGACCTTGCCCAGCACCGCCACCACGCCACCGGTCATGTATTCGCAGCAATGGTCGCCGGCGCCCTCCACCACGGCCAGCGCACCGGAGTTGCGCACCGCGAAGCGCTCGCCGGCGCGTCCCGCGGCGTACAGCTCGCCGCCGGTGGCGCCGTACAGGCAGGTGTTGCCGATGATGGCGGCGTCCTGGCTGGCGAACGGCGAATCGGCCGGCGGGCGCACCACGATGCGGCCACCGGCCATGCCCTTGCCCACGCCGTCGTTCGCCTCGCCAATGAGCTCGATGTGTACGCCGCCCGCGTTCCACGCACCCAGGCTCTGGCCCGCCGCGCCTTCCAGTTGCAGCACGATGGGACGTTCGTCCATGCCGTGGTCGCCGTGCCGGCGTGCGATGGCACCGGACAGCCGCGCGCCGATCGCACGGTCGGTGTTGGCGATCGCATAGCTGAAGTGCCCGCCCTCGCCCAGCTCCACCAGCGGCGCGGTGTCGGCCGCGATGCGCGTGGCCAGCGCGGCGGCGTCGCGCACCGGATTGCGCGCCATCGCACAGGCGGTGTCGCTGGCGGCGCCGAGGCCGGCGCCGTCGAGCAGCGGCGTGAGGTCGAGGCCGTGGCGTACCGGGGTGGCATCGTCGTGCTGCGCCAGCAACTCGCTGCGGCCGACCAGTTCGGCCAGCGAGCGCGCACCCAGCCGCGCGAGATGTTCGCGCACGTCGGCGGCGATGAAGCGGAAATAGTGCATCACCATCTCCGGCAGGCCGGTGAAGTGCTCCTTGCGCAGCACCGGGTGCTGGGTGGCCACGCCGGTGGCGCAGTTGTTGAGGTGGCAGATGCGCAGGTACTTGCAGCCCAGCGCCACCATCGGGCCGGTGCCGAAGCCGAAGCTCTCGGCGCCGAGCAGCGTGGCCTTGATCACGTCGAGGCCGGTCTTCAGGCCGCCGTCGGTCTGCAAGCGCACGCGGCCCCGCAGCGCGTTGCGGCGCAGGGTCTGCTGGGTTTCGGCCAGGCCAAGCTCCCACGGCGTGCCGGCATACTTGATCGAGGTCAGCGGGCTGGCGCCGGTGCCACCGTCGTGGCCGGATACGGTAATGAGATCCGCGCCGGCCTTCACCACGCCCGCAGCCACCGTGCCCACGCCCGCGTGACTGACCAGCTTCACCGAGACCAGCGCATCGGGATTCACTTCCTTGAGATCGTGGATCAGCTCGGCGAGGTCCTCGATGGAATAGATGTCGTGGTGTGGCGGCGGCGAGATCAGGCCGATGCCGGGCTTGGCGTAGCGCAACCGCGCGATGGTGGCATCCACCTTGTGACCGGGCAGCTGGCCGCCCTCGCCGGGCTTGGCGCCCTGCGCGATCTTGATCTGCAGCACCTCGGCGTTGACCAGATACGCCGGCGTGACGCCGAAGCGGCCGGAGGCGACCTGCTTGATCTTCGACATCTTCTCGGTGCCGTAGCGCGCCGGGTCCTCGCCACCCTCGCCGGAATTGCTGCGCGCGCCCAGCCGGTTCATCGCGATGGCCAGCGCCTCGTGCGCCTCGGGCGACAGCGCGCCCAGCGACATGCCGGCGGAGTCGAAGCGCCGGAGGATCGCCTCGACCGGCTCCACCTCGTCGAGCGGCACCGGTTCGCCCAGCGGTTGCACGGAGAGCAGGTCGCGCAGCGCCGAGGGCGGGCGGCGGTCGACGTGGTCGGCGTAGGCGCGGTAGTCGGCCGGATCGCCGGTGCGCACCGCCTGCTGCAGCGTGGCGATCACGTCGGGGTTGTACATGTGGTACTCGCCGCCGTACACGAACTTGTACAGGCCGCCCGCACGCAGCGGCTGCGCCGCGTTCCACGCTTCGGCGGCGAGCAGGCGCTGCTCGCCCTCCAGCTCGGCGAAGCCCGCGCCGCCGATGCGCGACGGCGTGCCCGGGAAGCACAGTGCAACTACCTCGGGTGCCAGCCCCACGATCTCGAACAACTGCGCGCCTCGGTAGCCGGCGATGGTAGAGATGCCCATCTTCGACAGGATCTTCAGCAGCCCCTTGCGGATGCCGCGGCGGTAGCTGCGCCCGATCTCCAGCCGGTCGCCCTCGATGTGGCCCTCGCGGCCCAGTTCGAACAGGCTCTGGTAGGCCAGCCACGGATAGATCGCGGTGGCGCCGAAACCGAGCAGACAGGCGAACTGGTGCGCATCGCGCGGCGTGGCGGTCTCCACGATGATGTTGCACTGGCAGCGCAGCCCCTGCTCGACCAGGCAGGCGTGTACCGCACCGGTGGCAAGCAGGGAGTGGATCGGCAGCTTGTCGCGCTCGGGATAGCGGTCGCTGAGGAACACCAGCGCATTGCCCTCGCGCACGGACTGCGCCACCCGCTCGCACAGTTGGCGCAGGGCCGCCTCCAGCCCCTGTTCCTGCGCATACATCAGGTCGAAGCGCGGCGCGTCCACGAATTGCGGCAACGCGAGCAACTGCCGCAGCTTGCGCTGGGAGAGGATCGGCGAGTTGATCAGGACCTGTTTCGCGTTCTCGGGCTTCAGCTCGAACACGTTGCCTTCCGGGCCGATCTGGGTGACCAGCGACATCACCAGCTTTTCGCGCAGCGGGTCGATCGGCGGGTTGGTGACCTGGGCGAAGGCCTGGCGGAAACGGTCGAACAGCGGACGCACCTGCCGCGACAGCGCGGCGACCGGCGTGTCGTCGCCCATCGAACCGGTGGCCTCCGCCTCGAGTTCGGCGATCACCTTGAGCACCGTCTCGCGCTCCTCGCGCGACAGGCCGTACAACTTCTGGTAGCAGCGCAGCTGGTCCACCGGCAACGGCTCGGCGGCCAGCGAGGGATCGATCAGGTCGGATTCCAGGTAGCTCACGCCGGCGCGCAGCCAGTCGCGGTATGGCGCGCGCCTGCGGTTCACTTCGTCGATGTCGGCGTCGCGCAGCAGGCGGTGCGCGCGGAAATCCACCGCGATCATCTCGCCCGGTGCAAGGCGGCCCTTGGCGACCACGCGCGACGAGGGCATGTCCCACAGGCCCGCCTCGGAGGCGATGATGAAGTGGTTGTCGTCGGACAGCGCCCAGCGCGCGGGGCGCAGGCCGTTGCGGTCCAGCGTGCAGGCGGCGTAGCGGCCGTCGCACATCACCAGGCCGGCGGGGCCGTCCCAGGGTTCGCTGTGCAGCGCGTAGTACTCGTAGAACGCCGCGAGGTCCTCGTCGAGGTTCTCCCGCGCGGCGAACGTCGGCGGCACCAGCACGCGCATCGCGGCGAGCAGGTCGAGGCCGCCAGCCAGCAGCACCTCCAGCGCGTTGTCCAGGCTTTCCGAATCCGAACCCTCCTGCCGCACCAGCGGGCCGATGTCGCCCAGTTCCACCCGCGGCGAGCGCCAGATCGTCTCGCGCGCCTGCATCCAGCGGCGGTTCGCGCGGATGGTGTTGATCTCGCCGTTGTGCGCCAGCAGGCGGAACGGTTGCGCCAGCCGCCATTGCGGCGCGGTGTTGGTGGAAAAGCGCTGGTGGAACACCACCGCGTCGGCGACCAGCGCCGGATGGGCGAGGTCGGCAAATACCTCGCGCAGCCGCCCCGGCGCGGCCATCGCCTTGTAGCCGATCAGCGCGGCAGACAGCGTCACCACGTAGAACTGCGGATCGGCGGACAACGCGGCTTCGGCGCGGCGCCGCGCACGGAACAGCGCCAGCTCGAACCCATCGTCATCCATGCCCTCGCCAGCCTCGACGAACACCTGCCGCACGCGCGGACGCGCGGCGGCGGCCAGCGGGCCGCAGGCCGCCTCGTTCACTGCGACGTCGCGCCAGCCCGCCACGCGCGTGCCTTCCTCGGCGAGGCGCCGCTCCAGCTCCGCCGCCGCCGCGTCGCCGGCCGCATCGAGGAATACCAGGCCCGCCGCGAAGCGTTCGCCGACGACGATGCCGGCCTCCTCCGCCAACGCGCGCAGCCAGGCTTGCGGGCGACGGATCAGCACACCACAGCCATCGCCGCTTACCCCGTCCGCATTCACCGCGCCCCGGTGCGAGAGTTTCGCCAGCGCCTCGAACGCGGTGTCGACCACCCACGCGCTGGCGCGGCCGTCGATCTGCGCCACCAGGCCGAAACCGCAGCTGTCGTGCTCGAAGGCCGCGTCGTACAGGCTTGCTCCACCGGGCTGCTTCATCTTGCTCACTCACTGGACGACAGGGCACGGAAGCCCGGCGGCGCCGGGGCGCCGGTGCGGGCTGCGTGGATTGCGGTTCGACTACAGCACAATTGCTGCGACGCGTCAAAGACTTCTATACGTCCAAATGGAATTTGGCTTGCCGGGGCGGAACAGCTGCTCCGGATGACACGCCCCCGCGGTGGACGCCAATGGCAACCGCTTTGCCGCCGACGGGCGGATCCCTCTGCACGGGCAAAGGACCGGGAAGATGCTCCGCGCACGAACCGCCCGGCTCATCGAGGAACCCGGGAGCCGGGATCGGCCACAACAGGCTGAAGCGGCGGCTCGATCCGCGGCGCGAACGCCGAGCCGGCGCCCGCGCGGCGCCGGCGTCAGTGCGCCTCGCCGGGGGCATCCAGGCACGGACGCGCCGCGCGATCGGGCCGATCCGCCCGGCGGCGCGGCCGCGGACCCGTCCGGGCGCAGGTGGCGTCATGCACGCCGGCGAACTCCAGGCTCACCGCCAGCCCCGGACCGGCGTCGTCGAGCAGCAGCGCGGCGCCGTGCAGTTCGGCCACCGAGCGCACCAGCGCAAGGCCCAGGCCGTTGCCTTCCGTATGCCGGCTGCGATCCAGGCGCATGAAGGGCTGCAGCACCTGGTCGCGCGCGACCGCCGGAATACCCGGTCCGTCGTCGCGGACGCCGGCGCGCACCGTACCCCCGGCGCCCGCCAGCCATACCGTGATCGTCGAGCCGGCCGGCGTGTGGCGAATCGCGTTCTCGATCAGGTTGACGAATACCTGCACCAGCAGCTCGCGATCGCCATGCACCGGGAGCTGCGCCTGGATATCCGCGCGCAGCGCGTGCGACTCGACGTCGGCCACCGGGGCGTAGGCGTCCACCAGTTCCTCCAGCAGCGGCGCCAGGTCCACCGGCGCGAAGCCGCTGCGCGGCTCGCCGGATTCGACCCGGGCGATGCGCAGCAGCGCCTGGAACACGTTGAGCAACTCGTCGATCTCGTCCAGCGCGCCGTCCACCGCCGTCGCCAGCTGCGCGTCGGATGCGGCAACCGGATGACGATGCAGTCGCTCCAGCCGCTGGCGCAAGCGGGTCAGCGGCATGCGCAGGTCGTGGGCGATGTCGGCGCCCAGGCGACGCACGTCCGCCAGCAGCGAGGCGATGCGGTCCAGCATCTGGTTCACGGTAAGCGCGATCATGTCGAGCTCGTCGCCGCCGCCGCGCACCGGCATGCGCTGCGACAGCTCGCCGTCGCTGATCCGCGCGGCCACGCCCGACATTGCGCCCACCCGGCGCAACAACTGGCGTCCGATCAGCCAGCCCACCACCAGCGAGACCGCGACGATCAGCAGCAGTGCCAGTGCGAAGATCCGTGCGGCCACGTCCTGCATCTGCCGGATGTAATAGCTGTCGCGGGCCACCACCAGCCAGCCGCGGCGCGCGGTGCGCACCGTATACAGCGTCAGCAGGTGCGATCCCGGCGTGGGCAGCCGGGTGGTGGCGCGCGGCGTGAAGCGCTCCACCGACCAGCCTTCGCGCGGCGGCCGGTCGTCCAGGTTGCCGGCAAGCTTGACGCCGTTGGCCGCATACAGCGCGTACCAGCGCGGCAGGCCTGCGCCGAGGATGATGCGCTCCTCGATCTCCGTGCTCAGCGCGTCCAGGCCCTGCTGATAGGACAGCAGCACCAGGTCGCGCGCGTCGGCGCGCAGCTCCCCCCGTTGTTCCAGGCGCGCCTCGCGCTCGGTGCCCAGCCACAGCACCGCGGCAGTAAGCACGGAGAACAGCGCGAACATGCCCGCCAGGATCAGGGCGAGGCGGAAGGCGCTGGTCTGCCTATGCGGGGCGCGATCGGGCCTGAAGGCGATAACCGTAGCCACGAACCGTCTCGATGAGGCTCTCGCCACCGTTGACCCGCACCTTGCCGCGCAGGCGCGACATGTGCGTCTCGACCACGCCCGTGCGTGGGTTGAAGTGGAAGTTCCAGACCTGTTCCAGCAGCATCGAGCGCGTCACCACCTTGCCGGCGTGGCGCATCAGTATCTCGAACAGGCGGAACTCCGTGGGCGTGAGGTCCAGCGGCTCGCCCATGCACGTCGCCGCGTGCCGGGTCAGGTCCAGCGCCAGCGGGCCCCATTCCAGCGATGCCGATTCGCGGCTGAGCGCAGGCCGGCGCGACAGCGCGCGCAGCCGCGCCACCAACTCGGCCATCGCGAACGGCTTGCCCAGGTAGTCGTCGGCGCCGGCATCCAGGCCCTCGATGCGCTGGTGGGTTTCGCACAGCGCGGTGAGCATGATGATGCCGGACTGCACGTCGGCGCTACGCACCGCGCGAATGAAGCTGATCCCGTCCAGCCCGGGCAGCTTGCGGTCCACCACGATGCCGTCGAAGCCGCCCTGCACGGCCAGCGCCACGCCCTCGCGGCCGTCACCGACCGCGTGCGTGGCGTAACCCTCCTCAAGCAGCCCGCCGTCGATCCAGTCGCGGGTCTCGCGGTCGTCCTCGACGATCAGCACACGCAAGGCAGCCTCCGGCTCGATTCCGTCGGCGTCGGACGCACCGCCGGCATCAAAGCCCGTTACGGTAGGCGGCAATTGTGACGGTCCGGTGAAGCCTGGCATTCAATGCACCGGACCGCCACGACGGCTGCCCAGCCGGCTCCATGCCACGCCAGGCAAGGAGGGCGTCTGCTGCTCGCGCACCGCCTGCAGGGTGTCCGGGTCCAGGCCCAGGACCGAGAGCATGGTCGGCGCCACCTCGGTGGTCGACACCGGCATGTCCAGCCGGCGGCCCGGCTCCGGCAGCATCGGCCCAGAGACCAGCAGGGCGACGTGGGTGTCGTCCATGTCGAAGCCGCCGTGCTCGGCGCGCTTGGTGGCGCCCGCCTTGGCGTAGATCACGCCGGGCTGCGGGATCACGATGAGGTCCGGCGTGCGCACGTCATGCGTCGGCGAGGGGAACAGCAGGCCGAGCCGGCGCCCCCACAGCACGCGCTCGATGCCCAGCCGCTGGCGGTCGGCCAGCAGGGTCCGCGCCACCGTGCCCGTGGTGCGCTGGTCGTGCAACCAGATCAGCGCGCTGCGGTCGGTGGTCAGCTGGGCCGGCTCGCCATCCGCCGCCGCCGCGATCACCGCGCGCAGCCAGGCGGACGGCACGTGGCGCAGCTGGTCCGGGTCGATCGGGCCGTTGCCGTGCTTGGCGGTGAGGATCACCAAGGTGCTTTGCTCCAGGTGCCGGCGCGCCAACTCGGCCATCAGCTGCCCGATCAGGTTGTCCACGTGGGTCAGCGCGGCGTCCAGCGATGGCGTGGGCGTGCCGTCGGCGCCCTGGTAGCCGGCCAGCTTCTCGGCCACGTTGATGCTCTGCAGGTTGAGCCCGAACAGCGCAGGCACCGGGGCGCGGGTGCGGCCGTCGTGGCGGTAGCCGTCCACCTCGTGGATCACCGCCTGCATCTTGCCGGTGTCGTAGGTCTCGGTGCGGGCGATCGAGGCAGTGACCGCGTCGGTGTCGGGATGGCCCTCGCCGTCATTGCCGATCTCCGGCGTGTACAGGTCGGCCACGCCGTCGCCGGACGGACCTTGCACGATCGCGTAGGCGGGGTGCTTGTCCGCCCAGGCGGTGTAGCCGCCGGCGGCGCGTACCACGTTGAACACCGTGTTCACGCGCAGGTACTGCCACGGATACACCGGGCGGCAGCCGTGCGCGGGGTCGCGCGGCAGCCTGGCCGCTTCGATGCCCTTGCCGCCGGGCGCATCCACTGCCTCGTTGTACAGCACGTGCGCACCGATGGCGGCGCAGGGGCCGGTCGGCGGCGCCAGCGAACGGTCCCAGCTGCTGTCGTAATAGACGCCGGTGGCGGCCGGCGTGCCGCCGGTCACCAGGGCCAGCAGGCCGGGGAAGGAATCCGCCGGCACCACGGTGCTGGCGCGGGTGTATTCGATGCCCCGTGCGGCCAGCGCGGCCAGGTGGGAATCAGGATGGATCTGGATGTAGTTGCGCAGGTCCAGTGCGTGCAGGCCATCGACGCTGATCAGCAGCACGTGCTTGATGGGGCCGGCTGCGGCCGGCGCGGCAAGGGAGGTGCCGCCGCACAGGCCGAGCAGGACCACGGCGGTTCGGATCGTTTTCGCTAGAAACATGGAGCGGACTCGCAAGAGGGACGCCCACCGTGACGACAGGCGGGCGTCCGCAGGCAGGAAAGGGACGGCGTCGGGGCGCCGTCCCTTGGACTTCAGCGCACCGGGATGTCGAAGTTGAACATCACGCTGCGGCCGGAGGGCGTGAAGAACAGCGGCACGCCATTGGCCGTATAGCCGCCCATATCGTCGAGCGTGCGGTTGTTGGCCAGATTGAACACCTGCAGGCTCAGCTTGGTGCCGCGCGGCAGCAGTGCGGCCTCCGGCAGCGTGTAGTTCACTGACAGGTTCGTCAGCGTGACCGGATGGAAGCGGTAGATGCCGATGGTGTTGCCTGCCGCGTCCTGCGCGGTGTCGCCGTAGTTGGCGCCGGTGTACTTGGCGATCAGCGAGGCGTACCAGGCGCCGTTGCGCCAGATCAGGCCGGCGGCGCCGGTGTACCTGGGCACCAGGGCCAGCTGCAGCCCGTTGGAGTTCTGCGTGGCCTTGTTGTAGCTGGCGTTGCCGTACAGGCTGAAGCCGCCGCCGACCAGGTAGCTGGCCTCGATCTCGCCGCCGCGGTACTTGGTGCCGCCGAGGTTGGAGAAGATGGTCACACCGCCGATCTTGTGCTTGGTCACCTGGTTGGTGAAGTTGATCGCGTACAGGTCGGCCGACAGGCTGAGGCGGTCGCTTTGCCACACCGTGCCCAGCTGGTAGTTGGTCGTCGACTGCGGGTTGACGTTCTGGTCCGAGACGCGGGGGTTGGGCACGTAGAACAGGTTCTCGTTGGGCGCCAGATAGCCCTTGGCCGCCTGCAGGTAGGCGGTCCAGCCCGACTGGATCTGGTAGTGCAGGTCGATCGCCGGCAGCAGGGTGCGCCAGGACTGCGCGTAGTCCTGCGGCGCGCCGACCTTCTGCTGCACCGGCGCCACGTCGTGGCGATGGAAGTAGACGAATTTCAAGCCAGGGGTCACGGTGAACGCGTCGGTGACCTGCCAGGCGTATTCCAGGTACGGCTGCACGGTGAGGAAGGTGCCGTCGATGCGGCGATCGGTCGCCGCCAGCGGCGTCGCGGCGTTGTAGGCGCCGCCGTTGCTGAAGTCGATCTCTGCCTGGTAGCGGTGGTAGAGCTGCTTGTTCACCCACAGGCCGTACCGCAGCTCGCCGGGACCGAAGTCCTGGCTGAGGCGCAGCATGTCGCCCCAGTTGCGGTAGAGGTTGTACATCTTCTGGCCGGGCACGTCGTTGGCGCCGTAGATCGTGCCGTTGGTGCTGCCCGCGCCGGCCGGGAAGGTGCCGTCGCCGGCCGAGCCGGCAGGACCGTTGAGGCTGCCGTAGTCGTAGTTGCCGCCGTTCGGGTCCGCACCGTTCCAGCCGTGGTGGTAGTAAGCGTAGGTGTAGATCTTGTTGTCAAGGGTCACGTCGCCGAGCAGGCTGTGCACGCCCACATACTCGAAGTCCGAGTTGATCGTGTCGCCGTTGTAGCCGGTGAAGGCCTGGCTGTCCGGATTGCTGGACAGGCCGTAGTTCATGCCGAGCTGCTGCATCTGGCCCGGCATGTCGCTGGTGAACGGCGGTGCGCCGTTGTTCACCGCCACGTAGGGATACGAGGTGGCACCGTAGATCGCCGCGTTGCTGCCCGAGTTCTGGTTGGTCATCGCCACCACGGTCAGCTCGGTGTGTTCGCCCAGCGGCTTCACTGCCTTCATGAAGAAGTTGTGGCGATCCATGTTGGCGCCGGTGAGGTAGCCGTTGGACTTGAGTTGGCGGTAGTCGACGAACGCCCGCAGGTCGCCGAAGTTCTGCATCGTGCCGGTGTCGAAGGAGCCGCCCAGCATGCGCGTGGCGAAGCTGCCGTAGCTGCCGTAGACGTGGCCCACGGTCTCGGCTTCCGGTGCGCGGGTGTTCATGCCCACGGTGCCGCCGAAGGTGGCGAAGCCCACCGTGGAGGCGTTGCCCGGGCCGCGGTCGACGTTGATCGCGCCCAGGTCCTGCGACATGAAGTAGTCCGGCGAATGGTGGGTGAAGTCGTTGGGGTCGCCGACCGGGATGCCATCCATGGTGAGGTTGAACTCGCCGTCCTTGAAGCCACGGATGCTCATGTCGTGGCTTTCGGTGAGGCCGGCACCGTTCGGCTCGTGGTCGCTCACGCTGGGCGTGATCGCGATGACGTCGGCGTAGGTCCCGGTCGACGCGGTGCTGTTGCGGATGTAGTCACGGTCGATCACCGAGGTGGGCTGGGTCACCTCCAGCGGCGTGGTCGCCGGAACCTGGATGAGCGACAGCGACGCGGCGGTCACCGTCACCCCCTTCATCTGCTTGACCTTGTGCTTGCGAATCGTATCGGGCGAGAAGTCCGAACTGGCGGCCGCGCCACTCGTACCGTTGTTGCTGGTTGCCGCCGCGGCGGGTGCTGCAGGCTGGGTGGCGGCCACGGCAGCAACGGGCAGCAGTACGCAACCGATGGCCAGCGCCAACACGGTGGGTGACGGATAGCGACGACGCAACGACATTGGAAAGTCTCCGGGAGGGGCGCAAGAATTCCCGGCATGTTGGTCATGCGGTATGGCGGCGGCTTTACCGGGGGCTGCCGATCGCCGCACGAAAACCTTGCGGAATCGCAAGATGGCCGCCGCTCCGCCGCTGCGCCGGCGGTCGGCTGCTGGACGATCCCGCCGGGGCGGCGGACTATGCGGCGGCATGCGCCGAGCTGCGCAACGCGCTGGCATGGCCGGCCGCAGCGGCCGTCGCCGGGATGCGCCGACGCCCGCCGCATGAACGACCAGCCCGCAGCCGGCTCGCCGCGGTCGGCGGCCTCGGCGATAATCGGCCGATGCCCAGCCTCGTACGCGCCGCCCGCCTCCCCGTTCTCTCCGTCGCGGCATTGAGCGCCGCCCTCGTCGTGGCAACCGCGCAGGCGCGGCAGGACAAGAGCCAGACCGAACAGGCCGCGGCCAAGCAGAAGCTCAGCAACGTGCACCAGGAAGTGCAGGCGCTGGGCAGGCAGCAGGCCGCCACCGCCGCCCGCCGCGACCAGCTCAACGCCGCACTGGCGAAGCAGACCACCGCGCTGGCCGCCGCCGCACGCGCATTGCGCGAGACCGACGCCGCGCTCGCCGCCAAGCAGCAGCAGCTCGACCAGCTGCAGCAGCAGCGGGCCGGGCTGAAGCAGAAACTGGACGGACAGAAGGCCGCGATCGCCGACCTGCTGCGCGCCAGCTACGCGTTGGGTCACGGCTCGGATCTGCGCCTGCTGCTGGACAACCAGGACGTGGGCCGCATCGCGCGGGCGCTGGTGTACTCGAAATACTTCCAGCAGGACCGTGTGCAGAAGGTGCAGCAGCTGATGGCCAGCCTGGCCCAGCTGCAGGCGCTGGAACAGCAGATCGCCGCCGAGCAGCAGGCGCTGCAGGCCCAACGCGTGCAGCGCGAGAAGCAGAGCGAGCAGCTGGGCAAGCAGCGCGCCGCGCAGCAGAAACTGGCTGCCGAGACCGACGCCACCTATCAGGATCAGGCCCAACGCCTGGCGGCGCTGAAGCAGGATGAGCAGTCCCTCAACAGCCTGGTCGACAAGCTGCAGAAGCAGATCGACCTGGCGCTGCGCGAGGCCGCCGCACGCGAGGCCGCGCGCCAGGCTGCGGCGGGGAAACACGGCGGCAAGGCGCCGCCGCCGATCGCGGTGGGCGGCGCGGGCGCCAACATCCGCGGCAACCTGCCTTGGCCAGCGGCCGGCGACGTGCACCGCTACGGCAACGGCGTGCTGATCCGCGCCAGCGGCGGCAGCGAGGTGCGCGCGGTGGCGAATGGCCGGGTGGTCTACGCCGGCTTCCTGCGCGGCTACGGCATGCTCCTGATCCTCAACCACGGCAACGGCTGGATGAGCATGTACGGCAACAACGAGGCGCTGCTGCACAACGTGGGCGACGCGGTCACCACGGGCCAGGCCGTGGGCACTGCCGCGCCGCCCACCGGCATCAACACCGGCGTGTACTTCGAGTTGCGTCGCGACGGCCAGCCGGTCGACCCGCGCAGCTGGCTCGGCCAGCACCATTGAGCCGGCCCGGCCAGCCATTCAGCCAGCACCGTTGACGGCTGCCCGCCGTCGTCGCAGGCTGGCAGCGTCGAAACCCGCCGCCCGCGCGGCGGGAGCCCCCTTCCCCGGAGTCGTTCCATGCGGTTTTCCACCTACAGCCTGTGCGCCCTGCTGCTGGCGGCGTCGTTCGTGCACGCGCAGAACGCGCCGGCGCCGGCCGCGAGCGCGCCCGAGCCGCCCACCGATCTGGCGCCCACCCACGTGCGCGCCGACGCGCCCGCCAAGGCCGACGACAACCACCCGGTCAACCTCGAGGACATCCGCCGCTTCAGCCGCGTCTACGACATCGTGCGCCAGGCCTACGTGGAGCCGGTGAGTAACCACGTGCTGATGAAGGACGCGATCACCGGCATGCTCGCCGGCCTCGACCCGCACAGCGAGTACCTCGACAAGGAAGGCCTGGCCCAGCTCGACGAGGACACCACCGGCCAGTACAGCGGCCTCGGCATCGAGGTGCTGCAGCAGGACGGCGGCTTGCTGATCGTCACGCCGATCGACGACACGCCCGCTTCCCGCGCCGGCATCAAGCCCGGCGACAGCATCGTGAAGATCGACGGCGTGCTGGTCGACCCGCAGAACGTGGACGACATGTTCAAGAAGCTGCGCGGCAAGCCCGGCAGCAAGATCACGCTGACCGTCCTGCACAAGGGCGGTGACACGCCGGTGGACATGCACCTCACGCGCGAGAACATCGCGATCACCAGCGTCAAGGTGCGCCAGCTCGAGCCCGGCTACGACTACATCCGCATCACCCAGTTCCAGAGCGACACCGCCGCCGATCTCGAACGCAAGCTGGCCGCGGTGGTCGCCAGGGACGGCGCGCCGAAGGGTGCCGTGCTCGACCTGCGCAACAACCCGGGCGGCCTGCTCACCGCCGCGGTGTCGGTGAGCGACGACTTCCTGAATTCCGGCACCATCGTCACCACCCGCGGTCGCCTGGCCGACTCCAACATGAGTTTCAGCGCGCATCCGGGCGACCTGCTCGACGGCGCGCCGCTGGTAGTGCTGGTGAACCACGGCACCGCCTCCGCCGCCGAGATCGTCTCCGGCGCGCTGAAGGACAACCATCGCGCCCTGCTGATCGGCCAGCGCACCTTCGGCAAGGGGGTGGTGCAGACGGTGCTGCCGCTGGACGCCGACCACGCGGTGAAGATCACCACCGCGCGCTACTACACGCCGAACGGCACCTCGATCCAGGCCGAGGGCATCCGGCCCGACATCCCGCTCGCCGACCTCAGCGTGCGCAAGGCCGACGTGGCGCCCGAGCTGATCAGCTCCGAGGCCGACCTGCCGAACCATCTCGCCAACGAGCATGCGAAGGCCGGTGGCAACATCGATGCCGACGGCAGCGCTGCCGAGGGCTCGCTCGCCACCAGGGACTACGCGCTGGCGCAGGCGCTCAACGTGCTCAAGGGCATGGCGCTGGGGCGCGGCGCGCCGACTGCGAAGTAGGAGCGAACCCTGTGCAGGACGGCCCCGGTGCTTGACCGGGGCGAGAGCCATTCGGATACGGGGTGCCCCGGATTTGATCCGCGGGTGTGCTCCTACAACCGCCCGCCCTGGTCGGCAGCCAGCAGCTCCGCCGGCAGCGGCAGCAGGTCGAGGCCCCGGGCGAACAGCATCGCCTGGAAACGCTCGCCCATCTGGTCGGGCAAGGTGAGCCGCTTCACCTCCTGCGCCAGCCGGTAGCGTGCCGCCTCGTCGGCGGCCTGCGCATGGGCCGCCTCGAACGCCTCCTGCAGGCCGCTGGCGATCAGGAACCGCGCCTGCGGCAGGTAGGCCGCCACGCCGAAACCGGCGCTGTTGCCGGCTTCGGCCAGCGCGGTGAAATCCACCGAGGCGGTGAGGTCGTTGAGGCCGGGCAGCCACAGCGGATCGCCGTGCGCATGGTGGCGGTAGTGCGCCATCAGCGTGCCGTCGCGGCGCCCGGGCTGGTAGTACTCGCGGCGCACGTAGCCGTAGTCGACGAACAGCATCAGGCCGGCCTCCAGCGTACCGGCCACGGCCTGCAGCCAGTACGGCAGCTGCGGCAGGATCTCGCTGCGGTAGCCGTCGGCGAAATCCGCGCCCAGGTCGCGCTCGACGTGGCGCACCGCACCGGCCACCAGCGCGTCGGCGGGGCGGTCCACCCGCATCAGCCGCCCTTCGCCATCCAGCGCCACGTACTCCTCGAACACCTCGCCGCCCTTCATCGCGATGCGCGTGGCGGGCAGCGCGTCGATCACCTCGTTCGCGAACAGCACGCCGCGCCAGCCATGGTCGGGCGGGCCATCCAGCCACCTGACGCGCGCGTTGAGTTCGGCCGGCAACGCGGCTGCAAGGCGCTCGCGCTGGCGTTCGCGCAGGTCGGCGCTGGGTTCGAGGATCAGGTAACGGTGCGGCAGGCTGTCCGCTTCGGCGAACGCCTTGAGCGCCACCTCCGCGAACGCGCCACTGCCGCCGCCCAGTTCGAGGAAATTCGCTTCGCCACCCAGCGCGTCCAGCACCGGCGCCACCACGTTTGCCACGCAGCGCGCGAACAGCCCGCCCAGTTCCGGCGCGGTGACGAAGTCGCCCGCCTCGCCGAACTTGGTCTTGCCCGCGCTGTAGTAGCCCAGCCCCGGCGCATACAGGCTGCGCTCCATGAACTGTGAAAACGGGATCGGCCCGTGCGCGGCGATCTGCTCGCGCAACTGGCCCAGCAGGCGGTCGGAATGCGCGCGTTCGTCGGCGCTGGGTTCGGGGAGGCGTGCGGACATCGGGCGGACAGCGCTGGGACCAAGGCCGCAAGCATAGCGGATGGCCGCGTGCCGGAAGCCGGCGCGCGGCCATCCCTGCAGCGGGACTCAGAAGTCCTTCTGCAGGCTGAGGTACAGGCCGCGGCGCGGGCCGAACTGCGGCGCGCCCACGCCCACACCGGTGCCGTCCCGCAGCTCATAGGTGCGGTCCAGCGCGTTGATCAGCGCCAGCTGGGTGTGCAGCTTGCCGAAACGGTTGGATACGAAGTCGTGCGAGACGTTGAGGTTGAGCTGGAAGTAGGCCGGCAGGTGCGCACCGTTCGGTACCGCGTCGTCGCGGCGCAGGCCCGAGCCGAACAGGTAGTCGGCGCCGACCCGGGTGTCGTCGCCGAGGGCGTAGCTCACGCCGCCAGAGGAGGTGTAGGCCTGGTCGTGATCGAGGTGGATGTAGTTGTCGGCGATGTACGCCAGATCGTCCACCGCGAAATTGTACTGGCTGGTGATCACGTGCTTGCCCATCGCCCGGCTGTAGGCCAGGTTGAAGTACGCCGACAACGGCCCCTGGTCGTAGTTGGCGCTGAATTCCACGCCACCGACGTGGCCGCGGGCGTAGTTGAAGGTGGAGTAGACCAGGGCGGCGCCGAACTGGCCTTCGTCCTGCAGGCGCTGCACGTCGCGGTAATAGGTGTCCAGGCCAAGGGTGAGCGACGGGCCGATGTTCTGCGACACGCCCACGTCGAAATAGTTGGAGCGCTCGGCCAGCGGCTGCGCGTTGCCGGGATTGGACACCGCATTGGTGGTGCCGTCGAACTTGGCGATGTTCGAGGTGGTGATCATCTCCGTGGCCGGCGGCGTGAAGTAGCGCGAGTAGCCGGCGTGCACGGTGGTGCTGTCGGTAGCCTGCCAGACCACGCCCAGGCGCGGGCTGAGCTGGCTGCTGGTGGCGCCGGCCAGCGTGTACCGGTCGCCACGCAGGCCGTAGTTCACCGTCCAGTCCTGGCCGATGCTCCACTCGTCCTGCACGTAGGCGGACCAGGTTTTCGCGGTAAGCCGGTTGTTGTCGACGATGTTGATCGGTGTGGTGTTGGCCTGGTTGCCGTTCGCGTCGGCCGGGAACACCCAGGCGTCGCTGCCGCTGAAGGCGTGTTCGAAGCTGCCGTAGACGCCGTAGCGCAGCGTGTTGCTGTCGCCCAGCGGGGTGGCGAAGTCGGCCTGCAGGGTGCTGGCGCGGTTGCTGCGGTTCACCGTGGCGGCAACGCCGTTGAACATCAGGTCGCCGATCCTGTCGGGACTGAAGCCGACGCTGGTGTAACGCTGGCCCAGCGAAACCTGGTAGTGGGTGGCGCCCAGCTTGCCCTGCAGCGACAGCACGCCGAAGCGGGTGCGCTCGCGCTGTTGCTCGTTGAGGTCGGCGGAGTCGAACGCGGCCTGGTCCTGGTAACCGAACTGCGGAGAGACATCGCGCCGGTTCGGGATCTGGAAGCGGTTGTTGGCCGCGCCGAACATGAAGCTCAGACGGGTGTCGTTGTCGACCAGGTAGCTGAGCGTGCCGAATGCCTTTGCCTGGTTGGTGTGGTCGTGGACCGGCGTGCGGCTGGACGCGGGGTTCTCGATGCCCACGTCGTCCTCGAGATAGTTGCCGGTGAGGTACCAGCTCCAGCGGTCGCTGCTGCCCCAGATCGAAGCATTAGGATTGAGCGTGCCGAGGGAGCCGGCGGTGACGCCCGCGCTGCCGCCGTTGCCGAGCCCGGCGCCGCTCTTGGTGGTGATGTCCACCACCGCCGCGGTGCGCAGGCCGTACTGCGCCGGTAGCGCGCCGTCGAGCAGGCTCACACGCTGGATCGTGCGCGCGTCCAGGGTCTGGCCGAAGCCGGAGATCGACTCGGGCACGATCACGCCGTTGATGCGGTACTGCAAGTTGGCGTGGTCGCCGCGCACGTGCAGTCCGCCGTAGGAATCCTGCACCACGCCCGGCGCCTGCAGGATCACCTGGTTCACCGGTGTGGAGGCGCCCAGTGGCAGCTGCGCGATCGCCTTCTGGTCGATCACGTACTGGCTGGAGCCGGTGTCGGGCGACAGCGCGTTGCGCGCCTGGTCCAGCGCTGCGGAGACGCTGATCCCGCCGAGGTCGCGCACCGTGGGCGCCGGCCGGTTGCGCGAGGCAGCCGCGGCTTCGTCGGTCACCACACCGCCGGCCGCGGTGGGAGTGGCAGCGGGCGTCACATCATCGGCGTACGCGCCGGGGGCCGCCGTCGCACACAGCGCGAGGGCAAGGATCAGGGTGAGAGAAGCAAGCTTCATGGGCAGGGATTCCAGGGTGGAGGCAGGCCATCAGGGGAGGCCGAATCTGCATGTGTAATGTTATAACATTACTTTCTTCGCCCGGAATGGCCCTGGGCCATAAGTCATGCTGCGCGACGCACGCATTGCGTCCCGCTTCATGCCCACGACTTAGACTGGGCCGCATGTGCGCGTCAGCGCGCCCACGGAGTGCGCCATGAAGCAGCGACGCCCGCCCGCACCGGCGCCTGCCGGCGGCAGCCGACAGGTGCCGGCCGTGATCGGCAAGCACGAGGAAGCGAACCGGGTCACCCAGGCCATCCTCGATTTCGTCAGCCGCATCCCCGACAGCAAGGTGGACGGTGCGGCCGACCCGAAGGCGCAGGCGCGCCAGATCGCCGCCCGCACCGCCCAGCGCGCCGCGCTAACCGCCGGCTCGCTGGCGCTGCCGCCTGGGCCGCTGGGCTGGCTCACGGTGCTGCCGGAACTGGTGGCGATCTGGAAGTTGCAGGCACAGATGGTCAGCGACATCGCCGCCGCCTACGGCCGCCATGCGGAACTGGGCCGCGAGCAGATGCTGTACTGCCTGTTCCGCCATACCGCGGCGCAGGCCTTCCGCGACCTGGTAGTACGCATGGGCGACCGCCTGTTGTTCCGGCGCATGTCGCAGACGGTGGTGGAGCGCATCGCCAGGCACCTGGGCGTCAAGCTCAGCCGCCGCGCGCTGGGCGAGGGCGTTTCGCGCTGGTTGCCGGTGATCGGCGCGCTGGGCGTGGGAGCCTACGCGTACTACGACACCGGGCAGGTGGCGGCCACCGCGATTGAACTATTCGACGGCGGCATCGGCGATGCCGACGATGGAACGACGACGGCGGTGGCGCCGCCCACGCCGCGCGGGTGACGCCGCCGTGCCGTTCCGGCAAGCTGTCGGTATCCGTCTCCGCGCAGGAATCGTCGCATGTCGTCACCTCCCGAACGTCCCGCCGCCCTGGTCACCGGCGCCGGCCGGCGCGTGGGCGCGGTGATAGCGCGCACGCTGCACGCGGCCGGCTACAACCTCGCCGTGCACTGCCGCCGCTCGGTGACGGAGGCCGAGGCGCTGGCTGCCGAACTGGAACGCGCGCGGCCCGACAGCACCCTGGTGCTGCAGGCGGAGCTGGCCGATCCACACGCGCTGCCCGCGCTGGTGGATACCGCGCTGGCCCGCTTCGGTCGTCTCGACGCGCTGGTGAACAATGCGTCGGCCTTCCACCCCACGCCAGTGGGCAGCGCCACCGTGACGCAGTGGAATGAGCTGTTCGCCTCGAACGCGCAGGCGCCGTTCTTCCTCGCCCAGGCGGCCGCGCCGGCGCTGCGCGCCACGCACGGCGGCATCGTGAACCTGGTGGACATCTACGCCGAATACCCGCTGGCGGACCACCCGATCTACTGCATGGCGAAGGCCGCGCTGGCGGCGATGACGCGCTCGCTCGCACTGGACCTCGCCCCCGACATCCGCGTCAACGGCGTGGCCCCCGGCGCGGTGTTGTGGCCCAGCGACGGCAAGCCCTACGCCGACCAGCAGGCGTTGCTGGCGCGCACGCCGCTGGCCCGCGCCGGCTCGCCCGAAGACGTGGCCGGCGCCGTGCTGTGGCTACTTCGCGATGCGCCTTACGTCACCGGCCAGATCATCCGCGTGGATGGCGGCCGCACGCTGACGACGTGACTCAGCGCTTGGGACGGAACGCCGATTCCAGCAGCGCCTGGTCGAAGCCGCCGCCCGCTTCGCCCGCTTCCGCGTAGCGGTACAGCGCCGCGGCGTAGATGCCTTGCAGGGTGGACTGCACCAGGCCAAGCAGCATGAAAGCGATCACCACCAGCACGATCGCCGGCGCGATGACGGCGACCGACTGGGTCGCGATGGCGCCGAACACCAGCGCCGCAGCCAGCAGGGCCGCGAGGAAAAACACCAGGCCGAACACCACGCCCAGCCCCGCGTTGCCGATCACGTTCTCGCCCCAGGTCCGCTTGAGCAGCCCCGCGCTGCGCTTCACCGCCTCGACCGGCCCTGCGCCCTCGCTGGCCAGCACCGGCACCACCAGGAAGGTGGCCACCGTCCACGCCAGACCGAGCAGGCCCACCACGAAGCGGCCGACCAGACCCAGCCGCTCCTGCAGGGCGCGCAGGAAGAGGCCCACCGTGGCGGCGATCAGGGCGTAGCCGAAGATGCTGCCCAGCCGCGAGCGCGCCAGCGCAAAGCCATCGGCCAGCCCGGCGGGCTCGCCGCGCAGGCGCGCCAACGCCACACCGACCAGCGCGGTGTTGAAGAACACGATCACGAAGTACTGCGCCAGGTAGAACGCGAACAGCACCACGTAGTAGGCCGGCGCGAAGCGGCGGCCTCCGAGGTCGTCGCCGTGGTGGCCGACCAGCGCCAGCACCACCGGCAGCAGGAAGCTCGCCGCCACCACGAGGCTGCACACCCCCGACAGCAACGGGAACAGCAACAGCGACTTGTCCGAGCGCAGCACGCCTGCACTCGCCTTCATCAATGCCCAGCTGCGGGCGAACTTGCCGGCCATATCCCTGCCCTCCATGCGATTGGAGCCGCTTTTCTAGCACCGGCGGCGCCGCCGCGACAGTGCAGCACGTCTAGAGCGGCTCGGCCACGAGCGGCTCGCGCTCCTGCGGGAACGCCGCCCACAGCTCCGCCATCGTCTGCCCGCCGACGGGGTGCCGCGCCGCAGGCGCAATGTCGGCCAGCGGCTTCAGCACGAAGGCATGGCGCAGCTCCTTGCGCGGGATCTGCAGGTGGCCCGGACCCTCGATCACGCGCTCGTCGTACAGCACGATATCCACGTCCAGCGTGCGGTCGGAATAGCGCGGCACGTCGCGGCGACGGCCGTTGCGGTCCTCCAGCGCGTGCAACCAGTCGTTGAGCGCGACCGGCTCCAGGTCCGTATCCAGCCCCACCGCGAGGTTCACGAAGTCCGCGCCATCGAAGCCCACCGAGCGGCTGCGATAGGCAGGCGACACGGTGATCGCGCCGAAGCGCGAGCGCAACTCGTCCAGCGCCGCGTTGAGGTGACGGCGCGGCTCCCGGTTGGAACCCAGGCTGAGGTAGACGCGCGCCATCGTCACGCCGGTCTCGTGCCGCGCTCGATGCACACGCCCACCGCCTTCGCGCCGCGCACCGCGCCGGGCTTGGACAGCTTCAGCCGCACCCAGCCCACGCCGAATTCCTCGCGGATGATCGCGGCGCAGCGTTCGGCCAGCGTCTCCACCAGGCCGAAGCTGGACGCGCCAACGTAGTCGATCAGCCGCTTCGACACGTCCTTGTAGTTCAAGGTCAGCGCGATATCGTCACTGGCGGCGGGAACGGTATTGTCGAACGCCATCTCGATGTCGAACGCCAGCGTCTGGCGCACGCGACGTTCCCAGTCGTAGATGCCGATCACGGCGTCGATGCGCAGATCCTCGATGAAGACGATGTCCATGGGGGTGCGTAGCTGGAACACGGGCTGCACAGGGTCCGCGACCGCGCACGCGGATGCAAGCCCTCGGCATTTCACTCCAGCGGCACACACGCCTGCGCCCGCTGTGCTAGATGTGGCGGCCGACCCACCGACCGGAGCCGCCGCCATGAATACCCCTCCCGCCGTCACCGCCGCGATCGCCGGCACGCGCTACGCCGTCCGCCTCGGCGACGACCACGGCCACCAATGGCTGGCCGACGAGCCGGACGACCAGGGCGGCGCCAATACCGGCCCGGATCCGCACCGGCTGCTGCTCTCTGCGCTGGGCGCCTGCACCTCGATCACGCTGAAGATGTACGCCGAACGCAAGGATTGGCCGCTGGAAGGCGTCGAGGTGGCGCTGGACTTCAACCCCGACGGCAAGCCGGAAGACGGCAGCAACCTGATCCGCCGGCGCATCGTCCTGCACGGCAAGCTGGACGAGGCGCAGCGCGGACGCCTGCTGCAGATCGCCAATGCCTGCCCGATCCACAAGGTGCTCTCCGGCGAGATCCGCATCGATTCGGCGCTGGCGTAACCAGGATGTCCAGGAAGTGCCGTCCCGCACTTCCCCGGCTCCCCGGCCAATCGCCGCACGATGGATCGGCGAGTGCTCCGCCGATGGTCCATTCATCGGGCGACCTCGCACGACCCGCCCGTCCCGCGGGCGGAGGTGCGATCATGGCGCATGACCGCCTTCGCCACGCTCCCGCTCAAGCCCGCCCTGCTCGCCAGCCTCGAAACCCTTGATTTCGCCGACATGACACCGGTGCAGGCGCAAAGCCTGCCGCCGATGCTGGCAGGCCGCGACGTGATCGCGCAGGCACAGACCGGCAGCGGCAAGACCGCTGCGTTCGGTCTCGCCCTGCTGCAGGCGCTTCAGGTGGAAACGATCCGCCTGCAGGCGCTGGTGCTGTGCCCCACGCGCGAACTGGCCGACCAGGTGAGCAAGGCGATCCGCAAGCTCGCCGCGAACATCCCCAACGTGAAGCTGCTGACCCTGTGCGGCGGCATGCCGCTGGGGCCGCAACTGGCTTCGCTCGCGCACGACCCGCACATCGTGGTGGGCACGCCCGGCCGCGTGCAGGAACACCTGAAGCGCGGCAGCCTGCACGGCGGCGGTGTCCGGGTGCTGGTGCTGGACGAGGCCGACCGCATGCTGGACATGGGCTTCAGCGAGGCTATCGACGACATCGTCGGACGCATCGCGAAGCACCACCAGACGCTGCTGTTTTCGGCCACCTATCCGGACGAGATCCGCGCGGTGAGCAAGCGCGTGCAGCGCGATCCGGTGGAAGTGACGGTGGAAAGCCCGCACGAGGAAACCACCATCGAGCAGCGTTTCCATGAAGTGGAGCCGGCGGAGAAGATGGACGCGCTGGCGCAGCTGCTGGCCAAGGGCACACTCAGCGCGGAACAGGCGCAGCACGCGCTGGTGTTCTGCAACATGCGCAAGGACGTGGACGCCGTGGCGCAGGAGCTGGACCGTCGCGGCTTCTCGGCGCTCGCACTGCACGGCGACATGGAGCAGCGCGACCGCGACGAAGTGCTGGTGCAGTTCGCCAACCGCAGTTGCTGCGTGCTGGTGGCCACCGACGTGGCCGCGCGCGGCCTCGACATCACCGCACTGCCGCTGGTGGTGAGCTACGACATCGCGCACGACCCGGACACGCACACGCATCGAGTGGGCCGCACCGGGCGCGCAGGCGAGAACGGCCTCGCCATCACCCTGGTCACGCCGCGTGAGCGGCCCAAGGCGCTGAACATCGAAGAGCAGCTTGGCCGCCCGCTGCCATGGCATCCGTTGCGCGTGTCGCCGCCGCGCGGCAAGCAGCTCAACCTCGCGTCGATGAAGACCCTGGTGATCGACGCCGGTCGCCAGGACAAGCTGCGCCCTGGCGACATCCTGGGCGCGCTCACCGGCGACGCGGGACTGGACGCGAAGGACATCGGCAAGATCGATGTGTTCGCCACCCGCGCCTACGTGGCGATCAGCCGCGCGCTGGCGAACAAGGCGCTGGAACGGCTGCGCGCGGGGCGCATCAAGGGGCGCAACTTCCGGGTGCGCGCGCTGGGCTGAGCCCCATCCGCCTTGTTCCGCCCGGGAAGGGCGGCAACGAAAGAGCCCGTCACCGCGGGCTTCACCAGCCCCGCCGGCAGGCTCCAGGCGTCACAGCAGCCAGTTGACCAGGCGGTCCAGCCGCACCCGGCTCAGGCGGCGCAACAGGCGTCGTACCTCCGGCGGGTAATGCCGCGGGCTTTCCAGCGCGCGGTAGTCGGCAAGCCGCGCGGCGTGCCGGCGCAGCCCCTCCCATTCGGCTTCGTGCATCGCCTGCAGCTGTCGCGCGGGGTCGCGCAGCAGCAGTCCGTTTTCCAGGTCCAGCGACCAGGCGCGCGGATTGAGGTTGTGGCCGGTCAGCAGGGCTGCGTGCTGGTCCACCCGTAGGCCCTTCAGGTGGTAGCTGTTGTCGCCGTCGCGCCACAACCACAGGTTCAACTGGCCGCTGGCGAGCTGGCGCGCGTGTGCGCGGGCGAAGCGGCGCAGATTGTTCTCGTAGAGATACGGCAGCAGGCCTATCGTCGTGAACGGCTGTCCCGGCGGGATGTAGAAATCGTTGGCGGTCTTGTCGCCCACCATGATGTCGATGCGACAGCCGCGCCGCAGCGCGTGGCCCACCGCCGCGCGTACCGGCCGCGGCAGGTTGAAGTACGGCGTGAACAGGACCACCCGCTCGCGCGCCTCCTCCAGCAGCGTCAGCACCATGTCGTTGAGCGCATTGCCGGTGCGGCCCAGGCCCAGGAGCGGCGTCACCGCCACCTCGTCGTCGGCCGGCGCCGCCTGCTCGGGGACGACGTAGCTGGCCGATTGCAGCGACTGGCGCAGCTCGCGGATAGCCGGCAGCAGCGCGCGGGTGGGCGGCTCCGTCGGCGTGTCCAGCCGCGGCACGGCCGCGTTGCCGGCGAACTGGCGTTCGACGAAGCCGGCCAACGCATCGGCAAGACCGCGGTGGCGCAGCAGGTGGTAGCGATCCAGCCGATAGCGGCCGTGCCGCGCGAGGTAGACGTCGTTGAGGCTCGCGCCGGTGTACAGCACGGCGTCGTCGATCACCCAGCCCTTCAGGTGCAGCACGCCGAGCAGCTCGCGGCCCTGCACCGGCACGCCGCGGATCTCCACGCCCTCGCCCAGCCGGCGCGCGAACTCGCGGTACATGCCTGCGTTGCCCTCGCTGTGCGCCTGGCCGATCAGGCCGCGGCGCGCGCGATGCCAGTCCACGTACAACGTGATGCGCAGCTCCGGATGCCGCACCCTGGCAGCGTACAGCGCGGCCAGCACTTCGCGGCCGCCGTCGTCGTCCTGCAGGTACAGCGCCACGATCACGATGCGCCGCTCGGCCCCGGCGATCAGCTGCAGCAGGGTCCGGCGGAAGGCGGCCGGATCGGGCAGCGCCGCGATGGCGTCGGCCGGCACGGCGAAGGCAGGCAGGCGTTCCGCCGCCGCGCGTCGTTGACGCGGCAGCAGGCGGCGGGCGAGCCGGCCCGGGGCGTTCATCAAGCGATTCATGGCCACAGATGATGGCAAACCCGGCGCAGGCTTGCCTACCGGTGCGAAGCGCGCGCCGACTCGGTTCTATGCGGCCACACCTCGGTCGTGGCGGTCATGCCCGTGGCCAGTATGCATGCCTTTGGCAGCGCGGCGTTGTCGATCGTGATGCGCGCTGGACGCGCCGGGCCAATCGCACCCAGTTGAGGGCGGTATTCACGTTGGGCAGCAGGTTCGTGCCGGCAGGTTTGCCGTCGTCGGTGATGCCCTGCGCGACGCCGGCGACGACGCCCTCGAGGCGCACGCCGCCGGCCATCCGGCGGATGTTGACCGGATCGCCCACGCGCAACAATTTCGGCCTGGTGGGCCTGGACTCCAAAACCGTTCCGCTATTCAGGTGGGATCTCGGGCGACTGAATCCGCAACCGACCCAACACGGTCCTCGACGGCTCAAACGCGCGGGACCGGTGGGCGACGTGATGACCGGCGCCGACCGATACCGGCTACCGGCACCACCCGCCCAGTGGCTAGAGCAGGCTGTCGATGGGAAGCAGGCCGAGCAGGGTCACTTCCGCGCGCCGCGTGGCGTCCGCGCCGGGCTCGCTTTGGAAAGCGACCGGCTTGCCGTTGTCCTCGGCGTGCCAGACCAGTGCGTGCGAAACCGGGTCGATCGTCACCCGGTACGCATTCGAAGGTTCCGTCGCGGTGCGGAAGAAGTCGCTGATGGCGTGGGCCAACCCGGGCGAATCGACGATGACACCCATTTCGGTGTTCAACAGCTTGGAGCGCTGGTCCATGTTGAGGGAGCCTATGAAGACCTGGCGTTCATCCACGACAATGGACTTGGCGTGAAGGCTGATGCCCGACGATTTCCCGACGGTCGTGGATGGCTGGTTCTGGCCCGACGTCGGCTTGAGTTCGTAGAGCTGCACACCCCCTTCGAGCAGCGCCTTGCGATAGTGCGCATAGCCCGCATGCACCGCCGCCTCGTCGGTGGATGCGAGTGAGTTGGTCAATACCTTGATGGACACGCCGCCCCGGACCAGCGCTACGAGATGCTTGGTGCCGGCATCGCCGGGGATGAAGTAGGGCGTCGTCGCGAGGATCTCGTGGTGGGCGCCGTCCAGCATGGCCTTGAGCCGCGGACCGATGCGCAAGGCCGGCACGTCGCCCTCGGTCCCGATCTTCTGCGGCTGATCCGCCACGAGCTCGGCATTGCCCCAGAACCATGCCCCTCGCTTGTCGGCCGTCGGCCCATTCGGCAACTCGTCCGACACGGCCTGCGCATAGTCGGATTGCGTGTATGCCCGCACGTCCTTCTGCAGAATCAGACGTGCGGCGGCAAGGCGCCGGCCCGATGCGTCGGTCTTCTTGAGCTGACCGAGCGGATAGGCGGCGTCGCAGTTCCAGTAGGCGTCGAACGCTTCGGATGCCTGCTGCACGACGGGGCCGATGGCCACCACATCAAGGTCACGGAAGCGCGTGTTGCTGTCCGCGCCGAAATACGGATCGCCAATGTTGCGCCCGCCGATGACCGCCACGCTGTTGTCCACGATGAACGACTTGTTGTGCATGCGCCGATTGAGGCGCCGCCACTCCAGCACGAACTGGGCGGCGCGGGACAACGGATTCGGATCCCTCGTCCGGAATGGGTTGAACAGCCGGATTTCGATGTTCGGATGCGAGTCCAGCGCCTCGAACAGGTGATCCTTGTCATCAAAGTTGATGTCGTCGATGAGTATCCGGACGCGCACGCCGCGATCGGCAGCAGCAAGCAGGTGCTGCATGATCAAGTGGCCGGTCATGTCGTTGGCGAAGATGTAGTACTGCAAGTCGATCGAGTGCGCGGCGTGATCGGCAAGCGCTACCCGGCTGAGCAGTGCGTTGGTACTCAACGTCAGCAGCCGGAAGCCCGCTTGGCGCGGATGCTTATGCGCCTCCGCGTGGGCGTACCGCGCCAGTGGAGTATCGGTAGCAGCCGGCAGATGGTGCGTCTCGGCCTTCCCGGTGCTGGGCGGGAGCGTGGAGCACGCCTGAAGAAACACACAAAGGATCGTGAGGGCGAAACCGACGACCCGGCGTTCTGTTCGCATGCATGAACCCTCTGGTGGGCCGGACAATCCGCGGCTGGCGGACTCTCCCGTTCCGATTGCGCCGTCCATTTAGCACAACCAGCCCCCCTCCCTGCTGACTGCCGGCGGATGCCGGGCTTTCTCGCCCGCATCGCAGCAGCAGCCGTCGCGCACCGTTCAGGAACACACCGGCTTGCCCGGCGGGCGTGGCGGGCGAATGGGCCGGCCAGCGGGCGCCCGATCCGCCGTGCCGGCTCGCGCAAACATGAAGGGCGCCGAACGGCGCCCTTCATGCCTCCCGATCCGGCGAACCGGGCTCAGCCACCCTTGATCGGATAGGTCTGCGTACCGCCACTGGACGCAGGCGCGGCAGGGTTGTTCCCCGGCCCAGCGGCTGGCGTCACCGGGTGCGAACCGCACTGGTAGGCGCCCCAGGGCTGCGAACCGTCGCTGGGCTCGGCCAACGGCTTGATGGTGTCGGCGTGCATGGTGGCGGCCTCGTTGCGCGCCATCACCTGCAGTTCGTCGCGCACCTTGATGTCGTTGCGATCCACCGGGCCCACGTGGTCCATCACCGAAACGGTGATCTTGCCAAGGTCGCGGCAGCCGGAGACATCGCCGCTCCACGCCGTGTGCACGTTCTGCGACGCCGGCGTGGGGTTGATGCCCCAGGTGCAGGCGCCCAGCAGCAGGGTGGGAACGAGCAGCAGCACGGTCTTGCGCATGGGGCGACTCCGATGTCGGGATGAAGAAAGGCCGGGCGGCAAACCGCCCGGGCACCATGCTAGCGCGCGTTGCTGGATCGCGCCTGTATTGCGCACCTGCTTCGAAGCCGGCTTGCCGTCGGCGTCGAGCACCTGCACATCGCCGCGGTTCAGCGCGCGTACCGGCGCCTCGATCTGCCTGACTCAGGCCCCCCGCGATCACCCAGGTCATCGCCGCGGGCTGCAGGACCTGGCTGATCGCGGCCCGGCCCTGGTCGGCGGCGATCACCTTCGGCCTCGGCTCAGGCATCCGCACATGATCGTCGGGTCGGTCACACCCGACGATGCCGTTCATCGCATCGGGCACCGCGGCGGCGGTCTCATAGCTGTCCGGCAACGCGCGGATGCGCTGGCCCCTGATCCTGGCGACCTCGGCGGCGGCCAGCGGCTTGTCGGCTATCACGGCATGAGCAGGCCCGCCAGGATCAACGGCTGCGGCGCCTCGGGCCGGTCGATCAGGAACACGCGCGGCTCCGCCTGTGCCGCCGCTTTCGCGATGTTCTTGTGCGGGATCTGGGGCATGCCGGATGCGGCCACCCCGCCGTTCGCGGCCGCACCCAGCGCGCCACCGGCTGCAACGCCCATTCAGGTACGCCGGCAGCGGGGCGAGCGGCTTGGTTCCCGCGGTGATGCTCCTTGCCTCGGTTCGAGGTGTCACCCGAGTTTGCGTGGAGTTCGCGATCTCTTGCCATATGACAAAGGGCAAGCCCGCCCGCCTGTCCGTCCGGCTGTCCGGTTTGCTTGTCCAGCTGTCCGCGGACAAGCAATGGGTCGCCATGCCGTTCCTTGAAATTCTTTATTTCCAATGGATTGCGTGCGAATCACGACTTGGCACGCGGATTGCACTTCGATACATGCAGGAACCACCCACCCTTGTCGGAGACATACCATGAAATACGAGAACCTGATGCTGAGCGGCCTGTTCGTCGTCTGCCTGCTGGTCTGCACCCTGGTGCTGGGCGCGATGCTGAGTGCCACCCCTTCGTCCGTGCAGCTGGCCAGTGCCGGCAGCGCCCTGCTGGCTTCGCCCGCGCAATGCGCACTGGCGGCCGACGGCGTGATCTGCCCCCGCCAGCCGGGCTGAGCCCGCCTTGCGACACGCCTGCCGGAGTAAAGCCATGAAACACGAAAGCCTGATGCTGCAAGGTCTGTTCGTCACCTGCCTGCTGGTCTGCAGCCTGGTGCTGGGCTCGATGCTGACCGTGCACCTGATCCCGCCGCAGCCGGCCAGTACCGGCGCCACCCACGCACTGGTCGCCTCGACCACCCCTTGTGCGGCGTCGGATCGCGGCGCAGCCTGCCCGCTGCCGCGCAGCTGATCGACGGGATGATTGGCTCGCGTGCCGTCCTGCACGCGATAATCGCCGGATGCTGCATGTCATCCTGTTCCGCCCCGAAATTCCGCCGAACACCGGCAACGCCATCCGCCTGTGCGCCAACACCGGCGCCACGCTGCACCTGATCCGCCCGCTCGGCTTCGCGCTCGACGACGCACGCCTGCGCCGCGCCGGCCTGGATTACCACGAGTACGCACGCGTCGCGGTGCACGACGGCCTCGATGACTGCCTTGCCGCGATCGGCCAGCCGCGCGTGTTCGCGTTCACCACCCGCGGCCGCACGCGTCATGTCGATGCCCGCTACGCCGACGGCGATGCCCTGCTGTTCGGCTGCGAGACCGCCGGGCTGCCCGCCGAGGTGCTGGACGCCGTTCCCGAATCGCGGCGCATGCGCCTGCCGATGCGACCGGACAGCCGCAGCCTCAATCTCTCCAATGCCGTCGCCGTCGCCGTGTACGAAGCCTGGCGGCAACTGGGCTTCGACGGCGCCTGCGACTGACGGCCGATTGCGCGATTGCCGGGCGCGGGGTGGTATCCATCGCGCTCCGCGGGCGCCTGTCCGTGCACGGAGCATTCGGCACACGCCCGCGGGCCCCTGCCCGCTACAATCGACGGATGAATATCGCCACACCCAACGCCTGGCTGCCCATGCCGCTGCGCAAACTGGCTGGACGAGCGCTGGAAACCGCGCTGAACCACGCGCTGTCGCTCGATCCGGACACGCAGCACAAGCTTGCCGCCCTGAACGGCCGCCGCGTCCTGCTGCATCTCACCGGACCGGAGCTGGCGCTGGCCGTGCAGGTGCAGGACGGCCACCTCGAGGTCGGGCCGCCCGACGCGGGCGAGGCCGGCACCGGCACGCTGCGCGTGGCCGCCACGCCGGGCAGCCTGCTGGCAATGGCTTTGCGTCGCGGTGACGACGGTGTGGCGCCGGGGAAGGTGGAGATCGCCGGCGACGCCGACCTCGCGCGACGGCTGGAAAAGCTCGCCAGCCAGTTCGCACCGGATTTCGAGGAAGCGTTCGCGCGGAGCTTCGGCGACGTGCTGGGCGTGCCGATCGCACGTGCGATGCGCAAGGCGCTCGCACACGCGAAGGAAACCGCCAGCCACTTCACTGAGGACGGCGCCGCCTGGCTGCACGACGAGTCGCGCCTCGCACTGGCGCCGGGCGAGGCCGAGGCCTTCCTTGATGGCGTGGATGCGCTGCGGGAACGCGGCGAACGACTGGAGGCCCGGCTCGCCCGCCTGGAAGCGCGCCTGCAAGGAAAGTCCGCGTGACCCCGCTTGCCGTGGTGCCGCGTCTGCTGCGTGTCGCCGTGGTGCTCTTGCGCTACCGGCTGGACGAGCTGGTCGATGCAACCCACCTGTTCCGCCCGCTGAAATTCCTGCGCCCGCTGCTGGGCCGGCCGGTCGTCGACGTACGCCCGCTGGCGCGCGGCGTGCGGCTGCGCCTCGCGCTCACCGAGCTAGGCCCGATCTTCGTCAAGGCCGGCCAGGTGCTGTCCACCCGGCGCGACCTGGTGCCGGAGGACATCGCCGACGAATTGGCCCTGCTGCAGGACCAGGTGCCGCCCTTCCCCGGCGTCGAGGCCAAAGCCATCGTCGAGGCCGGGCTGAAGGCGCCGATCGGGCGGCTTTACGCCCATTTCGACGAGACGCCACTGGCCTCCGCCTCGATCGCCCAGGTGCACACCGCGGAACTCCCCGACGGCCGCGCGGTGGTGGTGAAGGTGCTGCGCCCCGGCATCGACGCCAAGATCGCACGCGACGTGCGCCTGCTGCATTCGCTGGGCCTGCTCGCCCAGCGCTGGCACCCGAGCGCCGACAAGATCCGGCCGCTCGACGTGGTCGCCGAGGTCGAGAAAATGCTGGAGCACGAGCTGGACCTGCAGCGCGAAGGCGCCAGCGCCAGCCTGCTGCGCCGCAACTTCGCCAGCGGCGTGGACCTCTACGTGCCCGAGGTGCACTGGGACCTGACCGCGCAGCGCGTGCTCACGCTGGAGCGTGTGCATGGCATCAGCAGCGACGACATCGCCGCGATCGACGCCGCCGGCGTCGACCGCAAGGCGCTGGCCGTCAAGGGCGTGCGGGTGTTCTACGAACAGGTGTTCCGCGACAATTTCTTCCACGCCGACGCCCACCCCGGCAACATCTGGGTCGATCCCACGCGCCCCGCCGAGCCGCGCTTCATCGCGCTGGACTTCGGCATCATGGGCTCGCTGCCCGAGGCCGACCAATACTGGCTTGCGCAGAACTTCATCGCACTGTTCGAGCGTGATTACGCGCGCATCGCCAAGCTGCACGTGGATGCGGGCTGGATGCCGTCCACGGTGCGGCTGGACGAACTGGAAGCGGCGGTGCGCACGGTGTGCGAACCCTATTTCACCCGCCCGCTGTCGCAGATCTCGCTGGCCGAGCTGGTGGTGAAGCTGTTCCAGACCGCGCGCCGCTTCGAGCTGACCCTGCAGCCGCAGCTGATCCTGCTGCAGAAGACCCTGCTCAACATCGAGGGCGTGGGCCGCCTGCTCGATCCGGAGATCGACATCTGGGCGGTGGCGCATCCGGTGCTGAAGCGCATCCTGCGCGAGCGCTACAGCCCTCTGCGCACGCTGCGCGAAGTGCGCAAGCGCCTGCCCGAATGGTTTTACCTCGCGCCGCGCCTGCCCGAACTGGTGCACGACTCGCTGGAGCGCATCGCGCGCGGCGAACACCGTCTGCTCGCCGACGTGGATACGCTCAGCCACCAGCGCGACCTGGTGCGGCGCCTGCTGCGCATGATCGCGGGCAGCGCGCTCGGCGCCACCCTGCTGCTCTGCGCCACCTTGCTGTGGGCGCTGGCGCCGCAGCATGGCGTCTGGTTGCCGTTGGGCGCAGGCGCGGCCGGGTTGCTCGCCTTCGGCTGGGGTTGGCTGCAGAACCGGTAGAAGCGGCTTCGGCCGCGATGCCTCTCCGTCCTTTCCGGCAACCGCATCGCCAGCGCGTCGCGGCTGAAGCCGCCCCTGCAGATAACGCCATGCCGCCCATCGACATCCTCCACCAGGACGACGCCCTGATCGCGGTGAACAAGCCCGCGGGCCTGCCCGTGCACCGTTCGAAGATGGTGAACGATGCCGAGCGGTACCTGGTGGACGTGCTTCGGGAGCAGGTGGGCGGCCAGCTGTACCTCGCCCACCGGCTGGATCGTGCCACCAGCGGCGTGCTGCTGGTGGCACGATCCAGCGAAATCGCCGCGGCACTGGGCGAGCAGTTCATGGGCCGCGATGTGCGCAAGCAATACCTCGTCGTCGTGCGCGGCTGGCCGGAACCCGCCGAAGGCATGGTCGATTACCCGCTGCCCGGTTCACGCGAGACCGGTCCACGCCGCGAGGCGCGTACGCGCTACCGCCGCCTCGCCACCGTGGAAGTGCCCATCGAGCTGGGCCGCTACCCGCAGCAACGCTATGCTTTCGTGCTTGCCGAGCCGGAGACCGGCCGCTTCCGCCAGATCCGCAAGCACCTCGCCCATCTCCACCATCCGGTGATCGGCGATTGCCAGCACGGCCGTGGCGACCACAACCGTCTCTACAAGCAGCACTTCGCCTGCCACCGCATGCTGCTGCATGCGTGGCGGCTGGAATTCCGGCATCCCGTGACGGGCGGAGCCATGACACTGCAGGCACCGCTGGATGGCGAGTACGCCGCGCTGCTGGAACGTTTTGGCTGGGCGACGGCGCTTGAGGATTTGTAGGAGCGCACCTTGTGCGCGAATGCTTTTCGGCTCCGGCCAAACGTCAGAGCCATCGCGCACAGGGTGCGCCCCTACGGAACCGGTCGGTCGGCGAAATGGGGAGCCCCACGCCGTTTCGGCCCGCTGACGCCATCCCCTAAACTCAGGGCATGCTGACCATCAGCCGCACCCTTGCGTTGCCCGAGACCGAACTGGTTGAGCGCTTCCTGCGCGCCGACGGCCCGGGCGGACAGCACGTGAACCGCACCGAGAGCGCGGTGGAACTGCGCTTCGACGTGGCGCATTCGCCCTCGCTGCCCGATGCCGTACGCGAGCGGCTGCTGGCGCGGCGTGACCGCCGGCTCACCGACGAAGGCGTGCTGGTGATCCAGGCGCGCCGCTTCCGCGACCAGGGCCGCAACCGCGACGACGCGCGCGAGCGGCTGGCAGAGATCGTCCGCGGCGCGCTGGCCGTGCCGAAGAAGCGGGTGGCGACGAAGCCCACGCGCGCCTCGAAGGAGCGCCGGCTCGCCGGCAAGCAGCAGCGCGGCAAGCTGAAACAGACGCGCTCGCGCAAACCGGTGTTCGAATGAAGGGTACGGTCCCCGCACCCGCGCAGTTGCCGCCTCGCATGCCGCAACTGCGCGACGGCCGGCGCCGGCGCCTTTGTCGTGGCGTGCTCCGCCTGTGCGGCTGGAGCCTGGTCGGTGACTTCCCCGACGTGCCGAAACTGGTGCTGATCGCCGCGCCGCATTCCTCGTGGTGGGACGGCGTCTGGGGCCTGCTGATGAAGGCCGCCATCGGCGCCGACGTGCATTTCATGGCCAAGCAGGAGCTGTTCCGCGGCCCGCTGGGTGCCTTGCTCGTCAAGCTGGGCGGCATGCCGATCAACCGCGGCAGCGCGCAAGGCGTGGTCGAGCAGATGATCGACCAGTTCCGCCAGCGCGAGCGGTTGTGGCTGGGCATAGCGCCGGAAGGCACCCGCCGCCACGTGCCGCGGTGGAAGAGCGGGTTCTGGCGCATCGCCCACGACGTCGGCGTGCCGGTGTTTCCCGTTGCCTTCAACTATCCCGACAAGACCATCCGCCTCGGCCCGCTGCTCGACACCACCGGCGACATGGCCGCCGACATGGAACGGCTGCGCAGGTTCTATGCTCCATTCCGGGGCAAGCACCACGGGATCTGACCGCCATGCTCGGCATCCAGCACTACGACGCCTTCCTGCTCGCCTGCATCGCGCTGAACCTCACTCCGGGGCTGGACACGTTCTACATCCTCGCGCGCAGCGGCCGCGAAGGCCACGCCGTGGGGCTGGGCGCCGCACTGGGCATCAATGGCGGTTGCGTGGTGCACACGCTGGCCGCAGTGCTCGGGCTGTCGGCACTGCTGATGACCTCGGCGCTCGCCTTCGCGGTGCTGAAATACCTCGGCGCGGCCTACCTGGCATGGATCGGCCTGCGCATGCTGCTCAGCCGTCAGCAGCATCGCAAACCCACGCAGACGCGAGGCGCCGGTTTCGCCGCCGCGTTCCGCCAGGGCATGCTCACCAACGTGCTGAATCCGAAGGTAGCGCTGTTCTATCTCGCCTTCCTGCCACAATTCGTTTCGCTGCAAGCCGGCCATCCGCAGCTTGGCCTGCTGGTGCTGGGCGCTAGCTTCATCGGTACCGGACTCTCCTGGTCGCTGGTGCTGGCCTTGGCGGGCGGCCACATCCACCGGCTGCTGCAGCGCAAGCCGCAGGTCGGCCGATGGATGGACCGCATTTGCGGCATGGTGCTGCTGGGTTTCGGCCTGAGGTTGGCGCTGCAGCGGCAGGGGTGAAGCCGCGTGCCTATCGCCCCGAATGCCCCGGCTCGTCGTAGTCCCGGTACGTCAGCAAGCCCGGACGGATCAAGTCGATGAAGGCGCGCGCTTCGGCACTGAGGAACTTGCCCTTGCGCATCACCACGCCGTAACTCCGCTGCGGAAACCAGCGCGACATGTTGCGCACGGCGAGGCGCGTGCGGTCGGCGGCGGTGATGCAGATGCCAGTCACGATGGAAATGCCCAGGCCCATCGCCACGTATTCCTTGATCACGTCCCAGCCACCCACCTCGATCGCCACCTTGTACGGCACCTGGTTCTGCTGGAATACCAGGTCCACCAGGCGGTAGGTGGACAGCCGCTGTGGCGGCAAGATCAGGCCCCAGGGTGACAGGTCCTGCAGCTCCAGCGGCTCTTTCGCGGCCAGCGGGTGATCGGGCGGCAGGATCAGCATGGGGTCGTAATGGCGCACCGGCTCCCAGGCGATGTCGTGCGGCACGTCCAGCATCGAGCCGACGGCGAAGTCGGCCTTGTCCTCGCGCAGCATGGCGAGTCCGTCCTTGCCGGTGACGTTGGCCAGCTGCAGCTGCACCGCGGGGTGGCGTTCGCGGTAGCGGCGCACCAGCTCGGGCAGCAGGTACTGGATGGTGGAAGTGCCGGCGGCGACGACCAGCTTGCCGGCCTGCAGGCCCTGCACTCTGGCCTGGAAGTCGCGATCGAGGTTTTCCCAGCCTTCCACCAGCGGGCGCGCCAGCTCATACAGCGCCTCGCCCGCATCGGTGAGGTTGATGCGACGGCGGCGGCGTTCGAGCAGGCTCGCGCCCAGCTCGCGTTCCAGCGCCTGCAGCTGCAGGCTCACCGAGGGCTGGGACAGGTAGAGCGCCTCCGCGGCGCGGCTCAGCGTGCCCAGTTTCACCGTGGCCACGAAGGCGCGCAGCTGCTTGTGGCGGTTGCCCTTGTAGTAGTAGCGGGCCGCTTCCGCCTCTCCTCCATGCGTCGACGTACGTTTTTTTGGTGCGCCGCGGCGCGATCTTTTCGACAATCCTGCCTCATCGGGCGTCGTCTTTCGTTCTGTCATATCAGTGGCTTAAAGTTCATATTGATATTTACAATAGCAAAAATTGAAACATTTGCTTTGTCAAATTGTAAATCAATGACCTAGCTTCGAGTCGTCCACGACTACGGAGCCCACCATGGCCTTGCCCCGGGAACGCCTCGACAGCACCGCCGTGCAGTTGCACGCCCAGCCCAGTCCAGCCCAGCAGGCGATCCTCAGCCCGGACGCGCTGAGCTTCCTCGCCGACCTGCACCGCCGCTTCGACGCCCGTCGCCGCGAGCTGCTGGCCGCCCGCGGCCTGCGCCAAGCGCGCTGGGATGCCGGCGAGCTGCCGGATTTCCGCGCCGACACCGCCGCGATCCGCGACAGCGAATGGACGGTGGGGCCGATTCCACCCGCGCTGCGCGACCGCCGCGTGGAAATCACTGGGCCGGTGGAACGCAAGATGATCATCAACGCGCTGAACTCCGGCGCGAAGGTGTTCATGGCCGACTTCGAGGACTCCTCGGCGCCAAGCTTCACCAATCAGATGGATGGCCAGATCAACCTGCGCGATGCGGTGGCCGGCACGCTGGCCTACACCTCGCCCGAGGGCAGGCACTATCGCGTGGACGACAACCCCGCCGTGCTGGTGGTGCGCCCGCGCGGCTGGCACCTGCCCGAGCGCCACCTCTCAGTGGACGGCGAGGCGATGGCCGGTGCACTGGTGGATTTCGGCCTGTACGCGTACCACAACGCGCGCGCCCTGCACCGCCGCGACCTGGGACCCTATTTCTACCTGCCCAAGCTGGAGAGCATGGAGGAGGCCGCGTTGTGGGACGAGGTCATGGCCCATGCGGAAGTCGCGCTGGACATCCCGCCCGGCAGCATGAAGGTCACCGTGCTGATCGAGACGCTGCCCGCCGCGTTCCAGATGCACGAGATCCTGCACGCACTGCAGGCACGCGCGGTAGGCCTGAACTGCGGGCGCTGGGACTACATCTTCTCCTACCTGAAGACCCTCCGCGGCCACCGCGAGCGCCTGCTGCCCGAGCGCGGCCAGGTACAGATGACCGTGCCGTTCCTGAAGGCGTATTCGGAGCTGCTGATCCAGACCTGCCACAAGCGCGGCGCCTTCGCGATGGGCGGCATGGCCGCACAGATCCCGATCAAGGGCGACGCTGCCGCGAACGAGGCCGCGCTGGCCAAGGTGCGGGCCGACAAGCTGCGCGAGGTCAAGGCGGGCCACGACGGCACCTGGGTGGCGCATCCCGCGCTGGTGCCGGTGGCGCAGGCCGTGTTCGACGAATACATGCCCGAACCCAACCAGCGCGACGCGGAGCGCCTCGACGTGCGGGTAGGTCGCGAGCAGCTGCTCGCGCCCTGCCCCGGCACGATCACCCGCGCCGGCTTCGACAACAACGTCGAAGTTTGCCTGCGCTATACCGCGGCGTGGCTGGACGGCCTGGGTTGCGTGCCGATCCACCACCTGATGGAAGATGCCGCCACCGCCGAGATCGCCAGGGCGCAGCTGTGGCAATGGCTCCACCACGGCGACCTGGAATTTGCCGATGGCGCGCCCATCGACTTCGCGCTGTTCGACCACGCGCTTGCTGCGCACGCCCACCGTCTGCGCGACAGCGCCCACCCCGGCGCCGCCCGTGCCGATGCCTCCGCCGCGCTGATCCGCGTGCTGATCCACGCCGACAAGCTCCACGACTTCCTCACCTTGCCTGCCTACGAGCAGCTCGCCTGAACCCACCCGTGCAGGAGCGCACCCCGTGCGCGACTGACGCCCGTCGCGAAAAGCCTCATCGCTCACTGGGCGCGCTCCTGCCACTACGCCGTACCGGAGCCACACCATGAAGACTTCGCTGCCCACCACCGAACAGATCACCCTGGACTGGACCAACAACCCTCGCTGGAACGGGATCCGGCGCAACTATGCCGCCGCGGACGTGGTGCGCCTGCGCGGCACCGTGGCCATCGAGCATTCGCTGGCCAGGCGCGGCGCCGAGCGGTTGTGGAAGAGTCTGCATGACGAGCCCTTCGTCAATGCCCTTGGCGCACTCACCGGCAACCAGGCAATGCAGCAAGTGAAGGCGGGTCTCAAGGCGATCTACCTCTCCGGCTGGCAGGTGGCCGCCGACGCGAACAGTGCCGGCGAAATGTACCCCGACCAGTCGCTGTACCCCGCGAACTCTGTGCCACAGGTGGTGAAGCGCATCAACAACACGCTGCTGCGCGCCGACCAGCTGCACCACGCCGAAGGCAAGAACGAGATCGACTGGCTGGTGCCCATCGTGGCCGATGCCGAGGCCGGCTTCGGTGGCGTGCTCAACGCGTTCGAGCTGATGAAGGCGATGATCGAGGCCGGCGCCGCCGGCGTGCACTTCGAAGACCAGCTCGCCAGCGTGAAGAAGTGCGGCCACATGGGCGGGAAGGTGCTGGTGCCCACGCGCGAGGCCGTCGACAAGTTGAATGCCGCGCGCCTCGCCGCCGACGTGGCCGGCGTGCCCACCCTGATCGTGGCGCGCACCGACGCCGACGCGGCCGACCTGCTCACCTCGGACGTCGACGACAACGACAGGCCTTTCGTCACGGGCGAACGCACCGTGGAAGGCTTCTTCCGGGTGCGCCCTGGCCTGGACCAGGCGATCAGCCGCGGCCTCGCCTACGCACCCTACGCCGACCTGGTCTGGTGCGAGACCAGCAAGCCGAACCTGGACGATGCACGCCGCTTTGCCGAAGCCATCCGCGCGAAGCATCCCGGCAAGCTGCTCGCCTACAACTGCTCGCCGAGTTTCAACTGGAAGAAGAACCTCGACGACGCCACCATCGCGAAATTCCAGCGCGAGCTGGGCGCGATGGGCTACAAGTTCCAGTTCATCACGTTGGCCGGCTTCCACAGCCTCAACTACGGCATGTTCGACCTCGCCCACGGCTACGCGCGCCGCCAGATGAGCGCCTTCGTGGAGTTGCAGGAAAGGGAATTCGCCGCCGCCGAGCGCGGTTTCACCGCCGTGAAGCACCAGCGCGAAGTGGGCACCGGCTACTTCGACGCGGTGACCCAGGCGATCCAGCAAGGCCAGTCGTCGACCACGGCGCTGAAGGGCTCGACTGAGGAGGCACAGTTCCAGCGCACTGCGGTGGGCTGATCTCCGCGTGCAGGAGCGCACCGTGTGCGCGAATGCTCCAGGTTTCGATCAGGCCTCGGGGTGTTCACGCACCGGGGGCGCTCCTGCAGGCGGCACCAGCACGATCACCATCCAGCCCGGCCGGGGCTCCAGCGCAGGCTTGGCGGAAGCCACCCGCAACGTGCCGCGCTCCTCCACGCCGAACAGCAGCACGCTGTCCGAGCCGTACTGCTCGATGAAATGCGGCCAGGCGAAGGTGGCGCTCAGCCGCGTGGATTTGATCCGCCAGCCGCGAGCGAGCAGCTCGGCGAAGCGCGCATGCGTCATCGCGTCGTCGAACAGCGGTGGCGCCAGCAGCTTGTCGGCCAGGGCGGCGCGTTCGGTACTTTCCTCCAGCGCCAGCACGCGCAGGCGGTAGACCTTCGCACGACCGAACTCCTGCCGGTAATGCACGCAGGCCAGGGTATTGCGCTCGCGATGGGTGGACATCGCCAGCAACCGACCGATGCCGGACAGGTCGAGGTGGCGCTCGGCATGCGGCGAGGCCGGGTTGCCGAAGAACGTGCTCAATCCCTCCATGCGCGCACGCCGGATGCCGTCATGGTCGTCGTCGGCCAGCACCACGCGGAAACCCGCCTCCTGCAACGCCTGGCCGACACCGCGCGCCACCGCGTCGGCTCCGAAGATAAGCACGCCGTGCGGTTCGGGCTCGGCCACCTTCAGCCACAACGCCAACAGTCGCGCGGTGGCGCTCTGCAGCACCACGGTGCCGATGATCAGGATGAACACCAGCGGCACCAGCGCCTCGGCGCCCGCCACGCCCAGTGCCTGCAGGCGCAAGGCGAAAAGCGCGGAGACGGAAGCCGCCACGATACCCCGCGGCGCCACCCAGGCGATCAACGCACGCTCGCGCCAGTTCAGCGCACTGCCGAGACTGGCGAGACTGGCGATCAGCACGGTGAGCGGCCGCACGACGAACTGCGCCAACAGGAAGATCCCGAAGCCTTCCCACAGCAAGTGGCCGGGCAGTGGCCACGGCAGCCGCGCCGCCAGCAGGATGAACAGCAGCGACACCAGCACCGTGGTGAGGTGCTCCTTGAAGTCGAGGATGTCGTCGATGTGCACACCGCGCTGGTTACCCAGCGCGATGCCCATGATCGTTACGGTGAGCAGGCCGGATTCGTGCGCCAGCGTGTTGGCGATCGCGAAGGCCAGCAGCACCGCCGCCAGCACGCCGTAGTTCTGCAGGTATTCGGGAATCAGCTGGCGCCGCAGCAGGAAACCGAGCAGCCAGGCAGCCAGTGCGCCGACGAGCACGCCGCAAGCCAGCGTGACTGCGAACACGCCCACGGTGTGGCCCTGCTCGTGCGACACCACCGCCTCGTAGATCAGCACCGCGAACAGCGCGCCCAGCGGATCGATCACGATGCCTTCCCAGCGCAAGGTGTTCGCTATGCGCGCGCCGGGCCGCAGCGTGCGCAGCATCGGCGCGATCACCGTGGGTCCGGTAACGCAGGTGAGCGCACCGAACAGCAGCGCGATCGGCCAGGCCACGCCAGCCACCACGTGCGCGGCGGCAGCCAGCAGCAACAGGGCGAGCAGCGCGCCGTAACTCACCAGTCCGCGCACCGCCCCGCCGATGCCGGGCAGCTCGTGGAAGCGCAGCGTGAGACTGCCCTCGAACAGGATCAGCGCCACCGCCAGCGAGACCATCGGGAACAGCAGCGGCCCCAGCAGCCGATCCGGACGCAGCAGGCCGAGCACCGGCCCCAGCAGCAGGCCGGCCAGCAGGAGGAACACGATCGCGGGCAGTTTCGCCCGCCATGCCAACCACTGGCAGAGAAAGCCGATCACCAGCATGCCGACCAGAACCAGGCCCGGTTCGATGCTCATCGCGCTCCTTGTCCGGTGTTGGAGGCTTTATCGGAGCACGCGTGGGTGCGATGCGTCCAGCGCGAAAAGCGAGCGGAAAGAGGAGCGGAGCGAGAGAAAAGCGGGGCGCAGGGATGCGTGCCCGCCCTCGCTACTCACCTGTCACCGCCCACTGCCGCTTCACATCCTGCGGTACTGCAGCGCCTCGGCCAGATGTTCGCGTTCAAGCAACCCGGCGCCGCCGTCGAGATCGGCGATCGTGCGGGCCACCCGCAACACGCGGTGGTAGGCGCGCGCGGACAGGCCCAGGCGCTCGAGCGCCTGTTCATACCAGCGCCGCTCGGCAGAACCCAGCGCACAGTCGCGTTCCAGCTCGCGGTGGTTGATCTCCGCGTTCGGCCGCCCGGCGCGCATCAGCGCGTGCCGGCGCGCCTGCAGCACGCGGGCACGCACGGTGGCGGAATCCTCGTCATGCGGGCCGCGCGCCGCGTCCATCTCCCGCAGCGGCAACGGCGGCACCTCGACCGCAAGGTCGATGCGGTCCAGCAGCGGCCCGGAAATCCGTGCGCGATAACGCTGGACCTGCTCCGGCGAGCAGCGGCACTGCCGGCGCGGATCACCCGCATAACCGCAGGGACAGGGGTTCATCGCCGCCACCAGCTGGAACTGGGCGGGAAAGGTTGACTGCCGCGCCGCGCGCGAGACGACGATGTGGCCCGACTCCAGCGGCTCCCGCAGCACCTCCAGCACGTGCCGGCCGAACTCGGGAAGCTCGTCGAGGAACAGCACGCCGTTGTGCGCCAGCGAGATCTCGCCCGGCCGCGGCTGCGAACCGCCGCCCACCAGCGCCACCGCCGAGGCAGTATGGTGTGGCGCGCGGAACGGTCGGCGTCGCCAGCGCGCCGGATCTGTGACCTGACCGGCCACCGACCACACCGCGCAGGTTTCCAGTGCCTCGGACTCCGACAGCGCAGGTAGGATGCCGGGCAGACGCTCGGCCAGCATGGTCTTGCCGGTGCCCGGCGGCCCCACCAGCAGGAGGTGATGCCCGCCCACGGCGGCGATCTCAAGCGCGCGCCGCGCCTGCAGCTGGCCGCGCACATCGCGCAGATCCGGGCCTTCGTAGATACCGCCGTCGACGTTGATGCCGGTCGGCACTGCCAGTTCCTGCGCGCCGCGCAACCAACCGCAGACGTCGGCCAGGCTATCGGCCACACGCACGTCCACTTCCGAAACCAGCGCAGCTTCGGCCGCGTTCGCCCGTGGTACCACCACCTTGCGCCCCCGCGCCCGCGCGCGCAGCAGGGCCGGCAGCACTCCGGAGACGCTGCGCAGCGAGCCTGACAGCGCCAACTCGCCGAGGAATTCGCAATCGTCCAGCTTTTCGCGCGGCACCTGGCCACTGGCGGCAAGGATGCCAAGTGCGATCGGCAGGTCGAAACGGCCGCCGTCCTTGGGCAACTCGGCTGGCGCCAAGTTCACGGTGACCCTGCGGCCGGGGTATTCGAAGGCGGTGTTCTGGATCGCCACCCGCACGCGGTCCCGCGCCTCGCGCACGGCAGCCTCGGGCAGGCCCACGATGTTGGTGGCCGGCAGTCCGCCGGACAGATGCACTTCGACCATCACCTGGGGTGCAGCGATGCCTTCCTGGGCACGGCTCAGAGTGACGGCAAGACTCATGCGGCCGCCTGCCGCCGGCTCGCTCGGAAGCCGCTGTCACACACCCGCATCGAGCGACTCCGTCGTAGGCTTCAGGTCATAAATAACCGCCCCCGATCGTTAGCTCGGGGTGAGGGTGACGGATCGGGGGCGGCTCCCGGGAGGCTTGGTGCTGCTAGTCCCCGCGGCTGGCTGCGGCGGCCTCGAGTGTGGCCACGCGCCGTTCCAATTCCTCGACCTTGAGGCGGGTGCGCGCAAGCACCTGGCTCTGGACATCGAATTCTTCGCGGGTGACCAGATCGAGGCGGCGCAGTCCTTGCGCCAGGACATCGTGGAAATTGGTTCGCAGATCCTGCTGCGCCTGTGCCACTCCGGGCGGAACCAACGATGCCAGGCGTCGTGCCAGCTGGTCGATATCAAGTCGGTCCATCATGGACGACGCCTCGAACTTGTCGAGGAAAAGTATCCGTAAACACAAGGTGGACGCACCATCGGCGGACTCCGTGATTTGATGTAGGGATTTTCCTACATGGTAGCCGCCACGCGACAGCACATAGCCATGAAGGCAAAATGGTCATCCGCGTCGCCCCCGACGCCCCTGCGAGGACATTCCATGAAGCTGGTCGTGGCGATCATCAAGCCGTTCAAGCTCGACGACGTGCGCGAGGCGCTGGCCGAGGTCGGCGTGCAGGGCATCACCGTGACCGAGGTGAAGGGCTTCGGACGCCAGAAGGGCCACACCGAGCTGTACCGAGGCGCCGAATACGTGGTCGACTTCCTGCCCAAGATCAAGCTGGAGGCGGCAGTGGCCGACGAACAGCTCGACCGCGTGCTGGAAGCGATCCAGAACTCCGCCCGAACCGGCAAGATCGGCGATGGCAAGATCTTCGTCAGTCCGCTGGAGCAGGTGATCCGCATCCGCACCGGCGAGCTGGACCAGGACGCGCTGTAGGACTCCCTGCCCCGGAAATCTCGCAGTGACTGCGATTCGCGCGGCGGACTCCCGACCGTCGACTACGCTGCGACGCAGCCCGCGTAACCGTCGCGTCCGCAGCTCGGGATAGCCCCGCCCGCGGCGTGTGCTGCCGGGATGAATTCCGACGCGCGCGAGCCTCATGCCGGCGAATAGATGCCGAAGCTCTGGCTCTTGCAGTGCATAGAGCCGGCCAGCGTCTTCTTGCGGACAACCTGGCGATGGGGTGCAGCACGCCCCGCGCGGCGCGCGAGTCTTGCCGGCTGTCGTCGATGATCACGTTGCGGTAGCCGGCCGCCGCCCTGTCGCTGGCCCCCCAGCTCGTCGGCAGGGCGACGCACGCCGGCCGCGGTGACCTTGGCGCCGAAGTGATTCCAGCTGTTCCTGCCCATCCGTGGCGTTTGCGCCAACACGGCTGGCGGATGCTGGCGAGGCGGCGAACGACGGCCCGCCACAGACCAGCAGGCCCAAACCGGGCAACGGAGCGTTCCATGGGGCCCTCTTTCGACAGCATTCGAAAGCGAGCGGAACACGACCGGCGCAACAGCCGACGCAACTGCGCCAACACGATCGCGGCGCCCGCCAGTCGCGTGGGCTGAACGGACTTGTCCACAGCATATACACAAGTAGTTGGGTTGACCCATATCGACCATCCCGATATGTTGTGTCCGTCGGTGTCCGGCCAGACGCGATCGTCGGTCGGACTGAAAAGGGAATCCGGTGCAAATCCGGAACTGCCCCGCAGCGGTAAGCGGAAACGAACGCCTTGAGATCGCACTGGCTCGCAGCGGCCGGGAAGCGAAGGCAAGTAGGCGGGTCGCCAGACCCGGGTCCGCGAGTCCGAAGACCTGCCGACACGGCACGACCCAAGCGTCGTGCCGAGTGGTGACGGCTTCCGCGGGGAGGCGCGTCGGATCATCGGGCCCAACCGCCTGATGGCGCGACCGTCCGCGGGCAACCGTCGCTTCAGCCCTGCGCGCGGGAGCAGGCGGTTGATCACCATCGGTTGGAGTCACCGACATGCAGCCTCTCGATACCGCCACCCGCGAGCGCCCCGGCGCACGCGTGGAGCCGTCCGCGTTTGCCGCCGTAACCCCGGCACCCACCAGCGAAGCCCCGGTGCCCGCCACACCAGAACAGCAAAGCACCGAGCCCTTCACCCTCACTCCGCCGCACAACCCCGGCCAGATGCGCGTGACCAAGCGCAACGGCGGCCAGGAAACGGTGGACGTCAACAAGATCGTGCGCGCGGTGACCCGCAGCGCAGACGGCCTGCACGCGGTAGATCCGCTGCGCGTGGCGCTGAAGACCATCGGCGGCCTGTACGACGGCGCCACCACGCAGGAGCTGGACCAGCTCTCCATCCGCACCGCCGCCGCGCTCACCGCCGAGGAACCCGAGTACGGCCAGCTCGCCGCGCGCCTGCTGGGCGCCTACATCGACAAGGAAGTGAGCGGCCAGGAAATCCAGAGCTTTTCGCAATCGATTGCGCGCGGCGCGGAATTGGGCATCCTCAACGCACGCCTCCGCGACTTCGTGGCGACCAACGCGCGCAAGCTCAACGACGCGATCGACCCGCTGGCGACCCGCCGCTTCGAATACTTCGGCCTGCGCACCGTCTACGACCGCTACCTGCTGCGCCATCCGCAGCAGCGGCTGGTGATCGAGACGCCGCAATATTTCTTCATGCGCATCGCCTGTGCGCTGGGCGGCGGCGAGATCGGCGAGACGCTGGAGCTGTACCGGCTGCTGTCCTCGCTGGAATACATCGCCAGCTCGCCCACGCTGTTCAACGCCGGCACCGCGCACGAGCAATTGTCGTCCTGCTTCCTGCTCGACTCGCCCGCCGACTCACTCGAGTCGATCTACGACAAGTACGCCGACGTGGCCAAGCTCAGCAAGTTCGCCGGCGGCATCGGCCTGGCCTACTCGCGCGTGCGTTCGCGCGGCTCGCTGATCAAGGGCACCAACGGCCATTCCAACGGCCTGGTGCCGTGGCTGAAGACGCTGGACGCTTCCGTCGCCGCCGTGAACCAGGGTGGCAAGCGCAAGGGCGCCGCCTGCGTGTACCTGGAGCCCTGGCATGCGGACATCGAGGAATTCCTGGAACTGCGCGACAACGCTGGCGACGAGGCGCGCCGCACGCACAACCTCAACCTCGCCAACTGGATCCCCGACGAGTTCATGCGCCGCGTGGAGAGCGACAGTGAGTGGTCGCTGTTCGATCCCAAGGTGGTGCCGCACCTGGTGGACAGCTGGGGCGAAGCGTTCGAAAGGGCCTATCGCGAAGCGGAGGCTGCCGGCGTCGCCGTGAAGACGGTGAAGGCGCGCGAGCTGTACGCGCGCATGCTGCGCACGCTGGCGCAGACCGGCAACGGCTGGATGACCTTCAAGGACCGCTGCAACGCCACCAGCAACCAGACGGCCAAGGCCGAGAACGTCATCCATCTGTCGAACCTCTGCACCGAGATCCTGGAAGTCACCAGCGCCGGCGAGACGGCGGTATGCAACCTGGGGTCGGTGAACCTGTCGCGCCACGTGGTGGACGGCGCGTTCGACTTCGACAAGCTGGCCGCCACCGTGCGCACCGCGGTACGCCAGCTGGACCGCGTGATCGACCTGAATTTCTATCCCATCGACACGGCGCGCACCGCCAACCGCAAGTGGCGTCCGGTCGGCCTGGGCGTGATGGGCCTGCAGGACGTGTTCTTCAAGCTGCGCCTGCCGTTCGACTCGGCCGACGCGCTGGAGCTGTCCACACGCATCGCCGAGGAGGTCTACTTCCACGCGCTGTCGCAGTCGAACGAGCTGGCGTCCGAACACGGTGCACACCCCGGTTTCGCCGAGAGCCGTGCGGCGAACGGCGAGCTGCAGTTCGACTACTGGTCCAACGCCAGGCCGAACAGCCAGGCCCGCTGGGACGCGCTGCGCGCGTCGATCAAGGCTTCCGGCCTGCGCAATTCGCTGCTGATCGCGATCGCACCCACCGCCACCATCGCCTCCATCGCCGGCTGCTACGAGTGCATCGAGCCGCAAGTGTCGAACCTGTTCAAGCGCGAGACACTGTCGGGCGACTTCCTGGTGGTGAACCGCTACCTGGTAGAGGAGCTGAAGACGCTGGGCCTGTGGACGACCGAGATCCGCGACGCGATCAAGCTGGCGGAAGGCTCCATCCAGGGCATCACCGCCATTCCCGAGCGCCTGCGCACCATCTACCGCACGGTGTGGGAGTTGCCGCAGAAGGCCCTAATCGACCTCGCCGCCGCGCGTGGCGCGTACATCGACCAGAGCCAGTCGCTGAACCTGTTCATGGAAAACCCGAACATCGGCCAGCTCAGCTCCATGTACATGTACGCGTGGAAGTCCGGCATCAAGACCACCTACTACCTGCGTTCGCGCCCGGCGACCAAGATCGCCAAGACCACGGTCTCGGTTGCCCCGACCGCCAAGCCGGCTACGCCCGTCGTGGATCAGGAGCAGGCGAACGCCGCCGTGTTCTGCTCGCTGGAAAATCCCGAGTACTGCGAAGCGTGCCAGTGATACCGCTTGCTCCCATCTCTCGTCGGGAGAGGGGCCGGCGGTGAGGGTTCGGCCTTGCGCAAACGCCACACAGACCCCGCATTCCCATCCGCCTGGCGGCACCTTCCCCCAAAGGGAGAAAGATCGTTCGCCCGACGCCATCCCTAGGAAACTCCATGTCCACCCAACCCGAACGCCCCCAGCACATCCTCGACCCCGGCTTCGAACTCACCCTGCGCCCCATGCGCTACCCCGGGTTCTACGAGATGTACCGCAACGCCATCAAGAACACCTGGACGGTGGACGAAGTGGATTTTTCACTGGACGTCACCGACCTGCGCTCGAAGATGAGCGAGGCCGACCGCCACCTGATCCACCGGCTCGTCGCGTTCTTCGCCACCGGCGACACCATCGTGGCGAACAACCTGGTGCTGAACCTGTACCAGCACGTCAACGCGCCCGAGGCGCGCATGTACCTGTCGCGCCAGCTCTACGAGGAAGCGCTGCACGTGCAGTTCTACCTCACTCTGCTGGACACCTACATCCCCGACCAGGGCGAGCGCGCCAAGGCTTTCGCGGCGATCGAGAACATCCCGTCGATCCGCGCCAAGGGCGAGTTCTGCTTCAGGTGGATGGCCTCGATCCAGCAGATGCAGCGGCTGGAATCGCGTGCGCAGCGCCGCCAGTTCCTGCTCAACCTGATCTGCTTCGCCGCCTGCATCGAGGGCCTGTTCTTCTTCGCCGCGTTCGCCTACGTGTACTACTTCCGCTCGCGCGGCCTGCTGCACGGGCTGGCCTCCGGCACGAACTGGGTGTTCCGCGACGAGAGCTGCCACATGGCGTTCGCGTTCGACGTCGTGCGCACCGTGCGCGCCGAGGAACCCGACCTGTTCGACGACGCGATGCGCGCGCAGGTGGAAGAAATGCTGGAGGATGCCATCGCCTGCGAGACGCAGTTCGCCGAGGACGTGTTGTCCGGCGGCGTGGTCGGCCTGTCGTCAAAGGAAATGCGCCGGTACCTCGAGTATTGCGCCGACCAGCGCCTGGCCCAGCTCGACCTGCCGAAGAAGTACGGCGCGAAGAACCCGTTCGATTTCATGGATCTGCAGGACGTGCAGGAAGTCACCAACTTCTTCGAACGCCGTGTTTCCGCCTACCAGGTGGGGGTGCAGGGCGAGGTGGCGTTCGACATGGCGTTCTGACGTCCGCAGACGCAGGGGGGGGAGGCCCGACTTCCTTCACACGCACTTGTCACAATTTCCACCTTAAGATAACCCAGCCGCTGGCGGCAACCAGCGCGACCTTGTCGACCGCCTCCCTCCGGGGAGGCGTCGTCGTTCCGGGGACACTTATAAAAACCACACAAGGAAACCCATGGCCATCACGATGCGTGCCCGCTCGCTTCCGTTCGCCATCGCCACGCTGCTGGCGACTAGCTCCGTCTTTGCCCAGAACATCACCACCTCCGGCGCCATCGGCCGCGTGCTGGATGCGCAGGGCAAGCCCGTGGCCGATGCCACAGTGACCATCCTGCACGTGCCGTCCGGCACCACCAAGACGGTGACCACGGACGCCGACGGCCGCTACGCGGCGCAGGGCCTGCGCACGGGCGGCCCGTTCACGATCACCGCGGCGAAGGCCGGATTCGCCGGCACCGAACAGGACAACGTCTACCTGCAGCTGGGCCAGCCTTCCGCGATCAACCTCAGCCTGGGCGCGGGCGCCGAATCGGCGCGCACGCTGGGCGCTGTGACGGTGAGCGCCTCGTCGCTGGCGCAGACCTTCACCTCCGAGAACAAGGGCCTGTCCACCACCATTTCGCAGCGCGAGTTGCAGGCCACGCCGCAGGGCAACCGCTCGATCGACGACGTGGTGCGGCTGGACCCGCGCATCACCGTGACCGACCAGGGCACCGGCGCGATCTCCGCCGCCGGCATGAACAACCGCTACAACAACATCGCGGTGGACGGCGTGACCCAGGGCGACCCGTTCGGCCTCAACGCGAACGGCCTGCCCTACCAGAAGTCGCCGATCTCGCCCGAGACCATCGCCGAGTACAACATCTCCACCGCGAACTACGACGTCTCCTCCGACGTGGTCGGCGCCGACGTCAACGCGGTGACCAAGTCCGGCACCAACCAGTTCCATGGCTCGGTCTACTACAGCTACCGCAACGCCAGCCACCTGGTGGGCGATGCCGGCTGGCTGCCCAGCAGCGATCCCGGCTACCACTACAAGGGCTACCAGAAGGACGCCACCTACGGCTTCAACGTCGGCGGCCCGATCCTCAAGGACAAGCTGTTCTTCTTCGTCTCCGCCGAGCACGAAAAGACCACCGGCATTGGCGCCGATTCGGCCAACGGCCTGGACAGCACGCTGGGCAACGGTCCGTCCACCAGCAACAAGGTGTCGCCGGGTGACCTGCAGCAGGTGATCAACACCGCCACCAAGCTCGGCCTCACCCCCGGCAACTTCGGCGGCCCCACCGGCCTGACCTACGACGACAAGCGTTACCTCGGCAAGATCGACTGGAACATCTCCAACAACCACCGCGCCAGCTTCACCTACCAGTACACCAAGGAACTGCTGCCCGCCGTGGGCGGCAACAGCCCGAGCAGCGTTGGCCTGACCAGCTACACCTATACCAAGGCCATCACTACCAACAACTACGTGCTGCACCTGTACGACGACTGGAGCGACAGCTTCTCCACCGAGGCCAAGGTCGGCTACCAGAAGTACGTGCAGGACACTACCGCGCCGTACCAGCAGCCCTCGGTGAACGTGAACCTCTCGCCCACCGGCAAGGGGCCCTCGGTAAATCTGGGCGAAGAGCAGTACCGCCACTACAACCACATCGACACCAAGAAGATCAGCATCTTCCTCGCCGCCACCTGGTACCTGGGCGACCATGCGATCAAGGGCGGCGTCGACTTCCAGCGCAACCAGATCTACAACCTGTTCGGCCAGTCCGAATTCGGCGTCTACACCTTCTGGGGCCTGGCCAATTTCGCCGCCGGCAACTACAACAAGTATTCGCTGTACCACCCGGCGCCCGGCTATGCGCTGGCCGACATTGCCGCCAAGTGGACCTACAGCCAGTTCAGCCCGTTCCTGCAGGACACCTGGCAGGTCAACGACGCGCTGTCGGTGCAGTACGGCGTGCGCATGGACGTGCCGCACTCCAACAAGCAGCCGGTATACAACGCAGCCTTCGCGCAGACCTTCGGTTACGCGAACAACTACACCGTCGGCTCCTCCAACCGCATCGTGGAGCCGCGCCTGTCGTTCAACTACAGCTTCGACACCGCCTACAAGACCCAGCTGCGCGGCGGCGCCGGCCTGTTCCAGACCAACCCGCCCACGGTGTGGATGACCAACCCGTTCCAGAACAACGGCGTCACCCTGCTCAACTACACCTCGTTCAATCCGGCCAGCGCTCCCTTCAGCCCCGATCCGTTCCACCAGAACATCCCGGCCGGCGGCGGCGCAGGCTCGATCGACACCATCGCGCCCGACTTCCGCCTGCCCAGCGTGTGGAAGATGAGCCTGGCGCTGGATCGCGAGCTGCCCTGGTGGGGCCTGGTGGCCTCGGCCGAGTACCAGCACATCAAGGTGCGCGACGGCATCCTGTACGAGGCGGTCAACTTCGGCGCGCCTACCGGCACGTTGCCGGACGGGCGCGAGCAGTTCTGGAAGACCCCGGGCGAGGCGCCGAAGACCGCCGACACGCTGGCCAACCAGAACCGCGCCTTCAGCACCGCCTCCACCTTGCTCACCAACACCCACAAGGGCAAGTCGGACAGCTTCACGCTGGCGCTGAGCAAGCCGTTCTCGGACAGCTGGTCCGGCAACGTCAGCCTCACTTTCAACCACGCCACCGACGTCGACCCCGGTACCGACACCATCGCCTACAGTGGCTATCAGCGCGTGGCGCGGCTGAATCCGAACTCCGACGTGCTGGCCACCTCCAACTACAACGTGGCCAAGGTGCTGAAGGCCTCGCTGACCTGGCAACACGCGTTCTTCGGCGACTACAACACCCAGGTTTCGCTGTTCTACAGCGGCCACACCGGCCTGCCCTATACCTGGGTGTTCGGCAATGACGCCAATGGCGACAGCATCGGCGGATGGGATCCGGTCTACATCCCGTCGGCGAACGATCCGAAGGTGGCTTACGCCGCCGGCACCAGCCCGCAGGCGATCCAGCAGTTCCAGGCCTTCCTCGCCGGCGACGGCTACCTGCGCGACCACCGCGGCCAGATCGCCAACCGCAACGGCGACCGCACCGCGTGGGTGAACGAGCTGGACATGAGCTTCTCGCAGGAGGTGCCCGGCATCTTCAAGGGCAACAAGGGGATGTTGCGGCTGGACGTCTACAACGTACTCAACCTGGTGAACAGCGACTGGGGCCAGCAGCGCAACACCGGCATCTACCCCACCCGCATCCTCGCCAACTATTCCGGCGTGAACGCGCAGGGGCAGTACGTGTATTCGCTGCCCACCGACAAGTACGGCAACTACCAGCCGCAACAGCTGCAGACCTACGACGGCGGCTTCTATGACCCCAGCCGCGTGGTCTCCCGCTGGTCGGCCATGCTCACCCTGCGCTACAACTTTTGACCGACGGCTCCGGCCGCAACGGGACACGGGCGCCTGCGGGCGCCCGTGTCGTTTCCGGCGTCGCGGCGCCCCTCCCGCTTGACATGTAACGATCGTTACACGTAACGTTCGTTACATGCAGACGCGCAAAGATGCACTCGTCGACGCCCTCATTGCCCACCTGCTCGAACGCGGGCTGGCCGACCTGTCGCTGCGCCCGCTCGCCGCGGCCATCGGCACCAGCGCCCGCCTGCTCATCTATCACTTCGGGACGAAGGAAGGCCTGCTCGCCGAGGTCCTGGAAACCATGCAGACGCGGGTACGCCAGTCCTTCGCGCAAATGCTTGCGCCTGGCACATCGGAACCTCAACCGCAGCCACTCAAGCTGCTCTGGCAATGGGCCACCGCCAAGCGCAACTACCCTTACCTCAAGCTGCTCTATGAGCTGCAGATCCTCGCCATCCAGAGCCCGGACACTTACGCCCAGTACCTGCAGCGCAACGCCTCGAACTGGTCGGATCTCATCCTCACGATGCTCCCGGCGCCGCGGCGCGACCCTGCTTTCGCCACGCTGTGCGTCGCGGTGTTCGACGGCCTGTTCCTCGAACTGATGAGCACCGGCGACCGCAAGCGGACCTCGCAGGCGCTCGACCGCTTCATCGGCATCGCCAGCAGCACGCGCAAACCGCGCGCAGGCACCTGAACCCCGCACCCAACCGAAGGATCTTCCATGTCCACCCTGCTCATCCCTGCGCGGCCGGCCGAGAAGCGCCGATGGGCCATCATCCTCGCTGGCCTGCTGCTTGCGCTCGGCCCGGTCAGCCTGCCCTTCAGCACCTGGGACCACGAGTTCGCGGGGGTCGGCCACCTGCTCGGCAACGAGGCGATCTGGTGGATCTACATCGCGGCGATGCTGCTTTACGTGCGCAAGATCGAACGAAGGCCGCTGTCGTCCATCGGTTTCCGGCCGCCCGGCGCCGGCAACACGCTGATCGGCGTGGCGGCCGGCGCGGTGGTGCTTGCGGTGCTGGGCGCGATGTACTTCCTCATTCTCCCTGCGCTGCACCTGGGTGACTCGGTTGCCGCAACGGCGAACGGCAGCGCGCTGATGGCCACCCCCTTCTGGTGGCGCCTGATCTCGACCGTGCGTGCCGCGGTTTCCGAAGAAGTGCTGTTCCGCGGCTATGCGATGCAGCGGATCGAGGAGCTGAGCGGCAGCCGCGCCGTCGCGCTGCTGCTTTCCCTCGCCGTGTTCACCATCGACCACGTGACTTACTGGGGCTGGAGCCACGAGCTGATCGTCGCCGTCGGCGGACTGGCGTTTTCCCTGCTGTACCTGTGGCGGCGCAACCTGTGGGTCAACATCATTGCGCACTTCATCGTGGATGCCGCCTCGGTACTCGCCTGAGGCTGGGCAACGCCGCTGAGGAACCCGGCCGCACCCTATTGACTACACTTGTCGTCAGGCGTAGCTTGGCGACACGTGTAGTCATACAGGTGAACCCGCATGCCCAGGCCTTCCATCGGCGACCAGGAACTCACCCTCCTGCGCCATCTCGCCGCGAACGAGCCCGTCTCGGTGGGCGAGATGGTTGCCGGTTTCGGCGAGGCGCAGGGCCTCGCCCGCTCCACCGTGCTGACGATGATGGAGCGCCTGCGCGCCAAGGGGTATCTCAAGCGCCGCCAGGTCCAGGGCATCTACCGCTACAGCACCGCCACCGGACCCGGCGAGGCGATGCGCAGCGCGGTGGGCCAGTTCGTGGAAAAAACGCTGAGCGGGTCGGTTTCGCCGTTCGTGGCGTGGATGGCCGAGCGCGGCGAGGTCAGCGACGACGAGCTGGCCGAGCTGCAGGCGCTGGTGAAACAGCTCAAGACCACACGCAAGGAGAAGTGAGATGACGACGCCCGATCATCTTGCCGCCCTGCTGCTGGAACGCCTCGCCTGGACCTCGCTGCAGGCGATCGTGCTGGTGGGCGCGATCGCCCTGCTCCTCCGCGCCTTCCCGCGCCTGCCCGCCGCCGCGCGATGCGCGCTGTGGTGGCTGGTCGGCCTGCAGGTGCTGCTGGGGCTGGCCTGGCAGGCGCCGATCCGCCTGCCGCTGCTGGCGCCGCCGGTCGCCGCGACCGCCGTTGCCGCCGCCCCGCAGCGCGACGCCCCCGTGATCGAAGCCGCGGGCAGGGTTCCCGCCGAAGCGGGCGCCGCGCACACGGCCGCATCCCCCGAGACGTTGCCGGCGGGATCTAAGATCGCCAGCGCGGCGCGCGCGGAAGCCGCGCCGGGCTGGCTGGCCATGCACTGGCGCGTGGCACTCGCCGCCTTGTGGCTGGCCCTGCTGCTAGCCCAGGCGCCCGCCTTGCTGCGCCAGCATCGACAGGCGCGCCGGCTGCGCCGCGCCGCGCGACCGGCGGCGACGGATCTCGCCCTGCAGGCTCGCTGCACGCAGCAGGCGCGCAGGCTCGGTCTGCCGCGCGCACCCGTGGTGCTGGTCTCGCCCGACATTGCCTCGCCCCAGGTCAGCGGAGGCTGGCGCCCGGTCGTCCTGTGGCCGGCTCACGCCGCGCTGGACGCCGAGGATTCCTCGCTGGCCTTGGCCCACGAACTCGCCCACCTCAAGCGTGGCGATCTGCTGCTGGGCTGGATCCCCGCGCTGGCGGCGCGACTGCTGTACTTCCACCCGCTGCTGCGCTGGGCGATGCACGAATACGCACTCAACCGCGAGGCGGCCTGCGACGCGCTGGCGCTGGCACAGCAACGCGCCGCGCCGCAGGACTACGGCCGCCTGCTGCTGCAGCTGGGCGTGGCCCACCCGCTGCACGCCGGCCTCGCCGGCGCCTCCCCCACCTTCCACAACCTGAAGAGGCGACTCGTCATGTTGCAACAGAACTCCACCGCCATGCCGCCTGCGCGCAGCTGGCTGCTGGTTGCGCTGGTCGCGCTGGCCGGTGTGCTGCCGTACCGCGTCGTGGCAACCGATCACGCCGCGTCCTTCAACACTCCTGCAGTCGCCGGCTCGACCTGGCTGCCGCCGCCGCCCCCGCCGCCGCCGGCCCCACCCGAGCCGCACCTGCCGCCGCCGCCCGCGCCGCCTATGCCACCGCCTGTTCCGCTCCCGCCCCCTGCGCCCGACTTCGGCTTCCACGCCAGCAGTGTCGATGTGGATATCCGTTTAGGCGCGAAGCAAGGCTACGCACTGTTCGATGGCAACCACCTCGTCGTACGCGGCACTCCGACCGATGCCGCCACGATCAAGCACCTATCCAAGACAGGCGGCCCGCTGCTATGGATCCGTCGCGGCAACCAGACCCGGCTCACGCAAGATCCGGCCACCATCGCGCGTGCGCAGCAGATATGGGCGCCGCTGGCGGAACTGTCGCACCGGCAGATCGGCCTCGCTTCGCAGCAGCGCGCCATGGCGAATCGGGATGCCGACATCGCCCGGCAATCGGCCGCGATGGCGCGCGCCCAAGCCGAGCTGGCCCGCGCGCAGGCCAATCTCGCCGCCGCACAAGCCAGCCGCGCAGCCGATGCGCAACAAGCCGGCGCGGAAAGCGCGCGCCAAGGCCTGTCCGCACAGCGACAGGCCATCGAGGCAGAGCGGGAGGCCCTGCAGGCCAGGCAAGCCGCGCTGCAGGCACAAGCGCAGCAGCGCCAACATGCGCTCGATACCCGGCAGGCGGCGATGGACGGGCAACAGGCGGCCCTGGATCGGCAGCTTCAAGCTGCCGCCCACAAGGCGGACAGCGACATGAACCGGCTGATCGATGAAACTCTGGCGCAGAGCGCGATGAAGTCCGGCAAGAAGACCTGACGCCGGCTTGCGGCACGCAGGCCACATGAAGCGAAAGGCCGGGGCTCGCGCCCCGGCCTTTCGCTTTGCTCCATCAATCCGCCACGATCAGAACCACGGCCACTTCTTCAGCTCGTACTCCTTCGGCGGCGTGTCGCCGGCGAGGTACTGCACGAAGTAGTCCCAGCGCCGGCGCGTGGCGTACGGGGTGGAAGCCGCGTAACCGTGGTGGACGTTGGGGATGATCAGCATGTCGAAGTCCTTGTTCGCCTTGATCAGCGCCTCGGCCACGAGATAGGTGCTCTCGATCGGCACGTTGTCGTCGATCGTGCCGTGCACCAGCATCAGATGGCCCTTCAGACGCTTTGCCATGTCCTGGTTGGCCTGATTGTCGTAGCTGGTGCTGCCGTCCTTGTTGGTCACCAGCAGGCCCTGGTACTTCTCGCCCCAGTCGTTCTCGTAGACGCGATTGTCGTGGTTGCCGCTCTCGGCCCAGCCGACCTTGAAGAAGTCGGGATAGCGGAACATCGCGTCAGCGGTAGTGTTGCCGCCGCCGGAGTGGCCCCAGATGCCCACGCGGTTGATGTCGATCCACGAGTAGCGCCGCGCCAGTTCCTTGATGCCGGCGACCTGGTCGGGCAGGGTGTTGTCGCCCATGTCGCCGTACCAGGTATGGTGGAAGCTGGCACTGCGCCACGGCGTCCCCATGCCGTCGAGCGCGACCACGATGAAACCCAGCTCGGCCAGCGCCTGGTTGTCGCCCTGCGCCGGCATGAAGCTGCGGCTGCGTACCGAGCCGGTCTGCGGGCCGGGGTACACGTAGTCGATGATCGGGTACTTCTTGCTTGGATCGAAGTTGCTCGGCTTGAACATCTGGCCGTAGAGAACCGTCTTGCCGTCGCGCGCCTTCACCGTGAACGGAATCGGCGGCACCCACCCGGCAGCCTTGAGGCGCGAGATGTCGGCCCTGGCGACGGTGGCGATGACATGGCCGTCGTCACTGGAACGCAGCACGGTGACCGGCGCCGTGGCGACAGTGGACCAGCTGTCCACGAAGGTCTTGCCGTCGGGCGACATGCTGATGGTGTGGTCGGCGTTTTCGGGCGTAAGCAGCACCGGCTTGCCACCGTCGATGCCCACCTTCCAGAACTGCTTGAAATACGGATCCACGCCCGCCGCGCGACCGGTGCCGACGAACCACAGCTCGCGCGCCTTGCGATCGACGTGCAGCACATCGATGACGTTGCCGTCCCCGCTGGTGATGGGGTGCAGCTCCTTGCCGGTGTTGGTGTCGTACAGGTAGAGGTTCTGCCAGTTGTTGCGTTCCGACGGCCAAATGGCCTGGTGGGAATCCGGCAGGTAGCGCCAGTTGGCGTGTTCCATGCCGCTTTCGTAATAGGTCGCCACCTTCTCGTCGAAGACAGTGCGCACGGCGCCGGTATCGGCATCGGCCACGCGGTACCAGACCTGCTTGCGGTCGCGCGAGCTGTTGACCATGGCGAAGGTCTTGCTGTCGGGCGCCCACTTCAGGTCGTCCCAGTGGCCGTCGCTGCTGCAGCTGATGTCGTCGCACAGGCTGGACAGGCGCTGCTGCGGCGGCAGTTGCAGGCGCACCACCTTGTCCGTGGCCACGTCGATCACCACCGGCTCGATCATGAACACCTTCTTGTCGCCCGGCAGCGGGTACTTCCACGCGTCGAGCACCGGATGGCCGACCTTGGTGAGCACGGTGTACATCTCGCCCACGCCGCGCTGGTCCTGCTGGTAGGTGGCGATCTTCTTCGAATCCGGAGACCAGTTCAGCACCGCGCGGTTGGTGTGGATCCAGCCGGCATTGTCGGTGGCGTAGCCGAAGTCCTTCGCGCCGTCGGTGGTGAGCCGGGTCTCCTTGCCGGTGGCAAGGTCGCGCACCCACAGGTTCCAGTCGCGGACGAAGGCCTCCTTGGTCTTGTCGGGCGAGACGATGCCAGGCTCGTCGCCAGTCTTCGGCTTGGCCTTGGCAGTGCACTCGCCGGCGCCGCCGAGATCGCAGACGTAGTGCTTGCCCATCAGGCCGATGTCGTAGCGGCCGTCCTTCTGCACGCTGAAATCGAAACCGCGGGCCGGCACCTTGTCCGCCGCCACCGGCTTGCCGGTGACCTTGCTCAACGCCGCGGCCAGCTTGACCTGGTCGAAGGATGGCGCGGCCTTGCCGGTGGCGGTGTCCATGGTCATCACGTGGTCACCGCTGGCGTCGTGATCCACATACCAGAAGTGCGTATCGTCCAGCCACTTGACGCGCTGCACGTCGTGGTCGACCAGCGGCGCGGTGTTGTAGCTCATGTAGCGCTCGGCGCGCGCGTAATCCTGGGCCGTGAGCGTGCGGCCCTGCGCCATCGCACCGGTGGCGCAGGCCAGCAGCCCCGCTGCCAGTGCGCCGGCCAGGCGTGTCTTGCCGATCGTTGAATGCATTGTCATGTCCCCTTCGGAAGGCGGGTGTTCTGGTGTGGCGACCTTCGCGCCGTCGCGCGAACGCCCGATGCTAGCGCGCCATGACCTTCGGCACCCCTGCCAAAGGTTGAGGCGACTTTGGCGGTGCATGCTGGCATGCACCGCACGCAAGGGGAGGGAAACGGGGGATTCAGCGCGCCGCCGGTTGCAGCCGGATCTCGTCCGGCCCCACCCGGACGGCCCGCAGCAGGCGGCTGCGCTGCAGCGCCTGCGCCAGCGCCAGCGGATCGGCCGCCTCGAACACGCCGCTGACCGGCAGGTTGCGCAGGGCCGCATCGCCAATCACCAGCCGTGTATCCGAATAGCGGTTCATCGCCGCCACCAGCTCGGCGAGGCTGCGGCGGTGGAACACCAGTTCGCCGCGGGTCCAGCCGCGCGCGGCGGCGAGGTCCGCCGGCTGCACGCTGCCCAGGCGGCCGTAGCCGTAGTCGACCTGCTGGCCGGGCCGCAGCGTCGCCTGTCCTTCGCCGGCCGGCAGCTGCACCGTGACGGTGCCGGCCAGCGCGGTCACGCGCACCGCGTCCGCCAGCCGGCTGACCTGGAAGCGACCAGCCGATGCGCGGACGATGCCGCCGCCGGCATGCACGCTGATGGCCTGCCCGTTCGGATCGAATTGCGCGCGCCCCTGCCCCAGCGTCACCGCTTGCGCCATGTCGGCGGCCACGCTGACCGATGTCGCCGTATCCAGCAGGGCCGAACCGCCCCCAGGCAGCGGCAGCGTGCGCTGGCTGCCGATGGCGGTGGCGTAGCGCTGCAGCGAGGCCTGGCGCGCCACGGCCCGCCAGGTGAGCGCCGCCATAGGCAATACGCAGGCCGCCACCAGCAGCAGCACCCAGTGCAGGGGAGCGCGGCGAGCGGGCGTTTCATGGTACTGCCGGGCTTCGCCTTGCACGGCAAGCCGGGGCGCCAGGGTATGGCTGTATCCCTGCGGGGCATTCGTGCACGGACTCGCGCGGTGGCTGGGCGCGCCCTGTTCGCCGGACCGCGGAATCCGTGTTTCCGGCATGTACTCCACGCGCCGCCGCGACGTCTCGCCCGGACGCATCAGAAACACGACGTTGTCAGCGTATATGCGAGCCATGACGATGATGCCCGACCTCCGCTGCCGTTCCCCGACGGTACGGCTGGCGTCCAGTTAACCCATGCCTGCGACAATCTGTCATCTGGCGACGCAACATCGCCACCCCGGCCGGCAGCGGCCGGGCTGCCTGCGGCGGGAGGGTGGGCTTTCCGTCCCCTTCCGGAACGACCGAGGCCGGTCATCCCAGCCGAAGCCCGCCTGCGCGAAGGCAGCCTTGCCCGCCGCGCCAGCCACCGCGGCAGGGGGCCGGCGGCAATTGACGCCGGCACCGCCACCCCGCACGCTTCCCGCATCCCGCCTGCCGGAGCGACGCGATGTCTGGTCTGAAGGTGATCGGCAGCTACCTATCGCCCTATGTGCGCAAGGTGCTGGTCTGCCTGGAGCTGAAGGAACTCGACTACGAGATCGACCCGATGCCGCCATTCGTGGGCAACGCGGACTTCGCGCGGCTGAGCCCGCTGCGACGCGTGCCGGTGCTGATCGACGACGGGCTGGTGCTGAACGATTCCTCGGTGATCTGCCAGTACCTGGAGGATCGCCACCCCACGCCATCGCTTTACCCGCGCGACATCGCCGACCGCGCCCGCGCGCGCTGGCTGGAGGAATACGCCGACACGCGGCTGGCCGACGGCTTGATCTGGCGGCTGTTCTACCAGCGTTCGATCCGCCGCCGGGTGTTCCACGAACCGCCCGACGAGGCCGTGGTGACGCAGGCGCTGGAGGTGGAGATCCCCGCCGCGATCGACTACCTGGAAACCCAGCTGCCGGACGACGGCTTCATCTTCGGCGCGCTCTCGATCGCGGACCTCAGCATCGCCAGCTACTTCCGCACCGCATCCTTCGTGCGCTACGAGATCGACGCCGCGCGCTGGCCGCGCACCGCCGCGCTGGTGGCGCTGGTGCAGTCGCAGCCGGCGCTGCAGAAGCTGGCCCGCTACGAGGACTGCACGCTGCGCCTGCCGCTGGCCGAGCAGCGCGCCGCCCTGCTCGCCACCGGGGCCCCGCTCAGCAGCGAGACCATGGGTACCTGTGCCCCGCGGCCGGTGCTGCCGCGCACGTCGTGACCTTCCACTTGTGCGTCGGGGAGGACTGGGGCGGGGCGTTTCCGACTCAGCCCTGCCGCCCCATCAGCTCCACCAGCCAGTCCACGAACACGCGCAGGCGCGCAGGCAGTTGCCGTTGCGGCGCGTACAGCACATGCACCGGCAGCGCGGGCGGCGGCAGGTCGGGCAGCACTGCGTGCACGCTGCCTGCGGCGAGCAGCCCGGCGACGCGGTAACGCGGGAATTGCGCGATGCCCAGCCCCGCCTCGCAGCAGGCCAGGTAGGCATCCACGCCGCTGACGGTGATGCGCGCGGGCAGGCTGACTTCGCGACGACGGCGGTTCACCACGAACTCCAGCGAAGGTTCCGGCCGGCGCGTGGTGGGCGACGCCCAGTTCACCGCGAGATGGCCTTGCTGCAGGTCCGCCAGCGTGGCCGGCCTGCCGTGGCGGCGCAGGTAATCCGCACTGGCCACGGTGACCTGCGCCAGCGTGGCCACGCGGCGCCCCACCAGGCCGGAGTCCGGCAGTTCGCCCACGCGCAGCACGCAGTCGACGCCTTCGCGCAGCAGGTCCACGAAACGGTCGCTGGTGCCGATGTCCAGCTCGATCTCCGGGAAGCGCGCGCAGAACTCCGGCAGCGCAGGGATCACCAGTTGGCGCGCCAGCGTGGCCGGCACATCGATGCGCAGGCGGCCCTGCGGCTTCAGCGCGGCGCCGCGGAAATCGGCCTCCACCTCGTCGAGATCGGCGAGCAGGCGCACGCAATGCGCGTAGTAGGCCTGGCCGTCGCGGGTGACCCGCTGGCAACGCGTGGTCCGCTGCAGCAACTGGGCGCCCAGCCGCGCCTCCAGCCGCTTGATGGCGTTCGTGACGGTGGCACGCGGCAGGTCGAGGTCGTTGGCGGCGGCGGTGAAGCTGCCCAGTTCGACGATCCGCGCGTACAGCCGCATGGTGTCCAGGCGATCCATGATTGTTGTTGGCAATGGAATGGTGATGGCGATTATTAGGTATTTATCCCACAACGACCACGGCGCAGCATGGTGCCACCTTCAGCGACAGCCACCCCACGGAGCACACCCGCATGCAAACCCGCACGCTCGGCAAGAACGGTCCCAAGGTTTCCGCCCTCGGCCTCGGCTGCATGGGCATGAGCGATTTCTACGGCCATCGCGACGACGCCGAATCCATCGCCACCATCCACCACGCGCTGGACCGCGGCCTCAGCCTGCTCGACACCGCCGACATGTACGGCCCCCACCTCAACGAGGAACTGGTGGGCAAGGCAATCCAGGGGCGCCGCGAGCAGGCCTTCGTCGCCACCAAGTTCGGCATCGTGCGCGACCCGGGCAATCCGCAGGCGCGCGGCGTCAACGGCCGCCCGGACTACGTGCGCGCCGCCTGCGAGGGCAGCCTGAAGCGGCTCGGCATCGAGACCATCGACCTGTATTACCAGCACCGCGTGGATCCCAGCGTGCCGATCGAGGAGACCGTGGGAGCGATGGCCGAGCTGGTGCGCGAGGGCAAGGTGCGCCACCTCGGCCTGTCCGAAGCCTCCGCCGCCACGCTGGAACGCGCCAGCAAGGTGCATCCCATCGCCGCGCTGCAAAGCGAGTACTCGCTATGGACGCGCGATCCCGAGGAAAACGGCGTGCTCGACGCCTGCCGCCGGCTGGGTATTGCCTTCGTCGCCTACTCGCCGCTGGGCCGCGGCTTCCTCACCGGCGCGATCCGTTCGCCGGACGATTTCGAGGCCGGCGACTACCGCCGTTCCAGCCCCCGCTTCCAGGGCGAGAATTTCGCGCGCAACCTGGCGCTGGTGGACAAGGTGAAGGCGCTCGCCGCCGACAAGGGCTGCTCGCCCGCGCAGCTGGCGCTGGCCTGGGTGCTGGCGCAGGGCGAGGACGTGCTGGCGATCCCGGGTACCAAGCGGCGTTCGCGGCTGGACGAGAACCTGGGCGCGCTGGACGTGGCACTGTCGGGCGACGACCTCACCGCAATCGACGCTGTGTTTCCGCCCGAGGCGGTGGCCGGCGCGCGCTACGCGACGGCGAGCATGGCGCACGTGAATCGCTGAACCCCGTGGCAGGAGCGCGCCCTGTGCGCGATGGCCCTGGCGCTTGATCGAAGCCAGAAGCTTTCGCGCACGGGGTGGGCCCCTGTATTTCCGGAGTGCCGGATTTCAATGCATGGCGTAGCTGTTGTTGGAGCGGTCCGCGTCGGGCAGCTTGTGGTCGGGATCAAGCTCCAGCTTCGCGATGGGCTTGTTGGTATCCAGCGTGACCTTGGGCGTGGCGCTGAAGCGCCACGCTTCCACCGGCACGCGGATATCGCGGTGCGTGCCGTCGGCGTAGTCCACCCGCAGCGTGGCGGGCATCACCAGCTTCTGCTTGCTGACGAGATTCACGACTACGCCCTTGGCCGGGTCCTTGTCCACATAGCCGGCCCCCGCGATACCCATATCGAGCTGCCAGTTGTGCATGTACCAGCCGCGCCACCACCACGACATATCCTCGCCCGCGGCGCTGTCCATGAAGCGGAAGAAATCCGAAGGCGTGGGATGGTGGTAGGCCCAGGTGCGGATGTAGGCACGGAAGGCGGGATCGAAACGATCCGGACCGAGGATCTGCTCGCGCAGCAAGACCAGGCCCAGCGCGCCCTTGAAGTAGGAGAGCGAGTGCCGGTACTTCTCGCTGACCGAGTCGGCGTGCGCCATCAGCGTGGGCGCATCCGGATCGGCCAGCAGCGGCAGGATCTCGTCCACCGGTTTGCCGCCCTTGGGCGCGTATTCGCTGTCGCGCTTGGGGCCGAACCTCCCCCCCTCGAACGCGTCGGAGAAGTACACGTCGATGAAGGTGTTGAAACCCTCGTCCATGAAGGCGTGGCGGCGCTCGTTCGAGCCCACGATCATCGGGAACCAGGTATGGCCGATCTCGTGCGCGGTGATCCAGAACAGCGGCTTGCCGCTGTCGGTGTAGCCGTCGAACACGATGCCGGGGTATTCCATGCCGGCGCCGTGGCCGCCGAGGTTCACCGCCACCGGCCACGGGTACGGGTACCACTTCGAGGAGAAGTGCTCAATGGCGCCCTTCACGTATTCGGTGGAACGGTTCCACTTGTCGGCGCCCACGCCCTCCACCGGGTAGATCGACATCGCCATCGCGTGCTTGCCGTCGGGCAGATTGATGCGCGCGGCGTCCCACACAAAGGCGGGCGATGCGGCGAAGGCCACGTCGCGGGTGTGCTCCATGCGAAAGCGCCAGGTGAGCGTGCCGCTGCGCGTCGGCCGGGAGGCCGGGTCGTTCACCTCCTCCGGCTTGCGGATGTACACGGTAGAGTCGCTCTTCGCGGCCTCGGCGAGGCGCGCGCGCTCGGTGGCGGTCAGCACCTGCCCGGGGTTCATCAGCTGGCCGGAGCCTTCCACGATCCAGTTCCACGGCACCGTCACCGCGTAGTCGATGGTGCCGTATTCGAGGTAGAACTCCTGGCCGAGGTAGGGCAGCGTGTCCCAGCCGCGGATGTCGTCATACACCGCCATGCGCGGGAACCACTGCGCGATCTCGTAGATGTCGCCGTTCTTCGTCGGCGTCACCGCGGTACGGCCGCCCCAGGTGCCTGGCACGGTGTAGTGGTAGCGGATGTGCAGCTTGAGCTGGCCGCCCTTGGCCTTCAGCGCCGTCGGCAGATCCACCCGCAGGCGGGTGTCGTCCACCAGGTAGTGCACCGGCTTGCCGTCCACTTCCACCGCGTCGAGCCGGTAGCCGTCGGTGGACTGGCCGGGCTTGCTCGGCCACGGCGAGGTGAGCGCGCCGCGCGAATCGCTCTTGTAGATGTTCTGGTCCAGTTGCAGCCACAGCTCGTCCAGCGCGTCGGGACTGTGGTTGGTGTAGGTGATCGTCTCCTCGCCGGCGAGGCTGTGCGTGGCCGGATCGATGCGCGCCTTGATGTCGTAGTCGGCGCGGTTCTGCCAGAACGCCGGGCCGGGCTTGCCGGCGCCGTCGCGGAACGCGTTGGCGGGCTGCGGCAGGGACAGCGGCGCGAACAGCGCCTGCGGATCGAAGGGGGAGCTCTTGTCCTGGGCGAAGGCCGGCACGCACAGGGCAGCGGCCACGGCGGCAAACAGCGTGACCAGGGCGGCCGCCGCGCGGCGGGCCGGGATCGGGTTCTTCATCGAAGTCTTCGCGTGGGGAGGCCCGTCCATTATGGAAACCGGCGCGTGCGGGCGGATAGGCCAGAAGTCACCGTCGACGGCCCGGCCGTAGTACAGAAGCCGGGCACAGACCGGGGTCGGCCCCGGCCCGCCCCAAGCCCTGTCGGGAGGATTCCCGACCCAGGGGTGTTGGTCGTGCGACGGTCCGCACCGCCTAGAATGTGCGCATGAGCACGCCCGACCATTCCCCGCTCGGCAAGTCCACCGCCTACGCCGACCGCTACGACCGCACGCTGCTGTTCCCGATTCCCCGCGCGACAAAGCGCGCCGAGATCGGCGTGGGCACGCCGTTGCCGTTCCACGGCACCGACATCTGGAACGCCTACGAACTGTCGTGGCTGGACATGCAAGGCAAGCCGCAGGTGGCGGTAGCCGAGTTCCGCGTGCCGGCGGCCACGCCGAACATCATCGAGTCGAAGTCGTTCAAGCTCTACCTCAACGGCTTCGCGCAGGAGCCACTGGCGAATGCGGCGGCGCTGCGCGCCCTGCTGCAGCAGGACCTCAGCGCCGCCGCAGGCGACGTGGTGGGGGTGGTCCTGCACCCCGCGCGCTGCACCGCGCATGCCTTCGCCGATCTCGAAGGCGAGTCCATCGACGCCCTGCCCGTGACCATCGACGACTACGGCCCGCCCAAGGCGGACTACCTGCACGCGGACACCCGCGCCGCGGTGGTCGAGGAAACCCTGGTCTCCGACCTGCTGCGCTCGAACTGCCCGGTCACCGGCCAGCCCGACTGGGGCAGCGTGCAGATCGCCTACCGCGGCGCGCCGATCGACCGCGCGGGCCTGCTGCGCTATCTCGTCTCCTTCCGCGCCCACAACGAGTTCCACGAGCAGTGCGTGGAGCGCATCTACATGGACGTGATGGCACGTTGCATGCCTGAACGGCTCAGCGTGTATGCGCGCTATACGCGTCGCGGCGGCCTGGACATCAATCCGTTCCGCAGCAGCGTACCGGGCGACACTCCCGGCAACCCGCGCGGCGCCCGGCAGTAACCGGCGCTTCAGAACGCAGGCGCTAGCCTCGGGGCACTCGCCTGCAACGGCCTCTCGCCCGGCGTGATGCCGCGACCACGGGGACACCGCCATGCACCGCCTCGCCCCACCGCTCGTCCTGTGCTGCACCATCGCGTGGCTTTCCGCCTGCCACCACCACGACAGCACGCCGGTCGAACCGGTCGCCACCCCGTCCAGGACGGGCCCCGCCGCGGCCCACAGCAGCAAGGCGGCTGGCTCCGGCCATGCCGCGCCCGCCGCAGCAGTAACGGCACCCGCCTCGGCCGCGCGCACGGGCAAGGCCGCCGCGAGCGACGATTCCTTCCGCGTCGCCACGGTCACACTGGGCAGCGCGATCGATGCCGGCTACGCGGTGACCACGCCCGCCAGCCGCTTCGCCGACGACACGCCGGTGATCTACGCCAGCGTCGCCACCACCGGACGCACCGCCAATGCCTTGCTCGAGGCGCGCTGGCGCTACCTGGAAGGCCAGGGCGTGCTGGTCAACGAACTGAGCCAAGCGGTCTCCACCGACGGTCCCGCCGTCACCACCTTCGAGGTGCGGAACCCCAACCGCTGGCCGGCGGGCAGGTACAGCGTGCAGATCTCGCTGGACGGCAAGCCGGTGGCGCAACAGGCGTTCGAAGTGACAAACCCAAAATGAAGCGAGCGGTCACGCTCCGGTGTCGCCTGCCGACGATCGGCGAGATCCTGGGCGAATCCTCTCAGGTAGCGCCGTTGCGCGGCTGTTCCTCCAGCCGGACCTGCTCGATCAGCAGGTCCAGGAAGCGCGCGCGCTGCTCGTGATACAGCGCATCGTGCGGCCCGGCCAGGGCAGCAGCGTGCATCATCGCGTGGGCGGCGTGCGCCAACTGCAGACCGGGGCGTCCCGGCAGCGCGGCGTCGAGATATCGACCGGTCGCACAGCCATTCTCGGCGTGATGCCGCCAGAACTCGGGCCCCGACGGCAGTACCAGCAATTGCTCTTCCCACAGCAGGGCACTGGCCAAGGCACCCAGTGCGGTGGCCGGGCGGGCAGCGTCACATTCCCAGCGGAAGGCGCCCAGCCAGCCCGTCAGATCGTCGGGCGGCATGGGTTGTGCCAGTGCGTAGCCCTGCCCCATGTCTGCCCCCAGCCACCGGGCAGCCTCGATCAGCCCAGGCGTCTCCAGGCCCTCGACCACCACCTCGAGCCCGAGGTCGTGGCCGAGGCGGATCAGCTGGCGAACGAAGCGCAGCGTGCGCAGCGGGTCGTCCGCCACCTGCCGCAGGATTCCCTGGTCAATCTTGACCCGGTCGAACGGCCAGTAGCGCAGGCGGATCAGTGAGCTGTAGCCGGCGCCGAGGTCGTCTTCCACAAGACGTATGCCCAACGCCTTGAGCGACTGCATGCCGGCCATGCCAGACGCCACACTGTGTTCGCCACCCATCGGCGACTCGAGGATTTCCAGCAGCAGCGCGCCAACCGGGCAATGTCCTTCGGTGATCGCCGCGGCCGCCGCCTCGGCGTAGCGCGGGTCCTCCAGCGCCGCGGCTGGCGTATTGACCGACACGTCGACCACATGCCCCTGCCGGAACAGCACGTCGCGCTGGCGCGTCGCCTGCGACAGCACCTGCCTGAACAGCGCCAGCAGGTCGTCGTCGCCGAGCGCAGGCAGGAAGCGCGCCGGCGGCAACAGTGTATCGTCCGGGTCCCGCAGGCGCGCCAGCGCCTCCAATTCGGCGACCCTGCCGTCACCCAGGCGCACGACCGGCTGGTAATGCACCTGCAAGGCGTCGGAGGCGATCGAAGCCCGCCAGCGCTCACGCACGAAGAACGGCAGCAGTTCGGTGCCAGGCCGTGGTGGCGCGAGGCGCGCGAGGGCCAGGTCGAGGAGGGTTTTCAGCTGGTCGACGAACGCTTGCTGATCCTCGCTCTGGAAGCCTCCGGCATAGCCGCTGTAGAGGGTGAGTACCGCCGACGTGGCCGGTGGCGCAGGACACAGCGGCAGCGCCGCGCTGGAGACAATGCCGATCGACAGTGCCGGGTCGCGCCAGCTCGCCATCGCCGGATCGGTGCCGTAGTGCCGACAGCGCTGGATCAGGCCGGTGCGCCACGCGCGCCCGCTGGGTCCACCGCCTTCCGGGCTGTCCGCGTTGACCCGGATCGGCGCCGCCTCGCCACGCGCCAGCTGCCTCAGGTACTGCGCAAACGCCTCGCCGCCGACCGCCTCGTAGGTCAGCTGTCCGGAACTATCGGGGCGCCCGACCGCGCAGGAGATGATCTCGCTATGCTCGACCAACGCGTCGACCATGCCCTGGATCAGCTCCAGGTAGCCGTCGGCCGACCAGGCCAGCGCATTCAGCCGCGCCAGCAGCGCAACCCGCTCGCGCTGCAATTCGCGCATGCTTTCCAGTTGCCACTGGCTCTCCAGGCCCAGCCGCTGCAGCACGATGCCTAGCGGACGACGGTCGGCAACCGGCAGGCCACCCAGGTGTTGCGCGATCAGGTCGCGCAGCCGTTCCAAGCTCTCCAGCAGCCACACTTCTTCCAGTCCGGCGGATGCGTGGAAGCGGCCCGCGCGGGCCGCCTGCAGCCGATGCGACTCGATGTCCAGTCCGGGCCGGATCAGCAACCGCACATGCTCGGTGAAGCGCCCGGCCAGCAGCATGCGGTCGCCGTGTGGCAACACCGTGAACAGCCGCGCGATGCCTTCGTGTGCACTCAATTCGCCCATGAAGGCCTCGACCAGCTCGGGCACCAGCGGTTCGGCCAGCGGCGACCACGATTCGAGCAGCGTCTCGGCCTGATTTCCGTACGGCGACTGGGCGCGCCCCTCGAATTCGTGCGATTCCGCAGGCCCGGCGCCAGCCGCCGCCGGCGTCGACCACCAGCGGTCGCGCTGCCGCTTGCGCGCCTTTACCTGATACATCGCCTGGTCGGCGCGGCGCAGCAGTTGCTGGCTGTCGGCCGTGGCGTGATCCGGGAACAACGCGATGCCCAGGCTGGCGGCCAATTCGAATACCGCTCCTTCGACCCGCACGGGTTCGTGCAGGGCCACCCAGAGGCGATCGAGCAGGGGTTCGATCTCGGTGGCGCTGCGCAGGCCCTCGCAGACGATCACGAATTCGTCGCCGCCCAACCGGGCGACGTAGTCGTCCGGCCGCAATGCACCGCGCAACCGGCGCGCCACCTCCACCAGCAGCAGGTCGCCGGTGGCATGGCCGAAGCGGTCGTTGATCGGCTTGAGATCGTCCAGGTCGAGCATGCCCGCGGCGACCAGCCGCCCGCTGCGCTCGGCACGCTCGAGGGCGGACTCCAGGTGCACGTCCAGCGCGCGGCGGTTCGGCAGCCCGGTCAACGCGTCATGCATGGCCAGGTAGGTCTGCCGCTGCTGCTCCTCCATCTGCGCGCGACGACGCTCATGCTGGTGCAACGCGAGCCCGGCCACTTCGGCCAGTTCGTCGAGCAGGTGGCACATCTCCTCGTCGAATGCGTCCTGCTCGATGGTGATCAAGCTGAACACGCCAAACGACTTCGCCGCGGACCCGGGACCCGGATCGGACAGGACGATCGGCCAACAGCCGCAGGCGCCCATGCTGGAAAGCACGCCCTGCCGCCAGACCGGAGACATGTCGTCGCGCTGGGACGGACGGATGCGGATCTGCGGCCTGCGCTCGCGCAACGCGAGGATCGGCAGGGGCACCCTGACGCCATCGGGCGGCAGGGCCGGGGCCAACTCGGCGAGCTCCTCGGCGATCGGACCGACCAGGGCCACGCGGCGGAGCGCCCGGTCATCGCCGTCGACCACATGCACATCCACCGCTGCGGCGCCGGCGATCCCCACCAGCGACTGGGCCAGGGTGCGATACACCGCGTCCGGGTCCGGCTGTTCGAGCAGCGCGCGCTGAATCGTGCGCTGGGCATCACGGTAGCGGCGGATACGTCGCTCACGCTTGGCCACGGCCCGGTGGTCCCAGAACCGCGCCAGCTCGTCGGCGAGTCGCGGCAGCCACGCGGCGATGTCTTCGAGCAATGCCTCCGGCGCATCGCCGGTGCAGGCGGTCAGCACCAGGTGTCCGCCATCGCGGGTGGCCATGACCACCGACACACCGGGCAACAGACCCTGGTACCACGCCGCCGCGGAATCGCCCTCGGCAGCGGCTTCCGCGGCGCCACGCACCACGCGCGGCTGCCCGATCGGCTGCGACAGATCGAACGGGTCGTCCGGTGCGTGGCCCGGCGCGAATGCGCCAGCCAGCGCGCGCTCCACGCGATCCGTCGCCGATCCGGCCGCGGCCAGCACGGCGATGTCCCCGGCGCCCGGCGGACGCCAGCCGACCCAGGCCAACGGCAATTGCAGGGTGGTGGCGAAGGTCGACACGACTTCGGCCAGCGCGAGGCGGTCATCCTGACCTTGCGGGGTACGCAGGCGAACGAGGGTTTCGGCAACGCTCTGGTAGAAACGCGACTGCAGCTCGCCCAGTGCGGTCGCGCGGCTGGCCGCGTCCCGACTCGAGTCCGCACGCTCCACTACCCGTTCGCCCTGTTCCACCCGGATCGCCCCGACAGCCGTTAGCACGCCCCTGCGCCCTCGACCGGCGGCGCGATTACCCGGGGCGCTCCGGACCCGTATCCCCTTTTCGTCCCCTGGGCGGGCTTTTGGCGACCGCCCCCTGTATCCGGCATCTTACGCCAGCGCTCGCGGAGCGTGCCCGGTGCGTGGAATGCATGGCGACGCCCGCCGCTCATGAGGTCCGCGGAGTGGGGACAAAGCAGCCACAAACGGGTGGGACGGAGCGATGCGCGCAGGACGAGACGACAAAAGTTATCGCGAGAACCTGCCAGCTGCGCGTTGCGGAGCAAACGAACAACCAGCCATCCGCCGTGGACCCGGGCCTGTCCAACAGGTCACGGGAAGGATCCCCTTGGCCTGGCAATCACGTAGCCGGTGACTGCGCCAGGCCGGCCCCATGACGCACAGCCTCGACGAATGCCCTCGAGGATCAAAAGCCCCGCAGCCGACGCAAATCCGTCACCGCACAGGCCGAATCACGCCACCCACTTCTCGCCGCGGCTGGCGTAACCCAGCATCACGTCCATCACGCGATCACACGTCTGGTTGAATACGTTGCGGTCATAGCTCTCGGGCAGGTCGGCGTCCAGCACGGTGACGACGGCGCTGCGCACGGCCAGCCGGGTCTGGCGATCCTTGAACCAGTCCTGCACCAGCACCTTCGGGCTCTCGTCCAGCAGCCGATGGAGCAGGCGGCGGGCGGCCAGCTTTACCCTCTGTGTCTCGTCCTTGGTCAGATCGTCCTTGCGCAGCAGGTCGAACAGTTCCAGCTCGTCTTCGGAGAGGCCTTCCTCGACATTGCGGCGCGCCTCGACCTTCAGTTCGCGGGTAAAGCGAAGCAGCTCCTCGAAATACTGCTCGTTGGACGAGCCGCCGGCGTTGTAGCGGTCGATGATGGCCTGGAAGCGGTGGGCGAAATCCGTCCGCGTCGCATTGGCCTTCATCATCTGCGCCAGCTTCTGGCTGATGAAGGCGCGCAGGTCGGCGATCTCGATGTTCTTGTATTCGGTGGCGGCGTATTCCTCGCGCAGCTTGTCGATGTCGATCTTGCTGAGATCCCAGACCTTGCCCTTCTGCACGATCTGGTACACCGGACTGCCCGGCTCGGCCTGCCAGCTGCCCGACTGCCGGCTCACCACCACGCTCTGATCCAGCAGCTCGCCGATGCGGCGGCTTACCGCGTCGATGTCCGCTTCGCCGACCAGGCTGTCGATCACCCCGCGCAGGTACTGGAATGCCGCCACCCGGCGCGTCACCGGGCGTCCGAGCACTTCGGGCTTGCACGCTTCGTAGAGCGCGCTGAGGCTGTTCTCGTAGACGTTAAAGGAGCGGCGCCAGTCGTCGCTGCCAAGCAGCGTGTCGGCGAAGCGCTTGAACTGGCCCAGCTTGTCGAACACCTCGCCCGAACCGAGCACCGCGCCGATATCCACGCCGCGCTCGGTACAGAACGCCGTCGCCTGCACGACCGCATCGTCCAGCAACTCGAACAGGCGCGCCTTGTCCTGCACCGGTGGCGTCTCGTCATCGTCACCCTGGGCGTAGTCGCGCAGAGCACGCTTCATGTTGCGGAACACGTTGTAGTAATCGACGATCTCGCCGTTGCGCTTGGGCACGCCGCCGATGGCCCAGCTCGTCACGCGGTTGGCGCGCGCGATGGTCTGCATCAGCGTGTGGTCCTTCATCGGCTTGTCCAGGTACAGCGTGGACACCGTGGGCGCATCGAAGCCGGTCAGCCACATCGCGCAGACGAACACCAGCTGCAGCGGGTCGGCGGGATCCTTGAAGTTGTATTCCACGTCGTGGCCATGCGCATCGAGCCGGTTCATGCGCTCCCGATGCGGCTTGATGTCCAGCTTCTGCTCGGCGAATTTCTTCTCCTCGCCCGCCTCCTCGCTGACGATCACCGCCATCTCGACCGCGCGCATGTACTCCAGGCGCTTCTTCTTGCGCGCCTTGTCCAGCTCGTCGGTGGTCGCCGCGACCTGGCCGATCAACGCCTTGATCTCGGCCTTCCACAGCTGCTGCACCTTGTCGTACATGCGCACCGCGGTGAACTTGTCGACCGAGATCACCATGCCCTTGCCGAGGTAACCGCGCGCCGGGAAGTGGGCCACGATGTCGCGGGCGATCGCATCCAGGCGGTCGTCACGCTTGATCACCTCCATCTCGGTGGAGAAGCGCTTCTCCAGCTTTTCCTGCTGCGCCTCGTCGAGGTTTTCTTCCTCCAGGATCTCGTAGAACTCCTCGCTCAGATCCTCGTTCTGGATCAGCACCTCCGGCACCCGCTTCACATAGAACAACGGCACCGTGGCGCCGTCATCCATCGACTGCTGGAAGTTGTACTCGGACACGTAGCCGCCGAACCAGGTGGCCGTCTTGCGCTCGCGGCCCAGCAGCGGCGTTCCGGTGAAGGCGAGATAGTTGGCGCTGGGCAGGCCGGCGCGCATGTTCTCGGCCAGGTTGGCGTACTGCGTGCGGTGCGCCTCGTCCACGATCACCACGATGTCGTCGCGGTCGGACAGCAGCGGATAGGCCGCGCCCTTCGCGTAGCGGAATTTCTGGATCAGCGTGAACACCAGCCGCTTGTTCTGGCCGAGGAACTTGCGCAGCTCGGCGCTGTTGGCCGGCTGGGCGGATTCGGCCTCACTCACCGTCTCGGTGGCGAGGAAGTTGCGGTAGATCTGGCCGTCCAGGTCCTCGCGGTCGGTCACCACCACGAAGGTGAAGTTGCCCGGCACGCGGCGGAAGATCTTCCGCACGTAGAAGATCATCGAGAAGCTCTTGCCCGAGCCCTGGGTGTGCCAGAACACGCCCAGCTTACCCTCCAGCTCGCCACGCCGCTCGAAGCGCTCCAGCGCCCGGTTCACGCCGATGAACTGGTGGTTCTGCGCGATCACCTTCTGCGTCTGCCGATAGAACAGGACGAAGTTCTCGACGTAGTCCAGCAGGCGCGCCGGCACAAACAGGCCGTCGATCAGCCGCTCCAGGCTGGTGCCGTGCTCGCGGATCGCCTCGCGGTCGATCTTTTCCTTCTCGTCGTCCGGCCGCAGCCAGGTGAAGAAGTGCTCCCACTCGGCGGTCATGCTGCCCAGCCGCGTCTCCAGCGCGTTGCTCAGCACGCAGAACGCGTTGCACAGGAACAGCTGCGGGATCTCGGCGCGGTAGGTGACGAGGTTCTCGCTGTAGGCGTTCTTCAAGCCCACGTTGGAGTTCTTCAACTCGATGAACACCAGCGGCAGGCCGTTGACATACAGCAGAACGTCCGGCCGGCGGTAGCCGCGCTCGCCCTGGATCCACAGCTGCGACACGGCGAGGAAGTCGTTGCCCGCCATGTCGGTGAAGTCGATCAGGCGCAGGCGCTCGTGCTGTCGGCGCCCCTGCGCGTCGTCGTATTCCACCGCCATGCCGTTGCGCAGCAGGTCGTGCACTTCCTTGTTCGCCATCACCGCGGTCATCGCCCGGCGCGGGTCGCACAGGCGCTCCAGCGCCTCGTCGATCACCGCCTCCGGCAGCGTCGGGTTCAGCCGGCGGGTGCTGGCGCCCACCCGGTCGCGCAGGATCACCTCGCGCTTGTCGCTTCGCCCGCTGCCGTCGTTCAGGTCGGCCGGATCCGCCGTGTAGGCGTTCAGCGTCGTCCAGTGCCCCAGCGCCGGCAGCCGCGCCAGCAATGCCCGCTCGATCTGGTCCTCGGTGATCAGGTTGGGCATGCGGTGGCTTTCCTTACGCCTCGCGTTAGTTAAGGGAAACGCAATTACGTTAACTTAAAAACAGGCTTAGGTAACGCTGGAACTCGTACACCCGGCCGCGCGCCTGGCCGGTCACCTCCACCAGCACGCCCAGCCGCTCGAACTCGGCGATGAGCTTGTTGGCCGTCGGCGTGCTCACACCCAGCGCCTTCTCCACGTCGCCGGCCGACACCACCGGCTGGCGATACAACAGGTTCAGCAGCAGGCGGGCGTTGGGCGCGCGCTTGCCCAGCCCCAGCAGATGCCCTTCCACCTCGGTGCGCAGCGCCAGGATCTGCTGGAACACCTGCCGTCCCTTGGTCGCCGTCTCGGCCACGCCGCGCAGGAAGAAGCGCACCCAGTGGATCAGGTCGTTGGACACGCGCACCCGGGTCAGCGCGTCGTAGTAGCTGGCGCGGTTGCGCTCGAAAAAGTCCGACAGGTACAGCGATGGCTTGGCCAGCAGACCGTGGCTGATCAGGTACAGCGGAATCAGCAGGCGGCCGATGCGGCCGTTGCCGTCGCAGAACGGGTGGATGGTTTCGAACTGGTAGTGGCTAATCGCGATGCGCACCAGGTGCGGCACGGTGATCTGCTCGTTGTGCCAGAGGCTCTCCAGGTCGCCCATCAGCGCGGGCACGCCGTCCGGGTGCGGCGGCACGAACGCGGCGTCGGCCAGGCTGGAGCCGCCGATCCAGTTCTGGCTGCTGCGGAACTCGCCCGGCTGCTTGTGCTCGCCGCGCACCCCGCGCATCAGCCGCGCGTGCGCCTGCCGCAGCAGGCGGTTGGACAGCGGCAGGCGCTCCAGCGATGCGATCGCGTCGTTCACCGCCTCGATGTAGTTGTGCACCTCGCGCCAGTCGTCGCGCTTTTCCGGCTTCACCAGCTCCTCGCTCAGCACCGCCTCGCCGATGCCGGTCTGGGTACCCTCGATGCGGCTGGAGGTCTGCGCCTCCTTCACCACGTGCATGGTGATGAACAGGTCGATGTCCGGCACGATCAGCGAGAACGCATTCAACTCGCCCAGCGCCCGGTTGGCCGACTCCAGCAGCGTGTTGATGCCGGCGTTCTCCCAGCTCCAGTCGTGGTCCACCGGCACCGGCTCGAAGCTCTTGTACTGGTAGCGGGCGACCCAACGCCCGGCCTTGAAGGTTTCGAACTTCATGCGCGCTCGGCCTGCATGCTGGGCGGAAACTGGATGTCGAGGTCGTCCACGCGCAGTTTGCCGGAGATCAGGCGGGGGAGGAGCAGATCGCGGGTTTTGGCCAGTTCGACACAAGCACGCTCAAGCTTTTCCTTGAGTGACTGCATCGGCCCAACCTGATTGGCAAAAGCATCTTGTAGAGGTTTCGGAGGAAGCGAAATCGGCAAGCTCTTCAGATGGTTCCGGTTGAGTGAAGGCACACCTGCACCGGAATTGAAGTTTTCCAGACGCATCGTACGCAAGGTGTGGAAAACAAAGTGCGGCGAATTTCCGCGGAAGTCTTTTACGTACAACGCCGTATTCAGTGGCCACGCCCTTTCGCTTGTCCACAACACGACACCCAGGCTGCCGGATCGACCCGTGGTGATCACTGGCGGCTCTACCTTGAATGCGTGATGGAAGGCCTTGACGGACGTCGACGCCACCACCGGATAGCTGCCATCAACAATCTGCGCATCTGGCAGATCGAATCCACGTTGCAAGGTGCACAGGTCGCTAAATTGCGCTTTCGTCCAGTCGCGAGGCACGCCTTTCTCGAACTTGGCCTGCTGGTACCCGGGAAAGCGGAAGCGGACGAACCATTCGCGGTAGAGCTGCTCGGCCATCCGCTCCAGCAGGGCGATCCGCCGCCGGTTGTTCTCGATCAGGTCGTCATAGGTAACGAGCACTGCCGCGATCTTGTCTTGCTCCGCCTTCCCCGGAACGCTGAGAACCAGCTCCTTCGCGACCGTGATGTTGAAGTGCTGCTGGGCGGCGCCCACGAGATTGCCGGCAACCACATCTCGACCGAACGTCGAATTGAAAATGGCGCAGAGGAAGTGTGGATTGAGCTCCTTGCTGGGTCGAACGATCACAAGATCGCTGCAATTCGAGCGCGGTAGCGACTCAGGGATCACGCATGCGACGCCTGGGTAGCCGGTTCGCACGATGGCGACATCGCCCGGCTGCAACGCTGACTTCCTGATCTTATGGTGGAAAGCCTCATCGATGAACATCAGCTTGTCGAGGCTGATGCGATACGGCCTGATGTTGAGGGAGCGAAGGAACGGTACGCCGGACGGCACATACTGCTGTGCCATCGGACCGACGTAACCCACAGTCACGCGCTCGCACAGGTCCTTCAATTTGACCTTCGGCCACACGCTCACGATTCGCCTGCAATCTGCAAAGCGTTGGACTGGATAACAGCCTCCAGGTCTCGGGCGAAAGCGTTGAGATTTGCCAGCTCATCGTTCATCGCCAGCAACTCGGCCACAAACTCCTCCTCCGTCTTCCCATCCTCCTCGATCACCACGCCTACGTAACGCCCGGGATTGAGCGACCAGTCCTGCTCCTTCACCTCGGCCAGCGTGGCCAGCTTGCACAGCCCGGTGACGTCCTCGTAGGAGGCCTCGGGGAAGCGCTCCTGCAGCCAGCGCACGTGGCCGAACCAATACTCCGCGCGACGCACTTCGCCGTGCAGGGCTTCCAGCGCCGCCTTCAGCGCCTTGGTGTCGCGGTCGATACCGCCGCGCTTGCCCTCGGCCGGCGCCGCCTCGGTGAGGCGCTTCTCGTGCTGGCGCACGAGGCGGTCGAGCCGCTTGAGGTCGGCATGCAGCGCCTCGAAGAACGGGTCGCAGTGTTCGCGCAGCGCATGCTGGGCGCGGTTGCTGACGGCGATCGAGGCATTGGGATCGGCCTTGGTCTGGTAGGTGGCGAAGCGCTTCTGCAGCGGCTTCAAGGCTGCCCATTCCTCCTGCATGGTCGACACAGCCATCCGGCCCTCGGTGTCGTCCAGCACCGCCAGCAGCTGCTCGGCCAGCGGGGCGATGTGGGTGTGGCTTTCGGCCAGCGCGGCGAAGCCGGCGGCGAAGTAGTCGTCCACAGTGTCGATGAATTCGTGGCGGTCGCCCAGGCGCAGCTGGCTGATCAGCGACAGGTTGCGCACCTGCTCGTCGCTGAACTCGCGGTGGGCGCGGTCGATCTGCGTGAACACGTTGCGCGCGTCGATGAACAGGATGCGCTCGTCCGGCTTGGCCTTGTCGAAGAACCACAGCGTGGCCGGCAGGGTGACGGTGTAGAACATGTTGGACGGCAGGGTGAGCATGCCGTAGATGAGGTTGGCCTCGATCAGCGCCCGGCGGATGTCCGCCTCGGAGTGGCGCGCGTCGCTGGCCGAGTTGGCCATCACCAGCGCGGCGCGTCCGTTGGGTTTGAGCGAGGTGGCGAACAGGTTGATCCACAGGTAGTTGGCGTTGGGCACGGTCTGCTTGCCCTCGTCCGCCTTTTTCACCTTGGTCTTGTTGCGTGGGATGCCGTAGGTGTTGAAGCGGCGATCGCTCTCCACGCTGCCCAGCGACACGTCGTCCACGTTGAACGGCGGATTGGCCATCACGTAGTCGAACGCACCGAAGCTGTGGTGCGGATCTTCGTAATAGGTGTTGGCCTGCATGATCTCGCCGCGCAGGCCGTTGACCGCCAGGTTCATCTTGGCCAGCTTGACGGTTTCGAGCGTTTTCTCCTGGCCGTAGACGTAGATGTCCGAGCCGCCCTCGGCCTGGTCGCGCCGGTGCTGCTCGATGAAGTGCGCCGACTGCACGAACATGCCGCCGGAGCCGCAGGCCGGGTCGTAGATGGTGCCGCCGTGCGGCTGCAGGATGCCCACCATCAGCTGCACCACCGAGCGCGGGGTGAAGAACTCGCCGCCGCCCTGCCCTTCGGACATGGCGAATTCGCCGAGAAAGTACTCGTAGATCTGGCCGAACAGGTCGCCGTCGGCGTCGGCCGGGATGTCGGCGAAGTTCTTCAACAGCTGGCGCGGGATGCCGCGGTTCTGCTCGGAGCGGCTGAAGCGGAAGTACTCGTCCTGCGGCAGCACGCCTGCAGCTCGGGCTTGTAGATCTCGATCGCCTGCATCGCCTCCTTGATCGCCTTGGCGATGTCCTCGCTGTCGGGCAGGTGGAGCAGGTAGTCGTAGCGGGCGTGCTCGGGCAGGTAGAAGCCGCAGCGTTCCACCGCGATGTCGGCCAGCTTGCGCTCGCTGCGCTTGCCCTTGTGCTTGCTGTACTCGGCGAGGATCGCGTCCTCGTGCTTGCGGTAGTTGTTGTCCGCGAACTTCAGGAAGATCAGGCCGAGCACGGGCGTGGAGTACTCGCTGGCCTTGAGGTCGGAGTTGGCGCGCAGGCTGTCGGCCGCGCGCCAGAGATCGGCCTCGAGTTTCTTCAACTGGTCTTTGGTCATTGCAGGCCCTGTCGGTATCGGACAGCGCGCGGCGCGTGGCGCCGACGGCGTCGATGGAGAGCCCATTCTCTCCCGTGCCGTACCAAGGCGGAAGCGCCTGCAAGGGCGCCAGCCGAGCGGCAGTCCCGACCTTGCGGTGCTCAACGAAGGGAATGGCGCGCCCGGAGGGATTCGAACCCCCGACCAATGGCTTCGGAAGCCACTACTCTATCCGGCTGAGCTACGGGCGCGTGGTGCTGCGAGGCCGCGCGCGGATCGTTGCGGTCCGCGGCGGGCAGGCAGTATAGCGGAGATGGCGCTGATCGCCCATGCCGGCCGGACAGACCGGGCGTGCATGGCGGCACGCGGCAATAACCGCCCCTCGCCCCATCCCTCTCCCGGGGGAGAGGGACGGAGGCATGGCTCAGCGTGCCTTGAACAGCGTGCTGAGCGTGTCGGGCTTGCCGGTGTCGCGGACGAGGTGGGGGTACTTCAGACCGTCGTGGTAGTCGATGCGGATGGTCTTGTACTCGTCGAAGTTCTTGACCAGCAGTTCGATGGGCTGGCTCTTGTCCTTCGCGGCGGCGGTGACGGCGTCCTTCAGCGCATCGGGATCGTAGTCGTGGCCATTGACGGCGACGATGGTCATGCTGGGGGCAAGGCCGGCCTTGAAGGCAGGGCCGTCCCACAGCACGTCGCCGATCTGGCCGCCCTTGCCCACCGACACGCCCAGCGAGTAGGTGAGGTCGGCGAAGTGGCGGCGCGCCTCGAACGCCTTCAACGCGGCGTTTGGCTTGTCGGTGTAGACCAGCTTCCAGCCGTGCGACTCGAAGCCGCCGGTCAGCGGGCCGTGGCCGTCGAGGCGTTCGCGCAGGTACTTCGCCCAGTCGTAGGGCTGGATGCCGTTGAGCGTCTTCACCACGTCGTCGAAGACGTAGGTGTTGGTGACGAAGCTGCCGTTGTCCATGCCGAAGAAGTCCTTGGCGAAGTCGTCGATGCTCTTCTTGCCATGGCTCAGCTCACGCAGCTTGCCGTCCACGTCCAGCCAGATCAGCTGGCCGGCCGAGTAGTAGTCCTCGCTGCTCTGGTAGTTGCGGTAGGGCAACGGCGCGCGCTGGGCGATGATCGGGTCGTTGGTGGTGTCCTGCACGTTGCGCCAGCTGGCGAGGCCGGGGCGACCCTTGTCGTAGGTGGCGGCCACGAAGGCCCACATGTCGTGCGCCTGCTCGGTATCCCACAGGCCCGAGCGCGAGGCCATCACCTGGCCCCAGAACTGGGTCTGGCCCTCGTACACCCACAGCAGCGAGTCCTGCATCGGCACGTTGAAGTTCGGCGTCCACAGGTCGGCCGGGCGGCGGTACTTGCCGTCCCACGAATGGTTGAACTCGTGCGAGAACAGGTCGCGGCCCAGCGCGTTCTTCTTCCACTCGGTGAAGAAGTCGGCCGAAGTGCCGTCCTCGCTGGACTGGTGGTGCTCCAGGCCGTTGCCGCTCATCTTGTCGCTGAGCGAGACGAGGAAGTCGTAGTGGGCGTAGTGGTGCGCGCCGTACAGCTTGTACATCTGCTGCACCAGTTCGCGGAACGGCTTGATCTGCTCGGGGGTGATCTCGAGGTACTTCGGCGCGTCGGCCACGATGTCCATATGCACCGGCGTCTTCGCGCCGGGGTCGAGGTCGATGCGCTTGAAGTACTTGCCGGCATAGATCGGCGAGTCCACCAGGGTGTTGTAGGTGGTGGGCTTGAAGTGCACGGTGTCACCGTCGCGCGAGGCCACTTCCAGCGCACTGCCGAACTGCCAGCCGGCAGGGAATTTCACGCTCGCTTCGGTCTTGATCTGGCGGCTGTAGTAGCCGGCCGGATACACCGAGTTCGCGTTCCATTGCAGGTTGAGCATTTCCGGCGTCATCACCACGCGGCCCTGGCGGGTGTTCTGCGGGGTCAGGTACTGGAAGTCCACCTCCACGCTGCTGGCGCCCTGTGGCACCTCGACGTGGAAGGCGAAGACGTTGAGCGGGTCGCGGGTCCACGGCAGCACCTTGCCGTTCGCCTTCACCACCAACCCGGCGAACTTGTCGATCGGGCCGCTGGGCGAGTGATTGCCGGGCAGCCACTGCGGATACAGCAGGGTCAGCGGCCCGGGCTGCGCGGGCATCACCTCGTGCACGCGGAACACGCGGTGCGCGAGGTCGGTGGCGTCCACGCTGATCTGCAGCGTGCCCGGGTAGGCCACGTCCTGCGGCGGCGGCACATCGGCAAGGGCGTTGAGACTGACCAGGCCGAAGGCGCTGGCGACGATGGCGGAGGCGAGGCGTGTGGCTTTCAATGGATTCTCCTTTAGAGCCTGTTTAATGTCCCCGCATGGCCCGCGCCGGGAACTGTTTGCACGCAGGCCAAGGAAGAACGAAGGAGTGGACGTCCGTCCACGACTGAGTGATGACGCGGGCATGCGGGCAAACAGACCCGGCCCTTCGGGTTGCCTTGCTGTGGTCTCCACGCGGCAGCGCGGGGCTTGAGCTGCCAGCCAGGCAGGCGCTGCGCCACGCACCACCTCCTGGCGACCACAGCAAGGCAACGCGGGCTATGTGGAGACATTAAACAGGCCCTTGGGCAACAGCCCGCGCGGCGAGATGGGCGGCGGGCAAGGCTTGGATGCTAGACCGGCCGCGCACCGTGCTCCCCCTGCCAGAGGTCATGCGCGAGGACGTTATGCGCCCTCCCTGCATGCAGGGGAGGGCGGGGGATGGGGTCCGCCGCACGAAGGCCTGCCCCCCCGACCTCCCCCTGCCCGCAGGGGGAGGAGATATCACACTACTTGCGCGGCGTGGCGATCGCGCCCAGCAGGTCCTTGCCGCCGGCGCGTTCCAGGTGCGGGTAGCGCAGGCCGCCGTGGTAGTCGATCTTCACCGTGCTGTACACGTCGACGTTCTTCACCAGCAGCTCGATCGGCGCGCTGCCGGTCTTGGCCGTGGTGACCGCATCCTTCAGCGCGTCGGGCGAATAGTCCTTGCCGTCCACCGCCACGATGCTGAGGCCGGGCACCAGGCCGGCCTTGAACGCGGGCCCGTTCCACTGCACGTCGTAGATTTGGCCGCTCTTCGAGGCGGACAGGCCGATCGAGGCGGCGAGGTCGACGCCATGGCGGATGCCCTCCATCGCCTTGATCTCGGCGTTCGGCTTGTCGGTGTAGACCAGCTTCCAGCCACCGCGGGCGATGCCGTGCTCGGGGAGTTCGGGGCCGGTGTAGTCCAGCCGCGCGCGCAGGAACTTCGCCCAGTCGAACGGCTGCACCTGGTTCAGCGTGTTCACCACGTCGTCGAAGGTGTAGGTCTTGGTGACGTAGCTGCCGTTTTCCATGCCGTAGAAGGCATGCGCGAAATCGTCCAGCGAATGCTTGCCGCCGGACAACTCGCGGATCTTGGTGTCGACGTCCAGCCACAGCAGCTGGCCTTCCGGATAGAAGTCGGTGCCGCGACGCCAGTTGGCCCAGCCGCCGCCGCCGTAGTAAGTGAGCGGCGCGGCATCGGCGGTGTCCTGCAGCGAGCGCCAGGCGCGGCCGGTGCGTTCGCTCATCGAGGCGTCGATGTTCGCCATGGTGTCGCGGAACTGCTCGGGTGTCCACAGGCCGGAGCGCGCGGTGAGCACGCTGCACCAGTAGTCGGTGAGGCCCTCGTACACCCACAGCAGGTCGTCCTGCATCTTCACGTTGAAGTTCGGCGTCCACAGGTCGGCCGGGCGGCGGAACTTGCCATTCCACGAATGCACGAATTCGTGCGGCATCAGGCTGGCCGCCAGCGTGTGCATGTCGTCGTTGGTGAAGAAGTCCGCCGGCAGGCGGTCGTCGCTGGACTGGTGGTGCTCCAGCCCGAAGTGGCCGGTGTGGTCGGACAGCGTGAGCAGGAAGTCGTAGTGGTCGTAATGGTGCGCACCGAACAACAGGTTGGTCTGCTTCACCACCGCGCGCTGCTGCTCCAGCTGCTTGGCGGTGAGCTTGACGTCCTTGGCGCCGTCGCCCACCACGTTGAGGTGCACCGGCACTTTCGCGCCCGGCGCCAGGTCCACGCGGTCGAAGTGCTCGCCCGCGATCAGCGGCGAATCCACGAAGTTGTTGAAGCTCACTGGCTTGAACTGCACGGTGTCGCCATTCTGGCTCTGCACCTGCAGTGCGGTACCGAACTTCCATCCGGCGGGCAGCTGCACGGTGGGCTGGATCTGGATCTGCCGCGAGTAGTAACCAGCCGGATAGAACGCCACCTGGTTGAACTCCACGTCCACCAGGTTCGACGTGGAGGAGGCGCTGGCGCCGAACAGGCTGCCTTCACCGTCGCCTGGCGACAGGAACTGGAACGAGAGGTCGAGCTGGCTCACGTCCGCCGGCACGTCGAGATGGATCGCGTACATGTCGCGCAAATCGCGCCGCCACGCCAGCTGCTTGCCGTTCGCGGTGATGACCATTCCCGCCACGTTCTGGATCGGGCCGGACGGCGCATGCTCGCCGGGGATCCACTCCGGGTACAGCAGGGTCACTTCGCCCGGCTTCACAGGGATCGTCTCGTGCACGCGGAACATGCGTTTCGGCGCGCCGGTGAGGTCGACGTTCACCGTGAGCATGCCGGCATAGGGCTGGTCGAGCGGCGCGGCACGATGGGCATCCTGCGCCGTGGCGGCGGCGGACAGCGAAAGCGCCCCGATCACGGCGGCGGCGATCAGGCTGGAACGGAAGGATTGGCGATTCACGGGTGGCTCCGGGCAGGCACCGGTCCACGCGGAAACCGCGCTGCCGGCAGGAACGCGTCGTTCGTCATGGCGGCGAGCGGCGGGTGACCGGGCGATGGTAGATCGCGACATGCGTGCGGCACCCTGCCAGAGGTCACGTGCGCGCAACGCATGATTTTGCGCGGCCGCGATCAGTGCAGCGCGTACACCGTCACGAAGAACAGCAGCAAGCGATACAGCTCCAGCGACAGGAACAGGCCCGCCACGGTCCAGACGCACAGCACGGCGCTGCCGAACGATCCGAACCGGAGATAGTTCCGCTGCGCGCGATAGACGTAGGCCAGCACCAGCAGGCCCAGCGCCGCGCTGCCGTAGCCGTCGGTTTGCAGGAATGCCGGCAGCCCGCCCCCGAACCGCAGCGCCGCCTCCGTCAGGCCCTTCCATGCCCAGCCGAAGGCCAGCAGTATCAGCAACAGCGCTGCCCAGGTGTGGGTGGCGAAGATGGAGAGCTCGGCCAGGCCACGCCGCCACGGCAGCAGCGCGAGCCACAACCAGCACGCCAGCATCGGCACCAGCGCGATCACCAGCGCACGCGACAAGGCGTCGGTGCGCTCGTCGTAGCGCTTGCCGTAGCTCTGCAATGCCGCGAACAGTCCGGCATCGCGGGCGGGCACGGCATCGCGGGCCGACGCCGCGGCCGATGGCACGGCGCCCTTGCGCGCGTTCGACGCGAATGCGGAAGAATTCTCCGAGCGCCAATAATCGCCCGCCAGCATGGCGCTCTCGTCGCTGTCGACGGGTGCCCCGGCCACATGGCGCATGACCAGCGACTGCTTGACCCCGGCGAGCGGATTCATCACCAGCTGGGTATTCAGGGATGTGTTGAAGGTCTGCAGAGCCGCCAGCAGGAAATAAAGCAGGTTAATCGCGAGGAACAACGCCACCGGCCGCGTATAGGGCACGCGTCGTCCGCGAAAGTATTCGCGCGTCAGCTCGCCCGGCTTGAACAACAGCGTACGCAGCGAGTTGAGCAGGCGTCCTTCGCCGTGCGAGAACGCCTCGATCCACTCGCCCGCGACATGCCGCAACGTGTGCTCGTCCGGATGCAGGCGGCGCTCGCCGCACTGCATGCAGTACTCGCCGCCCAGCGGCGCACTGCAGTTCGCGCAGACCGCTGCGGATGCGCCCGACGATTCCACCGGCTCCTGCATGATGTGCCCCCTTCCCGGATCGCGGCATGATGCACCGGCAGCGATGCCGGCGCATGTGCACGTGGCAGGCGCTCAGCCGCCCCGCTCGAGCTTGCTGTGCCGCATGCCGTAGCCAAGGTAGATCAGCAGTCCCAGGCTCACCCAGATCAGGAATACCTTCCAGGTGATCGCCGGCAGCTCCGACAGCAGCCAGACCGAGAACGCCACGCCGACCAGCGGCACCAGCGGCACCCACGGCGTGCGGAACGCGCGGTGCAGGTCCGGCTTGCGCTTGCGCAGGAGCATCACCGAGGTGCAGATGATGATGAAGGCGGAGAGCACCCCGATGTTCACCAGCTTGGCGACCTCCTCGATCGGCAGCAATCCGGCCACCAGCGCGGTGAACACGCCGAGCGCCACCGTCGGGCGATGCGGTGTGCCGTAGCGCGGATGCACCTTGGCGAACCAGCCCGGCAGCAGGCCGTCGCGCGACAGTGCGAACCAGATGCGCGTGGCGCCCAGCATGAAGGCGAACAGCACGCTGATCAGGCCGAACACCGCGGCCACCGATACCGTCAGCGCCACCCAGCGCAGGCCCAGACCCTCGAATGCGTCGGCCACCGGTGCCGCCGTGTTGAGCGTGGTGTAGTGCGCGATCCCGGTAAGCACCAGCGACACCGCGAGGTACATCGCCATCGAGATGCCCAGCGACAGCAGTACCGCGCGCGGCAGGTCGCGCTGCGGGTTCTTCGACTCTTCCGCCGCCGTGGTCAGCGTGTCGTAGCCGAACACCGCGAAGAACACCACCGCCGCGGCCGCCGCGACGCCCTGGAAGCCGAAATGCGCCAGGCCGTCGGCGCCCACCACGCGCGCGGGAATGAACGGCACCCAGTTGGCCGGCTTCACGTAGAACACGCCGATGCCGATCACCAGCGCCACCGCAGCCACCTTGATCGCCACCACCAGCGTGTTGAAGCGCGCGCCCCATTCCGTGCGGAAGATCAGCAGGGCCGACACGCCCAGCGTCACCAGCGAAGCGACCACGTTGAACACGTGGCCGTCGCCCGTGCCGATGGCGCCCTGCGCCCAGACCGGAATGTGGACGCCGATACCGGTGAGCGCCGACTGCACGTAACCGGACCAGCCGATCGCCACCACCGCGACGATCAACGCGTATTCCAGCAGCAGGTCCCAGCCGATCAACCATGCGGCCAGCTCGCCGAGCACCGCGTAACCATAGGTGTAGGCGCTGCCGGTGACCGGGATCATGCCGGCGAACTCGGCGTAGCACAGCGCCGCCGCCGCGCTGGCGATGCCTGCGATCAGGAAGGAGAGGATCACCGCGGGACCGGCGTTGAGCGCCGCCTGCTGGCCCGCCAGCACGAACACGCCCACGCCGATGATGCCGCCGATGCCGATGGCGGTGAGCTGCCAAAGGCCCAGCACGCGGCGGAAGTCGCTGCGCCGGCCCACCTCGCCCTGCAGCTGCTCGATGGATTTGTGGCGGAGCATTCGGCTCAACAAAGACATGGGCGCATCCCCTGTGGAAACCGGGGGATCATAGCGAATCGGCGCCGCAGGTCATGGGCCGGGGGTCATGCGCGCCGGCTTCAGGCCGGTAGCGGGGGCATCGGCGCGGCGCGGCGCAGCCACGGCAAGGCCAGCGCGCTCGCCCCGAACACCAGCGCGAAGGCCAGCGCGACACGGACGTCCAGATGCGCCACGCCGAACCAGCGGCCGCTGGCCAGCGGCAGCACGGCGAGAACGAGCACGCGCGCGCCTTCCGCCCACCACGCCCAGCGCCGGTCTTCCATCAGGGCGCCGAGCACGCTGATGCCAAGCACCAGCCAGATCGCGTAGAGCAGCAGCGTCGGCAGGCCCGCGCGCTCCGTGATGCCGAGGAACTGCGTGACCATGCCCAGCAGCAAGGCGAATTGCAGCAGCACGTAGCCTTTCAGCGGCGCGCTTACAGGCGGGTCGTAGCGCCTGGTGGGCATCGCGAAATCCGGCTTGGGAAAACGCGCGACCACGTCGGCCGGGCGCCAGCCCGGCGGCTTGAGCCACACCAGCAGCTTGTCGCGCCAGCGCCGCGCGTGCCATGCATCCTGCGCGGTACGCCAGTACACCTCGGCGTTCGCCCACAGCGGGTTCCAGCTGCGCAACGGCGCACGCGTGCCGTACACCGGCGGATCGGCGGCGTCCTCTTCCACGAAGCTGCCGAACAGGCGGTCCCACAGGATCAGGATGCCGCCGTAGTTCCTGTCGAGGTAGCGGTCGTTCACCGCATGGTGGGCGCGATGGTTGGACGGCGAGCAGAACACGCGGTCGAACCAGCCCAGCCGGCCGATCTGCTCGGTGTGCACCCAGAACTGGTAGAGCAGGTCGATCAGCGCCACCACCACGAACACCTCGACCGGCACGCCGAGGATCGCCAGCGGAAGGTAGAAGATCCAGCCCAGGAGCGCGCCGCTGCCGGTCTGGCGCAGCGCGGTGGACAGGTTGTAGCGCTCGCTCTGGTGGTGCACCACGTGGGCGGCCCACAGGATGTTCACCTCGTGGCCCAGGCGGTGCAGCCAGTAGTAGCAAAAGTCGTAGCCCAGCAGGGCGCCGATCCATACCGGCACGCTGTCGGCCGGCAGCTTGAACAGCGCGAAGTGCCGCGCGCACCACGCGTAGATGCCGATGGTCAGCAGCTTGGTGAACACCGCCACCAGCTGCGAGATGGCACCCAGGCCGATGCTGTTGATCGCGTCGTTGCTGGCGTAGGCGTCGCGCCCGCGCCGCTTCGCCACCAGCAGCTCGATGCCGATCAGCAAGAAGAACACCGGCGTAGCCAAGGTAATGATGAGTTCCTGCGTGTTCATGCCGCCTCGTGTCCGACCGGTACGCCCTGCACCGAGCGGGCGATCCACCACAGCGCCAGATAGTACGCCGCCAGCACCCACAGGCTGGCCAGTGGCACGGGGCCGCGGAAGCGGTCCCAGGCCAGCACGCCGTCGCTCAGCAGGAAAGCCAGTGCACCCCGCGCGGCCATTTGCACGGCCGCGTCGGCGCGCCGCATCCGCGCCCGCGCCCATGCCTGCCCTGCCATCGTCGCCAGCACCGCCACGTAGACGATCACCGGCGCGCGCAGCGGCGCGTCTATCGCGTTCCACAACAGGGCCAGGTTCGCCGCGCCCCAGGCAAGACATGCCATGAGCGGCCACGCCGGCGCGGCGAAACGGCTGTCGCCGAGGAACGCTGCGATGAAGCAGGCGTGCGCGCACAGGAACGCCAGCAGTCCCGGCACGAACAGGTCGCCCGGCAGCATCAGCAGCACGTCACCCGCCAGCGCGCAGCCCAGGCCGGCGAGTATCCAGCCGCGATAGCGCGGCGACGTTGCCGGCCGTGCCCGCCATGCCAGCGCGAGGATCAACAGCGTGGCGAGCGGCTTGCCGATCCAGTGCAGCCACCGCCAGCCGGATGCCTCCTGCGCCAGCAGCGCACCCGCGATCGCGGCGCCGGCCGCCGCCAGCGTGGCCGCGGCGAGCCGGCGGGGGTATGGCGCGGCAGGACGACCGGACATGCGGCGTACTACTCGTACACGTGCAGCCGCCGGAAGACCCAGGCGTAGTAGGAGGCCAGCAGCGCCTTGTCCGGGCAGTCGTCGAAGCGCCCCTCGCACCGGTCGCGCAATTGGGTGGCGGCGGCGAAGTAAGCGTCCTCGGGCAGGCCGGCGGCCTGCAGCACCATGGTCGGCAGGAAGGCGATGTCGAGCGCGGGATAGGCCGGCAGCGGCGGCCCGGCGAAGTTGCTCTTGATCATGTAGTAGGTGAGGAAGTCACGCTCGGGCTGCAGCGCGGGCGGCAGCGTGCGCTTGAGCGGACGGATCAGGCCGTCGAAGGAGGGCTGGTGGTCGCCGAAGTGCACAAGCACGGTCGGTTCGCCGCGATCCAGGAAGTCGTGCTCCAGCCCCTGCATCGCCACGTCGGAATCGTGCAGGCGCCACAGGTAGGTGTCGAAATCCAGCGCGCTCTCGTCCTTGCCGGACAGCCCCTGCACCATGTTTCGCCAGGGCAACGGCAGCTTCGCCATCGGGTTGTCGTCGTGCGGACCGTGCTGGTTGATCGTCAGGATCATCACGAACACCGGCTGGCCCGGCTTCTTCACCTTGTCGTACACGCGCTTCGCGGCGGCGAACATCTGCGCGTCGGTCTCGTCCCACTCGTCCAGGCCCAGCTCGCCCGCGCCGTAGAGATGGTCGAAGCCATAGGCACGGTACGCATCGCGACCGTTGAGGAAGGCGCCGTTGGTGGGATAGACCGCGACGGTGAGGTAGCCCAGTCGGCGCAACAGGTCGGGCAGCGTGTCGTGCACGTGCGGCGCCAGCACGAAGGGCGCGTACATGCCGCCGGCGCCGAAGATGTCCTGTGGCAGGCCGGTGTGCACGGCGAACTCGCTGACCCAGGTGCCGCCGCCGAAGGTATGCGTGCGCAACAGGCCGGTACCGCGCGTACGCGCGTCGGGCCGGAACATCGCGAAGCTGCAGCCCGGCACGCCGCAGGCCGTGAAGTTGGCGGGATCGAAGGTGCTTTCTTCCAGCACCTGCACGATGTCCGGATACGTCGCCGGCCGGGCGCCGGGCGTGCCCTGCTTTTCGACCGCGCTCGCGGTGGATGCCCACTCGCGCTGTGCCACGGCGTCGTCGGACATCGCCGGCATCGTCACCCCGGCGTCGTTGAGGTTGATGAAGAAGTTGGTGAGCTGGGCGTCGTCGGAGAGCTTGTCCCACACGTTGCGGTCATGCAGTTGCGCAAACGGCCCTTCCGGCAGCAGGCTCACGCGGAACGCCACGGCACACAGCAGCACACCGGCCACGCGCCAGGCCACCCTGCCCCCGCCATGCCACCGTGCGAACAGCGGGCGATCCAGCCGCCATGCCAGCAGCAGCAGCAGTGGCACCAGCAGCAGCACGCCCGCGGTCAGCAGGTACAGGTGCGGGTAATGGCGCAGCGTGGCGATCAGGCTGGAGCGGGCGTAGTAGACGAAATCCGCCGGCATCAGCGCCGTCTCGAGGTAGCTCTCCTTGAGGCCGGAGATGAAGCGCAGCGCGAAGAACAGGCCGCCGCCCAGCAGCAGCGCAAAGGCGAAGCGCAACGTGGCGCACAGCAGCGCGCCGGTGACGCACAACAGCAGCAGCAGCACGAACAGCTTCTGCGGCGGCTGCGGCTCAGGCCACACCGTCGCCCAGGCGCAGGCTGCGAAGGCCAGCACGGCGAAGAGCCGTACCACGCCGCTGCGCGTGAAACGCGACGGAAACCGAACCATGCCGCATGCCCCCTGATGGCAACCCGGCGGACGCCGGACTGTCATCTTAAGGGGAGTGGTGCGCTTGCGCGCGGGGGCAGCACCGTATGTTCAGCCTGGCAAGGCATGGATGCCGCGTGCCGGCGCCATCCTCGGCACCCGCCCGGCGTGCCCGCCAGCGGAAGCAGGGATACGCGTTCAGCCTGGCAGCCGCGCCGGCGCCACGCGCCGCGTCCGCCGCAGCTCGGCGCGGCGTGCGCGCCAGGCCTTCCAGCGCGCGCCCAGGCAGGAGAACACTACGTACAGCGCAGGCGTCGAGAGCAGGGTCAGGCTCTGCGAGATCAGCAGGCCGCCGATCAGGGCGATGCCGAGCGGGCGGCGCAGCTCGCTGCCCTCGCCCAGGCCGATCGCGATCGGCAGCGCGGCGAGGATGGCCACCATCGTCGTCATCATGATCGGGCGGAAGCGCACCAGGCAGGCCTCGTGCACGGCTTCCAGCGGGCTCATGCCCTGTTCGCGCTCGGCCACCAGGGCGAAGTCGATCATCATGATCGCGTTCTTCTTCACGATGCCGATCAGGAGCACCAGCGCGATCTGCGCCACCACCGACAACTCGGTGTTGGTCAGCCACAGCGCCATCAGCGCGCCCATGCCCGCCGCCGGCAGGGTGGACAGGATCGTCACCGGGTGGATCAGGTTTTCGTACAGCATGCCGAGCACGATGTAGACGGTGAGTACCGCCGCCAGCACCAGCCACAGCATGCCGCCCTGCATGTCGCGGAAGCGGCGGAAGTCACCGCCGAGGTTGAGCTTGATGTCGCCCGGCATGCGCATGTTCGCCACGGTGGCCTGGATGATCGCCATCGCCTCGCCCATGCTCACGCCGGGCGCGAGGTTGAAGCTGAGGTCCATCGTGGTGTACTGGTTCTGGTGCGTGATCGACGAAGGCGCCAGCCCCGGCACCTGGTGCGCGATCGCGGCGAGCGGCACCATCTTGCCCGCGCCGGAACGCACGTAGACCTGGTTCAGCGCGTCCGGCGTGGCGGTCTGGTTCGGCAGCGCGTTCACCACCACCTTGTACTGGTTGATGTCCGAGTAGATGGTGGATACCTGGCGCTGGCCGAACGCGTCGTACAGCGCGCCGTCGACCGCGCCGATCGACACACCGAGACGCGCCGCGGTGGCGCGGTCGATGACGATGTTCTGGCGCAGGCCGCCTTCGTCCACGTCGCTGCCCACGTCCTGCAGCTTGGGGTTCTTCTTCAGCTCGGCCACCAGCTTCGGCAACCACAGCTCCAGTTCGGCAAGGTCATTGCCCTGCAGGCCGATCTGGTACTGCGCGCCCTGGCTGGTGCCGCCGCCGCTGGCGCTGGGCAGGTCCTGCAGCGGGCGCAGGCGCAGGTTGAGGTCGGGGTACTTCGCCGCCTTCGCGCTAAGCCGCGCGAGCACCGCGAAAGTGTCGTCCTTGCGGCCCTCGGCGCGGGTCTTCAGGTCGATGTTGAACGAACCGCTGGCGCCCTGCCGGCTGGTGCCGAGGCGGGTGCCCACGGTCGCCACGTCCGGATCGGCCATCAGCATCTGCGTCAGCCGCTGCAGGCGCTGCTCGCTCTGCGCGAAGGAAACGGTGGCGCTGGAAGTGGCGCGGCCCCAGATCAGGCCGGTGTCCTGCGCCGGGAACAGGCCGCTCTTGACCACGCCGAACAGGAAGAACGTGGCCACGATCAGCGCCAGCGGAGTCAGCGAGAACGCCAGCGCGTGGCGCAGCGAGAAGTTCAGCGCGCGGCTGTAGGCCGCCAGCATGCCGGCGTGGAAGCGGTCGAGCAGGCGGCCCAGCCGCGACGGCTCCCTGTGCTGCTGGTGGCCACCGAGGAAGCGGCCGCACAGCGCCGGGGTCAGGGTCAGCGAGACCAGAGCCGACATCACGATGGCGGACACCAGGGTCACCGCGAAGTCGTGCATGAACATGCCGGTGTAGCCGCCGGCGAACAGCAGCGGGATGAACACGGCGATCAGCGAGGCGGTGATCGAGACGATGGTGAAGCCAATCTCTTTCGCGCCGGCGAGCGTCGCCTCCATCCGCGTCATGCCGGCGTCGATGTGTCGGATGATGTTCTCGATCACCACGATCGCGTCGTCCACCACGAAGCCGATCGCGATCACCAGCGCGAGCAGGGTGAGGTTGTTCAGCGTGTAGCCGAGGATGTACATCGCGATGAAGCCGCCGGCCAGTGACAGCGGCACCGTCAGCGCGGCGATCAAGGTGGGCGCCAGCCGGCGCAGGAACAGCGCCATGGTCAGCACCACCATGGCCAGCGAGATCAGCAGCGTGGCCTGCACTTCGTGCAGCGAGGCGCGTATCGTCGGCGTGTCGTCGAAGAACGGCGTCATCACCGTGCCCGGCTGCAGGTAGTTGTGCAGCAGCGGCAGCTGCGCGCGCACCTCGTCGACCGTGGCGATCACGTTCGCGTCGGACTTCTTGAACACGTACATCAGGATCGCCGGCTTGCCCTGGAACCAGGCCGCCTGGTAAGCGTCCTGCGTGCCGGCATACACCTTCGCCACGTCCGACAACCGCACCGGCGTGCCGTTCTTCATCGCGATGACCAGGTTCGCGAAGTCGTCGGCGGTGTGCAACTGGGCGGTGGCGCTGATCGCCATGGTGGTCTTGCCGTTGGACAGGAAGCCCTCCGGCGAGGTTACGTTGGCGGCCACCAGCGCATTGCGCAGGTCGTCCGGCGAGATGCCCATCGCGTTCAGCGCGCGCAGGTTCACGTCGACGCGGATCGCCGGCGTGGCGGCGCCGGCGATGTCCACCGAGGAAACGCCCTTGAGCTGGCGCAGGCGCTGCGCCAGCAGGGTGTCCGCCACGTTGTACAGCTGCGGCGCCGACTGCGTGGTCGAGGTCAGCGCGATCGCGATGATCGGGTCGTCGTTGGGATTGGCCTTCTCGTAGCTGGGCGTGCCGTTGAGCCCGCTGGGCAGGTCGGGCAGCGCCGCATTGATCGCGGCCTGCACGTCACGCGCGGCGGAATCCAGGTTCACGCCGGTGTTGAACATCATGAAGACGAAGGTGCTGCCTTCGGAGCTGTGCGAGTTCATGATCTCGATGCCAGGCACCTGGCCGAGGTGGCGCTCCAGGGGCGCGGCCACGGTGCTGGCCATGGTCGTGGCATCCGCGCCGGCCTGGCTGGCCGACACGAAGATCGCCGGGAACTGCATGTTCGGCAGCGCCGAAACACCCAGCAGCAGGTAGCAGATCATGCCGGCCACGAACACGCCCATCGCCAGCAGCGAGGTGCCGATCGGGCGGCGGATGAAGGCGCCGGAGATGTTCATGCCCGGGACCCGCGGCGGGGCGTCGTGGGGAGGGATGGGAAAATGTTGCGAATCATGTCCTGCTCAACGTGCACGCGGCGAAACGGCTGATCGTTTCGCCGCGCTGGATGCGGCACCGCCGCGCGGCGCCCGGTAGCGTACGCCTCAATGCGCCGTGCCGTCGGCCTGCGCGCGGGCCAGCAGGCGACGCTCGCGGCGCGCGCGCAGCCAATCCTGGAAACGCTCCATGTACAGGTAGATCACCGGCGTGGTGTACAGCGTCACCAGCTGCGAGAGCAGGAGGCCGCCGACGATGGACACGCCCAGCGGCCGGCGCAGCTCGGCGCCGATGCCGTTGCCCAGCGCCAGCGGCAGCGCGCCCAGCATGGCCGCGGCGGTGGTCATCATGATCGGGCGGAACCTCAGCAGGCAGGCGCGGTGGATCGCGTCGCGCGCGTTCATGCCCTTGCGCTGCGCCTCGATCGCGAAGTCGATCATCATGATCGCGTTCTTCTTCACGATGCCGATCAGCAGCACGATGCCGACGATGCCGTCCACCGACAGGTCCATGCCGAACAGGATCAGCGCCAGCAGCGCGCCCACGCCGGCCGGCGGCAGGGTGGAGATGATCGTCAGGGGGTGGATGTAGCTTTCGTACAGCACGCCCAGCACGATGTAGATCACCACGATCGCCGCGAGCAGCAGCAGCACCTCGTCGCCGAGGCTGTTGGAGAACTCCGCCGCCTTGCCAATGAACTCGCCGCGCACCTGCGGCGGGAACTTCAGCTGCGCCTCGACCTGGTGGATCGCCGACACCGCGTCGGACAGCGAGTAGCCCGGCGCCACGTTGAACGACAGCGTCACCGCCGGCAGCTGCTGCTGGTGGCTGATCACCAGCGGCGCGCTGGTGACCTTGGCGCTGACCAGCGAGGACAGCGGGATGGTGCCGCCGCCGCCGATGGTGAAGCCCACGTTGCCGGTGTTGCCGATGCCGGACGGCGTGGCGGAGTTGCTGGACTTCAGCTGGCCGAAGCTGGTCGCGGTCGAGCCGGTGAGCGCCCCGTTGCCGTTGCCGCGCACGGTGAGCTGGTCGAGCAGGGCCGTGGTGGTGCGGAACTGCGGCGCCACCTCCATCACCACGCGGTACTGGTTGAGCTGGGTGAAGATGGTGGAGATCTGGCGCTGGCCGAACGCGTCGTAAAGCGTGTCGTCGATGGTCTGCACCGGCACGCCGAGGCGGCTGGCCTTCTCGCGGTCGATGGTGAGCTTGAGCGCGTTGCCCTGGTCCGCGAGGTTGTTGTCCACGTCGGCCAGTTCGGCCCGCTGGCGCAGCGCCTGGGTCATCTGGGTGGCGTACTTCGCCAGCTCGTCGGTGTTGGTGTCGGACAGCGCGTACTGGTACTCGGTGGCGGAGACGCGGCTGTCCAGCGTCACGTCCTGCACCGGCTTGAGGTACAGCGCCACGCCCGGGATGCCGGCCACCTCCTGCTGCAGGCGCGGCAGGATCTTGTCCAGGCCGTCGCGCTGGCCGCGGTCCTTCAGCACGATCGACAGCTGGCCCTGGTTGAGCGTGGGATTGATCGTGCCGGCGCCGATGAACGCCGCCACGCCGGCCACCGCCGGATCCCTGCGCAGCGCCTCGGCCACCGCCTTGGTGCGCTGCTCCATCGCCGGGAACGCCACGTTCTGGTCGGCCTGCACCACGCCGGTGATCATGCCGGTGTCCTGCTCGGGCAGCAGGCCCTTGGGGATCGCGATGTACAGGAACACGGTCACCGCCACCGTGGCGGCCGCCACCAGGATCATCAGCTTCTGGTGGTCGAGCACCCAGTCCAGCGTGTGCTCGTACAGGCCCACGGTGCGCGCCCACACGGTGCGCTTGCCGGCGGCCAAGTGGCGCTCGTGCGCGTCCTCGCCCTCGGGCAGCTGGTCGGGCTTCAGCAGGTAGGCGCACATCATCGGCGTCAGCGTCAGCGACACCAGCATCGAGATCGCCACCGCGATGGTCAGCACCCAGGCGAACTCGTGGAACAGCCGGCCGGTGACGCCGGGCATCAGCAGTAGCGGCAGGAACACCGCGATCAGCGACACTGTCAGCGACAGCACGGTGAAACCGATTTCCTTCGCGCCCAGCTCGGCGGCCTCCTTGCCCTCCTTGCCCTGCTCGATGTAGCGCACGATGTTCTCGATCATCACGATCGCATCGTCCACCACGAAGCCGGTGGCCACGGTGAGCGCCATCAGCGAAAGGTTGTCCAGCGACATGCTGGTGAAACTCATCACGCCGAATGTGCCGAGCAGCGACAGCGGCACCGCCACGGACGGGATCACCGTGGCCCACAGCCGGCGCAGGAACACGAAGATCACCGCCACCACCAGGAAGATGGTGAGCAGCAGGGTGAACTGCACGTCCTCCACCGAGGCGCGGATGGTGATGGTGCGGTCGGCGAAAACGTCGAGGTGCACGTCCGCCGGCAGCGCGGCGCGCAGCTCGGGCAGGATCTGGCGGATCTGCTGCACGGTCTGCACGATGTTGGCGCCGGGCTGGCGGCGGATGTCGAGCAGCACCGCGGGCTTGCCGTTGGCCCATGCGGCGAGCTGGTCGTTCTCCACGCCGTCGACCACCTGGGCCACGTCGGAAAGCATCACCGGCGCGCCGTTCTTGTAGCTGATGATGGTGTTCTTGTATTCGGCGGCATCCTTCAGCTGGTCGTTGGTGCCGATGGAATAGCTCTGGGTCTTGCCGTTCAGCGTGCCCTTCGGCGCGTTGACGTTGGCCTGGGTGAGCGCGCTGCGCACGTCCTCCATGGTCAGGCCGAGGTTGGAGAGCTGTGCCGGGTTCATCTGCACGCGCACCGCGGGGCGCACGTTGCCGGCGATCGAGACCAGGCCCACGCCGGGCACCTGCGACAGCTTCTGCGCGAGGATCGAGTCGGCGAAATCATTGACGTCGCGCAACGGCCGGCTGTCGGACTGCAGCGACAGCGTGAGGATGGGCGCGTCGGCCGGGTTTACGCGGTTGTACACCGGCGGATACGGCAGGTTGTTGGGCAGCACGCCGCGCGCCTGGTTGATCGCCGCCTGCACGTCCTGCGCGGCCACGTCGATGTCGCGGTTCATCGAGAACTGCAGGATGATCGTGGACAGGCCCGCCGAGGAATCCGAGCTCATCATGGTGAGGCCGGAGATCTGCCCCAGCTGGCGCTCCAGCGGCGTGGTGACCAGCACCGCCATGGTGCTGGCGCTGGCGCCCGGGTACTGGGTGGTGACCACCAGGCTGGGTGCCTCGATCTCGGGTAGCGCCGACACCGGCAGCTGGCGGTAGCCCAGGATGCCGAGCAGCAGGATCGCCACCATCAGCAGCGAGGTGGCGATCGGGCGTCGGATGAAGAGCGTCGAGAATCCCATGGGTGTCCGTGCAGCTGTCTGGATGGCGTCCTGCCCGCCGGCGGGCCGGGCCGGGAGGTGGTGCGTGGCCCGTCGCCACCAGGGCGACGGGTGTCAGGCAGCCGCTAGCGGGGCGACGGCCGCCGGTGGATCGTCAGCGGCCGCGGCGGCCGCCGCCCTTGCCCTGCTTGGCCTTCTGCAGATCCGCCGCGCTGGGCGCCGGCGGCACTTCGCCGGGCTTGAGCGGGGTGACCTTGCTGCCGGGTTTCAGGCGGAACTGGCCTTCGGTGACCACCTGCTCGCCCGCCTTGAGGCCGCTGCCTATCATCACGTGGCTGTCGCCCACCTCGCCAGCGACCACCACCGGCTGCATCTTCACCGTGTTGTCGGCCTGCACCTGGTAGACGTAGTCGCCGTCGGGTCCGCGCTGCACCGCCTCGGCGGGGATCACCAGGGCGCCGTCATCCACGCGCACCTGCAGGCGCACGTTGACGAACTGCCCCGGCCACAGCTCGTTTTTCTCGTTCGGGAACTCCGACTTCAGGCGGAAGGTGCCGGTGGTGGTGTCGATCTGGTTGTCGACCACCTTGAGCACGCCGCCGGTGGCGACCGGGTGCGCGTCCACACGGTCCAGCGCGGTAACCTGCAGCGGCGCCTCCTGCTGCGCCTTGCGCACCATGTCCAGGTTCTGCTCCGGCAGGGTGAACATCACGTTGATCGGGTGCAGCTGGGTCAGCGTGACGATGGTGCTGGCGGTGGTCACCACGTTGCCCGGGTCCACGCCGCGGATGCCGGCGAGGCCGTCGATCGGCGAACGGATCTGGGTGTAGTCGAGCTGGGTCTTGGCGCTCTGGATCGCCGCATCGTCCGCCGCCACCGCCGCCTGGTACTGCACCACCGTGTTGCGCTGGGTGACCAGGTCGGCCTGCGCCACGTACTGCTTGTACTGCGGGCTCTGCGAGCGCTCGTAGTTGCTGCGCGCCGTGGCCAGCAGCGCCTGGTCCTGGCTGCGCTTGCTCACCGCCTGGTCGTAGCTGGCCTGGTAGGTGCGCGGATCGATCTGCGCGAGCAGCTGGCCCTTTTTCACCGGCTGGCCCTCGGTGAAGTCGAGGCTCATCAGCTGGCCGCCCACCTGCGGGTTCACCGTGATGGTGTTGAGCGCCTGCACCGTGCCCAGCGCGGTGAGGTAGACCGGCACGTTCTCCCTCGCCACGGGTACCACAGTGACCGGCACCGGGGGGGTCTTGTCCTTGCCGCCCGCGTCGCCGGGTCGCCCCGCGCCGGCGGGCTTGTGCAGCAGGCGCACGGCGACGATGGCCAGCACCACCACCGCGACGACGATCAGCGCGATCTTCCAAAAACGCGACATTGCAGAAAACTCCCGATATGAAAACCGTGCCAGGGTGGAACCCGCGCCGACGCGGCCCGCGGTCGGCCGATGGGCCCAAGCATAGGTGCAGTGCAACGAAATGGAACAATGCCAGTTGACAGGGGTGGGGCATGACCGATGGCAGGGATGCGCTCCCGCCGCGCTGCGGCGCATTGGACATGCATCCAGCGTCACGGTTCCTCATTGCAGCGGCGCGACAGATCGCCGCTGCATGCGCCCGGAAACTTGCCGGCCGCTTCGTCTATACTCCGGGCCTTGCGCCTGCCCGACCGGCCGCCCTGCGTCGCGGCCATGGCAGGTGCGGGCCCGCGGCAGCCGACTGGCATGCCGGGTGCCACAGGGGCCTTCCGGACGATCCACCGACCTGGAGTACATACGTGAGCGGTTCCATGAACAATTCCGACCGGGCTTTCGTGCACCAGTTCGCCAAGCTGATCGGCGGCCTGGCGGCACTGACCGTTGTGCTGATCCTGACCGCCCTGGCGATCTACAGCCACGAACCCAAGGAAACCGACCCGAATGTGCAGGCGCAGGTGGCCGCGCGGCTCGCGCCCGTCGGCGCGGTGTACGCCGGCAACACCGGCCGCGCCGCGATGCAGGCCGCCGCCGATGCAGCCGCCAAGGCCGCCGCCTCGCAGGTCGCCTATGGCGGCACCACTGACGGCAAGGAGATCTACGGCCAGCTGTGCCACAGCTGCCACACCGCCGGCGTGGCCGGCGCGCCCAAACTGGGCGACAAGGCGATGTGGGCGCCGCGCATCGCGCAGGGCCTGGACACCTTGATCAAGCACGCCACCGAGGGTTACCACGGCCCCGACGGCAACTTCATGCCGCCCAAGGGCGGCAACCCCGCGCTCACCGACGCGCAGGTCAAGGCGGCAGTCACCTGGATCGTGGGCCAGGCCAAGTAGGGAACCGCCCCGCCACAAAGCGAATGCAGCGCCGCCCTCGGGCGGCGCTTCTGTTTGCCTCTCTCCTCGCCCCTTGGGCCGGCACCATCCAGGGCCCCTGCCCGCGGGCCCGATCGCGGGAGGTGGCGGGGGAAGATGCGGGCACCGCGGAAAGCAGGCCCTCGCTCGCGAGGCAGGCGCAGGCCGGGCGGCGGGAAAGCCTCCGCTACAATGCCCGCATGAATCTCCCCGAACTCCCGCCCAACCCCGCCAGCTTTCCCGCGGAAGCGGCCGCGTTCACGCTCACCGGCCCCGCCGGCGCGCTGGAATGCATCAGCGACGTCGCCGAACGCACCGATGCGCGGCGGGGGGTAGTGGTGGTGTGCCACCCCAATCCCGTGCAGGGCGGCACCATGCACAACAAGGTGGTGACCATGCTGGAGCGCGCGCTGCGCGAATCGGGGCTGGACACGCTGAGATTCAACTTCCGCGGCACCGGCGCCTCCGAAGGCAGCTACGACGACGGCAACGGCGAGAGCGAGGATCTTGCGGCTGTGACGGCCTGGCTGCGCCGCGTGCGTCCGGGCGACGCGCTGTGGCTGGCCGGTTTCTCGTTCGGCAGCTACGTGACCATCCGCAACGCGGTGCGGCTCGAGGCCGATGCGCTGGTCAGCATCGCGCCGCCGGTGGGCCGCTGGTCGATGGCGGACGACGTGTTGCCCGCCTGCCCATGGCTGGTGGTGATGGGCGAGGCCGACGAGGTGGTGGAACCGCAGGCGGTGTTCGACTGGATCGCCGGCATGGACAAGCCACCCGAGCTGATCCGCATGCCGGAGACCGGCCACTTCTTCCACCGCCGGCTGATGGACCTGCGCGGCGCGGTGAAGCACGCCGTCGCCGACTGGCTGCCGCCGCCGCGCGGCTGATCCCGCGCTCCCCACGACGCCCGCATCATGAGTGAACCCCTCCCGCCCGCACCGAGCGTGCGCTACCACGAAGGCGTGGCTGCACACCGCTGGCAATCCGATCCCGCACAGCTCGCGGTGCTGCCCGAGTTCGACCGCCTGCACGCCGCGCTGTGCGCCACGGCGAACGGCAACGGCGGCCTGTTCGGGCGGCTGAAGTCGCTGCTCGCCAGCGAGGCCGCGGCGCCACCGCAAGGCCTGTACCTGTGGGGCACGGTGGGGCGCGGCAAGACCTTCCTGATGGATCTGTTCGCCGCCAGCCTGCCGCACGGCGTGGTGCTGCGCAGGCATTTCCACCGCTTCATGGGCGAGGTGCACGAACGCCTGCGCGAGCTCGGCGAACGCCAGGATCCGCTGACCGAGGTGGCCGCCGGCCTCGCCGCGCGCTGCCGGGTGCTGTGCCTGGACGAATTCCTGGTCAACGACATCGGCGATGCGATGGTCCTCGCCCGCCTGCTGGAATGCCTGTTCGCGCGGGGCGTGGCGCTGGTCACCACCTCGAACACCGCGCCTGCGAACCTCTACAGGGACGGCCTGCAGCGCGCGCGCTTCCTGCCCGCGATCGCGCTGCTCGAACGGCACTGCCGCGTGGTCGAGATGGCCTCCTCGCACGACTGGCGGCTGCGCGCACTGAGCCAGGCGGCGGTGTACCACACGCCACCCGGCGCGGAGGCGCACCGCGCGCTGGAGCGCCTTTTCCGGGACCATGCGCGCGGCGGGATCCGCGAAGGCGGCGTACTGCACGTGAACAGCCGCGACATCCCGCTGCGCAAGCGTGCCGACAACATCCTGTGGTTCGACTTCGCCGCGCTGTGCGAGGGTCCGCGCGCGGTGGCCGACTACATCGCACTGGCCAAGGCCGGCCCCGCGGTCATCGTCTCCGACGTGCCGCAGTTCACCGTCTACAGCGAGGACGCCGCCAAGCGCTTCGTGCAACTGGTGGACGAGTTCTACGACCGCCACGTGAAGCTGGTGCTCTCCGCGGCCGCACCGATCACCGAGCTATACGACGGCGAGCGCCTGCGCGCCGAATTCGGCCGCACCGAGTCCCGGCTGATCGAGATGCAGAGCAAGGAATATCTGGCGTTGCCGCACCGCAACGACTGAGGACGGCTGCGCCTCCCACGGATGGCCCGCGCCGCGGGCTGACTGCCCGCTGCCAGCGGAAAACCAGGACAGGCTGGGAACGTCGACGGAGGACCTCGGTTTTGAGGAGCCGGGAGCGGACCTCCGTCCACGGCACCGCGATGGCGCCGGGATGAGCGGGGAGTACCGACCGGGCCCGCAAGAGTGCCGTCGAATCCCTGCCGCGCGGCAGCATGCAGCCCGGCATGCCAACCGGGCAGGCTCCCGTCACCCGCCACCACCCGATGGCCACGGCGCGGCAGGGCGACCCGTGCGGAGAACGCGAACAGGCCTCGAGCATTGTCACCACCCCGTCCCCGCAGTAGCCTCCCGGAGTGCGCACCACGCTGCCGCGCAGGGGGATGGGACGATGGATATCTGGCAGGGTCCGCTCCCTGGCGGGCGGCCCGACACCGACCATGCGCCGGCAGTCATGCAGGCCGCCGATCACCATGCCTTGCCCGGCTTCGAGGCAGTGGCGCGGCTGGCAGCCGGCGCGCTGGGCGTGCCACTGGTCGCCCTGCTGCTGACCGATGGCAGTGCGTTCTGGTACACCCCGCCCGGACTGCCGGATGCGCTGCCGCTCGACGACACGCTGCTCGCCATTTGCCGAGCCGCCATGCACCATGGCAAAGCCGAGCTGTTGCCCGACGCACGCGAGGACCTCCGCTTCCTGTCCGCCGGCGACGGTTCCGCGCAGGCCGGGGTCGGCTTTTTCGCCTGCGAACCGGTATTCGGCCTCGGTGGACAGAAACTGGGCGTGCTGCTCGCCCTGGATCACAACCCGCACCCGATGCCGCCCGCAGGCGCCCATGCCGCCCTGCGCGACGCGGCGTCGCTGGCCGGGACCGGCGCGACCCTGCGCAGCTACCTCAACCGTACCGACCCGGCCACTGGCCTGCCGCATCGCAGCGCCTTCTTCGCCGACCTCCGCACGCACCTGCCGGGCGACGACGATACGGCCTGGATCGTCGCCATCGAGGCGGCGCCGGTCGCGCGTTTCAACGCCCTTGTCCGCGCCATGGGCCACGTCTACGCCGATGCGCTGATGCGCGCGATGGCCGAACGGACGCAGGCCTGGATGTCGCCGGACATGCAGCTCTACCAGGTCGGCGCGTCGCGCCTGGCGGTCCTTTCGGCCGGCCGGCACGAAGCATTGCCTCCCGCGCGCCTGGACGACCTGGTGGCCACGCTACGCGTCCCCATCGACTGCCTCGGCGTGCCGCTGAGCCTGCAGCCGGGCGTGGGGCTGCTCAAGGTCGAGGCGCACGAATTGCGCGGCGGCGATCCGCTACGGCGCGTGATGAGCGCCTCGCACGTCGCGCAGGACAGCGGACGCGGCTGGGCCGTGTACGAGCACAGCCAGGACGAGCGCCAGCGCCAGGAGTTTTTCCTGGTCACCGAGCTGGCGGCCGCGCTGTCCGAGCGCACCGAGCTGGAACTGCATTACCAGCCGCGCGTGGAGCTGGCCAGCGGCCGCTGCGTGGCGCTGGAAGCGCTGGCGCGCTGGCGCCACCCCACCCTGGGCGCGGTCTCGCCCGCGACCTTCGTGCCGCTCGCCGAGCAGGCCGGCCTGATGCGCACGCTGACCGACTGGGTGCTCGACCATGGCCTCGCGCAGCTGGCCGAGTGGCTGCGCGACGGGCTTACCGTGCGGCTGTCGCTCAACGTGTCCAGCATCGACCTGGACGCGACGCTGCAGCAGCGCCTCGCCGCGGCGGCGCAGCGCCACGGCGTGCCGCTGGCCCGGCTGGAACTGGAGTTCACCGAGAGCACCGCCATCCACCACAGCGAGCTCACCCGCGACGTGCTCGTCGCGTTGCGCCAGGACGGCGTGGGCATCGCCATCGACGACTTCGGCATCGGCTACAGCAACCTCGACGCGCTGCGCCGGATGCCGGCCACCAGCCTGAAGATCGACCAGTCACTGGTGCGCGGCCTCGACAGCCGCCTGCATGACGCCGCGATCGTGCGCGCGATGGCGGCGCTCGGGCACGACCTCGGCTTTCGCGTGGTGATGGAGGGCGTGGAGACCGGGCGCGTGATGGCCGCCGTGCGCGACATGAGCTGCGACGAGGTGCAAGGCTATTACATCGCGCACCCGATGCCGGGCGCGGCGGTGGCCGGCTGGCTGCGCGATTACGCCGCGTCCGCCACGACGAGCTGCTAAGGTCGCGGCAAAACCGTCGCCGGAAGCCCCGCATGTCCATCGCCCTTGCCCTCGCCCTGCTGCTGGGCGGCGCCCCGTCGAATGGCGGCGCCGATTTCGAAACGCGCGTGCACCAGGCGAAGATGGCCGAGGCCGCCGCCACCGGACCGGCCTACCAGAAGGCGTTGTGGGGCAAGATCGGCAACCCCACCACCGATGCCTACAGGGGTTGCCTCGCCGGCAACAAGCTGGGAGACAAGTCGCCTTTCACCCTGGTGCTGGACGTGGACGCGCAGGGCAAGCCGCAGCACGTCGTGGTGCAGCCGGCGACCAGGGTGGCCACCTGCATGGCGGCCCGGTTCGCCGGCTGGACCTTCCCCTTGCCGCCGGCGTCCCCGCAGCCCTACCCGCTGGAGATCGACTTCAGCGTAGCGCCGGGAATGGACTCAGGCGGCGGCTAGGCGCGACTGCTGCCAGCGCCGGTGGTGCACCAGCAAGCCGACGTAGTAGGCGATGTAATAACCCACCAGCAGACCGATCACGAGCATGGTCAGCGGGCTGGACTGGTAGCCCATCTGCATGCCCGTGCCCGGCGACGCGCCGACGGCCAGCGCCTGGGCCTGCTGCATCTGCGGCCACAGCACGAGGAGGCGCCAGGCCAGGCGTCCCAGCAGCAGCGCAGTGAGCACGGCGCCGATCCACGGGTTCGGCACGTAGCAGTCGCCCTTCAGCGGGTCGGCCTCGAAGCGGGTCAGGCGCAAGCCGAGCAGGCCCAGCGCCGCGCCCATCGCCGCGCCGCCCAGCACGCCCTCGGCCAGCCGGATGTCCCGCAGCCCGCCCAGCATCAGCAGGCAGCCGATCACCGCGAAGATCACGATGCGCACCGTCATCCGCTGGCGCCGGATCGGCTGGCGGCCGAACTGGCGGCTGATCCGGCGCCAGACCATCAAGGCCATCAGCGGCACGATGATGGCGTAGCTCATCAGGTGGGAGGGCACGGTCGGCGCGTCCGGCGGGAAGGATGCGCGCAGCCTAGCCGAGATGCATTCGCCGCGCGATTGACGCGGCACAGCCCTCGCGCATGACGCCTGTCATGCACGCACCAGCGGCCTTACTTCGCCTTGCCCTGGTTGGCGACCGCGGCCATCTTCGCCTCGATCGCGGCGGCGTCACCCAGGTAGTAGCGCTTCAGCGGCTTCAGCTCCGCATCGAACTCGTATACCAGCGGCACGCCGTTCGGGATGTTCATTTCCACGATGTCGGCGTCGGAGATGCCGTCGAGGTACTTCACCAGCGCGCGCAGCGAGTTGCCGTGCGCGGCCACCACCACGCGCCGGCCGGACCTGATCGCCGGCGCCAGCACCTCGTGCCAGTACGGCAGCACGCGGGCCACGGTGTCCTTCAGGCACTCGGTGTCGGGAATCTGCGCGGGCGCGAGCGCGGCGTAGCGCGGATCGTGCACTGCCTCGTTCGCCGCGCGCTCCAGCGGCGGCGGCGGGATGTCGTAGCTGCGGCGCCATACCTTCACCTGCGCGTCGCCGTACTTCGCCGCGGTCTCGGCCTTGTTGAGGCCGGTGAGCGCACCGTAGTGGCGCTCGTTGAGGCGCCAGTCGGTATGCACCGGCAGCCACATCAGGTCCATCGCGTCGAGCACGCCCCACAACGTGCGCACCGCGCGTTTCAGCACCGAGGTGTGCGCCACGTCGAAGGCGTAGCCCTCGTGCTTCAGCAGCTCGCCCGCCTCGCGCGCTTCTTCCATGCCCAGCGTGGTGAGGTCCACATCGGCCCAGCCGCTGAAGCGGTTGTCGAGGTTCCACTGCGACTGGCCGTGGCGGATCAGGACGAGCTTGTGCATGGCGGCGCTTCTTGGCGGGAAAGGCGAAATGGTAGCGGCAGCAGCCGCCCCTGCCAAAGGTCACGCCAACCATTCGGCGTCGAGGTGCATCCCAGTGATACCACTCGCCGAACGGAGTCCCGCCATGCGCCGCGTCCTGCTTTCCCTTGCCATCCTCTGGGCCGTCCTGCTGCCGCTGGCTGCCGTCGCCGCGGACAACGACATCGACAAGGTCAACGGCAGCGTGCAGGTGGATGCCGGCCAGCATGCCGGCGACGTCAGCTCGGTGAACGGCAGCGTGCATGTCGGCAACCACGCCGTGGTGCAGAAGGCCAGCACCGTCAACGGTTCGGTGGACCTCGGCGCGCAGGCCCGCGCCGGCGAACTGGGCACGGTGAACGGCGCGATCCGGCTCGCCGCCGGCAGCCAGGTCGCCGGCAAGGTCGAAGCGGTCAATGGCGCCATCAGCCTTGCCCAGGGGGCGCAGGTGGACGGCCACCTCTCCAACGTCAACGGCGCCATCACCCTCGCCGCCGCCCACGTCGCCGGCGGCCTCGAAACCGTGGCGGGCGACATCACCGTGGGCGCCGGCTCGCACGTCGAAGGGGGCATCCTGGTCGACAAGCCGAACAACGGCTGGTTCCGCTGGGGCAGCGAGCGCAAGCCGGTGATCGTGATCGGTCCGCACGCGGTGGTGCAGGGCACCCTGGAGTTTCGCCGCGAGGTGGTGCTCAAGGTCAGCGACAGCGCCCAGATCGGGACGGTGAAGGGTGCTGCCGTGGAGCGGTTCCACGGGGATGCGCCGTAAGCCACGAAACGGCTTCCACGCCACGACGGAACACCCGAACCACTAACCGCGAGCCACCGTCCGGGTGGCGCGCCGGGAGACTGCCATGAACACCCGAATCATCGTCGCGGCCGTCGTCGCCGCGTCGCTGGCCGCCTGCGCCCGCACACCCGTGAACCACGACGCGCTTCGCCAGCGTGCCGAACGCAGCTGCCGCGTCCAGGCCTCCGTATCGAAGGCCTATGCGGCCGATGGCACCGGCGTGGGCATGCGCAGCGTCGCCTATGTCCGCTGCCTGCGCACGGCAGGCTTCAGGGACGAGGCGTGAGGCGGGCGAGCACTACAGCCAGTCCCGCGGCTTCAGGTATTCCGTCAGCCGCGCCTCGGCGGAGCCAGCCTCCGGCTGGTACCCGTATTCGAAGCGCACCCGTGGCGGCAGGCTCATCAGGATTGATTCCGTGCGGCCGCCCGACTGCAGCCCGAACAGCGTGCCGCGGTCGTAGACCAGGTTGAACTCCACGTAGCGGCCGCGCCGGTACAACTGGAATTCGCGCTCGCGCTCGCCGTAGGGCGTGTCGCGCCGCCGCGCGGCGATCGGCAGGTAGGCATCGAGGAAGCCCTGGCCCACAGCCTTGGTGAAATCGAGGCAGCGCTCGAAACCGCCTTCGTCGAGGTCGTCGTAGAACAGTCCGCCCACGCCGCGCGTCTCGCCGCGGTGCTTGAGCGTGAAGTACTCGTCGCACCACCTTTTGAAACGCGGGTAGATGTCCGCGCCGAACGGCGTGCACAGGTCGCGCGCCACGGTGTGCCAGTGCACCACGTCCTCGTCGAACGGATAGTACGGGGTCAGGTCGAAGCCGCCACCGAACCACCACACCGGCTCCACGCCCGGTTTGCTGGCTTCGAAGTAGCGCACGTTCGCATGCGTGGTCGGCACGTAGGGATTGTTCGGATGCAGCACCAGCGACACGCCGGTGGCGACGAAGCTGCCGCCGCCGAGCTCCGGCCGGTGCGCGGTGGCGCTGGGCGGCAACGGGTGGCCGCCGACGCGCGAGAAGTTCACGCCGGCCTGCTCGAACAGCGCGCCGTCACGCATCACCCGGGTACGCCCGCCGCCGCCCGCCGCGCGTGTCCAGGCGTCTTCGATGAAAGCTGCCGAACCGTCGAGTTGTTCGAGCGCCCCGCAGATGCGGTCCTGCAGTTCGCGCAGGAAGGTTTCGGCGCGGTCGGCCTGTTCGCTCATCGCGGTGACTCCGTGGGCATCGGTGCCAGCTTAGCAAGAGCGGACCTCGCCACCGCTGCGGCACGGCGCCGCGCGATCCCGCTCTGGGGCAGGCAACGCCGCAGCTGAACGCGCGCCCGCCCGCAAGCTAGGCAGGGCAGGGGCCGCTCGCTACGCTGGCGCGATGACGACACCGATGCGCCCGCTCGCGGTCAGCGCCTGCACGGTCAGCTCCGCGCTGGGCCGCGGGCTGCAAGCCCAGCACGATGCGCTGCGACATGGCCGCAGCGGCCTGCGCCCCAACGATTTCGGCAGCGCGCCGCGGCTGGGCTGGATCGGCCGCGTGGCGGAAGTCGAAGCGGACGCCTTGCCGGCCGCGCTGGCCGGCTGGGATTGCCGCAATCACCGTCTCGCCTGGCTGGGCCTGCGGCAGGACGGCTTCCTCGACCGTGTGCAGGCGGCGCGCGTACGTTACGGCGCGCGCCGCGTGGCGCTGTTGCTGGGCACCTCCACCGCCAGCATCGGCGCCACCGAAGAGGCATACCGCCGGCTCGATGGCGACGGCCGTTTTCCCGCCGACCTGCGCCGCCCTGCGCTGCACGCGCCGGATTCGCTGAGCGCGTTCGTCGCCGCCGCGCTGGCGCTGGAAGGTCCCTGTCTGACGATTTCCACCGCCTGCTCGTCCAGCGCCAAGGTATTTGCCAGCGCGGCGCGCCTGCTGGCGCTGGGCCTCGCCGACGCGGCCGTGGTCGGCGGCGTGGACAGCCTCTGCGACAGCGTGCTGTTCGGCTTCAACGCACTGGAGCTGATCTCGACCGCCGCCTGCCGGCCGTTCGATGCGGCGCGCGACGGCATCTCGATCGGCGAGGCGGCCGGCTTCGCGCTGCTGGAGCGCGCCGACGCCGCGCCGCAGGCGCCTCGCCTGCTCGGCTACGGCGAGGCCAGCGACGCCTGGCACATGTCCTCGCCGCATCCCGACGGCCACGGCGCGGAGCTGGCGCTGGACGCGGCACTGGCCCGTGCCGGCCTGGACGCCGCGCAAGTGGACTACGTGAACCTGCACGGCACCGCAAGCCGTCAGAACGACGCGATGGAAGCCGCGCTGCTGGCGCGCCGCTTTCCCGCGACCGCGCGCGCGAGTTCGACCAAGGGCTTTACCGGCCACACGCTGGGTGCGGCGGGCATCGTCGAAGCCACCATCGCGCTGCAGGCGATCGAGCACGGCTTCGTGCCCGGCAACCTCGGCGCCGTCGCGCCCGATCCCGCCTGCGGACCGCAATTCGCCTGGCAGGGCGAGACGCGACGCATCGACGTGGCACTCAGCAATTCCTTCGGCTTCGGCGGCAACAATGCCTGCCTCGTGTTCGGGCGCGCACCATGAGCCACATGCAACTGCACGTCGAAGGCGTCGGGCTGTGGTCGCCGCAGCTCGCGGACTTTGCCGCCTTGTGCGCCCGGCTCGGCGGCGACATGCCCGCCGCACCCGGTGCGCCTGCCGCCGCGCTGCTGCCGGCGAACGAGCGGCGCCGGGCCCCGGAGGCCGTGCGCCTCGCGGTGGAAGTCGCGGGCCAGGCGCTGGCGATGAGCGGCCGCGACCCCGGCACGCTGGCCTGCGTGTTCGCTTCGGCGCATGGCGACCAGGTGACCACCGACGCGATCTGCGCAACGCTGGCGCGCGCACCCGCCGAACTCTCGCCCACCCGCTTCCACCATTCCGTGCACAACGCGCCAGCCGGCTACTGGACCATCGCCACCGGCTGCCGTGCGCCGTCCAGCGCGGTCTGCGCCGGCGCCCGCAGCTTTGCCGCCGCGCTGCTGGAAGCGTCCACCCAGGCGCTTGCCGAGCAGCGCCCGGTGCTGCTGGTATGCAGCGACATCGCGGGACACACCCCTCTGCTGGAAATGACCGGCTGCGGCCGCGCTTTCGGCTGTGCGCTGCTGCTGGCGCCGGACGCGGGCGCGACCACGCTGGCGCGGCTGCGGCTGGAGCTGCCGCCGGATCACGTGTCGTCCACGCCGCCGCCCGCTACGCTGGCCGACACGGCGCCGGGCAATCCCGCCGCCGCCGCCCTGCCGCTGCTGTCGCGGCTGGCCGAAGCCCGCGGCCGCTGCCGGCTTGAGCTCGCCGCTGCACTGGACTTGCTGATCGACGTGGAGCCTGCTGCGTGAACGCTGCCCTGCCCCGCTGGTGCGTGCTGATTCCCTGCCTCAACGAGGAGGCGGCGATCCGTGGCGTGGTCGAGTCGGTGCTGGCGCTGAACGTCCCCGTCATCGTGGTCGACGACGGCTCGGACGACCGCACGCCGGAGATCCTGGCCACGCTGCCGGTGACGGTGCTGCGCCACGACCACCGCCAGGGCAAGGGCCAGGCCCTGCGCGACGGCTTCCGCGAGGCGCTGCGCCAGGGCTGCGAGGCCGTGCTGACGATGGACGGCGACGGCCAGCACCTGGCGGCCGACATCCCGCGCATCACGGCCGCGGCCGCTGCGTACCCCGGACAGCTGGTGATCGGCGCGCGCCTGCTCGACAAGGCGCAGCAGCCCAGGGCGCGCCGCCGCGCGAACGCGTTCGCCGACTGGGGCATTTCCTGGGGTTGCGGCCAGCCGGTGGCGGACACCCAGAGCGGCCAGCGCTGGTACCCGCGCGCCGCGCTGGACCTGGTCGACCTGCCGGCGCAGAACTTCGTGTTCGAGGCGGCGATCCTGATCGCGGCCTCGCGCGAGCTGGGCATGGGCGTGGTCTCGGTGCCGATCGCCTCGCGCTATCCACCCGGCGCCCGCGCCAGCCACCTGCGGCCGGTGCGCGACACCCTGCGCATCACCGCGTACACGGTCGGCCGCGTGCTGCACTACGGTCGCGTGGCGGAAAGCTACCGGCGCTCGCACACCGCTCCGCGGGTGATCGACGACATGCGCGGCCCGCTGATCAGCGTGTAGAGGCCCCGTCGGACCGCCGCCAGAAATCGTGGAAGTTGAACCAGTTGTACGGTGCCACCCGCACGTAGTGCTCCAGCCGCTGCGCGTAACGGGTCAGCAGCGCGTCCAGCGCCGGGCCACGCTGCCCGCGCGGAATCGCCACGCGCTCGGCGAACGGCTCGAACACCAGCCGGTAGCGGTTGCCGCCCAGGTAGAGACCGAAGCACAGCAGCACCGGCACCTCGAGCGCGTTCGCCAGCAGCCACGGCCCCACCGGCAGCGGCGCCGGCGCACCGAGGAAATCCACCTCACGTTGCGCCTCCTGCCCGCCGGCGCGATCGGCCAGCAGTGCCACCATCGCGCCCTGCCGGCACGCCTCGGCGGCGGCCAGCACCACGTTGGCGCCGCCTTGCGCGGCATCGATCACCGCCGCGCCTACGTCCGGCGCCAGCGCCTCCAGCAGCTCGGTCATCGCCGGCGTCCTGCCCTTGTCCAGCACCACGCGCAATGGCACGTCCGGGCGCCGGGCGCCAAGCGCGCGCAAGGCCTCGAAGCTGCCCTGGTGCGAACCGACCAGCAGCACGCCGCGGCCTTCGGCGATGCGCCGTTCCAGCTCCTCCAGCCCCTCGATCCCGATCGCGAAGCCGCGCTCGCCGTGCGCGAGCAGGAAGATCCGGTCCATCGTGGTGACCGCGTAGGCGTGGAACTGGCGCAGCATCGGCCACAGGCCGGGCGGATGCCCGAACACGCGCGCGAGGTATTGCCGCGAGGCGCGCCGCTCGGCGCCGCGGCGCAGGAAGAAATACAGCGTTACCGGGTACAGCAGCAGCAGCCCGAAGCGGCGGCCGCCGCGCAACGCCAGCGTGCGGATCAGCCACAGCGCGAAGCGGCCGCCGCCTTCGCCGTGCTGCCGCCAGTGCGCCGGCGTGCTCATGGCACGGACATGGCGCCGAAGCGCGTGACGGGTTCAGGCATCGGCGCGGTGCTGCTCGACATGCGCGCTGAGGTTGCGCAGGCTGGCGAAGATGCGCTGGTTGTCGGGATGGTCCGAACGCAGCTGGAAGCCGTAGCGCTTGGACACCGCCAGCGCGATCTCCAGCGCGTCGATCGAATCCAGCCCCAGTTCCCCCCCGAACAGCGGCGCGTCCGGGTCGATCCTCGCGGGGTCGACCGCTTCGAGGTTCAGGCTTTCCACGATCAGGGTGGCCAGCTCGTGCTGGGCAGGAGTCAATTCGGCCATGTGCGCGGAAGCTCGGGAAACGTCGTCGAAACAGTGAAAAGCGACGGCGAAGTGTAACATGGGGCCCTTGTCTTTCCCGGTTGAAGAGCCTGTTTATGGTCTCCACATGGCCCGCGTTGCTTTGCCGTGGTCGTCAGGTGGTGGCGCGTGGCGCTGGCCTGACTGGCTGTCAGGCCAAGCCGCGCGCCGCCGCATGGCGGCCACGGCACGGCAACCCGAAGGGCCGGGAACTGTCTGCGCGCACGCCGGCGTCATCACTCAGTCGTGGACGGACGTCCACTCCTTCGTTCTTCCTTGGCCTGCGCGCAGACAGTTCCCGGCGCGGGCCATGCGGAGACCATAAATAGGCTCCAGTATGCTCGAGGGTTGTGAAAGCCGATGGGCCGAGTCCCGCCCCGCGCGCGCGCCGCGCATTTCCTATCGCATGAACGATGCCGCCGCGTTGCTGGCCGAGCCCGGCACGCTGGCGGTGTTCGGCTTCGGCGGCCACGTCGTGGGCGAGGATGACCCGCGCTGGCTGCGCGTGCCGCTGGAAGCCTTCGACGCGCCCGCGTCGCTGGAGGCCTGGCAGGTCGACGGACCGGTGCAGCACGGCCGCCACGGTGCGCTACGCTGGTCGGCCGGCGGCGGCTGGCTTTACGCCGCGCTGGAGCTGGACGAACGCGAACACGGCGGACCCGCGGGTGCGGCCCGCGCCGCCTACGCGCAGCTGCGCGAGTTCGTCCGCAACCGCGACGAGCGGCAAGTGCTGCGCCTCTGGAACTACCAGGGCGCGATCAACCAGGGCGACGGCGACGCCGAGCGCTACAAGCTGTTCTGCGACGGACGTGCCGAGGGCTGCGGCGACTGGTTCGCCGGCTGCTACCCCGCCGCCACCGCGATCGGCCATCACGGTGATCCGCGCCTGCTGCAGGTCTACCTGCTGGCCAGCACGCAGGCCGGCACTGCGGTGGAGAACCCGCGCCAGGTCAGCGCCTGGCGTTACCCGCGCCAGTACGGCCGCACCGCGCCCGGCTTCGCCCGCGCGATGCGGCTGCCCGCGCAGGACGCGCTGGCGATCTCCGGTACCGCCGCCGTGGTGGGCCATGCCTCTGCCCATGCGGGCGACATCGCCGCCCAGCTCGACGAGATCCTGGTCAACCTCGAAGCACTGCTCGCCAGCGCCGGCATGCCCGCCGGCTTCGATACCCAGGCGCCCCTGAAAGCCTATGTGCGCCACGCCGCCGACGCCACCCGCGTGCGCGAGCTGCTCGGGCAGCGCCTGCCCGGCGTGCCGGTGCTGCTGCTGCACGGCGACGTCTGCCGCAGCGAATTGCTGGTGGAACTGGACGGCTGGCGCTATGCCTGAGCCCGGGCTCCGCGTCCGGCGTGCCTGGCAATCCAGTCCCAGCCGAGCGCGGTGACACCCCAGTGCGGGTAGACCGCGTACAGCAGGTCGCTGACCGAATGCGCGCGGCTGTCGATCGCCAGATACACCTGAAGCATGTACGCGAGCGCGGCCGACGTGACCAGCCATCCGGCCAGCGTCACCGGCCGGTGCAGCCAGCCAAGCGGAACAAACCAAGCCTGGTGCATGGGGTCCCCCGTATTCGAAACGTCTGTTCGCGCAAGCAGTCTGGCGCGGCCCTACTTTGACGCTTTTTCCGGCCGCCTCCACCCCGCCAGGGTGAGCTGGCGCCCACGCGCCACCGTGAGCTCGCCGGCAGGTGCATCGCGGGTGATCACCGAGCCGGCGCCGATGGTGGCCTGCGCACCCACGGTCACCGGAGCCACTAGGGCGCTGTTGGAGCCGATGAAGGCGCCGTCCTCGATGCGGGTGACGAACTTGTTCACGCCGTCGTAGTTGCAGGTGATGGTGCCGGCACCCACGTTGACGCCGCGGCCGATGACCGTGTCGCCGAGGTAGCTCAGGTGGTTGGCCTTGCTGTTCTCGCCGATGCGGGTCTTCTTGGTCTCGACGAAGTTGCCCACGTGCACGCCGGCGTCCAGTTCGGTGCCGGGGCGCAGCCGCGCGAACGGGCCGATGGTGCAGGGGCCATGGGTGACCACCCCCTCCAGGTCGCAGTGCGCCTGCACCACGGTGCCGGCGGCAAGGCGCACGTCCTTCAGCCGGACGAACGGGCCCACGCGCACCTCGTCGCCGAGGCTCACCGCGCCCTCGAGGATCACGTCGATATCCAGCTCCACGTCACGGCCGCTGCTCACCCCGCCACGCACATCGACCCGCGCAGGATCGGCAAGGCGTACGCCGGCGAGCTGCAGCGCGAGGGTGGCGCGCCGGCGGAACTCGGCCTCGAGCATCGAGAGCTGCATGGCGTCGTTGGCGCCGGAGGCCTCGACCGGATCGGCGCATTCCACGCTGAGCGCAGGGCGGTTTTCCTCGCTGGCCATCGCGAAGACATCGGTGAGGTAGAACTCGCCTTGCGCGTTGTCGCGATCGAGCCCGGCGATCCACACGCGCAGCGCCGCGGCGGATGCGACGAGGATGCCGGTGTTGACCACGTCGATTGCGCGCTGCTCCTCGCTGGCGTCCTTCTCCTCGATCACGCAGCGCACGTGGCCGTTGCCGTCGCGCAGCACGCGGCCATAGCCGCGCGGGTCGGCCACGCGGATCGCCAGCAGGCCGAAGCCGCCTTCGACCTGCACCAGCGTGCGCAGGGTCTCGGCGCGGATCAGCGGCACGTCGCCGTACAGCACCAGCACCTGCGCATCATCGGGAACTCCGGGCAGCGCCTGATCCACGGCGTGACCGGTACCAAGGCGCTCGGCCTGCAGTACCCAGTGCAGATCGTCCTGGCCTGCGAACGCAGCCCGCACCTCGTCGCCGCCATGGCCATAGACCACGTGGATCGCGGCAGGCTCCAGTGCACGCGCAGTGGCCAGCACGTGCGCCAGCAGCGGCCGGCCGGCCAGCGGCATCAGCACCTTGGGGCGCGCGGACTTCATGCGCGTGCCGGCGCCGGCGGCGAGGACGATGACGTGCAACGGGGCGTGGCTCATGCGTGCGCCTTGAGATGACCTGGCCGGGAAGTCTATCAGCCGGCCCCTGCCGAACTCCGGCCGCCCGCCAGGCCATGGCCTGGCGGTTCAGGTCAACCTTGCGCTGGCCCGGACGACACCGTTGCCCTGCCGGCGTGACATTCAAAGCGGAACGCGTAGACCAGGCTGAACGGCTTGGTGTCGCTGCCCACCTCGTGGGTGTTGCCGTCCGCGTCCGCGGCCCAGTGGCTGATCTGCAACGGAGCGAATTGCCATTGCATCACCGCCGCACGTACCGCGTCGAAAAACTGCGGCGCGCTGGCCGCGGCCGGAGCGCCGGCTACCGGATACTGCCGCACGTCGCTCGCCCTGCCCGTCGTGCCCACGATGACCTGTACCTGCACGGCCACGATCGGCAGGCATGCCGCGAGCTGCGCTGGCGGATAGACCGGCAACACGCGCTGGATCGTCCCGCCACCCGTTGCGACATCGCCCAGCGCGAGCTGGTAGTGCGCCATCTGGCCATCGTCGACCAGGTGGTAGCTCGTCGAACCCTCGTTGGGCGCCTTGGCGAGCGGCTGCGCGACGGTGGCGCAACCCGCCGTTCCCAGCGCGAACAGGCCCGCAAGCAGCGACATCATGCGCATCATCACGATGCATTTCCATGCAGTGGACGCGGACGACGCTATCAGATTACATGCGTAATTTAAAGTGCTGCTTCGCGACGCGCGGTGATGGGAGCCGGACACAAAAACGCCGGCGTGAAGCCGGCGTTCTTTCTACGTGGAGTCCATTGAAGCGACCGCTTCATCCCTGGGTGCGGCCATGCATGGCCGCTTTTTGACTTCAATGCTCTGCGCTCAAGGACGAGCGCACAAGTCAATGCTTGAGGTTCTTGCGCAACCGCTCCAACGCCTGCAGCTGGGCCATCGCCTGGGCCAGCTTTGCCTGCGCCTCGGAAACCTCCAGCGCGTCGGTGCGATTGGCCAGCGCGTCCTCGGCCTCCTTCTTCGCGCGCTGCGCCGCGGCCTCGTCCAGGTCGGCCGCGCGGATCGCGGTGTCGGCCAGCACGGTGGCCACCTGCGGCTGCACCTCGAGGATGCCCCCGGAGATGTAGAACTGCTGGCGCTCGCCCGCGGCCAGCACCACGTCGACGTGGCCCGGCTTGAGGCGGGTGATCAGCGGCGCGTGGCGCGGCGTGACGCCCAGCTCGCCCAGCTCGCCGGTGGCGACGAGCAGCGTCGCTTCGCCGGAGAAGATCTCGGCCTCGGCGCTGACGATGTCGACTCGGAGGGTGGTCATGGATGGTTACTCGTGACTTACGCGGGAAACGATTGGGTAAAGAACAACTGGCTCTGATCGCAGCGTCGCCGCCAGCTTGCCCATGCCTTTTGCGGAAGCCGCTTACGCGGCTTTCTTGGCGCCCATCTCCTCGCCCTTCTTGATCGCTTCGTCGATGCCGCCGACCATGTAGAACGCCTGCTCGGGCAGGTGGTCGACATCACCCTCGACGATCATCTTGAAGCCGCGGATGGTTTCCTTCAGCGACACGTACTTGCCGGGCGCGCCGGTGAACACCTCGGCCACGTGGAACGGCTGGCTGAAGAAGCGCTCGCACTTGCGGGCGCGCGCCACCACCTGCTTGTCCTCTTCGGACAGCTCGTCCATGCCGAGGATGGCGATGATGTCCTTCAGCTCCTTGTAGCGCTGCAGCATGCCCTGCACGCGGCGGGCCACGTCGTAGTGCTCCTGGCCGACGACCTGCGGATCGAGCTGGCGGCTGGTGGAGTCCAGCGGGTCCACCGCCGGGTAGATGCCCAGCGAGGCGATCTGGCGCGACAAGGTCACGGTGGAGTCGAGGTGCGCGAAGGTGGTGGCCGGCGACGGGTCGGTCAGGTCGTCCGCGGGGACGTACACGGCCTGGATCGAGGTGATCGAGCCGGTCTTAGTGGAGGTGATGCGCTCCTGCAGCACGCCCATTTCGTCGGCCAGCGTCGGCTGGTAGCCCACCGCCGACGGCATGCGGCCGAGCAGTGCGGACACCTCGGTGCCGGCCAGGGTGTAGCGGTAGATGTTGTCCACGAAGAACAGCACGTCCTTGCCCTTGCCGGACGCGTCCTTCTGGTCGCGGAAGTACTCGGCCATGGTGAGGCCGGTCAACGCGACGCGCAGGCGGTTGCCCGGCGGCTCGTTCATCTGGCCGTAGACCATCGCCACCTTCGACTCCGGCAGGTTGTCCAGCTTCACGACGCCGGCGTCCTGCATCTCGTGGTAGAAGTCGTTGCCTTCGCGGGTGCGCTCGCCTACGCCGGCGAACACCGACAGGCCCGAATGCTGGGTCGCGATGTTGTTGATCAGTTCCAGCATGTTCACCGTCTTGCCCACGCCGGCGCCGCCGAACAGGCCGACCTTGCCGCCCTTGGCGAACGGGCAGACCAGGTCGATCACCTTGATGCCGGTTTCCAGCAGCTCGTTGGCCAGCGCCTGTTCGTCGTAGGACGGCGCTTCGCGGTGGATCACCCAGCGGTCTTCGGCGTTGATCGGGCCGACCTCGTCGATCGGGTTGCCGAGCACGTCCATGATGCGGCCCAGGGTGGCGTTGCCCACCGGCACCTTGATGCCTTCGCCGGTGTTGCGGGCGAGCAGGCCGCGCTTCAGGCCATCGGTGGAACCCAGCGCGATGGTGCGCACCACGCCATCGCCGAGCACCTGCTGCACTTCCAGCGTGATCTCGGTGCCGTCGATCTTCAGCGCGTCGTACACCTGCGGCACCTGATCGCGTGCGAACTCGACGTCGATGACCGCGCCGATGATCTGAACAACTTTGCCCTGGCTCATGGATGTGCTCCGGATGGATCTTTAAGTGTCTGTTGCGGCGCCGCTGCGCGTCGCCAAAATTCTTCTTGGGGAGCTGCTGCGATCAAACCGCAGCAGCTCCTCCGACGATCTCGCTGATTTCCTGCGTGATCGCCGCCTGGCGGGTCTTGTTGTAGACCAGCGTCAGCGTGTCGATCACCTTGTTCGCGTTGTCCGATGCGCTCTTCATCGCAACCATGCGCGCGGCGTGCTCGCTGGCGAGGTTTTCCAGCACTCCCTGGTACACCACCGCCTCGATGTAGCGGCCGAGCACGTGCTCCAGCACGGTCTGCGCGTCAGGCTCGTAGATGTAGTCCCAGTCGTGGGTCTGCTCCAGCTTGATGCCTGCGTACGCCGACTCGCCCGCCGCCTGGTGCGCCTCCAGCTCAGCCGCGACCAGCGGCAGCGGCAGCAACGCGTCGATGGTGGGCTTCTGCGTCATGGTGTTGACGAAGTCGTTGTAGGCGAGGAACACGCGATCCAGCGCGTTCGCCGTGTAGGCGTCCAGCACCACCTTGATCACGCCGATCAGCTGCTCCAGCTTCGGGCGCTCGCCGAGATGGGTGGTGCTGCCGATCAGGTTCACGCCCTTGATGCGGCGGAAGAACTGCAGCGCCTTCTGGCCGATCGCCACCACGTCGACCTGCACGCCCCTGCCCTGCCACTCCTGGATCGCCGGCAGCAGGCGGCGGAACATGTTGGAGTTCAGGCCGCCGCACAGTCCCCGGTCGGTGGACACCACGATATAGGCCACCCGCGCCACGTTCTCGCGCTCGACCAGGAAGGGATGCCTGAAGTCGGTACTGGCCTGGGCCACATGGGCGATCACCTTGCGCATGGAACGCGCATAGGGACGCGAAGCCTTCATCAGATCCTGCGCCTTGCGGATCTTCGAGGCCGAGACCATCTCGAGCGCGCGCGTCACCTTGCGCATGTTCTGCGTGCTCTTGATCTTGGTTTTGATTTCGCGTCCGCTTGCCATGGGTCTCGCTCGCTATGCTCGCTCGGGGATTCGGGATTGGAGATTCCGGTTTCGCAGAGGCGGGGGCCGTGGTTCTTCCGAATCACGCATCCCGCTCTCGGATCCCGGCTTCCTCACCAACTACCCGTCTTCTTGTACTCGTCCAGCGAGGCCTTGAAGACGCCTTCAATCTCGGCGTCCCAGGCGCCGGTGGCGACGATCTTCTTCATCAGCTCGGCGTGGTTCTGGTGCATGAAGGCGTGCAAGCCCTTCTCGAAGGCCAGCACCTTGTTCACCGGCAGGTCGTCCAGATAGCCCTTCTCGGCCGCGTACACCGACAGCGCCAGCTCGGCGATCGACAGCGGCGCGTACTGCGCCTGCTTCATCAGCTCGGTGACGCGCTGGCCGCGGTCGAGCTGGGCGCGGGTGGCCGGGTCGAGATCCGAGGCGAACTGCGCGAACGCGGCCAGCTCGCGGTACTGCGCCAGCGCCAGCTTCACGCCGCCGGAGAGCTTCTTCACGATCTTGGTCTGCGCCGAGCCGCCCACGCGCGACACCGAGATGCCGGCGTTCACGGCCGGGCGGATGCCGGCGTTGAACAGGTCGGTCTCGAGGAAGATCTGGCCGTCGGTGATCGAGATCACGTTGGTCGGCACGAAGGCGGACACGTCGCCGGCCTGCGTCTCGATGATCGGCAGCGCGGTCAGCGAACCGGTCTTGCCCTTCACCTCGCCGTTGGTGAACTTTTCGACGTACTCCTCGGAGACGCGCGAGGCGCGCTCAAGCAGGCGCGAGTGCAAGTAGAACACGTCGCCCGGGTAGGCCTCGCGACCCGGCGGGCGCTTCAGCAGCAGCGAGATCTGGCGGTAGGCCACGGCCTGCTTGGACAGGTCGTCGTATACGATCAGCGCGTCCTGGCCGCGGTCGCGGAAGTATTCGCCCATGGCGCAACCGGCGTACGGGGCGATGTACTGCAGCGCGGCCGACTCGGAGGCGGACGCGACCACCACGATGGTATTGGCCAGCGCGCCGTTCTCTTCCAGCTTGCGCACCACGTTCGCGATGGAGGAGCGCTTCTGGCCGATCGCCACGTAGATCGAGAAGATGCCCGAATCCTTCTGGTTGATGATCGCGTCGATGGCCAGCGCGGTCTTACCGGTCTGGCGGTCGCCGATGATCAGCTCGCGCTGGCCGCGGCCGATCGGGATCATCGAGTCGACCGACTTGTAGCCGGTCTGCACCGGCTGATCGACCGACTTGCGCCACACCACGCCCGGCGCGACCTTCTCGATCGGCGAGCTGAGCTTCGCGTTGATCGGACCCTTGCCGTCGATCGGATTGCCCAGCGAATCGACCACGCGGCCGAGCAGCTCCGGGCCGACCGGCACTTCGAGGATGCGCCCAGTGGTCTTGGCGACGTCGCCTTCGCGCAGGTGCTGGTACTCGCCCAGCACCACCGCACCGACCGAATCACGCTCCAGGTTCAGCGCCAGCGCAAATGCATTGCCGGGCAGCTCGATCATTTCGCCCTGCATCACGTCGGCCAGGCCGTGGATGCGCACGATGCCGTCGGACACGCTGATGATCGTGCCCTCGTTGCGGGCTTCCGCGCCGAGCTTGAACTGCTCGATGCGGTTCTTGATCAGCGCGCTGATCTCGGACGGGTTCAGGGTGGTGCTGGACATGGGTCGATATCCTGAAATTTGAAAGCCTTTTTAAGAGTCCAGCCGCAGATGGCTGGCTTTTGCTCTTTTGCGAAAAGGACTTCGCATGAAACTTGGTGTGGATCTGCTGCCCGCGGCGGGAGTGCCGCGCGGAATCAATTCAATGCACTGGCGAGGCGCTCCAGGCGCCCACGCGCGGAACCGTCGATCACTTCGCTGCCGGTATCGACCACCACGCCGGCCAACAGCGAGGCATCGACCGCCGTTTCCAGCTCGATCTCGCGCTTGAAGCGGCGCTTCAGCGAGGCCTTCAGCTGTTCGGCCTGAGCGGCATCCAGCGCCATCGCGCTGGTCACCTTGACCAGCAGCTGCGACTCGGACTCGCGGCGATACTGCTCGTACAGCGCCGCCACTTCCGGCAGCAGCGCCAAGCGGCGGTTCTCGGCCATTTCGCCCAGGAACTGCGCGAACGGCGCATCGGCGGCCATGCCTTCGGGCAGGTGCAGGGCCACCAGCTGGGCCGGCTGCACCCGCGGATCGCCGCCGAGCGCCGCCACGCGTGCGTCCTGTGCCACCGCAGCGGCGAACGCCAGCGCCTGTGACCACGCCGCCAGCGCGCCGCCGGCATGAGCCAGCTCGAACGCGGCGCGGGCATAGGGGCGGGCGAGGGTGATTGCCTGGGCCATGGATCAGACCTCGGCGGCGAGTTGGTCGAGCAGCGCCTTGTGCGTGGAGGCATCCACCTCGCGCTGCACGATCTTCGACGCACCCTGCACAGCCAGCGCCCCCACGCGCTCGCGCAGCTGTTCGCGCGCCTGCTGCGCCATCGCGGCGATGTCGTCCTGCGCGGCGGCCTTCAGCCGGTTGATCTCGACGATGGCGTCGGCGCGGGCCTTGTCGAGGATGCCGTTGGCCTGCTGCTGCGCCTTGTCGATGATCTCGGACGCCTGCTGGCGCGCCTTGCGGATCTCGTCCGCCACCTTGGTGTCGGCACTTTTCAGCTCGGCGTGCGCGCGCTCGGCGGCGCTGAGGCCTTCGGCGATCTTGATCTGCCGCTCCTCGATGGCCTTGTTGAGGTGCGGCCAGATAAAGTGGACGCAGAACCAAATGAGGATGGCGAAAGCAATCATTTCGCCGATCAGGGTCGCGTTGAAGTCCATCGCTGCCTTACCTGCAAATACGGAATGGAGCCGGCGCGGACTTCAAGCGATCCGCGCCGAGAGAAGGACGGCGTCAGGCGCCGCCCAGGACATCAGCCAAGCTTCGACAGCAGCGGGTTCGCGATGGCGAAGTACATGGCCAGCGCCACACCGATCAGGAACGCCGCGTCGATCAGACCGGCCAGCAGGAACATGCGGCCCTGCAGCAGCGGCACCAGCTCCGGCTGGCGGGCGGCGGCTTCCAGGAACTTCGAACCCATTACGCCGATGCCGATACAGGCACCGAGCGCACCGAGACCGATGATCAGGCCGAGGGCGATGGCGGTGAAGCCCTGCACCTGGGCGATTTGAACGATGTGAGCGGCGACTTGGTCCACGGTGATCTCCTCAAAAAACGATTTTTGCGTTGAAGGGTTGGAAAATTGAAACAGAACCGGAATCAGTGATGGTCGTGCGCCATCGAGATGTACACGATCGTCAGCACCATGAAGATGAAGGCCTGGATCGAGATGATCAGGATGTGGAAGAGGCCCCACACCGTGTAGCCGATGACGCCCATGCCATAGAGTGCCCAGCCAGCCAGGCCCGCACCCGCGCTGAACAGGCCAGCGATCAGCATGAACACCAGCTCGCCCGCGTACATGTTGCCGAACAGTCGCATCGCCAGGCTCACCGGCTTGGATACCAGTTCGACCAGATTCAGCGCGAAGTTGGGGAGCCACAGCAGCGGGTGCTTGCCGAACGGCGCGGTGAACAGCTCGTGCATGTAGCCGCCGAAGCCCTTGGCCTTGAAGCTGTAGACGATGATCAGCAGGAACACCGTGATCGACATCGCGAACGTCATGTTGATGTCGGCGGTGGGCACGGCGCGGAAGTGGCCGATGCCGAACTGCTCGGTGATCCAGGGCAGCAGGTCGACCGGCAGCAGGTCCATCGCGTTCATCAGGAACACCCAGATGAACACGGTCAATGCCAACGGACCGAGGAAGCGGCGGTCGCCGTGGAATACGTCCTTCACCTGACCGTCGACGAACTCGAGGATGATCTCGACGAAGGCCTGGCCCTTGCCCGGCACGCCGGAAGTGGCCTTGCGGGCCTTCGACCAGAACCACAGGCAGAACAGCACGCCCAGCACCAGCGACACGGTGATCGAGTCAAGGTGCACCGCCCAGAAGCCGCCTTTGCTCGCGTGCGGCACGAGGTGCGTGAGGTGGTGCTGGATGTATTCGGTAAGACCGCCCGGCTCGCTTGCCATGCATCAACCCTTGAATCTGAACGCCAGCAGATAGACCGCGTAGGCAGCCACCAGCCCCGTCACGGCGGCCAGCGGCGGCAACTTGTACTGAAACAGGATCAACCCCAGCCCGCCGACGACCACTGCCCACTTCAGCAGCATGCCGAGCAGCAGGCGGACGAATGCCGCCGCGCCACCGACCAGCCGACCGAAGACCTGCACGGACATCAGCGCGGTACCCAGCGCCACCGTGAACCCTCCGGCCGCGGCCGCAACCGCCTCCCGGTGCCCCCTCAGCAGGAACAACGCGCCGACCATCGCCGCTACCGCGAGTTGCAGCAGCATCGTGCGCAGTGCGAGGCGCCGACCGGCGTCGAGACTGTTGAGCACGTAACCTCTCCGCATCGGTTTCCACCAGGTGGCACCGATACAGCCACGAACCATGATCCAATCCGTAAAAGTATATCAGTGCACCTCGCGCAGCGACAAGCCGCGAGCGCTGTGGCAACTTGTCCCGCAGGGCGCCGATCCGGCACCGTTGCTGCCTGATTCACCAAAGAAAAGGGCCGGACTGGGGAAGTCCGGCCCTTGCTGCCGCGCGGGAGGGAGGGGGCCGCCGGCAGGCTACCACTCGGGTTGGTGCCCTCCTTACTTCGCGGCGGCCTTCTTCGCGGCCGGCGTGGCCACCGCCTCGTTGGCGGCCTGGCGCTGTTCCTGCACCAGCGCCTGCAGCGACTCCGCAGCCTTCTGCGTCACGGCGATGATTTCCTGCGAAACCGCCACCGCACGCTCAGCCTGCTCGCGGCTCAGGCTGGCGCCCTTTTCCCACAAACCACGCAGGGCGTCGGCATCGCGGGTCTCCAGCGCCTCGGCCACGAAGGCAGCCGAATCGCGCGCCTGCTGCTCCAGCGCCTTGAGCTGCAGCCCGGCGACCGTCTCCAGGCTCTTCAGGGCCAGCGACTGCGCCTTGAACGCGCCCTCGGTGACCTGCTTGGTGTAGGCGAAAAACTGATTGCTGTACTGCTGAGTCATGAGCTTGCCCTCGTGGGGTTTGCGGGTAGTGATGAGCACTCTAGCAAGTATTTTTGTGCATTGCAATATATTTTTTGTGGACTGGCAAGACCACTGTGAAAATATTCAGGATATACACGCCACTGCATCAGTCACACGACTGTCGCAACGCCGCAATATCTGCGTCTTAGGGCCAAGGGAAGCAAGCGGCGCCATGCCATCGACCGCGCCGATTCCCGGCTCCTGCCGTCGTTTCGGCCTGGTCGCCGGAAGCGCGGCCGGAACGCCCGCTTTCCTGCCAGGCCCGGCTAGCCCCGGTATCGGCAACCCGACGTGCAGGTCTCGTGCACGGCAACTTCGGACAGCAGCGGCAACGCCGGCTTCAGGCGTTCCCAGATCCACATCGCCAACCGCTCGCTGGTGGGGTTTTCCAGCCCCTCGACCTCGTTGAGGTAGTGGTGGTCGAGTCGGTCATACAGCGGCCGGAACGCCGCTTTCACCTCCGCGAAATCCATCACCCAGCCGCTGTCGGCGCCCAGCTCGCCGCTCAGGTGGATCTCCACGCGGAAGGAGTGGCCATGCAGGCGCGCGCACTTGTGCCCTACCGGCACGTTCGGCAAGCGGTGCGCCGCCTCGAGAGTGAAGGTCTTGAAGATATCCATCGCGGCATTCTATAGCGCCGCCGCTGCGCACCCGCGGAGACGAACCCCTCCCTGATCGCACCTGACAATCGACTGGCGGCGCCGGCATGGATATGGCGCGACGCAACATGTCAGGCGCATGACGGCGGCCAGGCATTCATTTTATTTTTCAATTTTTCAATGACATGGAAGGAGAAGTGGGCCGGCTCCAGGCATGCCGCATCGCGGATTGACACCGGTGTCAACGCCTCGCAAGCTGGCACCCGTTCCGTTGCAGGGGAGCACGGTGAACGCGGCAATCGACCAACCGAATCGACCGGCAAGTGTCCCGACGGCGCCATTCCTGGCGGCCGACGTCGGCGGCACGCACGCCCGCGTGGCACTGGTCCAGGCCGTCCGGGACAAGGGGCGCACGGTCGAGGTGCTGGCCTACCGCAAGTTCGCCTGCGGCGATTTCGGCGGACTGGCGGAGCTTCTGCAGGCCTTCGTCGACTGCGAGCTGCGGGCCCCGGTGCGGCATTGCGTGCTTGCCTGCGCGGGCCAGCTGATGGGCGACGACGTACTCAACGACAACTCCGCCTGGCCAGTCCACCTGCCATCGGTGCGCCGGGCGCTGGCGCTGGACGACCTTGCCGCCCTCAATGACTTCGAGGCGCTGGGCTACGCACTCGACGATCCGCAGGCCTGCGGCGGCCGCCTGCTGTGCGGGCCGGACCGCCAGGCGGATGGCCCGACGCTGGTGATCGGCCCCGGCACTGGCCTGGGTGCGGCGGTGCGCTTGCCCGGCTCCGCCGGCGGCAGCGTGCTGACCACGGAAGCCGGCCAGATGGATTTCGCGCCGCATTCGGTCCGCGAGCGCGAGATCCTCGCGCAGCTGGCGCCGGATGGCGGCTACCTGCCCTACGAGCGCGTCGTGTCGGGCCCCGGCCTGCTGACTCTCTACCGGACCCTGTGCACCTTGCACGGGGCAACCTCCTGGCTGCCCACGCCCATGGCCGTCACCGCGGCAGCCATGGCCCGCAGCGACGTGCAGGCCACGGAAGCGGTGGAAGTCTTCTGCGCGACGCTGGGAAGTTTCGTCGGCAGCCTGGCCATGACCTTCATGGCCAGCGGCGGCGTATACCTGGCCGGCGGATTCCTGGATTCCATGTTCGACCTGCTCGAGCGCAGCGCCTTCGAGGAACGGTTCCTGCACGGGCGCAGCGTACGCGCGTTCCTTTCGCAGGTCCCGGTGTGGGTGACAGAGCATGGACGCCAGGGCGTACTGGGCGCGGCGCGGTGGTACCTCCGGCGCGGCGCGTCCGCTGCAGCGATGCCGCACCCCGCCGCGGCAGGCGGTCCGGTCCCATGAACGGCATCGCGACATTGGCCCCGCGCCTTGCCCAACATCCGGGAGCGAGGGTGCATGCGCGGAGCCTTGCCACGTTCGCCGCCGCGTGGCTGGGGACCATGGGGGTCGCCACGGCAGCGCCGGCCGTACCCGCCTGGTCGCTGCTGCCGCAGCCCGCCCAGGCGCGCCCCGCCGCGTCGCCTGCGGTCGAAATTGCGGACGGCGCCGCCATCGCGATGCGCGGCGCGGATCGCCCGCAGCTGCAGGCCATCGCGGACCGGTTCATGCGGCGGCTGGCCGATACACGCGGCCTGCGATTGCATGCGGCAACGGCAGCCGATGCGCACGCTGCCATCCGCTTCGACGTGGACCCGCACGCGGACGTGGCCGGCGACGCCGGCTACCGCATCGTGGTCGGCGACCAAGGCATTCGGGTTACCGCGCGCACGCCGCGCGGCGCGTTCTACGGCAGCGTCACGCTGTGGCAATTGCTGACCCCGCCCGGCTGGATCCGGGGCAGTGCGGCCATGGTGGCCGCAGGCGTGATCGACGACCATCCGCGGTTCGCCTGGCGCGCGTTGCTGCTGGACTCGGGCCGGCATTACCAGAGCGTGGCCGAGATCGAGCGGCTGATCGACTGGATGTCGCTCGACAAGCTCGACGTGCTGCTCTGGCACCTGACCGAGGACCAGGGCTGGCGCCTCGACATCCCAAAGTATCCCGAACTCACGAAAACCGGCGCCTGCCGCCAGGCGGTGGGCCTCGATGCCGAGTTGACCGGCTCGCCCCGCAAACCCTACTGCGGCCACTACACCGGCGCCGAGGTACGCGAGATCGTGCGCTATGCCGCCGCGCGCTACGTCACGGTGGTGCCGGACATCGACCTGCCCGGGCATTCGCAGGCTGCGGTCGCCGCGTATCCCTGGCTGGGCGTCAGCGGCCAGCGTCCGCCGGTATGGACGGACTGGGGCGTCAGCCCCTGGCTGCTGAAGCCCGACGCAACGACCCTGCGCTTCGTCGACGACGTGCTCGACCAGGTGATGCGGCTGTTCCCGTCGAAGTACGTCTCGATCGGCGGCGACGAAGCGGACAAGCAGCAATGGAACGCCTCGCCCGAAGTGCGTGTGCAGCTGCACCGGCTGGGCCTCGCGAACATGGACCAGCTGCAGGGCTGGTTCACCGGCCAAGTCGCCGGGTATCTCGTCGCGCACGGGCGCACGCCGGTGGGCTGGGACGACGAACTGGTCGCGGGGGCGACGCTGCCTGCCGCGGAAACGGTGATGTCCTGGCACGGCGATGACAGCGAACGCGTGGCGCTGACCGCGCTCCGCCAAGGCCATGACGTGGTGATGACGCCGCAGGAGTCGCTGTACTTCGACCATTACCAGTCCGGCCTGCCCGACGAATGGCCGGGGCAGCCGCCGATGGCGACGCTGCAGCAGGCTTACGACACCGCCGTGATCCCGCGGGGCGCCAGCGCGGCCGAAGCCAGCCATGTGATCGGCGTACAGGCCGGCCTCTGGACCGAACTGATGCCCAGCTTCGCGCGCGACCAGCATGCGCTGTACCCGCGCATCGCCGCCCTGGCGGAACTGGGCTGGTCGCCGGCAGCCAGCCACGACTGGCACGGTTTCCTGCAGCGCCTCCCTGCCGAACTGGCACGCTACCGCGCACTCGGCATCGGCTACGCCGACACGGCGTTTGCGCCCGCCTTCGAGGTGACGGCAGGCGCCAAGGGCACGCTGCGCGTCGCGCTCGCCACCCAGGCCGGCTTCGGCACGATCCGCTACACGACCGACGGTTCCGCGCCGACGTCGACGTCCACGCCGTACGTCCGTGCGCTGACATTCCCCGCGCAATACCGGACGACGCTGCGTGCGGCAACGTTCGCGCCGGACGGCTACGAGCTCGCCGCGCCGCGCACGCAGGTGCTGGACGCCGCAACCCTGCTCCGCCGCGATGGCAGCCAGCTCGCCACGTGCTCGCACCAACCGGGCATGCGCCTTGGCGGCCAGCGACCGGCCCAGGGCCCGCGGCCAGTCTACGCGATGGACGTAGGCAACATGTGCTGGCTGTGGCCGCAGGCGCCGCTGGCCGGCGTCACGCGCGTCGCGCTGGAGGTGGCGCGAGTGACATGGCGCTTCGGCGACGAGGCCAGGGACGCCGTGGTGCGGCCCAGGGCCAGCGCGGCCGGCGAGTTCGAGATCCATGCCGACTCCTGCACGGGGCCGCTGCTCGCCCGCGTGCCGCTGGCCCCGGCGCTGCAGGAGCCGGGGCAGACCCGCCTGGGCGCACCGGTCACGACGACGCAAGGCAGCGGCGCCCGCGACCTCTGCATCGTCGCCACCGGCGATCCGCGCGACGGGCAGTGGGCGCTGGCCCGCATCACGTTTTCGAGAGGCAGCAGGGAAACCGGTGTTCCGCAGGGGGAGCGCCGAACGGGGAAACGGTGATGGCGCACAGCGCCACGCCGGTTGCATCGAGTGACTGCCGCGCCATGCCGCGTCGCATGGCGGACGTCATCCCGATGCGCAGGTTTTGAAGCAATGCGGAGCAGTTGGGATTCGACCGACATCAACCGAGAGGCAAAGCCCATGTCCACCAGCCATCGCAAGCACCCCTTGTCATTCGCCATATCCGTGTCGCTGCTCGCCGCCGTGGCGACCTCCGCCATGGCATCGCCGCGCCCGGGTGCCCAGGCGGACAGTCCGGGAGCGCAAGCCGCCTCGCCGCAGGACACGCAGGCAACATCGCCGGCCAAGGCCGCCAAAACGCAGTCAAAGGCCGATGCCGCGAAGCAAAAGGCGGCGGTCACCTTGTCCACGGTCACCGTCTCCGGTGTGCGCGCGTCGCAGATGCGCGCGATCGACCTGAAGCGCACGGCGCCGAACATCCAGGACAGCATCACGGCGGAAAACATCGGCGCGCTGCCCGACGTGACCATCACCGACTCCCTGCAGCGCGTCACCGGCGTGCAGATCAACCGCGACGCTGGCGTGGGCACCTCGGTGGACGTGCGCGGGCTGCCCCAGGTCGGCACCATGCTGAACGGCGAGGTGTTCATCACCGCGGACCAGATCGACTCGCAGCAACCCGACTTCACCATGCTACCGTCCACGCTGTTCCACGGCGTGGACGTGGTCAAGTCGTCCACCGCCAACGAGACCGACGGCGGCATAAGCGGCGCCATCAACCTGCATACCTACCGGCCCTGGGACCTTCCCAGCGGGTTCACCTACAGCTATTCGGCCAACGGCGAGCGCGGCAGCACCACGCGCCACTGGGGGCCCGAGGCCAACGGCCTGATCTCGTTCAACGACGACGGCAAGTGGGGCCTACTGGTCTCCGCCGACTTCTCCAACACCACGCGCGAGAACTCCACCGAGGGCCTGGACCAGTACGGCGTGGTGCTGAACGGCGAGAACGCCACCAGCGCGGGCGGCTACGGCGGCTTCCTGACGTCGTGGAACGGCGCGCCGATCCCCTCGCAGATCGTGCAGAACGCCGATGGCAGCGTGGACGTCAACGGCGACGGCAAATCCAACGGCGTGTTCATGGGCAGCCAGGACATCGGCCTCAACGACATCACCACCCAGCGCAAGCGCAAATCCGGCAATGCCTCGTTCCAGATGGACCTCGGCAACGGCTTCAGCCTGACCAGCGACTACTTCTACTCGCAGCAGCGCGAGTACGACCGCAACTTCGGCATCCAGTTCAACTCCACCAACTGGCAGGGCGCCACCTACGTGCCGCTGCAATCGCGCAATACCGGCAGTCCCGCGCTCGGCTCCTATGGCACGCCGGAGCCGGGCTGGGAGGGCTCGCAGCTGTTCACCACGCAGGTGTACGAGAAGTGGCCGGGCGACGTGGAGTCGTACTCGCAGATCGTCCAGAAGAGCTCCGTCGCGAAGAACTTCAACCTGCAGCTGGACTACGACAACGGCGGCAATTTCACCGGCAGCCTGCGCGGCATCCGCGACACCGCCTCCCAGTCGAACGCCGAAACCGACGTCAACATCTCCGACTCCGACGGCGCGCTGTGGCCCAACGTGTTGAACGACGGCGTGAACGTACCGCCCGGCACGATGATCTATCCCGCCCAGCTGGGCGGCAACCGCGTGTTCAACGCCAATGGCATTCCGCAGAACACGGTGCCGATCGTCGCGAACTTCGGCGGCCGCTACCTCACGGTCAGCATGCCCTCCTCGCTGGCGACCGATTTCGCCAACCCCAACGGCTGGACCATGAAGACGCTGGAATCCTCCGGCGACTACAACCGCGAGGTGGCGTTGAACGCCTTGCGCTTCGACGGCAAGTACGACTTCCAGGACGGCATCCAGCTCGAATTCGGCCTGCGCAACAGCATCCGCAGCGCGGACAATGTCGGCTGGACCCTGGAAACGCCGGTCTATGCCGGCATGGGCGCGAGCGACCCGAACGGATGCCTGGTGCGCTACGTCGGTGCCGACGTGGTCCTCAACAGCGGCTCGTGCACCGCGGGCAACGACCAGGGCTACTTCCGCGCGGGCCCACTGTCCGCCATATCGATGCCGAACACCGCCGCGCCGCTGTCGGGCAACTTCAGGCAGTACAACAACCTGCTCGGCTCGGGCATCAACTTCTGGGCGATCAATCCCTCCGCGATGATCGACCCCCTCGCGTACTGGAAGTCGCTCTACCCCGGCACCGTGCAGGTGGGCGAGCCGGGCACCACCTGGGGCGTGGGGCTGAAGGAGTTGTCCGGCTACCTGCAGGGTGATTTCAGCGGCACGCTTGGCACCATGCCCTACAGCGGCAACGTCGGCGTGCGCGTGATCCGCACCCACCTCAACGTCACCCAGCACTTGAGCGGTGCCCCGGGTTCCTACGGCGACGAACCGGCCGACATCGGCACCTCGATCACCAAACGCAGCTACCAGGACGTGCTGCCTTCGGCCAACTTCGCGCTGGACATCACCGACAACCTGAAATTCCGGCTGGCCTACTCCAAGAACATGATGCCGCTGGACCTCAGCACCTGGGGCGGCGGCCTGCAGCTGAACTACTCGCTGATGGAGACGCCGCAGGGGCCGATTTTCCGCGTCGCCAATGGCCAGTCGAGCGGCAACCCGAGCCTCGACCCGTGGCGATCCACCAACTACGGCGCATCGCTGGAGTACTACATCAACCCCACCAGCATGATCAGCCTCGCGCTGTTCCGCATCAACGTACAGAGTTTCATCAAGAGCGGCAGCGTGACCAACTGCACCCTGCCGGACGAAGACGGCGTGGTCCGCAACCACTGCATCGTGATCAACGAGCCGGTGCAGGGCACCGGCAACAGCATCCACGGTGCGGAGTTCGACTACCGCCAGGGCTTCACCTTCCTGCCCGGTATCCTGTCCAAGACGGGCATGGAGGTGAACGCCACCTACGCACCCAGCAACTCGGGCGAAAGAGACCTGTCCGGCGCCAAGATCCCGTTCCAGGACAACTCCACCAAGTCCGGCAACTTCATCCTGTGGTACCAGGACGACCACTTCCAGGCGCGCCTCGCGTACAACTACCGGTCGCGACGCGCAGTGATGGACAGCGTGGGCGGCATCACCGGCATGGAGATGTACGAGGCGCCGCAGAAGTACCTCGACGCCTCGGTCTCGTACAAGATCAACAAGTACGCCGAAGTATTCGTGGACGGCACCAACCTCACCAACGAATACCAGCGCTACTACCTCGTCTGGCCGGACCAGCCCGGGCACTCGACGTTCTCCGAGCGCATGTTCATGGTCGGCGTGCGCGGACAGTGGTGAGCGGAAGGATGCGCCGGGACGGACGCGTGCACTGCGCGGCCGCCCCGGGTGCGACAGGCCCGGCGCGCCATGGACGGCGGCCGGCGACGACGTTCCCGCCTGCACGACCCCCCGTGTTTCCGAGGTAGCCATGCCCGACTCCCCCGCACGCCGACCCGTACGTGACGGCCACTTCCACCGCTCGATCGGCCTGTTTTCGGCAACGGCGATCAACATGACCCAGATGTGCGGCATCGGGCCGTTCATCACCATCCCGATCATGGTCGCCACCATGGGTGGTCCGCAGGCGGTGATCGGCTGGATCGCCGGTGCCATCCTCGCGGTGGCCGACGGCATGGTCTGGGCAGAGCTGGGTGCCGCCATGCCAGGTTCCGGCGGCACCTACGTCTACCTGCGCGAAGCCTTCCAGTACCGCACCGGCAAGCTGATGCCCTTCCTGTTCATCTGGACGGTGCTGCTGACGATCCCCCTGCTGATGTCGACCGGCATCATCGGCATGGTCGAATACCTGGAGTACTTCTTCCCGCGGCTGGGCTGGTGGCCGGTGCACCTGGTCAGCCTGGCGGCGACCGGCCTGGTCACCTGGCTGCTGTACCGGCGGATCGAGTCGATCCGCGCGATCACCATCGCGCTGTGGGTCATCATGCTGGTGTCGGTGATCGGCGTGTCGGCAGCAGGCCTCTCGGACTTCCACCCCGGCTACGCCTTCAGCTACCCGGCCGGCGCGTTCGGCAGCCACTTCTTCGTGGGCCTGGGCGCGGGGCTGATCCTCGGCATCTATGACTACCTCGGCTACTTCACCACTGCCTACATGGGCGACGAGCTGCGCAACCCCGGCCGCACGATGCCCGGCTCCATCATCATCTCTGTGATCGCGATGATGGTCGTCTACCTCGTGCTCAACCTCAGCGTGCTGGGCGTGGCGCCATGGCAGGAGATCGCCAGGTCGCAATCGGTGGCCTCGCTGGTGGTGGAGCGCAGCTGGGGGCACCTGGCCGCGTCGGGCATGACCGTGCTCATCATCGTGACGGCGTTCGCCTCGGTGTTCGCGGGCCTGCTGGGCGGCTCGCGCGTGCCGTTCCAGGCGGCACACGAGAAGGTCTTCCTGTCGGTGTTCGGCAAGCTGCATCCGAAGTACGGCTTTCCGCACGTGGCCCTGCTCACGATGGGCGTGGTGACGGCGATCGGCACCTTCTTCGACCTCACCGAGGTCATCAACATGCTGCTGGCGGCGACCATCATCGTGCAGTCGATCGCGCAGATCGCCGCGCTGGTGGTGCTGCGCCGGCGCCAGCCGCTGCTGATCCGGCCGTACCGGCAATGGCTGTATCCGATACCGTGCGTGGTGGCGCTGCTGGGCTGGATCTACGTCTACGTGTCGGCGTCCGCCATGTCGCTGATCCTGTCCGGCGCGTGGATCGTCGCCGGCCTGGTGGTGTTCGCAATCTGGGCCAGGGTCAACTGTTCCTGGCCGTTCGCACCCGTGGAAATCCGCGAAGCCTATCTGGGGAACGACTGAGCCATGCACATCCCGGCCAAACCCGTGTTCCGGCTGCTGGCGGCGCTCGCCTTCGCGCCGCCCGTCCATGCGCTGACCACCTACGCGCCCACCGCGGTCGGCGGGGCCGGCTCCACTGCCGCCATCGCAGCCTGGCAGATCCAGGACAGCGCCAAGGCGCCGCAGGATGGCGCCGCGATCTCCGCCGCGGGCTTCTCTCCCAAGGGCTGGTACCCGGTGAGCGGCCGCGCGACGGTGATGGCCGGCCTGCTGGAGAACGGCGTCTACAAGGACGTGTTCCACAGCGACAACCTGCGTGCGGTGCAGGTGCCCGACGCCAGCGGCAACCTGTTCGTGCTGCCCTGGTGGTACCGCAGCGAGTTCACGCTCGCGGGGAGCGCGCCGGGAACGCATACCCTGCTGCGCACCAACGGCATCGTCGCCAGTGCGGATCTGTGGGTGAACGGACATCCGGTCGCCGACCGCGCGGCCGTCGCCGGCGCCTATCCCGTGCACGAGTTCGACATCACGCGCCGGGTGCATGCGGGCGGCAACACATTGGCCTTGCGCGTGCACCCGGCCGATCCGCGCGCGAGCCTGTCGATCGGCTGGGTCGACTGGAACCCCACGCCGCCGGACAACAACATGGGCCCGTGGCGCGGCGTGGACATCGTGCGGACGGGTCCGGTCGAGCTGCGCTTCCCGCAAGTGACCTCGGCGCTGTCGCTGCCCGATCTCGCGCACGCGGCGCTAACCGTGCAGGTGGAAGCGCGCAATCTCGATGACGCGGTGCGCGAGGTCACGATCAGCGGCGAGGTGGCCGGCGTCGCGCTGCGACGGACGCTCCGCCTCGCGCCCGGCCAGTCGCAGGCCGTGACGTTCACACCGCGAACCGACCCAGGCCTGACCCTCGACCATCCCCGCGTCTGGTGGCCGATCGGCATGGGCGCACAACCGCTCTACTCGTTGCGGCTGGTTGCCAGCGTCGACGGGGCGGTTTCCGACAAGGCCGGCACCACGTTCGGCATCCGCAGCGTCAGCTCGCGCCTGACGAAGCAGGGTTATCGCCAGTTCCTGGTCAACGGCCGGCCACTGCTGATCCGCGGCGCGGGCTGGGCGCCGGACCTGTTCCTGCGCGACGACCCCGCGCGCATGAAGGCCGAGTTCAGCTACGTGCGCAACCTCGGGCTCAACACCATCCGCAGCGAAGGCAAGCTGGAAGACCAGCGCTTCTACGACCTTGCCGACCGCGACGGCATCCTGGTCCTCGCCGGCTGGGAGTGCTGCGACATGTGGGAATCGGCGGCCAAGACCGGCGGCAAGCCGTGGGACGAAGCGGACGTGCGGACGGCCAGGGAATCCATGGCCAGCGAGGCGCGCCTGCTGCGCAACCATCCTTCCGTGATCGCCTTCCTGATTGGCAGCGACAACGCGCCGCCGCCCGCCATCGCGAAGGTGTACGTCGACACCCTGCATGCCGAAGGCTGGACGCTGCCGATCATCGCGGCGGCCTCCGACCAGGCCGCGGCCGAGACCGGCCCCTCCGGCATGAAGATGACAGGGCCCTACGCCTGGGTGCCGCCGTCCTACTGGTACGCGGACAAGCTGGGCGGCGCGTTCGGCTTCAATTCCGAAACCGGCCCGGGCGCCTCCATCCCGCGGCTGGAGGACCTGCAGCGCATGCTCTCGCCGCAGGAGCAGGAGGCATTGTGGAAGTACCCGCAGACGCGGCAATACCACGCCTCCGCCGCGTGGTCGCCGTTCGCCAGCCTCGCGCCGTTCGACAACGCGCTGGCCAGGCGCTACGGCGCACCGAAGGATCTCGCCGATTACGTCGCCAAGGCCCAGCTCGACAACTACGACAACGCCCGCGCCGAGTTCGAGGCCTTCAGCGCCCACATGGACGCGGCCAGGCCCGCCACCGGCGTGATCTACTGGATGCTCAACAACGCCTGGCCCTCGTTGCACTGGCACCTGTACGACTGGTACATGAATCCGGCCGGCGCCTACTTCGGCGCGAAGAAGGCCAACGAGCCGCTGCACATCCAGTACGCCTACGACTCGCATGGCGTGGTGCTGGTCAACCACACGCTGGTCGATGCGCGGGGTCTGCAGGCCCGCATCCGCGTGCGCGACCTGGACGGCAGCGTGCGCTACGAGCGCAAGCTGCAGGGGATCGGGCTTGCCGGCAACCACGTGCAGCAGATCGCGACGCTGCCGGCGCCCGCCGGCCTGTCGCGCACCTACTTTGTCGAGCTGGAACTCTCCGACGCCGGCGGCCGGCCGCTCAGCCGCAACGTCTACTGGCTTTCCACCCAGGCCGACCGTCTCGACTGGGCGCATTCGAACTGGTATCTCACGCCGCTGACGCAGTACGCCGACTTCACCGCGCTGCAGTCGCTGCCGGTCAGTGGCAGCGACGTGCAGGCGACGGTGCGGCACGAGGGTGACGGAGACATCGCCACGGTCACGCTGAGCCTGCCGGCCGCGTCCAGGGCGGTGGCGCTGTTCCAGCATCTCTCCATCAGGCGCCCCGGCGACAGCCAGCCCGTGTTGCCGGTCCTGTGGAGCGACAATGACGTTACCCTGTGGCCCGGCGAGTCACTCACCCTGACCGCGCATTTCGCCGCGCAGGGCACGACGGCGCCGGTCATCGAGGTGAGCGGATGGAACGTGCCGACGCGACGCGTCCCGGTCGCCATCGAACACCCGGCAGGCGCCGGCCAAGGAACCCCGCATTGAATCCGGCCAGACTTCCATGACGCGCGCGACCATCGACGACGTCGCCCGCGCCTCGGGCACCTCCAAAAAGACCGTGTCACGCGTGCTCAACAACGAGCCGAACGTGCGCGACACCGTACGTGAGCGCGTGCTGGCCGCCATGGCGGAGCTCAACTACCGCCCGCTCACCTCGGCGCGCAGCCTGGCGACCAACCGCTCCTTCATGATCGGCCTGCTGTACGACAACCGTTCGCCCAGTTACATCATGGAAGTGCAGACCGGCGTGCTGGCGGCCTGCGAGGCGCAGCACTACAGCATGATGGTGCAGCCGCTCGAGTCGTCGGCAGCGGATTTCGTCGAGCGCGTCGAGGACATCCTGTCCCGGCACCGACCCGACGGGCTGATCCTCACGCCGCCGATCACTGACCACCCGCAGTTGCTGGCGCGCCTGCGCCAGGGCGGCCTGCCGTTCGCCTCGATCGCGCCGCACCACCCCGGGGACTGCATCGGCGCGATGCTGCACGAACGCGAAGCCGCTGCCGCGATGGTCGACCACCTCGTTTCGCTGGGCCACCGCCGCATCGCCCACATCCTCGGCGATCCGGAGCACGGCGCCGGTGTCTGGCGCCTGGCCGGCTTTCGCGACGGCCTCAAGCGCGCCGGGCTCAGCGAAGACCCCGCATACATGGTCCAGGGCCGGTTCTCGTTCGATTCGGGCGTGACCGCCATGCGCCAGCTGCTGGCGCTGCCGCAGCGGCCGACCGCCGTCTTCGCGGCCGACGACGACATGGCCGTCGGCGCCATCTGGGCCGCCGCGGAAGCGGGCGTGGCGGTGCCCGGCGAGGTTTCCATCTGCGGCTTCGACGACACCACGATCGCGACCCAGGTGTGGCCGCCGCTGACCACCGTCCACCAACCCGTGCGCGAGATGGGCCGGCGCGCCACCGAGCAACTGCTGCTGCGCGTGCTAGACAGGGGCGAGCCGCGGATGGTCGAGCTCGACTATGAAATGCGCATCCGCGCCTCGACCGCGGCGCCGGCCTAGCGCGTCCGCGTATATTCCGCCGGACGCCACGTCCACCGCACCAATCCACAGGAGAGCGCCCCATGCCTGCCGCCCCCGCTGCCGCGACGCCGACCCGGAAGTTCCACTTCATCTCCGGGCTACCACGCTCGGGCAGCACGCTGCTGGCCGCCATCCTCAACCAGAACCCGCGCTTCCGCGCCGGCATGACCAGTCCGCTCGCCGACATCATGGGCGTGGTGATCGCCGAGGCGAGCAGCAAGAACGATTTCTCCTTCGACGTCTCCGACGAGCAGCGCGTGGCCATGCTGCGCGGCCTGGTCGAGAACTTCTACGCGGGGCATGCGGGCGGCGACGCCGGCATCGTGTTCGACACCAGCCGGCTGTGGTGCAGCCGCATGGCCTTGCTCGACACGCTGTTTCCGGAGGCAAAGGTGATCGCCTGCGTGCGCCAGCTGTCCTGGGTGCTGGACAGCATGGAACGGCTGGTGCGCCGGCAGCCGGTCGGCGTCAGCAAGGTGTTCCGCTTCGACACCAACACCACGGTGTACTCGCGCGTCGAGGCGCTCACCGATCCGCGCGGCATGGTGGGCTTCTCTTTCCAGGCCACCAAGGACGCGTTCTACGGCCAGTACGCGCCCGGCCACCTGCTGCTGCTCACCTACGAAAGCCTGGTACGCAACCCCGCGGCGGCCCTCCGCGCGGTCTACCAGTTCATCGGCGAACCCTGGTTTGAACACGACTTCGACCACATCGCCTACCACGCGCACGAGTTCGACGCCCGCGTCGGCATGCCCGGCCTGCACACCGTGCGCCCGAAAGTGGAACCGATCGAACGCACCTCCATCCTGCCGCGCGAGATCTTCGGCCGCTTCGTCAACGAATCGTTCTGGATGGACCCGAAGAACAACGTCAGCCAGGTGCCGATCGTCTGACCCGGACACGAAAAGGCCCGCGTCGAAGGCGGGCCATCTGGTCCAACGTGCTGATTTGCGTCGGAAATGGTGGCTATGGGTGGACTCGAACCACCGACCCCAGCATTATGAGTGCTGTGCTCTAACCGGCTGAGCTACATAGCCTTGGGGAGGCCGCCGCGCGGGATCGCAAGGATCCGGCAAGCGGGGCGCGGCAGTTTAATGGCGAGCACGCTCCGGTTCAAGTTTCCCGGCTTGCCGCGCTTCGGCCTGCATGGTTGAATCGGGCCATCGCCTTGCGCGCGCCGGCTGCTGCCGGTACGCGTCACGGCCCGAGGATGACGAGATGATCGACGTCGATGGCTATCGACCCAATGTGGGCATCGTGCTGCTGAATGCAGACGGCCGCCTGTTCTGGGCGCGCCGCATCAACCGCGACGGCTGGCAGTTCCCGCAGGGCGGCATGCGCAGCGACGAGACGCCGCTGGAGGCGATGTACCGCGAGCTGGAAGAGGAAACCGGGTTGGCGCCCGAGCACGTCGAGGTGGTGGCAGCCACCCGCGGCTGGCTGCGCTACAAGCTGCCGCAGCGCTACATACGCCACCACCAGCACCCCACCTGCATCGGCCAGAAGCAGGTGTGGTTCCTGCTCAAGCTGGTCAGCGACGAGGCCTCGCTGCGGCTGGATGCCTGTGAAAAACCGGAGTTCGACATCTGGCGCTGGGTGGATTTCTGGTACCCGGCCGCGCACGTGGTGAACTTCAAGCGGCAGGTGTACGAGCGTGCGCTGCGCCACTTCGCCCCGCTGGTGGAAGGCCTGTGCCGCGTCGAACTTGGCCACGCGCCGCCGCGGGCGGAGGGCGACGCCACGCCGGACGATCCCCGGCACGGCTGGCGCGCCGCCTGAACAGCGGAATGCCGGCGCCGTCCGCATAGTTGACAACTATTCGCATTTGCGTTCTTATGCGCGGCATGTACATCTGCCTGTGCAATGCCGTCACCGACCACGACATCCGGCGCGAAGTCGCGGACGGCGTGTGCACGTTCGCAGAACTGCAGGCACGCACCGGCTGCTCGGATTGCTGCGGCTGCTGCGAATCCGAGGCACGCGCCTGCCTGGCACAGGCGATCGGGCAGCACAAATCCGCGGTGGCACTGCCCGCCTTCATCGCAGCCGCCTGACAGCCTGCCCGCGCGCAAACCGTTGCCATTCGCGTTACGTCCGCCCGACGGCGGAGTTCGTATAGTCGTCGCATCCCCAGTGAACGGAGACGGCCATGAAGGGCGACGCCAAGGTCATCGAATTCCTCAACAAGGTGCTCTACAACGAGCTGACCGCGATCAACCAGTACTTCCTGCATTGCCGCATGTTCAAGGACTGGGGCTACGCGGAGCTGGCCGAGCACGAGTACAAGGAATCGATCGAGGAGATGAAGCATGCCGATCGCCTGATCGAGCGCATCCTGTTCCTCGACGGCCTGCCGAACCTGCAGCATCTCGGCAAGCTGCGCATCGGCGAGAACGTGCTGGAGTGCATCCAGGGCGACCTCGACCTGGAGCTCGCCGCCGCCAAGGACCTGCGCGCGGCGATCGCGCACAGCGAGGGGATCGCCGACTACGTCAGCCGCGATCTGTTCAAGGGCATCCTGCACGACGAGGAAGAACACATCGACTGGCTGGAGACCCAGCAGAGCCTGGTCAAGGACATCGGCGCGGAGCGCTACCTGCAGAGCAAGATGCAGGGCTGAGAAACTGCGGATTTCCAGCCCCCCGGCCCGGCCGCGGCCTGTCGATTGGGATCGCCCACACCGGTGGCTGATTCGCGCAGGCACGTGCGGTACCGGGTCGGACGCGCCGCCTGGGAGTCCGGTGGGTGACATGGAATACCCCGCAGGTGCCGACCGCGACAACGGTCATGCCACGGCAAGGCGGGCGAAGTATGCTTGCAGCACCCGCCAGCGCCCCCATCTGAGTGCCATGGATACCGTCGTCCCGCTTCCCTCCGTTCCCGACTATCGCAGCAGCGGTGCGCCGCTGCTGTTCACCGACGCCGCCGCGCGCAAGGTGCACGAGCTGATCGCGGAGGAAGGCAATCCCGCGCTGAAGCTGCGCGTGTACATCTCCGGTGGCGGCTGCTCCGGCTTCCAGTACGGCTTCACTTTCGACGAGGCCCAGGCCGAGGACGACTTCGCGCTGGAACGCGGGGGCGTGACCCTGCTGTGCGACCCGCTGTCGCTGCAGTACCTCACCGGCGCCGAGATCGACTACAGCGAGAACCTCGGCGGAGCGCAGTTCGTGATACGCAACCCGAACGCGAAGACCACCTGCGGCTGCGGCTCCTCGTTCTCCGCCTGAACATGGGTGCGGCTACGCAGGGCAACACCTTCGCCGGACTCAGCCTGATCCTCGACCGCATGGCCGAACGCCGCGACGACGCGGCGTGGATCGCGGCGCAGGCCGTCGCGCCTGACGTGCGCTTCCTGCTGCTCGATGCGGCGGGCCGCGCCTTCCTGGACGCCGACCGCGACGCGCTGCGCTGGCTGGACGCCGGCGAGCGCCAGCGACTGTGCGGCGACGCGCCGGCGTCGCTGCTCGGCATTGCCGGCGGCCGCCCGCATTTTCTGCTGGCGCTGGCGGACGACGCGCACGCCGGCGCACTGGAAGCGACCTTGGCCGCGCGTCGCGCCAGCCTCCGCGAGGCCGGCCTGCTGCTGCCCGCCGACGAGGCCGGCCTGTTCGCCTACGCCAAGGGCCTGGCGCACTGGCAGCGCGAGACGCGGCATTGCACGCATTGCGGCGCTCCGCTCGCCATCGTCTCGGCCGGCCACCGCATGCAGTGCACCAACGCCGCCTGCGGCCGCCTGCATTTCCCGCGCACCGACGCCGCGATCATCGTGATCGTGGAGCACGAGGGCGCCTGCCTGCTCGGCCGCCAAGCCGGCTGGCCGCCAGGGCGCTACTCCACGCTGGCCGGCTTCATCGAACCCGGCGAGGCGCTGGAAGACGCGGTGCGCCGCGAGGTGATGGAGGAATCCGGGGTGCTGGTGGGCGAGGTGCGCTACCACTCATCGCAGCCCTGGCCAATGCCGGCCTCGCTGATGGTGGGCTTCACTGCCGTGGCGCGCGACCCCGCGATCCGCCTGCGCGACCGCGAGCTGGAAGACGCGCGCTGGTTCACCCCGCAGCAGATCGCCGACGGCATCGCCGACGGCAGCTTCCTGCCATCCACGCCGCTGTCGGTGTCCTACCGGCTGCTCGAACACTGGCTGCGCGAGCGCGCCGGCATGGAGCTCGACGCATTGCTTGCGGAACACGCCGTACACGCCTGAAGCGGGCAGCGTGCGTCATGTGACGCGCAGACGGCTCGCTTACAATGCGGCGGTTTCCCGGAGAAGCGCATGGCCATACGACTGCTCGTCGCCCTGATCGCCCTCGGCCTGCTGCACTGGCAGCCGCGCCTCGCGCACTGGCGCAACGACGCCGGCTTCCGCCGCTGGGTGGCGCAACTGGGCGACACCAGTGGCATCGGCCGCGTGGTGCTGGCCGTGCTGCTGCCGCTGTTGTTGTGCGCGTTGGCGCTGTGGCTGCTGGGCCTGCCGCCGCTGGCCGACCTGCTGCGGCTGCTGTTCGCGCTGGCGGTGCTGCTGTTCTGCTTTGGCCCGCACGCTTTCGAGGCCGATCTGGAAGCCATCCTGGCCGCGCCGGACGGCGCCAGCCGCGAGGCCGCCGCGCAGGCGCTGGGCGAGGACGGCGCGCTGCTGCCGTGGCGTGCGGACGCGCTGGGCGAAGCCACCGTCTACGCGGCGTTGCGCCGGCGCTTCGGCGTGCTGTTCTGGTTCTTCCTGCTCGGCCCGCTGGGCGCGCTGCTGTACCGGCTGGCGCGCGCGCTGGCCCACGACGACACGCTGCGGCTGGACGCCGAGGCGCGTGGCACCGCGCGCCATCTCGCCAACGCACTGGACTGGCTGCCCGCGCAACTGCTGGTGTTCACCCTGGCCCTGGTCGGCCACTGGGACGCGGTGATCGGCGCCTGGCGGCGCTGGCACCAGCAGGCCTTGCCGAACAGCTGGCTCAACGAAGGCCCGGGTTTCCTCGGCGCCGCCGCGCGCGCTGACATCCAGGTCGACATCGAGGGCGGGGAGGGCTACGCGGAGGAGCGCAGCGATCCGCTGCGGGAACTGCGCCGCCTGCGCGGCGCCCTGCTGCGTGCCCTGCTGGCCTGGCTCAGCGCAGTGGCGCTGATCGTGATCGGCGGGTGGCTGCGCTAGGCAACCTGCAGGAGCGCCTCTTGCGCGCGAATGCCCTCGCGCCTTGAACGGAACGCGAAAGCATACGCGCACAAGGTGTGCTCCCGCGGCGACACGTCACGCCATCTCGCCGCGCAGTTCGCGCACGCGCGCTTCCAGCGTCGCCGCGCTGGCGCGCTCCGGTGGCACCGGCGCATCCACCACCAGCTCCACCCGGGCGCGGAAGCGGCGCGGCAGGCGCGCGCGGCGCAACGCGGAATCGCGCCGGCTCCACATGCTGCCCCACAGTCCGCGCAGCGCCACCGGCAGCACCGGCACCGGGCGGCGCGCGAGGAGCGTCTCCAACCCGGGACGGAACGGCGCGACGGCACCGTCGCGGGTCAGCGCACCCTCGGGAAAGATGCACACCAGCTCGCCGTCGGCGAGCGCCGCGTCGATGGCGTCATACGCCTGCTGCAGCACGGCGGGATCTTCCTTCTGCCCGGCGATGGGGATGGCCTTGGCCGTGCGGAACAGGAAACGCAGCCCCGGTATGTCGAAGATCCTGTAGTACATCACGAAGCGCACGGGCCGGCGCAGGTTCGCCATCAGCAGCAAGGCATCGACGTAACTTACGTGGTTGCACACCAGCAGCGCCGGACCTTCCTCCGGCACCTGCTGCAGGCCGTCCGCGCGCACGCGATACAGCGTATTGGTGAGCAGCCACGTGACGAAGCGCAGGATGAACTCCGGTACGAGGGTGAAGATGTAAGCCGCCACCAGCACGTTGAGCAGCGCGGTGGCAAGGAAGATCTGCACCGCGTCCATCCCCAGTGCGCCCAGGCCCAGTCCGAAGCCGGCTGCCGCCACGATCAGCACCGCGTTCATGATGTTGTTGCCGGCGATGACGCGCGAGAGCTTCTCGCGCGGCGCGCGCGCCTGCACGAAGGCGAACAGGGGCACAACGTAGAGGCCGGCGAAGGCGCCGATCAGGGTGAGGTCGAGCACCACGCGCCAGCTGCCCGGCGCGCGCAGGAGGCCCAGCCAGTTCAACCCGCGCACGGGGGCGAGGCCATGCCGCGCGAAGTACAGGTCCATGCCGAACGCGGTGAGCCCGAACGCGCCCAGCGGCACCAGGCCAATCTCCACGCGCCGGCCCGAGAGCTTCTCGCAGGCGAGCGCGCCGATGCCGCTGCCGATCGAGAACAGCGTGAGCACCAGGGTGTAGACGGTGTTGTCGCCGCCCAGGGTCTCGCGCGTGTAGATCGGCAGCTGCGCCACAAGCACAGTGCCGAAGAACCAGAACCAGGAGATGCCCAGCACCGCGTTCCACACCGCGCGGTCGGCGTGGGTGATGCGCAGTACCCGCGCGGTTTCGCCGAATGGATTCCAGTTGATCTTCAGTTCCGGCGCGGTGGCCGGAGCCGGCGGAATCGCGCGGCAGAGCAGGTAGCCGACCAGCGCCACGCCGATGGTGATGGCCGCCGCCAGCCACGGTCCGGCCTCGCCCATCGCGGTGGTGCCCGCGATCATGCCGAGCAGGATCGCCAGCTGCGTGCCCATTTCCACCAGGCCGTTGCCGCCCACCAGTTCGGCCGGCTGCAGCGCCTGCGGCAGGATCGCGTACTTGATCGGCCCGAACACGGTGGAGTGCAGGCCCATCATGAACAGCACCACCAGCAGCAGCGCGACATGATGGGTGATGAAGCCCGCCGCCGCGACCACCATCGCCGCGATCTCGAACAGCTTCACCCAGCGGATGATGCGCGTCTTCTCGAACCGCTCCGCCAGCTGGCCTGCGCTGGCCGAAAACAGGAAGAACGGCAGGATGAACAGCGCCGGCGCGAAGTTCGTGTAGATCGAGGCCGTGTGATCATCCAGCCCCAGCTGGAAAGCCACCAGCACCAGGAGTGCATTGCGGAACGCGTTGTCGTTGAACGCCGCCAGTGCCTGGGTCCAGAAAAACGGCGCGAAACGGCGCTGGCCGAACAGGGCGAACTGGCTCATGCAAATCCACGGCGGCGGAGTCGGCGGAGAGCTTAGCCGATGCCAGCGCGCCGCCCGAACTCGCCTGGGCCTGCCGTGGATGGGTGGCACGCGTCAGGCCCAGGGCGCCTGCCGCGCCATAGCCGAATCCGGGTACGCACCGGATCCGGCGAGCGGGAAAAGAGAGCTTTTCCCCGCCTTCGGCTAGTTCCGCGACTGCAGCTTCGACAGCAGGCGGAGCATTTCCAGGTACAGCCACACCAGGGTCACCACCAGCGCGAACGCGCCGTACCACTCCATGTACCTCGGCGCCCCCGCAGCCACGCCCTGCTCGATCATGTCGAAGTCGAGGATCAAGTTCAGCGCAGCGATCACCACCACGGCAAGGCTGAACAGGATCCCGAAGGTGCTGCTGCCGGTGATGAAGCCGAAGCTGTGGCCGAAGAATCCCATCACGAAGCTGGCCAGGTAGACCAGCAGGATGCCGCCGGTGGCGGCGACTACGCCGAGCTTGAACTTGTCGGTGGCGCGGATCAGCCCGCTGCGGTAGGCCAGCAGCATCGCCGCCATCGTGCCGAAGGTCAGCCCCACCGCCTGCATCACGATGCCGGGGTAGCGCATCTCGAAGATCGCCGACAGCGCGCCCACGAACACGCCTTCGGCCAGCGCGTACAGCGGCGCGGTGACCGGCGCCCAGGTCTTCTTGAACGCGGTGACCATGGCCAGTAGGAAGCCGACCAGTGCACCGCCGAGCACCAGCGGGCCCAGCGCGGGCAGGCTCTCGGCGCCGTGGAAACGGCTCCAGCTGAACATCGCGCCGACCACCACCAGCACCAGCAGCAGCCCGGTCTTGTTGACCGTGCCGTTGAGCGTCATGGCATTGCCATCGCGCTGGAATACCGCCCCGCTGGCGGCGTCGAGGAAGGTGTTCTTGTTGAGGGCGGGGTTGCCGCTTTGCATGTCGTACTCCTGTCGGTTGCGTCCATCCTAGCCCGCCGCCGTGCCGTTTGCAGTCGCTGCACGCGGACGGTGCGAACATGATGGGCGTCATCAGCCACCTGAGACCACCACCATGAGCCAGCAGTTCCACGTCGGCGACCACGTGCGCTGGAATTCCGAGGCCGGGCACGTCACCGGCCGCATCGTGAAGGTGCACACGGCGGACACGCTGTACAAGGGCCACCCGCGCCATTGCAGCCGGGACGATCCGCAATACGAGATCAAGAGCGACAAGACCGACCACGTCGCCATGCACAAGGGCAGGGCGCTGCACAAGATTGCGTGAACGCTGCCGCTCCCGCCAGGGCGTGGACGATCGGCCACTCCACCCGCACGCTGGAGGAGTTCCTCGCCCTGCTCGCGGCGTACCGCATCGAGGCGATCGCCGACGTGCGCCGCTTCCCCGCTTCGCGGCACTCGCCACAGTTCGCGCACGATGGGCTGGCGCAGAGCCTGCAGGCGCACAGCCTGGACTACCGCTGGTTCCCCGGGCTGGGTGGACGGCGGCGCGCGCGACCGGACTCGCCGAACACCGCCTGGCGGAACCCCGCGTTCCGCGGCTACGCCGACCACCTCGCCAGTGCCGAATTCGCGGAAGGCCTGAGCGCCCTGCTCGCGTTCGCCGCGCGCCAGCGCACGGCCATCATGTGCGCCGAAGCGGTGTGGTGGCGCTGCCACCGCTCGATCATCGCCGACGTGCTGAAACAGCGCGGCATCGAGGTGATCCACATCCTCGACCTGCGGCACGGCGTGGTGCATCCGTGGACCTCGGCCGCGCACATCCAGAACGGCGCGCTGAGCTACGCGGCGCCGCAATCGACGCTGCCGTAGGAGCGCACCCTGTGCGCGAATGCGTTCGGCGCGGATCGGGGGCGGGAGCTTTCGCGCACAGCGCGCGCCTCTTAACGCGCCGGATTCTGGTACGCGCCCTGCGCCAGCTGCAGCAGAATCTTCATCTCCTCGCGCAGGGACAGCGGCGCGATCACCTCGGCGTCAGGGCCGTACTTGAGCACGTCCATCAACAATTCCTTGGAGTTGGAGTACGGCAGCTGCAACTCGTAGCGACCGTCGGCCAGCCACTCGCCCTTCTGCTGCGAATGCCAGTGCTCGTCGGCCACCCAGCGCGCCGCGTGCGAGGAGAAGCGGACGGTAGCCCAGGCCTTGGGCGATCCGGCGAAAATGCCGTAGCTGGAGGCCAGCGCCTGGTCGAGTTCCGCATCGGGCACGTCGCGCGCAGGGGCGTCCAGCGCCTGCGCCTCGGCGATGCGGTCTACCGCGAAGCTGCGCAGCGCCTCGCGGTCGTGATCCCACACGTCGAGATACCAGTTGTCGCGGTAGTGGGTGAGGCGCTGCGGCGACACGGTGCGGCGGCTGTCGGCGCCGGTGGTGCGAGCGCGATAACGGAACCGCAGCTGCTTCCGCTCCAGCACCGCGCCGGCCACGATGCGGAATGCCTGCTGGTCGAGCTTGCGCGCGCCCCACGGAATCACCCGGATGCGCTCCACCGGCAACGCCTTGCCGCTGCCGCGGTCGGACAGCAGGTGCTCGATGCGCGACTTGAACGGCGCCAGTGCGCCGGCCAGCACGCCCGGGCCACTGCGGCCGATCAGCTCGTTCAGGGCCAGCAGCGCCGCCAGCTCATCCGAGGTGAGCCACAACCCCGGCAGCTCGAACCGCTCGCCCTCGCCCAGCTCGTAGCGGAATGCGGCGTGCTCGCCGCCGGCGCTCTCGATCGGCGCGCCCAGCGCATCGCGCAGGAAGGCCACGTCGCGGTACAGCGTGGCGCGCGAGCACTCCAGCTCGTCCATCAACTTGGGCAGCGGCACCGGGTAGTGCGCCGACTTCAGCAGGCGATGCAGGGTGAGGATGCGTTCGTAGCGGTCCATGGCGGGCTCGGCAGTCGCGGCAGGGTGCGTGGGCTTCCTAGCATGGGTACGCCCGCCGGCGCCCGCAAGCCTGCCGAGCGGCGGCCTGACCCGCGCAAGGGGTACCTGGCTTAAGCTTGCCGCTCGCCTTCCCCGACGGTACCCAGCCATGCAGTCCACCCGCGAGCGGCCCGATGCGATCGCGGCCAACATGGCGACGCCAGCGGCGCCTTCCCAGCGCTCGAACCGTCCCGCCGCACTGGTGCAGGTGCTGGCGACCACCGGTTACGGCATCTGGTTCTGGTTGGGGCTGTCGCTCCTGCTGGGACTGAGCCCGCCTGGCCGCAGCGGTACCCTGATCCCGCTGGGGCTGGGTGCCGTGCTGGTGGGCAGCGGCCTGCTGCTGGCCTGCCTGGGGGTACCCGGGCTGGCCCGCTGGCATGGCTGGCTGCCGCGCCCAGGCTACCGTCCCACGCGCTCCGCGTTGGCAGCCCTGGCGACCTGGTTGCCAGTGCTGGCGGTGGCAGGCCTGGTGCATGGCGACAATCGCTTCTGGGTGACCCGGCTGGCCGGCACCGTGCTGATGTTGTGCAGCCTGGTCAGCCTGCAGCTGGCCACCCACGACGACCGCGCACGCCTGCCGCCCTCCCTGCAACGCGCGACCGCGCTGCTGCCCGCCTGCCGCATCACCATCGCGGCCTATATCGGTGGCCTCTGGCTGTGGCTGAGCGCGCTGGCGCAGGACGAGTTCATCGGCGGGCGGGGCGCCTACCTGTGGTTGCTGCTTCTGCTGGGGCTGGCGCTCGGCCAAGGCCTGCTGGAAAGCGGGTTGTGGCAATCGCTGCGCGAGCCCGAAACAGCCGCCGGCGAGGGCGCGGCGAACCGCGGTCGCTTCACTGCACGCCTGGTCGCGTCGCTGTTGAGCTACGCGCTGCCCTGCACGGCCCTGCTGCTGGGCGGCAGCTCCGGCGACTTGCTGGCGGCCGCGCTCGCCGCGCCCGGTTGCCTGCTGGGCCAGCTGCTGGAGCGCTGGCTGTACGAGGGCGCGCTGGCCGACGCCGGCGGCGCGAAAGCGGCCTGATCGGCCCGTGTTCATTGAAAATTCAAGCCGTTGCGTTAAGGTGTGCCGCTTACAATTGTTTAACGAAACGGATATCCACCTATGAACAAGACCTTGATGGCCGCCCTGCTGCTGGCGGCGTGCGCGAGCTTCGGTGTGCAGGCGCAAGACGCCAACGGCGCCGCCAACAACGGCGGCTGGAGCGGTTCGGGCGAATTCGGTTTCGCCTCCGCCACGGGCAACACCCGCTCGCAGAACGTCAACGCCAAGCTCGGCCTGAACCAGGAAAACGAGCAGTGGAAGAACAGCTTCTTCCTGGACGTGCTGCGCACCAAGGTGCAGCAGAAGGTGGTCGACCAGAACGGCAACACCATCAACGAATTCAACACCACCGCCAATCGCTACGACGGCGGCGCCTCGGTGGGCTACAAGCTCGATCCGCGCAGCTACATCGTGGGCGCGGGCCGCTACGACCACGACGAGTTCGGCGCCAACCTCTGGCAGGGCGTGGTTTCGCTGGGCTACGGCTACATCGCGCTGAAGGATGCCCGCAACGAGCTGTCGTTCGAAATCGGTCCCGGTTACAAGGAATACCGCCCGGCCGAGCTGACCGTGGTCACCAACGGTGTCAGCACCAAGGAAATCCAGCCGGTGCAGCACGAAGTGGTGGCCCGCGGCCTGGTCAACTACAAGTTCCGCCTCACCGACAACACCTCGTTCGAGGACACGTTCCTGACGGAAGCGGGCTCGAAGAACACCTACCTGCAGAACGATGCCGGCCTTGCCGTCAGCATGACCAAGAAGCTGGCGCTGAAGGTGGGCTTCCAGGTGCGCCGCAACAGCGACGTGCAGCCGGGCATCAAGAAGACCGATACGCTGACCACCACCAATCTGGTCTACAACTTCTGAGGGTTTATCCTTGCGATCATCCATGATCGCGAGAATCAAACGGGCGGCCATCCATGGCTGCACTTTTCAACTCTCGCGGCCGACTCCGACCACGAGATCCAAACGGCCCCTGCGTGCAGGGGCCGTTTCCGTTTCGATGCCGAATTTCTGTCTGGAAGGTTAGCCGCCCGTGCCGAGGAATTCGGCCGCCCCCTGCGCGAACAGCGCCTGCGCCACCGCCTGCCCCAATGCCGCGGCATCCGCGCCGTCCGCCTGCGCGTGCAGCAGGCGGCCGCTGGCAGCGTCGCCGACCAGGCCGCGCAGGTGCAGGCCATGCTCGGTGAGGGTGCACCATGCGCCCACCGGCACCGTGCAGCTGCCGCCAAGCGCCTGGTTCATCGCGCGCTCGGCCCCCACTTCCTGCCGCGTGTCGGCGTCGTCCAGCACCGCGAGCAAGGCCAGCGTGGCCGGCTGGTCGGCGCGCGCCTCGATCGCGATCGCCGCCTGCCCCGGCGCCGGCAACCAGTCTGGCGCGGCAAGCCGGCTGCGGATACGCGCGGCCAGGCCCAGCCGCTCCAGCCCCGCGCAGGCCAGCACGATCGCGTCGTAATGGCCTGCGTCCAGCTTCGCCAGCCGGGTGCCCACGTTGCCGCGCAGGTCCAGCAGTTCGAGGTCGGGCCGCAGCGCGCGCAGCTGCGCCTGCCGGCGCAGCGAGGACGTGCCCACCTTCGCGCCCAGCGGCAGGGCGGCAAGGCCGGCGTGGTCGTTGCTGACGAATGCATCCGCCGCATCCGCGCGCGGCAGGATCGCCGGCAGTGCAAAGCCCGGCTCCAGTTCCGCCGGCACGTCCTTCAGCGAGTGCACGGCGAGATCGGCGCGACCTTCCAGCATCGCCACCTCCAACTCCTTGAGAAACAGTCCCTTGCCGCCGATCGTCGCCAGCGGCTGGTCGAGGATCTCGTCGCCGCGGGTGGACAGCGGCACCAGCTCCACCGCCAGCCCCGGATGCGCCGCGCGCAACAGCGCCGCCACGTGTTCGGCCTGCCACAGCGCGAGCGCGCTCTTGCGGGTGGCGATGCGCAAGGTGTTCGGGGTCATGCAGGCTCCACGGTCTGGCTCGGACGCCATTGTCGCCGATGCCACGGCCGCCGCGCAGGCAGCGACGAAGCGCCGCGGCCTCAGGGCCTGTTCAATGCCTCCACGTAGCTCGCGGAGACATTGAACAAGCTCTCATCCCATGCGCAGCAGCTTGCGCAACGCCGGCAGGTTGCGCCGGCTCACCTCGGGGCTGAAGTCGGTGCCGGCGAGGCGGGCCAGCACGCGGCCGTCGGAGAGGCTCTTCAGGCCGAGCAGGCGGGCGGGCGGAACAAGGCAGTTGCGGTGCAGGCGGATCAGCTGCCCGGGATACGCGTCTTCCAGCTGGCGCAGCGACTCGTCGATCAGCAGTTCGCCGCCGGCGTGCCGCACACACACGTATTTCTCTTCGGCGAGCAGGCAGATCACCTCGTCCAGCGCCACGCGCACCTGTTCGTCGCGCACGCGCGCATGCAGCCAGGCGGTGGCGGCGCGCGGCACCTCGGCCAGCCGCTTGCGTGCGCGTTGCAGCGCTTCGCGCAGGCGCTCGAGCCGCACCGGCTTCAAAAGGTAATCCACCGCCGCAAGCTCGAAGGCGTGCAGCGCGTGGTTCTCGTAGGCGGTGCAGAACACCACCAGCGGCCGCGCGCGCCCGGCCAGCCGCGCGGCCAGCGCCATGCCGTCGAGGCCGGGCATGTTGATGTCGAGCAGGAGCAGGTCGGGTTGCAGGTCGGCCAGCGCGGCCAGCGCGGCCTCGCCGTCGCCCACGCTGCCGACGAGTTCGGCGCCTTCGCATTCGTCCAGCAACGTGGCCAGGCGCATGCGCGCCAGCGGTTCGTCGTCGACGATCAGCACGCGCATCGTCAGGGCCCCCGGCTCTTCTTCAATGGTTCGTTTTCCAGCGGCAGGCGCAGGCTCACCACGTAGCGCTCGCCCTGTGGCCCGGCCTGCACCGCCGCGCGCGGGCCGTAGCGGAACGCCACCCGGCGGCGGACGCTGTCCAGGCCATGGCCGTTGCCGCCGCGGGGAGGCCCGGGCGGCAGCGGATTGGCGATCTCGATCACGATGGCACCGCCCTGCCGGCCGCCGCGCAGTGTCACCGCACCGCCTTCGCGCAACGGCTGGATGCCATGGCGCACCGCGTTTTCCACCAGCGGCTGCAACAGCAGCCGCGGCAACGGGAAGTCGCGCGGCAAGTCGTCCAGGCTGCGCTCGACGCGCAGGCGTTCGCCGAGGCGCAGCTGCTCGATCGCGAGGTAGCGGTCGAGCAGGGCCAGTTCCTCGCCCAGCGTGCCGTCGCCTTGCTCGTTCTGGCCCAGCGCGGCGCGGAACAGCTCGGCCAGATCCTCCACCGTGCGCTCGGCGGCCTCCGGGTCGACCGGGATCAGCGCCGCCACGGTATTCATGCTGTTGAACAGGAAGTGCGGGCGGATGCGCGCCTGCAGTGCCTCCACCTGTGCGCGGCTGACCGCCGCCAGGCGCAGCCGCCATTGGGCGGCGACGTAGAAGTAGCGCAGGATCGCCGCGCCGAGCAACGCGGCGATTAGCACGTTGTCGCGCACGAAAGCCGCCGCGCCGTCACGCAGCAGGCCCATCTGCAGCGCCTCGTCCAGCCCGTGTGCCATCCAGCTCGCCGCGCCCACGATCGGCATGATCAGCAGCCAGGCGGCGAGGTAGGGCAGGTGTCCGGGCAAGCGTTGCAGCCCCCCCCGCGACAGGCACAGCGCCACGCCGATCACCAGCACCAGCCAGGTCACGAACAGGATGCCCACGCTGTAACCGGCGAAGTCGCGATGATCACCCGCGGCCAGCCACACCACGGTGGCGGCGAGCGCACCGGTCACCAGCAGGGTGAACAGCACAGGCAGGCTGCAGAAATCCGGCAACGGACTCGGTTCGTCGCGGTGGCGGAAGAGGGGTTCGCGCATGCGCAGAGTATGCCGCAGCGTGGCCGCGAATCAGCCGAGGCGCCGGCCCAGCCAGGCGCGCAGGTCGGCGATCTCATCGGCGCAGACCGCGTGTGCCATCGGGTAGCTGTGCCAGTCCACGCGGTAGCCCAGGCCTTGCAGCAGGTCGCGGCTGGCGCTGCCGCGCAGCGGGATCACCACCGGGTCGAAGCTGCCGTGGGCCTGGAAGATCGGCACGTCCGCGTTCGCCGCGCTGCGCTCGGCGGCCAGCGTGTCGGCGATGGGAAGGTAGGTGGACAGCGCGACGATGCCGGCCAGCCGCTGGTCGTGGCGCAGGCCCGCGGCCAGCGCGATCGCGCCGCCCTGCGAGAAGCCGGCGAGGAAGATGCGGCCGTCGGGCACGCCGCGTCCCCGTTCGCGGTCGATCAGCGCCTCGGTGGCTGCGATGGAGTCGCGTATGCCGGCCTCGTCCTGCCGGGCCACCAGGTCGAAGCCGTGGATGTCGTACCACGCACGCATCGGCATACCGCCGTTCACCGTCACCGGACGCACCGGCGCATGCGGGAACACGAAGCGCAGCGCCGGCCAGTCCGCCGCCACCAGCTCCGGCACGATCGGCGCGAAGTCGTGGCCGTCGGCGCCCAGCCCATGCAGCCAGATGACGCTGTAGCGGGGGCTGGCGGCGGTTTCGTGTTCGACGGCGGGGAGCAGGGCACGCATGGGTGTTCCGGCAAATCAAGGAGCATCGACGATGGTGGCAACGGACTGCGGCTGCAAGGGGCTGTCGAGTGCCACTTCCCGTTCCGGCGGCAACGGAATGCCGGCCGCGTCGTCCGCGGCATCGTGCTTGCGCGTGCATGCCTGCAGCACGCCCGGGCGACCGCTCAATGCGCGGCCTCCAACCCCAGTTCCTGCGCGAAGAACGTCAGCATCAACGCGGTGTTGCCCACGCGCTGGGAGAACGGTGCGCCGATGCCGTGGCCGGCATTCATGCGGGTGAGCAGCAGGATAGGCCGGTTCGACGTGGTGGCGCCCTGCAGCGCGGCGGCGAACTTGCGCGACTGCCACGGCGCCACGCGCGGATCGTTCGCCCCGGTGGTGAGCAGCACGGCGGGGTAGGCGGTATCCGGCTTGACGTTCTGCAGCGGCGAATAGGCCAGCGTGGCCTTGAACTGCGCCGGATCGGCCACGGTGCCGTACTCGGACACGTTGTAGGCGCCGTTGGCGAACTCGGTCTCGTGGCGGATCACGTCGTAGATGCCGACCATGCCCACCACGGCGCGGTAGTCGCCGGGATGCTGCACGATCTGCGCGCCCATCAGCAGGCCGCCGTTGCTGCCCCCCAGCGCGCCCAGGTGGCTGCGGTCAGTCCAGTGCGTGTCGACGAGCGCCACCGCGGCCGCGTGGAAGTCGTCGAACACGTTCTGCTTGGCGAGTTTCTGACCCTGCTGGTGCCACAGCTCGCCGTTCTCGTTGCCGCCGCGGATGTTGGCGAACGCCAGCACGCCGCCGCGCTCCAGCCAGGCCAGCTCGGGGCCCACGAAATGCGGCGCGACCGGAATGTCGAAGCCGCCGTAGCCGTAGAGGATGGTCGGCCGCATGCCGTTCGGCGTCACCCCCCTCATCGCCAGCACGGTGACCGGGATCTTCGTGCCATCCTTCGAGGTGCCGTCGATCCGGTGCACCTCCACCTTCGAGTAGTCGGCGGCGGCCTTCACCTCGAACACGGTCTTCAGCGACCCGGTGCGGGCGTCGTACTCGACCCAGCGCGAAGGCAGGGTCCAGCCGCCGTAGCCGATCAGTGCACGGTGCTGGCCCGCCTCGCTGGCGATGCCGCCGATGCCGATGCCCTGCGCGGGCAGCGGCAGGCGTCGCACGAATTTCGCCGCGCGGTCGTACTGTTCCACCCACCAGTCCGGACCCCGGCTGCGCACCGCGAGGAAGCCATCGGCGACCGGCGCCACGTCCTGCAGCGCCCCTTCGCGCTGACCCAGCACTTCGTGCGTCGCGCCGCCCGCCTCCACCGCGAGCAGCTTGCCGCGCGGCGCACCGGCGAAACTGGCCACGAACAGGCGCTGGCCTACCCAGTGGGCGAAGCGCACGTCGGCGGCGGCACCCAGCACCTTCTTCCACCGCGCGCCTGCGCGCAGCCATACCACGGCCGGCCCGCCGTCGCCCGCGTTGGCAAGCACGGCCAGCTGCTTCGCGCCGGGCGAGCAGAGCAGGCGATATTCGGCGACCCGGGAAAAATCCTTGCCGAACACCACCGCGTCCTTCGCCGCCGGCTCGCCAAGCACGTGGTGCACCAGTGCGGCATCGAACTGCACGACGTCTTTGCCCGCCGGGGGTGGCGGGAAACGCACGTAGGTGAAGCCGCGCTCGTCCGCATCCCAGGCCAGGCCCTGCGGCGTGGTGCCGCCGCCGGCCCAGGGCAGGGCATCCGCACGGGCGTTGCCGGTCTGCACGTCAAGCACGTGGAGGGTGGTGAGCTCGCTGCCGCCCTCGGCGGTGCCGTAGGCGAGATAGCGCCCGCTGGGCGAGGGCCAGTAGCCGGTGATCGCGGTATTGCCGCCGTTCGCGTTGAGGTCCACCAGCACGCGCGCCGGGCCATCCGGCCACTTCTGCGCGACCAACTGCGGCTGCGGCTGCGGCGGCGTCTCCTGCAGGTAGAACAGCATGCCGCCGGCCAGCAGCGGACCGGAGCGGGTGGTGGAGGTGATCGCCAGCTCGCGCACCCGCGCATTCATTGCCTTGCCGTCCGGCATCGCACCCAGCACATGCTCGGTATAGGCGTTCTGCGCCTTGATCCAGGTTTCCACCACGGGATCGGCGGGGTTCTCCAGCCAGCGCCAGGGATCGGGCACGCGCACGCCGTGCAGCGTGCTGGCGGTGTCGTGCCGGGGCGTGGCGGGCGGGAGCGGCAGGCTATCGCCGATCAACGGCACATTTTTGCGAACCGGCTTTGGCATCTGTGCGGCAACCGGTGCGGCCGCGACGGCGACAGCCATCAGGACGAGGGGCAGCATGGCACGCATGGGGAAACCTCCGTCGCATGGAGCGGCCTGCGAGCGTAACGCCGCCCGGTCCGCGACGCACCTTACTTCCGGCATGGCACGCCGCTGCGCAAGGCACGCTCCATTATGCTTGCCGCTTTTGCCGCGAGGTACCTCCATGCGTCGACTGCTGCTTGCCGGCCTCGTGGCCTTCGCCGTGCTGCCCGCCGCGGAGGCCGGCGCCCCGGCGGCACCGGCCCCCGCCGGGGCGCCGCTGGATCTGGCGGCCATCATGGCCAGCCCCGACTGGATCGGCCACGCGGTGGAGAACCCGTACTGGAGCGTGGACGGCCGCAGCCTGTACTACGCGCTGAAGCGCGACGGCGACAGCGTGCGCGACTTTTATCGCGTGAACGCGGCCAGCGGGGCCAGCAGCAAGCTCGATCCCGCCGCGATGGCGAAAGCGGACGGCCCCGCGGTGTACGACCGCAGCCACGCGCATGCCGCCTACATCCAGCACGGCGACGTGTTCCTGGTCGATCTCGCCAGCGGCCGCCGCGTGCAGGTGACGCGCTCGCCGCAATCGGAATCTTCGCCGCAGTTCTCCGCCGACGGCCGCATGCTGCAATTCCGCGACGGCAACGACTGGTACGGATACGACCTCTCCAGCGGCGTCGCGTCGCCCGCCGCCATCCTGAAATTCGCCGACGACCCGCAGGCAAAGAAGCCCGACGCGCTGGAGCGCCGGCAGCTGGAACTGTTCAGCACGCTGCGTGAACTGAAGGCCGACCGCGACGCGCAGCGCATGCAGCAGCAGGCGCTGGAGGCGGCCGACCCCGGCCGGGCGCCGCAGCCGTTCTGGTTGGGGGACAAGGTCAGGGCGGTGGATACCGAGCTGTCTCCCGACGGTCACTGGATGCTGGTGATCACCGAGCCCGCGCACCGTGACGACGGCAAGGCGCCGGGGGTGGTCCACTACGTCACCGAGTCCGGCTACACCGACGTGCAGAAAGCGCGCGAGTATGTGGGCCGCAACGATCCCGCGCCGCAGTCGCTGCTGCTGCTCGACCTTTCCGCGCACAAGGTGTGGCCGCTCGCCACCGACGCCTTGCCCGGCATCAAGGACGATCCGCTGAAGGCGATCCGCGAACAAACCGTCGCCGCGCTGGAAAAGGCCGGCCATGCCGACGAGGCCAAGGCCCTAAAGGCGCCGGCGGTGCGCGCGGTCACCATCGCCAACAACGGCAGCGGCGGCGGCGTCGTGTGGAGCGAGGACGGCAACCAGGCCGCCGTGCAACTGCGCGCGATCGACAACAAGGACCGCTGGATCGCCAGTGTCGATTTTGCGCGGCACGCGCTGGTGGCCCAGGACCGCCTGCACGACAACGCATGGATCAACTGGAGCTTCAACGATTTCGGCTGGCTGAAGGATGGCCGCACGCTGTGGTACCTCAGCGAGGCCAGCGGGTGGTCGCGGCTCTACCTGAAGCCGCTGGACGGCAAGGCGAGGGCGCTCACCGACAACACCCGATTCGAGGTCAGCCAGCCCACGCTCAGCCCCGACGGCAAGTGGTTCTACCTGCTGGCGAACCGTGTCGCGCCGTACAGCTACGACGTGTACCGCGTGCCGGCGAGCGGCGGCGAACTGTTCCGCGTCACCCAGTACGAAGGCGTGGACGGCTACACCTTGTCGCCGGATGGCGGCCAGCTCGCCGTGCTGCATTCGGCGCCGTACATGCTGAGCCAGCTCGCCGTGCAGCCGGCCGGCGGCGGCGCGGCGCGCGAACTCACCGACACCATGAAGAGCGCCTTCACCGCGCGCGCGTGGCTCCAGCCGCAGTTCGTCGAGGTGCCTTCGTCGCACGGCGCAGGCTCGATCCACGCGAAATACTACGGCCCCGCCAACGAAACCGACGCACCCGCCTCGCGCCCCGCGGTGATCTTCGTGCATGGCGCGGGCTACCTGCAGGATGTGTCGAAGCAGGAGACCTACTACGTCCGCGAGCAGATGTTCCACAACCTGCTGGTGCAGCAGGGCTACGTGGTACTGGACATGGACTACCGCGGCTCCGCCGGCTACGGCCGCGACTGGCGCACAGCGATCTACCGCGACATGGGCCACCCCGAGCTGGAAGACCTGCTTGACGGCAAGGCCTGGCTGGTCAAGCACCACGGCGTGGACCCGAAGCGCGTGGGCATCTACGGCGGCAGCTACGGCGGCTTCATGACCGAGATGGCGCTGCTGCGCGCGCCGGGCGAATTCGCGGCGGGCGCCGCGCTGCGTCCGCCGGCGGACTGGGCCACCTACAACCACGAGTACACCTCGAACATCCTCAACGACCCGCAGCTCGACCCCGAGGCTTACAGGACCAGTTCGCCGATCGAATATGCGAAGAACCTGCAGGATCCGCTGCTGATCGAGCACGGCCTGATCGACGACAACGTGATGGCCAGCGATTCCATCCGCCTGTACCAGCGCTTCGTCGAACTGCACAAGAAGAACTTCTGGATCTCGCTGTACCCGCTGGAGCGGCACGACTTCAAGCATGCCGACGACTGGTACGACGAATACCGCCGCATCGACGAGTTGTTCGATACCTACCTGAAACCTGCGGCACCTGCCGCGCACTGAGCACGCGAGCCACCCTGCCGGCGGCTCGCCTTCCACCCAAGCACAAGGAGAGTACCCATGCGTCTGATCACCCTCGGCCTGGTCGCCGGCTTCCTCGTCTGCGGCTCGGCCGCCGCGGCCACGTCGACCAGCCAGCCCCCCAGCGAGACCTCGATCCAGCAGCTGCTGCAGGTGACCCAGGCGCACAAGATGCTGGACGCCATGCAGGTGCGCCTGGACGGCATGATGCGGAAGGCCAGCGAACAGGCGCTGGCCGGGCAGCCTGCCGATGCCGGTGAGCAGAAGATCATCGACGCGCAGACGGCCAGACTGAGCGCGCTGATGAAGAGTCAGCTGTCGTGGAGTTCGATGGAGCCGATGTATGTCGACATCTACCGCAAGACTTTCACGCAGAAGGAAGTCGACGACATGATCGCTTTCTACAAGTCGCCTTCGGGGCAGTCGATGGTGGCGAAGACGCCGGCCGTGATGGGCCAGGCCATGGAGAATGTGCAGATCAAGATGGCCACCCTGATGCCGCAACTCCGGCAGATCTCCGAGGATACGGCGAGCCAGCTCAAGGCCTACGAGGCAAGCAAGCAGAACGCGGCGGCGCCTGCCGCCAAGGCCAAGTGATGCCGGCTGTGCCGGCGGGGCTTTCAGCGCGGGGGTGACACGACCGGCGGCCCCGGCTGCGGCGCGATGCGCCGCAGCCGGTCGGCCAGGGTCGCGCGAGAGAGCTCGCCCATCTGCTGGTCGCGCAATATGCCGTCGGCGTCCAGGAACAGCGTGGCGGGATAACCGCGTACGCCGTAATGGGCCGACATATCGAGGTTGCCGTCGATCAGCATGTGGCGCGGGGCCAGGTTCTCCCTGCGCAGGTAGGCGGCCACGACGGCTGCGTTCTCGCCCTGGTCGACGAAGGCGAACCGCACCTGCGGCAGTCGGCGCTGCGCCTCCACCAGCATCGGCATCTCGCTGCGGCAGGGCCCGCACCAGGTCGCCCAGAGATTGATGACCAGCGGCCTGCCGCGCAGCGATTGCAGTGGCACCATGCGCCCTTCGAGATCGCGCAGCACCACGGCGGGCATGGGCGGTCGCGCCGCCTCGCGAAGCAGCCGCGCCGTAAGCGTGGAGAAACCCCAGGCCGCCACGCCCGCCACGGCACCCGCCGCCAGCGCCTTGCGCAGGGCCGGCCGGCGCCAGCCGATCAACAGCGCCGCCAGCGCGAGGCCGACCAGCCCGGCCACGGGATCGAAACCGCCGTCGCGCAGGTTGAGGATGTCGAGCGGCTGCTCGAAATACTGCCGCCGCCAATCCAGCACGTAGGCCAGGCGCGCCAGCAGCAGGCCGGCGATCAGGGCCAGGTACACGGCGGCACCGGCGTCGGGCAGGCCGCGCTTGCGCAGGAAACCGGTGGTGGCGAGCGCCGCGACCAGGCCGAACAGCAAGGCGATCAGTCCGGCGGGAAAGGCGAACGGTCCGAGATTCATGCCCGGCGCATCAAGGATGCAGGTTGCGCACCAGCATGTACACGGCCACCGCCACGATGGCCAGCGCGAACACCAGGTTGAGCACGCCGCGGGTGCGAGCCAGCCGCCGCGCGAGGTGGGTGCCGAACCAGCCACCGGCGATACCGCCGGCCACGAACAGCCCAGCCACGCGCCAGTCGACCAGGCCGGAGGCGGCGTAGTTGATCGCCGTGGCGGAGGCGAACGCGCCCACCGCGACCAGCGAGCTGCCGATCGCGGCGATGATTTCCATACCGCTGGCGAAGATCAGCCCGGGCACGATCAGGAAGCCGCCGCCGATGCCGAAGAAGCCGGCCAGCGCGCCCGCGCCGAAGCCGGTGGCGCCCAGGCGCGGGAACAGCCGCGGCTTCGGCCAGCCGCCGTCCGCGCCGCTGCGCCGGCCGCGCAGCATCAAGGCCGCCACCACCAGCATCAGCAGCGCGAAGAGCAAGAGCAGGTGATGGCCGTCCACGCGCTTGCCCAGGCTGGAGCCGGCGAACGCACCCAGCACGCCAGCGGCCGCGAACGCCAGTGCGGCCGGCCAGCGCACGTGGCCGGCGCGCGCATGCGGAATCAGGTTCGCGTAGGCATTCGCGCCCACCGCCACCGCGCTGGTGCCGATCGCGAGGTGCGGATCGGGCAGGCCCACCACGTACAGCAGCAGCGGCGTGGCGAGGATGGAGCCGCCGCCGCCGATCAGCGCCAGCGAAAAACCCACCAGAGCGCCGCAGGCCAGCGCCAGCAGATCGGCCAGCATCAGCGCGACGCGTCCGGCGCGCGACGCAGCACCGCGGGATCGAGCGCGTAACCCGCGTCGGCGGCGAGGCCCGCGATGCTATCGGCGTCCAGCGCGCCTGCCATCGCCAGCGCCCACAGATGGATCGAGCGCGTACCGCTGCGGCAGAACGCCAGTACCGGCGCAGGCAGCGTGCGCAGCGCCTCGGCGAACGCGGCCACGTCGGCGTCGCGCCACTGGCCGGAGACGACGGGCACATGGCGCCACGCGAGGCCGTGTGTTCCCGCCGCTCGCGCCAGCTCGACGCTGTCGGGCTGGTCCACCGCCTCGCCGTCGGGGCGGTTGCAGAGCAGGCTGCGCCAGCCCTGCGCAGCCAGCGCGGCGATGTCGTCCGCATCGAGCTGGCCGGCCACGCCGAACGCGGGCGTGAGGCGATGCACCGGCGTGCTCATTTCGACGGCTCGCTGCCGAGCAGGTGGCCGTTCACCACGGTGCCGTACAGCGACATCGGCGTGTCGTGGTACTTCGCCCGCGTGGCGGCGACGTCGCCGGCGTAGCGCGGATCCTGCGGGCGCTCGTGGGCGTCCATGTACATCGCCACGTCCCAGGCGTCCTGGTCACTCAGCGTGCCGCCGCGGCTGAACGGCATGTTCGCCTTGATGAAGGCCGCGGCATTGTCGAGCTGGTGCATGCCCGCGCCCCAGTTGAAGGACTGCGCGCCCCACAGCGGCGGGAACACGTTGCGCCCATCGGCTTGCTGACCCTGGCCGTCGGCACCGTGGCACAGCGCGCAGTTTTTCGCATAGACCGCCGCGCCGCGCGTGTAGTCGGGCGGCCGCGGCGGCTTGAAGCCTTCCTTGGGATAACCCGCGCCGGCCAGCTTCACGCCCGTGGGCGCGCCCTTCGACAGCCACCACGCATAGGTTTCCAGCGCCACGATGACGTCGCTGTCCAGCGGCGGCGCCTTGCCATTCATGCTGAAGCGGAAGCAGCCCTGCAGGCGCTCGCCGAAGCTGTTCACGCGCCCGTTCTTCTTGCGGTACTGCGGATACACGCCCCATGCACCCCACAGCGGCGCGGAGTTCGCCAGCCGGCCGGCGTCGAGGTGGCAGTTGCTGCAGCTGAGGCCGTTGCCCACGTACTCGCTCGCGTGCTCCCTGGTGTCGGTGAAGATGGCGCGGCCCCGACGGATTTCGTCGCCCAGCGGGCCGGCGGGAATCGCCGACTCGGGCGGCGGCGTGAACGCGGGTTCCGCGGCCGGCCTGGACGCGGCCCCGGCGGTTTGCACCGCGCTGCTTGCCGCGGCCGACGCGTCATGGGTTGTTGCTGGCGCCTCGGGCGCCTGCGGCGTGCACGCGGCGAGCGCCAGCACACCGAGCAGCAAGATCGGCAGATGCTTCATCGCCCGCCCTCCCTGGCCGGCGGCGGCTGCGCGGCGAACCAACCCGCCACGGCGTCGACTTCCTGCGGCGTGAGCTGCTTGGCGACATACTGCATCAGCTGCAGGGGATCGTTGCGCCGGGTGCCTTGCTGCCACGCCCGCAGCTGCGAGGCGATGTAGGCGGCGCTCTGGCCGGCCAGCGGCGGGAAGTTCGCGCCCACGCCCATGCCGCCAGGCCCGTGGCAGCGCACGCAGGCCGGCAGGCCACGGCTCCAGTCGCCTCGCGTGGCCAGCGTCGCACCGGCGGCGGCCGGCGCGGCGACGGCATGTGCGGGCACCGGCAATGCGCTGTAGTACTTCGCCAGGGCCGCTCGCTCCTCTTCGCTGAGCGCGCTTGCGTTCGGCTGCATCACCGGATTGCTGCGCGCGCCATTCGCGAAGTCGTCGAGTTGCCGCTGGAGATAGGCGGCATCGAGGCCGGCGAGCCGCGGATAGCCGTTGATCGCCATGCCGCCGCCGTCGACGCCGTGGCAGGCCATGCAGGGCGCGGCGCCCTTGCCGTTGCCCTGTCGCACGATGGTCGCGGCGTCGGTGGCCACGGCGGCGAACGGCAGCGGGGCCAGCGCCAGGGCGATCAGGAGTTGCGGCAGGCCAGGCATCGCAGGTCCCTCACTTCGGCGGCTGGAAGCCGTACTTGCGGTAGATCGCCTGCGCGACCGGACTCTGCATGAAGGCGAGGAAGTCCTTCGCCGCCTGCGGATGCGGGGCGGCCTTCATGCGCGCGGCGGTGTAGGTGGCGGTGACGTTCTGGCTGGCGGGAATCGCCACCGTCTCGACCGGGTGGTGCAGGATCTGCTGCTGGAAGTACGCCTCGGTGGACCACACCGGCGCCGCATCCGACTCGCCCTGCAGCACGCGCAACGGCGACTGCCGGTGGTGGATATGGGTGAGGAAGGTGCTGCCGTCCTGCACCTTGGTCACCATGATCGTGCGGTCCAGCGCCTCGCCGCCGGCCTTGCGGTAGCCGGCCTCGATCTGCTTCGCGATGCCCTCCCATGCAGGGTTCGGCATGCTCACGCGCACGTCGGGGCGGCCGAGGTCCTGCAGCCCTTCGACGTGCTTCGGGTTGCCCTTCGCCACCAGGATCGCCAGCGGGTTGCGCGCGTAGTCGGCGGTGGCGGCGAACCAGCCGTGCGCCTTCTGCAGGCGTTCGACCGAACCCTTGCCAGCGGTGAAGATGTCCGGTTTCAGCGCCAGGCGTAGGTTGCCCATCACCAGCGTGCCGCCCTCGATCTGCTTGGCCAGGATGCCGGGCGGCAGCGTTTCCACGAACACGCGCCGGTACTCGGGGTGCGCCTGCCTGAACGCAGCGACCAGGTCGTGCACCACCATGAACTGGTTGCCGGCGAAGAACACAGTGAGCTGCGGATCGACCACGTCGCCATGCAGGTCGGCAATGGCGTCGAACGGTGGGACGCTGAATTGCAGGCCTTCGGGTGGTGGGTTCCACGGCGGCAGGTAGTCAGGTTTCGCTTTGTCAGCGGCCTGGACGGTGACGCATAGCGCGGCGAGTGCGAGGGCAATCATCCACGAGTGCTTGTGCTTCATCGGTATTCCCCAAGAGCAAGAGCGCGTGCTTGATGCCAAAAAAGTGCGTCCTGCACCTTTTTGACTCGCCGAGGCCGGTGAATCCGGCCTCGGCTCCGTTCGACCAGGCGCGTACCGCGCCTGGTCGACGTCGGGCCGCCCATGGCCCGGCTGATGCCCCTTACAGGGGCATCAGTGCGTAGCCCTGCTGCTGCAGCTCGGTGATGGTGGTGAGCGCGGACAGCGCCACCGGCACGTCCTTCGCCACCCAGGTGTTTTCGAAATGGTTCTCGACCACTGCCTGCCCGCACACCGCCACCGTGACGCCCGCCTTGCGCAGCTGCGCGATCGCGGCCAGGTTGGGGTTGGCCACCCCGAATTTCGCGCGATAGTGCGCGTCGTCCAGCACCAGCGCCGTGGCCGGACCGTAGGCGATCGCGACGAACTTCAGGTGGTCGAGCGGTACGCCCGAGGCGGCGTACAGGTTGACCGTGCGCGCCACGCGCTCCAGCGCGGGATTGACCTGATCGGGCTTGTCGCTGGACTTGGTCATCGCGAACACCACCTTGTAGACGGCGTTGCGGTCGGGCAGGAAGGCCGCGTGCGGCACCGGGTGGAACGCGCCGGCGGCGGTGATGGCGGGTGGCGCCGGGTTGTCTCCCGCCATGGCGGCGGCGGGCAGCAGGCCGAGCGCGAGCAAACCCGGTACGAACAGGCGTGACAGCATCGGGCGGAGCATGGCGACCTCGATTGGTGGCGGCGCGGATGGGCGTCGGCGCATGCTAGGCCTGCCCGCCGCGATAAGCCAAGACGTTTTTGATGATGGCGACGATAAGCCGGCCTGATCAGGCCGGCTCGCGCTCCGCCGCGCCGGCGTGGTGCTGGCGGCGCGCGATGCGCGCAAAGCTGGCCGCGGTCGCCGCGTCTTCGGGCACGAAGAAGAACGCGGTGGCGCCGCTGGCGGTGCCGTCGGCGTCGCGCAGCGGAAAGCGGTTGGAATGAACGCGCAGCTCGCCGAACTCGGGGTGGCGGAAGTGCGCAATCCAGGCCGCCAGCGGCGCGATGTGGTGGCGTTGCCACAGCGCGCGGAAATCGGGACTGGCCGCGGCGAGCGCCTCGATCAGCGCGTCGAAGCGCGGATCGTCGGGATGTGCCGCATGGTTCACGCGGAAGATGCCAAGCAGGTTGAGCATGCCCGGCTCGAAGCAGGGCTCGTACAGGCGCCGCCGCGCCGGATTCATGAAGGCGTTCCAGAGGTGGTTGCCGGCGAAGCGGCCGCGGAATTCACCGAACTGGTACAGCCGCTCGGCCATCGCGTTCCAGGCCAGCAGGTCGAACACCGGATCAAGCACGAAAGCCGGCGCCTGGTAGAGGTCCAACACGCCTTGCACCGTGGGCGGCAACGACACGTGGTTGCGCACCGGCTCCGCGCGCGCCAACCCGGCCAGCGAGAACAGGTAGGCCTCATCGGTGGCGTCCAGCTGCAGCGCCCGCGCGATGCGCGCGAGCGCCGCGGCGGACACGTTGATCGCGCGCCCCTGCTCCAGCCACGTGTACCAGGTGACCCCCACTTCGGCGAGCACGGCCACTTCCTCGCGGCGCAGGCCCGGGGTGAGCCGGCGCCCGCCGCGCGGCAGGCCCAGCGTCTCGGGCGCGAGCGCGGCGCGGCGGGCGCGCAGGAAGGCCTTCAGCTCGGAGCGTTGCCGGGAATGCTGCATGCGGTGGCGTCGGGTGGTAGTGGGAATACCAGCAGCGGGAACTGTCTCCCCAGGATGCCGGTGCGGGTTCTATGGTGAGGCTACTACCCGGTTCCAACGGATGTCCCGGCCCGTCCGTCATGGACGGCACCTGCCGGGCCGGGACATCCCGCGGCTGCGTGCAACGCGCAGCCCCTCCGGCCTCCTCGCGTCCCGCTCCCCGCACGCTCCGGATGGAAGCGCCGCCCGTGCCGCCGGTAACGTCGAGGCCACCTCCCACGTCCCTGTTGCGAAGAAAGGAGAGCGACATGTCGTTGCTGATCACCGACGGCGAAGCCACCAGCCGCGAGCTGGCGGAGACCGATGCGCTGACCGATTTCGTGGTCCACGCGCAATTGATGCTGGACCCGGCCACGCCCGAGCCGGTGCGGCGCGCAGCCGAGCCGCGACTGCTCGCCCTGCTGCCCGCGCTGGAGGCGCTGGGCGTGTTCGACCTGTTCGCGATCCGCGACCCTGCGCTGGCCGAGATGCTGCGCGACGAACTGGAGGCACGCCGGCGGCGCCGGAGCTGATCTTGCCGGGACAAAATTCGACGCACACATATTTGCCTTGACAAATATATTTTTGGCAATAGAATGCGCGTCCATGAACACCGAGTCCATCGCCTTTTCCAGCCCGCGCGAGAGCCTTGGCGTCCTGCTGGGCCTGGTGCGCGCCGAGATCGTGCGCGCGATGGAGGCCGAGATCGCGGCCAAGGGCATGGAACTGAAGTTCACCCAGTTCCTGATACTCAAGCGGCTGGCCCGGCAGGGTCCGATGGGTGCCACCGAGCTCGCCCGCTCGGTCGAGCTGGACGGCGGCGCGATGACCCGCCAGCTCGACCAGCTCGAACGCCGCGGCTACCTGCGCCGCTGTCCGCATGCGCAGGACCGGCGCGCGCTGCGCATCGAGCTCACCGACGAAGGCGATGCGTTGTGGCGGCAGCTCAACGGCTGCAACGAACACGTGCTGGCCGCCGCCCAGGCTTCGCTGGACGACGAAGAGCGTCACCGCCTGCACGACTACCTGGAGCGCGTGCTGCACGCGCTGCGCAACAAAGACTGATTCCACTCCTCACCTGCTTCGAGACCGAAAGCTCATGCGTCTGCATCTCATTGCGGCAGCGGTCGGACTGACCCTCGCGCTGGCCGGTTGCGCCAGCAGCGGCGGCCTGCATCCGGACGGCACGCCGATAGCCCCATCCGCGCTGAAGTCCTCGCACAGCCTGGCGACCGTGCCGGTCGGCGCGGCGTGGCCCGCCGCCGACTGGTGGACCGGCCTCGGCGATCCCCGGCTCGACGCCCTGATCCGCGAGGCGCTGGCCGACAATCCGTCGCTGGCCATCGCCGACGCACGCACGCGCCAGGCGCAGGCCATGGCGGGCATGGCCGACGCCGCGCGCCAGCCCAGCCTCAACGTGGGCGGCAGCGTGGCCGAGGCGCGCATCCCGACCACCGTGCCCAGCCTGGGCAGCGGCCACATGGCGCCGGCCAAGTATGTCTACGGCAGCTTCAAGTGGGACATAGACCTGTGGGGCGGCAAGCGCGCCGCCTGGGAAGCGGCGGTGGGCCAGGTCCGCGCCGCCGAGGTCGACGCCCGCGCCGCGCGCATTGAGCTCTCGGCCAACGTGGCGCGCGCCTACGTGCAGCTGGGCTATGCGTACACACAGCAGGATCTGGCCAGGGCCGAGCTGCAGCGCGCCGACGAATCGCGCAAGCTCACCGCGCAGCGCGTGGCCGCCGGCATCGACAACCGGATGCAGCTGCGCCGCGGCGATGCCGAAGTGGCCAGTGCCCAGGAGCAGCTGGCGGTGGCCGCACGTGCGATCGACGCCGCGCAGTCGACGCTGTCGGTGCTGCTCGGCAAGGGTCCCGACCGTGGCCGCGAGATCGGACGCCCGCAGCCGCTGGCACCCGCCACACTCGCGGTGCCGGCCGACCTGCCGGTAGACCTGGTCGGCCATCGCGCCGACCTGGTGGCCGCACGCTGGCACGTGGAAGCCGCCGGCAAGGACATCAAGGCCGCGAAAACCGAGTTCCTGCCCAACCTCAACCTGGGCGTGATGGCCGGCCTGATCGCCGTGGGCGGCGAGGACTTGTTCCAGTTGCCCGCGCGCTTCTACAGCGTGGCGCCGTCGGTCAGCCTGCCGATTTTCGACGGCGGCCGGCTGCGCGCCAACCTGTCCGGCAAGGACGCGCAGTACGACCTCGCGGTGGCGCAGTACAACCAGACCCTGGTACGCGCGATCAACGAGGTGGCCGACGACGTCGACGCACTGCAATCCCTGCAGCAGCAGGCCGCGGCACAGCAGCGCGCGCTGGCCGCCGCGCAGGATGCCTGGCAACTCGCCGACCAGCGCTACCGCGCCGGCGTGGGCAGCTACCTCGAAGCGCTCAGCGTGCGCCAGCAGTTGCTGGTGGCCGAACAGCGCATGGCCGCACTCAAGGCGCAGCAATCCGATCAGTCGGTGCTGCTGATCCAGGCGCTCGGCGGCGGTTACCGCCCCACGCACGGCCAGCAGCCACCGGCGACCGCCGCATCCGTTTCCCCCGCATCCGCACATCATTCCTGAGGCAGTCCCATGTCCAGCCCCAACCCCACCGCGGCCGCCACCCCGGCCGTCCAGCCGACGCAGAACAACAAGCGCCGCGGCTTCCTGTTGCGCGCGCTCGCCGCGGTCGTGGTGCTCGCCGCGATCGGGTGGGCGCTGTGGTACTTCCTCGACGGCCGCTGGTACGAAGGCACCGATGACGCCTACGTGGGCGGCAACGTGGTGCAGCTCACCCCGCAGATCCCCGGCACCGTGGTCACCATCGGCGCCGACGACGGCGACCTGGTGAAGCAGGGCGACGTGCTGGTGAAGCTCGACAAGTCCAATGCCGACGTGGCGCTGGCCGAGGCGAAGGCCAACCTGGCCGCCACCGTGCGCAAGGTGCGTGGCCTCTACTCCAGCGTCAGCGGCCAGCAGGCGCTGGTCGCCGCACGTGAGACGGCGGTGGCCAAGGCCAGGGCTGACGTCGAGCGCCGCACCGGCCTGGCGAAGTCCGGCGCGATCTCGGCCGAGGAACTGTCGCACGCGCGCGACGAATTGACCGCCGCGCAGAGCGCCCTGGTCGCCGCGCAGCAGCAGTACCAGACCAGCAAGGTGCTGGTGGACGACACCGTGGTCGCCTCGCACCCCGACGTGCAGGCCGCCGCCGCGAAGTTCCGCGCCGCGTATCTGGACGACCAGCGCACCACCCTGGTGGCGCCGGTGACCGGCTACGTGGCGATGCGCTCGGTGCAGCTGGGCCAGCGTGTGGCGCCGGGCGCGCCGCTCATGGCGGTGGTGCCGCTGCACCAGGTATGGATCGACGCCAACTTCAAGGAAACCCAGCTCACCCACATGCGCATCGGCCAGCCGGTGACGGTCGAGTCCGACGTCTACGGCAGCAAGGTGAAGTACCAGGGCAAGGTGTCCAGCCTCGGCATAGGCACCGGCAGCGCGTTTTCCCTGCTCCCGGCGCAGAACGCCACCGGCAACTGGATCAAGATCGTGCAGCGCATTCCTGTGCGCGTGGTGTTCACCGATCCCCGGCAGCTCGACCAGCACCCGCTGCGCATCGGCATGTCGCTCGCGGTGGAGGTGAACCTGCACGACCAGAGCGGCCCGATGCTGGCGCAGCAGCCGCCGGCACAGCCGGCCTTCAGCACCGACGTGTACGAGCAGCAGGCGAACAAGGCCGATGCGCTGATCGCGCAGATCATCCACGCCAACATGGCGGGTAATTCGAAGTGAGGTCCGACTCCCTCCCCTGTGCGCAGGGGAGGGTTGGAGCGGGGTGACTCCCCTCCCAGCCTCCCCCTGCCTGCAGGGGGAGGGGAAATCCCTTCCTCCACCGACACGGTTCCATGAGCACCCACTTCCGTCCGCCGAATCTCGCCGTCACCACGATCGGGTTGTCCCTGGCCACCTTCATGCAGGTGCTGGACACGACCATCGCGAACGTGTCGCTGCCGACCATCGCCGGCAACCTCGGCGTAAGCAACGACCAGAGCACCTGGGTCATCACCTCGTTCGCGGTGAGCATGGCGATCTCGCTGCCGCTGACCGGCTTCCTGACCCGCCGCTTCGGCGAGGTGAAGCTGTTCGTATGGTGCACCCTGCTGTTCTCGCTCACTTCGTTCATGTGCGGCGTATCGCAGAGCATGGGCATGCTGCTGCTGTTCCGCGCGCTGCAGGGCGCGGTGGCCGGGCCGATGTATCCGGTCACGCAGAGCCTGCTGATCGGCACCTATCCGCCGGAGAAGCGCGGCATGGCGCTGGCGCTGCTGTCGATGGTGACGGTGGTGGCCCCGATCGCCGGGCCGATCCTCGGCGGCTGGATCACCGACAACTATTCCTGGCCGTGGATCTTCTTCATCAACGTGCCGATCGGCATCTTCGCCAGCGTGGTGGTGGCGAACCAGCTGCGCGAAAAGCTGGAGAAGCTCGAACGGCCGCGGGTGGACTATGTGGGCCTGATCACCCTGATCATCGGCGTGGGTGCGCTGCAGGTCGTGCTGGACAAGGGCAACGACGAGGACTGGTTCAACTCACAGTTCATCGTCATCACCAGCATCGTCTCGGCGATCGCGCTGGCGGTGTTCCTGATCTGGGAACTCACCGACAAGGATCCCATCGTCGACCTCAAGCTGTTCCGCCACCGCAACTTCACCACCGGCACGATGGCGATGGTGCTGGGCTACGCCGCGTTCTTCTCGATCGCGCTGCTGGTGCCCCTGTGGCTGCAGCAGAACCTGGGCTACACCTCGACCTGGGCGGGCTTCGCCACCGCGCCGTTGGGCGTGATCCCCGTGCTGCTGACCTTCTTCGTGGGCAAGTACGCCACGCGCATGGACCTGCGGCTGCTCGCCGCCGCGTCCTTCCTGGTGATGGGCGCGACCTGCTTCATGCGCGCGAACTTCTACCTGCAGATCGACTTCCAACACGTGGCGATGGTGCAGCTGTGGCAGGGCCTGGGCGTGGCGCTGTTCTTCATGCCGACGCTGACCATCCTGTTGTCCGACCTGCAGACGAACGAGATCGCCGCGGGCTCGGGCCTCGCCACCTTCCTGCGCACGCTGGGCGGCAGCTTCTCCGCTTCGATCACCACCTTGATGTGGACGCGCCGCGCGGTGACCCACCACGAGCAGCTGGCCGAGCACATCAATCCCTACAATCCGGCCGCGCAGGAGGCGCTGCAGCAGTTCGGCCGGGGCAGCCCCCAGCGCGGTGCCGAGGTGCTCAACGGCATGATCACCCAGCAGAGCTTCCAGATCTCCTTCAACGAGGTGTTCCACGTGCTCGGCTGGATCTTCATCGCCCTGATCGTGGTGATCTACCTCGCCAAACCACCGTTCGCGCCCAAGGTACGGCCGGCCGGCGGCGGCCACTGACGCTCCGACGCTCCACACGACAACGGCCCCACCTGGGGCCGTTGTCGTGTGGACAAGCGCCGCGTTGCCCGGCTACAGCTCGAAGCCGACGCCCACCAGCGCCATCGTCTCGCCGCGGTTCGGCTCGTGCAGCCTCGCATTGGAGATGTGGCGGATCTGGAAACTCAGGTGATGCCACTGCCAGCCGATCGTGTTCACGAACTCGTAGGCGCTGCTCAGCGCCTGCGTGCGGCCGCTGTGCAGGGCGAACTGGAAGCTGTAGAAGAAATGGCTGTACCAGTCGCCGGGGCCGCCCGCGCTGAGACGCGCACCGCCGGCGGCCAGCCAGATGTCGTCGTTGGTGGCATAGCGGGCATGGCGGTAGCGCGCGATGTCGCGGCCGTTGATCCAGCCCAGCGAGAGATCGGGTGCCCAGCGGAGCCCGCTGTCGCCGATAGGGTGCGCGGCAAACACGCTTTCGACGAAAACGGTGTTGGCGGCACGGCTGTCCATGTAGCTGCGGCCGGCCTGCAGCTGGACCTGGGCGGCGGCGGCCGGCAGGGTGGCGAGCGCCAGGGCGGTCGCCGCGAGGGGACGGAGGAAACGTGGGGAGAGATGCATGACGTGGACCTGCGGGAGCGGTGGTTATTCATGAACTATACCGCCCGGTATTGTAAATGATCCGTGCTCGACCGGTGTAGGCGCCGCCCGGAGACACTGGGTTTCGCCCGTGTCGACTATGCGACGCAGGCCCGTGCATGCCTCATGAAAGCCCCGGCCGAAGCCGGGGCTGCGGTGCCGCGAAGTGCTTGTTCAGCGCGCGGCGGTCGGCTTCCAGCAATCCGGTCCTGGAGTCGGCCGTGCGCGGCGCCGGCGCGTTACTTCGGCAGTGCCGGCATCTGCTGCGCGAGCGTGCGCTGGCGGCGGATCTCCGCGCGCAGCGCGCGTCGCTTCGCCTTGCGCTCGCGGCGGTCGTGTTGCCACAGGTAGATCGCCGGCGTGCTCAGCAAGGTCAGCAGCTGCGACACGAACAGGCCGCCCAGGATCGCGATGCCCAGCGGCTGGCGCATCTCCGAGCCCACGCCGAAGCCGATCGCCAGCGGCAGCGCCGCACCCATCGCCACCAGGGTGGTCATGGTGATCGGCCGGAAGCGCACCAGCGCCGCCTCGCGGATCGCCGCGGGCGGATCCATGCCGTGCTCGCGCTCGGCGACCAGGGCGAAGTCCACCATCAGGATCGCGTTCTTCTTCACGATGCCGATCAGCATCAACACCGCGATCACCGACATCACGGTGAGCTGGGTATGCGTGAGCAGCATCGCCAGGAAGGCGCCCATGCCGGCGGCGGGCAGGGTGGAGATGATGGTCAGCGGGTGGATCAGGCTCTCGTACAAGATGCCCAGCACCACGTACATCGCGCCGATCACCGCGAGTAGCAGCAGCAGCGAGTTGACCAGCGCATCGAGCATGTCCTTGTTCTGGCCGGTGTATTTCTTCTGCACGCCGTCCGGCAGGTGCGCGGCGTAGATCGCCTGGTCCACCAGCTTCATGGCCTCGATCTGGTTCACGCCCTTGGCGAGGTTGTAGCTGACCGCCGAGGACTCGATCTGGTCGAAGTGCTGGATGGAGACCGGCGCGATGTGCGGGCGGATGCGCGCCACCGCCGACAGCGGGATCATCTTGCCCTGCGTGTTGCGCACGTAGGTGTTGAGCAGGGCGTCAGGGCTCAGCGTGTCGGCCTTGTTCGAGGTGAGGATCACCTGGTACTGGTTGATGTCCGAATAGATCACCGACACCGGCGTCTGGCCGAACGCGTCGTTCAGCGCGTCGTCGACCTGGCTCATGCCCAGATGAAGGCGCGCGGCCGCGGCGCGGTCCACCTCCAGCATCTGCTGCTTGGCGATGCTGTCGAAGCTCGTGGTGACGTCGCGGAACTGCTTCATTCCGCGCATCACCCGGGCCACGTCCAGCGTGGGCTGCTGCAGCGACGTACCGTTGGTGCTGGTGAGCTGGAACGAGAACATCGGACCGCTGCTACCGCCGCCGCCACCGCCACCGCCGAGGAACTGCACCGGGGTCAGCGACACGTTCAGGTCGGGCAGGTCCTTGAATTGCCTGGTGAGGCGCTCGACCACCTGCTGCGCGGTGTCATGGCGCTCGCCGGGCTTGTCGCCGCGCGGCTTCAGGTCGATGAACAGGGTGGAATGGTTGCCGACGGCGCCGCCGTTGTTGTTGCCGCCCAGGATGGTGGTGATGTCGAGCACGTCCGCGTCGGCCTGGATCGCCGCCGTCACGTCGCGGGTGCGCCTGGCCATCAGGGTAGGCGAGATGTTCGCATCGGCACTGATCTGCGCAGCCAACAGGCCGATGTCTTCCTTCGGCATCAGGCCGCCGCCGGCGGTCATGCCCACCAGCACGGCCAGCACGATCGTCAGCACCAGCAGGATCGGCGGCTGCCAGCGCATCAGCCGGCGGTGCCGCATCGCCCAGTCCAGCCCACGCTCGTAGATCCGCAGCATCCAGCGGTCGAAGCGCTCGGCCCAGCGCTCCAGCCGGCCCGGCGTACGCGCGGCCACCGCGTCGTCATGCGCCAGCCAGCTGCCGCACAGCGCCGGCGTCAGGGTGAGCGACACCAGCGCCGAGATCACGATCGTCGCGATCAGCGTCACCGAGAACTCGCGCATCAGCAGGGTGAACATGTTGTTGCCGAACACCATCGGCCCGAACACCGCGATCAGCGACAAGGTGATCGAGATCACCGTGAAGCCGATCTCGCGCACGCCCGTCAGCGCCGCCTCCAGCGCCGGCTTGCCCTGCTCCATGTGGCGCACGATGTTCTCGATCACCACGATCGCGTCATCCACCACGAAGCCCACGCACAGCACCAGCGCCACCAGCGACAGGATGTTGAGGGTGAAGCCCATCACCCACATCAGCACGAAGGCGCCGGCCAGCGACAACGGGATGCTGAACATCGCGATCACGGTGGGCCGTACCCGGCGCAGGAACACCAGCATCACCAGCGCCACCATCACGATGCCCATCATCAGCGCCACTTCCACCTCGTGCAGCGCCGACCTGGTGGTGCCGGTGAGGTCGAACACCGGATGGATCTGCACGTCGGCGGGCAGCAGGCTGCGCAGCTCGGGCAGGCGGGCCAGGATCGCCTGCACCGTGGCCACCGAGTTGGCGTCCGCACGCTTGTTGATCTGCATCAGCACGGCACGCTGGCTGTTGAACCAGGCCGCGGCGTACTTGTCCTCTTGGCCGCCCGTGACGGTGGCGACGTCGGACAGGCGGATCGGCACGCCGTTGTGGCTGGCGATCACCAGGCCGGCGAAGTCCTGCACGCTGTGCAGCGCGTCGTTCGCGGTCACCGTCATCTGGGTGCTGCCGTTGCTGATCGCACCCTGTGGCGAGGTGACGTTCGCCGCGCGCAGCGCGTTCGCCACGTCGTTCGCAGTGATCCCGGCGTGCGCCAGCGCGGCGCTGTTCAGCGCCACCCGCACCGCGTGCGGCGTGCCGCCGCCCACGCCGACCTGGGCCACGCCGGGGATCTGCGCCACCGCCGGCTTCAGCAGAGTGTCGGTGAGGTCGTAGAGCTTGTCCGGCGGCAGGCTGGTCGAGGTCAGCGTGACCAACAGGATGGGGATCTGCGAGGTGTCGAACTTGAAATACTGCGGCGGCAGCATGCCGGTGGGCAGGTCCGGCTGCGCGGCGTTGATCGCCTGCTGCACGTCGCGCGCCGCCTGGTCCGCGCTGCGGCTCATGTCGAACATGATCTGGATCTGCGCCGAACCTTCGGTGGCGTTGCCGAACATCATCCGCACGCCGGGGATGCGCCCCAGGTGCCGCTCCAGCGGCGAAAGCACGGTATTTGCCATCACCTGCGCGCTGGCGCCGGGCACCGCGGCCTGCACGCCCACGCCGGGGAATTCGATCGACGGCAGCGCCGCCACGCCCAGCAGCAGGTAGGCGCAGAAGCCGGCGATGGACAGGCCGATCGCCAGCAGCGCGGTGCCGACGGGCCGGCGGATCATGGGGGCGAAGATGTTCACGTGTCCTCCGTGGCGCGCAAGGGTCTGTCCCATGTCTCCGCGAGCCACGCGGAGACATGGGACAGCCTCTCAGCATAGCGGGAGCACACACGCGACCGACGGCGGCACGGAACAGTTCCCGGTCAGGCGCCCTTTATGCCCGACCCGGCGTGGCGGCGTATGTGCCTGAAGACGCCCCCTGTCGGAAGGCAGGGGATGGCGGCCACCTACTTCGGCAGCGCCGGCAGTTGCCGCGCCAGTGCGCGCTGGCGGCGGGCCTCCTCGCGCAGCGCGCGTCGCTTCGCCTTGCGCTCGCGGCGGTCGTGCTGCCACAGGTAGATCGCCGGCGTGCTCAGCAGGGTCAGCAGCTGCGACACGAACAGACCGCCCAGGATCGCGATGCCCAGCGGCTGGCGCATCTCCGAACCCGCGCCGAACCCCACCGCCAGCGGCAGCGCCGCACCCATCGCCACCAGGGTGGTCATGGTGATCGGGCGGAAGCGCACCAGCGCCGCCTCGCGGATCGCCGCGACCGGGTCCAAGCCGTGTTCGCGCTCGGCGACCAGTGCGAAGTCCACCATCAGGATCGCGTTCTTCTTCACGATGCCGATCAGCATCAGCACCGCGATCACCGACATCGTGGTGAGCTGGGTGTGCGTCGCCAGCATCGCCAGGAAGGCGCCCATGCCGGCGGCGGGCAGGGTGGAGATGATGGTCAGCGGGTGGATCAGGCTCTCGTACAGGATGCCCAGCACCACGTACATCGCGCCGATCACCGCGAACAGCAGCAAAAGCGCGTTGCTCAGCGCCTCGAGCAGATCCCGGTTCTCCCCGGTGTACTGCTTCTGCACGCCATCCGGCAGGTGCGCGGCGAAGATCGCCTGGCTCACCCGCTGCAGGCCCTCGGCCTGGGTCACGCCCTTGGTGAGGTTGTAGCTGATCGAGGACGACTCCACCTGGTCGTAGTGCTCCACGCTGACCGGCGCGATATGCGGGCGAATGCGCGCCACCGCCGACAGCGAGATCATCTTGCCCTGCGCGCTGCGCACGTAGGTATTGAGCAAAGTGTCAGGGCTCAGCGTGTCGGCGCGGTCGGAGGTGAGCACCACGTAGTACTGGTTGATGTCCGAGTAGATCGTCGACACCGGGCTCTGGCCGAAGGACTTGTTCAGCGCATCGTCGATCGCGCCCATGCTGACCTGCAGGCGCGCGGCCGCGGCGCGGTCGACTTCCAGCATTTGCTGCTTGCCGATGCTGTCGAAGCTGGTGGTGACATCGCGGAACTGTTTCATCCCGCGCATCACCTTGGCCAGCGCCAGCGTGGGCTGCTGCAGCGACGCGCCGCTGGTGCTGATCAGGTTGAAGCTGTACTGGCCCTGGCCGTTGCCGCCGGAGCCCATGTTGATGAACTGCACCGTGGTCAACGTCACGTCCAGGTCGGCCAGCGGCTTGAACTGCCGGTTCAGCCGGTCCACCACCTGCTGCGCGCTGTCGCGGCGCTCGCCCGGCGCATTGCCCAGCGGCTTGAGGTCGATGAACATGCGTGACTCGTTGCCGGTCAGGCCGTTGTTGCCGCTACCGTAGAAGGCGGTCACGTCGGCCACCGCGGGATCGGCATGGATCTTCTGCACGATCTGCCGCGTGCGCTTCATCATCAGGGTGGGCGAGATGTTCGCGTCGGCGGTGACATGCGCGCGGATCAGCCCGGTATCCTCCTTGGGCATGATGCCGCCGCCGGCGGTCATGCCCACCAGCACCGCCAGCACGATCGTCAGCACCAGCAGGATCGGCGGCTGCCAGCGCATCAGCCGGCGGTGCCGCATCGCCCAGTCCAGCCCACGCTCGTAGATCCGCAGCATCCAGCGGTCGAAGCGCTCGGCCCAGCGCTCCAGCCGGCCCGGCGTACGCGCGGCCACCGCGTCGTCATGCGCCAGCCAGCTGCCGCACAGCGCCGGCGTCAGGGTGAGCGACACCAGCGCCGAGATCACGATCGTCGCGATCAGCGTCACCGAGAACTCGCGCATCAGCAGGGTGAACATGTTGTTGCCGAACACCATCGGCCCGAACACCGCGATCAGCGACAAGGTGATCGAGATCACCGTGAAGCCGATCTCGCGCACGCCCGTCAGCGCCGCCTCCAGCGCCGGCTTGCCCTGCTCCATGTGGCGCACGATGTTCTCGATCACCACGATCGCGTCGTCCACCACGAAACCCACGCACAGCACCAGCGCCACCAGCGAGAAGATGTTGAGCGTGAAACCCAGCATCCACATCACCACCAGCGCGCCGGCCAGCGACAGCGGGATGCTGAACATCGCGATCACGGTGGGCCGCGCACGGCGCAGGAACACCAGCATCACCAGCGCCACCATCACGATGCCCACCAGCAGCGCCACCTCCACCTCGTGCAGCGCCGACATCGTGGTGGGCGTGAGATCGAAGATCGGGGTGATCCTGACATCGGCGGGCAGCAGGCCGCGCAGCTCGGGCAGGCGGGCACGGATCGCCTCCACCGTGGCCACCGCGTTGGCGTCCGTGCGCTTGGTGATCTGCAGCACCACCGCGCGCTGCTCGTTGAACCATGCCGCGGTGTACTGGTTCTGCTGGCCGTTGGTGACGGTGGCGACGTCGGACAGCCGGATCGGCACGCCGTTGTGGCTGGCGATCACCAGGCCGGCGAAGTCCTGCGCGGTGTGCAGCGCATCGTTCGCGGTCACCGTGAGCTGGGTGGCGTCGTTGCCGATCACGCCCTGCGGCGAGGTGACGTTCGCCGCGCGCAGCGCGTTCGCCACGTCGTTCGCGGTGATCCCGGCGTGCGCCAGCGCGGCGGTGTTCAGCGCCACCCGCACCGCGTGCGGCGTGCCGCCGCCCACCTGCACCTGGGCCACGCCGGGAATCTGCGCCACCGCCGGCTTCAGCACCGTGTCGATGAGGTCGTAGAGCTTGTCCGGCGGCAGGCTGGTCGAGGTCAACGCCACCAGCAGGATGGGGATCTGCGAGCTGTTTGCCTTGAAGTAGCTCGGCGGGCTGGGCATGTCGGTGGGCAGGTCCGGGATCGCCGCGTTGATCGCCGCCTGCACGTCGTGCGCGACCTGGTCCGGATTGCGGCCGAAGTCGAGCTCCAGGCCGATCTGGGCTCCGCCCTCGGTAGCGGTGGAGCTGATGTGCTGCACGCCTGGGATGCGGCCCAGGTGCCGCTCCAGCGGCGCCACCACGGTGGCCGCCATCACCTGGGCGCTGGCGCCGGGCAGTTGCGCGTTCACTCCCATGAACGGGAATTCCATCGCCGGGAACGCCGCCACGCCCAGCAGCAGGTACGCCCACGCGCCGGCCAGCGCCAGCCCGAAGGCCAGCAGCACCGTGCCGATGGGTCGGCGGATCATGGGCGCGAAGATGTTCACGTGTCCTCCGTGGCGCGCCAGCATAACGGGCGGACGCGCACGGCAGGAGACGGCATGGGTGCGGCGGTCATGCGCCTTTTATGCACCGCACGCCGCCGCCGCGTATGTGCCTGAAGACGGCCCCTGTCGAAAGGCAGGGGTGAACGTCCCTGTTCGTGCCTCATCCCCGTCCCTGTACGGCGCCGGCGGCATGCTCCGCTGCCGGCCGGGTCAGCACGCGCGACAGGGGCGCGTGCTTCCTGCGGCGAGCGGCCTGCCCTGGCCTGCCGCATTCGCGGTTTCCGCGGCTCAGTGCGCCGCGGGACTGTAGCGCAGCGTCAGCGACCAGGTACGGCCGGGCTGGTTGTAGTACCAGACCGTCTCGTAGCGGTGGTCGAACGCGTTGGCGAGGCGGCCCTCGATCTGCCAGTCCGGCGCGAACCGCCAGCTCGCACGCAGCGCCAGCGTGCTGTAGCCGCCCAGCGGGTGCAGGTTGGCCACGTCGTCGTAGCTGCGGCCCGCGGCGTACCAGCTGCCGCCCACGCCGAACGCGCCGAAGCGGCGGTCGAGATCGATGCGCGCGGTGCGCTCCGGACGGCGCGGCAGCACGTTGCCGTTGTTGGCGCCGCCGTCGTCGTTCTCCGGCTGCTGCAGCGTGAGGTAGCCCTGCAGCTGCCAGCCTGCCACGGTGGCGCCGAGCTGGCCTTCCACGCCGCGGATGCGCGCGCGGCTGAGGTTGAACGGCACGTAGTTGCGCGCCGGGTCGAGCACGATCATCCGGTCGATGCGCGTCTCGTAGGCGTTCACCGCCCAGTGCCAGCCGGCCAGCTGCTGCTGCACGCCCAGCTCGCTGCTGTGCGAGGTTTCCGGCCGCAGCTGCGGGTTGGCCGACGGCGTGCCGAAGAACGGCGGGAAATACAGATCGTTGAAGGTCGGCGCGTGGAACGCGGAGCCGTAGCTGGCGCTGATGCGCAGGCCGTGGTCGAACGCATGGCCCCAGGCCAGCGCGCCGGTGTCGTGGTTGCCGAACTGGCCATTGTGGTCGCGGCGCACCGAGGCCTGCAGCTCGTTGCGGCCGAACGTGCCCTGGTACTGCGCGAAGCCGCCGGTGTCGGTGCGGCGGGTGGCGAGGTAGGCGGTGTTGCTGTCCACGTGGTCCTGCTGCCAGTCCACGCCCACGGTCAGCAGCTGGTCCGCGGCCAGCGCGATGTCGTTCTGCCACGAAGCCTGGTTGCGCCGCGAGTCGGCGTAGCCGGTCTGCTGCAGCGGGTAGTAGGTGCCGAGGTAGCTGCCTTGGTAATACGTGGTGGACAGATCCTTGCTCTGCCCCGCGTTCAGCGTGACCTTCCACGACTCCAGCGGCGAGAAGCTCAGCCGCGCGCCGGCCACGCGCTGCTCGTCCACGGCACGGTTGCTGCCATACGGGCTGCCGGCGTATTCCACGAAGCTCTTGCTGCGCAGCCAGTCGCCGGCCAGTTCGGTGCCGTTGTCCCAGCGGTAGCCGGCGTTGAAGGCGCCGTTCCAGTCACGGAAGGCGTCGTTGCGCGGATCGTCGACGAAGCAGCCGGCGAACACCTCGCCCGCGCCCATGCGGCAGGCGGGGAAACCCGAGGTGTACTGGCCACCCAGGCTGGCGTTGTACCAGGCGTGCGCGTCGCCGCCGGACAACCCCACGCTGGCGCCGGCCAGGCCGTGGCTGCCGACCGTGGTGCTGAGCGAAGGCACGGTGCCGCCGTTCGGCTGGCCGTGGCGGGTGAAGATCTGGATCACGCCACCGATCGCGTCGGAACCGTACAGGCTGGAGCGCGGGCCGCGCACGATCTCGATGCGCTCGATCTGCTCCACCGGGATCTGCTCCAGCCGGGCGAAGCCGGCGGTGGCCGAACCGATGCGGATGCCGTCCACCAGCACCAGGGTGTGGGTGGAGTTGGTGCCGCGCAGGAACAGCGTGGAGAGCTGGCCGAGGCCGCCGCTCTGGGCGAAGCTGACGCCCGGCAGGCCGGTGAGCAGGTCCTGCACCGACAGCGGCTGCAGGCGCTCGATGTCGGCACGGGTGATCACGCTGACCGAGGACAGCGCATCGTCGGCGGTGACCGGCGTGCGGGTGGCCGTGACGACCACCGGATTCAGCGTGCTCGCGTCGTCCTGGTCGGCGGCGTGGGCGGCGGGGAGGCAGCACAGCAGCGCCGTGGCCAGCAGGGATTTCTTCACGTCTCGTTCCTTGGCCGCACACCCGCGCGGCGCATCGTGTTCAACGGGCCGGCAAGCGGAAACGGAAAGGCGTGAACAGGCAGGCACGGCAACGCCGGACGCGTCTGTCCGGCCTCGCCCACCGCGAGCCAGCAGTCATGTCCGGGCCGGTCTCCGGGCTTGCGAGCAGATGCCTGGTGCATCCTGCGCGGCGCCTTCCCATGCCGTGAAGCACAGTGGCGGATGGCCGCGCGTGACTCGCCTACCGTTGCGGGGGCAGCGCCGGCATGGTGGATGGACCACGCACCGGCTTCCCGTTTCATCCCTCCGGCGAATGCCTTCGGGACACCTGAACGGGGCGCAGTCTAGCAGGTTGCCGGAACGGGCTGCCGGCATCCGGCCGATGGACGGCCATTTGGCGAGCCGCGTGCGTCAGCCGGCCTTGCCGCCAATCCAGCTCCGCTGCACGTTGCAAGCGGCGTCCATGGCCACCAGGTCGGCACGGCAACCCACCGCGATGCGGCCGTGGCTGGCCGACAGGCCGAGGAAGTCGGCGGGGTACGTGCTGGCCATGCGCACCGCCTCGTCCAGCGGGACGCCGAGCATCCCGACGCTGTTGCGCACGGCTGTAGCCATGTCCAGCGCCGAGCCGGCGAGCACGCCGCCTGCGGTCTGGCAGATGCCGTCCTTCGCGACGATGGTTTCGCCGTTCAGCACGTAGCTGGGATCGTCCGCGCCCACCGGCGGCATGGCGTCGGTGACCAGCAGCATCTTGCCGCGCGGCTTGGCGGCGACGGCGTTGCGCAAGCTGGTCGGGTGTACGTGGTGGCCGTCGACGATGATGCCGCACCAGCTGCCGGGGTCGTCCAGCGCCGCACCCACCACGCCGGGCTCGCGGCTGCCCAGCGGCGTCATCGCGTTGAACAGGTGGGTGAAACCGCGCACGCCGGCGGCCAGCGCGGCGCGGACAGTGGCATGGTCGGCGGCGGTGTGGCCCGCGTTGACGATGACGCCCGCAGCGGCGAGCCGGGCGATCACCTCGTGCGGCACGCGCTCTGGCGCCAGCGTCACCAGCCGCACGCCGCGGTGCGGCGCGCACAGCATGGCGAGTTCCGCCTCGCCCGGCACATGGAACCACCGGGGATCGTGCACGCCCTTGCGCTCGGGTGCGAGCCACGGACCTTCCAGGTGGATGCCAAGCAGTCCCGGCACATCCTCGTCGAAAGCCTGCTCCACCGCGTCCAGCGCGGCGCGCATCACGTCCACGCCGTCGCTGATCAGCGTGGGCAGGAAGCCGGTGGTGCCGAACCTGCGGTGCGCGGCGCCGATCGTGCGTATCGTCTCCGCCGTGGGCGCCGCGTTGAACAGCGCGCCGCCGCCACCGTTCACCTGGGTGTCGATGAAGCCCGGTACCAGCAGCGCGCCGGCCAGGTCCTCGGCCTGCGCCTCGCGCACGGCGGCATGCTCCTCCGGAAGCAGCGCGGCGATGCGCCCGCCTTCGACCAGCACGGCGAGATCGTCGCGCCAACCGTGGGCGGTGAGAACGCGGGCGTGGGTGAGGGCGGTGGTCATGGCGGCGCCTGTGCGACGGAGTGGGTGTTGCGCTATGGCGGGGCGTGGTCGAGCCAAAGCCTTTATCGATGCCGTGGGAAGTGCATCCTGCACTTTCCACGACTCGCCCGGGCCTGCCTTCGGCTGGCCCGGACTCCGTCAGGCGCACGCGTTGCGTGCGCCTGACGTGCGGCCCGTCCGTGGGCCGCGGATCTGGTGTGAGCGACGGCCGCAGGCCGTCGCTCACACCGTCTCGGTGACCTTGTTGAGATGCGGCGGCACGTCGGGATTGAAACCGCGGCGCAGCGCCAGCACGCTGGCGGCGCGGTAGAAGCTCTGGATGGCGAGCAGCGGCGTGCACAGCGCGGGCAGGCCGGCGGTCAACGGCAGGAAGCCGTCGCCGGTCTTGCCCGGCGCCGCCACCAGCACGTTGGCGCCGCGGCCGCGGAATTCACGCGCCACCGCCAGCGTGCTTTCCAGGGTGTCGTCGTCCTGGGCGAAGCACAGCACCGGGAAGTCGGGGCCGACCAGGGCCATCGGGCCGTGCTTCACCTCGGCGGCGCTGAACGCCTCGGCGTGCAGGCCGCAGGTTTCCTTGAACTTCAGCGCCGCCTCCAGCGCGGCGGCGAAGCCGAAGCCGCGGCCCACCACGAACAGGTTGTGCGCATCGGCAAGGCCGTCGACCAGGGCCGACCAGTCCGCGTCCCAGCCCGCGCGCAACGCGCCGGGCAGTGCTTCCAGCGCGGCAGCCAGCTTCGCATCGCCGTGCCAGCGCGCGCACAGGTGCAGGATCGCGGCCAGCGCGGCGAGGTAGCTTTTGGTGGCTGCCACGCTGCGCTCGGGGCCGGCGTGCAGCGGGATCACGGTGTCGGCGACCGTCGCCAGCGGGGAGTCCTCCACGTTGACCATCGCCACCACGCGCGCGCCGGCGGTCTTCGCGGCCTGCGCGTTGCGCACCAGGTCGGGGCTCTTGCCGGACTGCGAGATCGCGATGAACAGCGCGCCTTCCCATTGTTGCGGCGCCGCGTATACCGAGGTGACCGAGGGCGAGGCCGAGGCGGTGACGATGCCGAGCTGGGTCTCGAACACGTACTTGGCGTAGGCGGCGGCATGGTCGGAGCTGCCGCGCGCGCAGGTGACGATGAAGCGCGGCGGCTGCCCGCGCAGCGCGGCGGCGAGTTCGCCCACGACGCGCTCGTTGGCGGCGAACTGGCGCGCCACCACGTCGGCGGATTCGTGCGCTTCGCGGAACATCAAGGTGTCGCTGGCGTGCATCGCGTTTCTCGTGTCGGTGGGGAACGCCGCGGCGCGGCGGTGGATCAGTCGGCGTGCAGCTCGGCCACGAAGTCGTAGATGTCGCCGCGGTACCAGGAGCAGGTGAACTCGACCACGCGGCCGTCGTCGAGGAAGCTGCGCCGCTCGATGTTGAGCCCGGCGCTGCCGGCGGCCACGTGCAGCAGGCGCGCGTGCTGCGCGCCCAGGGACACCGCGCGCAGGCGCTGCAGCGCGCGCTTCGGGCGGCAGCCCAGCGTCTCCAGCACCTCGTACAGCGAGTCGCGCACCACCATCGGATCGGGCAGCACGCTGGCCGGCACCACACTGCGCTCGATCGCCAGCGGCTCGTCCTGGCCGTAGCGCACGCGGTGCAGCCGCGCCACCAGCGAGCCGGGCGAGAGGTTCATCGCCATCGCCTCTTCCGGCGTCACCTCGCCCACGCTGCGCTCGAAGAACTCCGAGCGCGGGTGCAGGCCGCGGTCGCGCAGGTCCTCGGTGAAGCTGGACAGCCGCGACATCGGCTTGACGATGCGCTCGGCGATGAAGGTGCCGGCGCCGTGGCGCTGGGTGAGCAGGCCTTCCTCGACCAGGCCGGCGATCGCCTTGCGCACGGTGACCCGCGACAGCTTCAGCGCCTGCGACAGGTCGCGCTCGCTGGGCAGCGCCTGGCCCGGCTCGATGTCGCGGTGCTCGACCACGTTGCGGATCGCGCGGCGCAGCCGCAGGTAGGCCAGCGGCTGGTGGCTGGTGGGGTCGCGGCAGATGCGGCGGTATTCGCGGGCGAGGACGGTTTCCATGCCAAGAAGATACCAATAGCAAACCATTGGCCGCAAGTGGTCCGGACGTCCATATCGGTCGTCCTGCCGGCTGCCCCGCGCCTGGTGCCTGCGGGAGGAGGCGGGGACGGGACGCATCCCCGTGTCACGGATCACGCCAAAGTACCCCGTTCCGACCATGCCACGCGCCCTGGACAAGGGGTGGCGAAGTCAGGCGCCAGCGCGGCGCGTGCATGAACTCCATGAATTCGTATGCATGAAGGTGCTTGCCCTGGTATTCCACTGGTACTATCGTCACGCCACGGGCCGAACCCCCTCCGGCCTGCCCGTCTCCCCCGTATCGAGGTGCTTGCGTGACGGCTACTTTCCAGAAGGTCGACAGCTTCGACCTGGTGATCTTCGGCGGCACCGGCGATCTCGCCCTGCGCAAGCTGCTGCCGGCGCTGTTCCATCGCTATGCCGACGGCCAGATCCCGGCCGGCAGCCGCATCATCGGCGTGGCCCGCGAGCCGCTGGACGACGCCGGCTACCGCGCCCAGCTGCGCGATTCGCTGACCGGCAACGGTGCCGATCCCGCCCGGCTGGACGCCTTCCTGCAGCTGGTGGGCTACCGCCCGCTGGATGCGCGCAAGGACGAGGGCTGGGATGCGTTCGCCGCGCTGATCGGCGAACAGCCGGATCACATCCGCGTGTTCTATCTGTCCACCTCGCCCGAGCTGTTCGAGGACATCTGCCGCCGGCTCGGCCAGTACGGCCTGAACGGCGAGCACTCGCGCGTGGTGCTGGAAAAACCCATCGGCCGCGACCTCGCCAGCGCAAACCGGATCAACGACGCCGTCGGCCAGGTGTTCGCCGAGTCGCAGACGTACCGCATCGATCATTACCTCGGCAAGGAAACGGTGCAGAACCTGCTGGCGCTGCGCTTCGGCAACGCACTGTTCGAACCGCTGTGGAACGCCAGCCACATCGACCACGTGCAGATCACCGTGGCCGAGACGCTGGGGCTGGGCCGCCGCGCCGGCTACTACGACCGCGCCGGTGCGCTGCGCGACATGGTGCAGAACCACCTGCTGCAGCTGCTGTGCATGGTGGCGATGGAGCCGCCGTCCTCGCTGTCGCCCGACGCGGTGCGCGACGAGAAGCTCAAGGTGCTGCGCTCGCTCAAGCGCATCGACGGCGGCAACGCCAGCCAGCTCACCGTGCGCGGCCAGTACCGCGCCGGCGTGGCCGAAGGCCAGGCGGTGCCGGGCTACCCGGACGAGCTGGATGGCGCGAAGTCGGACACCGAGACCTTCGTGGCGCTGAAGGCCGAGATCGAGAACTGGCGTTGGGCCGGCGTGCCGTTCTACCTGCGCACCGGCAAGCGCCTGCCCGAGCGCGTGTCCGAGATCGTGGTGGCGTTCAAGCCGGTGCCCCATTCGATCTTCGGCGCCGGCGCCGGCCCGCTGGCGCAGAACCGCCTGGTGCTGCGCCTGCAGCCCGACGAGGGCGTGAAGCTGTGGCTCACCATCAAGGACCCCGGCCCCGGCGGCCTGCGCCTGCGCTACGTGCCGCTGGACATGAGCTTCGCCGAGGCCTTCGGCGTGGCCCAGCCCGACGCCTACGAGCGCCTGCTGCTCGACGTGGTGCGCGGCAACCCCACCTTGTTCATGCGCCGCGACGAGGTGGAGGCGGCATGGCGCTGGGCCGATCCCATCCTTGCCGCGTGGGCCGAAGGGAACGAGGCGCCGCGCCCCTACGCCGCCGGCAGCTGGGGCCCCAGCGCCGCGGTGGCGCTGATCGAGCGCGACGGCCGCACCTGGCACGAAGACAACGAATAAGCGGACACGCGCGATGCCGAACGTCACCACGCACAGCTTCACGAATTGCAGCGCCCAGGCAGTGGCGTTGGCCGAACGCGTCGCCGCGCAGTTGCGCGAGGCGGTCGCGGCGCGCGGCCGGGCCGTGATCGCGGTCTCCGGCGGCAGCACGCCGAGGGAATTCTTCGCGCGGCTGTCGCGCGAGGCGCTGGACTGGGCGCAGGTCACGGTCACCCTGGTAGACGAACGCTGGGTGCCGGACAGCGACGCGCGCTCCAACGCGAAGCTGGTGGAAACCACCTTGCTGCAGAACGCCGCCGGCGCCGCCCGCTTCGTGCCGCTGTATACCGGCGCCCCGACGCCGGAAGCGGGATTGGCCGAGGCCGAGGCGCGCATCGCCGCGCTGCCCGCACCGTTCGACGTGGTGGTGCTTGGCATGGGCGAGGACGGCCATACCGCCTCGTTCTTCCCCGGCGGCGACCGCCTTGCCGAGGCGCTGGATCCGCACGGCGCGGCGAAGGTGTTGCCGATGCAGGCGCCCGGCGCCGGCGAGCCGCGCATCACGCTCACCCTGCCCGTGCTGCTGGACACCCGCGCGCTGTACCTGCTGGTGACCGGCGAGAAGAAGCGCGACCTGCTGGCCGACGTGCGGCTGGGGCTGGCGGATGCGAAGAACTATCCGGTGCGCGCCGTGGTGCAGCAGGATCGCGTGCCGCTGGCGGTGTACTGGTGTCCTTGACCGGCTGAGCCGGACTCGGACACCTCGGCCCACGGATGGGCCGCTCGTCGGGCAACGGCCTCATCGTTGCCCGACGGAGGCCAGACCGGCGCAGCCGGGCTGGCCGAGCCTTTCGCGGGCAGGACAGCCCGCGAGAGGCTCAGGTAAAGGCGTTTGCTTTTCGACGGGCTCGGCCCAAACCGGTCCGCCGCAAGCACGGCAGGCATCAAAGCCAGAGCGCCGTGCCTGATGCCAAAAACGGGCTCCTGCCCGTTTTTGGCTCGCCCTTGCCGGGCCAAGCCCGGCAAGGACTCCGCCGTCACAAGCGCGTAGCGCCTGTGACGCGGGCGGGCCATCCATGGCCCGCTTCCCGCTCCGCCCACTGATCGTCGGAACCGTGTCATGACCCTGCACCCCATCCTCGCCGAAGTCACCGCCCGCATCGCCGAACGCAGCCGCGCCTCGCGCAGCGCCTACCTCGCGCGCATCGACGCCGCGCATCGCCAAGGCCCGCACCGCGCCCGGTTGTCCTGTGGCAACCTCGCGCACGGCTTCGCCGCCTGCGGCGCCGAGGACAAGGCGGCATTGCGCAGCGGCCAGGCACCCAACCTCGGCATCGTCACCGCGTACAACGACATGCTCTCGGCGCACCAGCCCTACGAGCGCTACCCCGAGCTGATCCGCCGCGCGGCGCGCGAGGCCGGCGTCACCGCCCAGGTGGCGGGCGGCGTGCCGGCGATGTGCGACGGCGTCACGCAGGGCCGCGCCGGCATGGAGCTTTCGCTGTTCTCGCGCGAAGTGATCGCGATGGCCACCGCGGTGTCGCTGTCGCACGACATGTTCGACGCCGCGCTGTTCCTCGGCATCTGCGACAAGATCGTGCCTGGCCTGATGATCGGCGCGCTGAGCTTCGGCCACCTGCCCGCGGTGTTCGTGCCGGCGGGACCGATGCCCAGCGGCATCAGCAACGACGCCAAGACCGCGGTGCGCCAGCGCCACGCCGAGGGCAAGGCCACGCGCGAGGAACTGCTGGAAGCCGAGGCGGCGTCCTACCACGCGCCCGGCACCTGCACGTTCTACGGCACCGCCAACTCCAACCAGATGCTGATGGAGATCATGGGCCTGCACCTGCCGGGCGCCAGCTTCGTCAATCCGAACACGCCGCTGCGCGAGGCGCTCACCGAGGCCGCGGTGCGCCGCGCCGCGGCGCTCACCGCGCTGGGCGACGACTACACCCCGCTGGGCCGCATGTTTGACGAGCGCAGCGTGGTCAACGGCGTGGTCGGCCTGCACGCCACCGGCGGCTCCACCAACCACCTGCTGCACCTGGTGGCGATGGCCCACGCGGCCGGCATCGTCCTCACGCTGGAGGATTTCGACGCGCTGTCCGGCGTGGTGCCGCTGATGGCCCGCGTGTATCCGAACGGCTCCGCCGACGTGAACCACTTCCACCAGGCGGGCGGCATGCCGTTCCTGATCGGCTCGCTGATCGACGCCGGGCTGCTGCACGGCGACGCGCACACGGTGTGGGGCAAGGGGCTCGACGCCTACCGCAAGATGCCGGCGCTGGATGCGGCCGGCAAGCTGGCGTGGACCGAGGTGACCGCCAGCGGCAACCTCGACGTGCTGCGCCCGGCCACGGAGCCGTTCCGCGCCGACGGCGGCCTGCGCGTGCTGCAGGGCAACCTCGGGCGCGCGGTGATCAAGGTGTCCTCGGTACCGGGCGACCGCCTGGTGATCGAGGCGCCGTCGGTGATCTTCCACGACCAGAACCAGGTGCAGGCCGCCTTCGAGCGCGGCGAGCTCAACCGCGATTTCGTGGCCGTGGTGCGCTTCCAGGGGCCGAAGGCGATCGGCATGCCCGAGCTGCACAAGCTCACTCCCACGCTGGGTGTGCTGCAGGCGCGCGGGCACCGCGTGGCGCTGGTCACCGACGGCCGCATGTCCGGCGCTTCCGGCAAGATTCCCGCGGCGATCCACGTCACCCCCGAGGCGATCGACGCCGGCCCGCTGGGCAAGCTGCGCGACGGCGACCTGATCAAGCTCGACGCCATCGCCGGCACGCTGGAGGCGAAGGTGGACCCGGCCGAATGGGCGAAGCGCGAGCAGGTGCATGCGGATCTTTCCGCCAGCCACGTGGGCATGGGCCGCGAACTGTTCGCCAGCCTGCGCAACGCGGTGGGCCCGGCCGACACCGGCGCCACCATCTTCGGCCGGCACGACCGCCACCACGCCGCCGACGCCTGATCCATCCCTGCAGGAGCGGCTTCAGCCGCGACCAGCTGTGGATCGCGGCTGAAGCCGCTCCCACGAAAAACGCCAACCCTTCCGCGAGTCAGCCCATGAACAGCACCGACCACAAGCAGACCGTCCTCGCCGAGATCCTCGCCCTCGCCCCGGTGGTGCCGGTGGTGATCATCGACGAGCTGGCCCACGCCGTGCCCATGGCGCGCGCCCTGGTCGCCGGCGGCATCCGCAGCATCGAGGTGACGCTGCGCACGCCGGTGGCGCTGGACGCGATCCGCGCCATCGCCGCCGAAGTGGAAGGCGCAATCGTCGGCGTCGGCACCGTGCTCGACGGCCAGCAACTCGAAGCCGCCCGCCAGGCCGGCGCGCGCTTCGCGGTATCGCCCGGCGTTTCGCCGAAGCTGCTCGACGCCGCCGACGCGAATGCCTTGCCGCTGCTGCCCGGCGTGGCCACCGCGGGCGAGGCGATGACCCTGCTCGAACGCGGCTACCGGCACCTGAAGCTGTTCCCGGCCGTACCCGTGGGCGGCGCGAAGCTGCTCGCCGCGTGGGCCAGCCCGCTGCCGCAGATCCGCTTCTGCCCCACCGGTGGCATCAGCCTCGCCAGCGCGCCGGACTTCCTCGCCCTGCCCAACGTGGCCTGCGTGGGCGGCTCCTGGCTCACGCCCAAGGACAGGCTGCAGGCCGGCGACTGGGCCGGCATCGAGCAACTGGCACGCGGGGCGGCGGCGCTGCGCTGAACGTCGCCCGACGCGGTCAGCAGCAGCGGAAGCGGCCCTCGATCACGGTGACGCAGGCGCCACCGATCCAGATGCGTCCGTCCGGGTCGTGGTCGATCGCCACGCGGCCGTCGCGCTGCAGCGCCGTGCCCTGGCGCACCGTGTAGCCCGCCGCGGGACGGCGCCCCTGCGCCTCCAGCAGGCAGGCCAGCGCGGCGTTGGCGCTGCCGGTGACGGGGTCCTCGCCGAAACCGAAGTCGCCGCCGGTCATCAGGCAGCGCATCTCGAAGTCGGTGGGGCCGCCCGCGGCATGCGGCCCGTAGATCGCCGCGCCATGGGCGCCTGCCGCACGGGTCACCGCGGCCAGCGCGGCATCGTCCGGCCGCAGCGCGAGGCAGTCGGCCGCGGTGTCCATGCGCACGAGCAGCCATGGCGCGCCGTTGTCGACCGTGCAGGGGGCGGCATCCGCATCGATCGCCTCGCTGCCCAGCGCACGCGCCAGCGCGGCCCGCTGCTCCGCCGGCAGCGGCACGATGCGCGCCGGCGGCGCCGCGAAGGCCCAGCGATCCTGCGCCCGCTCGGCCAGCTCCACCAGGCCCACGCCGCATTGCTGCACCAGCCGGCCTGGCCGGCGCGGCCGGTAGCCGCTCTCGCGCAGCGCATGCGCGGTGCCCAGGGTGGGATGCCCGGCGAACGGCAGCTCGCCGGCGGTGGTGAAGATGCGCACGCGGTAGTCCGCGTCCGGGTCGTCGGGCGTCAGCAGGAAGGTGGTTTCGGACAGGTTGGTCCAGCGCGCGATGGCCTGCATCTGCGCGGTGTCCAGGCCGTCGGCATCGAACACCACCGCCAGCGGGTTGCCCTTGAACGGTACGGCGCTGAACACGTCGACCTGGCGGAAACGGACGGTGTGCATCGCGTTCATCGAGCGGCGGATCTCCTGGGGTGTGTGCCCGTGCCGGGACGTGCGCATGCTCGCACGGATTCGGGCACCGCCGGCCGCAACGCCGGCAGTCAACCCGCGGCCGGCGCCCGCAACGGCGCGCCGATGCTGCGCAGTGCGGGGCTGGCCATGCAGGTCAGCGCGATGGCGGTCAGCATGAGGCCCGCGCCCGCGAACAGTGCGGGCAGCGACACCACTTTCAGCAGGCTGCCGGCGACCGCCGCGGACAGCGGCCCCAGCCCCATGAAGGTGAACATCAGCAGGCTCATCGTGCGGCCCATCATTTCCGGCGCCACGCGATGCTGGATCCAGCTGACGATGGTGACCTGCACGATGCCGCCAAGCACACCGGTGGTGGCCAGCAGGGCGGCACCGGTCCACGTGGAATGGTCGAAGGCCAGCGCAGCCAGCGCCAGGCCGGCGAGGCCGTCGATGCCCAGCACCATCAGGCCCAGGCGGTTGTTCACCCGTTTCGCGGCGAAACCGGACAGCATGCTGCCCACCAGCATGCCGCCGCCGTTTGCGGTCATCAGGATGCCCAGCGACGCGGCGCCGAGATCCAGCCGCGTGTCGGCCAGCATCGGCAGGCCGACCTGGATCGGGCCACCCACGAATACCGACACCACCGCCGCGTAGAGTACGAACGCGCGCAGCGGCAGGTCGGCCCACACCGCGCGGATGCCCGCGCCGACGTTGGCCAGCACGCCGCCATCGGGTGCACGCGGATGGCGGTCGCCTTGGATGCGTATCAACACCAGCGACACCAGCGAGCAGACGAAACTTAGCGCATCCACGGCGAAGGCGAGGCCGAGGCCGGTGGCGTCGGCGATATTCCCGTGGTCGCCATGCGCACCCATGCTGATCAGCAAGCCGGCCAGCGCCGGACCCACCAGCATGCTCAGCTGGCGCATCGCCATGAACAGTGCGTTGGCCGCGCGCAGCTGCGGCGGCGCCACCAGCTGCGGCAGCATCGCCGAACCGGCCGGGTAAGCGAACGCGGTGGCCAGGCCGATGCCCAGCGCCAACGCATACACCAGCCACATGTGGATGGCGCCGCCCAGCACCAGCACCGCCAGCAGGCTCACCAGCAACGCGTTCACCGCGCGCGCCGCCAGCAGCACGCGGCGCGGCGACAGGCGATCCACCACCGCGCCGCCGATCAGCATGAAGGCGGCGCGCGGCAGCGCCATCGTCGCCAGCACCAGGCCCAGGGAGGCCGGACTGCCGGTGAGCTTGAGCACCAGCCACGGCAACGCGACCAGGGTGAACTGGTCGCCGATCGCGGAAATGCCGCTGCCGCCGAACAGCAGGCGGAAATCGCGCTGGGCAAGCGGCGAAGTAGCGGGAACGGAAGGCATGGAAAATTCCTTTTGATGACGGGTCCGTTGCGTGGATGCGGCGGTTCAGCCGGCCTCGGCCTGGGCGTCGCGGGCGATCGCGGCGAGCCGGCGGGCATGCTCGCGCACGTCCTTCGGCCAGCCGCGGGTATGCCGGTTGAGCGCATCGCGGTCGCCGCGCCACAGCGCGCGCGAGGCCTCCTCGTAGCCGGCGAGGTCGCCGGCGACCACGCGCATGAAGCGGTCGGCCGCCTCGCCGGCGAGGCGAGCGCGGTCCCTGGCGCTGCCGTTGCGCCGCGCCTCCTCCACCAGCCGGCGCAGCGTGGCCGAGGCGCCGCCTGGCTGGCTGTTCAGCCAGTACCAGTGGCGCGGCAGCAGGGTCACCTCGCGCGCCACCACGCCGAGCCGGGGACGCCCCGCACCACGTGGGGCATCGCCGTCCGCGGCCGGCTGCAGCCGGGCCAGCACCTCGTCGGCACTGCCGCGGAAGTCGATCTCCACCGGCTGGCCGGTGGCGTCGTCGAAGATCAGCGGCGTGCACGTCGGCGCCTTGTCGAGCAGGCGCTTCACCGCCAGCGCCACGTCGGCGAGTGCGCCGGAGGCGACCCGCGTGTGGCCGTCGAAGGCGGTGCAAGTGGGAGCGTCGTGCGGGGACATGATTTGATCCGGGTGAAATCGAAGGCTGATTTTGCCCGGATCAAAAGCAAAGTCAATAACACCCGGGGGAAACATGCGCGCCATGACCGGGACGCTGGACAGAACCAACCAAAGGACCACCATGGCTATAAATATTGATTCGCTCTCCCCGGCTGAACTCCAAGCGCTCATCAAGAGCGCAGAAGCGCAGATGGAATCTGCGCGGAAAAATCACGTCAAGGAGGTGCGGACCAAGATTGATAGCATCCTTGCTGGCGCCGGGCTGACCATTGGGGAGGCGTATCCGACACGTGGGGGTAAGTCTACGAAGGGACCGAAAACCGCCGTAGCACCAAAATACCGCAACCCCGACAACGCGTCTCAGACGTGGTCTGGACGCGGCAAGCGCCCCCTCTGGTTCAACGAGGCCTTGAAGAAAAAGGGTGTGACGGCGGAAAGCCTGTTGATTGCTAGCGCGCCTGCGAAGGCGGCGCCGGCCAAGAAGGCTGCACCGGTCAAGAAGGCTGCGAAGAATACTCCGGCCAAGAAAGCCGCGAAGAAATAATTCCGCGATAGCAACACCTTTGCTGTTGTTGCCCAAGGGCGTCTAGCCTGATGAGGCTGGGCGCTCTCGCAGTTTCTCTGTAGAGCTGCTCCGACCCCTAGCGGACGCCAAAGAAGGAAGGTAAAGCGTGTCATGCACGAACCTGATCCGTTAGAGCGACTAGATGCGATGTTCCTCGAAACGGACGGCGTCTACGTGAACGCAGGCGTGGACGAAGCTGCTTACTTCGAAGGATTGCGCGCGAGCATCAAAGAGCACTTGTGCACGCCATTCCATGTCAGCGCGGTGGTGACCGAACCCGGCTTTCCGGACCTCGCAGTGGGGGCGGGTATCGCCGGCTGGTGTGTGGCTCATTCCGCAGGCTATTGGCTCGTATACCAACCTGAGCGCGATCGATTCCTTTGCTTTTGGGGAGCTCACGTTGACGCTCTTGGTGCGCCAGGTATCTTCGGCAGCCCGTTGTATTGTTGGTCAGCCTGAGTCTGCTTACGACCCTAAGCTGCCGTTCCAGGATCGGGCCTCTGTATCCGGCTTTACGTTCGGTTGTTAGCCGAACGCTGCAAAGATAAGCTTCAGCGAGAACAATAGAGTTGCGCGAGGATCTCTTTGCGCGACCGAGGATGTATAACCGGACAGGCTTGTCCGTATATTCGATAGTCAGGCGCTAGGAGGGGGAATGAGCTACGACCTGATGGTCTTTGATCCAGATATCGCACCAAAGGATCGTGAATCCTTTATGGCGTGGTACGACAAGCAGACAGAATGGTTGGAGGATCACAGCTACAACGACCCGATTGTGAGCACGCCTTCGCTGCAAGCTTGGTTCCGAGAGATGATTCAATTCTTCCCGCCTATGAACGGCCCATTAGCTGTGGACTCTGACGCATCTGAGGTTACAGATCACGCCATCGGCAAGAACGTTATCTATTCAGCATTTGCATGGTCAGTCGCAGAGCAGGCATACAACAAGATGCGGGAGCTTGCCATCAAACATCGCGTCGGATTCTTTGACGTAAGCTCAGACGACGGCGAGATTCTGTTTCCTCCGGCCCCATGAGAGGCATCGGCTTCCCTTGGCAGCAGGGCTACGATTACATTCCATCAGACGAGCCGCTAAGCATCTGGCTGGCAGAGGTCGTTCGAGACCGGACATTTATAGGGCCCGTATGCTCAGTTTGTTGAATTCCGCTCTCGACCCGAAGCAGCCATTGGAGTTAGGGCCGATTCAATGGCGGTTTTCAAGGGCTGGCGGTTGGATGGGCGCTTCTCAACAGACTGTTAGTTCTTCGCGTTTACTTGAAGGCACAGAGTTCAATATATGAATCACAACCGCAGCTGTGCTCGTGACCTTCTAGATCCCGTACTTCCCGTCCTCGTCAAACGGGTCGTACGAAATGCCGGGCACTTCTTGGCAGCTATAACAGTTATCACATTACAGGGATGTTCGAGCCCCCCTGCGCCGAGCCCGACGCCAAACCCGCATCCCACCCATACTCAGAAGTTGAAGATCAGCGTTGAAAAAGGATCTGCCGTCAATCGGGTTGAAGTTGAATCGATTTGGGGGGTCGGCGACCTGAGTTGTGCTCCCGTCCGCTGGCGTAACTTGCTATTGTAGGGGCGACTATTGATTTTCATCGAAAATTAAGCCGTCTCCTCTATCTAATATTGAGCAGCTTATGCAAGCTCTTCGAGCTCGAGCGCGAACCGCGCGTAGGCCACCTTCATCTTCGCAAACCGGACATGAGCGAGACCTCCGCGACTGCACGCATTACGGACATTCTCGACGAATTTGTCTTCTACTCGGCACCCGAATATCACACGTCTGATTGCTCGAGGCTTGATGTTTACGTGCCCCGTCACGCCATGCTTCATTACGCGAACTTCTTGCTCGTACTTCCAACCCTCGCTTTTAGTTCTGATGATCCTATCCACCGATTCCCGCTCGTTTCTCAGGTAGTTCGTTGGGGTGTAGGCCTCACAGTAGTCGACATTGATGGGGGCCACAAAGAAGTCTGGATCGGCCGCCAAGTCGAACTCGATGACAAGACCTTTATGCTCATCTGCATAGTGCGACCACATGAGGATGTTGTCGAAATTGCGAGAGAGCGAAAGGACACCAGTCCTTTCGATCGCGGCGGCTTTGGCAGCCGTCATGATCCGGACAATTTCAGCCGTTGGTGCAGGTTTTACCATGAGCCGATCCCTATCTGGCTTGCCCTCAAGGATCTGGCTGAGGAAGTTTGCCGCATCTTCATCAGTATGGTCGCGGACCTCTGACAGATTGCAATCAAACGGGTCATTGAACGAACTGGGTGGCGAGAACCACAGGCGAGCGGACTCGAAAATCTCGAGTGTCCGAGGTTGCGCACTACGGTACTTGTAGAGCATCCCAGGGATGCTCCCTTGAGCGATTGCATGTAGAACAAGATGGTCTGAAGTCACTGGGGCTCCATGCGGTTTCGGTCAACGATTGCTGAAAGGCTCCTGCAGCGCCGGAATGTAGATTCAGCGCGCGAGAGTAGCGGTCGTCATTGTCACTCGAGTAGGGAGATCCGACGTGCTGGTGCGCATGCCGCATCAGGGGGCTATAAAAAGCCCCGCGGCAGTTGTCTGCGGGTTTAGACTCGCCGCCCGAGGCCCAAGATGTAGTCACATCCCAAGTGCACGCTAGTAGAGCGCGGCGCATAGTGCCCCACTACTTTGATAGCTGACTCCTTTTGAACGCGGCTTGCGCGTCGGTAAGGAAGCTTGCGATTCGATCAGCCGAACTGAACACCGTGCGCACAGTGATGTCACATGTAACGCCTGGCGGGCCCTCCCGAAGTTCGCGAGTTTCTTGGACACATGGGTCATGTCCGGGCATGCCTGAGTTGACGCTTGGCACCGACTCGAACCGACTGATGATACCTGCTAGACAGCCACTGTCCTGGTCGTAAACTGCGCTCCCCGATACCCCATGGCTGAAAAGCGCAGTTGTTGCATTCGACCATGTTTGTTTCTGATAGCGGATCTGGCTGTCGGGTGACGCATAGGTGTGGTAGCTCGTGTCATAACCAACCACATAGAGGCGGTTACTAGGCTGCTCATTACGCGTACATACTTTAGGCCCTGGTAGTGATCGCAAACCATCAGGCAGGGACGCGATGGGCACCTGCAGGAGCGCGAGATCTTCGTCGCCGAGATCCCCTGGGAACAAAGGGGTAGCGATCAGCTTCTTGCCATGGATGATGACTTCCACAGAGTCGCCAACTTTGAGCCCTCGAAAAAGGTGCATGGCTGTCAGCACCTGACCATTGCCAAGCCACACGCCGCCGCCTGATGTCACACTATTAGGCCCGGTGATAACCACTTTGAGTCGTGCGTTATCGGCATCAGACAAGCGTTGCTGCCCGATAGCCTCGGCATCCAAAGACCTGTTTGAGCCGAGCGACGAGCATGCCGTCAATGTCGCAACGGAAGCTCCAAGCGCCAGAACCAGTGCTATCGACAAAGTGGCAGGGAAGGAAGTAAGGCGCCGAGCGGCGCCAGACTGCGGCGGCTTCACCATGACAACTCCTTGTATCCATGTGAAACGTGGTTTAAGAATTCGACCGTGCCACCGCGTCGCAGCGCAGAACTTCGACGAACCTCTGATCACTTTACGGCAGAAAAATGTCGCCGATCAACGCTCTTTCAGTCGCCGTCGGCCGGCGCGGGCTTGCTCGACCAGGCTTGCGCCGTGAGTGGCCACGCAGCCCGTCATCCAATCGACGTCGTGTAGTTACCGGCACATCGGTACTGATGTATAGCGGAGCGCGCCCAATGGTTTCTCCTAAACATCCCCCTGTCACTGCTGAACACCGAACCTTGGACGGCAACGCCATCCCCGTAGCGTGCGACGTTTTCACGGGCGTGCTACACATGCACAAAGCGCTGGCATTGGCACCGACCGCAACACATGCGATGAAACAGGCTACGCTGGAAGTAATTTCAGGACTAGGCGCAGAATGATGTGCCGCTGCCGGCCCTTGAGGCGGGGATGCTATGCGCGACGATGATTCAGATGAAGACCTAATTCCTGACGAGCCTCTATCGGTTCCGCACTATGACGGCGAGGTGTACCAGACCTCCACTGGACGCTGGGCTTGGGTCATCCGCACTAACGGCGTTGATACGGTGCACATGGATGGCTATGAGGCCGAAGACATGGCGCGATCCGAGATGTGCGACATGCTCCTTCCCTACACCCGCCAAGCCTTTGTAGCCCAGATGTTCGCCGAGGGTGGTTATGTTGGCGACGATGCACAGGGACGACTGATTCGTACCCTCCCAGGCGGTCGAATTGAAGTGCTCGAAAAGGGTGGCGACTCCGCATCAAGTTGACCTCGCTGCGATATCGCTCCCAACACAAGCCAACGGGCGATTTTTCTTCGTCGCATTCGCTTGCTCAGACCACCCTAGTTGCTCCTCGAGAAGGGACGTCGGCTGCCCGTCAGGTTTGGCTGCACAGGCTATGGCGGCCGGCCAACCCAAATTGCTCGCCCCCGATATTGACCTAAATCTCTGATCTATAAAGATTCGTGCGGACTATGGTCCTTGGCCGACACCATAGTCCGTGTCGGCACCCGGTCAAACGCACAAACTTTCAGGTGCCGCAGCTTGCGAACTATGGAGTTCCGTCCAACGCATCGCCCGGCGCCCCGTCCCGGGCCGCCGGTCCCGCTCAATGCGCCCCGACGTCCCGCCTCTGGCGGTAGAAGTAGTACATCGCGGCGCCGGGCTTCAGCGGATCGGGGCAGCCGTAGCGTTCCGCCATGGCGGCCCTCATGGCGTCGTCGCCGTCGACATGGTTCGCGATGCGCTCCGCGACGGTCATGCCGTTCGCGGCGTCGAGCCCGAGGCAGTGCGGATCCACGGCGCCGAACTGGCGGCCGATGAAGCGCACCACGCCGGCGATGCCCTGCATGCGCGGATCGGCCATGCGGAACACCGGCATGCCGCGCACCGGCTGGCCGCTGCCGGGCACGCGGACGTTCTGCCGTCCGTAGCCCGGACCGGACAGCCTGCCGCCGCCGGCAACGTAGCTGGGTGGGGTGGTGGCGATCAGGCTATCGATGGCGCGCGGCGCCGCAGGCGGTGTCGGCGCCGCTTGCGCCGTCGCGTGGGCAGGCTTCGCCACGGGTTCCGGACGGCGTGCCGCATGCGCGGCGTGTGCGAGCGTTGGCTGCCGCGACATGGCCGGGGGCGGCGTTTCGGCCGGTGCGCTCCGCGGCGGCAGCAGGCGTACGACGAGCGCATCCGGCGGCGCCGCCGGCGTGCCCGCGGCCGGCCAGCGCCAGCCTGGCGGCGGCGCGAGCAGGAAGGCGAGGAAGCCCGCGTGGATCAGCAGCACCAGGGCCAGCGTGCCGACGTGCATCCAGCGCAGGCGGTCGCCGTGCCGCGCCAACGCTTCACGTTCCGCCGCTGCCCTGGGTGCGCTCATGCTGCGAGGTTCCATCCGGTCCATGCGGCGCCGGACGGCGCACACGCCAGGGCGGAGACCAGCCGCGCACCGCTTTGGTTCCATGCCGGCAGGCGGCGCGGTTGCGCGCACCTCCGACGAAAGCATCAGCCAGTGGCGTCGAAGCGCAGCAGCATGTGCTCCTCGTCGTGGAACACGCCGTCGACCTGCAGCGCGCGTGGCTGCACGCCCCAGCGCACGAAACCCGCCGAACGGTACAACGCCTTCGCCGCGGCGTTCGTCGCGTTGACGCCCAGCCCGAGCTGGCGCACGCCGCCGATGGAACGCGCGTGGGCGATCACCGCGTGCAGCAGCGCAGAACCCAGTCCATGCCGGCGCCAGGCGGGCGCCACGTACATGCCGGCCAGCTCGGCGCCATGCCGCAGCTTGGCCCGTTGCGGATGGATCAATGCCACGAATCCGGCCAGCTCGCCGCGCTCGAAGACGCCGAACATGCGCACCGAGCCGTCCGCGGCCGGCGCGATACGCGCCGCCACCTCGTCGAGGCTGCGGCCCGCTTCGTCCTCGTGGCTGGCGCTGAAGGCGTGCGGACTGTCGCGCAATGCCTGCAGCCGCAACGCCTGGTAGGCAGGGGCGTCGTGGCGGTCGAGCAACCGGATTTCCATGGGAGACGCTCGCTGGGCCTGCGGACAGGGCGGGCATCGTTCCACGGCGGGGATGCCGGCGGCAATCGGTGGCGTTAAGCTCGCCCGCTTTCGACAGCCGGAACCTTCCGATGATCTACGTGCTGGCAAGCGCGGTCTGCAGCGTGCTGGTGTCCGTGCTGCTGAAGCTGGCGCGGCGTTTCGGGCTGGACGTCGGCCAGTTGGTGGCGTGGAACTACGCGGCGGCGCTCGCGCTCGTCGCCTTGCTGCTGCAGCCCTCGCCGGCGCCGCTGCAGCAGGCGGGCGCGCCGTGGTTCGCGCTGGTCGGGCTGGGCGCGCTGCTGCCGACGATCTTCCTCGCACTGGGCGCCTCGGTGCGGCATGCGGGCATCGTGCGCTCGGACGCGGCGCAGCGGCTGTCGCTGCTGCTCTCGCTGCTGGCGGCCTTCCTGCTGTTCGGCGAGCGGCTGGACGCCACCAAGGCGCTCGGCTGCGCGCTGGGCCTGCTCGCGTTGCTGGGCATGGTGTGGCGGAATGGGCCGGTACGCGGCGAGGGCGGTGCGGCGCCGTGGCTGTGGCCGCTGCTGGTGTTCGCCGGCTTCGGCGCGATCGACGTGCTGTTCAAGCGCGTGGCGGCGGCGGGCGTGCCGCTGGGCACCTCGCTGGCGGCGATGTTCGCGCTGGCGCTGCCGGTGGCGTTCGCGCTGGCGGCCGCGCGCCGCTGGCGCGGCGGCGCGCGCTTCACCCTGCGCAACACGCTGGGCGGCCTGCTGCTCGGTCTGTTCAACTTCGGCAACATCCTGTTCTACCTGCGGGCGCACCGCGCCCTTCCGCAGCACCCGGCGCTGGTGTTCGCCAGCATGAACCTCGGCGTGGTGATGCTGGGTGCGCTGGCCGGCGTGCTGCTGTTCCGCGAGCGGCTTGGCCGCGTGAACCTCGCCGGCCTGCTGCTGGCGCTGGTGGCGATCGGCCTGCTGGCCTGGGCCTGAGCGCGGCGCCCGCGCAGCATATTGCGACGCCGGCAGTGACTTCCGGGGCATGCGGGGACGCGAAAGCGGTTCCTATGCTGGGTGCTTCCCGAGGCGCCGCGCGCCCCGGCCATCCCGAGGAACCACCCATGCGCAAGCTGCCCCTCACCGCGGCCGTCGCCGCCCTGCTGCTCAGCACCGCCGTCGCCGCCGACACCGGCGGAAAGCACGAGAAGGAGCAGCCGGCGAACGCGCCCGACGCGGCCCTGGTCAAGCCGCAGTCGTCCACCAGCGAGGGCTCGGTGTCGGTGGAAGGCCACAACATCAGCTACAAGGCGGTGGCGGGCACGCTGGTGCTGCATGGCTCGGGCGACAAGGAGCACGAGCCCACGGTGAGCATGTTCTACGTCGCCTATTTCAAGAAAGGCGCGAAGGCCGGCGAGCGGCCAGTCACCTTCATCTACAACGGCGGCCCCGGCTCGGCCACGGTGTGGCTGCACATGGGCGCCTTCGGACCGAAGCGCGTGGTCACCGCCGACGACACCCACACGCCGGCCGCGCCATACCAGCTGGTGAACAACAGCTACAGCCTGCTCGATGCCTCCGACCTGGTGTTCATCGACGCACCCGGCGCGGGCTTCAGCCGCCTGATCGCCGACGACAAGGACCCGGCCAAGCGCGCCGCGCAGATGAAGGAACGCGAGAAGGCGATCTACGGCGTGGACGGCGACGGCCACGCGTTCGCCCAGTTCATTACCCAGTTCCTGTCCAAGTACGGCCGCTGGAACTCGCCGAAATACCTGTTCGGCGAGAGCTACGGCACCACCCGCTCGGCGGTGGTGGCCAACATCCTCACCAACGAGGACAGCGTGGACTTGAACGGTGTGATCCTGCTGTCGCAGATCCTCAGCTTCGACAACAGCATCGACGGCCCGGAAACCAACCCCGGCGTGGACCAGCCCTACGAACTGGCGCTGCCCACCTACGCCGCTACCGCTTACTACCACCACAAGCTGCCCTCGCCCCCGGCCGACGTCGAGACGCTGCTGGGCGAGGTGGAGCCGTTCGCCACCGGCGAATACGCGCAGGCGCTGATGGCCGGCTCGCAGCTCGATGCCGCACGCAAGCAGGCCATCGCCCAGAAGCTGTACCAGTACACCGGCCTGCCCGCGGCCTATTGGGTCAAGGCCGACCTGCGCGTCTCGGGCGGCATGTTCGAGCACGAACTGCAGGCGAACGACGACACCACCACCGGCCGCCTCGACAGCCGCTTCTCCGGTCCCTCGCTCGATCCGTTGAGCAAGGAGTCCCAGTACGACCCGCAGTCCTCCGCGATCAGCTCGGCCTACATCGCCGCATTCAACGACTACGTGCGCAAGGACCTGAAGTTCGGCGACGGCCAGCGCTACCGCGAGTATGCCGACATCAGCCACTGGGACATGGCGCACAAGGCGCCCGGCAGCCACGAGGCGCTGCAGCAGTCCACCAACGTGATGCCCGACCTCGCGATGGCGATGAAGACCGACCCGGACCTCAAGGTGATGCTCAACGGTGGCTACTACGACCTCGCCACGCCGTTCTACGCCGCCGAGTACGAGATGCACCACCTGCCGATCCCCGACTCACTGCAGCAGAACATCTCCTATCACTGGTACCCGTCCGGCCACATGGTCTACGCGCACGAACCCTCGCTGAAGCAGCTGCACGACAACGTGGCGCGCTTCATCGGCAGCACGGACAACGTGAAACACTGAGCCGGCATGGCGGTGGCGGCGGACGCGTGCTGAAATGCACGCCCCGCCTCAAGCCGGAACGGACATGCGCAGCCTGGTCGACCGCTACCTCGACGCCTACAACCGCATGGACGTCGCCGCCATGCTGGCGACGATGCAGGACGAAGTGGTGTTCGAGAACTACACCGCCGGCGCACTCAGCGTGCGCACCGTCGGCATCGCCGAGCTGCGCCACCTCGCCGAAAGCTCGCGCCACCTGTTCTCGATGCGCCGCCAAACCATCACCGCATGGCGCGAAGACGGCGACAGCGCCCACGCCAGCATCCACTTCGAGGGCACCTTCGCGGTCGACCTGCCGAACGGCGTACGCGCGGGGCAGTCGATCGCGCTCGAAGGGCGCAGCGAGTTTCGCCAGCATGACGGGCGGTTGATCTATATCGCTGACTACAGCGAGTGAGGGTTGGCGCGTTGTCGCCGCGCTTTCTCCCTCTCCCCGCCGGGGTGAGGGGCAGGTGCTCGCGGCGACCTTGTTTTCCACTCTCCCGCTTGCGGGAGAATGGCCGGAGGAGAGGGGCTCTTGCTCTTCTTCCGCCAGATTCGAAGCGGTTTCGAGCCGCGGCCGCGGCCCGAGTTACTTTTCTCTGCGTGGCCAGAGAAAAGTAACCAAAAGAGAGGCCACCCCGATGGCGCGCCCTCCAGGCATCCTGCCTTCCGGGTGCGCGGCCGGGCTACGGGGTTTTTCGACGGGACTCCTGTCCCGGCGAAAAACTGGCCCGCATCCCTGCGGGCCATCCTGCGGACTTTCCTTCACCCACCCGCCGCGCCATAGGGGCCCCGGAAAAGCAGCGCGCTCCCGGCGCGCACTTTTCAGAACAGCCAAAGCAAAGGCGCCGCGCAATGCACGGCGCCCTGCGGTTGCTTCTGGCGCGCACTATGCGCGCCTGCTCTTGCGGGGCCCCTGGGCGGCGGTGAGGCGGGGACGAGAAGGCCGCACGGCGGGCGAGGTCATGGATGACCTCGCCTTTTCGCGCGGGCAGGAGCCCGCTCGAAAAGCCCGACCACGCCTCACGGACTCGCAGGGCAGGATGCCCGGAGAGCGCCAACCGGGGTGGCCTTCTCTTTGGGTTACTTTTCTCTTGGCCACGCAAGAGAAAAGTAACTCGAGCGCCGGCAGGCGCTCGAAACCGCTTTGAAACTCCCCAACGGGCAGAAGTAAAAGCCCCCCCTCACCCCAACCCTCTCCTCCAACGATGAAGCTGTTGGGGGAGAGGAGGAATATCGCAGTAGCGAGGGGAAATAGGCGCGCGCTCAGCGCTTCGCCGGCGCGCTCCGCAGCGGCGCAGTGGAACCGCGCACGACCAGTTCCGGGCTGAAGCCCTCGTTGCCCTCCTCCAGCGGCTCGCCGTTGGCCGCGTGCTGCAGGTTGGCGATCAGCCGCTGGGCCGCGTGGCGGGCGATTTCCTCGGTGGCCTGGCGCGCGGTGGTGAGCGCAGGCCAGGACTGCTTGGAGAACGGGCTGTCCTCGAAGCCGGCGATGGAGAGTTCCCACGGCACGTTGAGGCCGCTGGAGTGCGCCGCGGCGAGCACGCCGGCGGCGATCTCGTCGTTGGAGCCGAAGATCGCGGTGGGGCGATCCTTCAGCGCGAGCAGCTTGCGCGCGCCGCGGAAGCCGTCGTCGAAGGAGTAGTCGCCAGGCAGGATCAGCTTGCGGTCCAGGGCGATGCCGTAGTCCTTCAGCGCGTCCTCGTAGCCCTGGTAGCGCTCGGGGCTGGAACGGTGGTCGCGGCCTCCCCACAAGAAGCCGATGCGGGTATGGCCGAGCTGGATCAGGTGCTCGGTGATCGCATAGGCGGCGTCACGGTCGTCCACGTAGACGCAGGGATAGCCGTCCTTGGGGTCCTGCCGCGCGGAGATTATCCGCATGAACGGGATCTTCGCCGCCGCCAGCTTGCGGATCAGCTCGGGCTGCTCGGACATCGGCGGCGCCAGCACCAGGCCGGCCAACCTGGCGTTGCCGACCAGCGCGACCAGCTCCTCGGCCAGCCGCGGCGAAGTGGAATCGCAGGGATGGATCTGCAGGCCGTAGCCGCTCTTGCGGCAGGCCGCCAGCACACCGCTCTGCATGCTGATGATGTAGTGCGGGTTGGGGTTGTCGTAGACCAGGCCCACCGCATAGGCGCGCGTGCTGCGCAGGCTGCGCGCGGAGGGATCGGGCCGGTAGTCCAGCGCCTCGATCGCGCGCTGTACCTTCTCGCGCGTGCGCGCGTGCACCGAGGGCTCGTTGTTGATCACCCGGGAGACCGTCTTCAGCGAGACGCCCGCCTGCTCGGCTACATCCTTGATCGTGGCGCTGCGCAACCGGGGAACCTCAGATGCCGTGGGACGGAAGGACGCGGGGCGCGGCCACGCGGCCGCGCCGGCGCGCGGCACAGTCTAGCGGACGGCCGCATGGCTGCCGCATCGGGCTCAACCCGCCACGTGCTGGCCGGCGCGGTGGCCGCGCAGGCCGTAGTACAGGATGTACAGGTAGCAGGGCACGATCACGATCACGAACGCCAGCTGGAAATCGATGACCTGCTTCAGGTGCACGAACACCTGCGGCAGCAGTGCCCCGCCCACGATGCCCATGATCAGCAGCGCCGAGCCCAGCTCCGTGTGGCTGCCCAGCCCCTTGATCGCCAGCGGGAAGATCGCCGGCCACATCATCGCGTTGGCGAAGCCCAGCGCGGCGACGAAGGCCACCGACACATAGCCGTGGGTGACGAACGCGCCCAGCGCGAACAGTACGCCGAGCACCGCCGACACGGCGAGGTAGCGCTGCTGCGTGACCACGCGTGGGATCAGCGCCGAACCCACCAGATAACCCACCAGCATCGCCACCATGGTGTAGGTGGTGAAGTGCGAGGTGACCTGCAGCGGCAGCCCGAAACCCTGGCCGTAGGTGTTGATGGCGTCGCCCGCCATCACTTCCACGCCCACGTAGAGGAACAGGCACAGCACGCCGAGCCACAGGTGCGGAAAGCTGAAGATGCCGCCCTTGCCGTGGCCCACCGAGCGCTCGCTGTTCGCGCCGGTCGGCTTGATTTCCGGCAACGCGGAAAAAACGATCACCACCGCGATCAGCACCAGCAGGCCGGCCACGGCCATGTAGGGCCAGTACACGCGCGCGGCGAAATCGTTGAGCAGGGCTTCGCGGTCCGGGCCGGAGGGCATCGCGGTGACCTTGCCGATGAACGCGTCGATGCCTTTCAGCACCAGCACGCCGAACGCCAGCGGCGCGATCGCGCCGGCGACCTTGTTGCAGATGCCCATGACGCCGATGCGCTGCGCGGCGCTCTCGATCGGGCCGAGGATGCTGATGTAGGGATTGGACGCGGTCTGCAGCAGGGACAGGCCCGCGCCGATCACGAACAGGCCGGTCAGCGCGCCCGGGTAGACGCGGATGCGCACGAATTCGGCGAACAGCGCCGCACCGATGGCCATCACGAACAATCCCAGCGCCATGCCCTTCTTCATGCCGGTGCGCTTGAGCACCGCACCGGCCGGCAGCGCGAGCACGAAGTAGGAGAGGTAGAACGCGAACGGCACCAGGAACGCGTTGATGTCATCCAGGGTGAAGGCCACCTTCACGAAGGAGATCAACGGCCCGTTGAGCCAGGTGAAGAAACCCATGATGAAAAACAGCACGCCGATGATGACCATCGGGCCGATGTTGGAGCGTTCGGACGGCGCGGCCGCCAGCGTGCTTGCCATGAAGACTCTCCCCGAGTAACGGCGTGGACGGCCGTGAGCATAACGGCAGCAGCGGCCGCCGAAGCGCCTTTATTGGCTGCAAAGTACAACGTTGTCAACCGGCAGTCGCCAACGCGCCACCGGACGCCTGCAGGAGCGCGCCCTGTGCGCGACGTTTTTGGTCCCGGGGCGTGACCAACAGTCATTGCGCACAGGGTGCGCTCCCACGTGTGCTTTTCGTTACCGTCGCGCGTGGCGAGGCCCGAAGCGCCGGACTTCGGCATGTCGGCAAAATTTAAATCGATCCAGTGCCCCGCCCCCTGCCAACGGTCATGTTGCAAGGCTTGGCAGACGATGGTGAAAATTTCGGGACAGTCACTTGACAACGTTGTCATGCCGCTTCCAGACTCCGTGAACATCGTTGGCCGGCGGCCGCGCGCAACGCACGCGCCGCGCCGTCCGGCCGCAGCGGACAAAGGGGAAATCCACGTGGGAGAGTTCGCCAGCCAGCGTCACGCCGCCCAGACGCCGCCGCGCGCGTCGGCGCCGCACGGCGTGCTCGGCCAGGGCGAACCGTTCCTCGCCGCCGACGTCGGCGGCACCCACGCACGCATCGGCCTGATGCTCGGCACGCCCGGCGACCGTCAGCCGGTCCGCGTGCTGCACTACCACCGCTACCTGTGCGCCGACTGGTCCGACCTCGGCAGCCTGCTGCGCGACTTCGTGGCGCAGCTGGCGATCGCCGGCCATGCTCCGCTGCAGGGGAGCATCCGCCGCTGCGTGGTGGCCAGCGCCGGCGTGGTGCTGGACGACAGCATCGTCAACGAGAACCTGCCCTGGCCGGTGTCGATAGCCGCGCTGCGCGAACAGCTCGGCCTGGCCCAGCTGGAAGTGATCAACGACTTCGAGGCAGTGGCCTGGGCTACCCAGTTCCTGAGCGTGGAGGAGACGCTGCCGGTGATCGAGACCGCGCAGCCGGCGCCGCGCGGCCCGGTGCTGGTGATGGGGCCGGGCACCGGACTGGGGTCGGCGGTGCTGTTGCCGCGCAGCGGCGGCCATGCCCAGGTGCTGCCCACCGAGGCCGGCCAGATCGCGCTGGCGCCCGGCAACGAACGCGAGATCGAGATCCTGCGCGTGCTGGCGCGCAGCCGCACGCATGTCTCCTGCGAGGATGCGCTGTCCGGTCCCGGCCTGCTCAAGCTCTACCACGCGCTGTGCGAGCTGCGTGGCTGCGCGGTGTCCTTGATGACGCCGGCGGAAATCACCGGCGCCGCGCTGGCCGGGCACGATGCGGCCGCGCTGGAAACGCTCGAGGTGTTCTGCGGCCTGCTCGGCAGTTTCACCGGCGACCTGGCGATGCTGTACGGCGCCAGCGGCGGCGTGTTCCTCGCCGGCGGCATCCTGCCGCAGATCCACGGCTTCCTGCGCGCCAGCAGCTTCGCCGAACGCTACTTCAACAAGGGCGTGATGCGCGCCTACCTGCAGAAGGTTCCCGTACGACTGATCGAGCACGGCCAGCTAGGTGTCATCGGCGCCGCCGGCTGGTTTCTGGACGAGCGGCAGGGAGATCGAGCCATGCCACCGCTCTAGCGACACGGCGCCGAACGCCGTCAAACAACCACAACCCGGTCTTGGACCAAACAGCCCTCTGAGGGGAGGACATCATGAACCATCGCAAGACACTGCTCGCCGCGAGCATCGTCGCCGGCCTGTGCCTGTCCGTCGGCGCGTATGCGCAGGACGCCACGCAGAACCAGAACGGTACCCAGACCAATGCGCCGAACAAGAAAAGCGTGACGCAGCTGCCGTCGGTCACCGTCACCGGCATCCGCGCCACCGAGGCGGCCTCGCTGGCCCTGAAGAAGGACGCCAATTCGCACGTCGAGGTGGTGACCTCCGAGGACATCGGCAAGCTGCCGGTGAAGAACGTGGCCGATACGCTGCAGCGCCTGCCCGGCGTCAACATCAGCTCGGCCAGCGCCAGCGAAGGCGGCTTCGACGAGAACGACCGCGTCAGCCTGCGCGGCACCAACCCCAGCATGACTCAGACCCTGGTCAACGGCCACACCATCGGCACCGGCGACTGGTTCGTGCTGTCGCAGACCTCGACCGTGGGCCGCAGCGTGAGCTACAGCCTGCTGCCCTCGGAAATCGTCAGCGAGGTGGTGGTGCACAAGAGCTCCGAGGCCCGCCTGCAGGAAGGCGGCGCCACCGGCACGGTGGACATCATCACCCGCAAGCCGCTGGAATTCGCCAAGCAGACGACCGGTGCGGTGTCGGTCGGCGGCGTGTACTCCGACCTGCCCAGTTCGACCAAGCCGCAGGCCAGTGGCCTGTTCAACTGGAAGAACGACGACAACACCTTCGGCGTGATGGTGCAGGGCTTCTACGAGAAGCGCAGCCTGCAGCGCAACGGCCAGGAACTGATCGGCGGCTACAACCAGATCGCTGCCACCGATGCCGTCGCCGTCGCCCACCCCGACCTCGCCGGTGTCTACTACCCGCAGGAAATCGGCTCCACCTTCTTCACCCAGACCCGCACCCGCAAGGGCGGCGCGATCGACCTGGAGTGGAAGCCCGCCGACAACCTGACGCTGAACCTCAACGGCTTCGCCACCACGCTGAAGGCCGACAACTTCAACCGCAACTACATGTTGTGGACCAGCCAGTTCATCAACCAGGGCGGCCTGCAGCCGGGCTACACCGTGCAGAACCACGTGCTGACCAACGCGAACTTCGCGCAGGTGGCGGGCAACACCAACCCGTCCGTGGTGTATGACCAGATCTCGCGTCCGGGCGCCGAGTCCAGCTCCAACTACGTGACCTTCGATGCGGACTGGCGCGCCACCGACAGCCTGAGCTTCAAGGGCGAGATCGGCACCACCCACGGCGCCGGCAAGAGCCCGACCCAGGACGTGCTGGAACTGGGCGCACAGCCCGGCGCGGCCGCGAGCTGGAACATCCGCGGCACCGGCCAGCCCACCAACTGGACCGTCGGCGGCGACAACAGCTCGCCCAACGCGATCCTGCCCTCGGCCGGCTGGATCTTCGGCGAGAACGGCATCGACGCGAAGGACAAGGAAAACTGGGTGCAGGGCGACGGCGAGTTCGACTTCGACCAGGGCGCGCTGTCCTCGTTGCAGTTCGGCGTGCGCTACGCCGACCACACGCGCGAGAACCTGCGCAGCATCGCCCAGGGTCCCACGGGCGACTGGCAGAACCTCGCCAACTACCCGACCAGCTGGTCGAACTACCCGAGCGACCTGGCCAGCAGCGTGGGCGGCAGCTTCCCCAGCAACATCTGGTACTACTCGCCGTCCCAGCTGGCCGCCTTCGATGCGAAGTTCGCCAACCGCGATCCGGTGGCCCGCTTCTATTTCAACGACATCTACAAGGTCAACGAGAAGGACGGTGCGGCCTACTTCCAGGCGAACTTCGACGGCGACCGCTGGAGCGGCAACGTCGGCCTGCGCTACGTCAACACCAAGGAAAACATCAGCTACTCCAGCACCAGCCCGATCGAGAGCGGTGCCATCGGCCCGATCACCGGCTCGGCCTTCGGCGACTACTACTGGAACACCTACCATCACAGCTACGGCAAGCTGCTGCCCAGCGCGAACATCAAGTTCAACCTCACCGACGACCTGCTGGCGCGCTTCGCCGTGTCGCAGACGATGACGCGGCCCGACTACTCCTCGCTGGCCGGCTTCATCTCGCTGAATGACCTGACTCTGGCCGGCAGTGGCGGCAATCCCAAGCTCAAGCCGCTGGTCTCCACCAACTTCGACGGTTCGCTGGAGTGGTACTTCGCGCCACGCGGCCTGCTGTCGTTCGGCGTGTTCTCGATGCAGCTGAAGGACTACGTGAACTTCAGCAACGTCACCATGAGCTTCAAGAACATGCAGCAGAGCGCCACCGCCGGCCATGACGTGTTCACCGACTACCTGGTCAGCGTGCCGTCGAACGTGAACGGCAGCGTCAAGGGCGTGGAGCTGAACTACATCCAGCCGATCGGCGACAACTTCGGCGTGTCGGCGAACTACACCTACGGCGCCGGCCATGCCGACAGCAACCAGCCGCTGATGGGCAACTCGAAGACCACTGCCAACGTTTCGGCGTTCTTCGAGAACGCGAAGTTCAACGCGCGCGTCAGCTACACCTACCGCTCGTCGTTCTACGCCGGCGTGAGCCGCGCCGACAACTTCTACCAGGCGGGCATCGGCAACCTCGCGGCGTCGGTGGGCTACAACATCAACGACATGATGTCGGTGACTTTCGACGCCATGAACCTCAACAACGCCAAGCTGAGGTACTACACCAAGAGCACGGCGTTCGGCGACCAGCCGTACTACTTCTACGACAACGGCCGCCAGTACTACCTGAACCTGAACTTCAAGTTCTGATCCACCCGCTGCACCGCGACATCCACGCGGGCCAGGGATGGCCTGCACTCTCCCCGAGCGGGCCCGGCAGTACTTTGCGGGCCCGTCTTTTTGTCTGGAGAAGCCCCGGCAATGGCATGCTGACTTTCATGAGCCCCCTCCCACGCATGGGGAGGGGGAGTGTTGCGTCCTCCACTGCAGGAGCTGCCGATGAATCGTCTTGCCTTGCTGCCCCGCTGCGCCTGCCTGCTGCTCGCGCTCGCCCTGCTGCCGGCGCATGTCGCCCGCGCCGACGACGCGGCGCCACCTTCCCTGATTCCGCTGCCGGCGCAGCTCAGGCTGCAGCACGGCGGCTTCAGCGTGGACGCGTCCACGCCGATCGTGCTCGCCAGCCGCGATGCCGCGACGAAACAGACCGCGGACTACCTGATCGGCCTCGTCGCGCGCACGCGCGGCCTGCGGCTGCACCTGGCCGCCGACGGCGGCGCCGCGCACGCCATCGTGCTGGAGCGCGACCCGCAGGCACCGGTAGCACAGGCCGAAGGCTACGCGCTGGACGTCACGCCGCAGGGTATCCACGTCACGGCGCGCGACGACGCCGGCCTGTTCCACGGCGCGGTCACCCTGTACCAGCTGCTCACGCCCGACGCCAGGCACGGCGCGGTGGACGTGCCCGCGCTGTCCATCCGCGACTGGCCGCGCTTCGCCTGGCGCGGGTTGATGCTGGACTCCGCGCGCCATTTCCAGAGCGTGCCCGAGGTCGAGAAGCTGATCGACCAGATGGCCCAGCTCAAGCTCGACGTACTGCACTGGCACCTCACCGACGACCAGGGCTGGCGCATCGAGATCAAGCGCTATCCCGAGCTCACGAAGATCGGCGCCTGGCGCACCCCGCCGGATGCGGGCCACGACGGCGAACCGCAGCGTTACGGCGGCTACTACACGCAGGAGCAGATCCGCGCCGTGGTGGCCTACGCCGCCGCGCGCCACGTCACCATCGTGCCGGAGCTGGACATGCCCGGCCACGCGCAGGCGGCGGTGGCCTCGTATCCGCAGATCGGTGTGACCGGCCGGCGGCCGCAGGTTTCCGTCGACTCCGGCGTGAACCCCTGGCTGTACAACGTCAACGACGACACTTTCACCTTCATCGACCACGTGCTCGACGAGGTGATGGCGCTGTTCCCCTCGCAGTACATCCACGTGGGCGGCGACGAGGCGATCAAGGACCAGTGGCAGGCCTCGCCGGCGGTGCAGGCGAAGATGCGCGCGCTCGGCATCACCAGCGAAGATGCCTTGCAGGGCTGGTTCATCGGCCGCATCGGCCGGTACCTCGACCAGCATGGCCGCAAGCTGATCGGCTGGGACGAGATCCTCGAAGGCGACAACCTGCCCGCGGACGCCACCGTGATGTCCTGGCGCGGCATCGACGGCGCGATCAAGGCCGCGCTGCTCGGCCACGACGTGGTGATGTCGCCCTCGCCGGACCTCTACTTCGACCACGTGCAGGGCGATCTCGCCGACGAATACGCCGGCCGCCTCGGCGTGGAGTCGCTGCAGGACGTCTACGCTTTCCGCGCGGTGCCCGACGTGCTCAACGCCGCGCAGGCGAAGCACGTGCTGGGCGTGCAGGCCAATGTATGGACCGAGCACCTGCCGACGATGGCGCACGTGGAGCACGCCGTGTTCCCACGGCTGGACGCGCTCGGCGAAGTGGCCTGGTCGCCGGCCGCGTCGAACGACTGGCCCGGCTTCCTCGCCCGCCTGCCGGCACAGCTCGCGCGCCATCGCGCGCAGCGCGTCGCTTACGCCGACAGCGCCTTCGCGGTGGACATCCAGGTGGACCGCAACGTGGCGCTGGCCACGGGCAAGGCCACGGTGACGCTTTCCGACCAGAGCGGCTTCGGCGCCATCCACTACACGCTGGACGGCGGCACGCCCACGCCGGCCTCGCCGCGCTACGACGCGCCACTGAACGTGGCGCTGCCCGCCACCGTGCGCGCCGCCAGCTTCGCCGCCGACGGCAGCGCGCTGTCCGCGCCGCGCGAACGCGTGCTCGACCGCGCCGCGCTGCTCAGCCTGCCCGGCACGGAACTGGCGAACTGCCCCGGCAGCGACTTCCGCCTCCGCGTGCAGCCGATGCCCGACGCGACCAGCACCCAGCCGGTGTATGCAGTGAACGTGTTCGACACCTGCCAGCTGTTCCCGCCCACGCTGATGGATGGCGTCACCGCGATCCATGTCGACGCGGTGCGCCTGGAGCGCAACTTCGCGCTGGCGCACGAGCAGAAGCTTGTGGTCTCGCGCCCGCACAGCACGCCGTTCGGCGAGCTGGTGGTGCATGCCGACCGCTGCGACGGCCCGGTACTCGCCACGATGCCGCTGCCCGACCCCGCGCACAGCCCGCGCCAGTTCAAGCTGGACGCGAAGCTGCCCGCGCAGAGCGGCGAACACAGCCTGTGCCTGATCTACACCGCGCCCATCGACGGCCCGCTGTACGCATTGGGCCAGGTGTCGCTGGAAGCCGGGCCCTGAGGACACCAGCTCTTTGCCCGCCCCCCGCCCCCGCGCGGGGCGGGCCGTGCAGCCACCGGCCCGACAACGCGCCCTTCCTTTATCCACGGCGTTCCGGCGATCCCTTGCGCCCGGACGGACCGTGAACGCCACTCAGGCGGTGCGGCGCCGCGCCGCGCGCAACTGCAGTGCCTGCCACGCCGCCTGCGTCTCGGCGGAGGACAGCTCCGCCAGCGGCACGAAGCGTCCCGCGACCTGCGCCGCCAACGGCATGCCATCGCGATAAAGCACGCGCGAGCCGGCCACCGCCGGCACCTTGTCGCCCGCCAGCACGCTGCCCACCAGATTCAGCGGATCGCAACCGCCCACCACGACCAGCTCGCCATCGTCCGCGCGCTGGCGGATCGCACGCAGCGGCGCGATCGCCTCCGGCAAGGCGAACTGTTCGCCCACCAGGCCTTCCACGAAACGGCCACCGCGGATTTCGCCGCGCGCCTCCAGCCGCCGATACACGCGCAGCAGCTCGCGCCAGCGCGGCAGCCACGGCGCCTCGCGCTCCAGCAGCTGCCAGAACACCACGCCGTAGCGGGCGAGCAGGGTGCGGGCCACGTGTTCCACGGCGTCGGCTTCCGTCGGGCCAGTCCCGCGCGAAGCGACGCCATCGCTCCCTTTCCCCTCCGGGGAAGGCATCGAGGCAGGGGGCTGGTCCTGTGCCTGGGAACGGATCAGCGACCAGCGTCCTGCATCCTCGATGCCGCCGAACGTGTGCCGGCGCATGCGCCGATGCCGCGGCGCCTCGCGCTTCGCCGCGGGCAGCAGCAGGGCGCGCAAGCCGGCAAAGCTGTCCGCGCTGGCGCGGCCGGCGGCGACCAGCTCGCCCAGCGCATCCTCCAGTTCGGTGCGCAGCAGGTGCGCGATCGACTGCAACTCGTCGAAGAACAGCGCGCCGTGTTCGCGCAGCGCGTCGGCCACCGCCTGCGCCCGCGAGGACAACAGGCTTTCCTGCGGCGAATCGTCTTGCGCGACGGCCGTCCAGACGGCCATCTTCCGGCGCGGCAACAACACGATGGGCGTGGCACGCACCGGGCCGCTGCCGCCGCCCGCGCGCAGGCGGCTCCAGCCGATGCGGCCGGCACGGCATTGCTCGTCCAGCCAGCCGGCCGAGTAATCGGCGATGCGCGCGGGCAGGATCTCCGCCTCCCAGGCGCCGGCCGCGGCTTCGTAGCCCTCCAGTTGGGCCAGCACCGCCGGCAACGCGTCGGGTCCGCGCAGTTGCGTGGCGGCGCTCGCGTGCTGCCAGTCGAGCAGGAAACGCATCAGCTGGCGCCGGCTCACCGGCTCGATCTCGCGGCGCAAGCGGCCCAGGGTGTAGCGGTGGATGCGCGCCAGCAGGTGGCGCTCGCACCATTGCGTCTCGGCAACGTCCGGGTCGAAGCGGCCCTGGATCACGTAGCCCTCGGTCTGCAGTCGCAGCAGCGCTGCTTTCACGTCGGCGGGCGCCACGCCCAGCGGCGCGGCCAGCGCATCCACCGTCACCGGACCCAGGCCCAGCAAGCGGCCGCGCACGAGTTCGCGCAAGGCATCCTCGCGGGTCCACACCTGTGCCGCGTATTCGGCGGGCGCGCCGATGGCGGGATGCAGTGCAGCCCCTGGATGCACGGCCTGCCATAGCGGCAGCTTTTCCGCGGTAACCCACACACCGTCATCCCTTCTCTCGGTCGGGGCATCCGGGGAGGGAGACAAGCGCGTGGCGCGCTGGTCCTTGGCCAACGCGTGCAGCTTGTCGTCCCATCCTCCGTTCGCCGCTGCCTCGTCCGCGGTGACGCCGCCCAGCGCGTCCAGCGCCTCGTGCATCTCGTCCGTACTGCGCACCTCGGGCCAAGCCTCGGCGCGCACCGCGGCGATGGCCGCGGGGTCGAGCCGGCCCAGGTCGCCGGCGCCGGTCGGGCTGTCCTGGCGTACGGCACGGGTGCGGCGTTCCTCCAGCGGCGCGTCGTCGAGGAAGGCATAGGGCGCGGCATTGAGCACCGCACCGGCGAGCGGGCTGGGTGCGGCAAGATCGCGCGCGACGAGGCGGATCGCGCCGCCCTCCAGCGCGCGCAGCAGGCGCAGCAGGCCGTCGACGTCCATCGCCTCGCGCAGGCAGTCGTGCAGGGTCTGCGCCACCAGCGGATGGTCGGGAATCTGCCGCTCGCCCACGATGTTCTCCAGGCAGGCGACCTGGTCCGGGAACACCGCGGCGAGCAGGTCCTCGCTCTTCATGCGCTGCAGCTGCGGCGGGGTTTTCTTGCCGCCGATGAAACGCGGCAGCGCCAACGCGGTGACCGCGTTCCAGCGCCAGCGCGCCGGGAACAGCGGCGCGTCGAGCAGGGCTTGCACCAGCACGTGCTCGGCACTGGCCGAGTGCAGGTAGCGCGCCACCTCCTCCAGCGGAAAGCTGTGGCTGGTGGACAGCGACAGCACGATCGCGTCTTCGGTGGCCGCAGCCTGCAGCTCGAAGTTGAACTGGCGGCAGAAGCGCTTGCGCAGCGCCAGGCCCCAGGCCCGGTTGATGCGGCTGCCGAACGGCGAGTGGATGACGAGCTGGGTGCCGCCGGACTCGTCGAAGAAGCGCTCGAACACCAGGGTGGTCTGGGTGGGCAGCACGCCCAGCGCCGCCTTGGCGCCGGCCAGATACTCGGCCAGTTGCCGCGCGGCGGCTTCGCCCAGGCCCAGTTCGTCGCGCAGCCACGCCAGCGCTTGCGGCTCCTCGCCTTCGCCAAGCCGTGCTTCCACTTCCTCGCGCAGCCGCGACACCGCGAACGAGAGCTCGTCCGTGCGTCCCGGCGCCTCGCCCAGCCAGAACGGGATGCTGGGCGGCACGCCATGCGCGTCCTCCACGCGCAGGCGGTCGCGCTCCACGCGCAGGATGCGGTAGCTGGTGTTACCGAGCTGGAAGATGTCGCCGGCGAGGCTTTCCACCGCGAAGTCCTCGTGCACCGAGCCGATCACCGTGGCCTGCGGTTCCAGCACCACGAGGTAGTCGGCGGTGTCGGGAATCGCGCCGCCGGAGGTGAGCGCGACCAGCCGTGCGCCGCGCCGCGCGCGCAGCTGGCGATGCACGGCGTCGCGATGCAGGTAGGCGGCGCGGGCGCCGCGGCGGGTGGTGAACCCCTCGGCCAGCATGCGCACCACGGCGTCGAAGTCCGCCCGCGACAGGGCGCGATACGGATACGCGCCGCGCACCAGCGCATACAACCCGTCCTCGTCCCATTCGCGGCAGGCCACCTCGGCGACGATCTGCTGTGCCAGCACGTCCAGCGGCTGCGCCGGCTGCACCAGTGCATCGAGCTCGCCGCGGCGCACCGCATCGAGCAGAGCCGCGCATTCGACCAGGTCGTCGCGCGTGGTGGGGAACAGCCGCGCCTTCGGCGTGCCGCCGACATGGTGACCGGAACGGCCCGCGCGCTGCAGGAACGCGGCGATGGAGCGTGGCGAACCCAGCTGGCAGACCAGATCCACGTCGCCGATGTCGATGCCCAGTTCCAGCGAGGCGGTGGCGACCAGCACCGACAATTCGCCGCGCTTGAGGCGTTGCTCGGCGTCGAGGCGCTGCTCCTTGGCCAAGCTTCCGTGGTGCGCCGCCACGGTCTCCTTGCCCAGGCGCTCGGACAGATGCCGCGCCGCACGCTCGGCCAGCCGCCGCGTGTTGACGAACACCAGGGTGGTGCGATGGGCCTGCACCAGTTGCGCGAGCCGGTTGTAGACCAGTTCCCACGCGTCGTTTGACATCACCGCTTCCAGCGGCACGGGCGGGACTTCGAGGGCAAGGTCCCGCTTGCGCACGTGGCCCGTGTCGATGATGGTGCAGTTTTCTCTCTCCGCTTCGGGGAGAGGGCAGGGTGAGGGGTCGGTGCTCGCGGAAACATCTCCAAGAGCTCGCTCTGATGAAGATCGAGGCGAGACTGTCCCCTCACCCCGACCCTCTCCCCAGAGGGGAGAGGGAGTAGAAGCAGCTCCGATGAGGAACCGTGCCACTTCCTCGATCGGCTTCTGCGTCGCCGACAACCCGATCCGCTGCAGGCGCCGCTGGCACAGCGCATCCAATCGCTCCAGCGTCAGCGCGAGATGCGCGCCGCGCTTGCTGCCGGCAACGGCATGGATCTCGTCCACGATCACGCTGCGCGTGCTCGCCAGCATCTCGCGGCCGGAGGCGGAGCCGAGCAGGATGTACAGCGACTCCGGCGTGGTGACGAGGATGTGCGGCGGCGTCTTGCGCATCCAGGCGCGCTCGGCCTGCGGCGTGTCGCCAGTGCGCACCGCGGTGCGGATGACCACGTCGGGCAGCTCCCGCTTCGCCAGCTCGGCGCGGATGCCTTCCAGCGGCTCTTCCAGATTGACGTGGATGTCGTTGGACAGCGCTTTCAGCGGCGACACGTAGACCACCCGCGTCTCGTCCGGCAGTGCGCCGCCGTTCGCCACACCCTCGCGCACCAGCGCATCGAGCGCGGCGAGGAAGGCGGTGAGCGTCTTGCCCGAGCCGGTGGGCGCGGCCACCAGCACGTGGCCACCGCCGCGGATCGCCGGCCACGCCTGCGCCTGCGCCGCGGTGGGCGCGGCGAAGCGGCCACCGAACCAGGCGGCGACGGCGGGGTGGAAACCGTTTAGCGGGGCAACATCCGCGTGCATGCGGGCGGGTAGCGATGGCGATCGGGGACTTCCGATTCTACGCGCCCCCGCCTGCCCGCCAAGCGCCGCGCGGATGCCCCCGTTCCGCTCGCGGCGCGACCGCCGCCGGCCATGCAAGCGCCGCGTCACCATGCCAAGATGCACATTGGCCGCTGTCCGCGAGGATGCCGAGGGGAGTCCGCGGGCCGCGCCTCCATGCGAAGGACACGTATGCGTACATGGTGCGATTGGACGTTCCGCGGTCTTGGCCGGATCGGCATGCTGGCGTTGTTGTCGGGCCTGGGCCTCGGCACTTCGGCGGCGCGCGCCGCCACCCTGGATCCGGCGGCGCTGCCGCAAATCGAGGCGGCCACCTTCGAGGTGGTGCAGGCCAAGCCGGCCAACGATCCGCTGACTTACGAGAAGCCGCTGCCGCTCGACCTGCTGCCCTACCAGGAACGCACCGACAAGTACTACTCCATCGGCACCGCGTTCGCGATCGGCCACGGCCGCTACGTCACCGCCGGCCACGTGCTGCTCGCCGGCCTGGACAGCCTGTGGGGCGCGCCCGCGCTGCGCGACGCCAAGGGCCACGTGTACCCGATCGACAAGATCGAGCAGTTCGACCTGCGCAAGGACTTCGTGGTCTTCTCGCTGGCCAGCCGACCCGACGGCGATGCCGCGCTGGCCATCGACAGCACGCCGACCCTGAACACGGCGGTCTACGCGGTGGGCAACGCGCTCGGCACCGGCGTGGTGATCCGCGACGGCCTGTACACCTCCGACACGCCCGAGCAGGAAGAGGGTGCGTGGAAGTGGATGCGCTTCTCCGCCGCCGCCTCGCCCGGCAATAGCGGCGGCCCGCTGCTGGACCAGGCCGGCAAGGTGATCGGCGTGGTGCTGATGAAGTCGGCCAACGAGAACCTCAACTACGCGCTGCCGATCCGCGAGGTGCTGGACGCCCCCGCCGGCAAGGCCGTGATGGACGCGCGCATCGCCTACCAGCTCGACCTGTTCGATACCGTGCAGAACGGCCAGCTCAAGGCCCAGTTCGCCCTGCCCGAAAGCCTCGGTGACTTCTATCGCGATTTCCAGTCGCGCATCGACGCCAACAGCGATGCCCAGCTGAAGGCGCTGCTGGCGCGCGAATCCGCCAACCTGTTCCCGAACGGCGCGGGTTCGGCGCGCCTGCTGCACCAGCAGACCATCCTCAACGGCTTTCCCTCGCTGATCGTGCGCGGCAGCGACGGCGAATGGGGCCGTACCGACACGCAGGCGCGCTATTTCGCCCTGGACGGCAACGGCTACGTGCGCGTTGGCGCGGCCGGGCGCAACGGCCTGATCCAGATCCGCCGCCCCGACGGGACGGATGCGACGAAGTTCTACGGCGACGCGAAGGCGCGCATGGACCTGCTGGCGCGCACCGGGCTGTTCCAGCGCCCGGTCGCCAGCGAGAAGGTCAAGATCACCTCGCTCGGCAAGCCGGTACGCGAATCGACCCACCTGGACCGCTGGCAGCGCCCGTGGCACGTCGCCGTCTGGCCGCTGCCCTACGCCAACGCCCTCGTGGTGGCGTACTCGCTGCCGGTGCCGGACGGCAGCATCATGCTGATGCGCTTCGTGCCGCCCGCCCATCTGCACGACACGATGCTGGACCTGGACGAGCTCAGCAGCTTCGTCTACCTCACCTACCAAGGCACCCTGGCGCAGTGGAAGGACTTCCTCGGCCGGCCCGCGCTGCAGCCGGCCGCGCTACACGACATCCGCATCGACTACGACTACGGCCAGCGCTTCAGTTACGCCTCGCCCCGCGTGGCGTTCACCTATCCGTCCTCGCTGCAGGCGGTCAAGCCGGACAACCTGCTGTGGCTGGGTTTCCGCTTCTTCCTCGACGACGGCAAGCCGGTGTGGGACGTGGGCGACGTGGAGATCTGGAAGGACACCGCCTCCGACGACCACAACAACGTCAACGTCCAGCGCAACATCGCGCCGCCGTCCGGGCTGGACGACGACATGAGCAGTCGCTGGAAGAAGCTGTCGGAACGCCAGTATCCCTTCAATGCCGTGGCCCGCTACGAAAACGACTTGATGAAGATCGACACCGTGGTCGCTCCGACCACCGCCGGTACGGCGCCCAAGGTGCTTTACACCGCGTTCTTCGGCACCGCGGGCAACCAGCCGCAGGCCGAAATGAAGGACAAGCTCGACCTGCTGACCAGGGACATGCGGGTGATGGAGCACTGACCGGCGCTGTGGAGGGGCATGGCGGACCATGCTCCCTCCGGGCCCCGTGCGGCACCGCGGTGCAACCGATGACGGAAAGGCAGGCGTGAAACAGCAAGACCCATTGGCGCACAGAGCGCACGACACGGAACGGAAGCCGGACGCGGCTTGGCTGGAGATGTCCGACGGCCAGCCGCTGCGCCTGCACGACTGGCCGCTGCCGCGGGCGCGGGGAGGCGTGCTGCTGGTGCACGGGCTGGGCGAGCACGCCGGCCGCCACGCAGGTCTCGCGCGCTGGTTCAACGCGCTCGGTTATTCCGTGCGCGCCTACGATCAGCGCGGCCACGGCCAGAACCCCGGACCGCGTGGCGTACTGAGGCATCCCGACGACCTGCCGGCGGACCTGTCCGTGGTGTACGCCGACTATGCGCGCACGCTGGGCGCCGCGCCGATCCTGCTTGGCCACAGCATGGGCGGCCTGGTGGCCCTGCGGGCCGTGCTGGACGAGCGGGTCACACCAAGGGCGCTGGTGCTGTCCTCGCCCGCGCTGCGCAGCCACGCCTCGGCCGGCTTGCGCCGGCTGGCCGCGACGCTGGCACAGCTGCTGCCGAACCTGCGCCTGCGCAACGGCCTCGACCTGGAGCGCCTCAGCCACGATCCGCAGGTGGCCGCCGCCTATCGCGCCGATGCGCTGTGCCACGACCGCGTCAGCCCGCGCCTCGCCGACTTCATCTTCCGCGCCGGCGCCAGCTGCATTGCCGACGCCGACCGCCTCGAAACGCCCACCCTGCTGCTGGTGGCCGGCGAAGACGCGCTGGTCGACGCCTCCGGCAGCCGCGATTTCTCTGCCGCCGCCGCGCGCACCCAAAGGCTCACCACCCGCTACTTCGCGGCGCTCTACCACGAGCTGTTCAACGAGACCGAACCGGGCCGGGGTCAGGTGCTGCAGCAGCTGGAGGATTGGCTGGAGAAAAGTCCAGGATCCATCAAATAATCGATCTAGCAGGCTGAAGCCCCATGGAATTTCGGGGGCTGTTTGGCTTGAGTCACGCCGCTTTGGGCATCGCAGCGTGTGCAGATAGCGAGCCGCTTCCGCTTAAACCGACGGGATATTCCCGATCGCGCCCAGCAGTGGCTTGAGTGTTGAACCAATCCAGCGAATCCAACGTGGCCGGTTCCACTGCCGCGCTGCGCAGGCGGTGCCGTGTATTTGCTTGCAGCGTTACAAGAACTTTCGTTTTGTGTAGGCGGACGCCTACTGAATAGCCCCGGCAAGCTCCATTAAAATGTTCGCGGGCGAGGCGATCGCCCAGGCCATACACAGGGATTGTGGCGTGGATACAGGGGTGGCCAGGGATCGATAAGGATCACAGGGAACGCATGCAAGCGATCGATGGAAAGCGGTGTGCCGCGGATTCAATGCGGCGGCGGGCGAGTGCGTCGCGAGGATGGCAGGCGCCGGGAGTGTGGGCGCTGGTGCTGGCGACATGCGCGACGCCGTCCATCCTGCACGCCCAGACGACAACGGCCCAACAAGAGCAACGTGAGCGTGCGCAGCGCCAGGCACAGCAGCGCGAGGCGCTGCGTTCGGCGCCGGACGTACGGCTGCCCACTGGGCAGGCCTTCGACTACCGCCTGACGGCGGTTCCTGCGGAAACACCGTGTTTTCGCATCGATACCGTGCAATTGGAAGGCGCGTACCGCGAGGACTTCGGTTTCCTGCAGAACTACCTCGACGGTTACCGAGGTCGCTGCCTGGGACAGCAGGGATTGCGCCTGCTGGCGCACCGTGCGTCGGATTTGCTGCTGGTGCGCGGCTATGTCACCAGCCGGCTGGTGGTTCCGGAGCAGAACCTCGCCACCGGTCGTTTGCGCGTGGCGCTGCTGGCCGGCACGGTGGGTGCCGTGCGTTTCGCACCGGGTTCCGCCAAGGTGAACTGGCGCAGCGCCTTACCGATCCGCCCCGGCGACGTGCTGAATCTGCGCGCGATCGAGCAGGGTCTCGAACAACTCAAACGCGTGCCATCGCAGGACGCGAAGATCGATATCGCCCCTGGCTCGCGCCCGGGCACATCCGATCTGGTGCTCACCATCGCGCGCGGCAAGCCTTGGCGCATCATCGCCAACCTCGACGACAGTGGCGCATATAGCACCGGCAAGGAACAAGGTGGCCTCACCCTCGCCATTGACCAGCCTTTGGGCATCAACGACCTGCTGAGTGTTGGCTACACGCACAGCCTGGGCCATTTCGACCGGACAAAGGGAACACACGGCGGCAACTTCAACTACAGCGTGCCGTGGGGCAACTGGACCTTCAGTCTCTCCTCGTCGCACTACGCGTATCGCCAGTCGGTGTTCGGCTCGCTGCAGACCTTCGCCTACACCGGCACCTCGAGCACCACGGCCGCGAGTGCCACGCGCCTGCTGCATCGTGACGCGCACAGCCGCACCTCGCTGGAGCTGACCGTCGCCACCCGCAACGAGCACAGCTACATCGACAGCGTGCAGATCCAGACCCAACGGCGGCAGGTGACGTCGGCGGAGCTGGCGCTGATCCAGCGTCGCTACCTGGGCCGTTCGCAGCTCGACTTGCGCCTCGCCTACCGGTGGGGCGTGCCGTGGCTGGGTGGCGCCTGGCAACCGAGCGTCGCGGGCGGCCCCACCCACCGTTACGGCTTCGCCACGCTCGACGCCAGCCTGAGTACGCCGTTCCTGATGTTTTCCACGCCGTGGGTGTGGTTGTCCGAGCTGCATGGGCAGGCCACCGGCGATCACTTGTATGCGGAAGACGACCTGACCCTCGGCGGCCGCTACACGGTGCGCGGCTACGACGGCAATACGGTGCTCGCCGGCCGCCATGGGTACTACTGGCGCAACACGCTCAACCTGCCGATCGGTGGCACGGGCGCCTTGCTGTACGGCGGCATGGACGTGGGTCACGTCGGCGGCGATGCCGTCAGCGGCTATGCCAGCCACAGCCTGAGTGGTGCGGTGCTGGGCGTGCGCGGCTCGCGATGGGGCCTGAGCTGGGATCTGTTCGCCGGTTGGCCGTTGCAGGCGCCGCGCGGTTTCCCAGTGCGCCGTCCCACGGCCGGCATGCAGTGGATCTACACCTACTGAGTCACGGAACAACGGCACCGACGGCGCAGTAAAGCGCCGGCAGGCCGAAGGGATCGAGGAGCGATGCCATGAAGAACGCGACGATGCGCAAGCCCACGGGCACACCGACGGCCACCGGGTCGTGGCATCGCTCCTTGCGTCGGCATGCGCTGTGGGCCGCACTGACCCTGGCGCTCGGCGTGCCAGCCGTCCAGGCGCAAACCGTCGCCGACGGCGGTACGCACACCAACGTGATCGCCGCACCCAATGGCGTGCCGGTGGTCAATATCGCCGCGCCCAACGGCGCGGGCGTGTCGCACAACACCTACCAGCAGTTCAACGTCGGCAGCAACGGCCTGATCCTCAACAACAGCGGCGCGGTCAGCAACACGCAGTTGGCCGGCTACATCGGCGGCAACTCCAACCTCGGCGTGGGCCAGGGCGCCTCGCTGATCCTCAACGAAGTGACGTCCACTTCCCCGAGCCAGTTGAACGGTGCGATGGAGGTGGCTGGTCGTGCGGCCCAGGTGGTGGTCGCCAATCCTAACGGCATCAGCTGCAGCGGCTGCGGCTTCATCAATGTGCCGCGCGGCACGCTGACCACCGGCCGGCCGCTGTTCGCCGGCGACGGCTCACTCAGCGGGGTGGCGGTCACCGGCGGCATGATCACCGTCGAAGGACAGGGTCTGCCTAGCGGTTCGACCGACCAGGTGGATCTGCTCGCGCGCGCCGTGGCCATCAATGCCGGCGTCTGGGCACGCCAACTCAATGTGGTCACCGGCCCCAACCGGGTCGATTACGCCACGCTGGCCACCCAGCCGCTGAGTGCGACCGGCGCCACGCCCACCGTGGCGCTGGACGTCTCGACGCTGGGCGGCATGTATGCCAACGCGATTCGCCTGATCGGCACCGAGGCCGGTCTGGGCGTCAACAGTCAAGGCGAAATCATCGCCCAGAACGGCGACCTCACGCTGACCAGCGCAGGCCAGGTCGTGCTGGCAGGCAAGACCACGGCCACCGGCAACGTCACGCTCAACACCGCGCAATCGCTGACCAACCAGGGCACGCTTGCCGCCGGTAATACGGTCAAAATCACCAGCGGCGACTTCACGAACCAAGGCGTGCTCTACAGCGGCAACGCGATGACGCTGTCCGCCGACGGTACCGTGAGCAACAGTGGTCAGATCGAAGCACAGAGCGGCGCACTCACCGTGCAGGCGCAAGGGGCGATCACCGGCACCACCGGCAGCAGTGTGTACGCGGGTGGCCCGATCAACGTGTCCGGTGCTTCGTTCGGCAACGCGGGCGCGTTCGAATCAGCCCAGGGCCTAACATTGCAGGTCAGCGGCGCTGCCAGCAACAGTGGCAGCCTGTCGGCGGACGCCGGCAATTTCAACCTGACGGCCGCGACGATCGCGAACACCGGTCGTCTCGCCGTCGGCGGCAACGCGGCCCTGAATGCCTCCACGAACCTGACGAGCAGCGGCACGCTGGTCGCCGACGGCGCCGTAACGCTGACCGCGCCGACCCTGAGTACCGCGGGCACGGTTCAGGCCGGCAGCACGTTGGGCCTCAGCGGCGGCACGCTGACCAACGACGGCAAGCTGTACGCCCTTGGCGGTGCGTGGACGGCCGCGCTGAGTGGTGGCTTCGCCAACCAGGCCGGTGGCGCCGTCTACGGCAGCCAGAACGTCACGTTGAACGCGGCGTCGTTGACCAATGCGGGCGGCATCGAGGCGCAGCAGGGTGATGCGATTACCCTCACCGGTGCGTTGACCAACAACGGCACGCTGCAGTCCGACCAGGCCGACGTGGTGGTGCAGGCCGCGAGCCTCGCCAACAGCGGCACGCTCAGTGCACAGCGCAACCTGCAACTGCAGACGAACGGCACGGCGCTGAACAGCGGCGTGCTGGTCAGCGGCCAGGCCTTCAACCTGTCGTCGGGCAGCTTCGACAACCAGGCCAGCGGGCAGATCCAGAGCGGCACCGACGCGACGTTCTCAGGTAACACGCTGAGCAACGAAGGGGCAATCGGCGTCAAAGGCAACGCCGCGTTATCCGGCACCGCGCTGACGAATGCGGCCGGTGCGCAGTGGATCGCCGCCGGCACCCTCACGTTCAACCAGACCGGCGCGGTAAGCAATGCCGGTGTACTGCAGGCTGGCGGCGACCTGACTCTGGAACATGCCGCCTCGCTCATCAACAGCGGCACGCTGCAGACCACGGCCGGCAATCTCACCCTTCTCACCGGCACCCTGACCAGCACCAGCACGCTGGGCGCGTACGGCAGTGCCTCGCTCAGTGCCAGCAACAGCCTCAGCAGTACGGGCACCTTGTCCACCGGTGGGACACTGGGCCTGTCGTCAGCGCAACTGGTGACTGCCGGCACCGTCGAGGCGGGCGGCGCGTTGACCCTGAGCGGCGGCATGCTGAACAACAGCGGCAAGCTGTACGCGTTGGGCGGCCCATGGACAGCCACGTTGAGCGGCGCGTTCACCAATCAGGGCAGCGGCGACGTCTACAGCAGCCAAGGCCTCACGCTTGGCGCGGCCTCGCTAAGCAGTGCCGGCAGCATCGAGGCACGGCAGGCGGCAGGCATCATCGTGGGCGATGCCTTCGTCAACAGCGGCACGCTGCAGTCGGATCAGTCCGGCATCATGGTGAGTGCATCGTCGCTGACCAACACGGGCACGTTCAGCGCCAACCAGAACCTGCAGTGGCAGGTCGCCGGCGCCGCGCAAAGCAGTGGTGTGCTGGTCAGCGGCCAAGCGATGAATCTGTCGTCGGGCAGCGTCGACAACCAGGCCGGCGGGCAGATCCAGAGCGGCACCGATCTGGCCGTGTCGGCGGCCACGCTGGACAACGAAGGTACCGTCAACGCCAAGGGCAACGCCGTGCTCGGCGGATCCTCGCTGAGTAATGCCACTACGGGACAGCTTCTCGCTGCCGGCACGCTCACCGTGGGCGAAACCGGCAGTGTCAGCAACGCGGGCGTGTTGCAGGCCGGCAGCGACGTCACCCTGACCCAGGCCACTTCGCTCACCAATGCCGCGGGCGCCACCTTGTATGCCGGACAGGACGTCAACCTTGCGCTGGGCCAAGGTCTGACCAACGCCGGCATGCTCTACGCCGGGCGCACCAACACGTTGTCGGTAGGCAGTGTCGACAATACGGGGACGTTGCGCAGCGACGGCAATCTGTCGCTGACCAGCGCAGGCGATGTCGTCAGCAGCGGCGCCATCCAGGCCCAGCAGGCACTGAACCTGCTGGGCGGCGCGGACGTCACGAACAGCGGCAAGCTGTACGCCATCGACGGTGCGTTGACGGCACAGACCGCAGGCGTCTTCAGCTCCACGTCCACCGGCGACATCTACAGCGGTCAGGCCATCGGCTTCCAAGTCGGCAGCTTTGCCAATGCGGGTACGCTGGAAGCCACGCAAGGCATCAACATCGTCGCGCAGGGCAACGCAGGCAATAGCGGCGTCCTGCAGGCCGACCATGGCGACGTGGTGGTGACGGCGAGCAGTCTGGCCAACCAGGGCACCTTGAGCGCCAACGGCAACGTGCAGGCAAGCGCCAGCGGGGCGCTGACCAATGCCGGCAAGGTCGTCGCCAACAGCGCGCTGATCTTGACGGGCGCCACCCTCGGCAACAGCGGCCAGGTGCAGAGCGCCGGCAACACCATGTTGCAGGCCGCCGCGATCGACAACAGTGGCCGCCTGCAGTCGGGCGGCACGCTGACGATCACCCGCAACGCCACGTTGACCAATGAAGCCACTGGCCTGCTGCTGGCGGCGGGCGACTTCAGCGCCGATACCTCATCGTTGCTCAGCAATGCCGGCGTCATCCAGTCCGGCGGCAACGTGTCCGTCGACGGCACGGGGGGTATCGACACGGCGGCGGGCAGCACGCTGTACGGTGCCGCGCTGACCACCTTGCAACTGGGCGGGGGCTTCACCAACGCCGGTACGGTGTACGGCGGCCAAGGCGTGCAACTCGCCGCGGCCAGCGTGGGCAACACGGGTGTACTGCGCAGCGATGCAACGCTCAACGTGACGACCCAGGGCGATGCCGGCAACAGCGGGACTGCCTACGCGGTGGGCAACGCCGGTTGGAACGTTGCTGGCACGCTGACGAATACCGGCGTGTTGGCCTCCGCCGCAGACACCACGCTCACCGTAGGCAGCCTCGCCGGCAATGGCACCTTGGCTGCGGGGCTGCTGGGCAATGGCGTGCTGGGGGCGTCCGGCGTGCTCGATGTGACGGCGACGGGAAGCCTGGTCTCGCAGGGCCGCGCCCTGGCTGCCGGCAACCTGGCCTTCACCGGCCAAGCCATCGACCTGACCGGCAGCCAGACACGGGCCGGCAGTAACCTCACGTTGTCGGCCCGCCAGGGCAACGTCGTCAATGCCGGTAGCAACCTGGCCGCCAATGGCACCGTGTCCATCACCACGCCGGGCAGCCTGATCAACGGCGGCACGGCGGCGCAGGGTGGCCATATCAGTGGCGCCACGCTCAACCTGACGGCCGCCAGTCTCGACAACCGATACGGCACGCTGACTCAGACGGGTACGGGTGACCTGGCGTTGGCCTTCGTCGGCGCCTTCGAGAATGCCTACGGCACGCTGGCCAGCAACGCCGGCAATCTCCGTATCCAAGCTGCTTCATTGGACAACACGGGCGGCACCCTCCAGCAAGCGGGCAGCGGTGTGCTGACGCTCGACGCCAACGGCGACCTGACCAACACCCACGGTCGGATCGCCGGCAACGGTGCGTTGAATCTCCAGTCTGGTGGCACGTTTGCCAACAACGGCGGCACGCTGAGCGTGGCCGGCAACGCCACCGTCAACGCCGTGAACATCAACGACAGCCAGGGCACGCTGATTGCCGACACCCTTCGCGCCACCGCGACGCAGGCGTTCACCAACACGGCCGGCACGGTGCAGGCCGCCGGTGCGTTGACGCTCAATGCGGGGTCGCTCGACAACACCGGCGGCTACATCAAGGTCACCGACGCACAGGCCTTGGGTGTCACGACCAGCGGTGCGCTGACCAATGGCGCAAATGGCTTCATTGGTGGCAACGGCGCAGTGACCCTGCAGGCCGGCAGCCTGACGAACGCGGGTCAGATCTACGCTGGCCAGACACTGGGCGCGATGGTACAGGGGGCGCTCATCAACAATGGCGGTGCGTTGCAGGCCATGAGCTCGCTGAGTGCAACCAGCGGCGGCGCCCTGAGCAATCGGTCTGGCCAGATCGAAGCCGGTGCGGGCGACGGCAACGCCACGCTCGGCCTCACGGCAGCCAACATCGACAACACCGGTGGCCGCATCGCGGACAGCGGTCACGGCAGCACCACCGTCAACGGCAACCAGGGCATCGTCAACCAAGGCGGCACCCTGGGTGGACAGGGCGCCGTCGCGCTCACCGCCGCCAGTATGGACAACAGCCACGGTGGCCATCTGGTGGCCGGGCAGAACCTGGGCTTCGCCTTCGGTGGCGTGAACAACGCCAGCGGCACGGTCTACGCTGCCGGCAGCCTCACTTGGAACAACAGCGGTGCGAGCCTCGCCAACGCGGGCGGCAACCTCGGTGCGGGCGGCGACCTGTCGCTCACCTTGCAGTCGCTGGACGACACCGGCGGCGCCTTGGCCGCCAATGGCAACGTTGCGCTCACGGCCAACACCGTCACGGCGTTGGGCCGCGTCGCCGCCGGCCAGAACCTAACCTTGACGACGGGCGGCAGCTACACCAACACGACCAGCAGCCAGCTGGTTTCCAACGGCAACCTGACCCTCAACCTCGGCGGCAGCTTCAGCAACGTTTCCGGTGCGACCTTGCAGGCCGTCGGAACCCTGGCCGTCAACGCCGGCAGCATCGACAACGCCGCCGGCGCCACCCTCAACAGTGCCGCCACCACGCTTACCACGGGCGGTGCGCTGACCAACGAGGGCAGCATCGAGGGCAGCACCATCACGCTCAATGCGGGATCGCTGACCAACATCGGCAACATCATCGGCGGCACGCTCGTCGCCACGGCCGGCAGCCTCACCAACGGTGCCGACCTCGGCGCCACGACCAGCAACAACCCCTATCAGAGTGCGCTGATCGCTGGCAGTAACAGCATCGCGCTGTACGTGGGCGGCACGCTGCTCAACCGCGACGCCACGATCTTCACCACCGGCGACCTCACCATCGCCGCCAACCCCGGCGGCCGCCAGGCACAGGCCGTGACCAACCTGTCCGGCGACATCGAGGCCGACGGCAGCATCACCCTCGACGCCAACCAGTTCACCAACCAGCGGCGGGTGTTCCAGACCACCACCTACACCCTCAATGCCGCCGAGCAGGCGCAGAACACCACGACGGGCGCGCCGCTCGCACGCTATCTCGCCACGGACACCAATCCCAATCACCAACCGCCCAACGTGACTGCGGCCCAAGTGATCGGGAGCGCCGAGTTCGCGAACGCCACGGCGTATTGCAACGCCCACGACAGCGACAGCGGCCGTTGCGTGGGTTACCCGAATGGCGTGGGAGCGCCGGTGTCCTTCCAGTCCGTCTCCACCGATACGGTCACGTCGGTAACGAAGCTGCTGGCGACCAGTGCGCAGGGCCAGTTGCTGGCCAGCGGCAACATCACGCTCAACGGCTCGGTGCTAAACGACAAGTCCACCATCGCCGCCGGCAACAACCTGATCATCAACGGCCAGAACGGCGGTACAGGTGGTGGCAACACGTCTACCGCCACGGTGCAGAACGTGGCTTGGGCGCCCACCGCGCAGGTGACCGAGAGTACCCAGGATCAGACCGCCTGGCAGTACCTGCAGAACAGTCCCCGCACCTGGATCGACGGCGGCTGGTGGACCTACGGCACCACCACCGGCCAGCAGCAGATCTCGCTGGCGCCGGGCGCCGCGCCGAGCTGGGTCAGCTACAACGCCGGCACCGGTCTGGCGGCCAGCATGACCGCAGGCAACACCGTGTCGATCACGGCGCAGACCATCAACAACACGACCGTGAATGCAAGCGGCCAACCCGTGCAGGCGGTGATCGACCTGGGTTCGAACAGCGGTGCGCAGAGCGTGGGTGGCAGCGCAGCCGGCACGGTCGGCCAGGCCAGCGGCGCGGGCGGCAGCGTGGGCGGCGTGGCCGTGGGCAGTGCACCCGATCAGGTGAGCGGTGGTTCGCTGGGCCTCGCCACCGCGCGCACCCCTGGCACCGCACCGGCGCCGGCCGGCGCTTCGGCGCAGAGCCTCGGCCCGAACGGGGGAAATACCCCTACGGGGACCTCCCTTCACGCCGCGTCGGGTAGTACGGCGGCGCTCGCTGCACCGCAGGTCGTCTCCACCCTGATCGGGCCCAATGCCGACGTGCGCCTGCCGCAAACTGGTCTGTACACCATCAACGTGCAGCCCGGCAGCCAGTTCCTGGTGGAGACCAATCCGCAGTTCACGCAGTACAACAACTTCATCAGCAGCAACTACCTGCTGCAGCAGCTGGGCTTGAACCCGGCCACCACCGAACAGCGCCTGGGCGACGGCTTCTACGAGCAGCAGCAGGTACTGGCGCAGATCACGGACCTGACCGGCCGGCGCTACCTTGCCGACGACACCGACGCGCTGGACCAGTACCGCGACCTGATGAACAACGCCACCGAAGTGGCGAAGCAGTTCGACCTGTCGGTGGGCGTGGCGCTGACACCGGCGCAGATGGCCAACCTCACCCAGGACATCGTGTGGCTGGTCAACGTGACGGTGGACGGCCACCAGGTGCTGGAGCCGGTGGTGTACCTGAGCGCGTCCGACGCGAAGAACCTGGCGGCGAGCGGGGCGACGATCGCCGGCAAGAACGTGATCCTGACGGCCAGCGGCACGATCACCAACAATGGCACCATCGCCGCGAGCCAGAACGCCCAGCTCACCGCCAGCAACTTGCTCAACAGCGGCACGATCAGCGCGGGCAACAACCTCAGCATCAACGCCGCGCAGAACATCTTGAACGGCGGCACGATCAGTGCCGGTGGCAACGTGAGCCTGGTCGCCGGCAACGACGTGCTGAGCGGGGTAAGCGTGGCGCAGAGCCTGGGCTCGGTGAACTTGGCCGGCCTGGGATCGCCGGTCGGTACGGTGGCCCTCTCCAACCTCTCACTGCCCAGCAGCATCAGCGCCGGTAGCAACCTGTCGATCGCGGCAGGTCGGGACCTCTCGCTGGACACGGCTCCGGTGGCGGCGGGCGCCAACCTCAGCCTGGCGGCTGGCCGCGACCTCACGGCGACGGCGACCGCGATCCACGCCGGCGGCGATGCGCAACTGCTCGCCGGTCGCGACCTCAGTCTGCTGGCCATCGGCAGCACCAACCGCATCGGCACGCCGCACGACAGCGTGGAAACCACCACGCACACCGTGGACACGCTCGCCGCGGGTGGCACGCTCAGCCTGTTGGCCGGCCACGACCTCGCGAGCCAGGGCGCCCAGCTCACCGGCGCCACGCTGGCCCTTGCCGCCGGCCATGACGTGAACCTGCAGGCGGTCACCGACAGCGCCACGCGCACGAGCCAGAGCATCCAGGGCCACACCGTCATCAACGCCGGGCAAACCGACCAGAGCGTGCGCGGCACCACGCTCACCGGCACCGACGGTCTCGGCGTGAGCGCCGGCCACGACCTCACCGTCACCGCCGGTCAGTTGAACAGCGCCAACGGCAACGTCGCCCTGGCCGCCGGCCACGACCTCACCCTCGCCGCTGCGCAGGAAGACCACAGCAGCTACCGCGACACCGTCACCTCGCACAGCAGTTTGCTCTCCAGCAGCAAGACCACCACCCACGATGCGACCAGCGACAGCTACGCCATCGGCACCGCGATCAATGGCAACAACGTGACGCTGGCCGCGGGCCACGACCTCACCACGCAGGCGGCCCAGCTCACCGCTGCCCAGGGGCTGGCGCTTTCCGCGGGCCACGATGTCACCTTGGGCGCGGGTGAGCAGACGCATGCCAGCGAGCACAGCGAGGAGCACACCAGCTCCAGCCTGTTCAACACCAGTGCCACGCGCTTCGGCTCGCTGGACCCGGAGCAGTACAGCCGGCAGAGCAGCAGCGCGACCGCGCAGACCTGGAGCATCGGCAGCACGGTGTCGGGCGACACGGTGACGGTGGCGGCGGGCCACGACCTCACCGGCACGGCGGTGCAGATCGCCGGCACGCACGACGTGACCCTGGCGGCCGGCAACAACCTCACGCTCAACGCTGGCCAGGACACCTACAGCGAGAGCGACGGCACCACGGTGAGCCGCACCGGCCTGATGAACGGCGGGGGTCTGAGCGTGCTGATCGGCAATCGCACCACGCAGGCGGGCACCACGGTGCAGGACACCAGCTACACCGGCAGCCTGGTGGGCAGCACGAACGGCGCGGTGACGCTCACCGCCGGCCACGACGTGCACCTCACCGGCAGCGACGTGCTGAGCCAGACAGCGACGACGATCGTGGGCCAGAACGTGACCATCGATGCGGCAGTGGGCAGCACCGACACCACACAGACGCAGAAGATGCACAGCGGCGGCATCCACGCAGGTTTGAGCGGTGCGGCCGTAGCGGCAGTGCAGGCGGCCTCCGGCGCCATCCAACGTGGCAGCCAGACCACGGATAGCCGAGTCAAGGCGCTGTACGCCATGCAGGCCGCCTATGCGGTGGGTAGTGGCGTACAGGCTGCCCAAGCTGCTGCGAGTAGCGGCGGTGGGGGCATCAACTTACAAGTGGGCATCACCGGCAGCACGGCACGCAGCGAGGCGACGACGCACGACGATGTGACTTACGGTAGCGCCATTCGGAGTGCCGGCAATGTCACCATCGCGGCGACGAACGGCGACTTGAACGTGATCGGAAGCCAGATCGACGGCCAGAACGTCGCCCTAGCCGCCAGCCACGACCTCAACCTGCTGAGCCAAGCCGAGCAGCACACGGAGAAGAACACCAGCAGCAACGCCAGCGGTGGCGTCGGCGTAAGCTTTGGCACCAACGGTTTCAACGTGTACGCACAGGCGGCGATGGGTCAAGGCAAGGGACACGGCAACGGCACCACGCACACCGATACGGTGGTGAATGCTGCCGACACGCTGACCTTGGTCGCCGGCAACGACGCCACGATTCAGGGCGCCCAGGCGAAGGGCAACACCGTGCTGGCCGACGTCGGCCGCAACCTCAACATCGCCAGCGAGCAAGACACCAACGACTATGCCAGCAAGCAATGGCAGGCCGGCGGCATGGTGATGATCGGCATGGGCGGTGGCGGCAGCTTCAGCTATAGCCAGAGCAACACCCAGAACCACTATGCCAGCGTGACCCAAACCAGCGGCATTGGGGCGGGTAGTGGTGGCTATCAGATCTTCGTGGGCGGCAACACCGACCTGAAGGGGGCGGTGATCGACAGTACGTCCGATCCGTCCCTCAACTATCTGAGCACGCAGTCCTTGACGCATGAGGACATCGCCAATAGCGCCAACGCGAATGCATCTGGCTACGGTGTGGCGCTGAACTACAACTCCGCGGCCAAGGGTGAGCAGAAGATCAACATGTCGGGTACGGGGCCGCAGGTGCCTGTCAGCGCGGACAAGAGCGGCACGACGCAAAGCGCCATCGCTCAGGGAACGCTGGATATTCGCAACGGTTCCACCAGCGACATCAGCCGTACTCCGACGTGGAACAATGGTCAGGTCAGCGCCTACAGCCAGCAGCAGCTGGCCGACAAGCAGGAACTCGCCAACGCCTTCGTCGGTACCGCCGGCATGGTAACCAGTGCGGTGTACAGTGCCCGCGAAGCGGACTACAACGCACAGATCCAGCAGAAGTTGAGCCAGGCGCGAGATGCCGAGAGCGGGGGCGACATGGCGACCGGACAGGATCTGCGCTGGCAGGCGTTCAATCTGCAACAGCAGCGCGACAACCCCGCGTTGTCGCCAGTGGAAGTGGGGGCGGCAACGGCGCTGGCGGGTTCGCTGCTGGGCGGTTCGCCGAATCTGGGATACTTGGCGCAAACCAGCACGCTGGATTATCTCGGCAACGCATGGACCAACGCCGGCAAGGGCTTCAACCAGACTCAGGCGGTGGCGGTCACGTGTGCGAACACCGAAACGCACTGCCAGAACGGCAAGGGTGGATTCCAGCTGGACACCAGTGGGCCGTTGGCGGATCAGCTGGCACAGCTCAAGCAGGCGGGATACACCCTGACCTTGCTCGATTCCATTCCGGGGCCATCCGGTGCGGGCGGACAAACCTACTTTGCCACCAACGGCATCGACAACGGGTTGGCGCGAGCGGCACAGGTGATGATCGGCAATGTGGCGACCAGTACCGGGCAGACGGGCACAAGCTTCTACCTGCAATACAACCAGACCTATGGCACGGTGTCCGACCTGTTCCAGGCCGGCTGGGACAAGTTCGTTGCGCCGATGTATGGCGAGTACTCAGCCACCACCAACGCCTTGGCTAGCGCGATCTGGCAGTACCCGAGCAGCGCCGCCACCGGCAACGTCAGCCTCTACGGCCACAGTTGGGGCAGCATCACCACGCGCAATGTTGAGAACGTCCTGGCCGGGGGCGGGTACCAGAACGCAGGGATGAGTGTGGCGGTGTTCGGGCCGGCGGTGGGGCCGGGGAGCATTGTGGATCCGTTGGAGAAGATTACGGATAAGCCAGTGAGCGGCAAGAACGGCTTGGCTCTAATTAATCAAGTTTCCTACTTTAGTAAATACGACGATCCGGTGGCTACCTTTGTCGGCGGAACACTTGCCAACTCACCGTACTTCGACCCGAATTCCGGCGTGTATCTGCAGGGTGCTTCGCAAGGAAGCATCTGGCAAGCCTTGCAAGGTCTGGCGTCGGTCTTCTCAGGCGACATCAACCCGCACAGTTGCTACAACCTCGATTGCCTCGGTACGCCGCAGAACTGGACAGCGCAGGATGCGCTGAACTATAGCTTGCAGCACCAGCCGCATGGTTCACAGACGCAGTTGCAACCGCAGTCCCCTGCTCCGCCGCCAGTTTCGACTGAGGCGGCGCCAGCCTCGAAGGCCAATCCATGAAATTGGGCTTGCTTTGTTTCGTAGTCACAGCATCCGTATTGCAGGCGGGTTGCATGCTCGACAATTCACGGCTCTACGATGGCTCAATTCCGGAGGCGCCGCAACAGTGGCCGATTGACGTGGCAACCTGCTCACTTGAGGCGGATATTGTTGGGAAACTTGGTTATGTAATTACATGGACGCAGTATCCGTTTATTCCAGGAACCATCGCTGGGTGTGGCGGGGCTTTACCTGGGGTAGCGTTTACGAATAATTCGATTGGTACTCCAATATGGAGGGGCATGGACAGTACGGGGCGCGGCGTTAAGGACTATAACGTCTATTACGAGGTGTACATGGACAAGAACGACATCGTGCATCCCGGCAGTCTAGCCAAATGTAATCCTTCCAATTGTTACGTGAATTTGCAATATACCGACCCTACATGGACGTATCACCCACCGAACATTCCCTCCTGGGGGCCGGGTCCGAAGGGCCCTGACTGGGTGTCGAAGGTTTGGACTTTCAACCGACCCCTCTTTGATCGCACTGAAATCATCAATGGCCTGACGTGGCGCCATTACATGTTCTGGCGATACGAAAGCTTGAGCAGCGATCCCACAGCTCGGCCCTTGCCGGTCGACTCGCCACAGGGGCAGGCGGACGACCCGGCGGCGCTCACCCCTGCGCCCGTGGTGGCCGTACCGTACCCGGATGCGCTTGAAATGGTCGGGGAGGTCTACGAACACGCCGTGGACGCCGACCACACCATGCTGGTCTTCGCCAACTACATGCGCCCGGTGACTCAGGACGCGCAGTGGTTCGCGGTACGCCGCACCATGCTGCGGAAACTGGTCGACGCCGTGACCATCCGGCCGCTGACGCCGGAGCTCTGGCGCACGCTGAATCTTCAATACCAGGCCCAGATGCGAACCCAAGGCGAAGGCCGCTGGCAGGCGCAGATGCGCGAGGATGCGCAAAAGGCGTTTGAGGCTCGCCAACAAGCCGAGAGCAAGACGAGCCACTGACCGTGTTGCTTGCCTTTGATGACACAATCGATGATGCCTGCACGAGTGTCTTCATCAGTAGCAACTACCTGCTGCAGCAGCTGGGCCTGAACCCGGCCGCCACCGAACAGCGCCTGGGCGACGGCTTCTACGAGCAGCAGCAGGTACTGGCGCAGATCACGGACCTGACCGGCCGGCGCTACCTTGCCGACGACACCGACGCGCTGGACCAGTACCGCGACCTGATGAACAACGCCACCGAAGTGGCGAAGCAGTTCGACCTGTCGGTGGGCGTGGCGCTGACACCGGCGCAGATGGCCAACCTCACCCAGGACATCGTGTGGCTGGTCAACGTGACGGTGGACGGCCACCAGGTGCTGGAGCCGGTGGTGTACCTGAGCGCGTCCGACGCGAAGAACCTGGCGGCGAGCGGGGCGACGATCGCCGGCAAGAACGTGATCCTGACGGCCAGCGGCACGATCACCAACAATGGCACCATCGCCGCGAGCCAGAACGCCCAGCTCACCGCCAGCAACTTGCTCAACAGCGGCACGATCAGCGCGGGCAACAACCTCAGCATCAACGCCGCGCAGAACATCTTGAACGGCGGCACGATCAGTGCCGGTGGCAACGTGAGCCTGGTCGCCGGCAACGACGTGCTGAGCGGGGTAAGCGTGGCGCAGAGCCTGGGCTCGGTGAACTTGGCCGGCCTGGGATCGCCGGTCGGTACGGTGGCCCTCTCCAACCTCTCACTGCCTGTGCGATCTCACATAGTTTGGCCGCAGATGTCTTGCATAGTTTGGCCGGCACGCCCAACCGTAACCATTCGCAACGGCGTGCGGTTGCACAATCCGCTCAGGAACCCGGTCCTTGCTGAACGCCACAATAAAAGTATCGCGTAGCGCGTACCGCCACGCACTCGTGCTTCCGGCTTAGAGAAGGGCTCTTCTTACTGCTCAAGGCGCCGTTCGTGCAGTAGTCGAGCATCTTCCCTCAGGCGCAGGACAACGCGGTCCGCGTACTCAATTGGATACTTCTTAACACCCGTGGAAAGGAGAATCTGGTAACCATCCTTGCCCGCCGTGGCAACTTCAATTTGCCGAATCATGTTGACCAAGTTCTGGAAGTCGATCCCCGCTGTTTCCGGTGTATCTACCAAGAGCATTCGCGGGAACGGTATATCCTCGTCCAGCGACATTTTGAGCAAGGTCAAATAGTAGAGGAATCGCTTTGGGACATCTGCACTAGCCTCACGGTATTCGCCGTTGTTGATAACAGGAAGATAGGTTTCCGGGTCAATCTTCGCGCTCCGGCAATCCGCTAATACTGCCGACATCAACGAGGTATAGGTGACGTTAAACGCGGTCAGCCGACTGGAAAGCTCCAACCGTGATGCTGCATCCAGCTGATCCACCGCCGCCTTCGTGTTCTGCGCCTGCAGAAGCGCGTCATCATATCTACGCTGAAACGAACCCAATTTTTCCTCTAGTTTTACGGCCTGTTCTAGTTCGCCAATCATGTTGCGAATCTCGAACATCTTCTCCTCGATCAACTCTATCTGCTGGTCCTGTGGGCGAATCGATTGATCGGCAGCCTTGGCCAGGCGTAGTCTCGAAGCCTCAGCCGTCGCGGCCAGCTCGTCGCGTTCATGACCAAGACGCGCGATATCGTCGCGCACGCCATTCGCTGCGGATCTCAGTGTCTCAAGTGATTTGGCTTTAGCCTTTAGAATCTCAATGTATTCGGCCGAACTATAGAAAAAGCGCTGATAATTCTTCTCGTCGACCACGCACCCGCAAACACACCTATCCTTTGCTCGCTCGACGGTATTCAAACAATACGGGCACGTATCGGGTGCGAATAGACTCAGCTGCTCATGCGTATAGAGGATCTTCTGAATCCTGCGAATGTCGCCATTGAGACCTTCTTGTACTTCACCCAGCCTGACTTTCTCGCGGAACAAGGCGCTGAGCTCTTCCTCGAGATCGGCCCGTCTTGAAGTAACATCCTCATAGTCCCTTCGCGCAATCTCGAACGAAGCTACGACTTCGTACCCGCTAATTTCGGCAGAAAGGCGCGAGGTGCGCTCTCGCCCCAGTTTCTCTAGTTGATCCTGAAGCACACGAATTCTGGAAACAAGGTGGAGGCGGTTCGTCACCTCCTTAATACCGTTTGACGCCAGCAGCTCGGTGACAATTTGCGTGTACTCCGCCAGAATCGCCCGAGCTGATTCCCTCTCCCTCTCGCCACGCTTGTACGCGCCAATGGCCTGATATAGCGCGAGCAGCGTTTTGCCAACCAGAACCTGGAAGATCGCTCTACGGACCTCTAGGGAGTCCGTTATGAAATTGCTTGCGTCTGCGGGTTTGAAGATCCCATGAGGATCCGGGCTCTGGTTGTGATAGATCAGTCGAGCCAAGTCGGAGAAGTTCAACTTGAAACTCCGACCGCCTTGATAGATTTCCACTACAGCAATGCCAAGCTGATCCAGTAGCCAATCGGAGAATATTCGGTCACCACCTTGACGAAAGACAGGCAAGACAAGTGCCTCCACTTCGGTTACCCGATCCGAGCCATTTCCCGCCATATCAATGGCGATGGAATTGTCCCCAATCCTACGGCTAACGGAGTAGCTGGCACCATTGATGGCGATGTCGAGCCTAACGAAGTTGTTCGTATCGCCCGTAATCTCTTTGTGGGCATGACGCGAGCCCCGCTCAAACTCCTCGACTTTGCCACCTAGCGCATAGTAGATGAGGTTGAAGAAGGTAGTTTTGCCGGTGCCGTTCGGCCCCTCAATGATCGAGAGGCCATCCGATAGCTCTGGCGACTCGAACCAGTACTTATCGCCAAAGTACCTGACTACGCGGACCTTCAAACGACCCATACTCTCAATCCCTTTGATTTGTAGATTCGATCCATAAAGGTTTCGTGAGTCATTGCACCAAGTCTGGGAACAAGCTTCTTAAGCTGGACCGCATTCGCTCGTTCACTATCGAATTCCGGCGAGGCGAGAAAGCCAGTGGGGAGTCGATCGCGATCCAGGAAAACGTCTAGAACTTCCGGTCTCGACGTTTTCTTCAGCGCGACATAGCCCCGTTTCTCTAACGCAAAGAGGATCTTATAGATTTCCCTCTTATGCAGTTCGCCGCGTGTGAAGGCCGCGAACAGCAACTCTCTGTCGATAGGATTGGAGACGCTCCGATCGATGTATCGAGAAAGAATCCCAACCAAGCGCTGATCCGACAGAAGCTGCGCAAGGTGCGACAGCTTGCGGTGGTCCTTGAACGCCCCCCCATCAGCCGACGTAAATGCATCCAGGGCATTTAAGATTGCGTAGGTAAGGAAATAGAAATCTTCCCCAACGAGAAAATTGAGCCGCTTGACGTTATCCATTTTTTTCAGGAACTTCGTCAAATGCAAGGAAGCAATCGTCGAACAGCGTAAGCACCGCGCCCTTAATTGTCTCTCGATCTTTGATCCTGTATGAGTAGGAAGATGACAGGACAGACATGCGCTCTTCAGCCCTATCGGTAAGAGACGCCAAAATTCCGTCCACAGTTACGGGAGACATCTTCGCGTCCAGTTTCCCCAGCTTTTCCAACTCCTCCTCACAAGCATCGAGAACCCTGTGACGGAGCGACACGTATTCACGGTCGAAGGCCTGAGATTCGTGCTTCGCGACGCCGATTCTTCGCTGCAGCTTCGTGAGCTTCAGTTGACTGTAGTCTTCCGATACCGCCAGGATCTTTTCCGCGATATTTCGCTTGTCCACTGCGCTCTCGATCTCACCCAACTTGTACGCAGGGTCTAAAGGCTTCTCCGAGCGACCAGCCGCCGCCTCCAAATAGAGAAGTCGGATATCCGACGTTCCTACCATTTTGTCTATCAGATACTTGCTCTGAGATCTTTCTTCGAGAAGGTCCACAATCCTAGTGAAAATGAACTCTTCCAGGTGCTCATGCCTGTAGTCGAAGAATGGACATGTTTGCACGAGATCTAGAGCCTTGCTTCTTAGTGACTCATTTGTTTCCGTGATTATTGACCACTCGATACGCTCAAAGAATGCCCGGAACTGGCCGTTCGTCCACGTCTTCAGCGCGTCCAGCCGTCCCTTCATCTCCTTTGAGTACTGTTCTTCGTACTCATCGAGCACTATCACTCTCGCGATTGCAACCTCGTTGTCTGTGAGCTTCTCGCGATCAACTAGCTTTTGCAGAATCTGATATCTCGTTTGGGAACCTTCCACGCCAGCACGCGCCCTAACATCCATCGATATGACTTCGTCACCAATCGGCGCTGACGCATACACCGCAAGGCCCAATGAACCCTCATGCATGTAGATCGCATCGAGATCCAAGAATGCGACTATCGTGTTCCGAATGGCCTTGGAGTTTATCGTCAGCGACGACGAATAGAGCTTGTTCTCTTCAGCAGACACTGCGCTATCGGCACTGTCGTCGATAACAACGCTGTCCTCTAAGAACTCCATCGCACAGTAGATCTGGCCATCTGGCCTCGCGGCGATTCGCTCAAGAAGGCGAATGCAGGCGCGTATCTTCTGGAAGCGAAAGCCTTTGGTCTTGTCGCCGGCACCACGGCCGATCACTTCTGGCGGTATTCCCTGCGTCATGAGCCCCCCTTGGCCCATACACCGTCGCTGGCAGCTCGGGTTAGTCTACAGGCTCCGCAAGCCTGAAGCGCCCCGAATCGGGCGGCTCGATCCAAGTGGGCAGTTCGCCCCGTCGGCCCAGCCCAGTTGCAAGACGAAGCATCAGCGAAAGCCCAACGAACCCCACACCCAGCAACGGAGTCAATCTGACGAGGAATGAGAGACGTGGGCGTCTACACTTGCCGCTCCGAAGGCATCTACGGGTAAGGATTGACGGTCGAAGGAGAGGGCGTGGTACTTGGTTCTGGAGACGGTAGCGCACACCCGCTCGCTAGGTTAAGGGGTGTGCACGTACACGTGTTTCGTGGCCACAGCGAGCCATGGCCCCGCCACTGATGGCGAACTCTCGCCGCACGCCAGGGTTGGACGACGCCGTCCTTGGTCAATCAGTTTTCGGCTATCTGGTCAAATCCCAGTGCGCGTCAACACATCCGGCCCACAGTGAGAGCCTCAGACTTCTTCTATCACTGTCATGTCTCCACCAAAATCGTCCGCGGAACCAGTGGTGACGTTAAAGCGCTTCAGGAATTCCGCCGCAAATCGGTCCTTGGCGTTTGGCTCATCTAACTCGCGTAAAGGATGGTTATAGCGTTTCCCCAAGCTTCCGCAGAAAAGATCTGCGAGCTGAATGGGAACGAGAGCCTTAGAATCGACGGCTTGCACCAACGACACATGAAGCCTGCCTTCGAAACTCGCAGTGGAGGCGTTCTTCAGTTCAGTCATTAGATTGGCAACCGCGAGCTGATCGCGAGAGGCCTCTTCCGCATCTTTGTATACGCTAATGGAGCGAGGCAAAGGCGCGCGGCCAGATCTATCTACGTGCTCAACCCCTCTGATCAGGACGTGCTTCAGCATGTCGTCTAGGACACGCTGGATATCACTATGTCCCCGGCGTCGAATCATGATGGCGCGGAAGCTTATGGTTGACGCGTACTTGTCAAGCAAGTCGAGGACAGCTAGGTATGTATCCAGATTTTGGTCGCGTATGCGCGTGAAATGCAGCTCATCCTTGAAGCCTCGTTCCTTGCGAAGGTCCTTCAGGGCCTCGGTAAACCGGTACACGTCCATACCGTCAAGAAACCAAACGGTCCCAACAATCAGGTGATCTTCATTCTTTCCCGTTTCATCAGAATAAACGGTGATGGTCTTTAGACCGGGTTGGTCCTCGACTTGGCGCACTCGTTCTTGTGCGTCTTTGGCGATTCGCCGCCTCTTGACGTTGTCCGCCGCTAGGAAGAGTCCGTACTCATTCTGGATTTTGGCACGTGCGCGTGCAATATCGGTCAATCGGGTGAGCTGGTAGAGGTTTTCCAGCGCCACTGCGTTAGGACCCGCGAGGAGCTGATGATCGAACGTGCGCCAGTAGGTAACCTGCAAAGTGACGTCTGAGTTACGTGCCGCAGGATAGCGATTCAGTACCCAAGCAACGCGAGTTTGAACCGTATTGTGGGTTCCTGCTGCGATGCTCTCGATAAACCTGGCCCTTTCCCGGGCAAGTTTCTCTTCCTTCGTTAGCTCCTGCTTCGGCGCCGAATCTTCACCGTAATCTGGGACTTCGTCCTGCCCTGCCATAGCGCCTCCACGTTCGCCCGGTGCCGTCGAATCGACCGCCTTCATATCGGGCGCCCACTGTCCAGTCGATCAAAGCATATCGGTATCGCGTACGAACTCATTTTCAATCAACGTCGCGAATAGCCAAACAGCCACACCTGGCAAGATCCAAGCCATGGCAATAACGCCATATAGATAGAACTGGGGTGCGTAGATCAAACCCAAGTGCTCATGCTTTAGGCTAGATGCCACGCGGTAAGCACTAAGCATCGTTAAACCAAAGACTGCTTCGAGAGCAACGATAAATATTGAGTTTCCGTGCTCTCTGAGGTGCCTGTACGACGTTATAAGCTCCCCCGCATCACCTTGGCGAGCTCTCGCCTTGGCAAGGTTCTTATAGAACTGGTAGGACCTATTTCTGAAAAAGGTTAGGGAGAAGGTTAGACCTGCGAGAACCATGACGGTAACGATGAACGCCAGGAAGCTTAAGTATGCGATCCGCTTGTCCAACTCCGGCGAGCGCAAGAGCTCAAATTGCGCAAAAACGTAGAGCATAGAGAAGGTGTATACGGTAGCTGTAAAGAGTGCCGGTAGTGCCTCTTCATAGAACTTTCTCAGCTTGGTGCGCTTGACCGTCCGTGGCCCAATCGGGAGAAGTGAGCGACCCGCGTGTAAAACAAGAATCGGGATACTAGATACGTAGCAGTAGACCAGACCCAGCCCGCCGAGAACAGCGAAGCGGCCTCCGCCATCAAGTCCATCGAGTAGCCGCTTGAGCACTCGATTTAGCGCAGGGTCAATATGCATAAGTGTGATGACAACAAGAGCACCAATCACGGTCCCCGTTGCGTACCTGACGAAGTAGAACTCCCACCATCTTCCGCTCGTCACTGAGATTCCCCTTCTCCACAGTTCTAATTGTTCATGCGACCTACACAGCTGTATCGGCCGGCTGACTGCGATCTTCATCGCCCAGGGTGGTGGGACCAACGGCAGTCTCACGCGCCATGCAAATTGCTGATGCTTTCAAAGGTAATCAATGAAGATGCTTCAACATTGGTCTTCGATGAGGTCGGCTATCGGGAACGGTCAATCAGTTGACGAAAGCAACATGCCCCGCACCCGGTCGATCAAGAGCCGGGTGCCAGTAGGTAGCGGCTCCGATCTTTCCAACTCGATGGGGTCGAGCCGATCCTCAAGCACCGCGAGCACTTGCTGCAGGATCTGACGCGTTGGGCGCAATTCCTTCGGGCTCTCATGCATCCACCAGTCCTGCAAGGCAGAGAGCTCATCAGGGGGCAGCTTCGCGACGTCGGCCTTGTCCGGCACGCGGATCGTCGCGCCTTTCCGCCTCGCAAGCGCAACAGCCTCATCTAGCCCAAAGTAATCGCCAGTCGAACGCGCTGCAGAAAGGTAGCGTTCCGCGCGCTGACGATCGGCTTCCGTTTGATAACGCTTCAACCCGTTGGGATAGAGGTAGTAGACGCCGCCATCGTCGCCATGGCACGTCGCACGACCGAGCGCGTGAGTATTCTTGATGGCTTCGGCGACAGCCTTGCGCACAGGTGCCTCGATCGCCTCCAGCGGCAGGCTCCTCATCCTCTCCAAGTAGCTCATGAACACCTCGATAAATCTAGTTCGCGCCAAGCCCTTCTTCGTGAGACGTGCAGATCGCAGTCGTCCGTGGCGTGATCGACTGGCGGAATTCTAGACTGATATATATATCAGTCTAATCAAGAACTTATTGAAAAATGTGGCCAGTGGTGCCAGTCTACGCCGAATCGCGGGGTTGGTCTTTGCTGAACCAGCTAGGGCAGCCCTATCCGGACAGAACCGGACGGAGGGACGCATCGATGCCCGAGCGCCATATGCCCCAGGTTGGTCTAGAGCTGTATCTACCACGTGCGCCCATCCTCAGTGCGGCTGAAACGGCGCGTCTCATGGGGTTCAGGTCAGGTGAGGCGCTCAGCAAGGCCAGACAGGCCGGACGTCTGCCTATAGAAATGTTCCAACTACCAGGGCGCCGTGGCTGGTTTGCAGCCACTCATGTCGTTAAGGCGTGGTTAGAAGCTTCGCTCACGTCCCAAGTTACACCGCCGCCCAAGGCGGAGGGCAACGACATGAGCGGATAACGTCAACGATTCCAGGCGATGAAACAAGAAGAGCCCCGCACTGGCGTACGGAGCTCCTCGATTCGGCGGGTACTTGCAGGAACCGCTCGCCGTAATCTTCAGAGCCTACCCCCCCCGAAGTCAAGCCCTTTTCATCGAAATTCGATGAGATGCGGACCGGCGCGACCTTTGTCAGGCAAGAGCATGGCAGGCGCGTCGCACCTGTGGCTTCGCGCATTCGATCGAGCGCCGCACTTGGCGCCGCAGCGAGGACCTGAAGATGAGCCTGATCGATGAGTCAGTGCAACCGGACGACTTTGCATCGGACGCACATTTCTCGCCATCGAGCCTTGAAGCGCTACACGATCACATGGCTCGCATGGCGCTAACGGAAGAAGGCGAGGCCTATGTGATGTCTGTGGCGTCATCTCCTCCAAGCCGTTCGGTGGGCGAGCACCGTGTCCGCAATCTGATTGGCGACATACCCATTCCTCATCTGGGCGTCGTGCTTCAGATGGAATCCGGATCGGGGGAGTACTTCTTCTTGCTGGAGATGTTGCGGCGGGGCGATGTCATCGCCATTTATGACCAACCCCAAGGTGTTCCGCTCCTCATCACCAACAAAGCAGGGGTTAAAACTCGGACTACCCACACACCGGACTTCTTGGTTGTCCACGAAGATCATGTCGCTGTCTATGAGGTCAAGGCAGATGGAGCGATCGAGTTCAACTGTAGACAGAGGAAGGCCGATTGGTATGAGGAGTCAGGGAGGATCGTCTATGCACCGGCGAAGGCGTACTTTGAAAGGTTAGGCATCCATCATCACGTCATTGCGAATAGCACGACCTCTGCAGTTCGTGCGGACAACTTGCGAACACTGATGGCTGTTCGTTCTTTTGATGACACGCCCCGTCTCGCGCGCCTCCGGGAGCGCATCGCGAAGATGGTCCGAAGTGTGGATCTCATCCAAATCGGTCAGGTGTTAGACCGTCTACATATCGAAGACAGCACGGCAATGTTTCAGCTTCTCGACCGAGGGGCAATTCATGCTGATCTAGATCATTGTCTGCTCAGCTCCCCGAGGGATGTCTGGGTTTCGCATGACCCATCGTTGCCGAGTCTCCTCGGCAGCACAGGCTTTCGATTCAAAGGCGCGCTCGTCGCCCAGGGATCAGTTTCAACCGAGCACGCACCACATCCAAAGCACATAGGCGAAGTGGCGGCGCGGTACGCAGCGTGCGACCTGATCGATCAGGTGCAGGGTCTTACGCAAAAATCAGAACGAACGAGGCGCAGATACAAAAAGGCGCTGCGCGAGCACGGCGGCGATCCGTGCGCACTATTTCCTCGTTGGGATCACTGCGGCAACCGAAGATCTCGGATCTCAGTCGAACACAAAAAGCTACTAGACGAGGTCATCGAGGTGACAAAGGGGGATCCGAATCTTTCCACGCCATCCAACGGTTACCTGGAGTACTGCTCCCGCTACCGAAGCTCGTCTATCAAAGATCATGATCGCCCGATTGCATGCTCGACCTTTCACCGGTACTACAGGTGCCACGGAGACCCCGCAGATCTCGCGCGAAGGCGCGGCGGGCGCCGCGCCGGTAACGCCGCTGCTTCCTCGATTGATCCCCTTCGGCGGACGCTTCTCCCGACGAGGGCCTTTTCGATTGCACACATAGATCACTACAACGTCGACATCGCCTTACTACTGGGGCACGCGAAGGACAAGCCAATCACTAGGAGAGCATGGTTGACCGGCATGGTCGACGCCTATAGCGGTGAAGTCTTGGGCTTGTGGCTGTCCTACAAGGCTCCATGCAAAAACTCTTGCGCGATGGTCATTAGAGACTGCGCCGCGCGGCATGGCCGACTGCCTGAGATCCTCGTTGTCGACGGCGGTCCAGAACTCGATAGCGTTCATTTCACCACCTTGCTTGCCAGCCTCTCCGTGACACGAATCCAAAGGCCGCCTGAAGATCCGCGGTTCGGCAAGGAGATTGAGCGCCTTTTCGGGGCATTCAAAGAGAATTTCGCAAGGGGGCTGCCGGGCTTCGTCCCAGGCGTTGCCCATGCACGCAAGATGTCCGGAAAGCTCAGTGCGCCCAAGCGAGCCCGTCTCAAGTTCCACGAACTCATAGACCTTCTGGAAGCGTATACCTTCAGGGGCTATAACCACGAACCTAAGCCCGACGCTGTCGAGTCCCGCTTGAGCATGCGAGCCAAGTGCGACGCCGCCTTTCCGTTCAGCGGTCGAAGGGTCCTCCTGGACACAAGATTTCTCATCCAGAGCGCCGCAGACGCGCCAGCAAACTGCTACCAACTTGTTGCAAGCCGAGGCATCAGGGTCTACGGGACATGGTACGGCTGCCCAGCTCTCTACGATTACAGGGGGCCAAAAAAGCACGTTCAAGTAAGGATTGAACCCTTCGACAGTTCCATCGCTTATGTGTGTCTTGCAGGTCTGTGGCACGTCTGTCGAAGCACGTCGGCAGCAATCACCGATGCGCTTCCGACCGCGGAGGTCATTGGGCGAACCGCCGAACGCCATGAGCTCAGGAGCCTAACCGCCTCGCTCGCCCGAGATGCTGAGCTGGCCGCCTACGAGGTAAAGAAGTCGGCACTTGATTCTCTCGCCCATGGCGGGAAGAAAAAAGCGACAGGCACGTCTCGTGCTTCACCGAAGGCGGGGCACGAGCGCGCATCGCCATGCATAGAAGACGTCGATGACTTGACGATGGATGAGGAGTCGGCATGAAACCCATGCTCTTTCCTGCACCGCTCCAGCATCGTAATTTCGTGAGCGCCCGACACCAATTTACCGAACTTGTCAGGGCTTCACCAGGCGGGAAAGTAATCGCTTTGGTGGGACCAACGCAGGTCGGAAAGTCACTCATATTCGAGCAACTCGTCCGTACGCTCAACCAGGAACTCCGATCCGAGGACCCCGGGGCCATGCCCGTAGTGTCGTTGGTTGCAGCAACGAGCCAAGACGGGCGTATCTCACCAAAGCATCTGAACTTGAAGCTCCTCAAGGCTCTCCGGCATCCCATTTACGAACACATTGGAGAATTCGACGAGTTGAAGCACTACCGGCCTTCCCGAGGTAGAGACGAGGGTTCCATGCGAGTCGCCCTTGAAGCTGCGCTTGCTGCCCGTACGACGATACGCGTCATGATCGACGAGGCCCACCACCTGACGCACACAAACAATGCTGGTCTCCGAGCGAATGTCATTCAGTCAATCAAATGTGTCGGAGCCATCGACCGAACGCTTGTACTGGTAGGCGGCTACGAGCTTGCTTATAGGGGGCTCTTCGACTCGGCACACTTCGCCGGCCGTCTGGTTTGTGTCGAGCTGGCACCTTACGCAGCAAACAGCGACGACCTGGCGGAGTGGTCGCGCATCCTGAAATTTTGTAGCAAGCATGTCGCGGTCACGCCGGAGTCGCTTCTTCTGGATGAGGCAGGGCAGCTCCTGGAGGCAACAAACGGCTGCTTTGGTCTCCTGGAAAAAATTCTTTGGGTCGCGCGTTCGCTGAGTGGATCTTGCAGCATAGACCGCGCGCGTCTGCGTGCCGCGTTCCCCCTAAAAAGAGAGCACGCGGCGGTCAAGATAGACATCGACGCCGGCAAAAAGGCGCTTGCCTGTATTGCCGCTGGCGAACTAGCCGGATCTGTGGGAAACGTTCCACCGACATCTCAGGAACTCCGAAAGCCGCGTTCCCGCGCTTTCAAACGAAAGCCGAACCGAACGCTTCCTTCGTGCCCGGTATTGGCCGATGAGTAACTACTTTTCTCTTCAGCCGCTGGGCTGGGGAACCGAAGATGTCGAGCAATTTCACTCGTTCTTCTACCGGTTCGCTGCACTCCATGCCACAACAATGATCCCGATGGCTAGGCACCTTGCGGAGTGGTGGGCGCGGTATACGGGTGAGCCCATCGCTCTCAAATATGTCTTCCTCTATAAAGCGAACCGCTTGCCCTTGTGCGGCTATGGCGATGCCGTTGCGAATTACGTGAGCGTTGTCTCGGCCGCGGCCCATCAAGCGGATCTTTATCGAACGACTCTGCTTCCCCTTCGAGACGCTGCCGATGCTGTTGCGCACGGAGCACTAAGGAGGGGTCGAGCATGGTGCCCTGCTTGTATGTATTGGTCCGGCCGGCGAGGCGAGCCTTACTACGACAAGTTGTTATGGGCTATTGCTGCGGTAGAGCGCTGCCCGATACATCAAGTAGCTCTGGAGAGCACGTGTCGCCGCTGTGGCAACCATCAACTTGCCTACCATCCCAAGGCGGGCATGGCTTGCTGCGCAAAGTGCGCCCAGCCGTTAGTGCAGAACCCTGAAACTTGGACCCGTGCTACACGTCCATCTTTTGGCGAAAGTGATTGCAGGGCGCTGATCGAGGCCATCGCTACCGGGTCACTTTGCTCACCCGTACCTAGGGCGTTTTCAATCTTTTGTGAAGAGCTTCGGTCATTTGCCAGCCCTCTTGTTGCTTACGAAAGGGGTACCTCCCTCCGATCGGCGTCAAGGACGTGGCGCAAACTGGCGAGGCCCACGCTGTCGACCATGCTAAAGCGTTGTCATGTTGCTGGCGTCAAGCTGCCCGACGTGTTGGCCGACCCCTACGGCGCAGCAAATGCGGCAGGTCAGCTACTGATTGATAGCCATCCCATTCCGCAGGGCATCAAGCCACGTCGCACCCCGGAGGCGGTCAAGCACGCCCGCATGCGTCTGATCGAAGCGGTCTCTGCCTACCCTGAAAAACCGCTGGTTTCGTTCGCTGCATTCGCCCAATCTCTGGGTGTTTCCAAGGGATTTCTCGGCTACCGGGAGCCAGCTCTATGCAAGGTGTACAAAGAGGAATATGCGGCGCAGGTAAGTCAGGCTAACAAGATCAGGAAGCGTCAGGCGAAAGCAGAACTGACTCATGGGCGTGCATTTCTTCGCTATCTCGGAGGCGAGTTCCGTAGTCAGGATGAGCTCGTGGATTACCTCCACGCGAGCTTCGAGGTGAAGAAACATGTTGCGAGGCTCTTGGTGTCCGAAGTGCTGAAGACGCACTTGAGAATAAAAGCACTCAGCGAGACGTCGGGGCTAAGCAAAAGCCAGAGAACCATGCTGTTGAGAGGTCGAGCCGCGGGGTACCTATGATTTTCGACGTGTCTCGATGGCCAAGCCGATAAGTGCAATTCGTGGGTACGACTCCGTCCGAAGACCGCAATCAGCCAAAAGCGGACATCTAGATCCCTAGATGGTTTCCGCCACCAACACTGAATAGTGATCAGGGTCCACGCGCTCCAATGCCTGCATAACGCGCTCTACCATTCCTCGTGACATTGCGGGGAAGTCGGAGAACTCCAGTAGGCGGAGCGTTGATGCACTATGCGACCCCTCGTCCACATACCTTGCGACCGCGCCTCGCTCCACTTCGTCGTCGAACAACACATCAAGCTTGGTCAGGTAGCCCTTGGGTGTGGGCCGCCGGAAGCCGAGATACATCTCCAAGAACCGTCTGAGCAAGTTCGGACAACTCAGGTAGGCATCAACCTCCAGGCTAGTGCTCGCTTGGAACTGACGTAGGCAGTAGAAGACGTGGTGATAGTCGGAACGGAACTTCGCCAGGTGATCCGGCAGCACGAGAAGCTGGCTGGCACCTCCCCCCTGCCGGTAGATGAGATATGCCACATGCTGCGGCTTGAACTTACCTCCGCGGTCAGCCCAGTCCTGCTTGATCGTGTTGAAGAACTCCGAGTTGTGTGTGGAAATGAAGAGTTGCCGACACCTCTTTAGACTCGTGATGAGCAGGTAGGCCACGTCATAGATGTGGTTGGCGTCCAGGCTGCAGATCGGGTCATCCACGAAGACGACCAGATCCTCAAGCCGCTGACCGTTCTGTCTCAAACTGACCAGGAAGTACGCCAGTGAGATCGCCGTCCGCTCACCGTCACTCATATTGGTGGCCGGCTGACCTTCGCGGATGAACTGGATCCGATTGTCCTGAGCCTGCTCGACGGAGATGCTCGGTCCAAGCAACCGCTTCAGTAGTCCATTGATTTGGCTTGTGGCCACCGAACTACGCTGTAGCTCAGTGTTGGCCGTCGCCGTTTGCGCTGCGATCTTCTGCCCGACGGTCTTGATTCGCCCCAGATCCGCTTCAGCCTGGCTCAAGAAAGCGATCGCTTCCGCCGCTCCGGGGTCGAGCACAAGCCGGGCTGCGAAGTGCTCCTTCGCTTTCTCGGCGGCGTTCCGACGCCTGGAAGCAAGTTCGTCACATGCGCGGTTATGGTCGTCCTTTGCCTGATGAAGCTCCGCAAGGATGACCGTCAACTCGGGAGCTCGATCTTCAACCGCCTCCACGGTGAATGGCGTCTCCATGTTGGCAAGCTTCTCCCTCAGCAGGCCAGCCCAGATCGCACGAATCTCGCCTTCCCGAGTTTCCCAAGCCGACAGCCGACTCAATACTTCCTGGACCTTGGCCCGAACATCGGGAACCCACTCCTTTTCATGAGGAAACGTGTGTGCCTGCCTAGGCTGTTCCAGCTGCCCGATTGCCGCCGTGATAGCAGCGTGCTGTCGGCGATATTCGTCCGAGAAATGGTTGGCGTAGGCTTCCAGCGCTTGGGCCGCATTGTTTCCACAGAAGGCACAGGTGGTGCTGTGCTCATGAAATCGCAGGCCGGTACGCACCCAATCGCTTAGCGCGGGGTCGTCAGCCAAGCGCTTAATCGTGTTCTGCCTGGGTGTATCCCGCAACAACCCAGCAACGTCATCTACCCTAGGCGGGAGCGGAGGGAGCACCACTGGCAGGTTGCGAATGGGAGCGAAGTCACTCTGGTCGCGCGCCTGGTTAACCATTACTTGCAAAGTGGCGGCGTCGAGCAGATGGTCATCCGGCGCGGTCAGGCTTTGCTGGATTACTTTCAGGTTTGGTGCCCTAAAGTCGCGGACACCCAGCATCGTTCCGCACTCTCTGGCCAGGTCGGTTGCCGCTTTCTCCCTGGCGGTACTGGTCTCGCCCTGCTTCTTTTGGACCGAGCGATACATCGCTAACACATGTTCCCGCCGTCGGGTCAACGACGCAATGCGGTTACTCAGCCGAATGTTGTCTTCACCCACGATGAACAAGGCCGGCGCCTGCGTGTAGTCGTCTCGCTGCAGGTTTGCGTCGATGAAGTCCCGGTTGAAGATGCAGACGGGGATCCGCCCCCGATCCTGCTCTTTCCGGCTATCCAATACATCCTGCCCGACGCTGACGCGTACAAATGCGCCGGTCGGCAGCCGATTTGTGGAGGTCTTGTTCAACAGCCCGAAGACACGGGAGAGGGTTGTCTTGCCGGAGGCGTTCCAGCCATAGATCAAGTTGTATCGAGCGAAGTCAGGCGCTGGGCTCGTTCGTCCGTCATAGCCGTGCCAAACTGCCGATTGAGAAATGGATTCAATTCGTCGAAACATGCTTCCCCCGTTATAAGCATGGCTCGTCACGAGCGCCCCATCTTTCCCGACAATCTACTGCACTGCGCCTGTCGCCGCTGCCATCACACCGATCCCAGCACCGACCGTTATGGGTCGAAAGTTGTCGCGCGGGCAGAGAAAGGAACCTTGCCCAGACGCTGGTCTAGCCGTAGCGAATCGGCCAAGGTGGCCAAATTTTGCGATCGCATCTCATAGTTTGGCCAAAGCGGCCAAACTATGGCTAACCGCGCACTGCCCAGCAGCTGATCAACCGTTTGGTGGGCCCACCAGGATTCGAACCTGGAACCAAGGGATTCGCGTGACCCGAGGGTTTCCCTTCGGCGCGGACTATCTCTTCACCCGCCGCACGCTGCGCTGCTTCGTGCGGCTGGGGTGCGGGACGCTCTAGCCTGTGATGAAGGGCGCTGAAGCCCTCAGGTAGTCTCTGCACCTTCCGCCGGTGTACCGGCGGCTTGGCTCAGGGTTGCCACCGGCCGCATGCGCGCCGCTGAGGTTTCCCTGAATTCATCCCGTTCCCGTCCACGCATTCCTGCGTGGCGGCACCTTTCGATGAGTCCCCTGCTCTAACCGTTGAGCTATAGGCCCGTTCGCACATGGTAGCAACGCCCGCAGGCAAAGCCACGCCGTGCGCACACTTTGGATTACTCTTTTCGGATGAAATCCAAACTTGCTTGCGTAGTGTGCGGCGCGACCTTGGCGGGCAGGCAGCGACGATTCTGCTCCAGGGCCTGCAAGAACCGCGATACCAACGATCGGCACCAGAGCTATTCCAGCCGGCAATCGCGTGGGCTGCTGCGCAAGCGGCAACTGACGGAAGCAGCCGGCGGGTGCTGCGCGCGGTGTGGCTATCGTGCGAATCTGGCGGCGTTGGCCTGGCACCATCGCAATCCATCGCAGAAATCGTTCAACCTCGACTTGCGGGCGCTCTCGAACCGGAGCATGGCCGAGATCGAGGACGAATTGGCCAAATGCATCCTGCTGTGCGCCAACTGCCACGCGGAAGAACATCACCCCGAGATGGCGATGGCAAGTCGTGCTTCGAGAAAAGACAACGACCGCATACGGGGCCGTTGAAAGAAGCGCTGCAGGCGGGTGGCGATCAGCCCACGCCCACGCGGGGAGCCGCGACCACGCCGAAGGCCTCTCAGCTGCGGCGGCGGAGCGGCCGCCGAAGCCTGTGCCTCAACTGGGCCGGCGCACCACGCGCAGCGTGCCGCTGCTGCCGCCACCGCAGTAGAACAGGTCGCCGCCGTCGGACTCCAGGCCCGACACGATCATCCCGGGCGGCATCGCCACGCTCTCCAGCACCTCGCCGGTGTCGACGTCGACGCGGCGCAGCTCGCTGACGCCGTCCTCCCAGGTGCCATGCCACAGCTCGCGCTCGACCCAGGTGACGCCGGTGACGTAGCGGCTGGATTCGATCGTGCGCAGGATCGCACCCGTCTGCGGGTCGACCTGGTGGATCCGGCGCTGGCGGTACTGGCCCACCCACAGCGCGCCTTCGGCCCAGGCCAGCCCCGCATTGCCGCCGCCCTCCGGCGCCGGGATGCTGTCCAGCACGCTGCCGGTCTCGGGATCGATGCGCAGGATGCGCTCGCCGGCGATCTGGTACAGGTGGTGGCCGTCGAACGCCGTGCCGGCCTGGGCGGCCACCTCCAGCGTGCGCCGGGTGGCTCCGCTGGCCGGATCCAGCGCGTGCAGGTGGTCGCCGGTGGCGAGCCAGACGTCATGGCCATCCCAGCTCACCCCGCCCACCTTGTCGACGCCCGCAAAAGGGCCGTACTCGCGGACGATGTCGGCGTTCGATCGTTTCATGGGCGGATCCTAGTGGCCCGGCAGCGGCGCGGGAAGTAACAGCACTGTCGCGTATCCCGGCATCGGCGGCGTGCTCCAGCGGCGGGCCCGGCCGCGTCCCAGCGGCTGCACCTTGTCCGCCGCCGCCAGCGCGTCGAGCGCACGCTGCACGCTGCGCTGGCTGGCGCCGAGCGCCAGGGCCAGTGCCGAGCTGGACCAGGCCTCGCCGTCGGCGAGCAGGGCCAGCACCCCCGCGTGGGCCTCTTCCACCGGCCGCGCCAGCACCACCACCTCGGGCGCATGGCGCGGCAGCAGCGTGAAGCCGCGCTTCGTTGCGCGGATCTCGGCCACGGCGCGCAGCAGGGCGCGCAGCCGTCCGATCTCGACGCGCAGCCGCGCGCGGTGCGTCTCGTCGGCGTAGCGGGTGCGGAAGGCCTGCCGGATCAGCACCTCGCGCGGTACGTCCTGCGGCCAGGCCTCGCCCAGCGCGCGCGCCAGCGCGAACAGCACCGGCCGGGTGGCGAGCGGAACGGTCACGCCACCTGCATGCACGGCATGCCGGCAGGCGTCGACCACCAGCGCGGCGGAGGCCAGCAGGGCTTCCACCTGGTGCAGCTGCAATGCCTGTTCGGCTCCGTGCCCGATCCGTCGCGCCGCCGGCGCGGCCAGGATGCGCGCCGCGCTTTCGACCTCCGCCATCAACGCGGGAATGCCGCTGCGTCGCGCCGCTGCCCCGGCGCGCCCGAGCGCGGCATCCGCAGCACGCGCCTGCACGCGCCGCATGGCGATCCCCGCCCGCAGCAGTTCGTGGATGGCCTGCAGCGGCGCCGGACTGCGCAGGGGATCGAGCCGGGCGAGCGCGCCGGCGGCCTGGTCGATACGCCCGAGCAGGAGCAGGTGGCGGATGCCCAGGTAGCGCGCATGCGCGGCGTTGGCCCCGTCGCCGTGTGCCTCGAGCACGGCTTGCGCCGCTTCCAGCGCGCGGGCCGGCCAGCCCAGTTCGCGCGAGGCCAGCGCCACCTCGGCCTCGGCCACCACGCAGCGGGCACGAGCCACGGCCTCCTTCGGGCCGAATGCGCCTGCCGCGCGACGCAGCAACTCCCTGGCGCGGACGAATTCGCCGAGCTGTGCCATCGCGATGCCGCGCAAGGCCAGTGCCGCGGCGTCCTCGCGCAGGGCGACCCGGCTCAGCGCGCCCAGCGGATCGCCGGCCGCCAGCGCACGGGCCGCGACGACGATCAGCGGGTCCATCGGGACGGGCAGGCCCTGCCGCGCGTTTCGAATCCCGCCACGCTTGTCACTCTCACCCCCCGACGGCCCGGCCGCAGTCTAGCCCACGAGTAGCAGACCAGCGCCGCAGAACCGGCCTGGCACGACACCAACGTTAGGAGTGACGACATGAAGAATATCGCGGTGTGGGGCTTCAGCTGGGTGCCCCCTTTCGCCCAGGGTCTGGTGCGCGACCTGCGCGTGCGGTGGGCGTTCGAAGAGGCGGGACTCGCCTATGACAGCCGCTGGATCGACCCTGCGGAGCGAAACTCCGAGGCCTATCGGCGCAAGCATCCCTTCGGCTTGGTACCCGCGGTCGAGGTCGATGGCACGACCCTGATCGAATCGGGCGCCGTCCTCTGCGCCCTCGCCGAGCAATGCGAGGCACTGATACCTGCGGATCTGCGCATCGAGACGCTGTCCTGGATGTTCACCGCGCTCAACACCGTCGAGCCACCACTGTGGAACCTGTTCGTGCTCGATCAACTGCACGGCGGCGAGGCATGGGCGGCGTTGCGGCGCCCGGGGGCGGTCGAGGAGGCCAGGGCCCGGCTGACGGCGCTTTCCGGCTGGCTCGACGGCCGCGAGTATCTGCTGGGCCGCTTCACGGCGGCCGACATCCTGATGGCGACCGTGCTGCGGTTCGTGCGGCATACCGGGCTGGTGGCGGAGCTCCCGCCGCTCGACGCCTACCTCCAGCGCTGCGAGGCGCGGCCGGCCTTCCAGGCAGCCTTGCGCAACCAGACGGCCGGCTACATGCGCCATGCGCCGGTCGCCGCCTGAACCGCTGCGCAGGAAAGGCTGCTGACAATATGTTGTCAGCTGACTGGCATAAGCTGGGCACCCCGTCCCTGGAGAACCCGCATGAACACCGAAGCCGTGGCGAAGCGACTGGTCGAACTGTGCCGCAAGGGCGAATACGAGCAGGCGCAGCGGGAGCTGTATGCGCCGGACGCGGTGAGCATCGAGATGCCCGGCCTGCCCGCAGGCGCGCTGGGCGACGCAAAGGGACTGGAGGCGATCTACGAGAAGGGGCGCCAGTTCGCCGCGATGGTGGAGGAGGTGCACGCAAACAGCGTGAGCGATCCGGTGGTCGCGGGTGACTGGTTCAGCGTGGCGATGGCGATGGACGTCACCTTCAAGGGTCGCGGACGCGTGCAGATGGCGGAAATCGCCGTGTACCGGGTACGCGACGGCAAGGTGGCCAGCGAGCAGTTCTTCTACGACATGGGCTGAACGGGCACGCAAACGACGGCTGCCGCCTGCCTGGGCGGCGGCCGTTTTACCCCTTCCGCTTGCGGGAGCCGGGAGTGCGCCGGGAATGGAGCAGCGCTGCCGGTGGCCGCTGGAGTGGCGCCGTCCGACGGTGCGTCCGGCGCCAGCCGCTGCCTGGCGAACCTCGCTACAGGACCTTGCCGGCCAGCATGCCGATGCCTGCGGTCAGCGCCATGGCAAAGACCCCCCACAGCACGACGCGCACTGCCGGTCTCAGCGCCTTGGCGCCGCCGGTCCTGGCACCGGCCACGCCGAGCAGCGCAAGGCACAGGATCGAACCCGCCGCCACGGCGGGCACCAGCCCACCATCCGGCGCGGCCAGCACCAGCAGCAGCGGCGCGGCGGCGCCGACGGAAAAGGTCGCCGCCGAGGTCAACGCGGCCTGCACCGGGCGGGCGGCCGTGAACTCGGAAATACCCAGCTCGTCCCGCGCATGGGCGCTGAGGGCGTCGTGCGCCATGAGCTGTTGCGCCACCTGCCTCGCCAGCTCCTTCGTCAGCCCGCGCGTCACGTAGATCTGGGCCAGCTCCCTCGCTTCCGACTCCGGATCTTCCGCCAGCTCGCGGCGCTCGCGCGCCAGGTCGGCATGCTCGGTGTCCGACTGCGAGCTCACCGACACGTACTCTCCCGCCGCCATCGACATGGCACCGGCGATCCACCCCGCCACGCCGGCGAGCAGCACCGCATGCTTGCCCGATGCCGCGGAGGCCATGCCGAGGACCAGGCTGGCGGTGGAGATGATGCCGTCGTTCGCGCCCAGCACCGCCGCACGCAGCCAGCCGGCCCGGCTCGCCCGATGCGACTCCAGATGCAGGCGGCTCATGGCCGGCCGCCGCCTGTCATCCGCTGCAGCACGCCGTCCTTGAGGACGTAGTGGTGCGCCAGCGCCACCGCGGCGTGGAGGCCGGCGAGAATCACGATGGTCCAGCCGATGACGTCGTGCAGGTCGCCGAGGGTGTGCGACAGCGGCCTGTTGCTGACGGTGGCGAAGCGCAGCGGGAACAGGCCGAAGAACTGGAAGGTCTCGGCCTGCGCCCATCGCCAGGCGAAACCGAGGACCACCTGCGCCGCCAGCAGCAGGTAGAGCACGTAGTGCATGGCCTTGGCCGCCTTGCCCTGCAGGCCCCCGACGGCAAGCGGCAGCCGCCGGCCGCGGGTGGCACGCCACGCCAGCCGGACCACCAGCACGGCGGCGAGCGCGATGCCCAGCGAGATGTGCAGGGACTGCATCTGCTTGCGCACGTCGCGGGGCACGAAGTCCCAGAGCATGGCCAGCGCAAAAAGCACGAGCACCAGCAGGGCGGTGAGCCAGTGCAGGGCGATCGTGGTGCGGTCGTAGCGGATCGCCGTCGTTGGCGTGGCTGCGATGGACGACATCGGTGTCATGACTTGCGCGCTCCCGGGCTTGCGTTTGGGTGGCCTTGCGCCGTCCGGAGCCTGTGCGGCGGGCCCGGCCCGGCGGTCCCGTCTGCCGGCCGCGAGGCCGGGGCAGACGTGCGTGATGCTAGCCGCCGAAACTGTGGCATTTCTGAGCCGTGCGCGCCACGTGCCGAGGCGGTACCGGTCGCCGCATGCGACAACGGCCGCTTGCGCGGCCGTTGTCGTGTCCTGCGCCGGCCCCCGCCCGAGGCGGCGGGGAAGGGCGGGCGGTCAATCCACGTCGAGGAAGGAACGCAGCTGTTCGGAGCGGCTGGGATGGCGCAGCTTGCGCAGCGCCTTGGCCTCGATCTGGCGGATGCGCTCGCGGGTGACGTCGAACTGCTTGCCGACCTCTTCCAGGGTGTGGTCGGTGTTCATGTCGATGCCGAAGCGCATGCGCAGCACCTTGGCTTCCCGCGGGGTGAGCCCGGCGAGCACGTCGCGCACGGTTTCCATCAGGCCGGTCTCGGTGGCCGAGTCGATCGGCGAGCTGGCGTTGCTGTCCTCGATGAAGTCGCCGAGGTGAGAATCCTCGTCGTCGCCGATCGGGGTTTCCATGGAGATCGGCTCCTTGGCGATCTTCAGCACCTTGCGGATCTTGTCCTCGGGCATGTCCATTTCCTTGGCCAGCTCCTCCGGCGTAGCCTCGCGGCCATACTGCTGGAGCATCTGGCGGGAAATGCGGTTGAGCTTGTTGATCGTCTCGATCATGTGCACCGGGATGCGGATGGTGCGCGCCTGGTCGGCGATCGAGCGGGTAATCGCCTGGCGGATCCACCAGGTGGCGTAGGTCGAGAACTTGTAGCCGCGTCGGTATTCGAACTTGTCCACCGCCTTCATCAGGCCGATGTTGCCTTCCTGGATCAGGTCGAGGAACTGCAGGCCGCGGTTGGTGTACTTCTTGGCGATGGAGATGACCAGGCGCAGGTTGGCCTCGACCATTTCCTTCTTGGCGCGGCGGGCCTTGGCCTCGCCGCTGGCCATGGCGCGGTTGATTTCCTTGATGTCGGTGAGCGGCAGGAACAGCTTGTGCTCGATCGCGGCAAGCTTCTCCTGCTCGGCGTCGATCGCCTCGCGGTGGGTCTTGATGTTGGGCGACCACTTCTGACGCTTGCGACTAAGCTCGGCGGCCCACTCGGGGTTGCCCTCGTTGCTGGGGAAGGTCTTCAGGAACTCGGCCTTGGGCATCTTCACCTGCTTGACGAAAATCTCCATCAGCACGCGCTCATGATGGCGAATGTCGCCCACCACCTCGCGCAGCTTGCGCACGAAGCCGTCGATCAGTGCGCTGGGCAGCTTGAGCTTGAGGAACTCCTCGGCCATCTGGTCGCGCAGCTTGACGATTTTTTTGTCGGTGATGCCGGCGGCCTTGGCGGCGGCCTTCTGGAACTTGGCGTAGTGGTCGCGCAGCAATTCCATGCGGCGCTTGACCTCCTCCGGATCGGGACCGCTGGCCACGGCCTCCTCGTCCTCGGAATCAGCTTCCTCGTCTTCCTCGTCGCCTTCGCCCTCCTCGCCGTTCTCGGCGGCGGCAGCGGCAGCCTCCTCGGCCTCGATGCGCGCGGCGTCGGCGGCGGCTTCCAGGTCGAGGAAACCGGCGAGGATCTCGGACAGGCGACGCTTGCCGTCCAGGTGCTGGTCGTACTCCTCCAGCAGCAGCTCGATAGTCAGCGGGAAGCTGGCCAGCGCCTGCTGCACCTGGGCCAGGCCTTCCTCGATGCGCTTGGCGATCGCGATCTCGCCCTCGCGGGTGAGCAGCTCGACCGTGCCCATCTCGCGCATGTACATGCGCACCGGGTCGGTGGTGCGGCCCACCTCGGCGTCCACGGCGGAGAGCAGGGCGACCGCTTCCTCGGCGGCGGCCTCGTCGTCGCCGGTCGCGCCGGGCGCGTTGTCGGCCAGCGGGTCGGCGTCCGGCGCGGCGTCGTGCACCTCGATGCCGACGCCCTTGAGCACCGCCATGATGTCTTCGATCTGCTCCGCGTCGACGATGTCGTCGGGCAGGTGATCGTTGATCTCGGCGTAGGTGAGGTAACCCTGCTCCAAACCCTTGGCGATGAGCGCCTTGATTTCGGACTGTTGCTCGTGGACTTTGTTGTTCATTCACCGACCGCCGCAGGGTTCAAGAACCGGACATTATAGCGATGTGTTGCTTTTTTGACCAGTTTTCAAGGTGGAAACCTCGTCGAAGCCGACAGCAAAAATCGCGCCAGATCGAGGGCTTGCGGGACAACTCACAGAGCTGACGTTCAGCCCGTGTCGAGCCGGAACGTCACCGGCCCGTCGTTGACCAGACTGACCACCATATGGGCGCCGAAGCGCCCGGTTTCCACTGCCGGATATGCGGCGCGGGCCAGTTCCAGCAGCCGCTCGAACCAGCGCCGGCCATGCTCGGGCGGCGCGGCGCCGGTGAAGCTGGGACGCATGCCGGAGCGGGTGTCGGCCGCCAGCGTGAACTGGCTCACCAGCAGCAGGCCGCCGCCGGTGTCAGCGAGCGAGCGGTTCATCTTGCCGGCCTCGTCGGTGAACACCCGGTAGCCGAGCAGGCGCTCCAGCATGCGCCGCGCCTGCGGCTCGCCGTCCCGCGGCTCCACCGCCACCAGGGCCAGCAGGCCGGCGCCGATCGCTCCCACGGTTTCGCCGGCGACCTCGACACGGGCGGAGAGCACACGCTGGATCAGGGCGATCATGGCGACTCGGCGGCGGACGGGGCGGCCAGCATAAGCGCGCCGCGCGGCCGGTGGAAGCGCATCCATCCCGTACACTTTGCGGATGCGCGCCGACATGTACCTCGCCTACCTTCTGCTGCGTCTGCTGGCCCTGCTCCCGCTGCGCACACTGCAGGCCGCCGGCGCGCTGCTGGGCCGCCTCGCGCTGTGGCGGCACACCCGGACCGCGCACCACGTGGCGGTGAACGTGGCAATCGCGCGGCCTGGAGCAGACGCGGACACCCGCGCCGCGCTGGTGCGCGAGACGCTAGCCGAAAGCGGCAAATCGGCCACCGAGATCATCAAGATCTGGGGCAGCGGCGCCGAACGCGCGCTGCAGCTGGTGCGCGAGGTGCGCGGCGAGCCGCTGCTCGACGCTGCGCTGGCCGCGGGCCGGGGGGTGATCATCGCGGCACCGCATCTGGGCTGCTGGGAACTGCTGAACTACTGGCTGTGCCGCAAGACGCCGATGGCGATCCTGTACCGGCCGCCGCGCATCGCCGCGGTGGAGGGCTTGCTGCGCAAGGTGCGCGGTGCGCTGGCGCCCGAACAGGTGCGCGCCGAGGGCGCAGGCGTGCGCACGCTGTACAAGCGGCTCGCCGCGGGCGGCACGGTCGGCATCCTGCCCGACCAGAAGCCGCGCGCCGGCGAGGGCGAGTTCGCGCCGTTCTTCGGCCGCGACGCGCTGACCATGGTGCTGCTGCCGCGCCTGGCCGCGCGCACCGGTGCCGTGGTGCTGTACGCCTTTGCCGAACGGCTGCCGCGCGGCGCGGGTTACCGCATACACATCCTGCCCGCGCCGGATGGACTGGCCGAGGCCGACCTCCGTACCGCCTGCACCGCGCTCAACCGCGGCGTCGAGGCCTGCGTCGATCTGGCCTTCACCCAGTACCAGTGGCAGTACAAGCGCTGGTCGGCGCACGACCGGCCCAGCCCCTACGACCGCGGCAACCACGCCTGACTCGCCCCGTATCCGGGACATGGCCGTAGGAGCGCACCCTGTGCGCGATGGCCCTGATGCTCGATCAAAGCCAGAAGCATTCGCGCACAGGGTGCGCTCCTATCCTTGGCCCAGCACCACGCGCAGCGCGTGCTCGCCCCCGTCGTCGGCCAGTGCGATGGCTTCGCCCACGGGCAACGGCTTGCCATCCAGTTCCACCCCGGTCACGCCGCGGCAAACACCGTGCGGGTTCTCCACGCGGATCGCGTAGCGGGTGCAGTGCTGCCTGCCGCGATGCAGGTAGTCGAGTTCGAAGCCAGGCCATGCCTTCGGTATGCACGGGTCGATCCCCAACGCGTCGCCCTGCTTGCGGAAACCCAGGATGGCTTCCAGTCCCGCGCGGTACAACCAGGCGGCCGAGCCGGTGTACCAGGTCCAGCCGCCGCGGCCAGCCAGTCCGCCCATGGAGTACACGTCGGCGCAGGAAACATAGGGTTCGACCCGGTAGCGCGCCGCCGCGTCGGCATCCCCGCTGTGGCGAATCGGGTTGAAGAATCCGAACAGTTCGGCTGCGCGGTCGCCGTCGCCCAGCGCGGCCCAGGCGAAGATCGACCAGACTGCGCCGTGGGTGTACTGGCCACCGTTCTCGCGCACGCCGGGCGGATACCCCTTGATGTAGCCCGGATTCTCCCTCGGGTTGTCGAACGGCGGGGTGAACAGGCGCGACAGCCGGTGTTCGTGGTCGACCAGCTCCCGCTCGTTCGACGCCATCGCCTGCGCCGCGTGCGACGGATCGGCGGCGTCCGCCAGCACGCTCCACGACTGGGCGAGGGTATCGATGCGGCATGCGTCGCCCTGCGCCGAGCCCAGTGGCGTGCCGTCGTCGTAGTAGCCGCGCCGGTACCATGCACCGTCCCAGGCCTGTTCCAGCGCGGCGCGCATGGCCCGGGCGTAGTCGCGCCAGCGCTGTGCCCGCGTGCCATCGCCGCGTGCCTCGGCCAGCGGGGCGTACGCCTCGATGCTGCGGATCAGGAACCAGCCCATCCAGCTGCTCTCGCCGCGGCCGCCCGCGCCCACCGCATTCATGCCGTCGTTCCAGTCGCCCGTGCCCATCAGCGGCAGGCCGTGCGCGCCGCGGGTGAGCGCGCTGTCCAGCGCGCGGGCGCAGTGCTCGTGCAGGCTGGCCTTTTCGTCCGAGGCGCCGGGCTGGAAATAGGCGTCGGTGGCGCCGTCGGGAACCGACTGTCCGGTGAGGAAGGGCAAGGCCTCGTCCAGCACCGCGGCGTCGCCGGTGACGGTGGCGTAGTGCGCGGCGACATGCGCCAGCCACACGCGGTCGTCGCTGATGCGGGTGCGGATGCCCTGCCCGTTCGGCGGCAGCCACCAGTGCTGCACGTCGCCCTCGGCGAACTGGCGGCCAGCCGCGCGCAGCAGGTGGTCGCGCGCAAGGTCGGGACGGCTCACGCACAACGCCATCACGTCCTGCAGCTGGTCGCGGAAACCCCAGGCGCCGCTGGCCTGGTAGTAGGCGGTACGCCCCCACAGCCGGCAGGCGGTGACCTGGTAGAGCAGCCAGTCATTGAGCATGAGGTCCAGCGCGCGGTCGGGCGTGCGTACCTGCACCGCATCGAGCAGGCCGTTCCACTGCGCGGCGACCGCGGCCAGCACCGCCTCGATGTCGATGGCGCGGTACTTGGCCACCAGTGCCTGCGCACCGGCTTCGTCGGCCGCGTCGCCCAGCAGCCAGCGCAATTCGAGTCCGGTATGCGGCGGCAGTTCGATGCGCAGCTGCAGCGCGCCGCAGGGGTCGAGCCCGGCGCCGAAGCGGCCGGCCAGCGGCGCATCGCCATGCAACGCGGCCGGGCGGTCCGGCGCGCCCAGCGGGCCGAGGAAGGCCGCACGGTCGCCGCTCATCGACTGCTGGGCGCCACCGAGGTCGGCGAACGCCACGTGGTCGCCGAAGTCCGCCCGCCAGCGGTTGCGCGCGAACAGTGCGCCGGTTTTTTCGTCGCGCGCGGTCTGCACGAAGGGCGCGGGGACGGAACCGATCGGACCCAGCGCCCATTCCACGTAGGCGGTGAGCGAGAGGCGCCGCGTGCGCGTGGAACGGTTGGCCAGGCGCAGCCGCGCCAGCTTCAGCGTGTCGTCCACCGGCACGCATTGCAGGAGTTCCAGCGCGATGCCATGGGCGCCGGTCTCGAAGCGGCTCCAGCCCTTGCCGTGGGTGGTGGCGTAGTTCGCGCCGGCCACGCGGATCGGCGCCGCCGTGGCGCTCCACAGCGCGCCGTTGTCCGCGTCGCGCAGGTACAGCACCTCGTGCGGACGGCCGCTCACCGGATCGTTGGGCCAGGGCGTGAGCGGGTTCTGCTGGCTGTTGATCGACCACGCGTAACCGCCGCCCTCCGCCGACACCAGGAAGCCGAACGCGGGGTTGGCGATCACGTTCACCCAGGGCTGCGGCGTGCTGCGGCCCTCGGCCAGTTCGATGCGGTAGGCGCGGCCCTGTTCCACGAAGCCACCCCAGCCGTTCGGGTATTCCGGCGCCGCGGGCACCAAGACGTCCGCTGCGGGCACAGTCGCGCGCAACGCCGGCGGAGCTGCCGTGGTGGCCACCGCGGCTGCACGGCGTGGCGGGGACTCGGAATCCAGCACCACCCGCGCCGCGCACCGCAGGCCATCGCGCAGCTCCTCGCCGAGCGCGCCCTCCTGCAGCGCGAACAGCTCGGCCTTGGGCAAGCCCTCGCCCGCCTTCAGCCGCTCCTGCTGCGCCTTCACCAGCGGAGCCAACGCAGCCTGCAACGTGGCGCTGGCTGCATCGAGCAGCACCACATCCATCGCGAAACGTTGCGCGCGCCATAGCTGCTGTGCGCGCAACAGCTCCTGCGCGCGCGGCAGCTCATCCTCGCCGTGCAACCGCAGCAGCGCGATCGGGCGGTCACCCGAAATACCTGTCGCCCACAGCGTGGGCGCACCACCGCGGCCGCGCGCGATGTCCTCCGGCGCGGCGCGTTGCGCGGCGTCGTTGACCAGGAGCGCATCCAGCCAGCGTGCAGCGCGGTTAGCCTCCGCATCGTCGATGCCGAACTCGTGCAAGCGCGCCTGCGCCTGCTGCATTGCGCCGTCGAACAGCCGCGTCGCGGCGCCCGCATCGGCATCCCCTGACTGCGCGGCGAGCGCCCGCACGCTGTCGCGGCTGTCGGCCAGCCACGTCCATAGCAGCACGGTGACTTCGCTGTCCGGGGCCAGCGTGAAATGACGCCGCTGCGCGAACACCGGGTCGAGCACGCTGCCCTTGCCGCCGCCCAGCGCGGCCCCCGCCTGCAGCGCCTGCGCATGACGCAACGTGCGGCCACGGCCGAGGAAGGCCATGCGATCGGTCTCGAATTCCGGCATGCCGGCTTCGGCGCCATGGACACGCAAGGCCTGCGCGGCCCAGATCGTGGCCTCGTCGTCCGAACGCTTGCGCCGGGTAGCGAGCAGCAGGCGCAGGTCCGCCTCCCATCCGGTCGTCACGAACATCTTGGAAAACGCGGGATGCGCGTCGTCCGCGGCGGCCGGACCCAGCACCAGTTCGGCGTAGCTGGTGATCGAGAGGCGCCGTGTGCGGTCACCGTGGTTGCCCAAAGTGAGCCGCCGCAGTTCCACGTCGGCATCCGCCGCCACCGCCACCTCCAGCGTGGAATGCAGGCTGAGATGGCGACGCCGGAACGTGGCGCGACCGGGCTCGAACCGCACGGCGTCGTCGGGCGCGTCGTGGCCGAACGGTTGCCGCGTGGGCGACCACATCTCGCCGCTGTCCTCGTCGCGCAGCAGCAGCCAGCTGCCCCAGGCGTCGATCGTGGGATCCTCGCGCCAGCGTGTGATCGCGAGGTCGTGCCAGCGGCTGAAGCCGGCGCCTTGGCGATCGAGCATCACGGTGGCATGGCCATTGGAAAGCAGACAGTGTCGCGGCGTGGCGGTGGAGACGGTCATCGGCGGGATTTCGTGCGGGGAAGCATCGAGCATGCGGGCCCTTGCGCATTCACGGCGTCAATGCAGCACGAACGGCACGCTGGCCGGCGAACATTCCGCCATGTGCCCGCATGACCACCACCGTTCTGCATCCCCCTCTTGAGTCCGGTCCGCAACTGCAACACCTGCAGAACAAGGCCTGGGCGTATTTCCAGTACGAGACGAATCCGCACAACGGCATGGTGGCGGACAAGACCGCACCCGACTGGCCCGCCAGCATCGCGGCCACCGGCATGGCGCTCAGCGCGTATCCGGTGGCGGTGGAGCGCGGCCTGCTCGATGAGCGCAGCGCGATCGCGCGCACGCTGGCCACGCTGCGCTTCTTCCGCGACAGCGTGCAGGGCGAGGCGCCCGACGCCACCGGCTACCGCGGCTTCTACTACCACTTCCTCGACATGCGGACCGGCAAGCGTGCCTGGCAGTGCGAGCTGTCCACGGTGGACAGCGCCTTCCTGTTCGCCGGCATGCTCACCGCGGCGGCGTACTTCAGCGCCGACACGCCGGAGCAGCGCGAGATCCGCGAACTGGCCGAGCTGCTGTATCGACGCGCGGATTGGGCCTGGGCGCAGGCTGCCGACGGCACCATCGGCCACGGCTGGCGGCCGGAGAGCGGCTTCATCCCGCACCGGTGGCAGGGCTACGACGAGGGCCTGGTGCTGTACACGCTGGCGCTGGGTTCACCCGACCACGCACTGCCGCCCAGCGCGTTCGCGGCCTGGGCATCCACCTACGAGTGGAAGCACGCCTATGACGTCGACTACCTCTATTGCGGACCGCTGTTCACCCACCAGCTGTCGCACGTGTGGATCGATTTCCTCGGCATACGCGACGCGTTCATGCGCGACAAGGGCATCGACTACTTCGAGAACAGCCGTCGCGCCTGCCTGGTACAGCAGCGCTACGCGATCGACAATCCGCTGGGCTTCAAGGGCTACGCGGGCGATTGCTGGGGCATCACCGCCAGCGACGGGCCCGGCGAAGCAACGCGCAGCATCGACGGCGTCGAACGCCAGTTCCACGGCTACTTGGGCCGCGGCGCGCCGTGGGGCATCGACGACGGTACGTTGTCGCCGTGGGCGGTGGCGGCCGCACTGCCGTTCGCGCCGGAGATCGTGCTGCCCACGCTGCACCACTTCATCCATACGCTGGCGCTGCACGACCGCCACCCCTACGGCTTCGAAGCCAGCTTCAACGCCACCTGGGGCGGCGCCAACGCCTGCGGCTGGATCTCGCCCTACTTCTTCGGCATCAATACCGGGCCGATCCTGCTGATGATCGAGAACCAGCGCAGCGGCCTGCTGTGGAAGCTGCTGCACGGCTGCCGGTATATCGTGGACGGCCTGCGCGCGGCCGGCTTCACCGGCGGCTGGCTGGACGCGCAGGGCAGGCGGTCCTGAAATCCCGTGGCGGGCGCGCATCGCGCCATCCACATCCTTTCAATCAAGCGGAGCAATGCGATGGAACTGGGCATGGTCGGGCTGGGCAAGATGGGCGCCTACATGGCGGAGCGGCTGGTGCAGGGCGGCCACAAGATCACCGGATACGACCCCAGCGCCGACGCGCGCAAGGCGGTGGCGGACAAGGGCATCGCCGGCGCCGAATCGCTGGCCGCGCTGGTACAGGCGTTGCCCGCGCCGCGCGTGCTGTGGCTGATGGTGCCTTCGGGCAAGATCACCGACGACACCGTCAACGCGCTCTTGCCCCTGCTCACCAAGGGCGACACGGTGGTCGACGGCGGCAATTCCAACTACAAGGACACGCTGCGCCGCGCCGCGCTCTACGCCGGGCACGGCTTGCACTACGTGGACTCCGGCACCAGCGGCGGCGTCTGGGGCCTCAAGGAGGGCTACAGCATGATGGTGGGCGGCGACGAGCAAGCCGTCGAGGCACTCAGGCCCATCTTCGAGACACTGGCGCCCGCCGCGGACAAGGGCTGGGGCCGCGTCGGCCCGGTGGGCTCCGGCCATTTCACCAAGATGGTCCACAACGGCATCGAATACGGCCTGATGCAGGCCTACGCCGAGGGCTTCTCCATCCTCGGCCACAAGAAGGAGTTCGGCCTCGACCTGCACCAGATCGGCGAGATCTGGCGCTACGGCAGCGTGGTGCGCTCCTGGCTGCTCGACCTCACCACCGACGCGCTGGGCAAGAACCCCACGATGGACGGTGTCGCCCCTTACGTGGTCGATTCCGGCGAGGGCCGCTGGACCGTGGACGAGGCGATCGACCTCGACGTGCCCGCTCCCATCATCACCGCCTCGCTGATCGAACGCCTGCGCTCGCGCGACAGCGATTCGTTCTCAGACAAGCTGCTCGCCGCGATGCGCAACGAGTTCGGCGGACACGCGATCAAGAGCGAGGCGAAATAGCGGCCTGCCGGCGCCATTCCGCCCCGGCCGAAGGGTTTAGCCGGGATGAAACGGCCAGAACTTCGGGATCAGCCACATCGACAGCGCGCAGAACAGTGCGATCAGCGGGATGCCCACCTTCATGAAGTCGGTGAAGCGGTAGCCGCCGGCGTAATACACCATGGTGTTGGTGGGATAGCCCACCGGCGTGGCGAACGAGGTGGCGGCGGCGAAGGCCACCGCCACCACGAAGGGGCGGGGGTCGGCGTGCACGGCGTGCGCCACGCTGGCGGCGATGCCCACCATCAGCACCACCGAGGGGTTGTGGCCCATCAGCTCGGTGAGCAGGGCGGTGAGCAGGTAGACCATCAGCAGCGCGGCAAGCGGGCCGTGGTTGCCCACCAGGCCGAGCCCGGCGTGCACCACCTCCTGCGACAGGCCAGTCTTCTCGATGGCGGTGCCCAGCGGCAGGATCGCGCCGAGCAGCACGATGATCTTCCAGTCCATGCCTTCGTAGACGTCCTTGCGGCCGAAGCAGCCGGTAAGCGCCATCGCCGCCGCGCCGCAGATCGCCGCCACCGGGATCGGCAACCAGCGCAGCCCGGAGACCACCACCACCGCGGCCATGATCGCCGCCGCCACGATCGCCTTGCGCGACATGCGCCGCACGTCGTCGCGCTCGCTGAGCACGATGAAGGCGTCGTCGCCGCGCAGCTGCGGCATGCTGCCTTCGTCCACCAGCACCAGCAGCACGTCGCCCACCGCGAGGCTGACGTCGCTGAGCTTGTCGCGCAGTACCTGGCCACGGCGGTGGATCGCCAGCGCCACCGCATCAGGGCGGCGGCCGAGGTCGGTCTCGGCCAGCCGCCGGCCCTCGGCGAGGCTGGCCGGCGCCACCATGATCTCGGCGAGCACGCGCGGGTGGTCGGCGTCGCGCACGTAGCGGCTCTCCGGCACGTTCTGCAGGTGGGCGCGACGCTGGAATTCCTCGATCTTCTCCCAGTCGCCGCGCACCAGCAGCACGTCGCCGGCCTCCATCTGCTGCGAACGCGGCGACCACATCCGCCGCTCGCCGCGCAGCAGCTCCAGCGGGTACACGCCGTAGCGCTCGCCCAGCTGCGCCTCGCCGATGCTCCGCCCCACCAGCGGCGACTGCTCGGTGAGCGCCAACTCGGTGACGTACTTGCCGATCTCCACCTCCTCGATCTCGTCGGCGTCGATGTGCCGCGGCAGCAGCCAGCGCCCCACCAGCATCAGATAGATCATGCCGGCCACTGCGAGCAGCACGCCCATGCCGGTGAACTCGAACACGCCGAAGGCGGGCAGGCCGTGCTTCTGCGCCAGCGAATCGGCGAGCAGGTTGGACGAGGTGCCGATCAGGGTGCAAACGCCGCCCATCTGCGCGGCGTAGGCCATCGGCATCAGCACGCGTGCCGGCGAGGTGCCGGTGCGCTGGCAGACGCGCAGCGCCAGCGGCAGGAAGGTGGCGACCAGGGCGATGTTCTTCACGAACGCGCCCAGCGGCGCGATCGCCAGCATCAGGGTGAGTGTGAGCAGCCAGGGCCGGCGGATGCGCATCAAGAGCCGGCTCAGCGGCTCCAGCACCCCGGAGCGCTCAATGCCGATGGAAAGTGCGAACATCGCCGCCACCGTTACCGTGGCCTCGTTGCTGAAACCGGACAGCGCCTCGTCCGGGCGGACGATGCCCAGCACGACCAGCGCGGCGAGCACCAGCAGCGCCACCAGGTCGATGCGCAGTTTCTCGCTGGCGAACAGCACCATCGCGATCGCGATCACGGCGACCACCGCCCAGGCCTGCCAGCTCATAAGCAGGCCCCGGCTGCTGCGGTCGGCGACGACGCCCCGCGTGCTGTCTGCATCGGTCTCACCCTGGTGGCGGTTCCACCCGCATGCTACGCGACGACGGCGCAGGCGCAAACCGCGCACGGCGCATTCACCGCGATCCGGGGCAGAATGCACGGATGAACACACCGCTTTCACCCGAATCCGCCGGCATGCGGCGCCGGCCCACCGTGGCGCTGGCGCTGGGCGCGGGCGGGGCCAAGGGACTGGCGCACATCGGCGTGATCGAGGAGCTGGAGGCGCAGGGCTACCGCATCACGGCAATCGCCGGCAGTTCGATCGGCGCGCTGATCGGCGGCATCCACGCGATGGGCAAGCTCGATGTCTATCGCGACTGGGTCAGCGCGCTGGCCAGATTCGACGTGCTGCGGCTGGTGGACTGGACGTTCTCCGGCGGCGGCCTGATCAAGGGCGAGAAGATCATCGGCACGCTGCGCGAGCTGATCGGCGACGCGTTGATCGAGGAGCTGCCGCTGGCGTTCACCGCGGTGGCCACCGACATCGACCGCGAACGCGAGGTGTGGCTGTCGCGCGGCCCGCTGTTCGACGCGATCCGCGCATCGATCGCGATCCCCACCGTGTTCCGCCCGCATCAGATCGATGGTCGCCGCCTGGTGGACGGCGCCCTGCTCAACCCGGTGCCGGTGACGCCGCTGATCCGCGAGCCAGCGGACTACCTCATCGCAGTGAGCGTGGACGGCGCCGCCACCGAACCCGCGCCGCCGCGTGCCGGCGGGGAGACCGCGGAAGCGCCCGGCTACCGCCAGCGCATCGGCACCCTCATCGACCGGCTGATGCCGCGCGGTGGCGCCGGCGATGCGGTGCGCGAACCCGGTGCGCTCGAACTGCTTACCCAGGCGATGGACCTGATGCAGGCGAACGTGTCGCGGCTGCGCCTGGCCGCCTACGAGCCGGACCTGCTGATCCAGCTGCCGCGCAACATGGCCAATCCCTACGAGTTCTACCGCGCCCGCGAACTGATCGAACTGGGGCGCAACCAGGCGCGCGAGTCCCTGGCGCGCTGGCCGCGGGCCGCCACGCCAGAGCAATGAGCCGTCAACGCGGCCCGTGGCTGCGCAGCCAGTTTTCCAGGTAGGCCTTCACCACCACCGCGTTGTTGTGCTCCTCGTCGCGGGCGCCGTAGAGCAGGGTGACGGCATGTTTGGCGGCGCGCTCGGCCAGCGGCCGCCAGTATTCAGCGCGCTTGTCCAGCTCGCCGGCATAGCGCTGGCGGAAGCCCTCCCAGCGCGCGGGATCGTGGTCGAACCACTGGCGCAGCGCGGTGGATGGCGCCAGCTCCTTGGCCCACAGGTCCAGCGGCACATCGTCCTTCTTCAGCCCGCGCGGCCAGAGGCGGTCGATCAGCACACGGTAGCCGTCGGATTTCGCCGGCGGCTCGTAGACGCGTTTCATGGCGATGCTCATGCACGCAGCTCCCGCAGGGAATGCGTTCCAGCATACGCTTGCACCGCGGCGCAGGCGTGACGTGGATCAGAACCGGCTCAGAGCTCCTCGACCTTCGTCACCTTGCCCCGGCGCATCAGCCACGCCACGCCGCGCAGGTCGGCGAGGCCCACCCACAGGCGGTCGAGCATGCCGTACTTGGAGACGCCCGCGGTGCGCGGGCGATGGCCCACCGGCACGCTGGTGCTCTGGAAGCCGGCGCGCTTCACCAGCGCGGGCAGGTAACGGTGCATGTGGTCGAAGTAGGGCAGGCGCAGGAAAGTCTCGCGCTCGAACAGCTTCAGCCCGCAGCCCGTGTCGGGCGTGGCGTCCCGCAGCATGCGCGAGCGCACCGCGTTGGCGATCTTCGAAGAGATGCGCTTGTTGAAGCTGTCGCGCCGCGTGGTGCGCCAGCCGGCGAACAGCCTCACCTCGGGCGCTGCCCCGTCGCGGGCGGCGAGCAGCCTGGGGATGTCGGCCGGGTCGTTCTGGCCGTCGCCGTCCAGCGTGGCGATCCACGTGCCGCGCGCGGCGCGCACGCCGTTCCACACCGCCGTGCTTTGGCCGCTGCGGGTGACGTGGTGCAACACGCGCAGCTCGGGATGCTGCGCCTTCTGCGCATCGAGCACGGCGCGGCTGTCATCGGTGGAATCATCGTCCACGTAGACCACTTCATAGTCGACCTTGCCGCGCAGCGCGGCGGCGATCTCGGCAAGCAGCGGCGGGATGTTGTCGCGCTCGTTGAACACGGGAACGACGACGGAGAGTTGCGGCATGGGACAGCCTTTCAGCGGAAACGGGGCGCCGCGGCAGCGGCGAGCGCGCAGTTTACCGCCTGCGCAGGTTTTGCCGCGCCCATCCCGCTGTAAGGAAATCCCGCCTGCCCGGGTCACCTGTGGCAGCCGGAATCCTCCGGCAACCACGGGAGAACCCCATGCAAGCCCAGACCATCCTCAGCTCCGCCCTGCTCAGCCTCATCGCCGCCGGCGCGCTTGGCGCCGCCACCAGCGCCCACGCCGCCGACAAGATGGCCGGCCACTCGAACATGGAGAAGTGCTACGGCATCAACGCCGCGATGAAGAACGACTGCCAGACACCGGGCCACTCCTGTGCCGGCCAGGACAGCAAGGCGCGCGATCCGCAGGGTTTCGTGGCGGTGCCTGCGGGCCTGTGCTCCAAGATCGACGGCGGCTCGCTGCAGCCGATGGCCGCCATGTCGCACGACGCCATGAAAAAGAGCTGAGCCGTGGGCTCCCCGCAAGCCATGCTTGCGCAGCCGGTCCCGACCGCGGTCGGGATCGGGCTGCGGCCGCCGCATGCCGCCCACGTGCTGGAGCAGCGGCCGGCCGTGCCGTTCTTCGAGCTGCACAGCGAGAACTTCTTTTACCCCGGTGCGTCGTGGGAGCTGCTCGACGCGGTGCGCCGCGACTACCCGGTGAGCCTGCACGGCGTGGGCCTGTCGCTGGGCTCGGCCGGGCCTTTGGACGCCGGCCATCTTGCCGCGTTGCGCGCGCTGGTACGCCACGCCGAGCCCGCACTGGTGTCCGAGCACGTGTGCTGGGGCGCCATCGACGGGCGCCACTACAACGACCTGCTGCCGCTGCCCTACACCGAGGAGGCGCTGGATGCGATGACGGCGCACGTCGACCAGCTGCAGGAGGCACTGGGTCGCCGCGTGCTGCTGGAGAACGTCTCCAGCTACCTGCAGTTCGCCCATTCGACCATGCCCGAATGGGAATTCCTCGCCGCGCTGGCCGCGCGCAGCGGCTGCGGCCTGCTCCTGGACGTCAACAACGTCTACGTGAACAGCGTGAACCATGGCTTCGACGCGCACGCCTATCTCGCCGGCATCCCCGCCGACGCCGTGGGCGAGCTGCACCTGGCCGGCTTCACGCGGAAGGAAGGTCTGCGCCAGGACGGCACGGACGGGCCGCTGCTGATCGACTCGCACAACCGTCGCATCGACCCCGCGGTATGGGCGCTGTACGCACATGTGCTGGCGCGCATAGGCGCGCGCCCCACCCTGATCGAATGGGATCAGGACCTGCCCGATTTCGCCGTGCTGCAGGATGAGGCACGGCTCGCCACGGAGCATCTCGATGCCTGCGCCGCCCTCGCTGCGTGAGCTGCAGCACGCCTTCACCAGTGTGCTAGCCGGCGGCGAAGCACCTGCGCTGCACGCCTGGATCACCGCGCGCGGCATCGATCCCGCCGCACGGTTGCGGATCTACCGTCACGCGGGCTACGCCATCCATGTCGACGCGCTGGCCACCGGCTACCCGGCGCTACGCCGCCTGCTGGGCGAGGACGCCTTCGACGGTCTCGCCACCCGCCACGCCGCCTGGTATGGCAGCTGCAGCGGCAACCTGCAGGACTACGGCGCCGACTTCGCCGATTTCATCGGGGCGCAGGCGGAGACCGCCGCGTGGCCGTGGCTGGGCGACGTGGCAAGGCTGGAATGGCTGCGCCAGGAAGCTGTGCTGGCTGCCGACGCCGCACCCGCCGACCCCGCGGCCCTGCTTGCCGCGCTCGCCGACGCGAAGGGCGCGCTGCGCCTGCGTCCCAGCGTGCGCGTGCTGCGCTCGGACTGGGCGGTGCTGGACCTGTGGCGCCATGCACTGCTGCCGGACACCGTCGCGCCTGGTCCCTCCGCGGCGCAAGCCGTGCTGCTGTGGCGCGAGCAGACGCAGGTGGCGATGCGCGCCATCACGCCAGCCCAGGCCGTCTTCGCCCAGGCGTTGTGCCGCCGTGCACCGCCGGCGGATGCGCTGGCGGCCGCGCTGGCCGTCGACGCGGCCGTTCCACCCGAAGCCCTGCTGCAACCCCTGCTCGAGCATGCGCTGTTCGCCGCCTGACCCATCCATCGATCCGCGAGGAAAACCCCATGCACACCGTCATCGACCGCTGGTCGTACCTCACCGCGCGGCTGTCCGTGCTCACCCCGGCCGCACTGCTGCTGTTCCGCGTGTTCGTGGCGCTCGCGTTCTGGCGCGCCGGCGTGGTGAAGTGGAGCGACCCGGGCGGCACCGCCTACCTGTTCGAAAACGAGTACCACGTGCCCCTGCTCGCCCCGGCTGTCGCCGCCGCGCTGGGCATGTGGACCGAACTGGTGCTGCCCTGGTTCCTCGCGCTGGGCCTGGGCACGCGCGTGGTCGCGGCGGTGCTGTTCGTCTACAACATCGTCGCCGTGATCTCCTACCCCGCGCTGTGGCCGAACGGCCTCTGGAACGGCCTGCTCGGTGCCGACTTCAACGACCACAAGGCCTGGGGCCTGATGCTGCTGGCCCTGGTGGGGCTTGGCGCGGGGCGGATCTCGCTGGACGCGCTGGTGAAGCGGGTATCCCGGCGCGGAAGCACGGCATATCCACAGCAGCCGCGAGGCGTGACCACGGCCCGTTGAACGGATGCCGGCCAGGCAGTAAAGGTCTGGCCGGCACGCCGCGGCGCCACAGGAGGATCTCGATCCGCCCCCGCCGGGACGCTTGAGCTGGAGCGTCTGCACCCCGGGGCGCGATGCGCCGTACCGTCCCCTCAGGGCGCCAGGCGCCCAGGCCCTGGTTCCGACCCGCCCCGGGCAGCCGCCTGTGCCGCGCCCGTCCCGTCGATCGCCGCCCGCCAGCCATTGGCGACCGCTCTGAAATCCGGGGCGCCGGCATGATTGGTGAGCATCACCAGCGCGCCGTGTTCGAGCGGGACGATGCGGCCACGCCAGCCGCCGCGGCGGAAATCGCTGGCCTTCGCCACCCGCTTGCCCGGCACGTACAGCACCGCTACGGGCATGCCGTCGACGCGGCTGACCAGGTGCACGGTCTTGTAGGGCCCGACCGGGCAGTCGTGCACGTAGGTGACGTCGGCCGGCGTCGGCCCGCGCAAGGTCACGCCGCGATCGGCGAAACCGGCCGCGATCGCCGGCGCGCCGATCGGCCGGGTGAGGTCGAGCGAGCGGATCTCGCCGGGCATGTGCGCCACCGCCAGCGCGGGCAGCGAACGCGCGTCCAGCTGGCGCCAGGCAAGCCCGCCGCCGATGGCGACCAACACCGAAGCGGCGAGCGCGAACGCGATGCGGCGCCGGCGCAGCACGTGCCGGCGCTCGCCGGTGGCCTGGGCCAGCAACACGCGTTCGGCGAGGCCCGCGGGCACCGGCACCTCCAGCGCGTCGCGCAATTCGCGTTCGAAGGACTGCGCACGCTCCCATGCGGCCTTGCACGCGGCGCAACCGTCGCGATGCGCCAGCAGCTCGGCGGCACGCGACTGCGGCTCGGCGGCGAGCCGGCGACGGAACTCAAGGCAGTCCATGCTGCACCTCCGCACGACCACCTTGCAGGATGGATTTCAGCTTCTGCCGCGCGCGGAACAGCTGTGTCATCACCGCACCGGGCTGCTGGCCCAGCTCGACGGCGATTTCCTCGCAGCTCATGCCGCCCAGCACCTGCAGCAGCAGCGGTTCGCGGTATCTGTGTGGCAGTTTCGACATGGCTTCACGCAATTCGGCGGCGTCGCCGTGGCGTTCGGGGCTGGCCCAGGCAGCGTCCTCGGCGAGGCCTTCGTCCAGTTCCACGACATCCATTTGTTTGCGCTCGTACAGGCGCGCGTGCTCGCGGCGCAGGATGGTCAGCAGCCACGGTTTGGCGGCGTCGGCCTCGCGCAAGGCATCCAGGCTTTTCCACGCGCGCAGCAGGGTCTCCTGCACCAGGTCCTGGGCCAGCGCGTCCTGCCCGCAAAGCCAGTAGGCGTAGCGGTACAGGTCGCCGGCATGCGCGCGCGTCAGCGCCTCGAATTGGCGTTGTCGGGGATTCACCACCAAGGAGACCGGCCCGAGGCGTTTCATCTTTCAGCTCACGCGTCGCGAATCTTGCCGAGGATGCCTTCGAGCTCGTCGTTGCTGTGGTAGTGGATTACCAGCTTGCCGCGGCCACCGCGGGCGGCGGCTACCTCCACGCGGGTGGCGAAGCGTTCGGCCAGCTCGCGCTCCAGCGCGGCGATGTTGGGATCGCGCGGCGGCGCGCCTTTCGCCTTGCCCTTCGGTGCGGCTTGGGCACGGCGCGCGGCGTCCTCCAGCTCGCGCACCGACCAGCCCAGGGTCACCGCCTGGCGGGCGAGCGGCACGGCGACGGTTTCGTCCAGGGTGAGCAGGCAACGGGCATGGCCCATCTCCAGCTTGCCGTCGTCGAGCAGCTTCTTGATCGGCTCGGGCATCTCGGTGAGGCGCAGCAGGTTGGACACCGCGGCGCGCGAGCGGCCCACCGCGTCGGCGGCCTGCTGGTGGGTGAGGTCGAAGTCCTCGATCAGCCGCTTGATCGCGTCGGCTTCTTCCAGCGGGGTGAGGTCCTGGCGCTGGATGTTCTCGATCAGCGCCATGGCGGGCACCGCGACTTCCGGCACCTCCTTCACCAGCGCGGGGATCTCGCCCATCTGCGCGCGCTGGGCGGCGCGCCAGCGGCGCTCGCCGGCGATCAGTTCGTAGCGGTGCTTGCCGATCGCGCGCACCACCACCGGCTGGATCAGCCCCTGCGCCTTGATCGAGGCGGCCAGCTCGTCCAGCGCCTCGTCGTTCCAGTGGCGGCGCGGCTGGTACTTGCCGGGCTGGATCTGCTGGATCGGCAGGGTGCGCAGCTCGCCTTCCTGTTCCAGCACCGGCGCCGCGGCGCCTTCGCCGCCGAGCAGCACGTCCAGCCCGCGGCCCAGTCCTCGTTTCTTTGCAGCTGCCATGTCTAGAGCCTGTTCATGGATCCCGAGCACTCCGCGCCGGAAGCTGTTTGCGCGCAGGCCAGGGAAGAGTAGCGGGAATGGACATCCGGCCACGACCGGATGATGGCGCCGGCGTGCGGGCAAGCCGACCCGGCCCGACGGGATGACAGCGCGAAGTGCCTGGAACCCATGTGCAGGCTCTCAGTCCCGGTGGTTGGCGGCGGGTGCTTTCAGCACCGCGCCATGCGCGCCCGCCTGGGACGGTTCGATCATGTCGGCCGGATCGTCCGCCTCGTGCGTCTCCACCGGCGGCGGCGGCAGGCCGCGCTCGCGGCGGATGATCTCGCCGGCCAGGCCGATGTAGGCGATCGCTCCGCGCGAGCTGCGGTCGTACAGGTGGATCGGCTGGCCGTGGCTCGGCGCCTCGGCGAGGCGCACGTTGCGCGGGATGATCGAGCGCAGCACCTTGTCGCCGAAGTGCTGGGTGAGCTGGGCGGAGACCTCGTTGCCGAGGTTGTTGCGCACGTCGTACATGGTGCGCAGCAGTCCTTCGATCTCCAGCTTCGGGTTCAACCGCTGGCGCACCGCCTTGACCGTCTCCAGCAGACTGGAAAGGCCTTCCAGCGCGAAGTACTCGCATTGCACCGGGATCAGCACGCCGTCGGCGGCGGTGAGCGCGTTGAGCGTCAGCAGGTTCAGCGAGGGTGGGCAATCGACCAGGATGGTGTCGTAGCGGGCTGCCACCGTGGCCAGCTGCTCCTTGAGCCGGTGCTCGCGCGCCAGCGTGTCCATCAGCTTCAGTTCGGCGGCGGTGAGGTCGCCGTTGCCGGGCAGCAGGTCGTAATGGCCTTCGGTGGCCACCACCGCGTCCGTCACCGTGGATTCCTCCAGCAGCACCGCGCAGCCGTTCGGGCGCGCCGCGTGCTTGTCCACGCCGGAGGCCATGGTGGCGTTGCCCTGCGGGTCCAGATCGACGAGCAGCACGCGGCGCTTCGCCGCGGCCAGCGCCGCCGCGAGGTTCACCGCCGTGGTGGTCTTGCCGACGCCGCCCTTCTGGTTGGCGACAGCGAGGATGCGTGCCATGTCGTCGTTTCGTGTGCGCACAAGGGGGCCTAGATTAGCAGGCCGCGTCGCCCGGGTTCAGTCGGCCGCGCGACCCAGCACCATCAGGCTGCGCTCGGCATCCAGCCCAGGCACCGCCAGCGCGTGGACACCGCGCAGCGCAAAGCCGGGCGGCACGCCGGGCAATTCCTCGGCAGGCAGCCGGCCCTTCATCGCCAGCCAGACGCCGCCCGGGGCCAGCAGGTGGCCGCCCCAGCCCAGCATGTCGGCGAGGCTGGCGAAGGCCCGCGCGGTGACGCAGTCGAATGTGCCCTCGACGTCCTCCACCCGCGACTGCACGGCACACACATCGTCGAGCTTGAGCGCGCGGATCGCCTCGCGCAGGAAGCGCACCTTCTTGCCGTTGGAATCCACCAGCAGGATTTGCCGCCCCGGCGCGGCGATCGCCAGCGGAATGCCAGGCAGGCCGGGCCCGGTGCCGAGGTCGGCCAGCGTCTCGCCCTGCACGTAGGGCAGGATGGCCAGCGAGTCGAGCAGGTGGCGGGTGACCATCTCGGCCGGGTCGCGGACCGCGGTGAGGTTGTAGGCGGCGTTCCAGCGTTCCAGCAGCGCCTGGTAGTCCAGCAGGCGCTCCACCGCGCCCGCCGGCAAGGCCAGGCCGAGTGTGGCGATGCCCTGTTCGAGGCGGGCTTGCAGGACGGCGCGGGTGCTCATGCGGGTTCCAGTGGGCGTCAGGCCGGGCAGTATCCGGCAGATCTTTAGCTTGCGATCACACTTGAGCGAGAAATTCACCAGGGCGGCCATCCTCGGGCGCGCGGCTCGGTGCCTGCGGACATCCGCGACCGCCGCAGTCGCACCGGTGGAGATCCGTCGCCACACCCCCGGGAAAAGAAAACCCGCCGGACGGCGGGTTCAAGGCTTGCTTCATTCCCCTGACGCGCGGCGCTCTCGGGCGCGCGGCGCGGATCGGCGCGGATCAGGCGAAATCCAGCTCCACCCGGGTCACCATCACGCCGCGCGCGCGCAAGCTGCCGTTGAGGCTTTGCTTGAGCTGTTGGCCCAGGGCGCGCCGATCCTCGGCATTCGCCTCGGCCTCGCCGTGCAACGCTTCCAGCGCGCCGCGGCGGATCAGCTGGTCGGCCTGCTCGATCACTGCGTCGGCGCGCTCCGGCTCCAGCACCTGCCAGTACACCGTGCCGCGCACGTCACGCGCATCGGCCAGTGGTTCCTCGAAACGCAACACGCGGCCACCGAGATCGATGCGATGACCCACCCGGTCCAGCAGGGGCAGCACCACGTGTGTGCCCGGCTGCAACAGGCGCACCGGCTTGCCGTGGCGGTAGAGGCTGTAGACCTGCCCGTCGGGGACATGCTTCACCGCGATCGCGGCAAGCGCGAGCAGGCTGAGGGCGGTGGTGAGGATCAGCGCGAACATGACGAGAAAAATCAGTATGTTATCTATTGATTGTTACGGTTTGACAACAGCTTAAGGATACAGCCACATGAACATGCGAAGATTAATCTTTATTTAACGCCGATGCTCGGTGGCTTGCAAGCGTCGCCGTCCTCGATCTGTGTCGGCATCGACCGACCTGTCTGAAGGCAAGCATCGGCCGTACCAGCCGGCCCGGCCGGTGATGCAGGCGCAGCCACACGCCACGCATCCGTGGGCGCAATCACGTTGCGGATGTCGACCCGGTCCGCCTTTCGCCGCCCGGGCCGGCCGCCGCCGGCCGCACCGCGACGGTTGGGCGAGGGTCCCGACCGGCTCGGCCGGGGCAGCTGTGGACGCGCTGCGTCAGAACCTGCCGGCGCGGAAGTCGGCGATTGCCTCGTGGATCTGCTCGGGGGTGTTCATCACGAACGGCCCGTAGCGGGTGACCTGCTCGTTCAGCGGCCTGCCGGCGACCAGCAGCACCCGCGCCGCCGCCGCGCCACCACCGATGCGCACGCTGTCGCCCGGCGACAGCACCGCCAGCTCGCTTCGCGCCAGCGTGTCGCCGGCCACCAGGGCCTCGGCGCCGTCGAACACGTAGGCGAAGGCGTGGTGGCCTTCGGGCAGCGGAATCTCCACCTGCGCGCCGGGCTCGACCGCGATGTCCAGGTACACCGGCGCGGTGACGATGCCGGACACCGGTCCGGTGGCGCCGGCGAACTCGCCCGCGATCACCTTCACGCCGACGCCGTCGGCCGGATGCACCTGTGGGATGCGCTCGGGGCCGATGTCCTGGTAGCGCGGCGCGGTCATCTTGTCGCTGGCGGGCAGGTTCACCCACAGCTGGAATCCCCACATGAGCCCGTTTTCCTGCTGCGGCATTTCCGAATGCAGGATGCCGCGCCCGGCGGTCATCCATTGCACGCTGCCGGGAACGAGGTCGCCGCGGTTGCCGTGGTTGTCGCCGTGCTGCATGTGTCCGGCCAGCATGTAGGTCACCGTCTCGAAGCCGCGGTGCGGATGCTCGGGGAAACCCGCGATGTAGTCGTCGGCGCTGTCGGAACGGAACTCGTCCAGCAGCAGGAAGGGATCGAGCATGTCCAGCGCGGGCTGGCCGATGATGCGCTTCAGCTTCACGCCTGCGCCGTCGGAGGTGTCGGTGCCGCGGATGCGACGGAGGATGCGGCGTTCGCTCATGGCGGTGCTCCGGTGAGGGGATGCCGCCAAGATGATCGCGCGTGGCGCGTTATCCAAGCGCCACGGCGGGAACGCATCGTTCCGCCGGGGCAACGGTTTCAGGCCAGCCAGCGGAACGCGCGGCGCAGCTCGGCCTCGGCGTTGTCCAGATAGCAGCGGCCGTGGGCCAGGATCACCCGCCGCGGCCGCCAGCCCATCACGCGCTGCAGGCAGGCGCGCGCGGTGGCGCGGTCGCGGAAGGTGAAACGCATGTCCAGGGGCGTCTTGCCGTCGGGATCGAGCACGCCGCCCAACCGGGCGATCCAGCGCATCGCGGCACCGAGCTTGGCGGCTTCGAAGTTTTCGATCAGGTCGGCGAGGATCAGGGTGGCGCTGGCGCGGTGCAGGAACACCACCTCCTCGAACACCCGGCTGCCGCGGAAATGCAGCTGGTCGAGCTCGGCGGCCCAGGCCGGCCCGGGCAGCTCGCCGAGATCGGCATCGAAGCTCACCTCGATCTGCTGGCTGGCCGCGCGTTCGCGCACGCCGGGCGAGGCCCACGCGACAGCTTCGGGATAGCGCCGCTTCCACGCCGCGATGTGCGCGTAGTGCAGCTTGTTCGGCGATACCAGGTGGCGCACCGGGCCCAGCGCTTCGATCGCGGCGAACAGCGCCGGATCGGGCGCGATCGGCGAATGGCACCACAGGCCGCCATCGGCCAGCCGCGCCACCACCATGCGGGTGGTGAACGGCGCGCTGCCGCCCAGCGCGGCCATGCGAACGATGGGGCCGTCGACGATCCACAGGCCGGCTGCGACCGGCTTCGGCGTGTTGATGGGCTCGTAGAGCGGTGCGGCGGCGTTCAAGAGTGCTTCCTCCCTGCCGCGCCCGGCGTCAATGCACCCAGTGCCCGCTGCGATGGCGCGGCGGCGTGCCGTCGCTGCCGGTATCCGGCGCCGTGTGCCGCTGCACCATAGCCTCCAGTTCGGCCTCGGTGGCGGGCTTGGCCTGCCAGTACTGACCGACCGCCTCGAGCACGGCTGGCACCTGCGACAGGCACTCGTCGTATTCCTCGTCGCTGAGCTTTTCGAACTCGGCGTCGGCACTGAGCACGCCGTCGTCCACCGCCAGTGCCATCACCGGGCCGAGCAACTCCATCAACTGCGGGTCGTCGGCGAGCCGGCTTTCCCATAGCGCCGCGCGCAAGTCGATGCCGCGGCTGAAACCCTCGCACCAGCCGGCGGCGGACAGCTGCGGGCCGCTGTCCGTGTCGATCTCGCCGAGGATGGGCTCGTAGGCGTCCACGTCCAGTTCCGCGCTGATCGAATCGTTGAGCTTGGCCAGCAATTCCAGCACGCGGTTGCCCTCGCGCTCGTCGGCGAACGGCTCGTGCAGCACCTCGGGCAGCCATTCGTCCGGCAGCACCTGCAACGGGCCCACCGCCAACGCGCTGAGCAAGCCGTGCACGCCGTCCAGCAGCAGGCGGTCGTCGCCCTCCCGGACGTGGGCGCGCAGGTAGCGGTCCAGTTCGTCGAGCTCGTCGTCGGTGAGCGAGCTGGGCCAGTCGGTCTTGCTTGTGTTCATCACGTATCCAGTTCCAGCGTCACCGGGGTGTGGTCGGAGGGACGTTCCCAGCGCCGCGGTTCGCGATCGATCGCAGCGCCAACGGCGGCGGATCGCAACGCCTCACCGACGAGGATCAGGTCGATGCGCAGGCCCATGTTGCGCCGGAAGGCGCCCTGCCGGTAGTCCCACCAGCTGTAGTGCCCGCCCTCCGGTTCGAACAGCCGGAAGCTGTCGTGCATGCCGAGGTCGGTGATCGTCTTGAGCGCGGCGCGTTCGGGCGGCGAGCAGAGGATGTCCTCGCCCCAGGCGGCCGGGTCGTGCACGTCGCGATCGTCGGGCGCGATGTTGAAGTCGCCCAGCACCACCAGGTTCGGATGGCGCGCGATCTCCCCGGCGAGGAATTCGCGCACCCGCTCCAGCCAGTGCAGCTTGTAAGCGTATTTCTCGTCGCCCACAGCCTTGCCGTTGACCACGTAGAGGTCGACGATGCGCAGGCCGCCTATGCCTGCGGCGAGGATGCGCCGCTGCGGATCCTCCAGCCCGGGGATGTCGGTGACCACGTCGGCGAACTCGCCCAATTCCTCGCGGGCGAGGATCGCCACGCCGTTGTAGGTCTTCTGCCCCGAATACACGCTGCGGTAGCCGGCCGCGGCGAGCTCCGCGGCGGGGAACTTCGCGTCCTCCAGCTTGGTTTCCTGCAGCGCCACGATGTCCGGCCGGGCGTCCTCCAGCCACTGCGTCAGCTGCGGCAGGCGTACCTTCAGGGAGTTCACGTTCCACGAGGCAATTTTCATGCGGGCATTGTACGGGATGCCCGTGAACCGGCCCGTGCGCGGCTGCCGCCAGCTGAACCGCCGGAGCGGGGGTCCGACGCCGCGGCGCGTTTCCATGTAAGCTCGTCATGGCAAAGTCCGGGGAGGACTCGGATTCCCTGCTTCATCCTGCGCCCGGGGGCTACCGCTCCTGGCCGCCAATCATTCATGTTTCAAGGGTATGTGTCATGTCGGAACGTCAGAGCGGTACGGTCAAGTGGTTCAACGATGCCAAGGGCTTCGGCTTCATCACGCCGGAAAGCGGTGAAGACCTGTTCGTGCATTTCCGCGCGATCCAGGGCAACGGCTTCAAGTCGCTGCAGGAAGGCGAGCGCGTCACCTTCGTCGTCACCAAGGGCCCGAAGGGCCTGCAGGCCGAGGAAGTGCAGAAGGCCTGAGCCTTCGGCAATCCCTCGCCGCAAGAGCCCGCCGCAAGGCGGGCTTTTGCTTTTGCGGTCGCCCCGATCGCGAGGATCGACCAGCCGGCCGTCGCCGGCCGCACATCCGTTTCAATCCAGCAGCCCATGGCTGCGCAACAGCGCCTCCGGCTCGGGCTTGCGGCCGCGGAACGCGACGAAGCTTTCCAGCGCGGGGCGGCTGGCGCCCACCGCGAGCACTTCGCGGCGGAAACGCGCGCCGGTGGCGGGCTCGATCACGCTGCCGGATTCCTTCGACGCGTCCTCGAATGCGCCGAAGGCGTCGGCACTGAGCAGTTCGGCCCACAGGTAGCTGTAGTAGCCGGCCGCGTAGCCGCCCGCGAAGACATGGCTGAAGGCATGCGGGAAGCGCTGCCAGGCCGGTGGATGCAGCACCGCGACCTGCTTGCGCACGTCCTCCAGCACCGCCAGCGCACGGGCCCCTTCGGCGGGGTCGTAGCCCAGGTGCAGGCTGAAATCGAACAGCGCGAATTCCAGCTGGCGCACGAGGAACAGGCCGGCGTGGAAATGCCGCGCGGCCAGCATGCGCTGGAACAGTTCCTCGGGCAGCGGTTCGCCGGACTGCCAATGGCGCGCGAACAGGTCCAGCGCCTCGCGGTTCCAGCCGAAGTTCTCCATGAACTGGCTGGGCAGTTCCACCGCATCCCACTCCACCCCCTCGATGCCGCCGATCGAGGGCAGGGCGATCTCGGTGAGCAGGTGGTGCAGGCCGTGGCCGAACTCGTGGAACAGGGTAAGCACGTCGTCGTGGGTGAGCAGCGCGGGGCGCCCTTCGGTAGGCGGCGCGAAATTGCAAGTAAGGAAGGCCACCGGCAACTGCTTCCCGATGCCATCTGGCTTGGGGCCGTCGTCGAAACGCGCGCGACATACGTCCATCCACGCGCCGCCGCGCTTGCCGTTGCGCGCGTAGAGGTCGACGTAGGCACCGGCGAACACGCGACCGTCGGCGTCCCGCACGTCGTAATAGCGCACGTCGGGATGCCATACGTCGACCCCCTCGCGCGGGGCGAGGCGGATGCCGTAGAGCTTGTGCACGATCGCCCACAGCCCATCGATCACCGCGGGCAGCGCGAAGTAGGGCTTGAGCTGCTCCTCGTCGAGCTCGTAGTTCCGCTGGCGCAGTTTCTCCGACGCGTAGCCAACGTCCCAGGGCTCCAGCATGTCCAGCCCCAGCTCGGCCCGCGCGAACTCGCGCAGCGTAGCCAGCTCGCGTTGCGCCACCGGCTTCGCGCGCGCGGCGAGGTCGTGCAGGAATTCCATCACCTCGACGGGCGAACCGGCCATCTTGGTGGCCAGCGATTCCTCGGCCGCGTTGGCGTAGCCGAGCAGCTGCGCGCCCTCGTGGCGCAATGCCATGATGCGATCGATGCGCGCGGAGTTGTCGTACTTGCCCGCGTGCGGGCCCTGGTCGGAGGCACGGGTCTGGTAGGCCCAGTAGACGCGCTCGCGCAGGCCGCGGTTGTCGGCGTAGGTGAGCACGGCCTGCACGCTGGGTTGCTTCAGCGTGACCAGGTAGCCGTCCAGTTCCTGCTCTTTCGCGTACTGGCGCAGCACCGACAGGCCGGACTCGGGCACGCCGGCGAGGTCGCGTTCGTCGGTGACGTGCTCGTGCCAGGCGTCGGTGGCGTCCAGCACCGCGTTGGAAAACTCGGTGGAAAGCTTGCTGAGCTCCACGCCGATCTCGCGGAAGCGCGTACGCGCCGGTTCCTCCAGCGCCACGCCGGAAAGGCGGAAATCGCGCAGCGCGTGCTCCACCAGCGCGCGCTCGGGCCGGCCCAGTGCGGCGAACCCGGGTGCGTCGGCCACCGCCTGCACCGCGGCGTACAGCTCGCGGTTCTGGCCCTGTTCGAGGCCGTAGTCGGTGAGCTTTTCCTCGGCTGGCCCGTAGGCTTCGCGCAGCGCCGGGCTGTCGGCTACCGAATGCAGGTGCGACACCGGTGCCCAGGCGCGGGCCAGGCGTTGGCCCAGCCGTTCCTGCGCCAGCATCACGTGGGTGAAATCGCGCGCCGCGCCGGACGCGGTGAGCGCGGCGATGGCGGCGCGGTCGTCGGCGAGGATGGCGTCGATCGCCGGCGCCACGTGTTCGGGGCGGATACGGGAAAACGCCGGCAGTGCATCGTCGCCCAGCAGCGGGTTGTCTTGGTTCATGGAAGCTCCTTGTCGACGCGAAGCGTGGCGAGCGCGCAGGGCGAAATCAAGCGCCGCCGCGTGACGGGGCCGGCTGTCATCTGGGCGGCGTAGCATCCGCGGCATGTCGCCGACCGAACTGGCCGAACTGCTTGGACGCACCGCGATGTTCGCCCAGGTGGGCGACGCGCCGCGCGCGGCGCTGGCGCGGCAACTGCGTTGGCTGTGCCTGCCGGGCGGGCAGCATCTGTACAAGGCCGGCGAAGCCGCCGACGCCCTGTACCTGCTGCGCAGCGGCAGCCTCGGTGTGTTCGACGGCCCCACCACCCTGCTTCACCAGCTGGCCGCCGGTGAATGCGTGGGCGAGATCAGCCTGCTCTCGGGCGGCCACCACCGCCTCGCGGTGCGCGCGCTGCGCGATTCGGAGCTGCTGCGGCTGGACCGCACCGCGTTCGAGGCGCTGATCGAACACCATCCGCGCGCGATGCTGGATGTGGCCCGCGTGGCGATGCAACGCCTGCTGCAGAACCAGCGTCGCGACACCGCGCCGGACAAGCCGCGCACCTTCGCGATCCTGCCGGTGGACGCCGGCGTGCCGGTGCGCGCGCTGGCGCTGCAGCTGGGCCGCGCACTGGAGGCGCACGGCAGCTGCGTGCTGATCGACGCGGAGCACGGCGCCGCCCGCGGCAGCGACTGGTTCGCCGAACGCGAGTCGCAGGCGCGTTTCGTGATCTACCTCGACAGCAGCGGCGACGCGCTGTGGCGCCAGCGCTGCCTGCGCCAGGCCGACGTGCTGCTGCTGCCCGCGCTGGCCGCGCGGCCGGCACGGCCGTGGCCGGAGGCCGCGCCCGCCCACCCCTCGCGTGCGCGATACCGCCCGCGCCACCTGCTGTTGCTGCACGCGGGACGCCAGGTGCAGGCCGGCGCGGCGCGGCGGTGGCGTGCGCAGTTCAGCGGCGAGTTGATGCACCACCACATCCGCGGCGAGGACGACATCGCCCGGGTGGCCCGACTGGTCAGCGGCCATGGCCGCGGCCTGGTGCTGGCCGGCGGCGGTGCGCGCGGGCTGGCCCACCTCGGAGCGATCCGCGCGCTGCGCGAGGCCGGCCACAGCTTCGATGCGATCGGCGGCACCAGCATTGGCGCGATCATCGGCGCCGGCGTGGCCGACGGCTGGGACACGCCAACCCTGCTGCGGAAATTCCACGCCGCCTTCGTGCGCGGCCGCCCGCTGTCGGACTGGACCCTGCCGCTGGTGGCGCTGACCCGCGGCCGCCGCGCCGCCAGGCTGCTGCGCGAGGCCTTCGGCGCGCTCGACATCGAGGACCTGGCCAAACCGTTCTTCTGCGTCTCCACCAACCTCTCCGGCGCGGGCCGCGTGGTGCACCGGCATGGCCCGCTGTGGTTGTGGCTGCGCGCTTCCAGCGCGATCCCCGGCGTGCTGCCGCCGGTGCTGCACCAGGGCGAGGTCTACGTGGACGGCGCACTGGTGGACAACCTGCCAACCGACGTGATGGCCGCCGACGGGCTCGCCCACCTCACCGCGGTGAGCATCCGCGCCGACATCGAGCTGCGCAGCGGCATCGAGGACTTCGCCACGCCGTCGTGGTGGCGCCTGCTGGTGCAGCAACGCCACGGCCCGCGCTGGCCGGGGCTGGTCTCCACGCTCACCCGCGCCGCGATGGTCAACAGCGAGGAGACCAGCGGCTACTGCCGCGCGCTGGCACAGCGGCTGATCACCCCGCCGCTCGACCACGTCGGCATGCTCGACTGGAAAGACTGGCAGCGCGCGGTGGAGGCGGGCCACAGCGAGACGGTGCGGGTGCTGGAGGCCGAGCGCGGCTGAGTCACCGCGGGCCGGGTTGCAGGTCGCGCCTGAACCCGGATTCCCGCTGGGTTCGGCAGGTCGGACCGAAGCCCGAGCTGCACGGGGAACGAAAACGTAGAATGCACGCATGAATTCCCTGCGCAGCTACAAGGGCATCGCCCCCGTCCTCGGCGAACGCGTCTATGTCGATCCGGCGTCCAGCGTGATCGGCGACGTGGTGCTGGCCAACGACGTGTCGATCTGGCCCGGTGCGGTGCTGCGCGGCGACGTGCACCACATCCGCGTGGGCGCACGCACGAACATCCAGGACGGCGCTATCGTGCACGTGGCGCACCAGGGCCCGTACGGTCCCGGCTTTCCCTGCCTGATCGGCGCCGACGTCACCGTCGGCCACGCCGCGGTGGTGCATGCCTGCACCATCGAGGACGGCTGCCTGATCGGCATGCACGCCAGCGTGCTCGACGGCGCGGTGGTGAAGAAACATGGCTTCGTCGGCGCCGGCGCGGTGGTGCCGCCGGGCAAGGTGGTGGGTGAGCGCGAGCTTTGGCTGGGCAACCCGGCGAAGTTCGTGCGCCTGCTCAGCGACGCCCAGGTCGCGCAGCTGCTGTATTCGGCCGCGCATTACGTGCGGCTGAAGGACGACTACCTCGCCGGCTGATCCGGCTCACTCCGGCGTGGCCGCGCCCGCCTGTCGCGCGCTCATCGCCGCCGCCTCCGCTGCATGCCGCTTGCCCAGCAGGATGCGCTGCGCGTCGAGGTAGCCGCCGAGCAGCGCGAGCTTGTAGTCGCTGGCGTTGAGCACGTAGTGCGCCGGGTCGTACTGGTAATTGCCGGCGTCGTAGGCACGCAGCAGCTGCAATTCGCGCTGCGCCTCGTTGAGGTCGCCCGCGGCGATGGTCCTCTCCACGTCTTCGCAGGCCGGCTTGAATGCCTCGCGCAGCTTGTCCAGCGCGGTGGCGTTGTGCGGGTCGAGCTGCAGCACGCTGAAGTAGAACTCGAACGCGTTGCTGCCCACGGGCGCCACCAGGCGACCGTCGTGCAGCGCGTCGCCGGCGAGGCCGAGCAGGATGCGCGTGCCGCTGTCGTCGGCCGTCGGCACGGTCGCGGCGCGCGCGTTCCAGTGCCACCAGCCGCCGCCGGCCAGGATGATTGCCAGGACGCCGCCCAGCCAGAGCCTGCGGCGAGAAAGGAAGGTTGCGAGAGCTTGCATGGCGCCTGTGCCTGGGTGGACCCGAGGTCGCGGCCGTCCGTCGGGACGACCGCGACCGTGGCGGCAAGCTAGCGGGGCATCATGTCAGGCCGATGACTCGCACTTGCGCGTTCACCAGCCCAGCGGCGCGGAGCCCTGGTCGGGCGAGCCGTCCGGATGGCTGAACCAGTACACGCCGTTCTGCCCGCCGGGGCAGCCCTTGCCGCTGCTGTATGAGGTCACCGCACCGGCCGCGGAACCAACATCGGCACGGTAGCAGCCGCCCAGCGAATCACCATACGCGTAAGCCTGCGTGCTGGCCTGGCCGCTGTGCCCGGTGAAGTTGCCGCTGGCGTCGAAGGCCAGCGTGTCGGCGCTGTTCACCGTGTTGTCCACGCGGTCCGCGTACAAGGTGATGCCCGCGAACGCCCGCGAACGACGCAGCGAGTAGCCCTGGCGCACCGTGGTGGCCGCGGTGATGCTGCCGTCCGCGGCCACCGGCTGGTCGTAGTCCACGTGCAGCGGATAACTCACCTGCTGCCGGTACTCGCGGGTGACGAACGGCCCGATGCGGCTGCGGCTCACGCCCTCCATCGAGGTGACCTGGTCGGTGACCTGGCGATAGCTGCTCGCGCTGATCGTGAAGGCCTGGGTGTCGGCGAAGCCGACGGTCTGGTCCACCGAGTTCCACACGCGGCCGTGCGCGGTGTCGACGTAGCCTTCGATCACGAAATGGCGCGAGAGGTTGGTGGTGATGTCGCCGTTGCCGCTGCCATCCAGCGTGCTGGCGATGGTCGGCGTGGGCGCCTCGCCGGCCAGGGTGTTGCGCGTCACCTGCCCGCTCAGCTGCCGCGCATGATGGTCCTGGTAGACCAGCAGGGCCGCAGCGGCGGAGAAGTAGTTGTTCGCGCCGGCCACACTGAGCGCCACCGTGTGCTGGGCGCCGTCGCTGAGCACGCCCGCGAACGGGCTCAGGTCGACCCGGTACGGCATGAAGTTCAGCGTCTGCACGCCGGCGACCGGCCGCCACAGGTAGGGATCGATGCCGCCGGTGTAGATCCAGGGATAGATCGGCGCCACGCCGGCCGGCTGGCCGTCGATGCTCACCTCAGCTTCGCGGAAGTTGCCGCCGCCGCACTCGTTCACCGCCGCGGCGTACTGGTCGGGCACGCAGGTGTACCAGAACTCGTCGGCGTTCTGGCTCTGCGCGAACACGTCGAGGTAAGCGCGTTCCACGTTGCGCGGCAGGCTGAGCGTCTTCGACAGCTGGTCGGTGGAGGCGGACAGGTTGGTGACGCTGCCTACCGGGTCGCTGCCCAGCGAGATCACCTGGTCGGGCACGCGCCGTGCGCGCGCCCACGCCGAAGCGGGATAGAACAGCAGCTTCGCGCTGCCGTGGATCACCCCGGTGTAGGTGCCGTTGACCAGGTTCCACAGGATCGCCTGGCCCTGGCCGGCATTGCGGAACAGCGCGCTGTAGTCGGTGAGGTCACGCTCCACGTGCCAGCTCGGTGCCACGGCGGACGAAGGCTCGGCGGTGGTGCCGAAGTACAGGTTCACTCCGTCCAGCCAGATCGAGCCGGTACGGTCGAACTGGCGGCCCGCGGTCACCGAGAAATCCGCTTCCAGCACCACCTTCGCCCAGTGCGTGCCGCAGCCCACGGGCGGCGCGTAACTGTAGGGGCGCGTGCCGAAATCGTCGAAGGTGTCGTTGCTGAACAGCTGCACCGCGCAGGGCTGGCCCGGCGGGCGCGGCACCGTCGGATCGGCGGTGGTGGTGTTGGACGAGCCGACCGGGCTGGCACCGGAGGCATAGACACTGCAGGCAAGACACGTCAGCCCGGCGATGGCCAGGCTGCGACCGAACACTCCCATGCGCGGCATGCGATTTCCCCTTGCGTGTGGGCCTGTCCATGAGCTCTCGCGTCATTGCGGACAGGCGCCGTCACCCCCTGCGGCGAGCATCCTGACACCGGGGTTTTTAGACGGGGTCAAATCGGCCCGGCGTTTTCTTGCGACCACCGCCCGGCGGCCGCCGGCGGCTTTTCGATCAGCCTGCAAGCAGCGCCTGGTACACCGGCTCGGTGTCGGGACGGCGGCCATGCCACAGTTCGAACGCATCGGCCGCGGTTTCCACCAGCATGCCCAGGCCGTCGAAGGCGTAGCGTGCGCCGGCCGCCTTCGCCCAGGCGAGAAAGCCGATCGCCGCACTGCCGTAGGCGAGGTCGCAGCAGAGCGCGCGGGCGCCCACCAGCGACGGCGGCAGCTTCAGGCCCTCGCCCAGCACGCCGGCCGACGTGGCGTTGACGATGAGGTCGTAGCTGCCCAGGTCGGCGAGGTCGCTCCAGTAGCGCGTATGCACGCGCGCCGGCTCGCCGATCGCGTCAGCCAGCGCATCGGCGGTTTCGGGCGTGCGGTTGACGATGGTCAGCGTCTGCACGCCAGCGTCCAGCAGCGACCACGCCACGCTGCGCGCCGCGCCGCCGGCGCCCAGCATCAGCGCGTCGTGGCCGCGCAGGTCCACCCGGTGGCGCTCGGTGAGGTCACGCACCAGGCCGTCGCCGTCCGTGTTGTGCGCGGCGAGCCGGCCGTCGGCGAGCGGGGTGAGTACGTTCGCACTGCCGGCGCGCGTGGCCGCCGCGCTGCGTTCGTCCGCCAGCGCAAAGGCCGCGGCCTTGTGCGGCAGGGTGACGTTCGCGCCGGCACCCCCGGAGGCAAAAAAGCCGCGCACCGCCGCCACGAATTCCGCCGGCGTGGCGTCGATGGTGCGGTACTCCAGCGCGATGCCGAACTGCCGCGCGAAGGCTTCGTGGATGCGCGGCGACAGCGAGTGCGCGATCGGATGGCCGAACACGGCGAACTGGGAGGGCTGGCTCATGCGGGGCTCCTGGGAATGGACGGCCATTGTAGGTGGCTGCCGGGGGGCGCCAAGCTCCCGCGTGCACCGACGCCGTAGCGTCGGGGACTTTGCCGCATTGCCCCTCCCTGGCCGCACTCCGGCAGGGCGCGCGGCAACGGCGCGTCGCAGGTCTTGAGAAAACGGGAGGGCATGCTGCGTCCGTCGCCCGCGAGGAAGCCGCCATGCGCCCCACCACCGTCGATCATCACCGTCACGACCACCTGCTCGGCATCGCCCTGCTGTGGCTCGTCACCGGCGGCACATTGCTGCTCACCACCCTAGTGCCCGCGCACACTGCCCTGCTGGGCTGGGCGCCGTTGGTGTGGCTGCTGCTCGCGCCGCTGGTGCTGCTGCTGATCCTCGAACCCGGACTGCCGCGGCAATTGCTCGCCTGGCGGCATGCGCGCCGCGTCCATGCGCTGCGCCGGTACTGAATTCCATCTGGCAGTGGAACGGCCCGCCGCCGGGACGCGGCGGGCACAGGGAGTGCATTGCGCAAGGGAGCGCGCCCGGTGCCGGATGCCGCAGGGACGCGGCATCCGGCGCAACCCGCTGCGGTTGCCTGCGTGTCAGTTGCCGGCGTGCTCGCGCTGGGGCATCCGCGTGACTATGCCCTGCCGCTTGCGTTCCATCCGGCGCAGGAATTCCTGCATCACGCGCAGGTACAGCTCGCCGCCGAGGTGCGCGTCCTCGACGCCGGCGTCTATCGAAGGATTGTCGTTCACCTCGATCACCACCGGCCTGTCGTCCACCTGCTTCAGGTCCACGCCGTAGAAGCCGTGGCCCACCGCGCTGGTGGCCTTGAGCGCCAGCTTCACTACCTCGGGCGGCGCGCGATCCACCGGCAGCGTCTCGAATCCGCCGGATTTCGCGTCGCCCTTGGCCGCGTGGTTGTAGATCTGCCAATGGCCGCGCGACATGTAGTACTTGCAGGCGTACAGCGGTTCGCGATTGAGCACGCCGATGCGCCAGTCGAATTCGGTGTAGACGTATTCCTGCGCCAGCAGCAGCGCGCTGTGCTGGAACAGCTCGCCGCTGGCACGGTCCAGCGCCGCCTCGTTCTCCACTTTCACCACGCCGCGCGAGAACGAGCCGTCCGGGATCTTCAGCACCAGCGGATAACCCAGCCGCGTGGCGACTTCCTTCATGCCCTTGCTGTCGTCGCGGTAGAGGATCTCCGTGCGCGGCACGGCGAGCTTGCGCGACACCATCAGGTCGTTGAGGAAGATCTTGTTCGTGCAGCGCAGGATCGAGGCCGGGTCGTCGATCACCACCATGCCTTCCTTCTCCGCGCGGTGGGCGAAGCGGTAGGTATGGTTGTCGCTGGCGGTGGTCTCGCGGATGAAGAGGCCGTCGTACTCGGCGAGACGCTGGTAGTCGTTCTTGCCGATGGTGTCGACCTCGATGCCGAGCTCCTTGCCCGCGGCGACGAAGGCTTTCAATGCCTTCTTGTTCGATGGCGGCATCTGTTCGTTCGGGTCGACCAGCATCGCGAGGTCATAGCGGTACAGCTTGCGCGCGCGCGGCTTGCGCCACAGCTTGCGCGAGAAGCGATCCAGCTCCTCGGCGAACGCGTCCTCCTGGGCGTCGTTCAGCGTGTGCAGGCCCACCGGCTTGATCGAGCTGACCTGCCAAACGCGGTCGCGCTCGAACTCGATGCGCAGCAGCGGGCAGGGGAAGGACTCGAACACCTGTCGCGACAAGTCCTGCAGCGCGGGGTAGGCGGTCTCGCCGAAGTAGACCAGGATGCCGAAGTCGGTGGTGTCGCGGCCGCCCGCGGGCAGGAAGTGGGTGAGCTTGGTGTTGAGATCCTCGATGTCCACGCCGTACAGCGAGCGCCGGCCGAGGTCGTTGATGGTGCGTACCGAGGGCATCACCTTGTGCCCGCGCGCCTCGGCCAGCAGCGACACGTAGTAGCCGGTGCCCAGGTACTTGTAGCTGCGGCAGAGGTTGATGACGTGGGTGCGCTCGTCGTCGCTGCCCGCGGGCTCGCGCAGGTAGTCCATCGCACTGACCACGTCCACCGACGGGTAGTAGGAACCCCAGTCGGAGGCTTTCTCGACCACGATGACCAGACGGGCCATGTCACCACTCAGGCTTGCGATTGCGGGAGCCGACCCGCCCGGGGCGGCGGGGGCGCGAGGGCGCAGTGTCGCACGGCACCGGCGGTGTGCAAGGCGCGGCGCTGAAGCCCGCGTAAACAGGTCCGGCGCACCGCGATTGCCCCCCCGCCGACCGCGCACTACAGTCCGCCCGGTTTGTCGCCCGGGTCCAGGAGTCCATCGCATGCCGCCAGCCAACGTGCGCATCCGCTCCGCCGAACTCTCCGACCTCGACGACCTGGTGGCGCTGGAAGAGCACAGCTTCGACAGCGACCGGCTGAGCCGCGTGCAATTCCGCCGCCACCTCGACAGCGACAGCGCGAAGGTGCTGGTGGCCAGCACCGGCCCGCATCGCTTCCTGGGCACCGCCGTGGTGTTCTTCCGCAAGCGCAGCGGCGTGGCACGGCTGTATTCCATCGCCACCCATCACGCCGCGCGCGGGCAGGGCGTGGGCTCGGCCCTGCTTGACGCCGTCGAGCAACTTGCCCGCCGTCGCCGTTGCCGCGCCCTGCGCCTCGAAGTGCGCGCCGACAACCCTGGCGCGGTCCGCCTGTACGAGCGTCTCGGCTACCGTCGGCTGGTGGCGCTGGCGGGCTACTACGAGGACGGCGCGGACGGCTGGCGCTACGAAAAGCGGCTGGACGCCTGAGCCACGGCGAGCTCGGCCGTCTCTAAAGCCGCAGGGAGTCCGCGGACGGGTAGGGTCGTGTGCGGCCCGCGCAGGCGGGTGCCTGATCGGCAGAGGCGAATCCGGCCCAAGCCGTTGCCGAGGGATTGGGCTGGCCGCAGGCTTGCCCGCGGCGCGCACGCCGGGCAGGGCACGGGCTCATGCGCCGGTTTCGCGGCCCGGATATCCGCCACGATGGCGGATACAGATGGACTCCATCTAGCGCTGGCGCGTCTCGACGCCCTTCGCCATCGCCGTCCAGTGCACCTGGTCGTACGAATATTCCTGCCGGTAGTCGATGCGGTCGCGGCCGCTGAACACATTCACGGTGCGCGCGTAGACGGTCTTGCCGTGGTCGCTGAATTGCCACGGGAAGGTCCAGCGCTCGCCATCGACGACCAGCCTGCCGTCACCGGCCGCGTGGCCATCGACGGGCAGCGCATGGGTGACGTAGTGGTTGTCGTCGTCTCCGCGCTGGAAGACGATCAGCGCCTTGGACTGGCCGTCCACGATCTGCTCGCAGGCGTAGAACGCGCGACCCCGCCAGCAATCGTTGCGCAACACGCCGGTCTCCGCGCCGGCCTTGCTGTAAGGCGTGGCGTAGTGCTCAGCCTGGGTATGCCAGGTGCCGGCGTACACCGCGATGCGGTCCAGCCCGCCATCGGCCGCCGCCGCGGCGACGCTGACGAACAGCAGGCTGGCGCACCACCAGGGTGAAAAACTTCGCATGGCTCCACTCCCCGTCGATCCGGCCTCGCCACGTCCGCAGCGAGGCCGGATTGCCATTCACGCGCGCATCGCGGCCGCCAGCTGCGGTCGTGGCGCCGCCGCGAATCTAGCACCCCGCCGGCCACGATTTCCTGCGCCGGGTCCATGCGGGCTCCGCGCGATCGCTGCACCGGTTCAACCGCCCAGGGGCGAGCTGATGCGCTGCTGGGTGGCCGCATCCGGTCGCGCCACCAGCGCGCCGTCGCGGGCGAGGCTCACGCTGTAATGGCCGCCGTCGACCAACGGCAGGAAGGTCCCGCTGCCGTAGACCGCATCCACCATCGGCAGCGCGCGCGGATACTTCCGGCGCAGGTCGAGCAGGTCGAAGCCGTCGGCGGAACCGAGGCCGATCACGGTACGCGGCGCGCTCACCTCCTGCGCGGGATCGTCGTAGCGGCCGTCGATGCGGTCGAGCCGGTACAGCGGCGGCAGGCCCGCAAGCAGGGCCGGCAGTTGCCACTTCAGCACCACCGCCTCGACACGCCAGTCGTCGCCGGCCAGGTCGACCCGACGCGTGCCGCCGTCGGGCCAGGACAGGGTGACGGCCCAGCGCTGCGGCGAAAGGATGTGCGCGTCGATGTCGACGACCGGCGTCTCCTCGCCGAGCAGGCGATACCCGCGCAGCGCCCAGCCGCCCGTACCGAGCAACACCGCCAGTGCGAAACACGCCACGCACAACAGCGCATGCCAGCACGCCGCCAGCCGCGCACCGGCGTCGAGGCGCCTACGCAGCGTCACCAGCTGCAGCAGGCAGAGCAGCAGCAGGACCGCCGCCAGCACCAGCAGCACGGTGGCGGGCAGGCGCAGCAGTTCGATCGGGTTCATCGGGGTTTCCGGGGCGGGGGCGTACGCATGATAAGCCGCGCGGATGCGCTCGCTATACTGCGGAGGTTTCCGGCGACCGCGGTCTTCGCGAGCGCCATTCCGACCGCTTCCCTCTGGTGTCCGATCATGCCCCGTCCGCTGCTGCTGCCGCTCTGCCTCGCCGCCGCCCTGCTTGCCGGCTGCGGCAACAAGGGTCCGTTGTACCTGCCGAACAACCCGCATCCGCCGGTCTACGTGCCGCCGCAGCCCGCGCCGGCGCAATCGGCACCGGCGCCGGCGGGCAGCAGCGCCGCGCCGGCCGCCACGCACTGAACGCGGCGATGCTGCGCTTCTCCAAGATGCACGGGCTGGGCAACGACTTCGTCGTGCTCGATTGCCGCAGCATGCCGTTCGCGCTGGACGTGGCGGGCATCCGCGCGCTGGCCGACCGCCGCACCGGCGTCGGTTTCGATCAGCTGCTCAGCGTGGAACCGGCGCGCGACCCCACCTGCGCGTACTACTACGGCATCTGGAACACCGACGGCTCGCCGTCGGGCCAGTGCGGCAACGGCGTGCGCTGCGTGGCGGCCTGGCTGCATCGCGCCGGCGCACTGGCGCTGGGCGAGGCGGTGCGGCTGGAAAGCCCGTCCGGCCCGGTGACGGTACGCCTGCTCGCCGCGCACGAAGTCACCGTGGACATGGGCGAGCCGGAGTTCGCGCCGGCGCGCATTCCGTTCGAGGCGGTGGCCGAGGCGGATGGCTACGCGATCGAGGTTGACGGCGCCACGCTGCGGATCGGCGCAGTGTCGATGGGCAACCCGCACGCGGTGGTGATGACGGATACGCTGGCCGCGGGGGCGCCGGAGCGGCTGGGCCCGGCGCTCAGCACCCATCCCCGTTTCACCGAGGGCGCCAACGCGGGCTTCGTGCAGCGCCTCGATCGTGGCCGTCTCCGCCTGCGCGTGCACGAGCGCGGCGCAGGCTGGACGCAGGCCTGCGGCACCGGCGCCTGCGCCGCGATGGCGGTGCTGCGCCGGCGCGGCGAAGTGGACGAGAGCGTGCGGGTAGAGCTTCCCGGCGGCGCGCTGCACATCGACTGGCACGGCCCCGGCCATACGCTGTGGATGACCGGCCCCGCCGCGTTCGTGTTCGAAGGCGAATGGCTAGCCAATTGATTCGACGGGCGTGTCCATCGCACACTCGGGCCGTCCACGCACCGGCCCGAGGAAAACGCACATGAACGTTCCGCTGTCCGACGAAGCCACCGAGGCCGGCGCCGTCGCGGCCTACCTGAAACGGCATCCTTCCTTCCTCAGCGACTATCCCGAGCTGGCCGCCCAGCTCACCCTGCCGCGCGAGCAGGGCGCGGTGGCGTCGCTGGCCGCCTACCAGCTGCAGCAGTTGCGCGAGAAGAACGCGGAGCTGGAGCGCCGCCTCGCCGAACTCACCGCGATCGCCGCCGACAATGAGCGGCTGATGGAACGGGTACACGCGCTCACCGTGGCGCTGCTGCGCGCGAACACGCTGGAGGTGACCACGCGCACCGTGATGGCGCGCCTCAGCGAGGATTTCCACACCGAGCAGGTGCGCCTGCTGCTGTTCGGCAACAACCCCGACCTGCCGCGCTCGGACTGGCTGCGCCAGGTAGGCGGCGGTGCCGCCGACCTTCCCGAGCTGGCCGAGCTGCTGCAGCGGCACGAACCCGTCTCCGGCCGGTTGTCCTCCGACAAGCTGGCGCGGCTGTTCGGCGACGAGGCCTCCACGATCCGCTCGGCGGCGCTGATGCCGCTGGGCGACGCCGGCATCCTCGCGATCGGCAGCCAGGATCCGGACCGCTTCCAGCCCGGCATGGGCACGCTGTTCCTGAAGATGATCTCCGCCACCGTGACCGCCGCGCTGGCGCGGGCGCACGATCTCACCTGAACCCGTGATCGCGCCGGCACGACAGGTCGAGGCCTGGCTGGCCCGCCTCGCCGGCGAGCGGCAGGCCTCCCCGCACACTGTCGACGGCTACCGTCGCGACCTTGCCAAGCTCGTCGCCTGGATGGAGGCCCAGGGCGTCGACGGTTTCGCCGCGCTGGAACCGAACCGGATGCGCCAATTCGTCGCCACCCAGCATCGCGCGGGGCTGGCGCCGAAAAGCCTGCAGCGCCTGCTGTCCTCCTGCCGCAGCCTGTTCCGGCAGCTCAGCCGCGAAGGCGCGCTGGCGCACGATCCGCTGGCCGGCGTGCGCGGCCCGAAGGTGCACCGCAAGCTGCCCGTGGTGCTCGACGTGGACGAGGCCGCCAGCCTGGTGGAGGCAGGTGGCGACGGCCAGCTGGGCGTACGCGACCGCGCGATGCTGGAGCTGTTCTATTCCTCCGGCCTGCGCCTGTCCGAACTGGTCGGGCTGCGCTGGAGCGACCTCGACCTTTACGGCGGCGAGGTGCGCGTACTCGGCAAGGGCCGCAAGGCGCGCATCGTGCCGGTGGGCCGTCACGCCGTGACGGCGTTGCGCGCATTGGGCACGGCCGAAGGCGACGCACCCGACACACCGGTGTTCCGCGGCCGTGGCGGCGCGCCGATCAGCCCGCGCACCGTGCAGGCGCGGCTGCGGAAACTCGCGCTGATGCAGGGTTTCGCCAAGCACGTGCACCCGCACCTGCTGCGCCACACCTTCGCCAGCCACATGCTGGAATCCTCCGGCGACCTGCGTGCGGTGCAGGAGCTGCTCGGCCATGCCGACATCGCCACCACCCAGATCTACACACACTTGGATTTCCAGTATCTGGCGAAGGTATACGACGCGGCACATCCGCGGGCCAGGAAAAAGTAGACGCGCGTCTTGCGCTTGCCCCTTCGCTCCTTCGGGGAGTACGCGGGGAGACGCCACGGATGGCGTCGGCTCCGGGGAGCGAGAAAGGCCGGGATGAGGGGCGGGTGCTCGCGAGGGCGTCGCATTGAAGCTCGCCTTCATGAGAACGGTCGCCAGATTGGCCCCTTTCCCCAACCCTCTCCCCGAAGGGACGAGGGAGCAAGCGTGCGATGCAGCATCGCTTCGTATTGAAGCCATGGCCAACCATCCCCACCTCGTGACTTCACCTCTGGAGCTCCCATGGAATCCTTCCACGCCACCACCATCGTCAGCGTGCGCCGCCACGGCAAGGTCGTGATCGGCGGCGACGGCCAGGTCACCTTCGGCAACACGGTGATGAAGGCGAACGCGCGCAAGATCCGCCGCCTCGGCAAGGACCAGAACGTGCTGGCCGGCTTCGCTGGCGCCACCGCCGATGCATTCACCCTGTTCGAGCTGTTCGAGCAGAAGCTGGACAAGCATGGCAACAACCTCACGCGCGCCGCGGTGGAGATGGCCAAGGAATGGCGCACCGACCGCCGCCTCGGCCGGCTCGAGGCGATGCTGGCGGTGGCCGACAAGGACGCCTCGCTGCTGATCTCCGGCAACGGCGACGTGCTGGAACCCGAACACGGCCTGATCGCGATCGGCTCCGGCGGCCCCTACGCGCAGTCCGCCGCGCTGGCGCTTATGGAAAACAGCGAACTCGACGCCCGCGCCATCGTGGAGAAGGCGCTGAAGATCGCCGGCGACATCTGCATCTACACCAACCACAACACCACGATCGAAGAGCTGTAGGCGCGCGCACAGCTTTTGCGATCGTCCCTGATCGCGAAGATCAAGCGGGCGGCCATCCGTGGCCGCGCTTCTCACCAAAAAGCCACATCCCGCCGTTGCAGCTTTTCCACACACTTGACGAAAGCTATGTCCGAACTCACTCCCCGCGAAATCGTCAACGAACTCGACCGCTACATCATTGGCCAGCACGGCGCCAAGCGCGCGGTGGCGGTGGCGCTGCGCAGCCGCTGGCGGCGCATGCAGCTGGACCCGGCGATGCGCAACGAGATCACCCCGAAGAACATCCTGATGATCGGTCCCACTGGCGTGGGCAAGACCGAGATCGCGCGTCGCCTCGCAACGTTGGCGAACGCGCCGTTCGTGAAAGTGGAGGCCACCAAGTTCACGGAAGTCGGTTACGTGGGCAAGGATGTCGAATCGATCATCCGTGACCTCGCCGACGTGGCCTACAAGCTCACCCGCGAGCAGGCGATGAAGCGCGTGCGCGCGCAGGCCGAGGACCGCGCCGAAGACCGCATCCTCGACGGCCTGCTGCCGCGCCGGCAGACGCCCACCGACTGGAGCCACGACACGCCGGCCGCGCCCGCCGCCGACAGCGACACCCGCCAGAAGCTGCGCAAGCAGTTGCGCGAGGGCGCGCTGGACGAGCGCGAAATCGAGCTGGATTTCGCCATGAACGTGGGCGTCGAGATCATGTCGCCACCCGGCATGGAGGAGATGGGCGCGCAGCTGCGCCAGATGTTCCAGAACCTGGGTGGCGCCAAGACCCAGCACCGCAAGCTGGCGATCAAGCTGGCTCGGCCGCTGCTGGTCGACGAGGAAGCCGCCAAGCTGCTCAACGACGAGGAGATCCGCGCCCAGGCGGTGGAGGCCGCCGAGCAGAACGGCATCGTCTTCCTCGACGAGATCGACAAGATCGCGCAGCGCTCCGAGTGGGGCGGCGCCGGCGTCAGCCGGGAGGGCGTGCAGCGCGACCTGCTGCCGCTGGTGGAAGGCTCCACCGTGTCCACCAAGTACGGCCCGCTGAAGACCGACCACATGCTGTTCATCGCCTCCGGCGCGTTCTCGCTGGCCAAGCCCTCGGACCTGATCCCAGAGCTGCAAGGGCGCCTGCCGATCCGCGTCGAGCTGTCCGCGCTCAGCGTGGACGACTTCAAGCGCATCCTGCGCGAGCCGCACAACGCACTGACCAAGCAGTACGTGGCACTGCTAGGCACCGAAGGCGTGAGCCTGGAGTTCACCGACTCGGGCATCGACCGGCTGGCCGAGGTGGCCTACCAGGTGAACGAGCGCACCGAGAACATCGGCGCCCGTCGCCTGCACACCGTGATGGAACGGCTGCTGGAAACGATTTCTTACGATGCCGCGGACAAATCCGGCGAAAAATACATGATCGACGCCGAACAGGTAGACAAGAGCCTCGGAAACCTGGTCAGCAACGAAGATCTCAGCCGCTACATCCTGTAAGCGTGGCCACCGCGACGGAACTGGGCATGGCTCGCCACATCGCAGTGCCGGGCCATGCCTGATGCGGCGTGATTTGCGTTTTTGACCCATTTTAATTGCATGTTTGCCGAAGATGTCTGGGAACATCCTCTAAACAAGCCGGGGAGGCCACTCTGCTAAAATAGATCTGCTATGGCAAAGATTCTCGAGTTCAAGACCAATGGCCTGCGCGCCCAGCTGCGCGAGGCCCAGCAAAACCGGACGATGGTGCGCCTGTGGCGCGGCGAGCTGGAACACGGCAGCTTCTGCGGGTACGTGGGCGGCGTGGGCCGCGAGTTCGTGCTGCTGTGGGTGCTCGGCGACGGCATCACCGACGACGGCATCTACGTGATGCGCCACCGCGACATCACCGAGCTGGAAGCGCCCGAGCGCCACCATGTCTTCATGGCCAAGGCGCTGGAACTGAAGGGTATCGCCCCGCAGCTGCCGCGTGGCTTTCCGCTGGACGGCATCCGCGACGCCGTGCAGGCCGCGGGCGCGATGTCACCGGTGATCGGCGTGCACGTGGACAGCGAGGAGGAGGAGGAGGTCTGCTACATCGGCCACCTCGTGCGCGTCGATGACGACGGCTTCTACCTGCAGGAACTCAGCCCCGACGCGGAGTGGATGCGCCAGGCCTCGTTCTTCGCCTGGGACGAGGTCTCCACGCTCAGCATCGGCGACGGTTACGCCCAGGCGCTGCTCGCCGTGGCCGGCCCCGCGCCCGCGCTGGAGCCCGGCGACGCCGGCATCGGCCACATGCACTGACGTTGCCCTCCCGGATTCACCCGGACGCCCGCCCTGACCCGGCGGGCGTTTCGTTTCCGGACGGGCGATTGACAGGCACGGCGCGGTTTATGCTCCCTGCCATCTCCCCAGGGAAATCCGCATGCCCCGCATCGTCGTCGTCGGCAGCATCAACATGGACCTGGTCACGCTCGCGCCGCGCTTTCCCGGCCCAGGCGAGACCCTGCTCGGCACGCGGTTTCTCACCATGCACGGCGGCAAGGGCGCGAACCAGGCAGTGGCCGCCGCGCGGCTGGGCGCCGAGGTGGCGATGGTCGGCGCGCTCGGCCACGACGCCTTCGGCGACCAGCTGCATGCGGGACTCGCCAAGGAAGGCATCGCCCTCGACCATGTCACCCGGCTCGACGGCGTGGGCAGCGGCACCGCCTCCATCACGGTGGCCGAAGGCGAGAACCAGATCATCGTGGTGCCCGCCGCGAACGCGCGCGTCACGCCGGCCCAGGTCGAAGCCGCGCGCGCCACCATCGCCCACGCCGACGCCGTGCTGGTTCAGCTGGAAATTCCACTCGATGCGGTGGAAGCCACACTGCGCCTGTCCAGGCGCGAGGGCGTGCCGGTGATCCTCAATCCCGCGCCCGCGCAGAAGCTGCCGGCCGAATGGCTGCAACTTGCGGGTTACCTCACCCCGAACCAGCATGAGCTCGCCATTGCGCTGGGGGCGGACGCGCAGACGGATTTCCGCGAGCTGATGCGCGTCGCCCCGTGCCCCGTGGTGCTAACTCGCGGCGGCGAAGGCGCGTGGTACCGCGATGCCGGGGCACCGGTGCGGCAGCCTGGTTTCAAGGTGGATGTGGTCGACACCACCGGCGCCGGGGACACCTTCAACGGCGCGCTGGCGGTGTTCCTTCGCGAAGGACTGCCGCAGGCGGTGCGCAAGGCCTGCGCCGCCGCCGCGCTGTCGGTGACCAGGCTGGGGGCGCAGGGCGGCATGCCCACGACACGTGAGGTGGAAGCCTTGCTCGCACGCTGACTGCACCCGCTAACCCGCTACTTGCCGATGCAGAACGAACCGAAGATCGCGCCGAGCAGGTCGTCGCTGGTGTAGCTGCCGGTGATTTCGCCCAGCGCATGCTGGGACTGGCGCAGTTCCTCGGCGGCGAGTTCGCCGGCGCGGGTGCCGGCGAGGGCATCGGCAGCGTGGTCGAGATGTTCGCGCACCGCTTCGAGCGCCAGCACGTGGCGACGCCGCGCGCTGAAAGCGCCTTCACCGCTGCCGGCGCCGGCGCCGGCGAGTTGCTTGAGGTGCTCGCGCAAAGCGTCAAGGCCTTCGCCGGTTTTCGCGGAGGCCCACAGCCAGCGGATGCCGTCGCGGGTTTCCGCATGCGGCGCGGCGTGGGCGAGGTCGATCTTGTTGACCAGCACCACGCGCTCGGCGCCGACGGGCAGGGCATTGAACAGGTCGAGGTCGTCGGCGGCATGTTCCGCGTCGGTGACCAGCAGGGCGGCGTCGGCGCGCGCGAGTTCGCCGTGGGCGCGGCGCACGCCTTCGCGTTCGACTTCGTCGTCGGTGTCGCGCAGGCCTGCGGTGTCGGCAAGTTCCAGCGCCACGCCGTCGAGCGCCACGCTTTCGCGCAGCACGTCGCGGGTGGTGCCAGCGATGGCGGTGACGATGGCGCGCTCGCTGCCGGCCAACGCGTTGAGCAGGCTGGACTTGCCCGCGTTGGGCCGGCCCACGATGGCCACGCGCAGGCCGTCGTTGAGGCGCACGCCGCGTTGCGCTTCGCGCAGCAACTCGGCGAGTTCCACGCGCAGGCTGTCGAGTTGCCGCGCGATCGCGGGATCGGCGAGGAAGTCGATCTCCTCCTCCGGGAAATCGATCGCGGCCTCGATATGCACGCGCAACGCGATCAAGGATTGCAGCAGCGCATCGACACGCTGCGAGAACACACCCTCCATCGAGCGCAGCGCGGCGCGTGCGCCGGCCTGCGAGCGCGCGGCGATCAGGTCGGCCACGGCTTCGGCCTGGGCCAGGTCGAGCTTGCCGTTGAGAAACGCGCGTTCGGTGAACTCGCCGGGACGTGCCGGCCGTGCGCCGAGCTGGCAGACGCGGCGCAGCAGCATGTCCAGCAGCACCGCACTGCCGTGGCCCTGCAGTTCCAGCACGTGCTCGCCGGTGTAGGAGGCGGGTGCGGGGAAGTGCAGCAGCAAACCGTGGTCGATGGCTTCGCCCTGCGTGTCGTGGAAGGTGGCGAAGTGCGCGTGGCGCGGTCTTGGTGCGCGACCCAGCAGCGCCTGCGCGATCGCCGGCACCCGCGGCCCCGAAACGCGCAGCACACCCACGCCGGAGGCCCCCGGTGCGCTGGCGATGGCGGCGATGGTGTCGGTGGCTTGGGTCATGGCCGGCAGGGTAAACGAAGACGACCGCGCGGGTTGCCCGGCGCGGCCGCTTTGTCGGGCGGTGCGGCGAGGGTTGGCCGCCTACTTGATCTCGGCGATCAGCGACGATCGCGGAGACCAGGCATCAGGCGGCCTTCGCTGCCGCCTCCTCGCGATCCATGTGGTGGGTGATCCACCACTGTTGGCCGAGACCGACCAGGCCGTTCACTGCGTAATACAGGCACAGGCCCGCGGGGTAGAACGCGAAGATCACAGTGAACAACAGCGGCATCACCTTCATCATCTTCGCCTGGGCGGGATCCATGCCCGCGGCGGCCGGGTTCAGCCATTGCGTGCCCAGCATCACCGCCGCGTAGATCACTGGCAGGATGTAGTAGGGATCGTGTGCGCTGAGGTCGGGTATCCACAGGAACGACGCCTGGCGCAGCTCCAGCGAGTACTCCAGCACGTAGAGGAGGGCGAAGAACACCGGCATGGTGATCAGCACCGGAAAGCAACCCGCCATCGGGTTGACCTTTTCCTTCTTGTACAGCTCCATCTGCGCCTGCTGCAGCTTGACCTTGTCGTCGCCGTAACGCTCCTTGAGCGCCTGCACGCGCGGCATCAGCTTGCGCATCTTCGCGCCTGAACGGTACTGCATCGCGGTGAGCTTCCAGGTGGCGCCCTTGATCAACAGCACCAACAGGATGATCGCGAGGCCCCAGTTCTTCACGATCGCGTGGAAGAACGAGAGGATGCCGTGCATCGGCACGGCGATCGCCTTGAACATGCCGTAGTCGATGGTGAGGCCCAGGCCCGGCGCCACCGCATCGAGCTTGCCCTGCAGGTTGGGGCCCACGTAGAGGCGCGCCGTGGCGTCCGTGCTCTGTCCCGGCGCCACGCTGAGCGTGGGTCCGATCGCGCGGATCAGATAGCGCGGATGCGCGCTGCCCGGGTTCACCGTGTCGGTGGCGTAATGCACGGTTTCGCCGGCCGGCGGAATCCATGCAGCGAAGAAGTACAGCCGCAGCATCGCCGCCCAGCCGTTCTTGAAGTCGGCATTGAGCGTGTCCTTCGGCTCGCTGAAGTCCTTGAACGGCAGCTTCTCGAACTTCTCGCCCGTGTACCAGGCCGCGCCCTGGAAACTGCGCGTTTCCGGGTTGGACATATTGGTCAGCCAGCTGCCGGTATGCGGCGGCTCGGTGCGCAGCAGCTGGGTGTAGGCGTTGCCCTGCCACGGCGCGCTGCCGCCGTTGGCGATCTTCTGGTCCAGCGCGATCACGTAGCTGCCGCGGGTGAAGCGGTAGGTCTTGGTGACCTTGAGGCCTTTGGCGTCCTGCCAGGTCAGCGGCACGTCGAGCTCGTTCTGGCCCGGCGCCAGGGCGTAGGCATTCTGCGCGGCCTGGAACACGGCGAGGTGGTTGGGCTGGTCCGCGGCGGCGGGGTCGCTGCTGCTGACCAGGCCATTCTGCGCCACGAAGTAGTGCGCATCGGTGTTGTCGAACAGCGTGACCGGCGCGGGGTTCGGATCCCGGTGCGTGCGCGGTGCCACCGGGTAGTCCAGCAGCTGGGACCGCACCAGGCTGCCGCCACGGGTATCGATGGTGAGGCGCAGCACATCGGTGGTGACCGTGATCAGCGAACCGGGCGCATGGCTGTCCGTTGCGCCGGCGGCGTTGATCGCCGGCGCGCCGGACTGAGCGTTCGGCACGCCGGGCGCGCTCGCGGCACCCGCAACACTGCTGGCGGCTGGGGCCGGCGGCGGTGTCAGGTAGTCCTTTTCCCAGGCCATGAACAGCAGATAGGCCACGGCGAGCAGGGCGAACAGGAGGAAATTGCGGGTCTGGTTCATCAGGTTCACGGATCCGGACGACGCCACGCGGCACGCGGCCACTGGGGAAAGGGAAAGGTCAACGCGCGATTGTGGCGGCGGCATCCATCGGCATCAATGGTGCGGATCGGAAGCCGCAGTCGCGGCGGCAGGCGGCGGCACCGGCCGGATCGACGTAAGGCGTTGCCACAGCGCATTGGCTTCGGCCAGCAACTCCGCGCCAGGCAGTCCGGCGGCCACGTCGCGCGCCATCACCACCACGTCCACCGGCGGCAGCTGGCCGCGGATGCGGCGGAAGGATTCGCGCAAAAGGCGTTTCAGGCGATTGCGTTCCACCGCGCGCTTGGACACCCGCTTGGAGATCGCCAGGCCCAGCCGCGCGTGTCCCAGTCCGTTGGGTCGGTAGCGCAAATGAAAACAGCGGCCGCCAAGGCGACCGCTGCTGGTGCGCAACGCTGCAAAGTCGCCGGCCAGACGCAGCCGCAATTCGCGCGGCAGGCCGGCGGGGTGCATGGCGCGCGTGCCGTTTACGGGATCAGGCGCTTGCGGCCCTTGGCGCGGCGGGCGTTGAGGACTTTGCGACCGTCGGCGGTGGCCATGCGGGCACGGAAGCCGTGGGTGCGGGCGCGCTTGAGCTTGCTGGGCTGGAAGGTCCGCTTCATGGCTTTGCTCCGAAGGGAATGGTATGTGGATAAAAAGGTTGGAAATTATGCGTGCCCGGGTGCTGCGATGTCAAATCGGCGCGGTTTGCCGGGCGCCACGCCCCGCCGCGGCTTGTGGATATCCGTGTGGACGGATCGGGGATCGGCTGGCTGAAGCGTGCTGCTAGACTAGTCCGTCCACCCCGCGCGTAAGCGCCCCTGCCTGTGGACGAGAAACATTCATGAGTGAGCTGTGGCGGCGCTGCCTGGAGCGTCTGGAAGGCGAATTGAGCGCCGAGGATCTGCACACCTGGCTGATGCCGCTGCAGGCCCGCGAGGACGAGGCAGGGCTGGCCCTGTTTGCTCCCAACCCGTACACGCTGGACACGGTGCGCGAGCGCTATCTGCCGCAGATCGCCCTCTTGCTTGGCCAGCTGTCCGGCCGCGAGTTGCCGGTGCGGCTGGAGGTAGGTTCCAGCGCGCCGCGGGCGACGGTCGCCAAGCCAGCGGCCGCACAACGCACCGGTGTGGTGGCCGAACCTCCGGCGGCGCCCGCCTTCAGCCACAACCTCGACCCGCACTACACCTTCGAAACCTTCGTCGAGGGCAAGTCCAACCAGTTGGGCAAGGCTGCCGCGATGCAGGTGGCGCAGAACCCCGGCCGTGCCTACAACCCGCTGCTGCTGTACGGCGGCACCGGCCTCGGCAAGACCCACCTGATGCACGCCGCCGGCAACCTGATGCGGCAAAACAACCCTGCCTGCAAGGTGCTCTACCTGCGCTCGGAGCAGTTCGTGGGCTCGATGATCGAGGCGCTGCGCACCAAGAGCATGGACCAGTTCAAGCTGCGCTTCCGCTCGGTGGATGCGCTGCTGATCGACGACATCCAGTTTTTCGCCGGCAAGGACACCACGCAGGAAGAATTCTTCCACACCTTCAACGCACTGTTCGAGTCCAAGCAGCAGATCATCCTTACCTGCGACCGCTATCCCAAGGAAGTGGACAAGCTCGAGCCGCGCCTGAAATCGCGGCTGGGCTGGGGCCTCAGCGTGGCGATCGAGCCCCCGGATTTCGAGACGCGGGCGGCGATCCTGTTGTCCAAGGCGCAAGACAAAGGCGTGGCGGTGGACGAGCACGTGGCGATGCTGCTGGCCAAGCGCATCCGTTCCAACGTGCGCGACCTGGAGGGCGCGCTGAACACGCTGGCGGCCCGCGCGAACTTCTACGGCAAGCCGATCACCACCGACTTCGCCGAGGAAACCCTGCGCGACCTGCTGGCCACCCACGCCCAGGCGGTGACGGTGCCGAATATCCAGAAGATCACCGCGGAGTACTTCAACGTGCGCCTGCAGGACCTGCTCTCCAAGCGGCGCGTGCGCTCGCTGGCACGGCCGCGGCAGATCGCGATGGCGCTGTCCAAGGAGCTCACCGACCACAGCCTGCCCGAGATCGGCGAGGCTTTTGGCGGGCGCGACCACACCACGGTCCTGCACGCCTGCCGCACGATCAGGAAGCTGTGCGAAGCCGATGCGCGCATGCGCCAGGACTGGGAACAGCTGATCCGCACCCTCACCGGTTGAGTTTTTTGGCCGGAGCAGGCACAAGTTCTTGATAAGCTGGACGGGAAGCTGTGGATAATGCGTGGACGAAAGGGGTGGCAAAGTTATCCACATTCCACCCACTTCCAAAGCACGGCTTTCCGCACACCTTGAAAAGCCAGCAAGGCATTGATTTTAAAAGCATAAGCGGCAAAATTAAAGTTATCCACGCCGTTTACAACAACTACCAACTTGTTTTCAAAGACAGAACAGCAGGCATAGGGGACGCGCAGACATGCAATTCAGCATCCAACGAGAAGCTCTGCTCAAGCCATTGCAACAGGTCGTGGGGGTGGTGGAGCGCCGCCAGACACTCCCGGTACTCGCCAACCTGCTGGTCAAGGTCGCCGATGGGCAACTGTCCCTGACCGGGACTGACCTGGAAGTGGAGATGGTCGCCACCACCGCGGCGGACAAGCTCGACGATGGCGAAGTCACCATTCCGGCGCGCAAATTCTTCGACATCGTGCGGGCGTTGCCGGACGGCGCCAACATCGAGCTCAAGCTCAACGGCGATCGCGTTGCCATGAACGCGGGGCGCAGCCGCTTCACTCTGACGACCCTGCCGGCCAGCGAATTCCCCACTATCGACTCGATCGAACTGGTGGAAAAGGTCAGCCTGCCGGAAGAGGCGTTGCGCGACCTGATGGAACGCACCGCGTTCGCCATGGCGAACCAGGACGTTCGCTATTACTTGAACGGCATGTTGCTGGATCTGCAGGAACACAGCTTGCGCTGCGTGGCCACCGATGGCCACCGCCTCGCGATGAAGGAAACCAGCCTGGCGACCTCTGTGAAGGCCCGCCGGCAGATCATCATCCCGCGCAAAGGCGTCAACGAGCTGATCGGCCTGCTGGAACCGGGTGAGGGCATGGTCGAGCTGGAGTTCGGTCGCAACCATCTGCGCGTGCGTCGTGGCGGTGTCACCTTTACCTCCAAACTGATCGACGGCCGCTTCCCAGACTATGAGGCGGTGATTCCGCTGGGTGCCGACAAGACCGCCACGCTGGACCGCGAGGTGCTGCGCGGTGCGCTGCAGCGTGCGGCGATCCTGTCCAACGAGAAATACCGTGGCGTGAAACTGGAACTGTCACCGGGCAAGCTGCGCATCGTGGCGCACAACCCGGAGCAGGAAGAAGCCGTGGAGGAGGTCGAGGCCGATACCCACGTCTCCGATCTCGCCGTGGGTTTCAACGTGGGCTATCTGCTGGATGCGCTTTCCGCGCTGCGCGGCGAACAGGCCCGGCTGAGCCTGCGCGACGCGCAGTCCAGCTGCCTCGTGCAGGAACATGACAGCGAGCAGGCTCGCCACGTAATCATGCCTCTCCGCCTCTGACGCATGCCCCACGACAAGTCGTATGGCATCGAGCAACGCCGGGGTCGTCGTGAGACGCTCCGGCGTTCTTGCATGGGGCAGAGCCTGGCATGAGGCTGGATCGTCTACGCGTACAGGATCTGCGTTGCCTGCACGAGGTTGAACTGCTGCTGTCGTCCGGCATCAACGTCTTCGTGGGCGCCAATGGCGCGGGCAAGACCAGTGTGCTGGAGGCGGTGTTCCTGCTGTCGCATGCGCGCTCATTCCGCAGTGGGGCACGGGAGGCCTTGCTGTCCCGCGGCGCCCCACGACTTGCGGTGTTCGCCGAACTGCGGCAGTCCGGTGATCGGCTGGTGCGTCTTGGGCTCGGTCGTGAAGCATCCCGTTGGGAGGCACGGCTCGAGGGTCAGGGGGTGAGCCTCGGTGCATTGATCGCCGAGTGTGCCGTAACCTGCTTTGAACCCGGGTCACATGCCTTGATTGCCGGCGGCGCCGAGGAACGTCGCCGTTTCCTCGACTGGGGCGTGTTCCACGTGGAACAGGCGTTCCTGGATGCCTGGCGACGCTACCAGCGCGCCTTGAAGCAACGTAACAGCCTGCTGCGGGCGGGAACGGCACCTGGTTCTCCGCTGTACTCGCCATGGGAAATCGAACTGGCGGGTCTCGCAGACTGGATCGACGACCATCGACGGGGCTATCTGGAGCGCCTGCGCCCCCAGTTGCACGCCAGCGTCGCCGCCCTGCTGCCGGAATTGGGGGAGCCCGAATTGCGCTACCGTCGGGGTTGGTCCGAAGAAGCGGATTTGCGCCAGCAACTGGAGGCCCAGCGCAGCCGTGATCTCGCCCGAGGACATACCAGCCTCGGCGCCCACCGAGCCGATTGGTCGCTGGCTTTCGACCATGCTCCCCAGCGCGAACATCTCTCCCGTGGCCAGGAAAAACTCGCGGCTCTCGGCTGCATGTTGGCGCAGGCGCACCTGTACGCCGAACAGCACGGTGATTGGCCGATCATCTGCCTCGACGACCTCGCTTCCGAGCTGGACGAGGCGCACCAGGCAGCAGTCATTGCTCAGCTCGACGACAGCGGAGCGCAGGTCCTGGTCACAGGCACGAGCCTGCCCGAAGCCTTGCGCGGGCGACCACACCGCATGTTCCACGTGGAACAGGGTCGCCTGACACCCCTGCTATAATTGAGGATTGCACCGCAGCTCAACGGTTTGCTTGCCGTGTCTGCCGCACCCCCAGGAACCGGATTCGCATGAACGAACCCACCAACGAATCGCATTACGACTCCAGCAACATCAAGGTGCTGAAAGGCCTGGAAGCGGTCCGCAAGCGCCCTGGCATGTACATCGGTGACACCGACGATGGCACCGGCCTGCACCACATGGTGTTCGAAGTGGTCGACAACGCGATCGACGAGGCGCTGGCGGGCTACTGCGATCATGTGATTGTGACCATACACGACGACGGCTCGGTCAGCGTCAACGACAACGGCCGCGGTATCCCGGTGGACATTCACCCGGAAGAGGGCCGCTCCACCGCCGAGGTGGTGATGACCGTACTGCACGCCGGCGGCAAGTTCGACGCTAACTCCTACAAGGTCTCCGGCGGTCTGCATGGCGTGGGCGTGTCGGTGGTGAACGCGCTCAGCGAGCATCTGTGGCTGACGATCTACCGCGACGGCCAGGAACACCAGCAGGAATACTCGCTGGGCGAACCGCTGTACCCGCTGAAGATCGTCGGCGCATCGGATCGCCGCGGCACCACAGTGCGCTTCCTGCCCAGCCCGCAGACCTTCACCCACATCGAGTTCCATTACGACATCCTGGCCAAGCGCCTGCGCGAGCTGGCCTTCCTCAATTCCGGCGTCACCATCGATCTGCGCGACGAGCGCGGGGAAGGGCGCTCGGATACCTTCGCCTATGAGGGCGGCATCCGTTCCTTCGTGCAGCACCTGGCCCAGCTGAAGACCGCGCTGCACCCGAACGTGATCTCGCTGAGCGCGCAGCAGGACGGCATCACCATCGAGCTGGCGATGCAGTGGACCGACTCGTACAACGAGACGATGTTCTGCTTCACCAACAACATCCCGCAGCGCGACGGCGGTACCCACCTGACGGGCTTCCGCGCTGCGCTGACACGCTCGCTGCAGGGCTACATCGAGAAGGAAAACCTGGCGAAGAACGCCAAGGTCGCGCTGTCCGGCGACGACATGCGCGAGGGCTTGATCGCGGTGTTGTCCGTGAAGGTGCCCGACCCGAAGTTCTCCTCGCAGACCAAGGACAAGCTGGTCTCCTCCGAGGTGAAGACCGCGGTAGAGCAGGCCGTCAACGAGAAGCTGGGCGAATTCCTGCTGGAACACCCCAACGAAGCCAAGGCGATCGCCTCCAAGGTGGTCGACGCCGCGCGCGCCCGCGAAGCTGCGCGCAAGGCCCGCGAGATGACCCGCCGCAAGGGCGCCCTGGACATTGCCGGCCTGCCGGGCAAGCTGGCCGATTGCCAGGAGAAGGATCCGGCGCTGTGCGAACTGTTCCTGGTCGAGGGTGACTCCGCCGGTGGCTCGGCCAAGCAGGGCCGCAACCGCAAGACCCAGGCGGTGCTTCCGCTGAAGGGCAAGATCCTCAACGTCGAGAAGGCCCGCTTCGACAAGATGCTGTCCTCGGCCGAAGTCGGCACCTTGATCACCGCGCTCGGCACCGGCATCGGCAAGGAGGACTACAACCCGGACAAGCTGCGCTACCACCGCATCGTCATCATGACCGACGCGGACGTGGACGGTTCGCACATCCGCACCCTGCTGCTGACCTTCTTCTACCGCCAGATGCCCGAGCTGATCGAGCGCGGCCACGTCTACATCGGGCTGCCACCGCTGTACAAGCTCAAGCAGGGCAAGCAGGAGCTGTACCTGAAGGACGACGCGGCGCTGAACGCCTATCTGATCTCCAATGCGGTGGACAACGCCGAGCTGGTGGCCGATCCGGCGGCGCCAGCGATCGCCGGCGAGGCCCTGGAGAAGCTGCTGCGCGACTACCAGACCGCGCTGGACCAGATCGAGCGCCTCGGCCATCGTTTCGACACCAGCGTGCTGTCGGCGTTGCTGGAGCACACGCCGATTACGCCCGAGTTGTGGGCTGATTCGTCCGCCATGCAGGCTTGGCTGGCCGGTATCGCGCAGCGCCTTGCGGCCAGCGGCTTGGGCAAGCCGCGCTATCACCTGTCGCTGCGCCCCGCGCACGGCGAGCAGCCTGCGGCGATCGAGGTGGTGCGCGACCAGCACGGACTCAGCCACACCCTGCTGCTGCCGCAGCCGTTCTTCGCCGGCGGCGAATTCCGCCCGATCCTGCACGTCAGCCAGCAGCTGGCGGGCCTGGTCCAGGCCGAAGCGGTGGTCCGCCGCGGCAACGCCTCGCGCGGCGTCACGCGCTTTGCCGAGGTGCGCAGCTGGCTGCTGGACGAGGCCAAGAAGGGCCGCACCATCCAGCGCTTCAAGGGCCTGGGCGAAATGAACCCGGAGCAGCTGTGGGAGACCACGGTCAACCCGGAGACACGCCGCATGCTCCAAGTGGGCATCGAGGATGCGTTCGCTGCCGACCAGATGTTCTCGATGCTGATGGGCGAGGCGGTGGAACCGCGTCGCGATTTCATCGAGGCGAATGCGTTGAAGGTGGCCAACCTCGACATCTGAGCGGCGACGCGGCAGGGCCCGGCTGCTGTCGCACCCCTGTTTATGCAGGCCTCGCCACCGCGGGATGCATTCGTGTGCAACGCATCACGCCGCTGCTGTGAGCGCGTTCCGGCGCGATTTGCCCCGCGGTGGCGGAGAAAATGTCGGTCAATTCGCTGGCGTATGGGTTGCTTTCACGCAAGTCATTGATATGACAAGAGCTTTCTTGCCGCAATGCAACTTGTCAGGCAAGCACTGCACAAGGTAGTCTCAACGATCCCCTGCGCACGTTGCATCGCGTAAAACACCGGAAACGAGGATCGCCATGAAGCACACGCCCCTGTTCACGATGCTGGCTGGCGCCGCGCTCGCGTTCACCTTCGCCGCTGCCCCCGCACATGCGGCAGGTGCATCGAAAGACAAGCCGGCCGTGCAGTATCCGAACACCGCGCGCGTCGCACCGAAGCTCGACCTGACCAGCGAGAAGGAACAGAAGGCGCTGAACGAAGGCCTCGACGCGGTGAACGCCGGCGACAAGGCCAAGGCCGAGCAGATCCTCCAGCCCATCGTCGACAAGAGCAAGAGCAAGTACGCCCAGGCGATCGCCCTGCAAGGTCTCGCCAACGTCACCTACAACGCGGGTGACGTGAAGGGTGCGATTCCTCTGCTGAAGCGGGCGATCGACAACGGCGTGATGCCGAACGATACCTATTTCCAGCTGATGTTCGAGCTGGCCCAGCTGTACGCCGCCGACCAGCAGTACCAGGCCTCGCTGGACACCATCGCGAAGTGGCGCGCCGAGGGCAAGAAGGAAACCGCCGACTCCTACGGCCTGGAAGGCATGGACTACTACCGCCTTGAGAAATATCCGGAGGCGATCGCTGCGGTCCAGAAGGCCAAGACGCTCACCGACAAGCCGCAGGATTCCTGGAACCAGATCCTGATGGCCAGCTACGCCGAATCCGGCAAGGGTGGCGACGCGGCGAAGATGGCCGTCGATGAGTTCCAGAAGAACCCCACCGACAGCGGCATGCTGCACAACGCCAGTGCGATCCTGCTGCAACAGCAGGACTACGCCGGTGCGATCAAGGTGCTGGAGCAGGGCCGTACCAACGGCGCGCTGAAGGACGAGGGAGACTGGATCAATCTGGTCAAGGCCTACCTGCTGCAGGCACAGAACGGCGGCGATTCCAAGAGCGGCAGCGCCAAGGCGCTGGCCGCCTTCGACGAAGGTATGGCCAAGGGCGCCATCAAGCCCAGCGCGGCGAACTACAAGCTGGCTGGCGACGCCTCGGTGATCGGCGAGAACGACGCCAAGGCAATCGGCTACTACCAGAAGGGCGCGGCGCTGGCCAGCGACGGCGAACTCGATGTGGCGCTGGGTCGTGTCTACTTCCAGGACCAGAAGTTCGCCGACGCGCGCAAGTACCTGAAGCAGGGCCTCGCCAAGGGCGTCCAGCACAAGGGACAGGCCTACATGGTGCTCGCCGAGACGGAGCGTCAGCTCAAGGACAAACCCGCCGCGGTCACCGCCATGATGGAAGCTGCCAAGGATCCGGAAACGGCCAGCAAGGCCAAGGACTGGCTGAGCAAGGCACACGTGGGCAAGTGATTGCCAGGCAAGGAAACGCGGGGCGGATGGACGTCCATCTGCCTGCCCCGCCAGCGCTATACAAAAGACAGATGCTGTTGTACCGTTGAAACCTTCCCTGCGTAACCCCAGCGGCGCGTCCCGTCCATATGCCAGACGGGACTTGCCGGATCGGCGGCGACGCTTTCTCCGTTCCCAGCTCCAGATAGTGACAGATGGCCTCTAGTACCGAAGACACAGAACGCGAAGAGGGGTTCAGTTGGAAACGAACCTTCGCGTTGGCGTTCGCCATCGGTCTGCACGCTTTCGCGTTTCTGATCCTGCTCGCGCCGATGGCGCCGCCCAGTCAGAAGCACGAGAAGAAAGAGCAGATCACGCAGGTGAATTTCATCGAGCCGCCGCCGCCGCCGCCGCCACCACCGCCGCCGCCGCCGGAGCCGCCCAAGCAGCCGCCGCCGAAGATCATCAAGCAGGTGGTCCCGCCGCCGACCCCGCCGCCGCCGGCCCCGCCGCCGCCGGTGCAGGAGGTGTCGCAGAACGCGGTTGCTGCGGCGCCGCCGGCCCCGCCGGCGCCACCCGCACCGCCAGCAGACATCAGCGCTGGGCAGGATCTCAGCTACAACAGCCGGATCCAGCCGCGTTATCCGCCACAGGCCATCCGCCAGCGCCATGAAGGCACGGTGATCCTGCTGATCCTGGTGGGTGTTGACGGTTCGCCGAAGGACATCAAGGTCGACAAGTCCAGCGGATACCACGAGCTTGATCGCGCGGCGATCGAGGCGGCCGGCAAGTGGCGCTTCAATCCAGAGATCAAGAACGGCAAGAAGGTGGAAGGCTACGCACGCGTTCCGGTCACCTTCAACCTCAACAACCTGTAATCCACGTTACAGCCACTACAGTTCACGCTTGACTTCCCAAGGGTAGCGTTATGTTCCTACTACAGACTCCTGCACCGACCGATGCCGCCGCCCAGGTGGCGGGCAATTCCAACGCCGAAGCCATGAAGCAGATGGGCTTCGCCAACCTCGCCCAGGGCTTCGACTGGCTGGGTTGGGTAGTGTTCGTCACCCTGGTGGTGATGTCCTTCCTGTCCTGGTACTTCATCATCGCCAACACCATCCGTAACGGCATGGTGAAGTCGCGCGCCGATGGCGTGATCAACGGCTTCTGGAACAATCCGTCCACCCAGGACGCGATCCGTGAGCTGGAGACCCAGCCCAAGGGCGAACCGTTCTCGAAGATCGCGCTGGACGCTGCTTCGGCGGTGGCCCACCACCAGCAGGCCAACAAGGGTGGGCTGGCCGAGTCGCTGAGCCGTTCCGAGTTCGTCGACCGCGCGCTGCGCCAGGCCGTCGCCCGCGAGAGCCTGCGCCTCGAAGGCGGCCAGACCCTGCTCGCCACCGTCGGTTCGTCGGCACCGTTCGTCGGTCTGCTTGGTACCGTGTGGGGCATCTACCACGCCCTGATCGGCATCGCGGCCAGCGGCAACGCCTCGATGACCGCCGTGGCCGGCCCGGTGGGCGAGGCGCTGATCATGACTGCGATCGGTCTGTTCACTGCGATCCCGGCGCTGCTCGCGTTCAACTTCTTCAACCGGTCGAACCGCGTCATCTTTGCCCGTTTCGACGAGTTCGCGCATGACCTGCACGACTTCTTCGCGACCGGTTCGCGCGTCGAGTGAGGGATTGACCCATGGCAATGAGCGTCGGAGGCAATACCGGCGGTCCGGTTTCGGAAATCAACGTCACGCCGCTGGCCGACGTGATGCTGGTGCTGCTGATCATCTTCATGATCACCGCACCGCTGATGTCCCATCCGATCACCGTCACGGTGCCGATCGCTAATCCCAAGAGCACCGAGGAAAAGGCGCCGGAAACCCCGCCGCTGGACCTCGCGATCAAGGAAGACGGCTCGATGTACTTCCAGGATCACCAGATCAGCGAGGCGGACCTGAAGAACCAGTTGGCGGTAGCGGCGCAGAAGACGCCCCAGCCGGAGCTGCAGATCCGCGCCGAGAAGGCGATCGAATGGAAGGTGGTGCGCAAGGTCATCAGCGACGCCAAGAGCCAGGGCATGGTGCACGTCGGCTTCATGACCACCGCGCCGGCGAAGGAGTAAGCAGTCATGGCCTTTTCCACCAAAGCCTCGTCGGGTCCGATGGCGGACATCAACATCACGCCGCTGATCGACGTGATGCTGGTGCTCCTGATCATCTTCATGGTCACCGCGCCGATCCCGCTGGAGAAGATCAAGATCGATCTTCCGCAGCCGAATCCGAACCAGCAGCAACCGCAGAACCCACCCGAGCCGATCAACCTCAAGATCGACCAGGGTGGCGCGTTCTACTGGAACGACACGCCGGTGGATGAGCTGGGCCTCAAGGCGCAGTTCGCGGTGATCGCCCAGCAGACCAACCAGCCGGAAATCCAGATCAAGGCTGCCGATGCCACCGCCTACCAGTACGTCGCTACCGTGCTGGCCGACGCGAAGCAGTACAACCTGGTCAAGATCGGATTCACCGACAGCGACCAGTAATGCGGCGACCGCCGCACCCCAGCGTTACCCGCGCCAACCCCCGCCCCGTGCGGGGGTTGGCGTTTTCGGTAAACGGGAACGTCTGGACGTCCGTCCAGGCGCAGAGCGCATTCCTACCGCAGGATCTGCAGATAGTTGCGTACCGTGGTGGCCAGGCCCTCGTACAGCGCCTCACCGATCAGCGCGTGGCCGATCGACACTTCGGCCAACCCGGGGATCGCGGCCTTGAATGTGCCGAGATTCGCCTGGCTGAGGTCGTGGCCCGCGTTCACCGCCAGCCCGGCCTGCTGCGCACGGCGCGCGGTGGCGGCGCAGCTCGCAAGCGCGGCGTCGGGCTCGCCCTCGGCGAAGGCCTCGGCATAGGGGCCGGTATAGATCTCGATACGTTGCACGCCCATCGCCCTGGCGGCCGCGAAATCCTGGCTGCCGGCATCGACGAACAGGCTGACCCGGCAACCGACCGCGTTGAGCTCGTCCACCAGCGGGCGCAGCCGCTCGAGGTCGCGCGTGAGATCGAAGCCGTGGTCAGAGGTGATCTGGCCGTCGCTGTCGGGCACCAGGGTCACCTGGGTGGGGCGCACCTCGCGCGCCAGCGCGATGAGGCCGGGATAGTCGCCGCGGGGCGCGGCGAACGGATTGCCCTCGATGTTGTATTCCACCCGGCCACGCAGCATCGCGGCCAGTGCGCGCACGTCGTCCGGGCGCACGTGGCGCAGGTCGGGCCGCGGATGCACGGTGATGCCGCCGCAACCGTTCTCGATGCAGGTCTGCGCCGCGCGACAGATGTCGGGTTCGCGGCCGCCGCGCGAGTTGCGCAGCACGGCGATCTTGTTGAGGTTGACGCTGAGCAGGGTCATGGCGGCGGTCCGTCACGAAGGAAGGAGTGCAACACTGCCCCGATCAGGCCGCCTCGGCAAGCGCATAGCGGCAGATGCGCCGCGTGGTGCCCCGCCAAGCCAGCGCGGCGAACGCATCGGCGCCGACGTCGAGCCGGTGCAACTGCCACGCGGCGGGATTCTCGCCGTCCAGCCAGTGCAGCACTGGCCCGTCCGGTCCGTGGCGGAACGCCAGCCGGTCCAGCCCGAAGGCGAGGCCGCGGCCCAGCGCCTTCAGCACCGCCTCGCGCGCGGTCCACAGTTCGAGGAAGGCCGAGCGCCGTTCAGCCTCGTCCAGCGTGCCCAGCCAGCCGGCTTCATCGGCGGTGAAGAAGCGCTGCGCGATCTCCAGCGCGTTCGCGCGCGTGCGGCGCTGCTCCAGGTCGATGCCGGGAGCGATGCCGCGGGCCAGCGCAACCAGTGCCTGCTCGCCGCTGTGCGACCAGTTGAAGTCGAGCGTACCGCCTTGGCCAGGATCCAGCGCCGGCCGGCCGTGCGCGTTCGCCACCAGTCGCACCTCGCCCGGCGCGATGCCGAGGTAACCCGCCAGCAAGGCAAGCAGCGGCCCGCGCCCCGCCCCCTTCGGCCGCTGCACGCGCCAGACGTGAACCTCGTCAGCGTGCAGGGGCTCTGCTACTTTCGTGGGCAGGAATCCGTCGACGGTGTGCATGCGCGCATGCTGACGGACAGGTGCCGCCGCGCACAAGCCGGCGGCGCGCCAGATCGATTTCCGGGGAGGGGCGCGTGATCGCCGGTTGGCTGCTGCTGCTAGTCGCGCTGCTCTACGTGGGGCTGCTCTACGGCGTGGCCTGGGCGGGCGACCGGCGCCCGCTGTACCCGCGCCAGCCCCGCCTGCGGCCGATCGTCTACAGTCTCGCGCTCGCGGTGTACTGCTCCTCGTGGACGTTCTACGGCGCGGTGGGCACCGCCGCGCGCGAGGGCCTGGGCTACCTGCCGATCTACCTGGGGCCGGTGCTGCTGTTCGTGTTCGGCTTCGGCCTGCTGCGCCGGCTCGTGGAGGTGGCGCAGCAACGCAACATCACCTCGATCGCCGACTTCATTGGCGCACGCTACGGCAAGTCGCACGGACTGGCGGCGCTGGTGGCCGTGATCGCGGTGGTGGCGGTGCTGCCGTACATCGCGCTGCAGCTGAAGGCGGTGGCGATGTCGTTCGCGGTACTGGTCGGCGACACGCCGGGAGTGCGCGGCGCGATAGCGACGGATCCGGCCCTGTGGTGCGCCGCCCTGCTCGCCGTATTCGCGATACTGTTCGGCACGCGCAGCATCGACGCCACCGAGCACCACCATGGCCTGATGCTGGCGGTGGCGCTGGAGTCGCTGATCAAGCTGGTGGCCTTCGTCGCGCTGGCGTGGTTCGCCCTGCGCCACGGACCGGGCCTGGCCGCCACCGCGAGCCTGCCGTTGCGCCATCCCGGCGACGGGGTGTCCGCCGGCTTCCTCGCGCAGACCCTGCTGGCGTTCTTCGCGATGTTCTGCCTGCCGCGGCAGTTCCAGATCGGCGTAGTGGAATGCGAGGACCCGCGCGACCTGCACCGCGCGCGCTGGATGTTCCCGCTGTACATGCTGGCGATCATGCTGGCCGTGCTGCCCATCGTGGCGACCGGCACGCAGCTGCCGGCCGTGCGAGACGGCCTCGCCGACGCTTGGGTGCTGAACCTGCCGCTGGCCCTGGGCAGCGGCGGCATGGCGATGCTGGCCTTCGTAGGCGGCTTCTCCGCCGCCACTGGCATGGTGATCGTGGCGGCGGTGGCGCTGTCCACCATGATCAGCAATGACCTGGTGATGCCGGCGCTACTGCGTGTGCACCGTCTGCGGCTGGAACACCGCAGCGATCTCTCGCGACTGGTTCTGCGCGTGCGCCGCGTGGCCATCGTGGCCCTGGCCGCGCTTGCCTATGGCTACTACCGGGTGGTGGCCGACACCGAGAACCTCGCCGCCACCGGCCTGCTCGCGTTCGCCGCGGTGGCACAACTGGCGCCGGCGATCGTGGCGGCGCTGTACTGGCGTGGCGCGAGCCGGCGCGGCGTGGCGATCGGCCTCGTCGCCGGCTTCGCGGTGTGGGCCTACACCCTGCTGCTGCCGGCGATGCTGCATGTCGGCAACTGGCAACAGGACGGCCCGCTGGGCCTGGGCTGGCTGGGGCCGCAGGCGCCCTTCCATTTCGGCGGCGGCGATCCCCTGCTGCGCGGCACGCTTTGGTCGCTGCTGGTCAACTTGGCCTGCCTCGTGTTTGTCTCGCTGCGCTGGCGGCCCAACCTGGAGGAACGCCTGCATGCAGCCTTGTTCGTCGCGCCGCATGCGGCCAGCCGCGGCGGCGCGGGCGACTGGCGCGGCCGCGTGGCAGTGGCCGACCTGCGTACCATCGCCACGCGCATCGTGGGCCGTCGCAGCACCGAGCGGGCATTCGCCGAGCACGAACGGCGACGCGGCAAGCCACTGCAGGCCGGCGAAGCAGCCGACCGCGCGCTGATCCAGCACACCGAGCGCCTGCTCGCCGGCGCGGTCGGAGCGGCCAGCGCGCGGCGCATTCTGATGGGCATGCTGTCCGGCTCGGGGCTGGACATCGCCGAGGCGATGGCGCTGATGGACGAAGCCTCGCAGGAGCTGCGCTTCAACCGCGAGCTGCTGTCCTCCACGCTGGAGAATGTCTCGCAGGGCATCAGCGTGGTGGATGCCGAGATGCGCCTGGTGGCGTGGAACCGGCGCTACCTCGAATTGTTCGGCTACCCCGATGGCATGGTCTACGTAGGCGTGCCGGTGACGGACCTGATCCGCTGGAACGCCGAACACGGCGAATGCGGTCCCGGCGAAGTCGGGGCGCACGTGGCCAAGCGCCTCGGCCATCTGCGCGCGGGCACGCCGCACGTGTTCCAGCGCGTACGCGCCGACGGCAGCACCATCGAGATGCGCGGGCGCGCGCTGCCCGGCGGCGGCTATGTCACCACCTACACCGACGTCACCGCGTACAAGCGCGCGGAGCAGGCGCTGATCGAGGCGAACGAGACGCTGGAGCAGCGCGTGGGCCAGCGCACCGCCGAACTCAGTGAGGCGCTGGTCGCCACCGCGCAGGCACAGCGCACCGCGGAGGCGGCGAACGCGTCCAAGACGCGCTTCCTGGCCGCCGCCAGCCACGACCTGCTGCAACCCTTGAACGCCGCGCGGCTGTTCACTTCCGCGCTGCGCCAGCAACCGGCGCTGGACGCGGAGTCGCGTCAACTCGCCGAGCGCATCGACGCCGCGTTCCGCGCCGCCGAGGACCTGCTCGACGCCCTGCTCGATACTTCACGCCTGGATACCGGCAGCTACCACCCGGAGATCGGCGAGTTCGCGCTGGCCGACTTGTTCGGCTCGCTGCAGAGCCAGTTCGCGGTGCTCGCCGAGCAGCGTGGCCTGCGCATGCGCGTGGCCCCCACGCGGCTTGCGGTGCGCAGCGACCCGCAGCTGCTGCGCCGCGTGCTGCAGAACTTCCTCTCCAATGCCTTGCGCTACACCCGGCGCGGCGGCGTGCTGCTGGGTGCACGCCGCGTCGGCGACGAGGTACGCATCGAGGTGTGGGACACCGGCCCCGGCATCGCCGCCGAACAGCAGGCACGCATCTTCGGTGAGTTCCAGCGGCTGGATCGGCCCTCGCCGTGGGGCGAGAAAGGCCTGGGCCTGGGGTTGTCGATCTGCGACCGCATCGCCGCCATGCTGCAGCACCGGCTCGACCTGCGGTCGCGCCCCGACCATGGCAGCTGCTTCGCGATCGTGGTGCAGCGGGCCGCCGCCACGCCACCCCGCCGCCAGGTGCACCGCGGCGGCAGCGATGAGCAGTTGCCGCTTACCGTGCTGTGCCTGGACGACGATGCAGCCATCCTCGATGGCATGCGCGCCCTGCTAGGCCGCTGGGGCGTGGACTGCCGCGTCGCACGCGACGTGGCCGCCGCCGCCGCCGAACTGGCTCGCGGTCCGGTCGACCTGATCCTCGCCGACTACCACCTGGCCGATGACATCGACGGCCTGCAGGCGCTGCAGCAGCTGCAAGCCGTCCGCGATCCGCCGCTGCCCGCCGCGCTGATCACCGCAGACGGCAGCAGCGAACTCAAGCAGCGTGCACGCGCACTGGGTTACCCGCTGCTGCACAAACCAGTGAAGCCCGCGGCACTGCGCGCCCTGCTGGGCGCGCTGGCCAGGAAGCTGGGCGGCAACGCGGAACCGTCACGCAAATAAGCCCTGGCCGCCGGCCACATTATGGTCAGCGCAGCGGTGGTGATTGCCGCTGGACGGGATGGCGCCCTGTCCGCAACGGCAAGTCGATCCGCATCGGAGGCGCACCACTCGTGCTTCGCTCCGGCGCTCGGGCACCGCAGCGCCATGGTCGCCGCGCCGGGCTCGACGGTGACCGGGACACCGGAGGCGCGAGGTCCTGGTGCCGGAACGCAGACGGGGCGCTGCTATCGAGACAACTCGCTGCGGCCCATCAGGAATTCGTCGACCGCGCGCGCGCATTGCCGCCCTTCGCGGATTGCCCACACCACCAGCGACTGGCCGCGGCGCATGTCGCCGGCGGCGAATACCTGGTCCGCGCTGGTGCGGTAGCCGGACGGTCCGTCGGTGGTGGCCTTCGCGTTGCCGCGCGCATCCTTGTCCACGCCGAAGGCATCGAGCACCCTGGCGCGTGGCGCGACGAAGCCCATCGCCAGCAGCACCAGCTCGGCGCGCACGTCGAATTCGCTGCCGGCGAGCTCGTTCATCCTGCCGTCCTTCCATTCCAGCCGCACCGCGGTGAGGCTCTTCACGCGGCCGTGTTCGTCGGCGTTGAAGCGCTTGGTGGCGACGCTCCAGTCGCGCTGGCAGCCTTCCTCGTGCGAGCTGGAGGTACGCAGGCGCAACGGCCAGTACGGCCAGGTCAGCGGCTTGTCCTCCTGCTTCGGCGGCTGCGGCAGCAGTTCGAACTGGGTCACTGCGGCGGCGCCGTGGCGGTTGGAGGTGCCCACGCAATCCGAACCGGTGTCGCCGCCGCCGATCACCACCACGTGCCTGCCGGTGGCGAGGATCTGCGTGTCCAGCGTGTCGCCGGCGTTGACGCGGTTCTGCTGCGGCAGAAAATCCATCGCGAAATGCACGCCGGCCAGCTCGCGGCCGGGCACCGGCAGGTCGCGCGGCGCTTCCGCGCCGCCGGCGATCACCACCGCGTCGAACTCCCGCTTGAGTTCCGCCGGCGTGACGCTTTCGCGCTGGCCGATGCCGGTGGCGTCGTGCGGGTTGCCCACGTAGACGCCGGTGCGGAACGTCACGCCTTCGGCGCGCAGCTGTTCGACGCGGCGGTCGATGTGGCCCTTCTCCAGCTTGAAGTCCGGGATGCCATAGCGCAGCAGGCCGCCGATGCGGTCGTTCTTCTCGAACACGGTGACGGCGTGGCCGGCGCGCGCGAGCTGCTGGGCGCAGGCGAGGCCAGCGGGGCCGGAGCCGACCACGGCCACGCGCTTGCCGGTCAGCCGAGCGGGCGGTTGCGGCAGCACCCAGCCTTCCTCCCAGCCCTTGTCGATGATCTTGTGCTCGATCGACTTGATGCCCACCGCGTCGCTGGCGATGTTCAGCGTGCAGGCCGCCTCGCAGGGCGCGGGACAGACGCGGCCGGTGAACTCGGGAAAGTTGTTGGTGGAGTGCAGGCTGTGCAGCGCGCGCTTCCAGTCGCCCCGGTAAACCAGGTCGTTGAAGTCCGGGATGATGTTGTTGACCGGGCAGCCGCTGTGGCAGAACGGGATGCCGCAGTCCATGCAACGCGCGGCCTGCTTCTGCGCGTCATCGTTGTCGAGCTGGCGCACGAATTCGCGCCAATGGCGCTTGCGCTCGGCCGGCGCCTCGACGGGCTCCGCCAGGCGGTCGAGTTCGAGAAAGCCGGTGATCTTGCCCATCGTCGCGTTTCCTCAGATGGCTGCCGTGGCTGGGGTTGCCGTGCCGCTGCCGCTGTTCGCGGCGGCCAGCGCGCGCTTGTACTCGTGCGGCATCACCTTCACGAAGCGGCTGCGTGCATTGGGCCAGTCGGCCAGGATTTCCTTGGCGCGGAAGCTGCCGGTATGGCGGAAGTGCGCCTCCAGCAGCTGGCGCAGGATGGTTTCGTCGGTGGCGGACGCCGCGCCGCGCGCGGGGTGGTGCCATTGCGCGCGCGGGACGCACACCTCCTGCTCCACGCCGGCAAGCACCGGTTCCAGCGCCACCATGGCGAGGTTGCAGCGCGCCTCGAACTGGCGCCTCGGGTCGTACACGTAGGCCACGCCGCCGGACATGCCGGCGGCGAAATTGCGACCGGTATCGCCAAGCACCAGCACGGTGCCCCCGGTCATGTATTCGCAGCCGTGGTCACCCACGCCTTCCACCACCGCGCGCGCACCGGAGTTGCGCACCGCGAAGCGTTCGCCGGCCACGCCGTTGAAGAACGCCTCGCCGTCGGTGGCGCCGTACAGCACGGTGTTGCCGGCGATGATGTGCTCCGGGCCGAAGCCGTGGAAGTCGTTGGGCGAGCGCACCACGATGCGGCCGCCGGAAAGGCCCTTGCCCACGTAGTCGTTCGCTTCGCCCACCAGGTCGAGCGTGATGCCACGGGCGAGGAAGGCGCCGAAGCTCTGCCCGGCGGTACCGGCGAGCTGCACGTGGATGGTGTCGTCGGGCAGGCCTTCGTGGCCGCAGCGCCGCGCCACCTCGCCGGAGAGCATCGCGCCCACGCTGCGGTGGATGTTGCGCACGTCGACGATGAAGCGGGTCTTCTCGCCGCGCTCCAGCGCGGCGGCGGACTTCTCGATCAGCACGTGGTCGAGCGTGTGGGACAGGCCGTGGTCCTGTTCCTCCACGTGCCTGCGGGCCACGCTGTCGGGCAGCCCGGGCCGGTGGAAGACCCGGCTGAAATCCAGCCCCTTGGCCTTCCAGTGTTCGATGCCGGCGCGGGTGTCGAGCAGGTCGGCGCGGCCGACCAGATCCTCGAAGCGGCGGATGCCGAGCTTCGCCATCAGCTGGCGTACTTCCTCGGCCACGAAGAAGAAGTAGTTCACCACGTGCTCGGGCTTGCCGGTGAAGCGGCGGCGCAGCACCGGGTCCTGCGTGGCCACGCCGGTGGGGCAGGTGTTCAGGTGGCACTTGCGCATCATGATGCAGCCTTCCACCACCAGCGGCGCGGTGGCGAAGCCGAATTCGTCGGCGCCGAGCAGGGCGCCGATCACCACGTCGCGGCCGGTCTTCATCTGGCCGTCCGCCTGTACGCGGATGCGCCCGCGCAGGCGGTTCAGCACCAGGGTCTGCTGTGTTTCCGCGAGGCCCAGTTCCCACGGCGAACCGGCATGGCGGATCGACGACCACGGCGAGGCGCCGGTACCGCCGTCGTGGCCGGCGATCACCACGTGGTCCGCCTTGCACTTGGCCACGCCCGCGGCCACCGTGCCCACGCCGACCTCGGACACCAGCTTCACCGAGATCGACGCCTGCGGATTGCAGTTCTTGAGGTCGTGGATGAGCTGGGCCAGATCCTCGATGGAATAGATGTCGTGGTGCGGCGGCGGCGAGATCAGGCCCACGCCGGGTACCGAGAAACGCAGCTGCGCGATGTAGTCCGACACCTTATGGCCGGGCAGCTGGCCGCCTTCGCCGGGCTTGGCCCCCTGCGCCACCTTGATCTGGATCTGGTCGGCGGAGACGAGGTACGCCGCGGTGACGCCGAAGCGGCCCGAGGCTACCTGCTTGATGCGCGAGCGCAGCGAATCGCCGGCCTTGAGCGGCAGGTCGCGCTCGACGTGCTGCGGCCCGATCACCCCCGCGAGGGTGTCGCCGTCCTTGATCGCCTCGCCCTTCAGTTCCGCACGGTAGCGCGCCGGGTCCTCGCCGCCCTCGCCGGTGTTGCTCTTGCCGCCGATGCGGTTCATCGCCAGCGCCAGCGTGGTGTGCGCCTCGGTGGAGATCGAACCCAGCGACATCGCGCCGGTGGCGAAGCGCTTCACGATCTCCTTGGCCGGCTCCACCTCGTCCAGCGGCACGGGCGTGGCCTGGTCGAAGCGGAACTCGAACAGGCCGCGCAGGGTGAGGTGGCGGCGGCTCTGGTCGTTGACGAGGCGTGCGTATTCCTCGTAGGTGTCGGCGTTGTTGGCGCGGGTGGCGTGCTGCAGCTTGGCGATGGCGTCGGGAGTCCAGAGGTGCTGTTCGCCGCGAACGCGCCAGGCGTAGTCGCCGCCGTCGGCCAGCGTATCGGCATGCAGCGGGCCGTCGCCCCAGGCGGTGGCGTGCTGGCGCAGCGCTTCTTCCGCCAGCTCGAACAGGCCGACGCCTTCGATGTTGCTGGTGGTGCCGGTGAAGTACTTGTCCACCAGCTCGCGCGCCAGCCCCACCGCCTCGAAGATCTGCGCGCCGGTGTAGGACATGTAGGTGGAAATGCCCATCTTGGACATCACCTTCTGCAAGCCCTTGTCGATGGCCTTGACGTAGTTCGCGATGGCCTTCTCCGCCGTGATGCCCCCCGGCGCCCTGGCGTGATGCGCCGCCAGCGTCTCCATCGCCAGGTAGGGGTGCACCGCCTCGGCGCCGTAGCCGGCGAGCAGGGCGAAGTGGTGCACTTCGCGCGCGGAGCCGGTTTCCACCACCAGGCCGGTGGAGGTGCGCAGGCCGCGCTCCACCAGATGCTGGTGCACCGCCGAGGTGGCGAGCAGGGCCGGGATGGCCACGCGCTCGCGGTCGGCGAGGCGATCGGACACGACCAGGATGTTGTGGCCCTGCTTGATCGCGTCTACCGCCTGCGCGCACAGCGAGGCGAGGCGCGCCTCGATGCCGGCCTTGCCCCAGCGCGCGGGATAGGTGATGTCCAGCGTGTGGCTGCGGAACTTGCCCTTGGAGTAGCGGCCGATCTTGCGGATCTTCGCCATCTCGGCGAAGCCCAGCACGGGCTGCTGCACTTCGAGGCGCAGCGGCGGGTTGACGTTGTTGATGTCCAGCAGGTTGGGCTTGGGCCCGATGAAGGACACCAGCGACATCACCAGATATTCGCGGATCGGGTCGATCGCCGGGTTGGTGACCTGGGCGAAGGTCTGGCGGAAGTAGTCGTAGAGCGGCTTGGCGCGATCGGACAGCACCGCCAGCGGCGCGTCGTTGCCCATCGAGCCGATCGCCTCTTCGCCGTTCTGCGCCATCGGCAGCAGCTGGAACTTCAGGTCTTCCGCGGTGTAGCCGAAGGCCTGCTGGCGATCGAGCAGGTGTTCGCCCGCCAGGGGCTCGGGCGGCGCGTCGGGCAAGTCGTCTAGCTTGATGCGGATGCGCTCGATCCACTGCTTGTACGGCCGCGCGTTGGCGAGCTGGGCCTTCAGTTCCCCGTCGTCGATGATCCGGCCGGCCTCCATGTCGATCAGCAGCATCTTGCCCGGCTGCAGGCGCCACTTTTTCACGATGCTGGCCTCGGGCACCGGCAGCACGCCGGCTTCGGAGGCGAGGATCACGAGGTCGTCGTCGGTGATGAGGTAACGCGCGGGCCGCAGCCCGTTGCGGTCCAGCGTGGCCCCGACCTGGCGGCCGTCGGTGAATGCGATCGCGGCGGGACCGTCCCACGGTTCCATCATCGCCGCGTGGTACTCGTAGAACGCACGCTGGTTGTCGTCCATCAGCGTGTGCTTCTCCCATGCCTCCGGGATCATCATCATCATCGCGTGGGCCAGCGGATAGCCGGCCATGGTGAGCAGTTCCAGGCAGTTGTCGAACGAGGCGGTGTCGCTCTGGCCGGGATAGATCAGCGGCCACAGCTTGGGTAGGTCTTCGCCCAGCACCGGCGAGGCGATCGCGCCGGTGCGCGCGTTCAGCCAGTTCACGTTGCCCTTCACCGTGTTGATCTCGCCGTTGTGCGCGACCATGCGGTAGGGATGCGCCAGCTCCCAGGCGGGGAAGGTGTTGGTGGAGAAGCGCTGGTGCACCAGCGCCAGCGCCGACACGGCGCGCGGGTCGGCCAGGTCCTTGTAATAGCGCCCCACCTGGCCGGCCAGCAGCAGCCCCTTGTAGACCACGGTGCGCGTGGACATCGAGGGCACGAAGTATTCCTGGCCGTGCTTCAGGCCCAACGCGCGGATCGCGTGGCTGGAGGTCTTGCGGATCACGTAGAGCTTGCGCTCCAGCGCGTCCGGCACCATCACGTCGGGGCCGCGGCCAATGAAGATCTGGCGGATGACCGGCTCGCGCGCCTTCACCGTGGGCGACATCGGCATCTCCGTGTCCACCCGCACGTCGCGCCAACCCAGCACCAGCTGGCCCTCGGCGCGCACCTTGCGCTCCAGCTCCTGCTCGCAGGCCAGCCGCGAGGCTTCCTCCTTGGGCAGGAAGACCATGCCCACGCCGTATTCGCCGGGCGGCGGCAGGTTCACGCCCTGCAGCGCCATCTCCTCGCGATACAGCGCATCGGGGATCTGGATCAGGATGCCAGCGCCGTCGCCCATCAGCGGATCGGCGCCCACCGCGCCGCGATGGTCGAGATTGCGCAGGATCGCCAGCCCCTGCCCGATGATGGCATGGCTTTTCCGCCCCTTGATGTGCGCGACGAAGCCGACGCCACAGGCATCGTGCTCATGGCGTGGGTCGTACAGGCCCTGCGCATGCGGCTGGCTCATCGTGGGATCTCCGGGGGTGGCATTCCGAATATACTGCACTGCAGCAATAGCGCAAGCGAGCCGATCCCGCAAGCCCTGCCGCGCAAGGGTATGGACGTTTTTATGTCTAAACGTCCATGGCTGTCACTTGGAAAAATTCGGAGAGAAGCTTCCGGCCGCCACCGTTGCCATCCGATGTCGCGCTACAGGGCGCCGCCAGGAGCGCCCGTCGCCGGTCGATCCGGGACCGGGCATGCGCAGCGGGTGGACGTGCCGTCGCCCGCGCGGGGCCGGGGGCTACTCCCCGTCTTCCCCTGCCGGCAGGGGCTGCATCGCGCCGGGTTCGACGGCGAGCTGGCTGGCGGCCAGCGCCACCTGGGTGCGGTTGTTGACGCCGAGCTTGCGCATGATCGCGGTCATGTGCGCCTTCACGGTAGCTTCGGAAACGCCGAGTTCCCAGGCGATCTGCTTGTTGAGCAGGCCCTCGGCGATCATGGTGAGCACGCGGAACTGCTGCGGGGTGAGCGCGGCGACGCGGGCGGCGACGTCGGCTTCGCCGGGCCGGAGTTCGGCATTGCCGCCGACCAGTTGCGGCGGCAGCCATACGTCGCCGTCGAGCACGGTGCGGATGGCGTGGACGATGTCCTCGCCGGCGGTGGACTTGGGGATGTAGGCGGCGGCGCCGTGGGCGAGCGCGCGGCGCGCGACCTGGGCCTCCTCGTGGCCGGACACCACGATGATCGGCAGGCCGGGGTATTGGCCGCGGATGTGCGCCAGCGCGGAATAGCCGCGTGCGCCGGGCATGTGCAGGTCGAGCAACAGCAGGTCGGCGTCGGGATACTGCTCGATCAGCGTGTAGAGGCCGTGCACGCTGCCGGCACTGCGCACCTGCGCCCGCGGCAGCGCCGCCAGCACCGCGCGCTGCAGGGCGTCGCGGAACAGCGGGTGGTCATCGGCGATCAGGATGTCGGGCATGGCGGCTTGGAGTAGGAGCGCACCTCGTGCGCGAAAGCTTTTTGTCCGATCGGCACCAGAGCTTTCGCGTACAGGTTGCGCTCCTGTGGTGGCTTATTTGATCAGGCGCTCCTCGACCAGGTTCTTCACCACGCTCGGATCCGCGAGGGTGGAGATGTCGCCGAGCTGGTCGGGCTGGTTCTCGCCGATCTTGCGCAGGATGCGGCGCATGATCTTGCCCGAGCGGGTCTTGGGCAGGCCGGGCGCCCACTGGATGTAGTCGGGCGTGGCGATCGGGCCGATCTCCTTGCGCACCCAGGCCACCAGTTCCTTCTTAAGTTCGTCCGTGCCGCTCTCGCCGGCTACCAGGGTGACGTAGGCGTAGATGCCCTGGCCCTTGATGTCGTGCGGGCAGCCCACCACCGCGGCTTCGGCCACCTTGGGATGCGCCACCAGCGCGCTTTCCACCTCGGCCGTGCCGATGCGGTGGCCGCTGACGTTGATCACGTCGTCGACGCGGCCGGTGATCCAGTAGTAGCCGTCCGCATCGCGCCGCGCACCGTCGCCGGTGAAGTAGTTGCCGGGGTAGGCGCTGAAGTAGGTCTCGATGAAGCGCTGGTGGTCGCCGTACACCGTGCGCATCTGGCCGGGCCAGGAGTCGGTGAGCAGCAGGTTGCCCTCGGCCACGCCTTCCTGCACCTCGCCGTTGGCGTCGACGATGGCGGGCTTGATGCCGAAGAACGGCTTGGTGGCGGAACCGGGCTTGGTGTCGATCGCGCCGGGCAGCGGGGTGATCAGGATGCCGCCGGTCTCAGTCTGCCACCAGGTGTCCACGATGGGCCGCCGGCCTTCGCCTACCACGCGGTGGTACCACTCCCAGGCTTCCGGATTGATCGGCTCGCCCACCGTGCCGAGCACGCGCAGGCTGGCGCGGGAGGCTTTCTTCACCGGCGCCTCGCCCTCGCGCATCAGCGCGCGGATCGCGGTGGGCGCGGTGTAGAACAGGGTGACCTTGTGCTTGTCCACCACCTGCCAGAAGCGGCTGAAGTCGGGGTAGTTGGGCACGCCGTCGAACATCACCGTGGTGGCGCCGTTGGCCAGCGGGCCGTACACCACGTAGCTGTGGCCGGTGACCCAGCCCACGTCGGCGGTGCACCAGTAGATGTCGTCCTCGCGCAGGTCGAACACGCACTCGTGCGTGTAGCTGGTATAGACGAGGTAGCCGCCCGAGGTGTGCAGCACGCCCTTGGGCTTGCCGGTGGAGCCCGAGGTGTAGAGGATGAACAGCGGGTGCTCGGCCTCCATCGGCTCGGCGGGACAGTCGGCGCTCTGGCCGTCCATCAGGTTGTGCCAGTAGCGGTCGCGCGGCGACTGCATCGCCACCGCGCTGCCGGTACGGCGCACCACCACCACGGTCTCGACGCTGTTGGTGCCGGGGCGCTTGAGCGCCTCGTCGACGTTGGCCTTGAGCGGGATCTTCTTGCCGCCGCGCACGCCCTCGTCGGCGGTCACCACCAGCTTGCAGGCGGAATCGGCGATGCGCCCGGCCAGCGAGTCCGGCGAGAAGCCGCCGAACACCACGGAATGGATCGCGCCGATGCGCGCACAGGCCAGCATCGCCACCGCGGCCTCGGGGATCATCGGCAGATAGATCGCGACGCGGTCGCCCTTGGCCACGCCGAGGTGTTTCAGCGTGTTGGCGAACTTGCACACTTCCGCGTGCAGCTCGCGGTAGGTGAGCTTGCGCGACTCGTTCGGGTCGTCGCCCTCGAAGATGATCGCCACCTTGTCGCCGCGTTCCTGCAGGTGCCGGTCGAGGCAATTGGCGGCCACGTTGAGCGTGCCGTCCCCGTACCAGCGGATGTGCAGGTCCTTCGGATCGAACGAGACATCCTTGATCTTCGTCGGCTTCCTGGCCCAGTCCAGCCGCTCGGCCACCCGGGCCCAGAAGCCCTCGGGGTCCTTCACCGACTCGGCGTACAGCCGCTCGTAATCGTCCTTGCGGATGCGCGCCCTGGCGGCGAACGCGGGGTCGACAGGATGGATCGTGGACATGCGGGTCTCCTGCTGGCGAGGGTGGGGCGTGGCACCGTGGGCGAACGGCGCGGCCGGCTTTCGAGTGTAGCGGCCTCGCCGCTGCGGCGAGGAGCCCCGCGTATCGACTTTGGTCGAGGTAAGACCATCGGCGAATAGCCATGCGGGCGGACGCATGAGCATGCTCGCCGCACGATCACCTTGGGGAAACGCCACATGAGCCCGACACTTGTCCGTGGTTGCCGCAAGCCGCTGGCGCTGGGCATCGCCTGCACCCTGGTGATGCCCTGGGCGGCGCAGGCACAGACCGCCGCGTCCGGCACCGTCAGTGCGCGCGAGCAGCAACTGGAGCAGCGCGTGGATCAGCTGGAGCAGGAACTGGCCCAGCTGAAGGCGATGATCCAGGCGCAGAAGCAGCAGCCAGCCAGCCAGCCGGCACCGGCCGCGCCGACACAGAACGTCGCCGCCGCGTCGGCCAAGCCAGTGTTCAACACCGCGCCAGGCACGTCGGTGGCCCTGCACGGCTTCATCAGCGCCACCGCCTTCGGCCAGAACAAGAGCTTCGTCTACGGCAATGGCCAGAATGCGGAGTATCCGGTGGCCGGTTCCAAAGGCTCGCTCAGCGGCGTGGACGTGCGCAACACGCGCTTCTGGCTCGACTTCAGCGGCGCCAAGTTTGCCGGGGACTGGGTGGGCGGCGGCCGCATCGAGATGGACTTCTTCGGCGGCTTCAACGGCACCGGCCCCTACAGCCAGCAGCAGCCCACGCCCCGCCTGCGCCAGGCCTACATGGACCTGACCAACCCGGACACCGGCAGCACGATACGCATCGGCCAGCAGTGGGAGCTGCTGTTCCCGCTCGACAACGTGACCGCCTCGCTGGCGCACATCGCCTTCCCGCTGGGTTTCGGCAGCGGCATGATCGGCTGGCGCTTTCCCGGCGTGGTGTGGATGCAGGACCTGAACCGCGGCAGCGAAGGCACGAGGTGGCGGCTGGACTTGGGCGCGTTCGAGGGTTCGTGGGACGGGCCGGACAGCAAGCCACCCAAAGGCAACAACATCAGCTACCTGACCGCCGGTAACGCCGGCTTCCGCCCGCAGCTGGAAGCGCGCCTGCACGCCCAGGGCAAGGACTGGCTGGCCTACGCCGTGGCGCACTACAGCGAGGTGAACCTGAAGGGCGTGGGGGGCACCGCGGCAACGCCGGTGCAGTCCAGCGTGAAGAGCGTGGGCTACGAGCTGGGCGGCCAGTGGAAGCCCGGCCCGTGGGTGTTCCGCGCGAATGCCTATACCGGCAAGGGTCTCGGCGAGGTGTTCGGCGACCTCTCGCAGTTCGGCGACATCAAGGATACCGGCGGCTACCTGCAGGCCGGCTACAACTTCACGCCGAACTGGAGCCTCAATGCACTCTACGCGACCAGCAAGCTCAACCGCAACGACGTGGTCCGCTGGATGGGCAACGGCGCTTCCGGCCTGCTGCGCAGCCGCCAGACCGGGCTGAACCTGGACTACGCGGCCGGCAGCTACGAGCTCGGCGTCGAATGGCTGTACGGCTGGCTCGACAGCACGACCAACGGCACGAACACCAGGACCACCAGCGGCAACCAGGTCAGCGTGAGCGCGCTGTACCACTTCTGAGCGGGGGCGGCGGAGACGCCGCCCTGCTTCCGTTCCACGCCAGCGGGCGCGCCCGCGACGACACGAGCCGGTGCGCGGTGCGTGGATGGCCCGCCGCGCGGGCTGGACACGGCATCCGGCACCACCATCCGACCACCTGGGGAACACCACGATGAGCGACGCGACCACGCAAGCGAAGTTTTCCAATCCGGCGCCGCTGGGCCTGGCCGGCTTCGCGCTGACCACCTGGCTGCTCAGCATGATCAACGCCGGCTGGTTCGGCGGCGAAGCCATGGGCATGGTACTGGCCTGCGCCCTGGCCTACGGCGGCACCGCACAGGCGATCGCCGGCGTGATGGAGCTGCCGCGGGGCAACACCTTCGGCGCCACCGCCTTCCTCAGCTACGGCGCGTTCTGGTGGTCGTTCGCGCTGTTCGTGCTGTTCCTGCACGACAAGGTGCCCGCCGCCTTCGTGGGCTGGTACCTGTTCCTGTGGGGCGTGTTCACCTTCTACATGTGGCTGGGCACGTTCCGTGCGCCGCGCGCGCTGCAACTGATTTTCCTGGCGCTGTGGATCACCTTCTTCCTGCTCGCGGCAGGCGAATGGACAGGCATGGCGGGGCTGCACCAGGCCGGCGGCTACATGGGCCTGCTCACCGCCATCCTGGCGTTCTACCTGTCCGCCGCCGAGATCATCAACGACAGCCGGCAGCGCACCGTGCTGCCGATCGGCGCACCCTGACCGCCGCCCTCCCTGCACGCATCCTCCGGGCAGCAGGCTGCAAGGTGTCGCCCGCCATGAGACATGGCGGGCGCACACTGCACCGATGGAATATCCAGACACGCCGCCCGCGGCCATCAAAGGCCGCGGCGCCGCCTCCAACCCCGAAGGGCGCTTCGAGACCATCCGCCATCACGCCGAGGACGACGGCTGGCAGGGCCGGCTGCTCGACGAAGCCGCGCCGCGGCCGCGCACCGAGGTCACCGAGGAGCGCGCGCGCAGCGTCATCACCCGCAACGACTCGCCCGACATCGCCTTCGAGCAGGCGCTGAACCCGTTCCGTGGCTGCGAACACGGCTGCATCTACTGCTTCGCGCGGCCCAGCCACAGCTACCTCAACCTCTCGCCGGGGCTGGACTTCGAGACGAGGATCCGCGCCAAGGGCAACCTTGCCGAGGTGCTGCGCGCCGAGCTGGCGAAACCCGGCTACGTGCCGAAGCCGATCAACATCGGCAGCAACACCGATCCCTACCAGCCCATCGAGAAGAAGTGGCGGCTCACCCGCGCCGCGCTGGAAGTGCTGGCCGAGTGCCGCCACCCGTGCACCATCGTCACCAAGAACGCGCTGGTGGAGCGCGACCTCGACATCCTCGCGCCGATGGCGCGCGAACGCCTGGTGCAGGTGTTCGTATCGGTGAACTCGCTGGACAACCACCTGGCCGCGAAACTGGAACCGCGTGCCAGCGCGCCGCTCCGGCGCCTGAAGGCCATCGCCGCCCTGGCCGCCGCGGGGGTGCCGGTGGGCGTGCTGGTGGCGCCGATCATCCCCGCGCTCAACGACAAGGACATGGAGGTGGTGCTGCAGCGCGCCCACGAGGCCGGCGCGCGCTGCGCCGGCTACACCGTGCTGCGCCTGCCGTGGGAGCTGAAGGCATTGTTCCGCGAATGGCTGGCCCTGCACGCGCCGCAGCGCGCCGAACACGTGATGAGCCTGGTGCGGCAGATGAACGGCGGCCGCGACTACGACAGTGACTTCCGCACGCGCATGCGCGGCCAGGGCGTGTTCGCGGAACTGCTGCGCAAGCGCTTTGAAGTGGCCTGCCGCAAACACGGCCTCGGCCGCACCCGCGAACTCCAGCTCGATGCCTCGCGCTTCGTGCCGCGGCGCAAGCCGTCGCCGCAGGGGCAGTTGTTCTGATCGAGCCAAGTGCCGGGGCGGCTCACAGGTCGATGCGCGCCCCGATCTCGATCAGCCGCCGCGACGGTATGCCGTAATAGGTCGTGGCGGGCGTGGCGTTGCGCGCCATCCAGGCGAACAGACGCGCGCGCCAGCGTGCAATGCGGTAGGACGGGTCGTCCTCGGCGCTGACCTTGTCGTGGCCGAGGAACCAGACGACCTTGTCCGCTTCCAGCGCGGAGTCGAGCTTGAGTTGCCGCAGCCGCGCCGGGATGTCGATGTGCTCGGCGAAACCGAAGCACAGCGTGACGCGCCAGAAGCCGTGTTCCAGTTCTTCGACCACACCACGCGCTTCGCGCGGTGCGCGCGGGTGGTCCAGCCCCTCCACGGTCAGCACCACGTTGCGCTCGTGCAGCACGTGGTTGTGTTCCACGTTGTGGCGCAGCGCCTGCGGCACCCATTCGAGGTCGCCGGTGAGGAACACCGCGGTGCCCGGCGCCTGCAGCGGCGGCTCCTCCTGCAGATGGTCGATGAAATCCGCAAGCTTCTCGCCCTCGGCGTGCAGCTGCCGGTTGACCAGCTGCCGGCCGCGCCGCCACACGGTCATCACCACCATCATCGCCAGCGCCAGCACCACCGGGAACCAGCCGCCATCCGGAAGCTTCAGCAGGTTTGCGCCGAAGAACGCGGCATCGACGCACAGATAGACGAGGCCGAACGCGCCCAGCCGCAGCGGCCCCCACCGCCAGCGCATGCGCGCCACCACCAGGAACAGCAGCGTGGTCAGCAGCATGGTGCCGCTCACCGCGATGCCGTAGGCGCCGGCCAGCCGTTCCGAACTGCGGAAGCCGAGAACCGCGGCCATCACCGCGACGAACAGCAGGAAGTTCACCGTGGGCAGGTAGATCTGGCCTTCCATGTCGTCGGAGGTGTGCTCCACCCGCGAGCGCGGCAGATAACCCAGCTGGATGCCCTGGCGCACCATCGAGAACGTGCCGGAGATCACCGCCTGTGAGGCGATCACGGTGGCCGCGGTGGCCAGCACGACCAGCGGATACAGCAGCGCGTGTGGCGCCAGCGAGTACAGCGGGTGCTGCGCCGCCGACGCGTCGGCGAGCAGCAGGGCGCCTTGTCCCGCGTAGCTCAGCAGCAGCGCCGGCAGCACCAGGCCGAACCACGACAGACGGATCGGCAGGCTGCCGAAATGGCCGATGTCGGCATACAGCGCCTCGCCCCCGGTCATCACCAGCACCACCGCGCCGAGCGAGGCGAAGCCCTTGAAGCCGTGGTGCAGCATGTACGCCATCGCCCAGTACGGATCGACCGCCGCCAGCACCTCCGGATGGCGCAGCAGGGCACGCACGCCCAGCGCCGCCAGGCTCAGCAGCCACAGCGTCATCACCGGCCCGAACAGCGAGCCGACCAGCGCGCTGCCGCGCTTCTGCAGGAGGAACAGCAGCACGATGATGGCCGCGCCGATCGGCAACACCCAGCGGCCGAGATCCGGCGAGGCCAGCTTCAGTCCTTCCACCGCCGAGAGCACGGAGATCGCCGGCGTGATCACGCTGTCGCCGAAGAACAGCGCCGCGCCGGCCAGCCCCAGCATGACCACCCACCAGCAGGCGCGCCGATGCCGGCGCACCGCGTTACGGGCAAGTGCCGCCAACGCCATCATGCCGCCCTCGCCGCGGTTGTCCGCGCGCATCACGAACAGCACGTACTTGACGCTGACCACCAGCACCAGCGTCCAGAAGACCAGTGACAGCAGCCCGAGGATGTTGTCGTGCCGGGGCGCGATGCCATCCTTGGCGAAGGCCTGCTGCAGCGCATACAGCGGACTGGTGGCGATATCGCCGAACACCACGCCAACGGCGCCGAGCAGCAGCCTGGGCAGCGCCGGTTCGCCCCCGGTGTCGTGATCGCCGTCGTCTTTGGTTTTCTCTGCTTCCAAGGGGCGCGCGTGGTCCGGGGGAGTGCCTCGCCGGCCACCCATGTGATCGAGGTCAATGGACGATGTGGCCACCGGCGTGTGCGGCGCGTGATCGGCAGATGAAATCGCGGAACACGGCAGCGCCGGCGTTCGCGGCGGAACACATCCCGCTCGCAGGCTCGCCGGTTCCGTGACCAGGCTCCCCGGACCGTGGCTGGCTTTCTTCCGCGCGGGGAAAGCCAGCCGTTCCGCGGCTACTTCGCCGCCGGCAGGTACTTCGCGAACCAGTCCAGCGAGCGCTGCTGCATGTCGCGGACGTGCTTGGGGTCCTCGAAGTGGTGGCCTTCGTTCGGGTAGACCACCAGCTGGACGGGTACGCCCAGCGTCTTCAGCGCGTGCCAGTACTCGAAGGACTGCGGCGCGGGGCATTCCTCGTCGCGGTCGCCGACGATGATCAGGGTCGGCGTCTTCGCCTGCTTGATGAAGCTGATCGCCGAGCTCTTGGCGTACACCGCAGGGTCGTCGTACAGGCTGGCGCCGAAGTAGGGGATCATCCACTGGTCGATCTGGTTCTCGCCGTAGTAGCTCTGCCAGTCGGAGATGCCCGCGCCGGCGACCACCGCGCGGAAGCGCTGGGTCCGGGTGGGTGCGAACATGCTCATGAAGCCGCCGTAGCTCCAGCCGGTGAGGCCGAGGCGGTGGTCGTCCACCGGCGCCATCTTTTCCACCGCATCGATGCCGGCGAGGATGTCGCGCAGGTCGCCATAGCCGAAGTCCTTGCGGTTGGCCTGCACGAAGGGCTCGCCCTGGCCGTAGCTGCCGCGCGGGTTGGGCATGAACTGGAAGTAGCCGCTGGCGGCGTACATCGCCCCCATGCCCGGCCAGCTCGACATCACGCCCCAGGCCGGCCCGCCATGCACGCTGACGATCATCGGATAGGTCTTGTGCGGGTCGTAGTCGGCGGGGTACAGCAGCCAGCCCTGCACGTCGCGACCCTCGCTCTTCCACTCCACCGATACCGCCTTGCCCCAGGCAGGCCTGAGGGCGGCGTTGAGCGTGGTGATGGCCGGTGGCGGCGTGCTGCCTAGCTTGCCGGCGTGCACCTCCGGCGCGTGCTCGTAGGAGGTCTGCACGTAGGCGACGCGCTGATGGTCGGCCGACAGCGACACCGAGAGCACGGCGCCGCCGGCGCCGATCATCGCGGGCAGCGTGAAGTACGGCGCCTGCGCGCTGGCGCGGTCGCCGTGCAGGTCGTACTTGGCCAGCTGCGCCTTGCCCTTGGCGTTCTGGCTCACCAGCAAGCTGTCCTTGCCGGTCCAGGTAAACCATTGCGGCGTCACGGTGATGCCGGGGGTGAGGTTGCTCAGCGCCCCGCCATTCGACGGAACGCTGTAGAGGTCGCCGCCGGTGGCGCCCTGGTCACTCATCAGGCCGCCGATGAAAGCGATCCGCGAGCCGTCCGGCGACCAGCGCGGCAGCGCCATCTGCAGGCCATGCAGCGGGCCGGCCACGGTGGACGGATCGACGATGGCGCTTGGCGCGGCGCCTGCGCGCGCGTCCTGCACGTAGAGCTTCGCAACCCACCAGTTGTTGTCGCCCGGCGGGGGCGCGGCGGTATAGGCGATGCGCGAGCCGTCCGGCGAGAAATCGAATTCGTAGGCGTACAGCGCGGCAGGCGTCAGCACGTGCAGCGCGCCGTTGCCGGCGTCGAGGCTGGCCACGCGCTGCACTTCCTCGTGCTCGTCCTCGCCGATCACGCCCACCTGTGGCTTGCCCGCGGCGGTGGCGCTGGCATGGCGCGTGGCGCCGGGCACGTAGAGGAACCCGAGTTGCTTGCCGTCGGCCGTCCAGACCAGCGCGCGGGCATAGCCGCCCAGCTTCGCCAGCTCGTGCGGCGCGGCCGTGCCGGCCACGTCGGCGAGGTAGACGTCGTTGTGCATCGCCTCGGTATTGGTGAGGTCCTTGCCGCAGTTCGCGATGAAGGCGAGCCGGCGCGAATCCGGCGACCAGGCGATGTCGCGCTTGTCGCAGCCGGCCAGCGCCTTGCCCACGTCCAGCGCATGCGCGCCATGGCCGTCGGCATCGGCCAGTTCGATGGCGGGCTGCTTGCCTTCGCGTACCCATGCCAGCCGGGTGCCATCGGGAGAGACCGCCACGGCGCCGATGCGCTTGACCTGACCGAGCCGGGTCTGCAGCTGCTCGATGTGCGATCCCGCCCGGGGCGCGGTGTCGGCCGCCTGCAGTACCCACGGCGTGGCCAGCAGGGCGAGGGAAACAAGCAGATGCGAGGATTTCGGCATGGCGCTGGGCCCGGCGGGGTGAAGCGGCCACGCTACAACCCGCGTCGCCGGACCGCATGTGCAGGTAGTCACTCCGGGGTGCTGGCCGCTCAGGGCACAGCGTTCGGGCCGGCCTGGGGCACCCTGCGCAGCTTCGCCATGTCGTAACCCAGCGCAGCGACCCGTGTCTGCAGCATCGCCCAGTCCGCCGCCCGGACGGTGGGCGTGCGCGCAAACACCCAAGCGTAGTCGCGGGCATCGCGGGCCACGATCATCTCGCTGTAGTCGGGCTTGAGCCAAGCCACGATGTACTGCGACCTGAGCGGCCAGAAGACCTGCACGCCCCACACCGCGCCGCCGCTGCCGGGCCGTACAAGGGCGGTCGCGTGGATCCGTTTCAGCGGGCCGTCGGCGGCATTCTTGTTGAAGCGCAGCGTGGTGCGGATGTTGCCGTCGGGCTGCAGCGTATAGGTCTGCACCGCGTTCCACGCATCGTGTTCGAACACGGTGGGGATGGCGGCGATCATGTACCACGTGCCCATGAAACGCGGCAGGTCGACCTGCGGCACGGGCGGGATCGGCGGCAGCGTGCCGGCCGTGGCGATACCGGAAACCAACGCCAGGCCCAGCGCAAGCATGCGGGCCGCGAGCGTGGCGTTGCCTGTTCTCATGGCCGCACGAAGCGGTAATGCGCCACCAGCCATTCCTGGCCGCCGGCGTAGCCGAACAATTCGGCGCAGGCCATCCAGAACATGCGCCAGCGCTGGAACCACAGCGCGGCATGCTCGCCGTAGGCGCGGTGCAGCACGGCCATCACCGCGTCGCGCTGGCCGTCCTGCCGCGCCAGCCAGTGGTTGGCGGTCTTCTGGTAGTGCGTGCCGTCCACCAGCCAGCGCCGGTCGATGGCAAGCGCCTGCTGGAAATGCAGCAAGGTGTCGGCGGCCGGCATCAGGCCGCCGGTGAAGAAGTGCCGCCCCATCCAGTTGTCCGCGCCTGCCGTCTCGAACGGATAGGCCAGCCCGCGGTGCGTGAAGATATGCACGAACAGCTTGCCGCCGGGTGCCAGCCAGCCGGCGATGCGCTGCATCAGCACCTGGTAGTTGCGCATGTGCTCGAACATCTCGATCGAGACACAGCGGTCGAACTGTCCCGCCGCCATGGCCAGCGTGTTCACGTCGTGGGTCAGCACGTGGACGTTGGTCAGGCCGCGCAGCCGGCACTGCGCCTCGATGTGGCGGCGCTGGCCGTGCGAGTTGGAGACGGCGGTGATGCGCGCCCCGGGATAGCGCGCGGCCATCCACAGCGTCAGCGAACCCCAGCCGCAGCCGAGCTCCAGGATGCGCTGGCCGTCGGCCAGTTCGGCGCGCTCGCCGTACAGCGACAGCATCGCCTCCTCCGCCTCGGCCAACGTCTCGTCGCCGCGCGGGTAGTAGCAGCACGAGTATTTCAGGCGCGGGCCGAGGCAATGCTCGAAGAACGCCGGCGGCAACTCGTAGTGTTGCGCATTCGCCGCCGCCGTCTCGATGGCCACCGGGCTGTGCCGCAGCAGGTCGATCAGCCGCGCCTGACGTTCGGCCTGTGCGGCCAGGCCGCCCGCATGCTCCTCGCGCAGGCGCTGGGCGCACATCCGGCGGATGCCGAGGCGTAGCAGCGCGTCGGGCAGCAGGCCGCGCTCGGCAAGGCCGAGCACGCCCGGCGCGACGCGGTCGGGGGACAGTTCGGCAGTGTCCAGGGCAACGGTACTCATCGTTCGGTCCTCGGGTCGCGGGAGCGTTTTGGAAACCATGGGAACAGCATCGGCGTGCTGCGCTGGTAGGCGCGGTAATCCTCGCCGCGCGTGCGCAGCGCCTGGGCCTCGGTGAACGGGATGCCGCTGATGAAGCGCAGGAAGAAGAACATCAGCAGCGGCCCGCTCCATGCCAGCCAGGCGAGCGGCGAGCCGACGGCAAGTACGACGTACGCGAACCAGTGCAGCCATTCGAAGAAATAGTTCGGGTGGCGCGAATAGCGCCACAGGCCGTCGCGGCAGGTCCGCCCGCGCTGCCGCGGATCGGCGCGGAAGCGCGCAAGCTGGGCGTCGGCGACGGCTTCGCCGAGCACCCCGCCGACCCAGATCGCCACGCCCGCCACCAGCCAGGGGGGTGAGGTCACCGGGTTGGTCGCTACCGCCACGAAGGGCAGGGCGAACAACGGAATCAGCAGCGCCTGGAACTGGAAGAACGCGAACAGCTTGCGCTGGTCGCCCTGCCAATGCTCGCGCAGCGCGCGGTAGCGGCCGTCCTCGGGCTCATGCGCCACGCGCCGCCACAGGTGCCGCGCCAGGCGCAAGCCCCACAGGCCGCCCAGCAGGCCGAGCGCCAGGCGTGGTGCCTGCGCGCCGGGACCAAGCAGCGCCAGCAGCACCGCACTGCCGCCCAGGCCTGCGGCCCACAGCACGTCGACGATGCCCGTGTTGGCGTGGCGCCGCTGCCAGCGCCAACCCAGCGCCATCATCAGCACGGCCAGCAGCCATACCAGCAACAGGGTCAGCCACGCGTTCATGGCCCGCCCCGTGCCGCTTCGGCCTGCAGCCAGTGCCGCGCCAGCGTGGCGAGCAGCGGCAACGCGATGGCCCAGCCCGCGGCGAGGGCCAGCAGGCTTGGCCACATCGGCATGGGCAGCAGCACTGCGTGCCAGCCACGCGCGGCGCCAAGGTACGCCAGCGGCCCGCCGAACGCGCCGAACACCGCGGCAAGCACGGGCCGCGCATGCAGGTAGCCGAACAGCGGCACGATGGTCAGCGCAAAAGCCAGCCACAGCGACATCAGCCATGCCGGCGACTCGGCCCATGGCCATGGCGTGGCGTAGCTCACCAGGCCGCTGCGCACCCACAGGTTCTCCAGGATCACGCCGAGCAGCAGTGCGACCACGACCAGCCGCCCTTCGACGCGTCGACGCGCCGATATCGCCAGCCGCCACGCGGCGAACGCCAGCGCACCGGCCACGCCGGGCCACCATTGCCCATGGCCCGCGCCGATCACGGCGGCGAACCAGACGACTTCGTAGGCGATCAGGGTGAGCCAGAAGTTCATGCCGCGCCGCGCTCCATGCCGGAGCCTTCGCGCCGCCACCGGGGGCGGGCCATGAGCAGGTGCGACACGCCGATCGAACGTTCGCGGAAGCCGCCCTCGCAATAGGCAAGGTAGAACTCCCACATCCGGATGAAGCGCTCGTCGAAGCCCTGCGCGCGCACCTCGGGCAGCTTCGCCATGAAGCGTTCGCGCCAGGCATGCAAGGTGCGCGCGTAGGAGTCGCCGAAATCCTCCTGCGCGATCAGGCCAAGGTCGCTGCTGCGGGACTTGGCCGCCAGCATCGCGCTGAGCGAGGGGATGAAGCTGCCCGGGAACACGTGGCGCTTGATGAAATCCACCGAGGCCAGCGCCTGCGCGTAACGGTGGTCCTCGATGGTGATCGCCTGCAGCAGGGCCAGGCCGTCGGGCTTGAGCAGGCGGCCGAGCTGGTGGAAATACACGTCGAGATATTCGGCGCCGATGGCCTCGATCATCTCGATCGATACCAGCTTGTCGAACTGGCCGTCGAGGTCGCGGTAATCCTGCAGCAGTACATGCACGCGATCGGCCAGGCCTGCCGCCGCCACGCGCTCGCGCGCCAGCGCGTGCTGCTCCTGCGAGATCGTGGTGGTCGTGACGTGGCACCCGTAGTGCTTCGCCGCGTGCAGTGCGAAGCCGCCCCAGCCGGTGCCGATCTCCACCACGCGGTCGCCGGGCTTGAGGTCGAGCTTGCGGCAGATCAGGTCGAGCTTGCGCGCGGACGCGGCTTCCAGCGTGTCGTCGGCGCCGGCCCAGTACGCCGAGGAGTACATCAGGTCGCGCGACAGGAACAAGCCGAAGAAATCGTTGCCGAGGTCGTAATGCGCGGCGATGTTGCGCCGGCTGCCGTGGCGCGTGTTGCGCCGGAGGACATGCAGCGCGCGCATCGCCATGCCGCCGAGGCGCGCCAGCCCGGTTTCCATGCCGTCGAGCAGGTCGCGGTTGCGCAGCAGCAGGCGGATCAGGCCGACCAGGTCGCTGCAGCGCCATTGGCCGTCCATCCAGGCCTCGCCGGCGCCCACGCTGCCGTTGGCCGCGACGGCGCGGTAGAAGGCGGGGTCGATCACGTCGATCTGCACGGCCAGGTCGGTGGGTTCGCCGGCCGGCGTGCCCAGGACCGTGGTGCCCAGCGCGTCGCGCAGGGCCAGCCGGCCGTGGCCGAAGCCCGCCAGTTGCTTCAGCAGGCGCGCGCGCAGGAAACGGTCGAGGCCGCCGATGGATACGTCGATGTCGTCTTGGACGATGGCATTCATGGCGAGCCTCGGGAAGTCTGCGGGTGGTCGTGGAAGGGGTTGCGTTTCAGCCACAGGCGCAGCGCGTTCCAGTAGATCGCGCCCACTACCTGGGCCGTCATCAGCGGGTAGCGCCACAGCACGCGTGCCAGCGCGGCGCCGGTGAGCGGCAGGCGCTCCAGGTACAGGTGCGCATCGAACTGGCGCTCGCCGTCGCGCAACACGTTCATGTGCACCTGGAGGTCGTCGCCGGGCACGCTGAAGCGCCAGTCGTAGTCGCGGTCCATCGGCATGAAGGGCGAGACGTGGAAGGTCTTGGGGAAATCCCAGCGCAGCAGGTGCCCCCGGGTTTGCGCGGTCTCGCGCGGCAATACGTAGGCGTGGCGTTCGTGCCACGGCGTATTGGTGATCTCGGCAACGATGCACTCCAGCGTATCGCCGTCCTCGCCGTAGCAGTAATAGAAGCTCACTGGATTGAAGACGATGCCGCCGTAGCGCAGGTGCGTGAGCAGGCGGATCGGCCCGGCCGGGCGTCGGCCGACGGCCTGCTGCACCCGCAGGCGAACCGCATCGGCCAGCGGCATCTCGGCCGGCCCCAGGTAGTCGCTGCGGCGGAACTCGGCGAGGTTGCGGCGTCCGTTCGACCACAGCCAACGGTTCGCGAACACCCGGTCCAGTTCGTCCAGGTCGAGGTACAGCTGCGCCATGCGATAGGAAAAGGCATGCGGGTGCGGCGTCGTCCGGCGATGCCACACCGTGCCCTCGTACACCGCGCTGCGCAGCGCATCGTTCACGCGGGCTCTCCGACCGGATGCCGCGGCCTGGCGGGCGCGGCGCCGTCCCAGCGCACGTCGAGCGCGGCTGCGACGTCCACCGCGCTGCGCATGCCGTCCTCGTGGAAACCCCAGCCCCAGTAGGCGCCGGCGAACCAGGTGCGGTTGACGCCCTGGATCTCCGCCTTGCGCCGCTGCGCCGCCACCGAGCCATGCGTGTACACCGGATGGTGGTAGCGCAGGCGACGCAGCACCCTGGCCGGGTCGACCGCCTTGCTGCGGTTGAGCGTGACTACGAGGGGTTCGGGCGAGTCGAGCGACTGCAGCAGGTTCATGCAGTAGCTGACCGTGCAAGGCGCATCGGGCTCGCGCGGGATGAAGGCATTCCATGCGGCCCAGGCCTTGCGCCGCCGCGGCAGCAGCGCGGCGTCGGTGTGCAGCACCACGTCGTTGGCCTGGTACGGGATCGCGCCGAGGATCGCGCGCTCGCGGTCGCTGGCGTCGGCCAGCAGGGCCAGCGCCTGGTCGCTGTGGCACGCCAGCACCGCGTGGTCGAATCGTTCGGAGCCGGTGTCCGTCGTCACTTCCACACCCGCCACGTCGCGCCGGATCGCGCGCACCGGGCTGCATAGCCGCTCGTGCACCCTCCAGATTCTGCGCAGCGCGCGCACGTAGGTGGCCGAGCCGCCGCGCACCACGCGCCATTCCGGCCGGCCGGCCACCTGCAGCATCTGATGGTTCGCCATGAACTGCACCAGGTAGCGCGCGGGAAACGCCAGGATCTGCTCGGGCGGCGACGACCACAGCGCCGAGGCCATCGGCACCAGGTGTTCGTCGCGGAACGCGGCGCCGTAACGGTGTTCCGCGAGCCAGTCGCCCAGCGTGGGGCCTTGCCGTGGACCATCGAGCAGGGCCGGCGCCTCGCGGTAGAAGCGGAACAGGTCGCGCACCATGCCCAGGAAGCGCGGCGACAGCAAATTGCGTCGCTGGCAGAACAAGGTATCCAGCGAGGTGGCGTTGTATTCCAGCCCGCTGGCCTCGTTGTGCACCGCGAAGCTCATCGTGGTGGGCTGCGAGGCCACGCCGAGCTCGTCGAACAACTGCGTCAGCAAGGGGTAGTGCACCGGGTTGTGCACGATGAAGCCGGTGTCCACCGCGTAATGGCGGCCACCGAGCTCGATGTCGTGGGTATGTGTGTGGCCGCCCAGGTAGTGGTTCGCCTCGAACAGCGTCACCTCGTGGCGGCGCGACAGCAGCCACGCCGAGGCCAGGCCCGCGATCCCCGATCCGATGACTGCGATGCGCATCTCAGCGCTCCGCCTTGCCAAGCACCCAGGCGGGCACCGGTTTCAGGTCGCGTACCAGCCCGAGCAGAGCCATCAGCTTGAGGCCGTACCAGGTCAGGTCGACTTCCCACCAGCGGAAGCCCTGCCGGGCGCTGCCGGGGAAGTAATGGTGATTGTTGTGCCAGCCCTCGCCGAAGGTGAGCAGGGCCAGCCACGGATTGTTGCGGCTGTCGTCGCCCGTGGCGAAGCGGCGCGAGCCGAAGCGGTGGGCCAGCGAGTTGATCGTCACCGTGGCGTGGAACAGCACCACGGTGGATACGAAGAAGCCCCACACCAGCATCTGGCCGCCGCCGGTGTGCCACTGCGGCGCCACGTGCTGCAGCAGCACGCCGAGGAAATACAGCGCCACCGCCAGCAGCACCGGCACGGCGATGTCGTAGCGATCCAGCCAGCGCAGCTCGGGATATTTCGCCAGGTCCGGCACCCGGTCCAGCTCGGTGCGGAATGCCCGCGGGGTCAGGAACCAGCCCATGTGGCTCCACAAGAAGCCATGCACGCCGGGCGAATGCGGATCGAGCGCGGTATCGGCATGGCGGTGGTGGTTGCGGTGGTGCGCCGCCCACCACAGCGGACCGCGCTGCACGCAGGCGGCCCCGATCACCGCGAACACGAACTGCACCGCACGCGAGGTGCGGAAGGTTTTGTGCGAGAAGTAGCGATGGTAGAAACCAGTGAGTGCGAACATGCGCACCGCGTACAACGCCGCGGCCACGATCAGCGCCGCTGGCGACACTCCCGCCCAGATCACGGCGAGGCAGGCCAGGTGCATCGCCACGAACGGCGCGGCGCGCAGCCAGTCGATGCGGTCCGCGCCCGGCCCTTCCGGCGACGTCGGCGCGCCCGCGGTGTCAAACCACTGGCGCAGGCTGCGCCGGCTCGCTGGCGCGTCAGCCATGCTTGCAGTGGTGGCGTGGTGGATGGGCATGGCGGCGATCCGGTTGCGTGTCGTCGAGAGATACGAGCCAGTCCGCCAAATGGATGCAGCTATCGCGGTTCCCGCACTGCATCCGAATGGCATCGGGCTGCGTATGGATTCCCCGAGAGCATCCGTCACCGCCTTGCCCTAAGATGAAACCTGAATCCCTCCAAGCAAGCCTGTCGCCATTCGAGGTGGCGAGAGCCATGTCGAGCAGCGAGCCCCAGGCAAGGGATGCGGACTATTGGTCCGCGCAGATGGCGGCGGTGGCGCGGCAACGCGACCGCGACTGTTTCATGCGCATCTACGACCATTTCGCGCCGCGCCTGCGGTTGTACCTCAAGGGTATCGGCTCGCCCGAGGCGGTGGCCGAGGAACTGGCGCAGGAAGCCCTGCTGCGGCTGTGGCAGCGTGCCGCCTCGTATGATGCCGCGCGCAGCAGCTTGTCCACGTGGCTGTTCCGCATCGCGCGCAACCTGCACATCGACCGCGTGCGCCGCGAGCCACGCTGGGTGCCGATGGACGATGAGCCGGGGTGGCCCGACAGGGACGAGGCCAGCGAATCTTCCTCGGCCGAGAGCCACGCCGAGCATGCCGATCTCCAGAACCGCATCGAACGCCTTCCGGCCATCCAGGCCCGACTGATCCGTATGTCCTACTTCGAAGCCAAATCCCACCAGGAGATTGCCGACGAGCTCGGCATGCCCCTGGGCACCGTGAAATCCAGCCTGCGCCGGGCGTTCCTGCGCCTGCAGCTCGGCGTGAGGGGGCAGGCATGAATCCGCGCCATCATCTCGACGAAGCCACCGTGCTCAGCTTCGCCGCTGGCGCGCTGTCGGCGGAGATGGCCGCCGTGGCGGCCACGCACATGGAGGTGTGCCAGCTCTGCCGCGAACGTCTGTCCGATGCCGAACGCATCGGCGGCGCCTTGCTGGGTCAGCAGCAACCTGCCGATGCTGACACCGCGCGCGGCGCCCGGCTGCGCGAGGCGATGCTGGATCTGCTCGACGAGGAGCCGAAGATCGAAGTGCGCCAGGCCGACGCGCCGGTGAAGCCGAGCGATGCCGCGGATTGCCTGCCGCGGCCGCTGCAGCCGTACTTCGGCCGGTCGTGGCGCGCGCTGCGCTGGCGCTGGATGGCGCCCGGCGTGCACATGATCCGGGCCGCGCGCGGTAGCGGCGACACCCTGATCCTGCTCAAGATCGCCCCGGGCAAGAGCATGCCGATGCACAGCCACCAAGGCACCGAGCTCACCCAAATCCTGCAAGGCGCCTACGACGACGCGCTGGGCCACTATGCGCCGGGCGACGTGGCCGACCTGGACAACGAGATCGAACACCAGCCGATCACCGCGCCAGGCGTACCTTGCGTGTGCGTGGCGGCGCTCGATGCGCCGCTGCGCTTCCCTGGCTGGCTGGCGCGCAAGCTGCAGCCGCTGGTGGGTTTGTGACCCTGGCGGGCGCGTACGGCACCGGCGGGCCTTGTATGCGACGGTGATCACCGAAGGAGTCCCCCATGAGCGTTGATGCGAAGTACAAGACCACAGCGACCGCCACCGGAGGCGGCCGCGACGGCAGGACGGCGCTGGCCGACGGCTCGCTGGAGCTGCAGCTCGTCATACCCAGGGAACTGGGCGGTCCGGGCGGAGAGGGTGCGAATCCGGAGAAATTGTTCGCGCTGGGATACTCGGCCTGTTTCCTGGGCGCCATGCGTGTCGCCGCCACCCAACTCAAGAAGAAGGTGCCCGAGGGCACGACCGTCACCGCCACCATCGGCATCGGCCCGCGCTCCGAAGGCGGTTTCGGCATCACGGCGGAACTCGATGCCTACCTGCCAGGCATGGATCACGCCGAAGCCCAGGCGCTGGCGGAGGCGACCCACGGGATCTGCCCCTACTCCAACGCGATCAAGGCCAGCGTGGACATCAAGACCACCACCCGCACCTGAGCCGGCCCGGCGCCGCGCCTCCGTCAATCGCCGACCCTGCGACGGATGGCTTGGTGGCAGATGGATGTCCACCCGCTCCGGGGCGACCTGGGAAATGCCGATAGCCTGCGCGAGGCCGCATCGGCCTCGGATGGCGTCATCCAGCCGGCTTTCATGCACGGGCTGTCCAAGCTGTCACTGGCCAGGCGACTCCATGTGTTTTTTCGGCGGCTGGCGTGCATCCAGCAGAGTCCGATTCGCGTAGGAAGCGGCAACACCTCCCGCGGATTCGGCCGTGCCCTCTGCCTACCTGATCTACGGCGCCACCGGCGGCATTGGATCCTGCTTGGCGCGCATGCTCGCCAGCGAAGGCCATCGGCTCCATCTGGCCGCGAGGGATGCCGCCGGACTGGAGGCGTTGGCCGACGAGCTGGGTGCGGGCTGGACGGCGGCTGACGTGCTCGACGACGACTCTTTCGCCCGCGTGGTGGAGCAGGCGCCACGGGCACTGGATGGCCTGGTGTACGCCGTGGGCAGCATCAACCTCCGGCCGTTGCCGCGGATCACGGCGGCTGACCTGGAGCGCGACTATCGCCTGAACGCCGCTGGCGCCGCGCTTGCGATCCAGGCGGCGCTGCCGGCCCTGCGGGCCAGTGGCGCCGGCGCGTCGGTGGTCCTGTTTTCCTCGGTGGCCGCCGCGCGGGGTTTTCCATCGCACGGTTCCATCGGCATGGCCAAGGCGGCGGTGGAAGGGCTGACGCGGTCCTTGGCCGCCGAACTGGCTCCTGCGATTCGCGTGAACGCAATCGCGCCGTCCCTCACCCAGACGCCGTTGACAGCCAACATGGTTTCCAGCCCCAGGCTGCGCGACGCCATCGCAGCCATGCATCCGCTGGCGCGGCTGGGGCAGCCGGAGGATGCCGCGCATCTGGCCGCATTCCTGCTATCACCACGCGCGGACTGGATCACCGGGCAGGTCGTGGGCCTGGACGGCGGCCGCGGCGCGATCGCATCGAACTAGGACGCATCCGGTGCCTTGCATGCGCAGCAAAAGGGACCTCCCCGACAAACCTTGCGCGGTGTGCGGGCGCCGCTTCACCTGGCGGCGAAAATGGTCGCGTGACTGGGAAAGCGTGAAGTACTGTTCGCGACGCTGTCGCGGTCGAGCCTGAGGCTGCACATGGCACCGAATATTCTGCTGGTGGGTGCGACGGGACTGGTCGGGCAGGGCGTGCTCAAGGTATTGCTGCGGGATGCCGGGTTGCCGCAGGTGACGGTGCTGGTGCGCCGCCCGTTGCCTGCCGCGCCATCCCGGGTTCGCGTCATGCAGGTCCCGGAGTTCTCGGCCACCGCGCTGGAGCGGCTGGATCTGCGCGGCTTCGACGCCTGTCTCTACTGCGCCGGCCCGCTGCCGCTGCTGCTGTCCGAGGCGGCCTACCGGGAAGCAACCGTCGGAGTGCTCGAACGCGTGTCGACGGCGTATGCCAAGGCCAATCCCGCCGGCTATCTGATCTACGTTTCCGGCGCGGCTGCCGACGCCGGCAGCCGCTGGATGCCTCTGCGCGTCAAAGGGCAGGCGGAGGCGGTACCCGGCCGTGCCGGGCTAGCGTCCACCTGCCTGCGGCCGGGCGGGATCCGGCCGACCCAGGGCGAGTGTTCGCCCCACCGTTTCCGCCGCGTTGTCTACACGTTAGTGGCACCCGCGTTGGCATTGGCGCAGAAGCTGATGCCGGGAAGCTTCACCACGACCGAGGCGGTAGGAAGCTGCATGCTGGCCCTGGTCCGTTCCGGGCCGCCGCATCCGCCGATCGTCGAGAACCGGCAGATCGCCGAATTCGCATCGCGGTGACGCCGACGGCGGCGCCAGTCACGCCCCGTGCCTGGGCAACAGGCTGAGGAACTCCCTGCGCAGCGAGGGATCGCCGAGGAAGGCCCCGCGCATCACGCTGTTGGTCATGCGGGCCTCGTCGTCTTTCACGCCGCGCCAGTGCATGCAGTAGTGGTCAGCCTCCATGACCACGGCGATGCCGTCGGGCTGCAGCCGCTGTTCCAGCAGGTTGGCGATCTGGCTGACGGCTTCTTCCTGGATCTGCGGACGGCCCATCACCCACTCCACCAGCCGCGCGTACTTGGAAAGACCGATGAGATTGGAGCCGGCATTGGGCAGCACGCCTATCCATACGCGCCCCATGATCGGGCAAAGATGGTGCGAGCAGGCGCTGCGCACCCGCAGGGGCCCGACCACCATGAGCTCGTTCAGGCGCTCCGCGTTGGGAAACTCCGTGACCGCGGGCGGCGGCTGGTAGCGCCCGGCGAATACCTCCCGCATGAACATCTTGGCGAGCCGGCGCGCGGTGTCCCGGGTGTTGTGGTCGTGCTCCACGTCGATCACCAGGGCGGCCAGCAGCGCCTGCGCCTTGCAGGCGACCTCCTGCTCGATCGCCTCGAGCTCACCGGCTTCCAGCCAGTCAGCGATGTTGTCGTTGGCATGGAACCGCACGCCCGCGGCGCGCAGCCGGTCGCCGACGCGCTGCGAAACGGAAGCGGCTGGCAGCTGCGAGACGCGCGGGATGTTCGGCATCGGCGTGGACATGGTTTTCCTCGGTCGCTTGGGGGTGTGCCCCCGATGCACGTACGGATCGGTGGCGTGTCCTTCATACGCGCAGGAGCGCGCGCCGGATTCCCGTCGAGCGAATGGCGGTCACAATTCGTCCAGGCGGGACAACAAGGCCCCGGCGCGGGCACGAAGCGAATCGAGTTGCGCCGGGGAGGCGCGCTCCAGTTGCCGGTAAGGCATGGCCAGGCGCGGGTTGCCGGCCAGCCGCTGCCGCTCGCGGGCAAGAAAATCCCAGTAGAGCGCATTGAACGGGCAGGCCCGCTGGCTGGTGCGTTCGTCGGGCCGGTAGCGGCACTGCGTGCAGTAATCGCTCATCCGATGGATGTAGGCGGCGGCCGAGACATAAGGCTTGGTGGCCAGCAGGCCGCCGTCGGCGAACTGGCTCATGCCCAGGGTGTTGGGCATTTCCACCCACTCGAAGGCGTCGATGTAGATGCCGAGATACCAGCGGTGCACCTGCTGCGGATCCAGCCCGGCCAGCAGCGCGAAATTTCCGGTCAGCATCAGCCGCTGGATGTGGTGGGCATGGGCGTGTTCCAGCGACTGCGTGATCGCCTGGCGCAGGCAGTTCATGTGCGTGTCGCCGTTCCAGAACCACGCGGGCAGATCGCGGCGGTGGTCGAAATGGTTGCCTTCGGCGTACGCCGGCATGCGCGCCCAGTAGACGCCGCGCACATACTCGCGCCAGCCGAGAATCTGGCGGATGAAGCCTTCGACCGCGGGCAGCGGCGAGCGGCCTTCGCGCCAGCAGGACTCGGCGCGGTCGATCACCTCGCGCGGCGAGAGCATCTTGACGTTGAGCGCGAAGGAAAGCAGCGAGTGGAACAGCCGGATCGCCTGTCCGCTCATGGCGTCCTGGTAGTCGCCGAAACGCGGCAGCGCCTCGTCCAGGAAGGCATCGAGCTGCTGCAGGGCCTCGTCCCGGTTCAGCGGCCAGCGCAGCGCTTCGGCGTGAGGCGCGCCGAAACTCTTCACGCCGGCGGCGGTGATGCGCTCCCACAACGCGCGATGGTCGTGCGACGGCCGCGCATCCGGCGGTTCGGCGGGGTCACCTGGCCAGCGCTTGCGATTCTCGGCGTCGAAGTTCCAGCGCCCGCCCGCGGGAGCGCCTTGCGGATCGATCAGCACCCGGTGCTTCGCCCGCATGTGCCGGTAGAACGGCTCCATTCTCCAGCGTTTCCGCACGCCGAAAAATTCCGCGGCTTCGTCGCGCCGGGTCAGGAAGTGCTCGCTGTCCAGCATGCGGGCCGGGATGTGCAACTGTTGCGCGTACTCCGCCAGTTGCGCATCCAGGCGCCACTCGTCGGGCGCCTGGTACTCGAACGTGGTGACCTGGCATTGCCCGATGAGCCGGTCGAGGTTGCCCGGGATGGATTGCAGGTTTTCGGGGTCGTCGATCGCGAGATAGTGCACGCGGTGCCCGGCCTCGGACAGGCGCCGGGCGAAGTCGCGCATGGCGGCGAAGATCGCCAGGATCTTCTGCGCGTGGTGCAGCACGTAATCCGTTTCCTGGCGAACCTCCATGAACGCGTAGAGCACGTCCGGGTCGACGCCCGCGAACCACGAGTGCGCGGGGTTCAACTGGTCGCCGAGCAGCAGACGCAGCATGGTCATCGTGGTTCGCCGCAGGCTTCAGCCGTCGAAGCGGCCGGACGCTTCGGTACGCGCTCCGGACAGGCGCGCTGCCGCCAGGGCCGCCACCGCCACCGCTGCCGCGAGCGCCAGGGCCACCCATGCCGCGGCGTGCGCGCCGGCAAGTCCCGAGCCGTGCTGCTTGACGTACACGCCAACCAACCCCCACAGAACGGCCAGTGCGTACCAGGGGTTGCCGGACATGCGGGCGACCGCGGTCAGTACCAGTACCGCGGACAGCGCGAACAACCCCAGTGTCCAGGGCAGCATGTGGCCGGTCGGGAGCAGCCGGAAGGCCACGATCACCTGGGCCAGGTTGAGGAACACCGCCAGCGAAACCCAGCCGGCATGCAGCGACAGCGGCACCCATTGCCACCATGGGCCGCGTCCGTGCAGCGCGGTACGGGAAACCTGCCACGCGGCGGAAAGCAGGCAGGCCAGGCTGCACCAGATGATGGCCAGCGCCAGCCAGAACCACTGCAGCGAAAACACGATCATCCACAGCGAAGTCAGCGCGAAACCTGCCGCCGCCAGTGGGCGGATGCGCCGCAGCGCCGGGCGGGCCTGGCGGACGAAGCACTGCCGCGTGCCGTAGATCACATCGAGCACGAAGATCGGGCCCCAGATCGCGAAGGCATAGCCCGCGGCCACGATCAAGGTCGGGTAACGGTCGGAAATCGCGCCGTTGGTCGGTCCGAACATGCCGCTGTTGGACAGCCAGGCGACCACCGGCATGGCCCACGCCAGGAGTGCGACCAGCACTTTCACGGGCAGGTTCCGGCAAAGGTCCGGCTGTCCGCGGCCTGCTCGGGCCAGCGCTGCGGCGCCTTCTGGATCTTCGCGATGTCGTAGCCCATGCCCCTGGCCCGATCCAGCATCGCCTTGTAATCGGTATCTGACACCTGCGGCGTGCGTGCCATGTACCAGAGGTAGTCGCGTGCATCGCGCACCACCATCACCTGGCTGTAATCCGGTTTCAGCCAGCCGACCAGGTACTGGGTGCTCAGGAAGGCGAAAAAGCGCACGCGCCACTCGCCATTGCCGCTGCCCTTGACCACGCTGGCCGTCGAGTGGAGCAGCTTCACCGGCGCATCGAAACTGCCGCGGCGCTGGCGGAACCAGGTGCAGATCGTGCCGTCCGCGTTCCGGCTGTAGGTCTCCACCGGGTTGTGGCCGCCACGCTCGAAGCGGGTGGGAATGGAGGCGATCACGTACCAGCGACCCATGTAGCGGGACAGGTCCACGTCGCGTACCGGCTGGATCGGATCGGCCGCGCCCGCGCAGGCAGCCAGCGACAGCATGCCCAGCAGGGTCAGGGCGGTCAGGGTTCGCATGCGTTTCACGTGGGGCACCGGGCGTTGCGCGGCAGGATCAGCCGCCTGCCGGTGCATACGTAAAAAGGGTTGGATCGGATGCCATCCCGTGGACGTCTTGCTCAGCGGGACGGCAGCGCCTGCCACGCGCCCAGCGCTGCCTCGCGCGTGGCGCCGACGTCCACCATGGGTGCGGGATAGCCGCAGGCAGCGAGCGCCCGCGGGTCGCGCCATGGCTCATGCAACAACCTGGCGGGCAGCGTGGCCAGTTCGGGCAGCCAGCGCTTGAGATAAGCCGCGTCCGGGTCGAATTTCGCCGCCTGCGTATACGGGTTGAACACGCGGAAATACGGCGCGGCGTCGGCGCCGCAACCGGCGACCCACTGCCAGCCCAGTGTGTTGTTGGCGAGGTCCGCGTCCACCAGCGTGTCCCAGAACCAGCGTGCGCCATGGTGCCAGTGCTGGCGCAGGTTCTTGGTGAGGAAACTGGCCGCGACCATGCGCACGCGGTTGTGCATCCAGCCGGTGTGCCACAGCTCGCGCATGCCGGCGTCCACCAGCGGAATGCCGGTGCGGCCGCGCTGCCAGCGGCGCAAGGCGTCTTCATCGTCGTCGGCCCAGCGGAAGGCGTCGAAGCGCGGGTTGAAGTTTTCCGTGGGCGTGGCGGGAAAGTGGTAGAGCAGGTGATGGGCGAACTCGCGCCAGCCCAGTTCGCGCAGGTAGGGTTCGAGATCGGGCCGGCGTCGCGCATCGAGGCGTGCGGCGCGCGCCTGCAAGGTGTGCAGGATCTGGCGCGGCGTGATCTCGCCGAAGTGCAGGTGCGGTGAAAGGCGCGACGTGCCGTGGCGTGCGGGCAGGTCGCGGCCGTCCGCGTAGCCGGCCAGCGCGTCGTCGGCGAAAACCTCCAGTAGTTCCCGGGCGCCGGCTTCGCCGGGCTGCCAGCTCGCAGCCAGTCCCCCGGCCCAGGGAATGCGCGGCAGCAGGGCTAGCGCCTCCAGCGGGAGGCTGCCGGGCAGCTGCAGCCATTGCCGTGCACGCGCCTCGGGCAGCGGGGCCTCGTTCTGCAGCTGTGCGCGCAGCTTGCGCCAGTAGGGCGTGAACACGCGGTAGGGCTGGCCTTCCGCCGTGGCCAGCTGCCAGGGCTCGCACCACAGATTGCCGGGATGGCTGTGCACGGTAATGCCGTCGCTGCGCAGCGCAGTCTTGAGTGCGGTGTCCTGGGCGATCGCGACCGGCTCGTAGCGGCGGCTCCAGTACACCGCCGCGGCGCCGCTGGCGCCGATCAGCGCACGCAGCGCCGGCAGGCTGTCGCCCTGCGTGACGTGCAGGTCGGCGCCTTGCGCCGCTAGGCGTTGCCGCAAGGCTTCGAGCGAGTGGTGCAACCACCAGCGGCTGGCCGCGCCGGCTTGCCACGGCGCCTCCTCGTGCGGGGCGTGCAGGTACACCGGCAGCACACGATCGTGCGCGGCGCAGGCTGCGGCGAGCGCGGGCTGGTCGGCCAGGCGCAGGTCGCGGCGGAACAACAGCAGCGCGGTGCTCATGCAACGGCACCCCGCCGCGCGGGCGGCGTTGCGCGGCTTGATCGCGTGGGGCAGAAGCGTTGCGTCGGCATGGCGGGCGCCTGGAGTGACCAGGACTTCTACGCGGCAAGACCCGAAATGGATGCCATTTGACGCTCAGGGCGCGGCAACGCGGGACGCCTCGCGCGCGGCAAGCCTCGCGCGGATCTCCGGGATCGCCGCCAGCGCGGCCCTTTCGCCGGCGAGGATGGCCAGGTTCTTCTGCTCGAAGTCGGCGGGGCCGATGCCGCTGAGGTCGGGCCGGATCACCACGTCGGCGCGGGCGATCTCCTGCCTGGCCAATTGCCGGCCCATGATGGTGATCGACTGGCCCACGATGTTCAGCATGCCCTGCGGGTTGCCGCCGTCGGGCCGGGCGGAGATGTCCACCGCGATCACGAAATCCGCGCCGAGCTGGCGCGCGGCATCCACCGGGATCGGGCTCACCACCCCGCCGTCGACATAGTGCCTGCCGCCGATCGCCACCGGCTCGAACACGCCGGGCACGCTGCAGGAGGCGCGCACCGCCTCGCCGGTGTTGCCGCGCACGAACACGGTGCGCCGGCCGGTTTCCAGTTCGGTGGCCACCGCGGCGAATGGCAGCTTGAGCCGCTCCATTGGCTGGTGGTCCACTTGCTGGTTCACGTAATCCTCCAGCGCCTTGCCCTGGACCAGGCCACCCGAAAACAGCCGCACGTCGCGGATCTTCGCCTCGTCGAGGCCGAACGCGACCTGCTGCATCTGGAATGCGTCCATGCCGCTGGCGTACAGCGCGCCCACCACGCTGCCGGCGCTGGTGCCGGCCACCACGTCGGGATGGATGCCGCTGGCCTCCAGCATCTTGATCACGCCGATGTGCGCGAAGCCCTTCGCCGCGCCGCCGCCCAGGGCGAGGCCGATCTTCAGCTTCGGCGGTGGTGGCGGGGCAACCGGTGGCGGAGCGGGCCTGGCCGCATGGGTGCAGGCGCCGAGCGCGAGCGTGGCGAGCAGGGGCAGGAGCAGGCGACGGAGGCGCATGGGGATTCAGCAGAAGGAGGGGGGTGCAGCCCGCTTTCCTCCGCCCCTGCAAGCAGGAGGGAGGAAGGGCGTCAGCCGAGCGCGCCGTCGGCCTCGCGGTGGTAGTGCGTGGCGACCTCGATCTCCTGCTTCGAGCCCAGGAATACCGGCACACGCTGGTGCAGGGCGGTCGGCTGCAGGTCGAGGATGCGCTCGCGGCCGGTGCTGGCCGCCCCACCCGCCTGTTCCACGATGAAGGCCATCGGGTTGGCCTCGTACATCAGGCGCAGCTTGCCGGAGCCGCCGTTGGCGGTGATCTTGGCGTCCAGCGGGTAATAGAACACGCCGCCACGGGTGAGGATGCGGTGCACGTCGGCCACCATGGAAGCCACCCAGCGCATGTTGAAATCCTTGCCACGGGGGCCGTCCCTGCCGGCCAGCAGCTCGCCGACGTAGCGCTGCATGGGCGCTTCCCAGTGGCGCTGGTTGGACATGTTGATCGCGAACTCGGCGGTCTGTTCCGGGATGCGGATGTTGCGTCGGCTCAGCACGAAGCTGCCCACCTCGCGGTCCAGCGTGAACTCGTGCGTGCCGTGGCCGAAGGTGAGCACCAGCACGGTGGACGGGCCGTACACCACGTAGCCGGCGGCGAGCTGGGTGGTGCCCGCCTGCAGGAAGTGCTCGGCCTTCGGCTCCGCCACGTCGTCCGGGCAGCGCAGCACCGAGAAGATGGTGCCCACCGACACGTTCACGTCGATGTTCGAGCTGCCGTCCAGCGGGTCGAACAGCAGCAGGTGCTGGCCCTTGGGGTACATGTCGGGGATCGGCTGCGGGTCCTCCATCTCCTCCGAGGCGCAGGCGGCCAGGTGGCCGCCCCAGGCGTTCGCCTCCAGCAGGATCTCGTTGGAGATCACGTCCAGCTTCTTCTGCGCCTCGCCCTGCACGTTGTCGGTGCCGGCATTGCCCAGTACGCCGCCCAGCGCGCCCTTGTTCACCGCCACCGCGATGCGCTTGCAGGCGCGCGCCACCACCTCGATCAGCAGGGAGAGTTCGGCGTTGATATGGCCGGCGCGGCGTTCCTCGATCAGGAACTGGATCAGCGAGACGGGCTTCATGGCGGGTCCGTGGCGGAAAAGAACCGCCATTCTCCCGGCCCAGCCTGAACAGTTCCAGCCCGGCTGCTGACATCACGATGGCAGCAGGGGGCGGGCAAGCTGCACCTCCAACACGGAGGGAACGACATGCGCGACACGGTTTATTTCCTGGTCTTCGACGGCTACGCCGACTGGCAGGCCGCGCTGGCCCTGTGCGAGATCCGCCGCCCGGGCGACTGGCGGGTGCAGACGGTCGGCTTCTCGACGGCGCCGATGCTGTCGATGGGCGGCCTCACGGTGCAGCCCGAGCTGAGCCTGGCCCAGCTGGACCTCCACCGGGTGGCGCTGCTGATCCTGCCCGGCGGCCACCTGTGGAGCCGTGGCGGCGGCCTGGCCGCGGTGGCCGCCGCGCGCCGCGTGCACGCGGCCGGCGCCCCGGTGGCCGGCATCGACGGCGGCGTGCTGGCGCTGGCCCGCGCCGGCCTGCTCGACCACTGCCGGCACACCGGCAACCATGCCGGCCACATCGCCACCCACGTACCCGGCTACCGCGGCGCCGACCAGTACGACGCCTCGGTGCTGGCGGTGAGCGACGGCGGCACGCTCACCGCCAGCCAGCTCGGCAGCGTGGAGTTCGCGCGCGAGGTGATCCGCACGCTGGACCTCTACAACGCCAGCGACCGCGAACACTGGTATCGCCTCTACAAGCACGCCCTGCCGCCACCGTGGCTGGCGGCTCCCGCCGCCGCCGCGGCCTGAGCCGATGGCGTGGCTCGTGCGCCGGCGCGTCAGCGCGGCTTCGATCCGGTCCCTCTTCCGGGGAGGCAACCCGACCCGGCGGGTTCAACCGCGGCCATCCGTGGCCGCACTTTTCAAGCAAGGCTCACCCCATGACCCGTAAATCCATGCTCGACCGCGTGCTGATGGCCTACCGGCCGCTGTACCTGCGGGGCCTGCTGCTGGACGGTCGGCAGCGCTTGCCGACGGAGCTTGCACGGGAAGGTGGGCAGCATCGTCCCGCGGATCGTCGTCATCGCCTCGTTCTGGTGGCGTTGACCGGCCTTCGCCACATCTTGTCGTCCCTCCGGAACCCGCGATGACCAAGAAGACCTATCACGGCAGCTGCCACTGCGGCGCGGTGCGCTACGAGGCCGATCTCGACCTCGCCGCCGGCACCGGGCGCTGCAACTGCTCGATCTGCACCAAGACGCGCAACTGGGGCATCACCATCAAGCCGCAGGACTTCCGGCTGCTCGCCGGCGAGGACGCGCTGTCCGACTACCAGTTCGGCACGCGGAGTGCGCATCACCTGTTCTGCCGCCATTGCGGCGTGCGTCCGTTCGGGCGCGGCTACGTGGAGCAGATCGGCGGCGACTACGTCTCGGTCAACCTCGCCTGCCTCGACGACGTCGAGCCGGAGGAATTGATAGCCGCGCCGCTGCGCTGGTGCGACGGCCGCGCCGACAACTGGATGAACCCGCCCGCCGAGACGCGGCATCTCTGATTCCCGAGGCAACGTCATGACCGCAGACATCACCTTCTTCCATGCCCCGAACAGCCGTTCCGGCGGGACCCGTGCCCTGCTGGAAGAGCTGGGCGCGCCCTACGAGCTGCACGTGCTCAACCTCAAGGAAGGCACCCAGCGCCGGCCCGAATACCTGGCGATCAACCCGATGGGCAAGGTGCCGGCGATCCGCCATGGCGACGCGCTGGTCACCGAGCAGCCGGCGGTGTTCCTGTACCTTGCGGACCTGTTTCCGGAAAAAGGCCTGGCGCCGCCGATCGGCGATCCGCTGCGCGGGCCTTATCTGCGCTGGATGGTGTACTACGGTTCGTGCTTCGAACCGGCCCTGGTCGACAAGGCCATGCAGCGCGAGGCGGCGGCGCCCTCGACCTGCCCCTACGGCGATTTCGACACCATGCTGAAAACGCTCACCGACCAGCTGGCGCAGGGACCGTACCTGCTGGGCGAGCGTTTCACCGCGGCCGATGTGCTGTGGGGCGGCGCGCTGAACTGGACCACGAAGTTCGGGCTGGTGCCGGAGACACCGGTGATCCGCGCCTACGTCGACCGCGTGCTCGCGCGCCCGGCGATGCAGCGCGCTGCCGCGGCCGACGCCGCGTTGGCTGCGGCACAGCAGGGCTGAATCATGGGCAGCCGGGCCACGCAGCGGGCCGTCGCTTGGCCGCGGCGCCGCAGTGACTTGTGTCGCAGGCGCTGCGACCCGGTTCGCGGCATCATGCGCGGATGCGCCGCGCCGACCGCCTGTTCCTCATCATCCACGCCCTGCGTGGCCGGCGCACCGCACTGCCCGCGCGCAACCTCGCCGAGACGCTGGGCGTGTCGCTGCGTACCGTCTACCGCGACGTGGCCGACCTGCAGCTCTCCGGCGTGCCGATCGAAGGCGAGGCGGGCGTGGGCTACGTGCTGCGCAAGGGTTCGGATATCCCGCCGCTGATGTTCAACGCCGACGAACTCGAATCGCTGGTGGTCGGCACGCGCTTCGTGCGCGCGTTCGCGGGCGACCGGCTGGCCGCCGGCGCGCAGGCCGCGCTCCTGAAGATCGAGGCGGTGCTGCCGATCGAGTTGCGCGAGCGCGCCGCCCGCACGCGTATCTACGCGCCGGTATGGCGCGACCGGGGCCGGGCCGATTTCGCGATGCTGATCGACCGCCTGCATGCGGCCATCGCGGCGAACCAGGTGTTGCGGCTGGACTACCGCGACGAGGGCGGCCAACCCAGCCTGCGCGAGGTGGAGCCGCTGTGCCTCGCGTTCTGGGGCGGCAAGTGGACGTTGGGTGCGTGGTGCCGGTTGCGGCAGGACTTCCGCAACTTCCGTCCTGACCGTATCCACGCCAGCGAGGCCACCGGCGAGGTCTTCGCGGAAGTGCCCGGCCGCGGCCTCGACGACTACCTGCGCGCGGTGGGCGGCAGCCAGGTGGGCATGAGCTGAGCGGCGTCGCCGCCCGGCCGAGGGCGGGATGCATTTGCCCGCAAAGCGGCTACGCTTTGCGCATGCGGCGCTTCGCACTTTCATCGTCTGTTACCGCAGCCCTGGTGGCGGCGCTGCTGTTTGGCGCCAGCATGCCGCTGGCCAAGCAGCTGCTGCGCGATGTGTCGCCGCTGCTGCTGGCGGGCCTGCTCTACCTCGGCAGCGGCGTCGGCCTGATGCTGCTCCGGCTGGTCCGCGACCGTGGCTGGCGCCTGCCGGCCATGGCCGGCAGCGAGCGCCTGTGGTTGCTGCTGGCGATTGTCTTCGGCGGCGTGCTGGGGCCGCTGCTGCTGATGCTGGGACTGGCGCGCAGCGAAGCGGCCGCCGCCTCGCTGCTGCTGAACCTGGAGGCGGTATTGACCGCGCTGCTGGCGTGGATCGTGTTCCGCGAAAACGCCGATCGGCGCGTCATGCTCGGCATGGCGCTGATCGTGGCCGGCGCCGTGCTGCTGGTCTGGCCGGGCCGCCTGCCGTCCGCGGCGCCGGGCCGGGGCGCACCGCTGATTGCGCTGGCCTGCCTGTGCTGGGCACTGGACAACAACCTCACGCGCAAGGTGTCGGACTCGGACGCCCTGTTCATCGCCGCGCTGAAGGGGCTGGTCGCCGGCATCGTCAACGTCGCACTGGCTTGCGTGCTCGGTGCCCGCCTGCCGGCGGCCGCCACGGTCGCGGCGGCGATGGCGACCGGCCTGCTTGGCTACGGCGCCAGCCTGGTGCTGTTCGTGCTGGCACTGCGCGGCCTGGGGGCGGCGCGCACCGGCGCGTATTTCTCGACGGCGCCCTTCCTCGGCGCCGCGATTGCGATCCTGGTCTTCGGCGAGCACGCGGCGCCGATGTTCTGGCTGGCAGCGGTGCTGATGGGCGCCGGCGTGTGGCTGCACCTCACCGAGCGCCACGAGCACGTGCACACCCACGAGGCGCTCACGCACACCCATCGCCACGTGCACGACGAGCACCACCAGCATACGCACGACTTCGACTGGGACGGGCGCGAGCCGCACACCCATGAGCACACCCACGCGCCGATCACCCATTCGCACCCGCACTATCCGGACATCCATCACCAGCACAGGCATCGCTGAGCGCCGGTGCGGCGACAACGCATCCGCCCGCCCCGGCTTCGGTTGCCTCCGCTGCGCGCACACGCTGGCTTGACCCCGGGGGTGCACGGCCCTGCTAGGCTGCGCCACGCCATCCGCCCACGGGAGCCATCCATGTCGAGAGGTGTGCACCATCCGCTGCTGTCGATCGCCCCGGCCAGGCTGCGGCCGACCCAGGTCACCGTTGGCAAGGCCGAGGTGGCCGGCAAGCGCGCGGAGTGGGAGCGGCTCGGCCGCAAGAAGCGCAAGGAACTTCTGGCGTCGCACTGGTTCCCGGGCGTACTGGGACCGAAGCGGCGTGTCTACATCGTCGATCACCACCATCTTGGCCTGGCGCTGCTGGAGGAGGGCGTGAAGACCGTGCCGGTGATGATCCAGCGCGACTTCTCGTGGCTGGAGCCGGAGGTGTTCTGGCGCGTCATGGAGTTCAACCGCTGGGCGCACCCCTATGACAGGAACGGCCGCCGAACCGATTACACGGCGATTCCGGCCGGTCTCGACGAGCTGGCCGACGACCCGTACCGCACGCTCGCCGCGCGCGTGCGCTCGGCCGGCGGCTGCGCCAAGGACGCCGAGCCCTACGCCGAGTTCCTGTGGGCGGACTTCTACCGTCGCCGGATGAAGCTGGCCGGCGGCCGCATCAGCGCCAAGGCGATGCAGGAGGCGTTGCTGCTCGCGCACAGCCACGAGTCCGCGTACCTGCCGGGCTGGAGCGGCGCGACCGAATGAACGCGGCGCCGCCGGTCGCTCCCGCCACGGGTGCCGCGCACGGCGCCGACGTGCTGGCGGGGCTGGCGATCGCCGGCCTGCTGCTGCCCGAGGCGGTGGCGTACTCCGGCATCGCCGGGCTGCCGCCGCAAGCCGGCGTGATCGCGCTGTTCGCCGGCCTGGCCTGCTACGGCCTGCTCGGCCGCAGCCGCTACGCGATCGTCTCGGCCACCTCGTCCTCGGCGGCGGTGCTCGCCGCCGGCACGCTGGCGCTGGCCGGTGCGGACGGCGCCGCGCGTGCCGCGGTGGCGGCCACCCTGGTGCTGCTCACCGGCGGCTGCTTCCTGGTCGCCGGCGTGGCGCGGCTTGGCGGGCTGTCGCACCTGATCGCGCGGCCGGTGCTGCGCGGCTTCACCTTCGGCCTGGCCTGCGTGATCGCGCTGAAGCAGGTGCCGAACCTCAGCGGCCTGCCGGACCTGCACGGCGACTTCGTGCCGTTCCTGCTGATGGACTTGCTGCGCGCCGCCGGCGGCCTGAATCCGGCCGCGCTGGGCGCGGGCGTGGCGGCGCTGCTGCTGCTGTTCCTCGCCGAGCGGCTGCGGCGGGTGCCGGGCAGCCTGCTGGTGATCGTGCTGGGCGTGGCCGCGTCCGGTTGGCTGGCCCGTCACGGCGTGGCGCTGACCGGCGCGATCGATCTCATCCCTGCCTGGACGCTACCCGCGTGGCCCCGGCCCGACCAGTGGCTGCCCAGCGTGGAGCTGGCCGCGGCGGTGCTGCTGGTGCTCTATGCCGAATCCTACGGCTCGATCCGCGCGTTCGCCTTGAAGCATGGCGATCCGGTGCAACCCAATCGCGACCTGCTGGTGCTGGGCCTGGCGAACGCGCTGTCCGGGTTGCTGCACGGCATGCCGGTGGGCGCGGGCTATTCGGGCACCTCGGCGAACGAGGCGGCCGGTGCGCACTCGCGGCTGGCCGGGCTGGTGGCGGCGGCGACCCTGTTGGTGCTGGTGCTTTTGCTGCTGCGCTGGATCGAGCGCATCCCGGAACCGGTGCTGGCGGCGATCGTGATCCACGCGGTGAGCAAGTCGTGGCGGCTGTCGGTGTTCCGGCCCTACCTGCAATGGCGGCGCGACCGCCTGGTGGCGCTGGCGGCGGTGCTCGCGGTGCTGGCGCTGGGCATTCTCGACGGCCTGCTGGCGGCGATCGCCTTCAGCCTGGTGATGCTGATCCGCCAGCTCGCCATGCCGCGGCTCAGTGAACTGGGGCGCTTGCCCGGCAGCCACGATTTCGTGGCCCTCGCCGAACATCCGGACGCCCGTTCGCCGGCCGGCCTGCTGATCCTGCGCCCGGAAGAGCCGCTGTTCTTCGCGAACGCGGAGAGCGTGCTGGCGCTGGCGCGGCAACGGGTGGAAAGCCGCGCGGATTGCCACACCGTGGTGCTCAGCCTGGAGGAGTCGCCGGACCTGGACGGCACGGCGCTGGAGGCATTGGCGGATTTCGCGGCGTGGCTGGGCGGCCGGAACACGCCGCTGCGCGTGGCACGGCTGAAGGATGGCGTGCGCCAGCTGCTGCTGCGCGCGGCGCTGCCCCAGCTTCCGCCACAGGCGCTGGATTACTGGAGCGTGGAAGATGCCGCCGGGGCGGCCGTTCCGGCGCCGCCATCGATGGAGGCATCGCAGCAGTGAAGATCAGCAAGGGCATGCAGTGGCTGGCATGGGGTGCGTTGTGCGTGGCCGTTCCCGCCTGGGCGGCGCAGGACGCCGATGCGCGGTTCAAGCAGGTCTACAGCAGCGAATGGGCCTGGCGCACCGGGCAGGCCGGTATCAGCGCCTCGGGCGAGTCGCAGCCGAACAACGGCCGCCTCGACGACGTGGACGCGGCCAGCCAGCAGCGGCGCCTCGCCTACTGGCAGAAGGTGATGACGCAGCTGGACGCGATCGACATCGGCCAGCTCACGCCGGAGAACCGGGTGAATTACGCGGTGTACCGCGAGCAGATCCGCAACTTCATCGCGGACCAGCAGTTCAAGCAGTGGCAGATGCCGTTCAACAGCGACTCGGCGTTCTGGAGCGACCTGGGCGACGACCTGGGCGGCGACAATCTGCGAACCGCGGCCGACTACCGCAGGTACCTGGACCGCCTCGGCCAGGTTCCGCACTACTTCCAGCAGCAGATCGACAACATGCGGCTGGGCCTGAAACGCGGCTTCAGCGTGCCGCGCGAGGTGCTCAAGGGTCGCGACCGGTCGATCGCCGCGGTGGCGGATCTCACCGATCCCACCGCGTCGAGCTTCTACGCGCCATTCAGGCAGATGCCCGCGACGATCCCCGCCGACCAGCAGCAGGCGCTGCGCGGCGAGGCGCAGCAGCGCATCCGCGACCAGGTGATCCCGGCCTATGCGAAGCTGCTGAAGTTCTTCGACGACGAATACGTGCCGCAGGCGCGCACCACCCTGGCCGCCGAGGCGCTGCCCGACGGCAAGGCGTATTACCGCCAGCAGATCCGCGAATACACCACGCTGGACCTCTCGCCCGACCAGATCCACCAGATCGGCCTGGAGCAGGTGGCGAAGATCCACGCCGAGATGGTCGGCGTGATGCAGGAGACCGGCTTCAAGGGCAGCTTCGCCGACTTCCTGCACTACCTGCGCACCGACCCGCAGTTCTATGCGAAGACGCCGCAGGAGCTGCTGGACAAGACCGCCTGGGTGGCCAAGGAAGTGGACGGCAAGATGGGCAGGTTCTTCGGCCACCTGCCGCGCGAGCGCTTCACCATCGTGCCGGTGCCGGCCGACATCGCGCCGTACTACACCTCGGGACGCGGTGGCGCGGATGCCTACCTGGTCAACACCTACGACCTGAATTCCCGCGCGCTGTACAACATGCCGGCGCTGACCCTGCACGAAAGCTACCCCGGCCATTCGCTGCAGCTGGAGCTGGCCGGGGAAAGCCGCGGCCAGCCCGCGTTCCGCCGCGACGGCTACATCTCCGCCTACGGCGAGGGCTGGGGCCTTTACTCCGAATACCTCGGCAACGAGATGGGCATCTACCAGACGCCCTGGCAGAAGTTCGGCTACCTCACCTACCAGATGTGGCGCGCCTGCCGGCTGGTGGTCGACACCGGCATCCACCATCTCGGCTGGACGCGCCAGCAGGCGATCGACTACCTCACCAGCAACACTGCGCTGAGTCCGCTGGAGATCGCCAACGAGGTGGACCGCTACATCAGCTGGCCCGGCCAGGCCGACAGCTACGAGCTGGGTTTTCTCAAGATCCTCGAGCTGCGCGCCAGGGCCGAAAAGGCGCTGGGCGCCAAATTCGACATCCGCGCCTTCCACGACACCGTGCTCTCCACCGGCTCGGTGCCGCTGCCGGTGCTGGAGCAGCGCATCGACCAGTTCATCAAGGATGGCGGGCCTGAGCCGGATTACGGCTGCGATTGCAGCAAGAAAAAGTCCGGTGGTGGCTGAACGCACGGACGGCACCGGATTGGCGTGAACTGCATGATTGAAGTAATCTATGCATGCACTCCACAAATGGAGTTGATGCCATGAATACGCACGCCACCCGGATTGCCGACGCCGCGCCCGGTTACGCGCTGCCCGCCGACGTGCCGGCGGCCCCCGCGCTGCGGGCGTTCTTCCGCCTCGCCGGGGTGTGGGACCTGCGCGCCGCCGAACAGCGCAAGCTGCTCGGCGATCCGCCCGAGTCCACCTTCTACAAGTGGAAACGCGAACTGGATGGCAGCCTGGGGCGCGACACGCTGGAGCGCATCAGCTACCTGCTCGGCATCTGGAAGGCGCTGCAGATCCTGTTTCCCGACCCCGCGCAGGCCGATGCCTGGCTGCGCAAGCCGAACGCGGCGACGCTGTTCGGCGGCCACTCGGCGCTGGAGCGCATGCTGTCGGGCAACGTGGCCGACCTGTTCGTGGTGCGCCAGTACCTGGATGCGCAGCGCGGCTGAGGCAGCGCCACGGCGCCGGTCGCGCTCCGCGAGATCGCCGGTCGCCACGCTTGTCCGGCCAGCCAACAGGAACGACACGGATACCCGCGATGCCCGCCGATCTGCCGCCCGTCCGCCGCATCCGCTGGAGCCATGCGTACCGCATCGTGCCCAGCCGTTTCCCGCCGGTGGGCGTGTACGACCGCATCGCCGATCCGGCCGACCTTGATGCGCTGTTCGCGATCGAGGCGCTGACCAACCCGCGCCTGCGCGAAGAAGCGGGCGCCTTGCAGCTGGTGCCGAGGGAGCACCGCATCAGCGGCCCGGGTTCGACGCCGGTGATGGCAGCGTTCACGCACCTGAATCCGGAAGGCAGCCGCTTTTCCGACGGCACGTGGGGCGTGTTCTATGCCGCGCACAGCGTCGCTACCGCGGTGGAGGAAACCATCTACCACCGCGAGCATTTTCTTGCCGCCACCGCCGAGCCGGCCTGCGACCTCCAGATGCGCTGCTACCGCACCCGCGTCGACAGCAAGCTGCACGACATCCGCGGCGGCTGGGGGGCGGAGCACGATCCGGACAGCTACGCGGCCAGCGTGAAGCTGGCGCGCACGCTGCGCGCAGCCGGCTCCAACGGCATCGTCTACGACAGCGTGCGCGACCAGGGCGGCGAATGCCTGGCCGCGTTCCACCCCGACGTGGTGGCGCCCTGCGTGCAGGCACAGCACCTGATCTATCGTTGGGACGGCACGCGCATCGCGAAGGTGCTGGAAGTGTCCGAACTCGCACGCAACACGCCACGGGAGAAACGATGAAACGCTGGCTGATCCTGATGTTCGCCCTGGTGCCGCTGTGCGCGTCCGCGCGCACGACCGCCGACCACGCGCAGTGGAATGCCGACATCGCCGCGTTCGAGCGGGCCGACCGCGCGCAACCGCCGCCGGCCGGCGCGGTGCTGTTCATCGGCAGCTCGTCGATCCGCTTCTGGAAGACGCTGGCGGCAGACTTTCCCGAAGTGCGCACGATCAATCGCGGCTTCGGTGGCTCGGAGATCGCCGACTGCACTTTCTTCGCCGACCGCATCGTGGCGCCTTACCACCCGCGCGCCATCGTGATGTACGCCGGAGACAACGACGTCGAAGCCGGCAACAGCCCCGAACAGGTGCGTGACGATTTCGCCGCCTTCGTGCGCAAGGCGCGCGCGGTCGACCCCGGCGTGCCGATTGCCTTCATCGCGATCAAGCCCAGCATGGCGCGCAAGGCCCTGCTGCCGCAGATCCGCGCGGCGAACGCCCTGGTGCGCGACTGGGCGGCCACGCAGAAGCAGGTGGCGTACCTCGACGTCTTCACGCCGATGCTGGGCAGGGACGGCCAGCCGCAGGCCAGGTGGTTCATTGGGGACGGCTTGCACATGAACCGCACGGGCTACGAGCTGTGGATCGGCATCGTGCGGCCGTGGGTGGATGCGCACGGGCGGTGATCCCGGTGCGGGACAGGGCTGGATCGCGATTTTGTGGGGACTGATTTCGACCCAGAGCGGACATTCCATTACCAGCCGGCATCGCCATACTTCTATGCAGTTTGGGTTTTACCTATAGCTGACAAATGAGTATTTGGGGGACGTATGGGCCGATGTGCGGCTATTCTTTTGTGGGGCATCACAGCCAGTGGCATTGTTTCCGCTCAGCAAGTTTGCCACGGCGAGAGTTTCAACAGCCACGCTGACCTTATCTCGTGCGAGATCAAGCGGACGCAGCTCAAGTCACTCGAAGTCGAGCGTGTATTCGATGATGTGATGGCAGCGAACGCGCGATTGGAGAAGATTCCCGGAACGGCTCCCAATCTGTTCACCAAGACTCTGAGAGATGACCAGAAGCAGTGGAGCGTCTGGGTTGCGGAGGATTGCAAGCTACAAGGGGCCGTCACAATGGGGACGGGGGGCGCTGACATTGAACAAGGGTGTCTGCAAGACGCCTATTCGCAGCGTATCAAGGTGCTGCAACAAATAATCCAGGCGCTTTCCCCGTGACCCCTTTCTTATTTTTTTTCGAACAACGTCCGCTTTCGACCGCCGAAAGCAGTTATGCGCAAGATGCCAGATCCCGGCGGTCGAAAGCCGGGCGGACGTCTGTTTTCCAGCGGAAGCGACCATCGTGGCGCCCGTTCTCGAAGGAACAGTCGCCCGCAAGGAGTCGGTTCGCCCGGTTTGATCCAGGCCTGTGACACGAAAAAGCCGGCACGTGGCCGGCTCGTTTCGCATTGGACCAGGACGGCTCAGGTATCCGCGCCGCCCGCAAACCCCTCGCAGGTGCCACGGTTGAACACGCGGTCGCCATCCAGCACGTCCGCGGCCGCATGCGCTGGCTCCGCCTTGAGCTTCGCGTAGATCGGCGTGAAATCGGGACGGGTGGCTTCGAACAGCTGCTCGAAGCTGTCGATCACGAAGTAGGTCTGCTGGTAGGTGTCGATCTTGTAGCGCGTGCTCATCACGCGCTCCAGGCCGAAGCCGATGCGGTTCGGCGCAGGCGAGTCCAGCGAGTAGATCGACTCGCCCTTGGAGCTGACGATGCCGGCGCCGTAGATGCGCATGCCTTCGGGCGTGTTGATCAGGCCGAACTCCACCGTGTACCAGTACAGGCGCGTGAGGTTCATCAGCGCCTCGGGGCCGATGCCGAAGGCCTTCATGCCGCCGCGGCCGTAAGCCTGCATGTAGTCGGCGAACACCGGGTTGAGCAGCAGCGGCACGTGGCCGAACAGGTCGTGGAACAGGTCCGGCTCGGAAAGGTAATCGAGCTGCTCGGGCTTGCGGATCCACCAGCTCACCGGGAAGCGGCGGTTGGCGAGGTGGTCGAAGAACACCTCGTCCGGCAGCAGGCCCTCCACCGCCACCAGCTCCCAGCCGGTGGCCTTGGCGAGCACCTTGTTGAGCTCGGAGAACTTCGGGATGCCGCCGTCGCCCAGGCCGAAGCGTTCCACGCCGGCAAGGAACTCCTTGCAGGCGCGTCCGGGCAGCAGCTCGCGCTGGCGCTGGAACAAGGTGTCCCACACTTCGTGGTCGGTGCGGCTGTAGCCGGACCACGGCTGCTCGACCACGCCCGTCGCGTAGACCGGGATGTAACCGCGGTCGGTCTGCTGGTGTTCGATCTTGCGCGGCGTGCTGTGGTCCATGGCGGACTCCGGGGCTGGACGGGGTGACCAGCTTCGCTGTTGTAAAGCTCTTCCGGCCGGCGCCGGGACGACCACCCAGAGCATACGGCAAACCCGCCGCACGAAACTTGCAATGTTGCGCGCGATTGGGGTCAAGACGCAATATTCATGCTCAGATGTATGGATATGTCGAGGTATCGTGCATGAACACGCTGGACCGCATCGACCTGCACTTGCTCGCCGTGCTGCAGACCGAAGGCCGCATCACCAATGCCGAACTGGCCGAGCGGGTGAACCTGTCGCCCTCGGCCTGCCTGCGCCGGCTGCAGCGGCTGGAGGCGGACAAGGTGGTCACCGGCTATGCCGCCCAGGTCGACCCGCTGGCGGTGGGCCTGGGCCTGCAGGCCTTCGTGCGCGTGCAGCTGGTGAAGCACGAGGCCGAGGTGATCGAGCGCTTCGTGGAGCGGGTCAACGGCTGGGACGAGGTGGTCGCCTGCCACGCGCTGACCGGCGACATGGACTACCTGCTGCACGTCTACGTGGCCGACCTCGCCGATTTCTCGCGCTTCCTGCTGGACCGCCTGCTGAATGCCGCCGGCGTGGCCGACGTCAATTCCAGCTTCGTGCTGCGCACGGTGAAGCGTTCGCCCTCGCTGCCGCTGCCGCGCGCGGAAAATCCGCCGCCGTCGCCGCACAACGTTGCGGGCAACAGACGCTAGACTAACGGGCTGATGGACACCGCCACCGCCTCCCCGCCGATCCGCGATCACCTGCGTCCGCTGCGCTACCTGTGGCGCGTGCCGCTGCTACTGCTGCACGCGGTGCTGGCGATCATGCTGGCCGCGTTCGTGATGAGCTGGAACCGCAATCGCGTGATGCGCGATGGCCGCGAGCCGTTCCCGCACAAGCTGGTGCGCTGGTGGTCGACCGCGTTGATGCGCATCTTCGGCCTGCGCGCGGTGCGCGTGGGCGAGCCGCTGGCCGACCCGGTGCTGTTCGTGGCGAACCACACCTCGTGGATCGACATCGAGCTGCTGCATTCACAGCGTGCGGCCTGCTTCGTGGCCAAGGCGGAGATCGCCGGATGGCCGCTGGTGGGCTGGCTGGCCGCCAGCGGTGGCACCATCTTCCACCGCCGCGGCAGCAACCACTCGCTGGCAGCGGTGATGCAGGTGATGGTGGAACGCCTGCGCGCAGGTCGTTCGGTGGCGGTGTTCCCCGAGGGCGGCACCGGCCACGGCGGCGTGCTCAAGGTGTTCCACGCGCGCATCTTCCAGGCCGCGCTGGACGCCGACGTGGTAGTGCAGCCGGTGGCGCTGCGTTTCGCCCGCGATGGCCGGCGGGTGATCGACGCCGGTTTCCGCGAACACGAGAGCTTCGTGGGCAACTTCCTGCGCCTGCTCGGCGGGCCGCCGATGGACGCCGAGGTGCACTTCCTGCAGCCGGTGCCGGCCAGCCCGGACGCGCGCCGCCGCATGGCCGAACTGTCCCGCGAGCGCATCGCCGCGGCGCTGGAAAATGCCTCGCAGGAGCCGCGCTCCGCATGAGCCTGCCGCGCGGAAGGGATTTCCGTCCGTCCTGGCCGCTCACCAGCGGGCACATCCAGACCATGCTCTCCTCCAGCGGCGTGCGCCGCCTGCTGCTTCCGCGCGCCGCGCGCACGGTGCAGGAAGACGCCGAACCGGTGCTGGTGGATGGCGGTGGCGGCGTGCGCCTCACCGGCGCGTACACCGCGCAGAAAGTGCAGCCGCAGCCGCGCGGCCTCGCCGTGCTGTTCCACGGCTGGGAAGGCAGCGTCGACTCCACCTACGTGCTGCAGACCGGCAGCCGCCTGCTCGCCGACGGCTGGGACATCTTCCGCCTCAACTTCCGCGACCACGGCGACAGCCACGGCTTGAACGAGGCGCTGTTCCACTCCTGCCGGCTCGACGAGGTGGTGCATGCGCTGGGCGAGATCGCCCAGCGCTGGCCGGCGCGGCCGCTGGCGCTGGCCGGTTTCTCGCTGGGAGGCAACTTCGCGCTGCGGGCGGCGCTGCATACCCCGCGCGTGGGCATCCCGCTGAGCTACGCGCTGGCGGTGTGCCCGATCATCGACCCCACCGAGGGCCTGTTCTCGCTGGAGGAGTCGGCGCCCTGGTTCTACCAGGCCTACTTCATGCACAAGTGGCGGCATTCGCTGCTGGCCAAGCAGAAGGCGTTCCCGCAGCACCGCTACTTCGAGATGTCCGAGCTCAAGCAGGATCTGCGCGGCCTCACCGAATCGCTGGTGCGCCGGCACACCGACTTCAACTCGCTGCAACAGTACCTGGACGGCTATTCGGTGGCCGGCGACGCGCTGATGGCGATGCAGATTCCCGCCACCATCCTCACCGCGCGCGACGACCCGGTGATCCCGGTGGGCGCGTTCGAGCAGCTGCGGCTGCCACCCAACGTGGAACTGGACATCGCCGAACACGGCGGCCACTGCGGCTTCATCCGCGGCCGCAGCATGACCAGCTTCACCGACGACTACATCGCGGCGCGCTTCAACGCGCTGGCGGCCCAGGCCCCCGGCGGGTGACGCCGGGCTTCAGTGCCCGCGCAGGGGATCGAGCAGGCGCTTCAGACCGTTGTGGTCGACCTCCAGCATCAACGCCAGCAGCCGGCCGAGTTCGCCGCGGGGAAAGCCCTGGCGCGCGAACCAGGCGAGGTAGGCGCCGGGCAGGTCGGCGATGAGGTGGCCCTTGTACTTGCCGAACGGCATGCGCACCACCACCAGTCGCTGGAGATCTTCGGCGTTCGGCTGATCCGGTTCGTCCATCGCGGCGCACGTTAGCAGACAGGCGGCGCCTGGCGCGGCATGGGTATAGGCTTGGCGCTCCACCGGTCCGGAGTCGCGCCATGCGCCTGCCGTCGTCGCTGTCGTCGGTCGCCCTGCTGATGCTGCTCGCCGCGCCCGCCTTCGGCGCGGTGCACCTCGACCGGCTGGTGCTGCCGAGAGGCTTCCACATCGCGGTGTATTCCGACCAGGCGCCGAGCGCGCGCGAGATCGCGCTGGGCGCCAAGGGCACGGTGTTCGTGGGCTCGATGGACGCGGGCAAGGTCTACGCGCTCAGCGACACGCGGCACGACGGCCATGCCGACAAGGTGCGCGTGCTCGCCAGCGGGCTGGAGATGCCGGTGGGCGTGGCCTTCCGCCACGGCGATCTCTATGTCTCGGCGGTGAGCCGCATCTATGTGCTGCGCAACATCGAGGATCACCTCGACGATCCGCCCAGGCCCGAGCTGGTCACCGACAAGCTGCCCAGCGATACCCACCACGGCTGGCGCTTCATCGCCTTCGGCCCCGACGGCAAGCTCTACGTGCCGATCGGCGCGCCTTGCAACGTCTGCGACAAGGGCAAGGCCTACGCCAAGCTCACCCGCATGAACGCCGACGGCAGCGGCGCGCAGGACGTGGCCTACGGCATCCGCAACACCGTGGGCTTCGACTGGCGCCCCGGCTCGCGGCAGCTGTGGTTCACCGACAACGGCCGCGACATGCTGGGCGACGACATCCCCAGCGACGAGTTGAACCGGCTCGACCGCGTCGGCGAGCACTTCGGCTTTCCGTACTGCCACCAGGGCGACATCCTCGATCCCGAGTTCGGCAAGGACCACCGCTGCAGGGACTACACGCCGCCGGTGCTGAAGCTGGGTGCGCATGTGGCCTCGCTCGGCATGCGCTTCTACGAAGGCCGCATGTTCTCGGCGAGCTACCGGGGTGCGATCCTGGTCGCCGAGCACGGCTCGTGGAACCGCACGAAGAAATCCGGCTACCGCGTGATGACGGTGCGCCTGGACGGCGACAAGGTGGCGAGCTATCAGCCGCTGATCACTGGCTTCGAGCAGGACGAGAAAGCCTGGGGCCGCCCGGTCGACGTGCAGCCCATGCCCGACGGCAGCGTGCTGGTGAGCGACGACCTGGCGGGTGCGGTGTACCGGGTGACCTACGACGGGAAATAGCAGGTGCGCGCCCCGCCTCGTCCCGCGCCTCCCGGCGGGCTTGGGGAACAGGGTGAACTGCGGCATGCTCTCCCGAACACCCATGCCCGGAGAGCGCCATGCAGCTACGCAGCGACAATTTCGCCGATGGCCAGCCGATTCCGCCCGCGAACGCCTTCGGCAAACCCGGCGCGCCGGTGGCGCTGTCGGACAACCGCAGCCCGCACCTGGCGTGGAAGGATGCGCCGGAAGGCACGCGTTCCTTCGTGCTCACCTGCATCGACGTCGACGTACCCAGCCGGGGCGACAACGTGAACAAGCCCGGACGCGTGGTGCCCGCCGACCTGCCGCGCGTGGAGTTCGTGCACTGGCTGATGGCCAATATTCCCGCCGAATGCGGGGAGTTTGACGAGGGCGCGTGCTGTGACGGCATCACGCCGCGCGGCAAGCGCGATCCGCAGGGCCCGCCGGGCAGCGTGCAGGGACTGAACGACTACACCGCCTGGTTCGCGGGCGACGCCGAAATGGGCGGCAGCTACCTCGGCTACGACGGCCCGTGCCCGCCGTGGAACGACAGCCTCGTGCACCACTACCACTTCCGCATCCACGCGCTGGACGTGGCGAAGCTCGAGCTGTCGCGCGGTTTCACGCTGGCCGAACTGCGCGCGGCGATGCACGGCCATGTGCTGGCGGAAGCGGAACTGGTGGGCACCTACGCGATCCGGCCCGCTTCCGCGGGGTGACGGCGAATGTGCAGGAGGCGTGCAGGCACCTGCGCACCTTCACGCGCAGATGGCGGCCGATGTGGATGAATGGCGACACGCGGCCGCGCATGTCGCGGTCGGCATTCGTTCAAGAGGGCAAGGCCATGCTTCATTACGCACTGGTGTTCCTGATCGTCGCCATCATCGCCGCGGTGCTCGGCTTCGGCGGCATCGCGGGCGCGGCGGCCGGGATCGCGAAGATCCTGTTCGTCGTGTTCCTGGTGTTGGCGATCATCTCGTTCCTGCGCCGCGCGAAGTGAGGCGTGGCGCAGCGCCCGGCGAACCGGCATTCTTCCGCATGAGCTACATGGAGACAGCATGAACAAGCAGGCAGCAACGACCGAAAACGACACCCCCAGTCGCATCGACGAAGGCGCCGAGCGCGTCAAGCAGGCCACCTCCAGCGCGGTTGCCGGCACCAAGGAGGCGGTGGAACGCGCCGCCGACCACGTCGAGGAAAGCCTGCACCGCGCCACCGACAAGGTTGCCGCCGGTGCCCATCGCGCCAGCGACAAGCTCGACGAGGCGACCGAGCGTGGCCGCGCAGCCTACGACGCCACCATGGACCGCGCCGACGAGTGGCTGGAACAGGTGCGCGACTACGTGCGCGAAAAGCCGGTGCAGTCGATGGCGATCGCATTGGGGGCTGGCTGGCTGCTCGGCCGCCTGCTCAGGCGCTGATCGCGCATGCAGGAGGAGGCCGGACGCGGGCAGGATCGCGCGACGGCGCCGGAGTCCCCGGCGCCGTCCTCGTCTCTGCTGCAGGAACTGGGCCGGCTGGCCGCTGCGCTGCGCCGGCTGTTCGGCGCGCAGCTGCATCTGCTGGCCGCCGAACTGGGGCTGGCGCGCAGCGCGATATCCTGGCTTTTGGTGGCCGCCCTGGTTGCCACCGTGGCCGGCGTGGCGCTGGGCCTCACCCTGCTCGGCCTGTTCGGCGTGCTGCTGGCCACCTGGTTCCACTCGTGGATCTGGGCACTGCTGGTGCTGGCGCTGCTGCAGGCGTTGCTGCTGGCGGGCGCGATCGTGCTGTTCCGCCGTTGCATGCACTGGATGAGCCTGCCCGCCACGCGCCACGAATGGGGTGCGATGATGCGCGAGACGCTGCACCGCGCGGAGCGCGAGGTGGACAACGGCGACACGGGGGAGCGCAAGCCATGAGTCTCATCAGTCAACTCGGCAAGGTGCGCGCGGCGCAGGCGCGGGTAGCCGCCCATCGCGCGGAACTGGCGGTGCCGGCCGCGGCCCTGCTGGCGCGCGGGGAGCGGCATCCGCTGCTCGCGCTGGGCGCAGCGGGCGGTGTGGGCTTCGTGTTCGGCAGTCTCGACGTGCACCCGCTGCGCGTGCCGGGGCTGGGTCCGCTGTTGCGTGGCGGCTTCGCCGAGGTGGTGGCGCAGGGCGTGCGGCTGATCGTCGGGCTGGGCGCCGACGCCTTCGACGACGCCTCCGCATGAACGATCCGCTGCCGTTGCCCGGCGCCGGCGAGGCGCGCGAGGCCGTGCCGGCGGCGATGCCGGCGCGTGCACCGGCGTCGTCGCGCGGGCGCTTCGCGCGGCGCAGCGCTCGCGGCATGCGCCGCCATCTGCGCGGCATCCGCGTGCTGCTCAACGCGCTGCTGCTGCTGGCGCTGCTGTACACGGTGACGCTGTGCAAGGCGCTGCTGATTCCGCTGGTGCTCGCGGCCTTCATCGGCCTGGCGCTGAACCCGGTCGTCGCCGGCGCCGCCCGCTGGGGCGTGCCGCGCTGGCTGGGCGCCAGCGTGCTGATGCTGGCGCTGATCGGCGGCATCGGCACCGGCATCGGCCTGCTCACGCCGCCGGCGCTGGAGTGGATCCACGAGGCCCCGACCACGATCCGGCGCTTCGTACCTAAGCTCGAGCACATCACCCAGCCGCTGGAGGCGGCCAATCGCGCCACCCAGACCCTGGTCAACGGCCATCCGATGCGCGTGCGGCCGCAGCCGGCCGACGTGGCGGTGAGCGCCTGGGACGTGATGTCGGCGGCGCCGAAGGTGCTGGCGGCGGTGCTCACCGTGGTGTTGCTGGTGTTCTTCTTCCTGGTCTACGGCGACCTGCTGCTGCGGCGGCTGGTCGAGATCGGGCCGGACTTCCGCTACAAGCGCCAGGCGGTTTCGGTGGTGCGCGGCATCCAGCACGAGGTGTCGCGCTACATCCTCACCACCTTGCTGATCAACTTCGCGCTGGGCGCGCTCACGGCGGGCATCCTGTGGCGGCTGCGCATGCCCGATCCGCTGCTGTGGGGCGCGGTGGCCATGTTCGCGAACTTCATTCCCTACGTCGGCGCGATCTTCACCACCAGCGTGCTGCTGCTGGTGGGGCTGGCGCACTTCGACGAGGTCGGCCACGCCCTGCTGCCCGCGCTGTGCTTCGCCGGGCTCACCGTATTCGAGGGCAACCTGGTGACGCCGCTGATCCTGGGCCGGCGCATGCGCCTGTCGCCGATCGCGATCCTGGTCTGGCTGCTGGTCTGGGGCTGGCTGTGGGGCATCCCCGGCGCGCTGCTCGCGGTGCCCATGCTCACCAGCGTCAAGCTGATCGCCGAGCACGTGCGCGGCTGGGCGTGGTTCGGGCACATGGTGCAGCGCTAGCGCAATGCGGGCGGCGGCGTTCGGCCGCCGGCCTCAATCCTCAATCCCAGGGCGGCGATGTGCGGCCCGCCGCCGCGGGCCGGTCGTGCAGCAGCTGCGCCACGAGCACGGCGACCGCCGTCCCGACGAGCTGGGCCAGCACGAAGCCCGGCACGTCGACGGGCCGGATGCCGGCGAACGTACGGGTCAGCGCGCGCGCCACGGTGACCGCGGGATTCGCGAACGAGGTGCTGGCGGTGAACCAGTACGCGGCGAAGATGTAGCTCGCGACCAGCGCCGGCATCGCCGCGGGGCGGGCGCGCGCACCGAGCAGGATGGTGAGCAGCAGGCCGGCGGTGGCCACGCCCTCGCTCAGCCATTGCGCGGCGCCAGTGCGGGCGTGCGTACCGGGTTGCAGCAACGGCTGGCCGAACATGGCATGGGCCAGCAGCACGCCGCAGGTCGCGGCGATCAGCTGCACTACGACATAGGCGAGGGTTTCGCCGGTGCCGAGTTCGCCGCGCATGCGCAGCGCCAGGCTCACCGCGGGATTGAAGTGCGCGCCGGAAATCGGGCCGAGCACGGCGATCAGCACGTACAGGATGCCGGCGGTCGCCGCCGCGTTCGCCAGCAGTGCGATGCCGTCGTTGCCGCCCGACATCGCCACGCCCATGATCCCGGAGCCCACCACCGTGGCCAGCAGCGCTCCCGTACCGATGAATTCGGCGGCCAGCCTTCGCGAGAGCGACATTACAGCCCGGCCAGCAAGTGCTTCACGCGCGCGGCGATGTCGTCGCGCACCGCGCGATAGCCGGCATCGTCCATGTCCCGCGGGTCCGGCAGATTCCAGTCCTCGCGCCGTTTCGCAGGCACCCAGGGGCAGCTGTCGCCGCAGCCCATGGTGACGACGGCGTCGAACTCGCCGTCGATCTCGTCCAGCGACTTCGATGCATGCGTACCCAGGTCGTAGCCGAGCTCGGCCATGAAGCGCAGCGCCTTCGGATTGATCCGCCCCGATGGCGCCGAGCCTGCGCTCAAGGCTTCGACCCCGCTCCCGCCGTAGATGTGCGCGAAGGCCTCGGCCATCTGGCTGCGGTTGGCGTTTTCCACGCAGACGAACAGGACGCGTTTCATCGGATCGGGCTCATGGCATCGGACGTTGGAATGACAAAGCGCGCATGACTGCGCGCGATCAATAGGCAGCCGCTCAGCAGCAGCCGGAATCCGGCGCGCAGCAGGCGGTACCCTTGTCGACCTTGGGTTTGGCCGCGCGCGTACCCGGTGCGCAGGCCGCACCGTCGGCCGAACAGGCCGCGTCGGCGGCGTAGTAGGTGGTGGCCTCGCCGACGGTGTGGAAGGTTTCCCAGCGCGTGCCCTGCGGGTCTTCGGTCCACAGCTTGTCCGAGCGCGCGTAGCAGCAGGTGGCGCCGCCTTCCGGCACCACGGCACCGCCGGCGGCGTCCAGGCGCGGGCCGAGCGCGGCAAGCTCGGCCGCGGAGTCGACCTGCAGGCCGAGATGGTCGACTCCCGGCGCACGGCCGGTGCTGGAGATCGCGAAATTGACCCGCGGGTCTTCCAGCATCCATTTGGCGTAATCGTGCTTGACCACGCTGGGTTCCGCGGCGAACAGCTGCGTGTAAAAGCGGATGCTGCCGGCGAGGTCGGCGACGTTGAGGTGCACGTGGAATCGGTTCATGGCTTGGCTCCGGATTTGCGCGGTTTGCAGGCGGAGACCGGGCCGCAATCGGCGGCGCCGGCGCAGCAGTTCTCGGTGAGATAGGCCAGCAGTGCGTTCATCTGCCGGTAGTTGGCGCGGACACGGATCACCCGCCCCTCGCGCTGGTCCTCGACCAGTCCGGCGGCGCGCAGCACGTTGAGGTGCGCGCTCAGCGTGGCGGGCGGCAGGTCGAGCTGCTCGCGCAGCTCGCCGACCGGCAAGCCTTCCGGGCCAACCTGCACCAGCCGGCGGAACGCGGCGAGGCGGGAGTCGTGGCTGAGCGCGCCGAGGGCGGCGAGGGCGTCTGGCGTTTCCATGATTCTATATTTCCAGAATAATGGAATTATTGCAACAGGTGGCGGTTCCTTGTGCCGCCGGGTCCCGCGATGGTTCCTGGGCTAGCGCGCTGTCGCGAGCGTCGCGTGCTGCCGCAGCCACGGCTGCAGATCGAGCTTCCAGAGGCCGGATTGCCCGGTAAAGTAGACGCTGTGGCCATCCGGCGCGATGTGCGAGCCCCAGGGGATGTCCTTGTTCACCTGCGGGCCTAGGTCGATCGGCTTGCCCCAGTGGTCGCCTTCGCGGAAGGCGATGCACAGCCGGCCCAGGCCGCCCTTGGTCTTGCCGTAGTCGAACACGATGAAGGACTGGTCCGGCGCCACCGCGGGGTCGTGGGTGGAGACGGCGGGGTCACCCAGGTTCACACGCACGGCTGGCAGGTACTCACCGTGGCGCAGGGCCGCATGCCAGGTGTGCATGATCCGCGCCTGCTTGTCCCAGCGGATGAAGTACAGGCTGCCGTCGGCGGTGATGCTGGCGAAGTCGACGAACACGTCGTTGTTGACGATCGGCCCCAGCCAGACCGGTTTGCCCCAGCCCTTGCCCTCGCGGTCCACGCGCCAGATGTTGGAGCCGGGGCCGCTGCCGCCGACGAAGTAGTCCTGCGTCAGTGGCTTGCCGCCGGGCGTCGTCGGTCGGCTCGAATCGAACAGCAGGTAGCTGCCGTCGGGCGCCATCACCGGATCCTGGTCGAACCAGCGCCCGGAGAAGCCCGCGACCGCGGGTTGCGACCAGCGTCCATCGACCTTGTGCGAAACCATGATGGTCTTGCGCTGGCCCTCGCTGCGATCGAAGAACACCGTGTTGCCGTCGGGGGTGAAGGCCAGCGTGTCGTCGCTGTCGGGATGGAGGATGCCGCCTAGCGTGACGGGCTGCGGCGCGGCGGCCGGCGTGGTGGCGGCGTGTGTTCCGGCCGTGGCGAGCAGCAGGCCGACGCCGAACAGGAAGCAAAGGATCGTCGGTTTCATGGTGCAGCCTCCACCGGCATCGCGTTGAGCAGGATGTACTGGCGTTCGCTGGCCTCGATGCGGCCCAGCCCGGCGGCAGTCAGCGTCACCGGTCGCGTGCTGACCAGTTCGTCGCTGAGCACGATGCCGTCGCGGAAGGTGGTCCAGCCGCGCCAGTGCGTGCGGCCGGGCTGCCGCGCCACGATGTACGAACGGCCGCCGCGTGTCAGCGTGAGCTGCGGCTTTTCGTCCAGCCACGCACCGTCGCCACTGCCTTCGCGCTCCAGCGTGACGGTGTGGCTGGAGGGATCGAGCGCCACCACGGTCACTGTCTGCCGTCCCGCCGGGCCGAGTTCCCAGGGCGTGGCGATGTCCACCGTCCAGCGCTGGCCGAGCTTCAGCGTGGCCGGTGCCGGGCCCCACAGGCGCGGGTTGTAGGCCAGCCCGCTGGCGTCGGTGTTGGGCGTGCACTTGCCGTCGTAGCAGTTGGTGGCGCCGGCGTCGGGCAGTGTCACCGCACCGCTGCCGGCGGGCCGGCCGTCGTAGCGGTAATCGATGTGCAGCTGTGCCGGTGCGGCGTCGGCGTCGGTCACGCGGTAGGTCGCGGTGCCGCTGACGCGGCGCACGGCCTCGTTGAAACCAGGCGCCCGGAGCGCGATGGTGCGCGAGAACACGTTGCCGAAACTGGCGCCGGCGCGAAAGGCGGGCGTCAGCGCCGGCGCCGTGGCGGGAGCAGCGCCCGCGGAAGCGAACAACCACAGTGCGGCCGGCAGGAACGACAGCGTGCGGGCGTTGGGCATGGTGCCTCCGTGCCGGATCAGTGGTCGATGCCGTGTGCACGCAGCACGCCGGCGATGTCGAAACGCCACAGGTTGCGCGAACCGTTCAGCGGCTGCTGCAGGCGCTGCTGCAAGGTGGCGGCGCTGTCGCGCGGCTTGGGGAAAGCCACCTCGTCGCGACGGTTGCTGGAAACGTACAGCTCGCCGAAGCGCGGCCCCAGCGAGGGTGCGTTCTCCAGCGACGGGCTGTTGACGTCGCCCGGCAGGTGCAGCGGCTTGCCCCAGCGGCCGTCCGGCTGGCGGAACGCGATGTAGAGGTCGGCGCTGCCCAGCGAATCGCCCTCGTTGCCGGCGTACACCAGGTAGCGCTGCTGCGGGTCGATCGCCGGATCCATGCGGTTGCGCGCGACGTCGCCGAGGTCGACCCGCTGCGGCGCCGCGTAGCCCCGCGCGGTGCGGCGCGCCACGTAGATCTGGTAGGCGGCGCCCGAGTCCGGCCGGTGCGCGGAGAAGTAGATGTCGCCGTTGGCGGCCACCGAGGGGTTGTAGATCATCGCGCCGTCGTTGAGCGCGCCGTCCACGTGCACCGGCACGCCCCAGCGGCCGTCGGCCTGCTGCTGCACGAACCAGAGGTTGGTGCCGGCGAAGCGGTGGCCGCCCATTTCCGTTGTCAGCGGCGCGCCGCCCGGCTGCAGCGGCCGGTTGGAGACGAAGTACAGCCGCCGCCCGTCCGGCGACAGCGTTGGCTCGGAGTCGTGCCACTCCCCGGAGAAGGCGGCCACCTGCGGCGCGCCCCAGTGTCCGCCTACGCGGTGCGAGACCAGGATGGTGTCGTCGCGCTCGGCGAAGTCCGAACGCATGAAGTACAGCGTGCCGCCGTCCGGCGTGAGCGCGGCCGAGGTTTCCTGCAGGCCGGCGGAGATCGTGCCGGGGCCGACCAGTTCGCCGCGCGTTTGCGCGTGGGCGGCGAACGAGGCGAGGACGCAGGCGGCGAGGACGAAGTAGCGTGGGGACATGCTTGCTCCTGAGAGAGCCGCGAAGGCCGCGGCGAAGTCAGCTGGCGTGATGCGCCGCCAGCCACGGCGCCAGCGACAGGCGCCAGATGTGGTTGTTGCCGTTGTCCCACGCGCGCATGCGCGCCAGGTCGGCACGTGCCTGCGCGGGCGTGCGCGGGTAGTGCACCGGCCGGGCGGCGTTGCTGGTGAAATACAAGGTGCGTCCGTCCGGCCCCAGGTGCGAACCCCAGGGCTGGAAGCGGTCCACCGCGTCGCCGAGGTCCACCGGCGCACTCCAGCCGTCGCCATCGCGGAAGGCGATATACAGGTGATCGGGCTGCCCCTTGCCGGCGTAGTCGGCGTCGAACACGAGGAAGGATCCGTCCGGCGCGACCGCCGGGTCCTGCTGTTCGGCCGACGGATCGCCCAGCGCCAACCGCTGCGGTGGCTGGTAGCGGCCGTCCCGCCAGCCGCTGCGGTAGAGATGGAAGCGGTGCTCGGGCTCGTCCATCCGCTGGTAATACAGGTCGCCGTTCGCGGCCACGCTGGGCGCGTAGATCTGTGTGGCGTCGTTCACCGCATCGGGCAGCCGCACCGGCGTGCCCCAACCCTTGCCGTGGCGGTCGACCCGCCACAGATGGCCGCCATGCAGCGGCACGCCGCCGGGCGCGTCGGGGCGGTTGGAGGTGAACACCAGGTAGGAGCCGTCCGGCGCCATCGCCGGGTCGTGGTCCAGCCACTGCCCGGAGAACGGCGCGATCCGCGGCGTGGACCAGCCGCCGCCCACGCGATGCGCTTCCATGATGAAACCGCTGGCGCCCGCCTGCTGGTCGAAGTACACGGTGGCGCCGTCGGGAGTGAACGTAAGGCAGTCCACGCCCGCAGGGCCGGAGAGCGTGCCGGGCTCGAAGATCTGCGGCTGCGGCGGAGGCACTTCGGCAGCGCGCAGGCCGACGGCGGCGAACGAGGCGATCAGGGCTAGCGCACCGGCAAGCAGCGCAAGCAGGCGATGGACCACGCGGATTCCTCGGCAGCATGACGATGCCGTGGAATCTGCGCCGTGGCGGCGTCGCGCCGCCGCCGTTCTGTGACGAGCGGGGGCGGCTCGTGACCAGCGGTCGTCGAGGCGTGACGATCGGTTCGTCTTCGCGGGTGATCGGGCACTTGAGGCTGAGGCGTTGCGCGTTGCCAGCAACGCCCCGTAGGAGCGCACCCTGCGCGCGATGCCTTTGCCTGTTCTATCGATCTGGCGCGCAAATACGATGCACGCACCGTTCGCCCTGAGCGTAGCGAAGCGGAGTCGAAGGACGTGGGATGGAATTATTTTCGGCCACTGAATTGATGGTGCCTGGCACGCCAAGCTTTCAGGGCAAGGGCCTTCGTCTGCCTGCGGCAGCCGAGTTACCTATCTCTTGCGTGGCCAAGAAATAAGTAACCAACAGAGAAGGCCACCCCGCTTGGCGCTTGCCGCCCATCCGTGGGCGGCAAGTCCGTGAGCCGGGGTCGGGCTTTTCGACAGCACATCCGTGTACTGTCGAAAAGGAACCGACATCCTGTCGGTTCCCGCTGCGCGGCCTGTCGACCCCGCCTCACCGCCGCACAGGGGCCCCGGGTAGAGCAGCGGGCCATCCTGGCCCGCACTCGGTGCGCAACCGCGTAGCGGCTGCGAGGGGCAGCGGGCTTGGCGTCGGGGGCGTTGTGTGTGATGGGGTCTTCTATCGGCCAGGAGCGGACAGTCAGCGCTTGAGTTGAGCGGCGGCGCAGCCGTCCGTCTCGAATGAGATGTTAGACCGCTGCCGACGCATATGGCGTGCTGGCGTTGTATTGCAACAGATCCCAGCGGTTGCCATAGAGATCCTCGAACACTGCCACGGTGCCATAGGTTGCCTCACTTGGAGGCCGCACGAACGTGACACCTGCCGCAACCATTCGATGGTAGTCGCGCCAGAAATCGTCGGTTTGCAGAAAGAGGAATACGCGACCACCAGCCTGATTGCCAACAAATGCCTCCTGACCCGGCGCGGAAGCCCGGGCCAAAAGCAACGACGCGCCTGATGAACCCGGCGGTGAAACAACTACCCAGCGTTTGTTCTGCTCCGGTTGATACGTGTCTTCCACGACGCGAAAGCCAAGCCTGCTGACGTAGAAATCGAGTGCTTCGTCATAGTCACGGACCACGAGCGCGATGTGTGCGATTGATTGCTGCATGGAGTTGAGACTTCTTGAGGGCTTAAGATTTGGGATAAGGGGCAGCGCCAGGCTTACCAGATGACGCCTTCGCAGTTGAAGGATTAGAGGTCAGTTTCGCAATAAACCGACCCATGTGCGGATCGGTGCGCCCAAGAGGCACCTGGGCAAACGGATACCAGCGAACACCTGAAAATTCGCTTTTGTCGAACTTGAGAGGTTGCTTTTGGCTCGCGAGAACGACATACCAAAGGGAAACATCAATGTGCCCAGCAGTGAGACCGACAGTAGGTGTGCATGTGACCATGACGGGTGCTTGAACTGGATGCGGGCATGAGAAGCCAAGTTATTCTTCTAGCTCGCGCATCACTGTTGTCCGTGGGTGTTCTTGAGGTTCGACATGGCCGCCGGTTGGCAGCCAAAGTTGCGCATTCTTGTGGTCGACGAGAAGAATGGTTTGCCCATCAATTACAGCAAAGTAGGACACGAGGTGCTTGGGCGGCGTGGCTGGTTTCGCAAGCCTGAACAACTCTGCACCTGAATCGAACCGCTTGAATGCGTCAGTCTGGTGTTTACGTTCGATCTCATCGAACGGTTTTATGAGCTTAATCTCGGCGCGTATCTGATCGTGCATTTGAGGTCTAACTATTGAATATTTGGACGCGCTCGTTCGGTTATACATCCCGGGTGGCGCAACGAGATCCCTGCACAAATCATTGTTCTTGCTGAAGCTTATCTCTGCCACGTCCGGCTAACAACAGAACGCAAAGCCGGACAGAGAGGCTCGGTCTTGGAACGGCGGCTTTGGGTCGGAAGCGGCCATTTCGCGCATGCGGGTGCACGAACTATCGTGCAAGCAGAGCCCACGTCCAGTAGGCCGCGATAGCCAGCTGCACGACAAAGAAGGAAAAGCGAACGTTGATGGCGAAAACGCTCAAGGACATGAGATGAGTGATTGATTGGGTGATGCGGGCAAGTAGAAGCCACGGAGCCAGCGTATCGGTGAGCCCAGTACGGGCAGTCGCGATGGCTACAAGAAGAAGGCCGCCCATGACAGGAAGGCTCTCGATGCAGTTGGCATGCGCACGCGCCAGCCGTTGCAAAAATGGTGAGAGGTTCGCGTTGTCCGGCTTGAACTCATTGGAGTTGGCCTGTCCCGTGACGACCAGGTAAGCGCGGATGCTCTCCATGAGAACGAGCAAGAAGAGCGCCCATGCAATGAAAAGCGTCAGTACCAAGGCAGATGTGCTCATCAATAAGCTCTCCTGGGTGTTTTGCGGATGGAGATGCCTCACCAAATTGCAGAAAGGCCTCCGTTCGAATGATCAGAGAAGCATGTCCGCTATGGGTCGAAAGCGGGAATCCCCCAACTTTCGGAAACCTGATCATATTCCCCAATGTGCCCGATCAGCGTAGATCGTCTGACTGGTCCCTCCGCATCAACGAATCGGCACCTGACCCATCAAGGCAACCCCAGCACCGCTCGTGCGCCGGCCCGGAACCGCCGGCTCAAATCCAGCCGCGTCCCATCGCGCAGCACGATCTCGGCGTTGCCGTTGAACAGGGGGTGCACTTCGCGGATGCGGTCCACGTTGACGATCACGCCGCGGTGGATGCGCAGGAAGCGGGCGGGGTCGAGCGTGGCGAGCAGGTGGCTCAGGGTTTCGCGGTGCAGGTAGCGGCTGCCGTCGGCGTGGATCTGCACGTAGTTGCCGTCGGCGCGGATCCAGTCGATGGCGTCGACCGCGACCACCCGGATGTGCTCGCCCACGCGCACGCTGATGCGCTGCAGGTAGGCGGCGTGCGCTGACGTCGCCGCGGGCGACTGCAGGCCGTACCAGTGCCGGCGTACGCGCTCCAGCGCCTGGTCGAAGCGGGCCTGGTCGATGGGCTTGAGCACGTAGTCCAGCGCGCCGGCGTCGAAGGCGCGCAGCGCGTGCTGGCCGTAGGCGGTGGTGAACACCACCATCGGCAACGACTGCGGCTGGAGCTGGTGCAGCAGCTTGAAGCCATCCATGCCCGGCATGCGGATGTCGAGGAACAGCAGCTCGGGCGCCAGCGCCTGGATCGCCTGCTGCGCCTCGGCGGCGTTGCCGCATTCGCCGACGATGTCCACATCGGGGTGCGCGGCCAGCGCCTGGCGCAGCGCGAGGCGCGCCAGCACCTCGTCGTCCACCAGCAGGGCGCGGATGGATGGCGCGCTCATGCGGCGAGCTCGCGGAAGGGCAGGCGCAGTTCCACCCGCGTGCCGCCGCCGTCGCGGGGTAGCAGCTCCATGCGGGCGTCGGCGCCGAACAGCATCGCCAGCCGGGCGCGGGTGTTGGTCAGGCCGATGCCTTCGCTGGCGCCGTCGGACGGCAGGCCGAGGCCGTCGTCGTCCACGCGCAGCACCAGCTCGTCGCCGTCGCGCTGGCCGATCACCTGCAGGCTGCCGGGTTCGGCCTTGGCCAGCAGCCCGTGGCGCAGAGCGTTCTCCACCAGCGGCTGCAGGATCAGGTTCGGCACGGCGGCGCGCAGCGCGTCGTCGGCCACCTCCAGCCGCGTGCTGAGCCGGTCCTGGAAGCGCACCTGCTGGATGTCGAGGTAGCAGCGCAGGAATTCCAGCTCGCGCGCCAGCGGCACCTGCGGCGCGTGGCGTTCCTCCAGCGTGAGGCGCAGGAAGTCGCTGAGGCGGGCGATCATCAGCCGCGCCTGCAGCGGATCGGCCAGCGCCAGCGCGGAGATCGCATTGAGCGTGTTGAACAGGAAGTGCGGCTGCAGCTGCATGCGCAGCGCCTGCAGCTGCGCCTGCGCCAGCTGCGATTCCAGCAGGGCGCTGCGCAACTGCTCGTCGCGCAGCCGGCGGCGAGACTCCAGCCCGCGCAGTGCCGCCAGCACGATCCAGTAGGTGAGCACCGCCAGGTGGTAGCTGTAGGCGAATTCCATGCGCAGGTACTGGCCCAGCGTGTGCACCGGCATGCGGCCGGGGCCGCACAGGAACCAGAACAGCACGAGGTGCGCGAGCATCTGCGCCAGCCCCACTGCCAGCGAGGCCGGTATGTGCACGGCGCAGAAGCGCCGCCAGCCGCGCCCCGCGGTCCGGCGCCCCAGCCGGCCCAGCAGCGGCACCAGCGCCATCCACAGCCAGAAATTGCCGAGGTTCCAGGCCAGGTTGCGCAGCCAGTTCGGCGGATCGCCCTCGCTGATCGAGGACAGCGCCCCGCTGAGCGCATAGGACAGCGCCAGCAGCGTCCAGAACCCGAACGCCAGGGCCAGCGTCTTCAGGCGTTGGGAACGGGCTTGGTCGGTCACGCGCTCCTCCCGGTCATCGGCCGCCGATGAACCGGCGGGCCACCACCGCAGTGTGCGGTGGCGACGGAGCGCTGAACAGTGCTGGAGGACAGGTGTGCGCCGGTGCCGGACGCGGGCGGGCGACGCGTCCATGGGGCCTCAGCGTGACGCCGTGTGCTGCCGCAGCCAGGGCGCGAGCGACAGGCGGTGGACGCGGTGGTCCGGTCCGCTGAAATACAGCGTGCGCAGGTCCGGATCGAGGCGTGCTTCGATGCCTTCCGTGGCGAGCGGCACCGGCGTGCCCCAGCCGCCGCCGGCGGCGAACGCCACAAACAGGCCGCTGCTGCCCGCCGGTGTCGGCGCGCGGTCCGAACTGAACACGATGAAGGACTGGTCGGGCGCCACCGCCGGGTCGTAGTCGCCCGTCACGCCGTCGCTGAACGACAGCGGCTCGGGCGGCTGGAATCGGCCGCCAGTGCGGCGGCTGACGTAGAGCCGTGTATGACGGGTTTGCGGATCGGGGTGGGTGAAGTAGACGCTGCCGTCCGCGGCCACCGCGGGCGAATACGTCGCCGTGCTGACGTTGACGGGATCGGGCAGGCGCACCGGCACGCCCCACCTGCCGTCCTTGAAATCCACGCGCCACAGGTTGCCGCCGCGGCCCGGGTGCGGTTTCCCGCCCCAATAGCCGTCCAGCGGCTTGCCGCCTGGCGCGGCGGGGCGGTTGGAGATGAAGATCAGGTACGAGCCGTCCGGCGCCATCGTCGGTTCGAAATCCATCCATGCGCCCGAAAACGGCGCGCGCCGCGCGGTCGACCAGGCGCCATCGTGCCAATGGGCGACATAGAGGCGCCGCGTCGATCCGCTTCCGTGCGCGAACACAACGGTGCGCCGGTCGGGAGTGAACGTGGGGTCGGCGTCGCCCAGCGCACCCCATGGCGTGGCGGCGGATGCGTCCTTTGGCGGGGCCGTGGCCGCGTGGGCGGGCGTGGCGGGAGTGGTCGCCCACAGGGCGAGCGCGAGGGACAAGGCCGGCATCAGGTTTGCGGATCGCATGCGTGGCTTCCAGCGATGGAGTGAATGCGCCGCGTGGCAGGCCAACGGGCGCCGCGGGTGTTGGGCACTCAGGGGTCGATGTGCCGGTGCGCGTCCAGCCACGGCGCCAGCGACACCTGCCAGATGTGGTCGTGGCCGCTGCTCCACGACGCGCCCGCCGCCGCGCCGGCGGCACGGCGGTCGCTGTAGAAGTACAGCGTGCGATGGTCGGGGCCGAGCTGGGCACCCATGTTCTCCGTGCCGCCGTTGACCGTGTCGCCGAGATCCTGCGGTGCGCTCCAGCCGTCGGGCGTGCGGAACGCGATGGCGAGGCGGTAGGGCTGCTGCGCGGCGTGCTTGATGCTGACCACGATGAACGAGCCGTCGGGCGCGACGGCGGGATCGCGGATCGTCGCGCCCGCATCGCCCAGCGCCACCGCACGGGGCGTCGCGTAGTGGCCGTCGCGATACGTCGCATGCAGCAGGGTGAAGTCGCCCTGGGGCCCGTTGCAGCCGATGAAGTAGAGGCTGCCGTCGGCGGCGATGCTCGGGGCGCCGACCAGGGAGCAGAGGTTGACGGTATCGGGCAACCGCACAGGAGCGCTCCAATGGTCGCCCTGCCGCTCCACCCGCCACAGGTTCATGCCGTGTCCGACGTAGCGCTTGCCGGCATGCAGCCCGTCGAGTGCTGCACCGCCCGGCGTGGACGGGCGGTTGGAGGCGAACAGCAGGTAGGAACCGTCCGGCGCCATCGCCGGGTCGAGGTCGCGCCAGCGCCCGGAGAAAGGCGCCGGCGTCGGCGCCGACCAGCCGCCATCGCGGCGATGCGATTCCATCAGCGTCGAACCGTCGCGGCTGCCGCGCATGAAGTAGACGGTGTTGCCGTCCGGCGTGAAGGCGGCGGCGCCGTCGTCGGCGGCGCCGGGGATGGCCTGCGGCGCGAAGATCGCGGCGGCGGCCGCGGCAGGTGCGCCTTGGCTGCCTGCGGGGGTGGCCAAGGCCAGCCACAAGGTGAGGGTCATCGGAAAAGACATGGCGGATCACTCCTGCGTCAGGGTCGTGCAAAGGCGGGACGGGCGTGGCACGGCATCCTTCCTCAGTGGCGATGCGTCGCCCGTGTGCAGCGCGCGCTGTCGCCCAACCGCCACGCGGCGTTGCCGTTCCGGTAGGTGTAGGTCACGCGGTAGGCGTCGTCGCCGAGGCGCTGGAACGCGAACCGGTCGAGATAGCCGCTCGTTGCGATGTTCTCCAGCGTGAGCGCGTCGCCGACCCAGCCGGACGAGGTGTAGCGCCGCGCGCCGCCGAAGTTGTCGAACACGGTCACGCTGAAACGCTTTGCGGCCTTGTCGTAGCCCCACCACGAATCCGCGAGGTAGCGGTTCGGCGGGGCGTCCGCGTGCCGCATGCGCAGCCACTGGCCGCCGAGTTCGACGCTGAAGCTCTCGCGGGAGCGGACCGGCTTGCCGTTGGCGAACTGGCCGGCGCACTGCCAGTCGCCGGCGAAGTACGCCAGCGGCGCCAGCGCATCGGCGCCCGCCGTCTTTGTCGGCAGCGCGGCGATGGCCGGCGTGGCGGCGGCGAACAGCGTGAACAGCATCGGCAAGGGCATGGCGGGTTCCGGGGATGGCGGGCGGTATCCGGCATCGCATGCTCGTGCGGTTGCGATGCCGCGTCGCCGCGGCGATGACGGGCGGCGCCTGCGCGTGACGAGCGGCGGTTCCGCGAGGATGGGCGGCGCCGGCGCCATCCCGCGCATCGTCGCGACCGCTTGCCGCCGCGCGGCGACCGCCCGTCACCCGCGCGCCGCCATCCGTCATCGCGTGGCTGCGGGCCGGCGGCGCCGGGTGCAACGTGCCGGCGTCAATCCCGACCGGAGCAAGTCATGCGCAAACTGCATATCCCGCTGCTGCTGGCCGCCTGCGCGGTGGCCCTGGGCACGAACGCCGCCGACCGCGGCGTGGACGAAACCGCGCACACCGCCGCCGCGGTGAAGGCCGTGGACCAGCACTGGCTGGAGGCCGAGGAGAGCGGCGATGCCGCGTGGCTGGAAGGCATGCTGTTACCGGGCTACCGCTCGGTGGGCGTGGCCGGCACCTTCGCGACCAAGCAGGCCATCGTGGCGCATGCCGTGAAGAACCGCGGCTCGGACGAGATGAAGCGCAAGGCGGACGCGTGGCAGGCGGCGCACCCGGTGGACCAGCAGGTGACGTTGCAGGGCGACACCGCGATCCTCAGCTTCGTCAGCAGCACGCCGGCGACGAAAGGCAAGCTGTATTCCTCGGACGTGTTCGTCTATGTCGACGGTCGCTGGCGCGCGCTGTATTCGGCGCATACCGGACTCGGCAAGGACTGAGCGCCGCGCCGCCCGCCCGTCATGCGGCATCTGCCTGGCGGGCGGGCGCCCGTGTCAGGAGAGCGCGATCTCCGCCTCGTTCGCGATGTACGGCACGTAGCGGAAGTCACGGATGCGGGTGACCTGTCCGCCGCACATGTCCAGCGCGATGAAGTAACCGGGGCGGGCGTCCAGCGGGTGGCGGAATACGGCGACCACCTCCCTGCCGGCCAGCCAGGCCGGGACCAGGCGCCAGTCGGCGAACCGGTCGTAGTTGGCGAAATAGACGCCGACGTCGCGGCGCCCCTCGCGTTGCGAGCGCGTCACCAGGTCCAGCCGCACGTCGTCGCTGAGCAGGGCGCGCACGCCATCCCAGTCGCGGGCGTTGAATAGCGCCGCGTAGCGGGCGACCGCTGGCGACGGCGCGCGCGACCCTGCGGCGGGGGGCGCGTCCGCCGCGCCGCCGGCGTCGCGCAGGCGGGCACGCCCGCGATGCAGCGCGGCCTTGATCGCCGGCAGGCTCAGTTCGAGCAGGGCGGTGATCTCGTCCAGCGAGTGGCCGAGTACATCCTTGAGGATCACGCAGCTGCGCGGCACCGGCGCCAGTTGCATGAAGCGCGACACGGCATGGAACACCGCCTGCTCGCGGGCCAGGCTGTCTTCCGGATCGGGCCCGCCGTCGGGCATCTCGTCGATGGTGTCGTCGAGCGGCTCGCTCATGCGGCGGTCGTAGCGGCGCAAATGGTCGATGGCGCGGTGGTGGGCGATGCGGAACAGCCACGGGCGCAGCGCGGGCATGCGCGGCAGGTCGGGCAGCAGATAGTAGGCGCGCGCCAGCGTGTCCTGCACGATGTCCTCGCCTTCGACCACCGAGCCGGTCATGCGCGCGCAGTAGCGGTGCAGCTCCGGGCGCAGGTCGGCGACCAGCGCCAGGAACTGCCGGCGGCTTTCGTGCAGGCCGAGCAGGCCGGCGTCCTGTTCTTCCATCACGCGGCCACGTCGTCGAGCGAGGCGATGCCGTGATCGCCCTTGAGGCCGAAGGCGGTACCGGCCGCATGGCGGGGATCGGTGAGGATGGCGACCACATGCTCGCCGAACTGCCGGGGCGGCATCGGCTTGCCGAAACGGGCGAGGAAGCCCTCGGCCGAGATGCCCAGGCGCCTGGCGTACGCCTCGGCTACCTCGCGGCCGCGCGCGGTCTCGCCCACCACCTGCTGCGGCACCAGCACCTGGAAGCGGATGTCCCGGCCGAGCCGCTCGGCCGCGTCGTTCGCGTAATGGGCCATGAGCCAGAGCATGCGCTTGGCGCCCGCGTAGCCGCCACTGAGCGGCGAACCGTTCACGGCGGCGCCGCTGGAGCCCACCAGCACGCGGCTGCCGGGGGCCAGCGGCAGGCGCAGCGCGGCCTGGATCCAGTGCAGGCCCGCTTTCACATCGACGTTCCAGACATCGTCGAAGTCCTCCCACTTCTGTTCGTGAATCGGCGCCAGCGGCGGCTGGCTGCCGGCGTTCAGCACGACCACGTCGGGCCGCAGGCGTTCGAGCACGGCCAGCGGAAGCTCCGGGTCGGCGATGTCGCCGACGATCGTGTCGACGCCCAGCCGCTCGCGGGTCGCGGCCAGGTGCGCGGGGTCGCGGGCGAGTACGGTGACGCGTGCGCGGCGTTCGACCAGGGCCTCGACCAGGCCCAGGCCCAGGCCGCTGTTGCCGCCGGTGACGAGAATTTTCTGATCGGCGAGTGTCTGCATGGCGAATCGCTCCAGTGGAAAACATCGGCCCGATGGCGGGTCCGGTGCTCATGACGATTCACGCGGGCAAAAGGATGCGCGGGCGCGGCGCGGCCGGAGGCCGCATGCCGGCCCGCGGCAGCGCTCAGCCGTGCGGCGGGAGGGCGCCGGGATCCATCCACATCACTTCCCAGATGTGGCCGTCCGGGTCCTCGAAACTGCGGCCGTACATGAAGCCGTGGTCCTGTACCGGCGTGGGGTCCGCCGTGCCGCCGGCGGCGCGCGCCCGGTCGACCAGGGCGGACACCTCGTCGCGGCTGTCCGCCGACAGGCACAGCAGCACCTGCGCGTCCGCGTGCGCGTCGACGATCCGCTTGCTGGTGAACTGGCGCCACTTGTCGTGGGTGAGCAGCATCGCGTGGATGGTGTCGGAGAACACCATGCATGCCGCGGTGTCGTCGGTGAAGGCGGGGTTGTTGGCCGCGCCGACGGCCTCGTAGAACGCCATCGATCGCTTCAGGTCGGTTACCGGCAGATTGACGAAGATCAGCTTGCTCATGCTTTTTTCCTGGGTGCGCCGCGGCAGGATGGCCGCGGTGTCTTGCCGACGAACCGGCCGGCTGCAAATCGACAGTCGCCGCCAACGGCGTCTCGACGTGAGGCGGAGCGGACGGCCCGCTGGGCTGCGCGTGTCGCGCAGCGCACGGGCCCGGCGAGTTGCGGCGCGTGGCGACTGGCGGGGGCGCGCGTCACCACGCGATGCGCTGGCCGTCGCGCAGCAGCGCCCCGTTGACGCCAGGCTCGGGCAGGCAGGCGGCGGCCACGATGCCGGCGGCGCCGCGTTCCACCGGGCCGCCGCCCGGGCCGCCTAGCCCGGTGGCGACCCAGCCGGGGCAGACCGCGTTGACCAGGATGCCGCTGCCGGCCAGTTCGGCGGCGAGCGCGCGGGTGTAGGCGTTGAGCGCGGCCTTGGACACGCGGTAGGCGGGGTAGCCGATCGCGTCGGGCGCCATGCTGCCGGCGCAGCCGCTGGTGACATTGACGATGCGGCCGTAGCGGTGGCGACGCATCAGCGGCAGCAACGCGCTGCACAGTTGCCAGGCGCCGAGCAGGTTCGTCTCCAGTGCCGCGCGCACGTCGTCGGGCGTGGCGCTCTCGGTGCGCGCCTCGCGGTCGGCGTGGCCGCCGGCGTTGTTCACCAGCACGTCGAGGCGGCCATGCTCGCGTTCGATCCAGCCGGCGAGCTCGGCGATCTGCGCGGCGTCGGTGACGTCGAGCGGCACGGCGGCCGCGTCGCCACCGATCCGTTTCGCGGCCTGCCGGCCCTTGGCGAGGTCGCGCGTGCCCAGCAGCACGCTGCAGCCGCGCGCGGCGAGCTGGCGCGCCACCTCGAAACCCAGCCCGCGGTTGGCGCCGGTGACCAGGGCCACGCGATGCACGGGCGGGTCGGCCGGCGCGCCCATTGCCGCCCGCTGGCGCGCCGTGCTCATGGCACCGCGGCTACCGGGGTGGCGACCGGCGCGCAACGCGCGTCGTCGCCGCAGGCCTGCCAGCCGCCGCCCAGCGCCTTGTACAGCGCCACCGCGCGGGTATCGATCGCGGCCTGCGCCTGGGCCAGCGCGTCGTCCGCGGCGAGCTGCACGCGTTCGGCGTCGAGCAGTTCCAGATAGCCGGTGGCGCCCTGTTCGTAGCGCACCTTGGCCAGCGCGGCGGCCCGGCGGCTCTGCCGCGCCTGCGCCATCAGGTGCTCGACGCGGTCGTGCTGCAGGTTGTAGCCCACCACGGCGTTGTCGACGTCCTCGACCGCCTCCAGCACGGTGCGCTGGTAGTTCGCCTGCGCCGCGTCGGCGCGCGCCTCGGCGGCGTGCAGACTGGCGCGCACGCGCTGCACGTTGAGGCCGTTCCAGGTGATGCTGGGCGCGATCGACCACGCGCGGGTGGACGGACTGCCGAAGTCGTTGCTGCGCCCGGCGAGGAAGCCGAGGAAGCCGCCCAGCGAGAAGTGCGGGAAGAAATCCGCCTTGGCCACGCCGATGCGCGCGTTGGCGGCGGCGTATTCGCGTTCGGCGATGCGCACGTCGGGGCGGCGCGCCAGCACGTCGCCGGCGGCGCCGATCGGCAGCACCGCATCGATCGGCTTGAACGTCTTCGGCGAGACGTCGATGTCGAGCGCGCCGGGTTGTTCGCCCAGCAGCACGGCGAGGCGGTACGCGTCGGCATGCGCCTGCATGTCGAGCAGCGGCAGCTGCGCCTCCGTCGCGCTCAACTGCGCCGCGGCGCTGGCCACGTCCTGGTCCGAGGCGGTGCCCACCTCGGCGCGGGCACGGATCAGCTTCAGCGTGTCCTGCTGGTTGGCGATGTCACGGCGGGCGATGTCCTGCCGCTGCTGGATGCCGCGCAGGTCGAAGTAGTTGCGCGCCACCTCGGCGAACAGGCTCACCTGCGCATCCTGCAGGGCGGCCTCGCTGGCGCCGAGGTCGGCGTGCGCGGCTTCCACCGAACGGCGCACCCCGCCGAACACGTCGATCTCCCAGCTGGCGTCGAAGCCGGCCTGGTAGGCGGTCACCGTATTGCGCTGCGGGCCGAGGCCGGGCGTCTGCTCGCGGCTGCGGGTGTACGAGGCGCCTGCCTGGATGTCCGGCAGGTACTGCGACTTCGCGCCGCCGAGCAGGGCGCGCGATTCGGCGAGGCGCGCCACCGCGATGCGCAGGTCGAGGTTGTTCGCCGCGGCGCGCTGGATCAGCGCGTCCAGGGTGGGATCGCCGAACTGCTTCCACCACTGCGCCTGGAATTGCGCGGCGTTTTCGCGCGCCGCGTCCACGCCCTGCAGTTGCAGGGTGGGCGGGGCCGGCTTGTGGTAGTCGGGCCCCACGCTGGCGCAACCGGCCAGCGCGAGGGCGGCGAACAGGGCGGTACTACGGAGCAGGTGCTTCATCTCAATGGCCCTCCAGCGCCGGCAGTGCATTCGCCTGCGCGTGCTTGCGCGCTTCGCGACGCTCCACCAGGGCGCGGATCACGACGTAGAACAGCGGGGTGTAGAGCAGACCGAAGATCGTCACGCCGAGCATGCCGGAGAACACCGCCACGCCCATCGCGTGGCGCATCTCCGCGCCCGCGCCGTGCGAGGTCACCAGCGGCACCACGCCCATGATGAAGGCGATCGAGGTCATCAGGATCGGCCGCAACCGCAGCCGCGCCGCCTCCAGCACCGCCTCGTGGCGGCTCATGCCTTCGAGCTGGCGTTCGCGGGCGAACTCCACGATCAGGATCGCGTTCTTGCAGGCGAGGCCCACCAGCACGATCAGGCCGATCTGGGTGAAGATGTTGTTGTCGCCGCCCGACAGCCACACGCCGGCGATCGCGGACAGCAGCACCATCGGCACGATCAGGATCACCGCCAGCGGCAGCGACCAGCTCTCGTACAGCGAAGACAGCACCAGGAACACCAGCAGCACGCACAGCGGGAACACCAGCACCGCGGTGTTGCCGGCCAGGATCTGCTGGTAGGTGAGGTCGGTCCACTCGAAGCTCATGCCGTTCGGCAGCACCTGACGCGCCAGCTTCTCCATCTCCGCCTGCGCCTGGCCCGAGCTGTACCCCGGCGCTGGGCCGCCGTTGATCTCGGCGGTGGGATAGCCGTTGTAGTGCTGCACGCGGTCCGGGCCGGCGCCGTGCGCCACGGTGACGAAGGAACCCAGCGGCACCATCTCGCCCTTCGCGTTGCGCGTCTTCAGCTGGCTGATGTCCGCGAGATCACTGCGGAACTGCGGCTCGGCCGACAGGTTCACCTGGTAGGTGCGGCCGAAGCGGTTGAAGTCGTTGACGTAGAGCGAGCCCAGGTAGGCCTGCATGGTCTGGTAGACATCGCCCAGGTTCACGCCCTCGGCCTTGGCCTTGGCGCGGTCTACGTTCACTTCCACCTGCGGCACGTTGACCTGGAAGCTGGAGAACAGGCCGGCCAGCGCGGGGTCCTTGCGGCCCGCCGCGATCAGGTTCTGGGTCTGCTGGTACAGCTCGTCGAAGCCGACCTGGCCGCGGTCCTCGACCTGCAGGCGGAAGCCGCCGATCGTGCCCAGGCCCATCACCGGCGGCGGCGGGAACACCGCGATGTAGGCGTCCTGGATGGCCGCGAACTTCGCGTTCAGCGCGCCGGCGATCGCGCCCGCGGAGAGGTCCGCGCTGCGCCGCTCTTCGAACGGCTTCAGCGTGACGAACACGATGCCGGCGTTGGTCGAGTTGGTGAAGCCGTTCACCGAGAGGCCGGGGAAGGCCACCGCGCTCTGCACGCCGGGCTGCTTCAGCGCGATCGCACTCATCTGCTTGATCACGTCCTCGGTGCGGTCCAGCGAGGCGGCGTCGGGCAGCTGCGCGAACGACACCAGGTACTGCTTGTCCTGGGTCGGCACGAAGCCGGTGGGCACGTGCCAGAAGCCGAACGCGGTGAGCGCGATCAGGCCGCCGTACACCACCAGCGCGGCGCCGCCCTTGCCCTGCATGCGGCGCGTACCGGCCACGTAGCGCTCCGCGCCGCGCTGGAACAGGCGGTTGAACGGGCGGAACAGCCAGCCGAACAGGCGGTCGATGGCGCGGGTGAGGCGGTCCTTCGGCGCGCCGTGCGGCAGCAGCAGGATCGCCGCCAGCGCCGGGCTCAGGGTCAGCGAGTTGAACGCCGAGATCACCGTGGAGATCGCGATGGTCAGCGCGAACTGGCGATAGAACTCACCGGTGAGGCCGCTGATGAAGGCGGTGGGGATGAACACCGCGCACAGCACCAGCGCGGTGGCCACGATCGGCCCGGTGACCTCGTGCATCGCCTTGCGGGTAGCCTCCTTCGGCGACTGCCCCAGCTCGATGTGGCGCTCCACGTTCTCCACCACCACGATGGCGTCGTCGACCACGATGCCGATCGCCAGCACCATGCCGAACAGGCTCAGCGCATTGAGCGAGAAGCCGACCAGGTACATCACCGCGAAGGTGCCGATCAGCGATACCGGCACCGCGATCAGCGGAATCACGGACGCGCGCCAGGTCTGCAGGAACAGGATCACCACCAGCACCACCAGCAGGATCGCCTCCAGCAAGGTGTGCGCCACCGCCTCGATCGAGCCGCGCACGAACACGGTCGGGTCGTAGACGATGTGGTAGTCGATGCCCTGCGGGAACTCCTTCTTCAGCCGCGCCATGGTGGCGCGCACTTCGTCGGAGATCTGGATGGCATTGGAGCCGGGCCGCGCGAAGATCGGGATCGCCACCGCCGGCTGGTTGTCCAGCAGGCTGCGCAGCGCGTACTGGTTCGAGCCCAGCTCCACCCGCGCCACGTCGCCCAGGTGCACCGTGGCGCCGTCGGCATCGGTGCGCAGCACGATATTGCGGAAGTCGTCGACCGTGCTCAGCCGGCCCTGCGTGTTGATGTTGAGCTGGAAGTCGGCGGTGCCGCGCACCGGCGGCGCGTTCAGCGCGCCGGCCGCCACCTGCACGTTCTGTTCGCGGATCGCGTTGGCCACGTCGCCGGTGGTGAGGCCGCGCTGGGCCAGCTTGTCCGGGTTCAGCCACACGCGCATCGAATACTCGCCGGCGCCGAAGATCTGCACGTCGCCCACGCCGTTCAGGCGGCCCAGCACGTCCTTCACGTGCAGCCGCGCGAAGTTCGACAGGTACAGCATGTCGTAGCGTTTGTCGGGCGAGGTGAGGTGCACCACCATGGTGAGGTCGGGCGAGCTCTTCTGCGTGGTCACGCCGAGCCGCTGCACTTCCTCGGGCAGGCGCGGCAGCGCCTGCGCCACGCGGTTCTGCACTTCCACCTGGGCCTCGTTGAGGTTGGTGCCCAGCGCGAACGTCACGGTGAGCGTCATCACGCCGTCGCTGGTGGCCTGCGAGGAGGTGTAGAGCATGCCCTCCACGCCGTTGATCTGGGTTTCCAGCGGCGTGGCGACGGTCTCGGCGATCACCTTGGGGTTGGCGCCGGGGTAGTTGGCGCGCACCACCACGGTGGGCGGCACCACTTCGGGGTATTCGCTGATCGGCAGCTGGAACACCGCGATGCTGCCGGTGATCACGAACAGCAGCGACAGCACGGCGGCCATGATCGGCCGGTCGACGAAAAACTGGGCGATGTTTTTCATGGTTTGTCTCGATGACTCCAGGATGCCGACCCCCTCACCCCTCCGAGGAGAGGGTTGGGGTGAGGGGGCGGGGCTTGCCTACGCGCTCGGGCTTCGGCAATGCGCTTTTCGGGTTTCGATAGGTAGGGAGAGCCTTCGCAGGATTGGGCTCTGACCTCAATCCTGTTTCTCGCTCCTCAACGCAGGGCCATCCATGGTCCTTCTCCGCGTCCCGGCGGGGAGAAGAAGAAGGACGGGCTCAGCCTTGCGGCTTGCGCTTGGGCGGTGAGGTCATCGCGGTGCGCGAATCGTCAGGGCCACCCGCCTCGACCACCGCCTTGTCCCGCGCGTCCAGGCGGTAGTCCATCGCCACCTGCTGCGGGTTCACCTCGGCGCCGGGGCGCACGCGCTGCAGGCCGTTCACCACGACGACGTCCCCGGGTGCGAGGCCGCTGTCGATCACGCGCAGGCCGTGGAACAGCGCGCCGGTGCTGACCTTGCGGTACTGCACCTTGTGCTGGGCGTCGACCACGTAGACGAACTGGTTGCCCAGGTCGGTGCCCACCGCGCGGTCGTCGATCAGCAGGCGCGGCTGCGGCCGGCCGCTCTGCAGGCGGATGCGCGCGTACAGGCCAGGGGTGAACAGGCCGTCCTTGTTGTCGAAGACCGCGCGCAGCCGCATCGTGCCGGAGTCGGTGTTCAGCTGGTTGTCGACGAAATCGATGCGGCCGGCGTGCGGATAGCCGCTCTCGTCGGACAGCTCCATCGACGCCGCGATGCGCGGACTGCGGCCGTCCTGCGTCGCGCCGGCGCGCAGGTGGTCGAGCTTGAGCCAGGTGTGCTCGTCCACGTCGAAGTACACGTAGACCGGGTTCATCGACACCACGCTGGTCAGCACGTCGCTGCTGCCGACCAGGTTGCCGGGGGTGATGTGCACGTTGCTCACGCGGCCGTCGATCGGCGCGCGCACCTCGGTGAAGCCGAGGTTGAGCTTGGCGGTGGCCAGCGCGGCATCGGCGGCGGCCAGCGTGGCGCGCGCGCTCTGCGCCGCGGTGTCGAGTCGGTCGGCCTCCTCCTGCGCGATTGCATGCTGGTCAAGCAGGCGATGGCCGCGCTGGGCGTTGGCCTGGGCCAGGCCCAGCTCGGCCAGCGCCTGGGTGCGGTTGGCGGCCAGCCTGTCCACCTCGGCCTGGAACGGGCGCGGGTCGATGCGGAACAGCACGTCGCCTTTGTGCACCAGGGCGCCTTCCTTGAACGCCACCGAGTCCACGTAGCCGCCCACGCGTGGGCGTACCTGCACGCTGTCCACGGCCCGCACCCGGCCGGTGAAGTCGGCGCTGTTGCTCACCGGGCGCAGCAGGGCGCGGGCCACGGTCACTTCCGGCAGGGCGCCGCCGGCGCCGGCGGCTTGGGCGTGGCTGCTGCCGTGGCCGCCCACGAGGGCCCAGCTGCCGGCGATCGCCACCACGACGAGGCCGGCCAGGATCAGTTTCTTCTTCATTTTTGCGCTCCCTGGGTGGGGTCGTGCGGCGTTGCAGCACGATGGGGGAGGCGAATAATAGGTATACCAATGGGTACAGAAAAGCCCTAATTTGTGAACTCCACTAGTGACATCCAGTCACGAATGACGACACAATGACGGGCATGGAAGATTTCTCGGCAATATCGAGCTTCGTCCGCGTGGTGGAAGCCCGCAGCTTCGCGGCAGCCGCCGTGCAGCTGGGCATGACGCCGTCGGGCGTCAGCCGCGCGGTGTCGCGGCTGGAGGAACAGATCGGCGTGCGCCTGCTGTTCCGCAGCACGCGGGCGCTGCGACTCACCGACGACGGCGAGTCATTCTACCAGCGCTGCAAGGCGATCCTGGCCGACCTGGGCGAAGCGGTGGATGCGCTGAACTATGCGCGCACCAAGCCCAGCGGCAAGCTGCGCGTGGCGGTGAACGTGTCGGTGGGGCGCGCCGCGCTGATCCCCAACCTCGCCGATTTCGAGGCGAAATACCCGGACATCCGGCTCGAACTGTCGATGAGCGACCGCAACATCGGCCTGATCGAGGAAGGCATCGACTGCGCGATCCGCATGGGCGAGTTGGAGGATTCCAACCTGATCGCGCGCAAGCTGGGCTACTTCAGCAATGTGCTGTGCGCCGCGCCGGCCTACCTGGAGCGCCACGGCACGCCGGTCAGCATCGAGGACCTGAAGCAGCATCGCTGCATCAACTACGTCTACCCCACCAGCGGTCGCGCCTACCAGTGGCAGTTCGACACCCCGGACGGCCGCGTTGCGCTGGACGTGGACGCCCACCTGCTGATCAACGACGGCGAGTCGGTGATCCAGGCGGCCATGGCGGGCCTGGGCATCATCCAGATCCCGCACTGGCTGGCCGCCAGCGCGATCGGTTACGGCAAGCTCAAGGTGATCATGGAGGACACCATCTCCACCGGCTCGCCGGTATGGCTGGTCTACCCGCAGAAGAAACACCTGTCCGCGCGCGTGCAGGCCTTCCTGGAATGGGTGCACGCGCTGTTCGAGCGCACCAACCTGCCGGCCTGCCGGATGCTGTCCTGCGGGAAGGCGCCGGACGGCGCTCAGGCGCCCGGCATCAGCAGCAGCAAGGCCGCGCCCAGCGCGATGCGGTAGACCGCGAAGACGGTATAGCGGTGCGTGCGGATGTAGCCGAGCAGCCACTTCACCGCGATGAAGGCGACGATCAGCGAGACCACGAAGCCGACGATCAGCGCGTTCCAGTCCTCGTGCGCGGCGCCGCCGCCCCTCCATACCTTCAGCAGCTCGTAGCCGGTGGCCGCGTACATGGTGGGGATGCCCACCAGGAACGCGAACTCCGTGGCCGCCGCGCGGTTGCTGGTACCGAACAGCATCGCGGCGAAGATCGTCGCGCCGGAACGCGAAGTGCCAGGGAACACGCCCGCCACCATCTGCGCGATGCCCACCAGGATCGCCACCCGCCACGTCACTTCAGTGTGGTCCGCCTGCTTCGCCGCCAGCGCCTCCGCGCCTATCATCCAGAAGCCGCCGATCACCAGCGCCCAGGCGATCGGCGTCACCGTCTCCGGCAGCTTGAAGCCGTAGTGCGTGACGACCAGGCCCAGCACGCAGGTGATCAGGAAAGCCACCGTCAGCTTGGCCAGGTAGTCGCGCGTGGCCGGCTCACGCCACTGTGTCAGCAGCTGCCAGATGCGCTTCCAGTACACCAGGGTGATCGCCAGGATCGCGCCGGCCTGGATGCCCACGTTGAACAGGTCCGAGCGTGCGCCCAGCCAGTGCTCGGCGATCAGCAGGTGGCCGGTGGAGGAAATCGGCAGGAACTCGGTGATGCCCTCGATGATGCCAAGCAGGATGACGTGGAGGAGATCGGTCACGTGTGCACTCGTCGGTACGGGGCGAGCGCCACCATGGCGACCGCGCAGCGGCACAGCTTAGAGCCTGTTCCATGTCGCCACATAGCCCGCGTTGCCTTGCCGTGGCCGTCAGGTGACAGCGAGTGGTGCAGCGCCTGCCTGACTGGCAGGTCAAGCCGCGCTGCCGCACGGCGGCCACGGCAAGGCAACCCCTGCACCTATAAATTTCGGGGCCGGGTCTGTTTGCCCGCATGCCCGCGTCATCACTCAGGCGTGGACCCACGTCCACTCCTCGCTCCTCCACGCGGAAAGAGCACATGGATGTGCTTGGCTTTAGGGAGCGAGGAAGGCCGAGTCCATCCATGGACTCTCCCCGCGTGCTTTCGTTCTTCCTTGGCTTGTCGGCAAACAGCTCCCGGCGCGGGCCATGCGGAGACATGGAATAGGCTCTTGAGCATTCCGAATGGCGATTCGAAGGCGAATCCCTTGCGCAAGTACAAGGATGGCCGCGTGTTTCATGTTGGTGCAAAAAAAGGGGGTGAATGCACCATGGTGGCGTGTATCATGCGATCGGCAAGGCGCGCCGGCTCGCCAAGTCCATGAATTCACGCGGAATGCACGGCTTGGCATCGACCTTGCTCAGTCCAGCGCATCCATTCCCTCCGTTCCCGCCCACCCTCGCCGAGGTTCCGCCATGACCGCCCAGAAAGTGCTCGACCTGATCGTTGAACACGAGGTCGAGTTCGTCGACTTCCGTTTTGCCGACATGCTCGGCAAGCACCACCACGTCACTTTCCCGGCGCACGCCATCGACGAGTCGACCTTCGAGGACGGCAAGATGTTCGACGGCTCCTCGATCACCGGCTGGAAGGGCATCAACGAGTCGGACATGATCCTGATGCCCGATCCGGACACCGCCTACCTCGACCCGTTCAGTCAGCACACCCAGCTGGTGGTGCATTGCGACGTGCTGGAGCCCAGCACCATGCAGGCCTATGGCCGCGATCCGCGTTCGATCGCCAAGCGCGCCGAGGCCTATCTGAAGTCCACCGGCGTCGCCGACACTGCCTTCTTCGGGCCGGAGCCGGAGTTCTTCATTTTCGACTCGATCCGCTGGCAGAACGACATGGGCCGCGTGTTCTACGAGATCGAATCCAACGAGGCCGCCTGGAGCACCCGCTTCAAGTACGAAGACGGCAACATGGGGCACCGTCCGGCGGTGAAGGGCGGCTACTTCCCGGTGTCGCCGGTGGACACGCTGGGCGACCTGCGCGCCGACATGTGCAAGGTGCTGGAGTCGCTGGGCCAGACGGTCGAAGTGCACCACCACGAGGTGGCGAACGCCGGCCAGTGCGAGATCGGCGTCAAGTTCAACACCCTGGTGAAGAAGGCCGACGAGCTGATCACCATGAAGTACGTGGTGAAGAACGTGGCGCACCAGAACGGCAAGACCGTCACCTTCATGCCCAAGCCCATCGTGGGCGACAACGGCAGCGGCATGCACGTGCACCAGTCGCTCTCGAAGAACGGCGAGAACCTGTTCGCCGGCGACCTGTACGGCGGCCTCAGCCAGACCGCGCTGTGGTACATCGGCGGCATCTTCAAGCACGCCAAGGCGATCAACGCGTTCGCCAACTCCACCACCAACAGCTACAAGCGCCTGGTGCCGGGCTTCGAGGCGCCGGTGATGCTGGCCTACTCGGCGCGCAACCGCTCGGCGAGCTGCCGCATCCCGTACGTGGCCAGCCCGAAGGGCCGCCGCATCGAGGTGCGCTTCCCCGACCCGATGCAGTCGGGCTACCTCACCTTCACCGCGCTGATGATGGCCGGCCTGGACGGCATCATGAACAAGATCGACCCGGGCGCGCCGTCGGACAAGGACCTGTACGACCTGCCGCCGGAAGAAGAGAAGAACATCCCGCAGGTCTGCTCCAGCCTCGACCAGGCGCTGGAAGCGCTGGACAAGGACCGCGACTTCCTCAAGGCCGGCGGCGTGTTCACCGACGACTTCATCGACGCCTACATCGAGGTGAAGATGCAGGAAGTCACCCGCTACCGCGCCAGCACGCACCCGCTGGAATTCCAGATGTACTACGCGCTGTAATTCGCGGCCTGAGGCAGCAAGGCAACGGGCGCCACGGCGCCCGTTGCCGTTTCCGCAACCGCAGGCACGGGTTCAGGAGGCCGCCTGCGTGCACCGGCCGATCACGAAGGCATCGGGGATCCGGCCGGTGCCGCCGGGACGGGTGACGTGCCGCAGGGTGAGTCAGGGCGTGATCCTCGCGCCGTGGTCGATTTCGGTGACGCTTTCTAAGATCTGGCGGGATGGATCTCCCCGACGCCTGTGCCAGGCTGGTGCCGGCGACGCCATCACGACGTGGATGCGGGCGGCCGCGTAGCGTCGCCGCCACGGAGGCAGCCCATGACTACCCCGATGCCGACAATCTTCTTCGGCCACGGCAACCCGATGAACGCGCTGCACGACAATGCCTGGAGCCGGGGCTGGGCGGCGATCGGCCAGCGCTTGCCGCGACGGCCGCGCGCGGTGCTGTCGGTGTCCGCGCACTGGTACCTGCCGGGCACCGCGCTCACCGCGATGGCGACGCCGCGTGCCATCCACGATTTCGGCGGTTTCCCGCGCGAGTTGTTCGAGGTGCAATACCCCGCCCCGGGCGACCTCGACCTGGTGCGCCGCGTGCGCGAACTGCTGGAGCCGCTGGAGGTGCGCGCGGACCTGTCGTGGGGACTGGACCACGGCACCTGGTCGGTGTTGCGCCACGTGTTCCCGGCCGCCGACGTGCCGGTGGTGCAACTGTCCATCGACGAGACGCAACCGCCGGCCTTCCACTACGGGCTGGGCCGCCGGCTGCGCCCGCTGCGCAATGAGGACGTGCTCGTGATCGGCAGCGGCGACGTGGTGCACAACCTGCACAGCTACGCCTGGGGGCGGCACCCGGCCGAGCCGCTCGACTGGGCGCAGCGCTTCGAGGCGCAGGCGCGTGAGCTGATCGTGCGGGGCGACCACGCGGCGCTGACCGATTACGCCGCGCTCGGCCGCGACGCCGAGCTTTCCATCCCCACGCCGGAACACTACCTGCCGCTGCTGTACGTGCTCGGCGCCAGCGACGCGGGCGAGGCGGTGAGCTTCCCGGTCGAGGGCATGGACGGCGGCTCGATCTCGATGCTGAGCGTGCAGTTCGGTTGAACGCCGCCAGCGGCGGCCCGGACCAGCACGCCGAAGACGTCGAGCCGGTGCCTGACCGCGACCATCGCACCGCTGACGGCGAACACGAAGGTGCCGCCAAGATCCAGCACGAGCAGCAGGACGTGAAGCATCGCCTGGCTGGCCATGGCCTGGTGTTCCATGGTTCAGGGCGCCGCCGCCAGCCATGCCCGCGCGGCCACCGTCAGCGCTTCCACGCCCGTCTCCAGGGTCGGGTGGAGCACCGGCAGGAAGCGCGGGTTGTGGTTGGTCGGGATCTCGTTGAGCCGGTTTTCGGTCTTTGCCTTCGCATAGGTATCGGGGTCGGTGCCGCCGACAAACCAGAACACCGACGGTACCCGCCACTCGGCGCCGAACGCACCGAAGTCCTCGCTGGCCGAGGTCGGCCCGGTTTCGCGGATGCGCTCGGCGGGGAAGTGGCGGCGGAAGGCCTCGACTACCTTCGTGGTCGCCACGTCGTCGTTGGTCACCAGTGAATAGTTGTCCAGCGGCGTGATCTCCGGCGGCTTTGGCGCGCCCGAAGCTGCCGCCTCGGCATTGACGATGCGGGTGATCGCGGCGAGCACGCGCGCACGCACGCCCTCGTCGAAGCTGCGCACGTTGAGCTTGATGACGGCCTCGTCGGGTATCACGTTTTCCTTGGTGCCGGCCTGCAGCGAGCCGATCGTGAGCACCGCCGCCTCGGTCGGGGCCAGCTCGCGGGCGACAATGGTCTGCAGGCGAAGCACCGTCGCCGCCGCCATCACCACCGGGTCGACGCTGGCCTGCGGCATCGAGCCGTGCGCGCCGCGCCCGAACAGGCGGATCTGCAGGCTGTCGGCCGCCGAGGTGATCACGCCCTTGCGCCCTCCCACGGCGCCCGCCGGGCCCACCATGACATGCTGCCCGAGCACCACGTCGGGTTTGGGGAAGCGGCTGAACAGGCCGTCGGCAATCATCGCCCGGGCGCCTTCGGCCGTCTCTTCCGCCGGCTGGAACAGCGCCATCAGCGTGCCCCGCCAGCTGTCGCGCGTTTGCGCCATCAGCGTGGCGGCGCCGACCAGCCAGGTGACGTGCATGTCGTGGCCGCAGGCGTGCATCACCGGCACGGTGTTGCCTTCGCGGTCGACCGCCGTGGTCTTGCTCGCGTACGGCGCGCCAGTCGCTTCCTGCACCGGCAGCGCATCCATGTCGGCGCGCAGCATCACGACAGGCCCGTCGCCGTTGCGCAGCAGGCCAACGACCCCGGTCTTGCCGATGCCGGTGGTGACGTCGTAGCCGGCGGCGCGCAGGTGGTCCGCCGCCAGCCCAGCGGTGCGGGTTTCCTGCATGGAAAGTTCTGGGTGCGCGTGGATGTCGGTGTACAAGGCTTCCAGTCCCGGCAGCAGGTCGCGCAGATTGCCCGGCAGCGGCGCGCCGGAGGTGGTCGGTTGCTCGCTCATGGTCGTGGGTGTCTCCGGGTTTCGAACGTGGGGGAGCGCTGCTTCGCGGCAGTGGACGATCCGCCCATGACCGTCACGATTGCGGCGTGATGAGCGGCCGCCGTGGCATCACGTCTGCCGCGCGATCGCGCGGCCGATGCGATGCGTCAGGCCGTCGAAGTCGCCCTGGTACAGGTAGCCATCGACGTAGAAGCTGGGCGTGCCGTTGACCCCGCTGCGCACGCCACCCATGAAGTCGCGGCGGATGTGCGTGTCGATGCCGGGATTGCGCAGCGTGGCGGCCAGCGCGGATGCGTCCAGGTCCAGCGCGCGCGCGCCGGCTTCCAGGCCGGCGGCGCCGTACGGAACCCAATCCTGCTGGTGCTCGTACAGCCAGTCGTGCATGTCCCAGAACCTGCCGGTGACCGCGGCGGCCTCGGCCAGTTCGGCGGCGAGGGTCGCGTACGGGTGTGCCTGGGACAGCGGGAAGTGGCGGAACACGAAGCGCAGATTGCCAGCGTAGCGGTGCTGCAACTGCTTCACCTGCGGGAAGGCCGCGCCGCAGGCGGGGCACTGGAAATCGCCGTATTCCACCAAGGTCACCACCGCATGCGCGTTGCCCTGCTGGTGGTCGTGCGCGGAAACCGGCGCGGCCAGCATGGCTTCCTCGTACGTCATAGGGTCCCCCGTGCGCCGGTCGTCGGCGCGTCGAGCGTCTTCTGGATGTTGTTCGAGGGCAGCCCCTCCAGCGCGTTGACGATGCCGGCCGCGCCCGGGTTGACCGCCATCGGCGACAGGTAGCTCCAGCGGATCACGCCGTCGCCGTCGATGACGAACAGTGCGCGCTGTGCCAGGCCGTGCTCTGCATCGTATGCGCCATACGCGCGTGCCACCGCGCCCTTGGGCTCGAAGTCGGACAGCAGCGGGAAGCGGTACCTGCGCTCGCGCGCCAGCGCGGCGTGGCTCCACACGCCGTCCACCGAGATTGCCAGCAGTTGCGCGTTGAGCCGGGCGAACTCGTCCAGCAATTCGTTGTACAGCGCCAGCTGGTCGCTGCACACCGGGCTCCAGTCGGCCAGATAGAACGCGAGGATCACATTGCGGCCGCGGAACTCCTTCAGCGCGACGCGCTGATCGGGGGTGGCGTGCAGGGAGAAGTCCGGCGCGGCGGTGCCGGCGGCAAGCAGGTTCATGGCGGGTCGTTCCCAGGGTTGGCCGGATGCAGGGACGGGCGTCACGCGCCGGCTTCGCGGCTTCGCTCCTCCGCCACGGTGAGGATGGCTTCCGGGGTGGCTTCAAGGCGGGCCCTCGGGATCGGCGCACCGCTCAGGTCGGACAGTCCGTAGCTGCCCTCGGCGATTTTCTGCAGCGCGCGCTCGACGTCCGCGATGCGGCGGTCGTCCACGTCGTGGAGGGCCTGCCCGACCTCGAGCTGCGCCATGGACTGCGCGGTTTCCGCGTCCTCGTGCGCCTCGTTGCCATGCTGCCGGCGGAACGCGCGCTCCGCCGACAGCTGCGCCAGCTCGCCGCCCAGCAGTTGCCGACGCAAGGCCAGCAGGCGCTGGCGCTGGTGTTCGATGAAATCGCGATCCGGGCCGACCGGCGCTTGCGGAGACATGGCAGGCTCCTGCCCGCGGCATCGGTGCGGGCGAGCCCGCCAACGTTGGACCCGCGCCGGTGAATGCACCGTATAAATCCGGCTGCCGTGCCGCCGCGGGATTTGCGGCAGCGCCCTGCAGGAATCGCCATCCGTGCGCCGCGGTTGCAGCAGGAATTCGAGTACCTCGCTGGTGCCGCGGCGATGCCGGTAGAGGAAGACGGGCCCGGCCGATTCATGCGCTTGCGTCTCTGTCCGCAGGTTGGTCCCGCCGGGCGTGTCACCGAATGGCTCCGTCGCTCGACGCTGCTGCCGTTACCCGCCAACGGCGTGCCGGACCTGCGCAATAATGGCCGCCTCGGTGCGGTCGGGCTGCTCCCGTTGCACACGCGGTACCGCCAGCGCCACGAAAAAGCTGCAGCCGGCCGGTGGCCGACGGGCACGGCTGACCGCGACGCCGCGCCTGGGTGCCGATCGCCACGCCGGCATCGAGCAGGATTGCGGCCACGCGCGCATGGGCTATCGCGCCGCGGCCCAGGTCCTGCCGCTGGCGCCTTGGCGCAGGCTGTGCGAAACCAGTTGCACCAAAGGTGCACATTGCCCATGATGGTGCAATGTGTGGCGATGCAGCAAAAGCCTGGGCGGAGCAGCTGGCGACCGGCGTGGCCCAGGTCGACGCGGGCTTGCGCGTGCGCTGGCTCAATCCCGCGCTGGCGGAACTGCTGGGCAGCGGCATGCGCAGCGCGGTGGGCCAGCCGCTGTCCTTGTGGTTGCGGGCGCCGGACGACCTGGCGCAGGCGCGCCGTGCCCTGGACGAGTCCCGCTTCGTGCAGCTGCGCGAGGCCACGCTGCTCGCGTTCGACGAGCGCACGCACGAAGCAGACGTCGGCCTGCAGCCCGACGGCGAGGGCGGCCTGCTGCTGGAAGTGCACGCCCTGGCGGAGCGCTCGCAGGCGGCCTCGCCGCTGTCCGCCACGTTGCGCGGCTTCGCCCACGAGGTGAAGAACCCGCTGGCCGGCCTGCGCGGCGCGGCGCAACTGCTGCAGCGCCGCGTCGACGGCGCCGAGCTGCAGGCGCTGGCGGGCCTGATCATCGACGAGGCCGACCGCCTCGCCGCGCTGGCGAACCGGCTGCTGCATCGCGACCGCGCCGCGCAGATCGGCGCGGTAAACGTCCACGAGCTGCTGGACCGCCTCAGCGAGTTGCTGCGGGCCGAACCCAGGCCACCGCGGCTGCGCCACGATTTCGATCCCAGCCTGCCCGACGTGCACGGCGACGCGGATCGCCTGCAGCAGGTACTGCTGAACCTCGCACGCAACGCGGTGGAAGCCGGCGCCGGCACGCTCGTCCTGCGCACGCGCGCCGAACACGGCGTGCGCGTCGGCACGCGCGTGCTGCGCAGCGCCCTGCGCGTGGACGTGATCGACGACGGTCCCGGCGTGCCCGCAGAACTGCGCGACACGCTGTTCGAGCCGCTGGTGTCCGGCCGCGCCGACGGCACCGGCCTCGGCCTGGCGCTGTCGCGCGAGATCGCCCACGAACACGGCGGCGAACTGCGTTGCACGAGTCGCCCGGGCGAGACGGTGTTCTCGCTGTACCTGCCGCTGGAGCCCCCGCATGAGTGACGAAATCTGGATCGTCGACGACGACCGCGGCGTGCGCTTCGTGCTGGCCGCCGCGTTGCGCGATGCCGGCCTCGCCGTGCGCGAATTCGACGCGGCCGATGCGGTGCGCGCGGCGCTGCGCACCCGGCGCCCGACGCTGCTGCTCACCGACGTGCGCATGCCGGGCGAGAACGGGCTGGCGCTGCTGGAGGATCTGCAGCGGCAGGGCATCGCCCCGGTGATCGTGATGAGCGCGTACACCGACGTGGCGACCACCGCCGCGGCCTATCGCGCGGGCGCGGCGGACTACCTCGCCAAGCCGTTCGACCTCGACCAGGCCGTGGCCACGGTGCGGCGCGCGCTGGCCGACCGCCTGCCGGCCGAGGCGCCTGCCGTCGCCGCACCGGCTCCCGCGCACGCACTGCTGGGCGGAAGCGCGGCGATGCGCGAGGTGTTCCGCCTGATCGGCCGCGTGGCCGCCAGCGACCTCAACGTGCTGGTGACCGGTGAAACCGGCACCGGCAAGGAGCTGGTGGCGCGCGCGCTGCACGAGGAGAGCGCACGGCGTGCGCAGCCCTTCGTGGCGCTCAACACCGCGGCGATTCCCAGCGAGCTGCTGGAAAGCGAGCTGTTCGGCCACGAGGCCGGCGCCTTCACCGGCGCGCAGCGGCGCGTGGCCGGGCGCTTCGAGCAGGCCGAGGGCGGCACGCTGTTCCTCGACGAGATCGGCGACATGCCGCTGGCGCTGCAGACGCGCCTGCTGCGCGTGCTCGCCGGTGGCGAGTTCTACCGCGTGGGCGGACGCGAGCTGATCCGCTGCGACGTGCGCATCGTCGCCGCCACCCACCAGGACCTCGACGCGCGCGTGGCGGCCGGGCAGTTCCGCGCCGACCTCAAGCACCGCCTCGACGTGGTGCGCATTGCCTTGCCCGCGCTGCGCGAGCGCAGCGAGGACATCCCGCTGCTGGCCACGCACTTCCTCGCTGCCGCGGCGCGGGAGCTGAAGCTGTCGCCCAAGCGTTTCGCCAGGGCCACACTGAAGGTACTGGCCCAGCGCGATTTCCCGGGCAACGTGCGCGAACTGGAAAACCTCTGCCGCCGCCTCGCGGTCATCGCGCCGGGCGCGGAAATCCTGCCCGCCGACCTGGGCGCGTCGCCGCCCTCGGGTGTCGCGGACGACTGGACCGACGCCTTGCGCGCCTGGGCTGCGCGCGCGCTTGCCGACGACGAGGCCGATATCCATGCCCGTGCGCGCGAGGCGCTGGACCGTGTGCTGCTGGAGGCGGCGCTGGCCGCGCACGGCGGGCATCGCCAGCATGCGGCGGCGGCGCTGGGCGTGGGGCGGAACACGCTGACGCGCAAGCTGGGAGCGTCGCGGGCCCGGCGCCGCTGATTCCGCCGTCCTGCCGCGGGGGATTTCCCCGCTTGCCGCCCTTGTCCGAATTGCCCGCGGGAAATTAGGTGCGGGCCGCGCCGCGCCGCATCACGCATGCCGGGCCGAAGCCCGGTCCACCCTCGTACCCGCAGGTTGGGATTCCCCCGGCCTGTCACCTGTCAGCGTTCCAGCCGCCGCAAAAACACCGCCATCTCCTTCTCCGCCTGCTTGTCGCCGCGCCCCTGCGCAACGGCGATGCCCTGCCGCCAGGCGTCGGCGGCACCGGCGCGGTCGTCCAGGGCGAGACAGGCCTTGCCCAGCAGCTTCCACGCCGCGGAGTAGTGCGGGTCGAAGCGCAGGGCGTGGCGGAACTCCATCGCTGCCGCGGCGGCATCGCCCGCCTCCAGCAGCGCGTTGCCCAGTGCGTAGCGCAACAGGGCGCCGTCGCGAGCGCCGCCGCACTGGTTGCGCAGGCTGGCGATCAGCGCGTCCTTGCTCACGGCGGCATGCGAGCGCGCCCGCCGTCGGCCGTGTAGACCTGCGGCGGCTGCTCCGGCTCGGGCGGCGCGGTGCCGTTGCGCAGGTCGGCCAGCGTGGCGGCGGGCCACACCACCAGCCAGGTCGAACGGAACGGCTGCACCAGCAGCGCGTAGCGCATCGCCTGCGGATCGACCTTCGAGGGATGCTCCACCACCAGGCCGTCCGGATACGCCTTGGCGAACGCGGCCAGCTGCGCGTCGCTGTACAGCTCCACGATCGGCCGGGTCAGCCGCGCCTGGAAATGGAACTGGCCCTCGTAGTTGCCGAGGCAGCCGATCGCGTGCCCGGCCTGTTCCGCCGCGCCGAGCAACTGCGAGGTGGGGCGCAGTTCGTAGCGCGGCCACATGGTGAGGGTGAACAAGGTGTTGAGCGCCAGCGTGCCGACCAGCCCCGCCACCGCCAGCCGGCGCAGCTCGCCGCGGCCGCGCAGCAGCAGCAACAGGCCCAGCAGCAGGAACACCACGGCGAAGTAGCGGCTGTACGGCGCGCAGGCATCGGGCCAGTCGCCGTGCAGGTGGTTGCCGGCCACCAGGTTGGGCAGCACGAACAGCAGCAGGGCGAAGGCGAGGCTGCCCACGCCGAGCGGCCAGGTGCCCAGCCAGCCGGTGTTGGCGAGCTGTGGCCGGCGTTCGCGCAGCAGCGCGATCGCGCCGCACAGCAGCAGCATCGTGCCGGCCAGTTCCGGCAGCAGGTAGTAGAGCTGCTTGCCGCGCACCAGCGAGAACACGAGGAAGGTCGGTACCACCCAGCACAGCGCGAAGCGCAGGCCCGGTTCCAGCGGCCGGCGCAGCGCGGCCAGCGCCGCCCATGCGCGTGGCCAGCCGACGAACGGGAACAGCAGCGCCGGCAGCATCAGCACGTACCACAGCACGGGGCGGGCATGGCTCTGCAGCGGCTCGGCGGTCTCCACGCCATGGATCACCCGCGCCGCGGTCTGGCTGAAGAACAGGCGGTGCATGTAGGCCTCGCCGCCGGCGAAACCCGCGGGCAGCGCCCAGGCCAGCAGCATCGCCAGGCCCAGCAGCACGGCCAGCACGCCGCAGCCGTACCAGCGCGCGCGACGGGTGCGCGCGGCCTCGCTCCACAGCGGGCCGAGCAGCCACGGGAAGACCACGTGCAGCAGCATCACCGGCCCCTTGGTGAGCAGGCCGAAGCCGATGCACAGGCCGAACAGCCACCAGCGCGGCTCGCTGCGTCGCGCCGTGGGCACGAGGCACAGCAGCGCGGCCAGCGCCCACACCGCCAGCAGCACGTCGTACATGATCTGCAGGCCGAACAGGAAGGCGTAGGACAGCGCCAGCAGGGTCCATGGCGCGGCCTTGGCCATCCACGGGCGGCCCGGAAACATGCGTCGTGCCAGCAGCGAGATCAGCACCAGCTCGGTGCCGCCGAAGCCCACCTCCAGCACGCGCGGCCACACGTCGCTCACGCCGAACACGAACCAGCCGGCATGGATCAGCCAGAACAGTAGCGGCGCCTTCTCGCTGTAGGGCTGGCCGTTGATGTGGGGCACCAGCCAGTGGTGCTGGTTCCACATCTCCCACGCCACCGCGAGCGTGCGGGTGGAATACAGCGGCATCGGGCCATGCGCGAAGATCGCCAGCAAGGCGACCACCGTCCACAGCGGCAGCCACGGCCAGAGCGAGCGCAGGTGTTCGGAGCGGCTGTAGGAAGAGAGGGGCACGGGGCAGCTCGGGCGGAAGGTGGATGCGATTCTAGCGGCGCTGGCGCGAGCCTGCCCTGGGGCCGAGGGACGGGATTCATCCCGCCGTCGGGCACCTGCCGCCCCGAGGTCCGACCCGCCGGATCAGCGCCGGCCGGCGGGGCCCCAGTAGCCGATGCGACGGCGGATCTTCAGCTTGCGCCACAGGTTCCACGGCTTGGCGCGAAGGTTGCGGCCGCCGCGGGCGATGAAGGTATCGATGGCGTCCAGCACGCGTTCGCTGGAGCGGCCGTCGCGGTAGGGGTGGATGGCGTCGGCATAGGTCCGGATCGCCGCCATCAGCTCCGGTGGACGGCTCAGCGCGCGCGCTATCGCCGGCTCGAAGTCCTTCACGTCGTGGATGTCGATCAGTTGCGGACCGGGGCGGCGGTTGTCGAACGTCACTACCGGCTTGCCGGTCAGCAGGAACTCGTTGAGCGCGGAGCTGGTGTCCGAGCACATCATGTCCACCTGGCCGAACAGCTCCAGGATGTTGTCGTTCTCGGCGAACGTCAGGTACTCGTTCTGCAGCGCCTTGAACTTCGCCACCGTTTCCGGGTTCATCTTCGGGTGGAAGCTGACGATCCAGCGCCAGCGGCCGTCGCGAGACAGCCGTTTCACCTCTTCGTACAGCGTTTCCGCCGCACTCCACGAGGGCGAGAAGGTGGAGTGGTAGAGGATCACCGGCGGCGTGCGCACCGGCGGAACGGCGCCGCCGAGTTCGCGCATGAAGGGGTCGATCTTGGGAAAGCCCGTCTCGATCACGCTGAAGTGGCCGAGCTTGTCGGCAATGGCCTGGAACTGCGCGGTGTCCCGCGGGCCGGTGGTGCAGTACAGGTCGAAGAAGCCGCGCACGTAGATATGCCTCGGCTTGCCCGCGTCGAAGCCGTGGAAGGTCTCCACCTTCACGCCGGGGAAGAAATGCGGCACCGCATTCGACGAGGTGATCACCGCCAGCGGCTTCCATGCACGCACCTCGGCCACCGTCAGCAGGCGCTCGTCGGCGTGCAGGTCCTCGGCGCCCGGGCCGTCGAAGAACCAGGCTGCCTCGTCGCCGCGCGCGCGGATCGCCGCCTGGATCGGCCGCAGGATGGCCAGCGCATAGCGCTCGGAGCCGTAGAGGAGGTAGTGCTTGGGCATGGGCTGGATATTCGGACGAGGCGGATAGCTTAGCTTTTCTCCCTCTCCCCTTTGGGGACGGGAGGCGAGCGCGCCGTGCGGGTCCGCAAGCTCCCGCCTCGCGGTCGCATCGGAATCAGGGCTCGATGTGATGCCTGTTCAATGCATCGGTCGCTTCGGCGACCGATGCGGGGTTGCTCACCATCTCGTAGTAGCGCATGCGCTTGTACAGCGCGTAGCTGGCTGCGGTCTGTGCGATCACGAAACCGCGCCAGCCGTCGAACATGGCCAGCCGGAATACATAGTCCTTGAGAAAGGCCAGCAGGTACACGAAGGGTGCCTGCCACATCCGCGCCGGCTTGCCCTTGTCGCGCCAGTCGCGGCATTTCAGCTCGGCGTAGCGCAGCACCTTGAGCTGCTTGTGCACCAGGGTGGGATTGTTGGCGTGGTCGAACGGCGCGTCGAAGGTGGGCGCGCTGCCCTCGAAGCGCAGCGACTCATGCACCCGCGCATCGCTCCAGCGGGCGCGGCCGCGGTGGTAGAGCCGTGCCAGCTTCTCGCCCACGTTGGGCCGGTACCAGCGCATCGGCCGGCCCATGTAGAGGGTGCGCCGGCGCAGCCACGCGGCCGGGGCCGCGCCCGCCATCAGCGCGGGCAGATTGCGCTCCAGCTCGGCGGCGAGCTCGGGCGACAGCGACTCGTCGGCATCCAGCACCAGGATCCAGTCGTGGCTGCACTGGGTGGTGGCGAAGTTGCGCTGGGGACCGAAACCGAGCCAGTCCTGGTGCACCACGCGGGCGCCGTGCGCCTGCGCGATCGCTACCGTACCGTCGTCGCTGCCCGAATCCACCACCAGCTTCTCGGCCGCGAACGGCACGCTGTCCAGGCAGCGCGCGATGCAGGCTGCCTCGTTGCGGGTGATGACTGCGAGGGTGAGGGGAAGGGTGGGCATGGCGGGATTCTACCGGGCCGGCGGCGCATCCCGCCGGGAGGGCCCGTTGCCGCCCTCTGCGCGCCGCCGCCGGCCGGTGGGCTGGGTTTCAGCCGGCGGCAGGCATGATGCGGTCATCGCTACGCCGGGCTGGCGCGTTTACCGGTCTGTTGGCCCTGTAGAGCGCGCCATTGGTTATGCTGCGCGCTGCGCAAGGGAGTGCGGTGGCGATCGCACGTGCCACGTCCGAAGGTTCCATGGGTCACGAGAAACACGACATTCCGCTGATGCAGGCCGTGCCGGCCGCCCCCGGGCCGCTGGCCGGAGCTGCCGACGCGCCGTTGTTCCTGCGCCGCCGCGGGTTCTGGCGTGGCGTGCTTGGCGCGGGCCTGGTGTGGATGATGCTTGGTCTGGTGGCGATGCCTTCGGGAGTGTCGTTCAACCCGGGCAGGCTGTACCAGACCAGCCTGATCGTGCTGCTGTACCTGCCGGCCTGGTGCCTCGCGCTCACCTCGCGGGCGGCGACCTGGAGGGAGTTGCTGCCGCTGCCGGCGTTCCGGCTTTTCCTGGCGCTGCTGGCCTGGGCGGCGCTGTCCCTGCTGTGGGCGCATGCGCGGCACCTGGGCGACGAGTTCGGCCGCCTGCTGAGCGTGCTGGCCTTCGTGCTGGCGTGGCCGGTCTGGCTGGGCGAGGACGAACGCCGTGGCCACCGCCTGCTGCTGTTGGCGGGCCTGGGCATCGCGCTGTTCGCAGGCTACTACTGCCTGCACTACCTGTACCGTCCGCCGCAGGACGGCCGCATCGTCGGCGAAGGCGTAATCGCCACGGCGAACTACGCGGCCGCGGCGATGGGGGCGGCCTGCCTGTGGCTGGCCTTGCTGCCGATGGCCGACAGGCGCGTCTCGGCGTTGCGCTGGCTGGCCGTGCCGGTGCTGCTGGCCTTCATCGCGCTGACCGACTCGCGCAGCATCTGGCTGGCGCTGGCCCTGTGCGCGGTGTGCGCCCCGTTGTGGCAGGCGGGGCGCGCCGCGCGCTGGCTGGCAGGGGTGGTGCTGGCCCTGATGCTGGCCTGCTTCGTCTGGCCCCTGCCGGCGCTGGTGGAGCGCGGCGCGTCGCTGCGCCCGCAGCTGTTCGAGCAGTCCATGCACCTGATCGCGCAGCGTCCGTGGCTCGGCCTGGGCCAGGGTGCGCCGTTCGCGCTGAAGGTGGCCGGGGCAGAGTACACGCACAGCCACAACGTGCTCACCCAGACCATGATCGAACTGGGCCTGCCCGGCCTGTTGCTGCTGGTCGGGCTGTGGCTGGCGACGGCCTGGATGGGCTGGCGGCATCGGCACCGGCCGACCGGCAGGCTGGTGCTGGCGCTGTGGCTGTATGCCAGCGTGGTGCTGCAGTTCGACATGCCGCAGCTGCTGGACAGCCCGCGCCCCGGCTGGCTGCTGGTGTGGCTGCCGCTCGCGCTGGCGCTGTGGCTGGAAGTCGACGCGCGTCGCCGTGCCGCTGCCGCGGCTCGCTTACACTAGCCGCCTCGCGTTCCGGAACGACGACTGATGCGCAAGGTACTGGTGACCGGCGGCGCCGGCTTCCTCGGCTCGCACCTGTGCGACCGCCTGCTGGCCGATGGCCACGACGTGTTGTGCGTGGACAACTTCTTCACCGGCAGCAAGCGCAACGTGGCGCACCTGCTGAACCACCCGTACTTCGAGCTGATGCGCCATGACGTCACCTTCCCGCTGTACGTGGAGGTGGAGCGCATCTTCAACCTGGCGTGCCCCGCCTCGCCGGTGCACTACCAGCACGATCCGGTACAGACCACCAAGACCAGCGTGCATGGCGCGATCAACATGCTGGGCCTGGCCAAGCGCGTGAAGGCGCGCATCCTGCAGGCCTCCACCAGCGAGGTATACGGCGATCCCGAAGTGCACCCGCAGCGCGAGGAGTACTGGGGCCGGGTCAACCCGATCGGCTTCCGTTCCTGCTACGACGAGGGCAAGCGCTGCGCCGAGACGCTGTTCTTCGATTACCACCGCCAGCACGACCTGGACATCAAGGTGGTGCGCATCTTCAACACCTACGGTCCGCGCATGCACCCCAACGACGGCCGCGTGGTGAGCAACTTCATCGTGCAGGCGCTGAAGGGCGAGGACATCACCGTCTATGGCGACGGCAACCAGACCCGCAGCTTCTGCTACGTGGACGACCTGGTCGAGGCCTTCGTGCGCATGATGGAATCCGAGCGCGGTTTCACCGGCCCGGTGAACATCGGCAACCCCGGCGAGTTCACCATGCTGGCGCTGGCGGAGAAGGTGCTTTCGCTGGTCGGCGGCAAGTCCAAGCTGGTGTTCCGTCCGCTGCCCGCCGACGATCCGCGCCAGCGCCAGCCCGACATCGCGCTGGCGCGGGACAGGCTGGGCTGGCAGCCGGAGGTGGCGCTGGAGGATGGCCTCAGGGAGACCATCGCCTACTTCCGCCGGCTGCTGGAGGCCTGAGGTGGACGCCGCGCCCGCGTTTTCGGTCGTCCTCACCAATTACAACTACCGCGACTTCGTGGCCGAGGCGGTGGACGGCGCGCTGGCCCAGGCCTGCCCGCCGCTGGAAGTGATCGTGGTGGACGACGGCTCCACCGACGGTTCGCCCGACTACCTGCGCGAGCGCTACGGCCGCGATGTGCGGGTGAAGCTGCTGTGCGGCGAGAACGGCGGCCAGCTCGCCGCCTTCCAGCGCGGCCTCGCCGCCGCCCGCGGCGACGTGGTGTGTTTCCTCGACGCCGACGACCGCTGGGGACCGGACTACCTGCGCCAGCTCGCCGAGGTGTTCGCCGCGCGCAGGGACGTCGACTTCGTGTTCTCCGACGTGCGCCTGGTGGGCAACGAGTCGGGTGTGCAGGCCTACGCGGAGGAGGCCATGGATCTGGGCTACACCGTGCTCGGCACCTGGGTGCGCGCACGGTGGTACGGCGCGCCCACGTCGGCGCTGGCGCTGCGTCGCAGGCTGGCCGAACGCGTGCTCGACCTGCCGCCGGAGTTCGCGGCGAACTGGCGCATCAGCGCCGACAACTGCCTGGTGTTCGGCGCCAGCGTGCTGGGTGCGCGCAAGTACTACCTGCCCACCGGCAACGTCGACTACCGCATCCACGGCCGCAACGGCTGGTGGCACGAGCAGGCGCGCATGCGCGAGTTCGCGCCGCAGTTCCGCTCGCGCTGCCTGATCAACCATTACGCCGCGCGCATGCACCTGGATGCCCATGCGCTGGACCTGGCCAAGGCCGAATTCAAGACCCGCGAACGCCCCACCTGGGTGGAGGCCCGCCTGTACGCCGGCATCGCCATGCGCGGCCCATCGTCGTGGTGGAAGCGGGCCGAGCGCGCGCTGGCGATCCTGCGTCGTGGCCTGCGCGGACGCTGAGCACGCCATGCAGGTCAGCGCCATCGTACTCACCTACAACTGGCCGGCCGCGCTCGCGCGCGTGCTGGCCAGCCTGACCGCACAGACGCGCCTGCCCGACGAGGTGATCGTGGCCGACGACGGTTCGGGTGCAGAAACGCGAGAGCTCATCGAGCGCATGGAGCGCGATTTCCCGGTGCCGCTGCGCCACGTATGGCAGGAGGACCGCGGCTTCCGCGCCGCGCGGGCGCGCAACCGCGGCATCGCCGCCAGCCGCGGCGACTATGTGATCCTGATCGACGGCGACATGGTGCTGCACCCCGCTTTCGTGGCCGACCACCTGATGTTGGCCGAGCGCGGTTTCTTCCTACAGGGCGGGCGAATCAAGGCCACGCGCGAGGAAACCGCGAAGTTGCTGGCGGGCGGCAGGCCGGTATTCGCACCGTGGTCGCTGGCGGACTTCCGCGCCTTCGATGCTACGCGTCGCCACTATGCCTTCCACGCGCCCATGCTGGCGCGTTGGAAGGCACGTCAGCGGCGTGGCGGCCGCGTGATGAGCTGCAACATGAGCTTCTGGCGCGACGACCTGCTGCGCGTGAACGGCTTCGACGAGCGCATGGAAGGCTATGGCGCGGAGGATCGCGAGCTGGCGGCGCGGCTGGAAAACGCGGGCGTGCGCCGACGCCAGCTGAAGTGGGCGGCACTCGCGGTGCATCTGGAACATGCCTCGCGTGCGCAGCCCGATGTGGACGACATGAGCCTGCCTAATAATCGTATTTTTCGCGACACGGTCGAAAGCGCAGTGGTGCGCTGCGATCACGGCATTGCCGATCATCTGGCTGAATTTGCCGACTGATTATCAGTTACGAGCTGACGAGGTGTTCGGCAATAGCCTTCAAGCGTTGGGGATAGGCTTGGCTGTTAACGACGAACCAGTCGCGCGCTGCCTGGCCGAGCACCTCGGCCTGTGATTCGCTCATAGCGATGCACCGCTGGATGACTTCGCGCATGGCCACTTCGGTAAAGCCGTAAAGAGTGGAAAGGCGTTGCATTCCGGTCGGAATTGCCGGCACAAGCACACCGCGCTCAGGTGTCACCATTTCATTCATGGGCTCGGCATCGAGCGTCACGACCACGGCGCCGCAGCTCATTGCCTCGACTAGGTAATGGCCATAGCCTTCGGTCTGTGAGGGGCACAGATGGAAGCGATGCGAGTTCTGTAAGCGCCGATATTCGTTGTCGTCAATGAAGTCGCGAATCCAGTTTACATTGGCTGGTACCTCCCTCATGTTCATGCGCTTGCGGCGCCAGATGAGGGTCAACGTAGGCCAATGTGGGTTTTCAGCCCAGATCTTGAGTAAGGCTTCTGTGCCTTTGTTGCCACTGCGTCCAGGTCCGTGGAAGAAAGCATGCTTGCGAGGCTCGTTCGGTAGCATTCGGTCGAAGCTGGTGCCGCCAATGAACCGGGTTCGTGTTCCCAATGCCTCAAAAAGCGGGGTGGCGTGATGAGTCTTGGTCCAGACCTCGTCGATCCGTTGCAGGTGAGGGCGATCCTCATCGCGAAACCATTCGGGAAAAGGAATGAGCACATTGTGCCGTGCGCCGCGCATGAATTCGGGGCGGACACGCTCGAAGAACACGTTGATATCGTAATCGGAGGGAGCAATACGTATTTTCAATCGCGTCAGCCATTCAGCTATTCGCCCCCGGTGTGGTAAACCAGAAATAGTGGGGTCCAAGCCGGCTGCGCTGAGTGTGTCGGCGGTCAGATGCAATTCGCGTGTCAGGCCTGCGCCGTTGTCGCGCCCTATCAGACGCAAGCGAACAACGGAGGGGGTTTGGTTGATCATGGCGTGCCCGGAAAAAGCATCATTTGATCATTCGGGATCGGCTGGAAGGTCGGATTTTTCGTCATTGGCCGGTGTGCAACCGGCAATGACTGAGTCGGCCTTGAACATCCACCAGTCGCGCTGGTTGGCGTGGCCGAGGTAGATCGCCTTGGCGCGATCCACGCAAGTGCCCAGCGCCGGTTGCTGCACGAAAAGCCAGCGAGTGGCCGGTGCCTGCGCCTGCCACTGCACCGCACGGGCGAACTGCAGGTGGTAGGGCTGCTTGAAGCCGAAGTCGGTGGCGGGCCGGTTGAGCATCAGCAGGTTCTGCTCGGTCCACGCCACCAGGCCGAGCTGGTCGCCGGGAGCGAGGTGGCTGCGCACCGCGGCCATCAACGCGGACGAGGAACTGGAGGGATTGAGCAGCGGCACCGCCCAGAAACCCCAGGCCAGCCACAGCGCCGCCATGCCGCCGCACACCGCCCACGGCGCGCGGCGCACGCGCAGCGCGGCGACCAGGGCCAGCTGCACCGCGCCCAGCGCCACGCACATCCACCACAGCGCGGCGCCGCCGTCGGCGAGATCGCGCTCGGCTGCGAACGTCGCCACCTTCGGCGCATGCGCGAACAGGGCGTAGCCGCCCAGCGCCAGCATCGCCGCGCCCATCGCGGCGATGAACGCGAGGCCCGCCACGCGCAGCCAGCGCCTGGTCAGCAGCTCGTCCGCGAACGGTGCGCAGGCCAGCGCCAGCATCGGCAGCGCGGGCAGAATGTACACGTCGCGCTTGCCGGGCGAGGCGCTGAAGAACAGCAGCACCAGCACCACCCAGCCCAGCGGCAGCAGCACGCGTGCGTCGCGTGCCTTCAGCCGCTGCCACCAGCGCGGCAGGCAGCCGGGATAGAGCAGGGACAGCGGCAACCAGCTGAACAGCAGGATCGGGATGTAGTACCACCACGCGTGGATGTGGTGCCAGGCGTCGGCATAGCGCTTCGCGGTCTGCTTGAACAGGATGTCGCGCACGTAGGCCGCGTAGGCCGGGTTGCCGTCGCGTGCGTGGGCGGCGAGCAGCATCGGCACCAGCCACAGCGCGATCGCCGCCAGCGCCGCGGCCAGCCCCAGCAGCCAGCGCCACCAGGCGCCGCGGCCCGGCCGCACGATGCCGTCCCAGCCGCGCCATGCGGCCCAGGCGTAGGGGATCAGCATCAGCAGTGCGAGGAAACCCACGCCCTTGGTGATCACGCCCAGCCCCGCGCAGAAACAGCCCAGCCAGTACAGCGGCCAGTGCGCCGTGCGCGTTCCGTCCGCATCGGGGGGCGCCAGCAGGTGCCGCAGCAGGCCCCAGTTCGCCGCGGTGATGAAGAACACCACCAGCGGATCGATCTGCGCGCGCTGGTTCTGGTACACGAACTGGAACGCCAGCAGCAGGCCGCCCGCGGCGTACAGGCCGGTGCGCCGGTCCCACAGCCGGCGGCCGAGGTCGTAGACTAGCAGCAGGGTGCCCAGCCCGGCCAGCAGCGAGGGCAGCATGAAGGCGAGCCGCCACCAGCGGACCAGCTCGAAGCTGGAGGCCTCGGCCCACATCAGCATCGGCGGCTTGTCCGCGTACAGCTCGCTGCCGCGGTGCGGGAACAGCCAGTCGCCGCTCTCCACCATCTGTTTCGCGGCCAGCGTGAAGCGCGGCTCGTCGGAGGGCCACGGGTCGCGCAGGCCGATGCCGGCGCCGAGGATCACCAGCGCGATCAGCAACAGCAGCCAGAAACGGCGGCGCTCCTCGGGGCTGGCCTTGGAAAAAGCGGACATGGAACGTTCCTGCGCGAGCGTGATGCGGGCGGATCAGCGCTTTTCGAGCACCGCATAGTACATGCCGTCGAGATCGCCATCGCCGGGCAGGACCTGCCAGCCAACGGCGGCGGCCTGGCCGACGGGCAGGCTGAACGGCACGGCCCGCGCATCCGGGTGCGTGGTGAGGAAGGGTGCCACCACGTCCTCGTTTTCCGCGCGCAGCAGTGAGCAGGTGATGTAGACCAGCCGACCGCCCGGCGCCAGCAATGGCCACAACGCTTCGAGGATGCGCCGTTGCTGGCTCGCCAGCGCGGGAATGTCGTCCGCGCGACGGTGCAGGCGTACGTCCGGGCGGCGGCGCAGCACGCCGGTAGCCGAGCACGGCGCGTCGAGCAGGATGCGCTGGTAGGGCTTGCCGTCCCACCACGTGGAAGGATCGCCGGCATCGCCCACCACCACGTCGGCCTGGAGGTGCAGGCGGGCGAGGTTTTCGCGGATCCGCCCCGCGCGCCTGGCTTCGAATTCCAGCGCGGTCAGCGCAACGTCGGCGCGTTCCAGCAGGTGGCAGGCCTTGCCGCCGGGCGCGGCGCAGGCATCCAGCACGCGCTGGCCGTCGTGCGCGTCGGCGAGGTCGGCGGCGACCTGCGCCGCGCCGTCCTGCACCGCGAACAACCCCTCCGCGAAACCGGGCAGGCGGGTCACGTCGGTGCTGTGCGGCAGCACGATGCCGTCGGCCAGCCATGCGTGCGGTTCGGCCGTCTGGCCGTCCGCGCGCAGGCGCTCGATCAAGGCATCGCGACCGGTGCGGCGACGGTTGGCGCGCAGCATCAGTGGCGGTTCGCGGTTGTCCGCCGTCATCACCGCCTCGGCCTGCGCCGGCCAGTCGCGGGCGATGGCTTCGGCCAGCCAGTGCGGATGTGCGTGGCGGGTTTCGGGGCGGGCATCGAGCGCGGCAAGGTGCGTGATGCGCTCGCGCTGCCAGCGGCGCAGCACTGCGTTGACCAGGCCCGCCAGCTGCGGCTGCTTCAGCGCGCGCACCGCCTCCACCGTGGCCGCCACCGCGGCGTACTCGGCCAGCTCCAGTATCTCCAGCTGCACCAGCCCGAGCACCAGCAGCGCGTGCACCGCGGGTTCCTTCCGGCGCAGCGGGCGGTCCAGCAGGCGGTCCAGCGCAGCGTCGTAGCGCGGCCACCAGCGCGCGCCGTCGCTGACCAGCGCCATCAGCAGGGCGCGGTCGCGCGGATCGGGGAGCTTGGGCGCATGGCGCTCCATCGCTTCGCGCAGGGAGGCGCCGCGGAGGGCGATGTCGGCGAGGGCGCGGGCGGCTTCGGCGCGGGTGTCGGTCATGGGGCGGGTTTGACTTCCCTGCTTGCAGGGGAGGGTTGCGGTGGAGTGGGCTTTGCGGCTTGTCGCTGGCCACGGAGCGGTTTCGAGCGCCCTTTGGGCCCCCGAGTTACTTCTCCTTTGCTTGTCCACGCACGTGCAGGAGCACGTGCGAACGGCGAAGCCGGCCCGCAAGGGCGGAGGGCGGGATGCCCGGAGTCAAGGAGAAGTAACCAAGAGGAAACGACACCCCGGGGCGGCGCTTGCCGGGCGTCCTGCCCGGCATGTACGCGAGGCGGGGCCGGGCTTTTCGAGCGGGCTCCTGCCCGCGCGAAAAGGCGAATCCATCCATGGATTCGCCCGCTACGCGGCCTTTTCGTCCCCACCTCACCGCCGCCCAGGGGCCCCGGAAAAGCAGGCGCGCCTCCTGCGCGCCAGAAGCTGAAGCGCGGCGTACTTGCAGCGCTTTGGCTTGTTCTGGCCGTTGCTTCTGCGCGCTGGGAGCGCGCTGTTTTACCCGGGGCCCCTATGGCGCGGCGGGTGGGTGGAGGAACAGTCCGCAGGATGGCGGGCAGGGATGCCGTCCAGTTTTTCGCCGGCACAGGAGGTGCCGTCGAAAAACCCCGTAACCCACTCGCGCACCCGCAGGGCAGGATGCCCGGAGGGCGCGCCATCGGGGTGGCCTCTCTTTGGGTTACTTTTCTCTGGCCACGCAGAGAAAAGTGACTCGGGCGCCGGTAGGCGCTCGAAACCGCTCTATCGATACGATGAAAAACAGGTCGACTCGAGTTCACCGCAAGCACGGCCTCAACCCGGCGGGGAGGGCGCAAAGGCCTGCCGCAACTCCGGACGTGCATTGAGGTAGTCGGCGGCGGTGATGCGCCGTCCGCCCGCCCGCTGCAGCGCGGTGATGCGCAGCGCGCCGTTGCCGCAGGCGACGTCGATGCCGTCGCGGCCAGCGCCGAGCACCTTGCCAGGCGTTGCGGCATGGGCGAGTTCGAGCGCGCGGGCGGCCCAGATGCGCAGCGGTTCGCCGGCAAGCTCGGCGTCGCTGCCGGGCCAGGGATCGAAGGCGCGCACCTGGCGCTCCAGCTCGATCGCGGGGCGGGTGAAGTCGAGGCGTGCCTCGGCCTTGTCCAGCTTGTGCGCGTAGACGATGCCTTCGGCAGCCTGCGGCGTGGCGGCCAGCGCCTCGCCGGCCGAGGTGCGCGCGAGGCCTTCGGCCAGCGCCTCGGCGCCCAGCGCGGCGAGCCGGTCGTGCAGCGAGCCGGCGGTGTCCTCGCGGGTGATGGGCGTGCGTTTTTCCAGCAGCACGGGGCCGGTGTCGAGGCCGGCCTCCATCCGCATGAGATCCACGCCGGTCTCAGCATCGCCGGCAAGGATGGCGCGCTGAATCGGCGCTGCGCCGCGCCAGCGCGGCAGCAGGCTGGCGTGCACGTTCCAGCAGCCTAAGCGCGGGATCGCCAGCACCTTGCGCGGCAGGATCAGGCCATAGGCCACCACCACCATCAGGTCCGGGCGGTACGCGGCGAGCGCGGCCTGCGCCTGGGCGCCTTTCAGCGATTCGGGTTGTTCCACCGCGATGCCGGCGGCGAGCGCGGCCTGTTTCACGGGGCTGGGCGCGAGCTTGCGTCCACGGCCGGCGGGACGGTCGGGCTGCGTGTAGACGGCAACCAGCTCGGCGCCGCTGGCGCGGCACGCGTCGAGGCAGGGAACGGAGAACTCCGGGGTGCCGGCGAAGACGATCCGCAACGGCCGTGCACTCAAGCGCTGGCCGCCTGCTTGCGCTGCTTTTCCAGGCGCTTGAGCAGCAGCGAACGCTTCAACGGCGACAGATAGTCCACGAACACCTTGCCGGCGAGGTGGTCCATTTCGTGCTGAACGGCCACGGCCAGGGGGCCTTCGGCCTCGTAGGTGAATTCCTTGCCGTCCACATCGTGGGCCTTCACCTTCACCTTCAGCGCGCGGGTCACGTCGGCATAGACGCCCGGGAAGGACAGGCAGCCCTCCTGGTACACCTGGGCGCCGTCCGTCGCGACGATCTCGGCATTGATGAGCACCAGCGGCTGGTTGCGCTCGTCGCTCATGTCGATCACCAGCACCTGCTGGTGCACGTTGACCTGCGTGGCGGCCAGACCGACGCCATTGGCGGCGTACATGGTCTCGAACATGTCGGCGACGAACTGCTTGAGTTCCGCGTCGAACACGGTGACCGGCGCGGCCTTGGTGCGCAGGCGGGGATCGGGGAATTCGAGGATGGTGAGCAGGGACATGCCGTCATTGTAGTACGCCACCGCCGCGGGAGAGCCGACGGCCGCGCCCCATGGCGGCCGCGGATTCTGCGACCCGGTGCCGATTGCACCGCTTAATGCTTCGGTTACACTCGCTCTCACCGCGGGGAGGGGGATTCCCACCAATGTTCAAGAAAGCCTTCACGGTGCTGGCTGGCACCATGGTCGCGGCAGCGGTGTGTGCCGCCGGCGCCGCGCAATTGCGCAGCAACCACCCTGATTCGTACACCGTGCGCCGCGGCGACACACTGTGGGGAATCTCGGCGAAATTCCTGGTCAAGCCATGGCTGTGGCCGGAGATCTGGCAGGCGAATCCGCAGGTACGCAACCCGCACCTGATCTACCCCGGTGACGTGCTCAACCTGTCTTTCATCAATGGTGCGGCGCTGAAGCTGCAGCCGGCCGTGCACCGCGAGGGCGAGGCGGTGCCTGCGATCCCGCTGGATGCGCTCAAGACCTTCCTGAAAGACCTGCGCGTGATGGATTCCAGCGTGGTCAGCAAGGCCCCCTACGTGGTGGGCGTGGAAGAGAACCAGCTGCGCGCCACCTCGGGCCAGAACATCTACGTGCGCGGCCTCGACAGCCAGCCGGGCCAGCGCTGGGCGATCGTGCGGCCCGAGCACGTGTTCCGCGGTTTCGACGACGGTTCCGGCGGCAACGCGGAGTTCGGCGACGAGCTGTATGCGAACGCGGCGATGGTGAGGTCGCCGTGGGAGGAGGACTTCAACAACGGCTCCGGCCACTTCCTCCGCGGCCGTGACATGGGTGTCGAGGTGAAGGTGATCGGCACCGCCGAGACGCTGCGCACCGGCGACCCGTCCACCCTGCTGCTGCTCGATTCCACCCAGGAAGTGCGCAGCGGCGACCGCATCATGCCGGTGGACGACAACCCGTACGACCCGTATTTCTACCCGCATGCGCCGAAGCAGCAGCCCAAGGACGGCCGCGTGATCGCTTTCACCGACGCGATGGACGCGGTGGGGCCGCACCAGGTGGTGGCGCTTTCGGTGGGCTCGAAGGACGGCGTGGACAACGGCACTACCTTCGCGATCTGGCAGCCCGGCGACAACATCCACGACGACGTGGCCAGCAACAGCTGGGACCGCGGCGTGGGCAAGCGGGTGACCCTGCCGGAGGAATACATCGGCCACGTGATGGTGTTCCGCACCTTCGACAACGTCAGCTATGGCCTGGTGATGGACGGCCTGCGCCCGGTGAAGAAGGGTGACAGGCTGCGCCTGCCGGAATAGGGTCGGCGTAGGCATCAACCCACACGACGGCGCGGCTCACGCCGCGCCGTTTTCGTTCGTACACTGCCGGCATGGACGAGACGCACGAACTGCGCGCCTGGCTGATCGCCCTGCGCACGCCGGGACTGGGGCCGGGTGGCCTGCGCGAGGCACTGGCCGCGGCCGGCGACTGCATCGAGGCCGTGCCGGCGCGGCTGCGCCGGCAGGCCGCCAGCCTGGGCGAGGGCGCTGCAGCATGGCTGGACGCGCCCGACCCGGCGCGCCTCGCCGCCGACCTCGCCTGGCTGGCCGAACCCGGCCATCGCCTGCTGCGCTGCACCGACGCGGATTTCCCGCCGTTGCTGGAAACCATCCCGCAGCCGCCGGCCGCGCTGTTCGTGGCCGGCGACGCCAGCCTGCTGCTGCATCCGCAGGTGGCCGTCGTGGGCGCGCGCGGCGCCAGCCCGGCGGGGCTGGAGCACGCGCGCCGCTTCGCCCGTGCGCTGGCGCTGGCCGGTTTCACAGTGACCAGCGGCATGGCCGAGGGCATCGACGGCGCCGCGCACGAGGCCGTGCTGGACGCGGGTGCCGCCGCCGTCGCGGTGGTCGGCACCGGGCCGGACCGGGTCTATCCGCGCAAGCACCATGCCCTGGCCCGGCGCATCGCGGCGCAGGGTGCGCTGGTCAGCGAGTTCCCGCCAGGCACGGCGGCGCGCGCCGACCACTTCCCGCGTCGCAATCGCCTCATCTCGGGCCTGGCACTGGGCACGGTGGTGGTGGAGGCGGGCCTGCAGTCCGGCTCGCTGATCACGGCGCGGCTGGCCGGCGAGCAGGGTCGCGAGGTGTTTGCGCTGCCGGGCTCCATCGCCAACCCGCTGGCGCGGGGCTGCCATCGGCTGATCCGCGACGGCGCCCGCCTGGTCGAGGAGCCGGCCGAGGTGATCGAGGCGCTGGCGCCGGCCGCGCAGGCGCTGGGGGTGGAGCTGGCCGAGCGGCTGGGCCGGCCCGATACCCGGGCGTCCGCCCGCCAAGGCGGCTGGCGCGACGACCCGGACTACCGCTGCCTGCTCGACGCACTGGGGCACGACCCGGCCACGCTGGACGAGCTGGCGCAGCGCAGCGGGCTCGCCGCGGCCGCCCTGTCTTCCATGCTGCTGATGCTGGAGCTGGAGGGGTGCGTGGCGGGCCTTCCGGGCAACCGCTACCAGCGCATGCCCGGCTAGATGCAGCCCCGGAACCCGCGCCACGGCGCGGTTTCACGCCGCCCGGCTTGACAGTCGTCGCGCCGTCTGTCCTCACTAATATATAGCCATGTCGCACTGCGGCATGAATTTGCCACGCCCACCTGCATCGAGATTCATGGCCAAGAACCTGCTTATCGTCGAGTCGCCCGCCAAGGCCAAGACGATCAACAAATACCTCGGCAAGGACTTCCAGGTCCTCGCTTCCTACGGCCATGTGCGCGACCTGAAACCCAAGGAGGGCGCGGTCGATCCCGACCACGGCTTCGCGATGAAGTACGAGGTGATCGAGCGCAACGAGAAGCACGTCGACGCGATCGCCAAGGCGGCCAAGGCGGCCGACGACATCTATCTCGCCACCGACTTGGACCGCGAGGGCGAGGCGATCAGCTGGCACATCAGCGAGATCCTCAAGGACCGCGGCCTCACCAAGGGCAAGGCGCTGCACCGGGTGGTGTTCTCCGAGATCACGCCGAAGGCGATCAAGGCCGCGGTGGCCGCGCCGCGCGCGTTGTCGCACGACCTGGTGGACGCCCAGCAGGCGCGCCGCGCGCTGGACTACCTGGTCGGCTTCAACCTCTCGCCGGTGCTGTGGCGCAAGGTGCAGCGGGGCCTGTCCGCCGGCCGCGTGCAGTCGCCCGCGCTGCGCATGATCGTGGAGCGCGAAGAGGAGATCGAGGCGTTCAAGGCGCGGGAGTACTGGACGGTGGAGGCGCAGCTGCGCCACGCCGAGGGCGAGTTCGCCGCGCGCCTGGTCAAGCTGCATGGCAAGAAGTTCGAACAGTTCGACCTCACCAACGAGGCCGATGCCATGGCTGCGCGGGCCGCGCTGAAGGAGGCCGCGCACGGCCGCCTGACGGTGAACGAGGTGGGCAGCAAGGAGCGCAAGCGCCGCCCGGCTCCGCCGTTCACCACCTCCACCCTGCAGCAAGAGGCCGCGCGCAAGCTCGGTTTCACCACCAGCCGCACCATGAAGGTGGCGCAGGGCCTGTACGAAGGCGTGAGCCTCGGCAGCGAAGGCAACGTGGGCCTGATCAGCTACATGCGTACCGATTCGGTGGCGCTGGCCGACGACGCGCTGGCCGAGTTGCGCGCGTTGATCGCGCGCGACTACGGCCACAAGGCGCTGCCCGACGGGCCGCAGTTCTACAAGGCCAAGAGCAAGAACGCGCAGGAGGCGCACGAGGCGATCCGCCCCACCTCCGCCATGCGCACGCCGCGCGACGTGGCCGCCTACCTCAACGACGAGCAGCGCAAGCTGTACGAGCTGATCTGGAAGCGCACCGTGGCCTGCCAGATGATCCACGCCACGCTGAACACCGTGTCGGTGGATTTCGAGTTGCCGCATGCCGCCGGCGGTCCCGCCGCGTTCCGCGCCACCGGCACCACCGTGGTTGATCCCGGCTTCCTCGCCGTGTACGAGGAAGGCCGCGACCAGAAGAACGCGGACGACGACGATGAAGGCCGCCGCCTGCCGCGGCTGGAAAAGGGCGAGCAGGTGCCGCTGCACGACATCGTCGCCGACCAGCATTTCACCGAGCCGCCGCCGCGCTATTCCGAAGCCTCGCTGGTGAAGGCGCTGGAGGAATACGGCATCGGCCGCCCCTCCACCTACGCCAGCATCATCCAGGTGCTGCTCAACCGCGAGTACGTGCTGCTCGACAGCCGCCGCTTCAAGCCCACCGACATCGGCCGCGCGGTCGGCAAGTTCCTCACCCAGCACTTCAGCCGCTACGTGGACTACGACTTCACCGCGAAGCTCGAGGACGAGCTGGATGCCGTGAGCCGCGGCGAGGAAGCCTGGGTGCCCCTGATGCAGCGCTTCTGGCAGCCGTTCAAGCAGCAGGTGGAGGAGAAGACCGAATCGGTGGACCGCAGCGAGGCCACCGGCGCGCGCGAGCTGGGCACCGACCCCAAGAGCGGCAAGCCGGTGTTCGTGCGCCTCGGCCGCTTCGGGCCGTACGCGGCGATTGGCGACAAGGACAGCGACGAGAAGCTGCAGTTCGCCAGCCTGCGTCCGGGCCAGAGCATGCACACCATCACGCTGGCCGAGGCGCTGGAGCTGTTCAAGCTGCCGCGCCAGCTGGGCGCCGCGCCGAACGGCGACGAGGTCAGCGTGGGCATTGGCCGCTTCGGCCCGTTCGTGAAACAGGGCAGCACCTACGCTTCGCTCAAGCCGGAGGACGATCCCTACACCATCGAACTGCCGCGTGCGCTGCAGCTGGTGGAAGAGAAGCTCACCCTGCTCGCGAACCGCGTGATCGCGGACTTCGGCAACGGCGTGCAGGTGCTCAATGGCCGCTACGGCCCCTACATCACCGACGGCGAGAAGAACGCGCGCATTCCCAAGGACACCGAGCCGAAGGAGCTTACCGAGGCGCAGTGCCTGGAACTGCTCGCTGCCGCGCCGGTGAAGAAGGGCGGCCGCTTCGGCAAGAAGACCGCCGCCGCGAAGAAGACCGCGGCGAAGAAGGAACCGGCGGTGAAGAAGGCTGCCGCCAAGAAGGCGCCTGCGAAGAAAGCCGCCGCCAGCAAGACGGCCGCCAAGAAAACCGCGACCAGGAAGGCAGCGACGAAGAAGGCCGCCGCGAAGAAGTCCCCTGCCTGATGCCTGTCATGCAGCGCGCAACGCGGTTGCCCGCCGCCCGGGTGCCCGCAGGTCGGGGTTCAGGCCGGCACGCCGGGCAAGGCCAGCCGAAGCCACGCCTGCGCCAGCCCCGCGCCTACGGCCGCCGCACTCCCTTGGGCATGGCCCATGCGGAACCCTGACCCATGTTGCAGACCTTCACCCCTGCCGGGATCGATGCCGCTGCAGCGCTGCTGCGTGCAGGCGGCGTGCTGGCTTACCCGACCGAGGCGGTCTACGGCCTGGGCTGCGATCCCCACGACCGCGCCGCTTTCGAGAAGATCTTCGCCCTGAAGCAGCGCCCCGCCACCCAGGGCGTGCTGCTGATCGCCGCCGACTTTGCCCAGGTCGAGCGCTACATCGATCTCGCACAGGTGCCCGATGAAGTGATGGCCCAGGTGCGCGCCAGCTGGCCCGGCCCGCATACCTGGATTTTTCCGCGCAGCAAGGACGTGCCCGACTGGGTGGCTGGTGCGCATGCCGGCATCGCGTTGCGCGTCACCGCCCACCCGCCGGCGGCGGCGCTGTGCCGCGCGTACGGCGGCGCGCTGGTCTCCACCAGCGCGAACCCGCACGGCGAACCGCCGGCGAAGAGCGCGCAGACCGTGCGCGACTACTTCGGCGACACGCTGGACGGCCTGCTTGACGCCCCGCTGGGCGCGCAGGACCGCCCCACCACCATACGCGACGCGCTCACCGGCGCTATCATCCGCGCCTGACTCGGCGGTGAATCGCGACTGCAAAGGCCGGATGCGATTCAGCGGCGCGCACAAGGGGAATCCCTAGCATCGTCGGCGCCGCCCGTGCGTGGGCGGGGCGCAGTGCGGCCGCTCGCGGCCGCGAACCTCGGAGTACAGCAGCACTTGGCCATCGTCCTAGACAGCCTGGAGCGCGAATCGGCGCAAGCCGTGCTGCCCCTGCTCGCCGCAGGCGACCCGCGCCGCGTCGTGGCCTGGCGCCACGGTGCGGCGGTGAGCGCGGCGCAGTTCCTCGCCCACGTCGAGCAGGTCGCCGCGCTGCTGCCCGAGGCCGCCGCCGCGGTGAACCTGTGCGAGGACCGCTACGCCTTCCTGGTCGCGTTCTGCGCCATCGCGCGGCGCGGCCAGGCCAACCTGCTGCCGCCCTCGCGCGCGCCGCAGGCGGTGGAAGAGGTGATGGCGGCGCACCCGGGCAGTTATGCGCTGGGCGAGCTGGCGCTGGCGCCGGCGCCGCACGGCTACCGCAAGCTGCCCACGCTGGACGTCGATCCCGATGCCGCGCCGATGCCGGCGCCCGCGATTCCCGCCGAACAGGTCGTGGCGATCGGCTATACCTCCGGCTCCACCGGCGCGCCGCGCGCCAACGCCAAGAGCTGGCGCAACCTCACCGCCAGCAGCGCCGGCACGCGGGCGATGCTGGCCGCCGTGGCCGGCGAACGCTTCCACGTGGTCGCCACCGTGCCGCCGCAGCACATCTACGGCATCGAGATGAGCGTGCTGTTGCCGCTGCTCGGCGAGGTGGGCGTGCACGCGGGACGGCCGTTCTTCCCCGCCGACGTGGCCGCCGCGCTGGCCGAGGTACCCGCGCCGCGCGTGCTGGTGACTACGCCGGTACACCTGCGCGCCCTGGTCGCCGCCGGTACCCGGCTGCCGCCGCTGGCGGCGATGCTCTCCGCCACCGCGCCGATGCCGCCCGAGCTGGCGCAGGCTGCCGAGCAGGCCTTTGGCGCGCCGCTGCTCGAGGTGTTCGGTTCCACCGAAACCTGCGCCTTCGCCGGCCGCCGCGTCACGATCGATGCGGACTGGACGCTGTACGAAAGCGTGCGCCTGCACCCGCAACCCGACGGCACCCTGATCGAGGCGCCCCAGCTCGACACGCCGGTGGTGCTGGCCGACCTCGTCAGCCTGCACGACGCCGGCCGCCGCTTCCGCCTCTGTGGCCGCAACACCGACCTGCTGGAAATCGCCGGCAAGCGCGCCTCGCTGGGCGACCTCACCCGCCGCCTGCTGGGGATACCGGGCGTACAGGACGGGGTAGTGTTCCAGCTCGACGAGGCCGACGCCGCCGGCGTGCGCCGCATCGCCGCGTTGGCGGTGGCGCCTGCGCTCACCGAGGCGGCGATCCTCGATGCACTGCGCCGTGCGGTCGACCCGGTGTTCCTGCCGCGTCGCCTGCGCCTGGTGGATGCGCTGCCGCGCAACGAGACGGGCAAGCTGCCGCGCGGGGCTTTGCTGGATCTGCTGGGCTGACCCGACGGGGCCTGTATGCCCGGGATCTGGCTTCGGCGACGGCTTCGCCTGCCGTCGCCCGGTCGCGAAGCCGGCTTCTTTCACCGCGGTCCGCGAGCCCGCGGCGGTGCTAGACCTTGAGGAAGATGCGTTTCCTGCAAAGCATCCAGGTCGGCAGCCAGCAAACCGCGAGGTAAGCCAGGGAGTAGGCGGTGGCCGCCAGGGTACCGTCGGGAATGATGCGGCCGAAGCCGTTCGCGATCCCCTGCTGCAGGCTGATGCCGTCGCCGGCGGGGATGGCCCACAGCAGCGACGCGAGCAGCTCGGACAGCATGTAGGCGAAGATGGTGTTGGTGCCAAAGACCAACAGCAGCCTCTGCCAGAGGGGACGGGCGCCGGTGGCGGAGTTGCGTGCGTCCGTGAGCCGGAGCATTGCGGCCAGCAAAAGCAGGCTCCAGCCACCCGCGAAGAGCGCGTAGGAGCTGGTCCACAGCCGTTTGTTGATGGGGAAGCTGAAGTTCCAGAGCGCGCCCAGCACCACGCAAACAGCGCCGGCGAGCACCATGCGGCGGATTTTGGCGTCCAGCGGCGCGGCGCCGCCCAGCCACAGACCGGCCAGGACGCCGAGCGCGGTGGTTGCCAGCGCGGGCACCGTGCTCAGCAGGCCTTCCGGGTCACGCGTCTGCTCGAACAGGTGCGGGGCGGAAAAAATTCGCCGGTCGATCCATGCGGCAAGGTTGCGGACGGGGTCGAGCAGCGGCACGTCGCGTACCGGCAGGCCGGAGCCCGGCACGGGCACGAAGCGCATCAGCAGCCAGTAGCCGACCAGCGAGCCCGCGGCGAGGGCCAGCGCGCCGCGCCAGCGCAGGCCGCACACGTAGGCTGCGGCGAGGACCAGATAGCACAGGGCGATGCGTTGCAGCACGCCGTAGACGCGCAGCGTGTCGAGGTGGAACAGCGGGAAATTGTTCACGGCGATGCCGAACAGGAACAGGGCCACGCTGCGGGAAGCGACGTGCCGGAGCAGCGTTCCGCGATCGTCGCCGCGCGCGCGGCGTGCATCGGTCGAATACGGGATGGCGACGCCGACGACGAACAGGAAGGTGGGGAAGACCAGGTCGGTCGGCGTGAAGCCGTTCCACGCGGCATGCTGGAGGAACCAGAATGCGTCCGGGCCGCCGTTGTTGTTGGCGAGAATCATGAATGCGACGGTGAGTCCGCGCAGCAGGTCGACGGCGACGAGGCGCCGGGTCGGGCGGGAAGCGTCTGCGGGCGGTTGCATCAGCGCGTGGTCTCCTCGCATGGCCGCTCGCCCTGAAGGCGGCGAGGCAGCGTCAAACGGGCTTGCGTGGCTTCCCGCGCACTCGGCCGATGGCTGGCCGTGCGGGCGGACGATCCGACGGGCGCCGCTTCGCGGGCCCGCGCCGACCATACCTTGCGGGCAGCATCCCGCGGAGCCTTTTGCGTCAAGATTCCAGCCGTCGGGGCGGCGATACAACCCAGCGTGGAAATTCGAGCGGTCGTCGTCGCATCGACAGGCACGACGTCACTCCCGCAGCGCCGGATGGTCCGCCTGCGGCTTGTCCAGGTGGTGGCCTTGCACCATGTCCACGCCGAATTCCCGCAGCAGGCGCAGGGTTTCCCCGTCTTCCACGAATTCGGCCACGGTGTGCTTGCCCATGCCGCGGGCCACTTCGATGATGGAGCGCACGAACACCTGGTTGTCGCGGTCGTGCGGCAGGTTGCGGATGAACAGGCCGTCGATCTTGAGCATGTCCACCTTGAGGTGCTTGAGGTAGGCGAACGAGGCGAAGCCGTTGCCGAAATCGTCCAGGCACAGGGTGCAGCCGGCGTGCCGCAGCGCATCGATGAAGCGTTCGGCGTCGCGCAGGTCGGAAATGGCCGCCGTCTCGGTCAGCTCCACCAGCAGCCGCTTCGGCGCCACGCCGTGCCTGGCCAGCTCGGCGGTGATGAAGCCGGGCAGGTCGGGATCGTCGAACGAGCGCCCCGAGATGTTGATGGCCAGGGCCGGCAGGCGGGGATGCGCGGCCAGCAAGGCGATGCTCTCGCGCACCACCCAGCGGTCGATGTCGAGGATCTTGCCGCTTTTCTCCGCGTGGCCGATGAACTGGTCCGGCAGGATGCACTGCGCGGGATCGGCCTCGTCCAGCATGCGTACCAGCGCTTCCAGGTGCGTCATCCCACCGTCGCTGGTGCGGTACACGCCCTGGAAATGCAGCCGCAGCAGGTCGCGTTCGAGTGCCTGCTCGATGCGCTCGTTCCAGGCCAGGCGCGTGGCCATGGCCTGCATGGCGTCGCGGTCGGAACGGTAGACGTTCCAGCGGTTCTTGCCCAGGTGCTTGGCCTGGTACATCGCCATGTCGGCGTGCGACACGAGTTCTTCCGCGCCCTGGCCATGGTCGGGGTAGTGCGCCACGCCCAGGCTGGCGGTCAGCCGCACGGGCCGTCCTTCGATTTCCAGCGCCATCCGCCCCACGGTGCGCACGATGCGCTCCGCCAGCGCCAGGGCGCCGTCCAGCGTGGCATGGGGCATGAACACGGCGAACTCGTCGCCGCCCAGCCGGCACAGGCTGTCCGTCCCGCGCACCAGTGCCCTGCTTTCGCTGGCCACCCGCAGCAGCATCGCATCGCCTGCGAAGTGGCCGAAGGTGTCGTTGACGTACTTGAACTCGTCCAGGTCGAAAAGCAGCACGGCGCCCTGGTGGCCGGTACGCGGACCGCCTTGGAAGAAGCGCGCCAGCTCGGCCTCGAAGTAGTGGCGGTTGTGCAGCCCGGTCAGGGCGTCGCATTCGGCCAGCGCGGTGAGCCGCTCCCGCTGTTGCGCCAGCTCGGCCACCATGGTGTCGAAGGCGTTGGCCAGCCGCCCCAGCTCGTCCGGGCTGCCCAGTGCGATGGGCCGGGGTATGCGCCCGTGACCCAGCTCGTCCACGGCATGGGTCAGGCGCAGCAACGGGCGCGTCACCAGCGCATCGACGCGGCGGCGCAGCAGCCAGAGACCGGGCGCCAGGATCAGCAGGCCGATGGCGCACATCGCCAGCCAGCACAGCGTGACCCACTGGTCCACGCGTTTTTGCGGGAGCACATTCACCTGGAACCAGCCCGGCCCGCGAATGCGCGACCAGGCCACCCACTGGCTGCCGTCGGGCGTGCGGCCCGTGCCGGCGTCAGTGCGGGCGGCCAGCACCATGCGCAGCACCTGTTCGAGCGCGGGATCCTGCAGCGCGGCGAGCCCCAGCTGGCCGTGCGCGGCGGCGATGCGCTCGCGCAGCTGCGGGTGGGCGATCAGGTCGCCCCGGCCGTCCATGACGAATTGCTCCACGGCTGCCTGGGGGCGCGGGGGCGCCACGGAGTCGATCAGCGTCTGTATCGCCACGTCGTGCCCCACCGTGCCCACCCAGCGGTCGTGCCAGTCCAGCGGCGCGATGACGGACACCATCCAGGTGTGGGCCTGGTGGTCCAGGTACACCGGCGTCCAGAACACCCGGCGCTCCGGATTGCGGCGCGGGTCGGCGCCCAGCATGGTGGGATAGTCGGCGTTGCTCGCCCGTGCGTCGGCATTGCCGCCCCAGTTGATGCCGCGGGCGTACACCATCAGCCCGTTTTCCACGAAGTCCATGTAGGCCGAGAAGAACGGCGGCACCAGCGCCGGGCCTTGCTCGCGCAGCAGCTCGTAGCTGACCACGGCGCGCAGGCGCACCGAGTCGGAGAGGCCATGCGGCCCCTCGTGCAGGTACAGCGTGGGGGCATTCACGGTGTCCACCAGCCCGGGACGCACGCGCCACAGCCCGTCGGCGCCGCGCGCGAACAGGTCGTCGAAGCGCCCGGCCGTGCCGGGCGGAGCCTGGTCCAGCCGCTGCACCAGCGTCTGGCGCAGCCGGCGCACGCTGGCATCGGCCTGCACGAACAGGCTCTCGTTGGTCTGCGCCTTGAGCTGTACCCACTGCCGGATGGCCAGCGGCACCACGCGATCCGCCGCCAGCCGCAGGGCGACGTAGCCCAGCAGCGACAGCAACAGCAACAGCGCCAGGAACAGCCCCCAGAGGGTCAGGGACAGCCGATGGATCAGCGAGGTGCCGGGCGAGGCAGGCGGCAAGGAATCACCCTCTGGTTTCGGTCAGGAGACACGGCTTGCACGGTTGACGATCCGCCACGGTTCGGAAATGCGCCACCCTCTCGGCCGGTGTGGGGCCAAACGGCTTGCGGACTTTACCGTAGGGTCGCGGCGCCGTCCCGCAGGGCGGCTTTCCGGAACCGCCGCAGCCGCTGCCGCTACAATGGCCGACCCTTTCCACGCGGCGCCCCTTGGAGTCATCGGCATGAAAGTCCTGGTCATCGGCAACGGCGGGCGTGAGCACGCGCTGGCGTGGAAGCTCAAGCAGTCGCCGCGGGTGGACGAGGTGATCGTGGCGCCGGGCAACGCGGGCACCGCGCGCGAGCGCGGCGTGCGCAACGCCGAGGTGGCGGTGACCGATCTCGATGGCCTGCTGAAGCTCGCCAGGGCCGAGAAAGTGGAGCTCACGGTGGTCGGTCCCGAGGTGCCGCTGGTGGCGGGCGTGGTGGACAAGTTCCGCAACGCCGGGCTGCGCATCTTCGGGCCGCGCGCGATCGCCGCGCAGCTGGAAGGCTCCAAGGCGTTCGCCAAGAACTTCCTCTTGCGCCACAACATCCCCACCGCGCGCTATGCAGTGTTCACCGAGTTGAACCCCGCGCTGGCCTACGTGCGCGCCCACGGCGCGCCCATCGTGATCAAGGCCGACGGCCTCGCCGCCGGCAAGGGCGTGGTGGTGGCGCTCACCCAGGCCGACGCCGAGCTGGCGCTGCACGACATGCTGGGCGCACATGCCTTCGGCGACGCGTCTGCGCGTGTGGTGATAGAGGAGTTCCTCGATGGCGAGGAAGCCAGCTACATCGTGATGAGCGACGGCCAGCATGCGCTGCCGATGGCGTCCAGCCAGGACCACAAGCGGCGCGACGAGGGCGACCTCGGGCCCAACACCGGCGGCATGGGCGCGTATTCGCCCGCGCCGGTGGTCACGCCGGCGGTGGAGCAGCGCATCCTCAGGGAAGTGATCGAGCCCACCCTGCGCGGCATGGCCGCCGAGGGTGCGCCGTTCATCGGCTTCCTCTACGCTGGCCTGATGATCGACAAGGGCGGCAACCCGAAGGTGATCGAGTTCAACGTGCGCTTCGGCGACCCGGAGACGCAGCCGATCATGCTGCGCCTCAAGTCCGACCTGGTCGAGCTGATCGAAGCCGCGCTGGACGGCGAGCTGCACCACACCCGCGCACAATGGGACGCGCGTCCCTCGCTGGGCGTGGTGATGGCCGCGGCCGGCTACCCCGGCAAGGTGAAGAGCGGCGACCCGATCCGCGGCCTGGACGCGGACTTCGGCGCCGACGCCAAGGTGTTCCACGCCGGCACCAGGCTGGACGCGGAAGGCCGCGTGCTCACCGCCGGCGGCCGCGTGCTCACCGTCTGCGCGCTGGGCAAGGACATCGCCGAGGCGCGGGCGCATGCCTACGAAGCGGTGGCGAAAGTCCATTTCGACGGCGCGTTCTGCCGGCGCGACATCGCGCACCGGGCGCTGCATCGCTGAGCCGCAACGGGGCTCGCCCGTAGGGGCGAGCCCTGTGCGCGAACGCCCTTGGCTTCGACCAAGCGCCAGAGCCTTCGCGCACAGGGTGCGCTCCTGCCGCCGCGCTTAGGCACCCGCCAACGCGGCGTCCACCACCGACTGCGCCTCTCCCAGCAGGCTCTTGAGGTGCGCCTCGTCCTTGAAGCTCTCGGCGTAGATCTTGTAGATCGCCTCGGTGCCGGAAGGGCGGGCGGCGAACCAGCCGCTGTCGGTGACCACCTTGATGCCGCCGATGGCGGCGCCGTTGCCGGGTGCCTTGTCCAGCACCTGCGTGACTTTTTCGCCGGCGAGCGTGTCGGCCTTGAACTCGGCCGGCGAGAGTTTCGCCAGCTTCGCCTTCTGCGCCGGCGTGGCGGCGGCCTCGACGCGGTTCGCGTACGGCCGGCCCAGCTCGCGGGTGAGCTGCTCGAACAGCTCGCCGGGGTCTTTGCCCATGCGCGCGGTGATCTCGGCGGAGAGCAGGGCGGGCACCAGGCCGTCCTTGTCCGTCGTCCACACCGAGCCGTCGTGGCGCAGCAGCGAGGCGCCGGCGCTTTCCTCGCAGCCGAAGCCGAGCTGGCCGTCGAACAGGCCCTCGGCGAACCACTTGAAGCCCACCGGCACCTCGTAGAGCGAGCGACCCAGGCGTTTCACCACGCGGTCGATCAGCGCGGTGGTGACCACGGTCTTGCCCACCGCGGCCCTGGCGTTCCATCGCGGGCGGTGACGGTACAGGTAATCCACCAGCACCGAGAGGTAATGGTTCGGTTCCATCAGGCCGGCCGAGCGCGACACCACGCCGTGGCGGTCGTGGTCGGTGTCGCAGGCGAAGGCCACGTCGTACTGGTCCTTGAGGCCGATCAGCCGCTGCATCGCGTACTTCGAGGACGGGTCCATGCGGATCTTGCCGTCCCAGTCCACGGTCATGAAGGCGAACTGCGGGTCCACCTCCTGGCTCACCACGCTGAGGTCCAGCTTGTAGCGCTCGGCGATCGGCGCCCAGTAGTGCACGCCCGCGCCGCCCAGCGGGTCCACCCCCATGCGCACGCCCGCGGCGCGGATCGCGTCGAAATCGACGATGTTGGCGAGGTCCGCGACGTAGGCGCCGAGGTAGTCGTGCTCGCGCGTGGTGGCGGCCTGGCGTGCCTGCGCGAACGGCACCCGCTTCACCTCCTTCAGGCCGGCTTCGAGGATCGCGTTGGCGCGGTTCTCCACCCACTTGGTGATGTCGGTGTCGGCGGGTCCACCGTTGGTCGGGTTGTACTTGAAGCCGCCGTTGTCGGGCGGGTTGTGCGACGGCGTGATCACGATGCCGTCGGCGAGGCCGCTCGTGCGCCCCTTGTTGTGGACCAGGATCGCGTGCGACACCGCGGGCGTGGGCGTGAACTCGCCGCCGGAGGAAACCATCGTCGCCACCCCGTTCGCGGCCAGCACTTCCAGCGCGGTCTCGAACGCGGGCTGCGACAGCGCGTGGGTGTCGGCGCCGATGAACAGCGGGCCATCCACGCGTTTCGACTGGCGGTAGTCGCAGATCGCCTGGCTGATCGCGAGGATGTGGTGCTCGTTGAAGCTGCCGTCGAGCGATGAGCCGCGATGGCCCGAGGTGCCGAAGGCCACGCGCTGCGCGGGTGCCGACGGATCCGGTTTCACCGCCGTGTAGGCGGCGAGCAACTTGCCGATGTCGACGAGGATGGATGTCGGCGCCGGCTTGCCGGCGAGCGGGCTGATTTGCTGGGTCATTGGGAATCTCGAATGGCTGCCTTGTTGTTCCCATACCCCTGCATGCAGGGGTATGCCGGGAGGGGCTTGCGCGAGGTCAAGAGCACCTCGTCCCAGCCCTCCCCCGGGAGCAGGGGAGGGCGTTCACGCGTTCCCGCGCAGCTGGCGGTAGCGGCGGATCAGCGCATTGGTCGAGCTGTCGTGGGCGAGCTTCGGCTCGGTCGCCGCGGTGAGCTCGGCGATGGTGGTTTTGGCCAGCTGCTTGCCCAGCTCCACGCCCCACTGGTCGAAGGAGTCGATGTCCCAGATCGCGCCTTGGACGAACACGCTGTGTTCGTACAGCGCCACCAGGGTGCCCAGCGCGTAGGGCGTGAGCCGCTCGGCGAGGATGGTGGTGCTGGGGCGGTTGCCTTCGAAGGTGCGGTGCGGTGCCAGCGCGGCATCCGTGCCTTCGGCGCGCACTTCCTCGGTGGTCTTGCCGAAGGCCAGCGCCTCGCCCTGCGCGATCAGGTTCGCGATCAGCAGGTCGTGCTGGTCGCCGCCCGGCTTTCCATCGGCACGCTGCGCGGGCACCGGGTTCAGCGTCTGGCCGAAGCCGATGAAGTCGCAGGGCACCAGGCGCGTGCCCTGGTGGATCAGCTGGTAGAACGAGTGCTGGCCGTTGGTGCCCGGCTCGCCCCAGTAGATCGGGCCGGTCGCATAGTCCACGTGCGCGCCGCCCAGCGTGACGTGCTTGCCGTTCGACTCCATGGTGAGCTGCTGCAGATAGGCGGGGAAGCGCTTCAGGTACTGCTCGTAGGGCAGCACCGCCACCGTGGCGGCATCGAGGAAGTTGGCGTTCCAGAGACCGATCAGGCCCATCAGCACGGGAAGGTTCTGCTCGAACGGAGCGCTGCGGAAATGCCCGTCCATGGCGTGGAAGCCGGCGAGCATGTCGCGGAAGTGGTCCGGGCCGATCGCGATCATGGTGGACAGGCCGATCGCCGAGTCCATCGAGTAGCGGCCGCCGACCCAGTCCCAGAAGCCGAACATCTGCTTCGTGTCGATGCCGAACTTTTCCACCTCCGCGGCGGCGGTGGACACCGCCACGAAATGCTTCGCCACGGCGCTTTCGTCGCCCAGCGCCTTCAGACACCACGCCCGCGCCGCATGCGCGTTGCTGAGCGTCTCCAGCGTGGTGAAGGTCTTGGAGCAGACGATGAACAGCGTCTCGGCGGCGTCGAGGTCGCGCACCGCCTCGGCGAAATCGGTGCCGTCCACGTTGGACACGAAGCGGAAGGTCATGTCGCGCCGGCTGTAGTGGCGCAGCGCTTCGTAGGCCATCACCGGGCCGAGGTCGGAGCCGCCGATGCCGATGCTCACCACGTTGCGCATCGGCTTGCCGCTGTGGCCCTTCCAGTTGCCGCTGCGCACCGCGTCGGCGAACGCGGTCATGCGGTCCAGCACTTCGTGCACGTCCGGCACCACGTCATGGCCGTCCACCAGGATCTTCTCGCCGCGCGGCGCGCGCAGCGCCACGTGCAGCACGGCGCGGTTCTCGGTGGCGTTGATGCGGTCGCCGCGGAACATCGCCGCGATGCGGCCCTTGAGGTCGCGCGCCGCGGCCAGGGCGCGCAGCAGGCGCAGCGCCTCGTCGTCCACGCGCTGCTTGGAGTAGTCGAAGTACAGGCCCGCCGCTTCGGCGACGAGCCGCTCGCCGCGTTGTGGATCGGCGGCGAACAGTTCGCGCAGGTGGCGCGTCTCCAGCTGGTTGCAGTGCTGCTGCAGGGCCTGCCACTCGGGCAGCAAAGTGAGGTCGGCGCGGCTCATCGGGCGATGGGCTCCCGGCCCTTGGCCGCCAGCGCGGCCTGCTTGTCGGCGATGCGCTGCAGCAGCTGCTTCCACGACTTCACGAAGGCCTCCGCGCCGTCCTGCTGCAGCTTCAGCGCCAGCGCGTCGAGATCCACGCCGGCCTTGGCGATCTTCGCCAGCACGGCCTCGGCATCACCGCCGTCCACCGGTAGCACTGCGCCCGGCTTGCCGTGGTCGGCGACCGCGTGCAGGGTCTTTTCCGGGATGGTGTCCACGGTGTCGGGGGCGGCCAGCGCGTCGACGTAGAGCGTGTCGGGCGCGTTCGGGTCCTTGGTGCCGGTGCTGGCCCACAGCAGGCGCTGCGGACGCGCGCCGGCGGCGGCCAGCGTCAGCCAGCGCGGCGAGGCCAGCAGCTGGCGGTAGGCGCGGTAGCTCTGCTTGCCCACTGCGATGCCGAGCTGGTTGTGCAGGTCCGCCGGCAACTGCGGGTTGGCGGCCACGTCCCAGCGGCTGATGAACAGCGACGCCACCGAGGCGACGTGCGGATCGAGCCCTGCGGCCACGCGGCGCTCGATGCCGCGCAGGTAGGCGCCGGCGGCGGCCAGGTACTGCTCGCAGGAGAACAGCAGGGTCACGTTGATCGGGATGCCGCGGAAGATCGCCTCCTCGATCGCGGGAATGCCCTCGGGGGTGCCGGGGATCTTCACGTACAGGTTCGGCCGCTGCGCCTGCGCGTGGATCGCGGCGGCGGCCGCGATGGTGCCGTCGGTGTCGGCGGCGAGCAGGGGCGACACTTCCATCGACACCCAGCCATCGACCTGGCGGGTGGCGTCGAACACCGGCTTGAACAAGTCGGCGGCGCGGCGCAGGTCTTCCAGCGCCAGCTCCATGAACAGGTCCTCGCCTTCGAGACCGGCCAGCGACTTGGCGTGGATGCCGGCGTCGTAGGCGTCGCCACCGCCGATCGCGGCGTCGAAGATGCTGGGGTTGGAGGTGAGGCCGGTGACCGAATACTCGGCGATGTAGCGCGCCAGCGTGCCGTCGTCGAGCAGGGTGCGGGTGATGTTGTCCAGCCACAGGCTCTGGCCGAGATCATGCAACTGCTGGGTGGCTTTCATGCGGGCTCCGGGGGCGCTTGGTCGTGGGTTTGGGTCAGGCCGTCGCGACATGGGCCGCGTTCGGCAGGAAGTCTTCAAGCTTACGCTGTTGCAGTGCGCAAATGTGCGGGATGACGAGGTCGGGCGCGGGTTCGACGTGGCGGTCCGCCGCGGCCTCGGCGTAGTGGCCCTGGCGCACCCACACGGTGGTGAGGCGGGCGCCGAGCTGGTGCTTCATCGCGGCGAGGATGTCCGGCTTGTCGTCCACCATCACGTAGTGCGCGGCGGGATAGCGCTGCTGCATGGCTTCCAGCATGTGCTGCTTGTGCAGGTAGATCAGCACGTCGCCATCGAGCGCCTGCCACAGCCCGGCGCGGCGGACCTTGCGCGGCTGGAACACCACGTCGCCGTCGGAGAGGATCACCGGCCGCCCCAGCGTGCGCAGGTGGGCGACGGTTTCCAGTGCCTCGGGAAACAGCCGCAGTTCGAACGGGTAGTCCAGCACGTAGCCCGACATGGCGAGCAGGGCGGGGTGGTTGTCCAGGCCGCTGCGGAAGCGCTGCAGGGCGTCGAGGTAGTCGGCGTAGCCCAGCTCGTCGCGCAGCTGCGCGTAGATCGCCCAGTAGCGCTCGCGCTCGGCGGTGCCGAAGTTGCGCTCCAGTTCGGCGCCGAGGTCGGCGGCGAAGCGGTCGTTGTCGAGCAAGGTGTCGTCCACATCCAGCAGGAACACCAGCGGCTCGGGCGCGGCGGTGTCGATCAGCATGGCGGCGGGGCCTCCGGCTGCGGATCGTGCCAGCCCTCGTCGCCGGCCAGCGCGGCCGCCTCGGGTGGGCCCCAGCTGCCGGGTTCGTACGGGCGCACCGCGTCCTGGTGGCCGAGCACGCCGTCCACCACGCGCCACGCCGCCTCCACGCACGCGTCGCTGGTGAACAGCGAGTTGTCGCCGCGCAATGCATCGCCCAGCAGGCGCTCGTAGGGCTCCATCTCCACGCCGCTGTGGTGGTGGACGATCAACTCCACCGGTTCGCCCTGCATCGCCTCGCCGGGACGCTTCACCCGCATGCCCTCGGCGATCACCACCTGCGGGCTGAGCCGGAAGCGGAAGTAGTTCGACTGCGGCGCGCCGATTGCGTCGAATACCGACAGCGGCGGCGCCTTCATGTCCACCATCACCTGGGTGGTCGTGAGCGGCAGCTTCTTGCCGGCGCGGATCAGGAACGGCACGCCCGACCAGCGCCAGGTGTCGATGGCGAGGCGCAGCGCCACGAAGGTCTCCACGTCGGAGTCCGCCGCCACGCCGTGCACTTCGCGGTAGCCACGGAACTGGCCGCGCACCACGTCCGCCGGCGCAAGCGGACGCATCGCGCGGAACAGCCGCAGCTTCTCGGCGTTGAGCGCGGCCGGATCGCTGCCGATCGGCGCGTCCATCGCCAGCAGCGAGGTCACCTGCAGGAGATGGTTCTGCAGCACGTCGCGGATCGCGCCGACGCCCTCGTAGAAACCACCGCGGCCGTCCACGCCGAACTCTTCGGCCATGGTGATCTGCACGCGGTCTACGTAGCGGTTGTTCCACACCGGCTCCAGCACGCTGTTCGCGAAGCGGAAGTACAGCAGGTTCTGCACCGCCTCCTTGCCGAGGTAGTGGTCGATGCGGAAGATCGAGTGCTCCGGGAACACCGCATGCAGCGTACGGTTCAGCGCCTGCGCCGAGGCGAGGTCGCGGCCGAAGGGCTTCTCCACCACCACGCGCGCATCGTCCGCGCAGCCGGCCGCCTTGAGGCTGGTCACCACCGTGCCGAACAGCGAGGGCGGGATCGCCAGGTAGTGCAGCGGCGCCTTCGCATCGCCCAGCGCCTGCTTCAGCCGGGTGAAGGTGGCTGCATCGTTGTAGTCGCCGTCGACGTAGCGCAGCCGCGCGGACAGCTTCGCAAGCGCAGTCTCGTCCACGCTCTTGCCGGCCTTCTTCGCGGCGTCCGCCACGCTGTCGCGCGCGCGCTGGCGCAACTGCTCCAGCGACCAGCCGGCGTGCGCCACGCCGATCACCGGCACGTCCAGCCCGTCGCGCGCCACCATCGCCAGCAGGGCTGGGAAGATCTGCTTGTAGGCCAGGTCGCCGGTGGCGCCGAAAAAAACCAGGGCATCGGAAGCGGGGTTCGTCATGAGCCGGGGTGTGCTCCAGGTTGGTGGGGTGCGCCGAGGGGGGAATGCGCAGCGACGGCCGGCGCCCATACGATGCTGCGTGCGCGAACCATGTCACCGCCCAGCTTGCCGGGCGCGGGGTGAAGCTCGCGCATAAAACATGCTAGGGGAGCGGAGTCGATGGCGCGAGCCGGCTGTCGATGCCGCTTCGCGCTGCTAGCTGCCGAGCCAGTACGAGCCGAGCAGCACCGCCACGCAAAGCAGCAGCAAGCCGGAGAGGCGGCGCAGCCAGCGCCAGTACGCGGCGGGCTCGAGCGAGCGCCGGATGCTGCCCTGGTTCGTCGGCAGTACACCGGTGAGCAATGCAGCGGCAACGAGGACGGCCAGCACGCATGCCGCCGCTGCGAGCGGCCAGTTGTGGCGCAGGTGGAGCAGGAAGGTGTTGGGCATGACGATGGGCTTCCGTGGATTCAATGCCTGCCGCCGCCGGCGCGACAGCGGTCCGGGCCCGGTGCACGCAATGCCACCAGATATCCGGCGGCAGTCTTCGCGGTCTGGGCGCCGGCGAACGCTGGACCGGAGATGGGATCAATGCGTTCGAGTCGGGCGATCACGCGTTGCCGTCGGAATGAAGATTCAAGACACCAGCCAAAAAAACCAGGCGAGCAGCGGAAGCAACCCCTGGATGCAGCCGGCGCGCCACATGCGGCGGCCGGCCGAACCAACCAGCACCAGGCTGGCGGCCACCATGCAGGTGCAGCAGAACAGCACCAGGGTCTGGCCGACCACGGCGTTGCCGCCCAGGTGGAGCATGGCGACGCCCGCGACGATGCCGACCGCCAGGAACAGATTGTAGAAACCCTGGTTGAAAGCGAACGCACGGCATGCCGCCGCGTCCGCCACGGTGGCGGCGCCGAAACGCCGGTGCACCCTGGGCTGCATGAACCAGAGGCTCTCCATGCAGAAAAACAGCACGTGCAGCGCGGCGGCCAGCACGGCGAAGAGTTGACTGGCAAGGTTCATGCGGCTCTCCTCATGGGTGCGGCTACCTCGGGTTCCCCGGAAATCCCGCCGCTGGCATCGAGCGACGTGAAACCGCGCAGCGGGCGGATGCCCGCCAGGACGGATGCTCAATCCTCGGGCTCGTGGCAGACCACCTCGATGTTGTGCCCGTCCGGCCCGATCACGAAGGCCGCATAGTATTTCCCGCTGTAGTCCGGGCGCAGCCCGGGCGCGCCATGATCCGTGCCGCCCGCCTCCAGCGCCGCGCGATGGAAGGCCTCGACCTGCTCGCGGCTTTCGGCCACGAACGCCAGGTGCAGGTGCGCCGGCTTTTCCGCAGTGGGAAACAGGCACAGCGAAACCTTGCCGTCCGCGCTGAGCTCGACGCCGAGCGGCCCCTCCGCAACCACAGCCATGCCGATCGGCGCCAGCGCCTTGAGGAAGAACGCCTTGCTGGCGGCGTAGTCGCTGACGCCAAAGACCACGTGGTCGAACATGGCTGCTCCTGAAATGGGTGAGTCCGGGCTGGTCCCGGCACCGGTCAGGCTCCTGCTTCCGCATGATCCCTGATCTCCACGGCAAGGGTGTGCAGGACGGTGCTGCCTACGTTCTCCCCAAAAGTGCGGGGCGATCGGACCGCCCCACAGCGCCGAGCCCGCTGCCGGCGTGGACGCAAGGTTCCGCGAGTCCAGTAGCACATTGCCCTACGGATCGTAGCGGGCGAAGTCGCTCCGGCCCAGTGCGTATAGCGCGGCCGGCCATTCGTGGGCATGCACGCTGGAGTTAAGCGGCGCGCGGTGCACGCGGCTTGGACGATTTGTTGGGCCGGGGCGGGCGTCGACGCGTTAGCGCGAGCAGCAACGCCGCCTGTGCCAGACCGCAGAACGTGATCCAGCCAGTCTTAGCGAAAGGCTTGGAAAAGAAGCCCGGCCACGTGTCGTACACGGCGATGAGAGATAGGGACGAAGGTAGGGCCACGACGAAAGAAGGAAGATCAGGAAACACGTCGCCGCGCGCCGAGTGGAGCAACGACAAGTCGAGGTATAGCGCTATGCCAGCTGAAAGAATGACGGCCGACGAGTAGATGATCGCTAGGTGGCGAAGAGTCGACATTGGGCCTGACGCCTGAATTAAGCGGCGACGAAGCCGCCCGCCTTGGATGAGTTGTTAGATCTGTCACCCGCCATTGTGATGATTAAGGCGTTGCCTAAACCTAATGACGGCGCATACTACGAAAGGAACAAATAGGACGAAGCTCACCACGCGGAAGCCAAGGAAGGAAAATGTGAGATATGCACCTAAGAGTAAATAGAACAGCGCCTGTGTAGTGGCAGCAATCCCGTCTTCCGGGATGTCGCCCCACAGTCGAGGATGAAGTAACACTTGCTTCTTTAGTGATGGAGCAAACCAGATGGCTACGAGAAGTGCGCCTCCGTATGCCACGAACAAGCCGCCGACGATGGAAAATATAATATCGATTAATATCAGGTGCATATCGATGGCCTAGCGCTGGATTTGAGCGGCGGCGTAGCCGTCCGCCTCGAATGAGATGTTAGACCTCACGCTTTGAACCATGACGCCTTGCGCCACGCCGCCAGCCTCCACATGCCGGCGGACCCAAGGATGGAGAGGCCAGCCTGTAGCTGCTGAAGCAACGACCATGAAGCATCGCGGCCGGTAACAATGAGAAATATTGGCATGGCTGCCATGTACACCGCGACAAAACGAAGTAGCAACGGAGAAAGCAAGCCGCCGTAGTTTGGGCGATTAGCGATCAGACGAAATCCGAGCGACAAGACCCACATGCACACCAAGACCATCACGATGCCGAAGCACCTAGCAAGCGGCGGGTTTTTGGGCGGTGGTGCAAAGATGAGGACGCTTGAGAATGCGCCACAAGCAAGAGCGCAGAAGGCGAGCAGGAGGCCGACCAGTAAACGCACGAGCCAAAACCATTCACGCGCTTTTCGAGTGACTATCGGAGCTAAGACCGAAGCCCTTTGTCTGAGTCCCACAAATCTCCCCCGTGAGGCCTAACGCCGGAGTTAAGCGGCGGCGCAGCCGTCCGCTTTGAACGAGTTGTTAGCCGCGTGCAGTGGGTGCGGCGAGAAGCCAAGCAAGGGAACCTATGACGAGCAGCGGCGGCCCTATGAGTGCTCCGATTGCGTAGCCGCGAGCGATGCCTTTGACAGAACTCCAGTTGCGGTACAGGTCGATGCGGAGCATGGCATACGAACTCGTGATTGGGATGAGGACGGCTATGCGCAAAAAGTTTGGTAAATCATTGAAGCGTGGAAACGACCAGAGCACCAGAGCCCCGCCCAGAAGAAAGAGCGCAATGCCGGCACGAAAGACAATATCTCTGGTTCTTTGAGTGATGGGGATCATGACCGGCTAACGCTTAGTAGTCCCCGAATCCGGGGGATAAGCGCGGATGCTCCATCATCGACAGGTACCGGTCAAGCCGGGGAATCCTACGCCAAATCAGATGCTTGGCTGACTTCCGCAGAGCGCGTGGCCGGTGCAGGCTCCCGTGCATATCGCGCAAAACGAGGTCGTTATGGGTTATCGACCCGAAATGTGGGATATGCACAAAGCCGGTCCGGCTCGTATGCCGCGCCTGCTGGACGAGGTGCGGCGGGTGTTGCGCACGCGGCATTACAGCTTACGCACCGAGCATGTTTACGTGGGCTGGATCCGCCGCTTCATTCTGGCCAACGGCAAGCGGCACCCGTGCGACATGGGAGCGGCGGGAGTGGAGCAGTTCCTGTCGCGACTGGCAGTGCAGTGCCAAGTGGCCGCAAGCACGCAGAACCAGGCCTTGTCCGCCCTGCTGTTCCTGTACCGCGAGGTGCTTGGGGTTGAGCTGCCGTGGCTGGATGGCGTGACGCGCGCCAAGCGGCCGCGACGAGTGCCCACGGTGCTGTCCGTCGACGAGGTCCACTGCCTGCTGGCGGCGATGGATGGACGATCGTGGCTAATCGCCAGCCTGCTTTACGGCACTGGCATGCGGCTGATGGAATGCTTGCGCTTGCGGGTGAAGGACGTGGATTTCGAGCGCGGCGAGATCACCGTGCGCGAGGGCAAGGGCGACAAGGATCGGCACACGATGCTGCCGCGTTCGCTGGTGGAACCGTTGCGGCGCGAGATCGAGCGGGCGCGCCTGCTGCACTTCGGCGATCTGGCTGCCGGCCTGGGCGAAACCCGGCTGCCACACGCGCTGTCGCGCAAGTACCCGCAGGCGGGGCGAGATTTCGGTTGGCAGTTCGTGTTTCCTTCGGCAAGCGCTCCGCCGATCCGCTGGACGGCTGCGGGCGGCGTCACCACTCGGCGATGCGATCCTGGCGCGTGCGTTGAAACAGGCGCGGCTGGCGGCGGTTATCGCCAAGCCGCTGTCCGCGCACACGCTGCGCCACAGCTTCGCCACGCACCTGCTGGAAGCGGGCCACGACCTGCGCACCATCCAGGAATTGCTGGGCCACAAGGACGTGTCCACCACGCAGATCTACACCCACGTGCTGAACCGCGGCGGGCATGGCGTGCTGAGCCCGCTCGATCGCTGAGTCGCCAGGAGCGGGCGGCGGCTCAACCCGCGCGCGGATGCTCGATCTCGACCTGGTGCTCGGCGCCGTCGTCGGCCAGCGCGATGCGGCCGTCGGGCTGCGGCACGCCGTCCAGCTGCACGCTGCCCGGCATGCCCGCTTCGCACTGGCGCACGCGGATGCGGTACGTCGTGCCGCGGCGGCGGTAGTCCAGTTCGAAGCCGTTCCACTCCGGCGGCAGCAGCGGGGCGAGGCGCAGCCTGCCGGCCTCGAGACGCAGGCCGAGCAGGGATTCGACCAGGAGCCGGTACAGCCAGCCGGCGGAGCCGGTGTACCAGCTCCAGCCGCCGCGGCCGGTGTGCGGCGGCACGGCGTAGACGTCGGCACAGACCACGTAGGGTTCCACCTTGTAGGTGTCCACTTGTACGGCGTCCTCGCCGTGGCGGACGGGGGCGATCATCCGCGCGAGTTCCCAGGCGCGCGCGGCGTCGCCGAGCCGGGCGAAGGCCATCGCGGCCCAGATCGCGGCGTGGGTGTACTGGCCGCCGTTCTCGCGCACGCCGGGCAGGTAGCCCTTGATGTAGCCGGGGTCGAGGCTGGATTTGTCGAACGGGGGATCGAGCAGCTGCACCAGGCCGGCGTCGCGGCGCACCAGGTGGCGGTCCAGCGCCTCCATCGCCTGGCGCTGGCGTTCGGGCTCGCCGGCGCCGGAGAGCACCGACCAGCTCTGCGCGATGGAGTCGATACGGCATTCCTCGTTGCGGCTGGAACCCAGCGGCGTGCCATCGTCGAACCAGGCGCGGCGGTACCAGGCGCCATCCCAGGCGTGGCGTTCCAGCGCCTCGCGCAGCAGGGCGATCGCGTCGCGGCAGCGTTGCGCAAACGCGCCGTCGCCGCACAGCGCGGCGACTTCGGCGAAGTCGGCCAGCAGCGCGCACTCGAACCAGCCCAGCCACACGCTCTCGCCGATGCCGCGCTCGCCCACGCGGTTCATGCCGTCGTTCCAGTCGCCGCTGCCGATCAGCGGCAGGCCGTGCGGACCGCGCTGGGCGAGGCCCAGCTCGATCGCGCGCACGCAGTGGCGGTACAGCGGCTCGGCCAGCGACGAGTGCTGCGGCAGGTCGTAATACGACTCCTCGTCGGCGTGCAGCGGGCGGCCCTCGATGTAGCCGACGGTTTCGTCGAGTACGCCCTGGTCCCCGCTGGCCAGCACGTAGCGCGCCGCGGCCAGCGGCAGCCAGAGGTAGTCGTCGGAGCAGCGCGTGCGCACGCCGCGGTCCAGCGGCGGGTGCCACCAGTGCAGCACGTCGCCCTCGGGGAACTGGTGCGCGGCGCATAGCAACAGCTGGCTACGCGCGAGCTCCGGCGCGGCGTGCAGCAAGGCCATCGAATCCTGCAGCTGGTCGCGGAAGCCGAACGCGCCGCCCGACTGGTAGTAGCCGCTGCGCGCCCACACGCGGCAGGCCAGCGCCTGGTAGGGCAGCCAGCCGTTGGCGAGCACGTCGAGCTGCGGCTCGGGGGTGCGCACCTGCACCGCGCCGAGCAGGCGCCGCCATTGCGCATGCACCTGCTCCAGCGCCTCCGCAGCGGCAGAGGCGCCGCGCCAGCGCTGCGCGAGCGCGGCGGCATCGGCGGCATCGCGGCCAACGCCGAGGCGGATCGTCACGCTGCGCTCTTCGCCGTCGTCCAGTGCGAGCCGGCCCTGCATCGCGCCGCAGGGGTCCAGCCCCGCGCCGAGCCGGCCGGAGAGCTGCGCGCGGCCCAGCGCGGCGGGCGCGGCGAGGCTGCCGTTGCGGCCGATGAACTCGCCGCGGTCGCCGGTGACGCTGCGCTCGGCGGCGTCCATGTCGAGGAAGGCCACGCGCCCGGGGAACTCGGTGTTGTAGGCGTTGCGCGCCAGCAGCGCGCCGCTGCGCGGCTCCGGCTCGGTGACCACGTGCATCGCGCATTTCTCGCGCAGGTCGCCGAGCAGCCATTCCACGCAGGCGGTGACGGACAGCCGGCGCGCGCGGCCGGAATCGTTGCGCAGCTTCAGCGTGCAGAACTTCAGCGGCGCGTCGGCTGCGACGTACACCGTGAGCTCGCTGCGGATGCCGTCCTCGACATGCTCGAACACGCTGTAGCCGAAGCCGTGGCGGGTCACGTAGCGACCGCTGCCGCGGCAGGGCAGCGGCGTGGGCGACCAGACCTGGCCGCTGTCCTCGTCGCGCAGGTACAGCGCCTCGCCGCCGCCGTCGCCCACCGGATCGTTGTGCCACGGCGTGAGGCGGAACTCGTGCGCGTTCTCGCTCCAGGTGTAGGCGTTGCCGCTTTCGGAGAGCACCGTACCGAAGCCGGGGTTCGCCAGCACGTTTGCCCAGGGCGCGGGTGTGGGCCGGCCGGGATCGAGCACGATCACGTACTCGCGTCCGTCCGCGGTGAAGTGGCCCGGCGGCAGCTGCGGCAGCGCGGCGTTCGCGGGCGGCGCGGCCGGTGCGCCGCGCCGCGCCCATTCCGGCACGGCGGGCGGCAGGGTGGCTTCCACGCGACGGCGCTGCACTTGCTCCGCGAGGCTGCCGCGGTGGTCGGCCAGCACGATGCGCGCGGCGGCCAGCATCACCAGCCGGTCCTCGCCTGAGAGCGGTTGGGCGGAGCGCACGAAGATGCCGCCGGGGCGGTCGAGCAGGGCTGCCTCGCTGCCGGAGGAAACCAGGCCGAGGATGGCGTCCTGCAGTTCCTGGCGGTAGCCGGCGCGGTCCTCGTTCCAGATCACCAGGTCCACCGCCAGCCCCTTCAGCCGCCAGTACGCATGCGCCTGCAGCAGCTGGCGCACCAGCTCGATGCGTGCGGGGTCGGCGATGCTGAGCAGCACGATCGGCAGGTCGCCGGATACGCCCTGGCCCCACAGTCCGTTCTGGCCACGGCGGTTCGCCGCCAGCACGCCGCTGTCCGCGCGCAGCATGGCGTTGGGGTAGAGGATCGCGGTGGCCATGTGCTCGTACAGCTGCGCTTCGGGCAGGCTGGCGTTGAGCTGGCGCAGCAGCACCTGGCTGTGTGTCCAGGCGAGGTCGAACACGCGGTCGGCGAGGTGGCGATCGCGGTACTTGCCGATCAGCCGCAGGCAGGCCGCGCGGCTGTCGGCGATGCCGGTGACCACGTCCAGCGTGGCCGACTGCTCCGGCTCCAGCGCGATGCGCACGCGGATCGCCACCACCGGATCAAGCACCGCGCCCGCGCTGCCGGACAGCGCCTCCTGGTCCATCGCGCGCGGCCGCGCCGGTTCGCGGCCGCGGCCGAGGAAGCGCGCACGGTCCGTCTCGTAGGAGATCGCCGCCACGTCGGCGCCGTGCACCGCGAGCAGGTGGCAGAGCCACGGCACCGCCTCGCCGGCGGCCCGGGGGCGGCGGCTGCAGACGATGGCCTGCAGCTCGGGCAGCAGCTCGGTCTGCACGAACAGCTTGCTGAAGGCCGGATGCAGCGCGTCGGCCAGCGGCGGCGCCAGCACCACCTCGGCATAGGTGGTCAGCTCGATGGTGCGGCGGCTGCGGCCGCGGTTGGTGAGGCGGGTGCGCCGCAGCTCGATGTCGTCCTCCGGCGACACCACGATCTCGGTGTGCGCGTCGAAATCGCGCTCGCGCACGCGGAACTCGGCGCGGGCGTCGGAGAAGATCGCCTCGTACAGCTCGGTCTTGCGGCATACCGGCTGGTGCGCCACCGACCAGTAGGCGCCGCTGGCCACGTCGCGCAGGTAGCCGAACATGCCCCAGTGGTCGCGCACGACATCCTCGTGCCAGCGCGTCACCGCCAGCTCGCGGCAGCGGCTGCTGCCGCCGCCGGCGCTGGACACCATCACGTGGTAGCGGCCGTTGGACAGCAGCTGCACCGCGGGGCGCGCCCGGTTCGGGTCGATGAACACGCGTAGCCGCGCCTCGGCGGTACGCAGGCCTTCGGCCAGTTCGGGGAAGCCGGTGGCGTGCAGGTATTCCGCCGCGGTGCGCGGCACGCGTTCCTGCAGCAGCAGGCTGGTGGCGCGGAACTGGGGGTCGGCGGCGAAGCGCCGCTGCATCGGCTGGTCGAGCAGGGCGTGGTCCAGCGCCAGCAGGCCCATGCCCTGGTGGTGCGACATGAACGAGCGCACCACCACGCTGTCCTGGCCGCGCGGCGCGCGCGCCGGCGTGCAGTCCAGCGCCTCGTACATGCCGTAGCGGCCGGCCAGTCCGCGCGCGGCGAGTTGCTGCAGGTTCCGCGCGGCGGCCGCGGGCGCCACCATCGCGGCGAGCATGCTGGCGTAGGGCGCGATCACCACGTCGTCGCCCAGCCCGCGCTTCAGCCCCAGCCCCGGCACACCGAACGCGCGGTACTGGTAGTTCAGGTGGGCGTCGAACGCGTTGTAGCCGGACTCGGACACGCCCCACGGCAGGTCGAGCCGGCGCCCGTAGTCGATCTGGCGCGCCACCGCGGCGCGGCAGCTCTGGTCGAGCAGGCTGCCCTCGTAGCCGGGCATCACCAGTGCCGGCATCAGGTACTCGAACATCGAGCCGGTCCACGACAGCAGCACCGGCTCGCCGTCGCTGGTGGCGAGCAGGCGGCCGAGCGTGAACCAGTTGTCCTGTGGCAGCTGGCCTTGCGCGATCGCCACGAAGCTGGCCAGCCGCGCCTCGGAGGCGAGCAGGTCGTAGTAGCCCGCATCGAGCCGGCGCTCGTCCACGTTGTAGCCGATCGCGAGGAGGTCGCGCGTGCCGTCGTAGAGGAAGCGCCAGTCCATCTGCGCCAGTGCGGCGGCCTGCTGCGCGAGCTGCTCGATGCGCGCGATGCGCTCGCGCGCCCGCTCGCGGCGCTGCTCGGCCTGCGCCGTGCCCGGCCAGCATAGCGGCTCGATGCGGGCGAGCTGGCGCAGGCTGGGTATGCCGTGGAAGCCGCCGTCGTCGTCCGCGGGCGGATCGAGGTGGAAAGCCTGCGTTTCCTCCAGCAGCTCGCGGCATTGCGCCTGCAGCGCAGCGCGCCAGAACGCAGCCTCGTCCTCGTCCGGCGCCGGCAGCGCCTGTGCGTGGTCGCGCTGCCGTTCGAGCAACGCCAGCGCGGCGCCGGTGCTGGCCGGCGGCGCGGCCAGCGCGGCGTCGAGTTCGCGCAGCGGTGCGCTGGCAATGTCACCCTGCGGCCACGCGGCCTGCAGCACTTGCCAGCCGTCGCGCAGGCCGCGCAGCGTAGCGCAGCGGAACACCGGTTCGTTGACGAGTTCCAGCAGGCCGGGGCGCAGGGTGAACAGGTGGCCGGCGAGGTTGCCGCTGTCCACCGTCGACACGTACAGCGGCGGCAGTGGCTGCAAGGTCTGCGTGTCGTACCAGTTGTACCAGTGGCCGCGGTGGCGCGGCAGCGCCTGCAGCGTGTCCAGCGTGTGCGCGCTGCGCTCCAGCAGGCGGCCCGTACCCAGCCAGCCGAAGTCGTGCGCGGCGAGGTTCGCCAGCAGCGACAGCCCGATGTTGGTGGGCGAGGTGCGGTGGGCGACGGCCGCCACCGGCTGTTCCTGGATGTTGTCCGGCGGCAGCCAGTGGTGCGCTTCGTTCACCTCGGTGTCGAAGAAGGCCCAGGTCTTGCGCGCGAGCTGGCGCAGGAACTGCCGCTGCGCGGCGCTCGGCACGGCCGTGCGCGAGCGTCGGGGCAGGCCGATCCACCACGCCAGCGTGGGTGCGAGCAGCCACAGCACCAGCAGCGGCGCGGCCACCGGCAGCGCGGCCGGGCGTAGGGCGCCCAGCAGCACGCCCAGCACCAGCGCCAGGCATGGCGCGATCCACAGCAGCCGCCACGCCGCGGCCAGGGTGTGGCGGCTGGCGCGCGCCACTTCCGCGGAGCTGCGCCACTGCAGCAGGTGGCGGTGGCTCAGCAGCATGCGCCACAGCGTGCGGACTACCGCGTCGAAGCTGTACAGCGCCTCGTGCGGCAGCCAGGCGAGATGCAGCCCGATACGGCCGAGGTGCTGGCCGGCGGCGGCAAACGCGGCGCGCAGGTGCTGGTCCAGCTGCACGTCGTGCGGCTTCTGCACCAGTTCCAGCAGCGCCGACAGCAGCGGCGGCACCAGCACCATCGCCAGCACCGCGAGCGTCCACGACAGCACCGGCACCACCGCCAGCCAGCCCAGCGCGAGCAGCACGAGCAAGGCGGCGGGCACCAGGCTGCGGCGCAGGTTGTCGAGGATCTTCCAGCGCGACAGCGCGCCCAGCGCGTTGCGCCGCCAGCGCCCGTTCGCCGCCGGCGCCCAGGGCAGCAGCCACGGCAGCAGCTGCCAGTCGCCGCGGATCCAGCGGTGCCGGCGCTGCACGTCGTCCTGGTAGCGCGCGGGATGCTCCTCGTACAGCTGCACGTCGCTGAGCAGGGCGGCGCGCGCGTGGCAGCCCTCGATCAGGTCGTGGCTGAGGATGCGGTTGTCGGGGAAGCGGCCGTCCAGCGAGGCCTCGAATGCGTCGATGTCGTAGATGCCCTTGCCGATGAACGAGCCCTCGCCGAACACGTCCTGGTACACGTCCGAGACCATCCGCGTGTACGGGTCGATGCCGGCGTCGCTGCCGAACAGCCGCGCGTAGCGCGAGCGCGCGGTGCTGGGCAGGCTGATGCCCACGCGCGGCTGCAGGATGCCGTGCCCGGTCGTGACGCGGCCCTTGCGCGGGTCGTAGTGCGGGCGGTTGAGCGGGTGGTCCAGCGTGCCCACGAACTGCGCGGCGGCGTCGCGCGGCAGCTGGGTGTCGGTGTCCAGCGTGATCACGTAGCGCACCGGCGGCAGCGCGGCGAGGTCGCCGGCGACCAGCTGGAAACGCCCCGCGCCCTGGCCGCGCAGGATCGCGTTGAGGTCGGCCAGCTTGCCGCGCTTGCGCTCGCGGCCCATCCAGCAGCGCTCGCCGGCGTTCCAGCGCCGAGGTCGGTGCAGCAGGAAGAAGCGGTCGAGGCCGCCGTCGGCGTGGCGCTCGTTGAGCGCCTCGATGCGCAGCCGGGCGAGCCGCAGCAGCACGTCGTCGGCGGGTAGGTTCTCCGCGTCGGCGTCCTTGAAATCGGTGAGCAGGGCAAAGTGCAGGCGCTCGTCGCGGTTGCCGAGGAAGCGCACCTCCAGCGCCTCGACGAGCGAGTCGATGTCGTGCGCATCGCCGATCAGGCAGGGCACCACCACCAGGGTGCGCGCCTCGGCGGGCATGCCGTCGGCGTAGTCCATGCGCGGCAGCCGCTGCGGCCGCAGGCTCAGCGTGGCGAGCCAGTTGAGCAGGCTGAGCGCGAGCTGGCTGGCCACCAGCACCGCCGGCAGCGTGACGGCGAGCAGCGCCCACAACGGAAAGGCGTCGCGCGCCACGGTGGCCAGGAGCGGCTGCGCGAACGCGAACGTGAGCACGGCGAGCAGGCCGAGGTAGATCGGCAGCGGCGCGCGGTCGAAGCCCCGGCGCAGCCGCTCGCCCAGTGGCGCGCGCACGCCCAGCGCCCGTTCCAGGGCCGGCCGCCCCGCGGCGATCAGCCAGTGGCCGGCGTGGCGCTGCAGCGGCGGCGCGTCCTCGTCGACGGCGTCGCGGCACAGCGTGATCGCGGCCTCGGCCACCGCGCGTTCGTCCAGCCGGTGCCGGCGCGCCAGCCGTTCCACCGCGTGGCGGTAGTCGTCGCGGGTGGCGAAATCCATCGCCGCGTAGACGCCGGCGGGATCCTGCCGCAGCGCCCGCTCGACCAGGCTGGTGTGCTCGACGAAGGCGCGCCAGTCGATCGCCGACAGCGCACGCAGGCTGCCGATGCTGTTGCCGATCGACACCTGGTCCGCCGCCTGCTGCTGCGCTTCAAGCTGCACCAGCTGCTCGACGCTGAGACCCGATTGGGCGAGGCGCTGTTCGATCCAGCCCAGCGGCAGCGCCAGCGCCGGGCCCTGGCCGTGCAGGCGGCGCGACAGCTCGGCCACGAACGGCCCGCTCATCGGCGGTTTGGCGCGCGCCATGTCGGCCACCTCCAGCACCACTCCGGCGGGATCGCGCTCGGCGGCGGCGGTGAGGCGTTCGGCCCAGCGCGCGGCGTTGCCGCGGTCGCGCCAGTCGGCGATCACCCGTGCGGCGACGCGGCGCAGGTTCTCGATCAGCGCGAGTCGCAGCATGATCGGGATCGCCCACAGCTCGCCCAGCTTCAGCGGCGCCGCCGTCTGGTAGGCGTTGACGAAGCGGCGCAGGCCGGCGATGTCGACGCGGCCGTCGCCGTGCGCGATCACCTCCTGCGCGATGTCGTACACCCGCGGCAGCCCGGCCGACGGCCCGTGCGCGAGGCGCGGCAGTTCGCGGCTATAGCCCTTGGGCAGGTGGCGGCGGGCGATCCGCACCTGCTCCTCGACCAGGTAGAAATTGTCCAGCAGCCATTCGCCCGCGGGCGTGATGCGGCGGCCCTGCCGCGTGGCCGGAGTGAGCCGTTCGCAGGCGTCGATGAGCACGGTCTCGTTGTCGGCCAGTCGCGCCAGCAGCAGGTCGGCATGGCGGCCACGGCTCAACCGGTGCTGCGCGGCCAGCGCACGCCCGTGGCGCTCCATCTGCTCGGTGCTGAATAGCTCCGCGCGCAGCGCCGGCTCCGGTTCGCGTCGCGAGCGCTGTGCGGCGGCACGGCGACGGCGGAACGCACGCAAGCGGCGCAGCCGCAACAGGTCGGGGAGTTTGCCGATGTTCAAGGACGGTTTCCTGCACAGATCAGCGCGATCGGATCGTCGCGAACGGATCGCCGGGGACGCATCGACACTGGCGTGAGCGCGTTGCCCGATCGACCTTACGCGGCCGGACGTGAAGGCTGTGCGCGCTACGATGTGCGCTCCGACCCTTGCTGGAAACACCGAAGATGACGCTGTCGATCCGTGCCGCCGCCGTCGCCGACATCCCCGCGCTGTGCGCCTGGAACGCGGCGATGGCGCGCGAGACCGAAGGCCTGGAACTCGATCCGGCGGTGCTGGAGCGCGGCGTGCGCGGTGTGTTCGAGCAGCCGCAGCGCGGCTTCTACCTCGTCGCCGAGCGCGACGGCGCGGCGGTGGGCGGCCTGCTGGTCACCTTCGAATGGAGCGACTGGCGCAACGGCGACTACTGGTGGGTCCAGAGTGTGTACGTGGCGCCAGAAGCGCGCCGCGACGGCGTGTTCCGCGCGCTCTACGCCGAGGTCGAACGCCGCGCCCGTGCCGCCGGCGCGGCCAGTCTGCGCCTGTACGTGGAGACGGAGAACCGCCGTGCGCAGTCCACCTACGAGCGGCTGGGCATGCGCCTTTGCCATTACGCGATGTACGAGCAGGTGCTCTGAATGATTCGGGCGCCGATGGCGCAGGGCCGGAGACTTCGCCCGCGCTGAGCGCGGCTTGCGACGGCGAGCGCAGTCGCGGCGTCCCTCACCGGCGCGGCCCTTCGACTTCCTCGCTCCTCAAGACACGGCCCTCCACGGCCATTCCCCGCGTCTGCGCTGCGAGCCTGTGCCGGGGGCGAACGGCATGTCGGGCGGAGTTCGCCCGCTCACGCCGCCGACGCGGCCATCCAGCGTTCCAGTTCGGCGGCTGGCATCGGCGCGCCGTAGTGGAAGCCTTGCAGCAGGGTGCAGCCGGCGTCGCGCAGGAAATCCGCCTGTGCCGCGGTTTCCACGCCTTCGGCAATCACCGTCTTGCCGAGGCTGCGCGCCATCGCGACGATCGCGCCGGTAATCGCGGCGGTGTCGGCGTCGCCGGTCACGTCATGTACGAAGCTGCGGTCGATCTTCAGCGCGTCGACCGGGAAGTGCTTGAGGTAGGACAGGCTGCAGTAGCCGGTGCCGAAGTCGTCCAGCGAAAGCCGCACGCCGTGCTGGCGGATGCGTTGCAGCACCCGGGTGGTTGCGTCGCCGCCGGCCATCATGGTGCGCTCGGTCAGCTCCAGCTCCAGTTGGCCGGGGCCGATGCCGTAGGCATTCAGCAGCGCGTCGAGATGCGGCTGGAAGCGCTCGTGGCGGAACTGCAGCGGCGACACGTTCACCGAGATCGGCAGCACGCGTCCGCGATGCCGCCACTGCCTCGACTGCATGCAGGCCTGCTGCAGCACCCATTCGCCGAGTTCGGCGATCAGGCCGCTGTCCTCGGCAACCGGGATGAACTGGTCGGGAACGTAGACGTCGCGGCCGTCGACCTGCCAGCGCAGCAGCGCCTCGGCGCCGACGATGCGGCCACTGCGCGCGTCCACCATCGGCTGGTAGTGCAGCGCCAACGCATCGTGCGCCAGCGCGTCGCGCAGCGCGCCCTCGATGGTGCGCAGCGTGGTGGCGCGCTCGCTCATCGCGGCGGTGTAGCGGCGCCAGCCGCCGCGGCCGGCCACCTTCATTTCGTACATCGCGGTGCCCGCGTGGCGCAGCAGGGCGTCGGCGTCGTCCGCGTCGTCGGGGAACACGCTGATGCCGATGCTGGCGCCGACCTGCAGCGACGAGACGCCCGGCAGCGCGACGCGCGCGCACTGGCGCAGCAGCCGCTCGGCCAGCACGGTGGCTTCGCAGGCCTCGTCCACGCGCGGCAGCAGCAGCACGAACTCGTCGCCGTTGTAGCGGTACAGCGTCTCGTCCTCGCGCAGCGTTTCGCGTAGGCCCTGCGCCACCGCCTGCATCACCTGGTCGCCGCCTTCGTAGCCGAGCGCCTCGTTGACGCGGCGGAAGTGGTCCATGTCCAGGTATAGCAGCGCGCAGCGGCGGTCGTGCAGCGCGGCGCGTTGCACCGCCTGCTCGATGCGCACCGGCAGCAGGCTGCGGTTGGGCAGGCCGGTGAGCGTATCGTGCTGGGTGAGGTGGATCATCTTCAGCGCCAGCGCGCGGTTTTCGCTGACGTCGTGGCAGACCAGCACGCCGCCGATCACGTTGCCGGCGTGGTCGTGGATCGGCGCGGCGGAGTCCTCGATCGGCGTCTCGAAGCCGTTGCGGTGGGCGAGCACCGCCTTGCCGGACAGGTTGACGATCGCGTTGCGGCGGATCGCCTCGCGCAGCGGGTTGGCTAGCTCCGCGCCGCTGTCCGCGTCGCGCAGCCGGAACACCTCGTCCATGCGCCTGCCCTTGGCCTCGCTGGCGCTCCAGCCGGTCATCGCCTCGGCGATCGGGTTGAGCGAGGTCACGTGCAGGCCGGGGTCGGTGGTGAGCACCGCGTCGCCGATCGAGTTCAGCGTGGCCTCGGCCAGCTGGCGTTCGCGAAACAAGGTGTCCTCGAAGTGGCGACGCTGGCTGACGTCCTGCACCTGGGTGACCACGTAGCGCAGCCGGCCGGCGTCGTCACGCACCTGCGACACGCTGAGCTGCACGTGCACGGTGTGGCCGTCGCGGTGTAGGTAGCGTTTCTCGGTGCGATAGGCCTCGCGGCCGCCGTCGAGCAGCTGGCGCGCCAAAGCCTCGCTGCCGGCCAGGTCGTCCGGATGGGTGATGTCGCGCCAGTTGTGCGCGAGCAGTTCCGTGTCGGCGTAGCCGAGCATTGCGCAAAGCGCGGCGTTGACGCGCATGAACTGGCCGTCCGGATGGATCAGGGCCATGCCGATCGCGGCGTGCTGGAAGGCCTGGAAGAAGCGCTGCTCGCTCTCGCGCAGCTGCAGCTCCAGCGCGTGCCGCTCGGTGATGTCGGTGAACACGGTGGTAACGCCGCGCACGCGGCCCGCGGCGTCGAGGTCCGGCTGGAAATGCCCGTGCACGTAGCGGCGCGCAGGGCCGCTGGCCAGCTCGCCCTCGTAGTGCGACGGCTGGCCGCCAAGCGCCTGCAGCAGCGCGGCGCGGGCGGCGAGGTAGCTCTGCTGGTCCAGCGCCTCGCTGACGCGGCGGCCGACCAGTTGCGCGGGATCGACGTCGAACCAGCGGCGATACGCCTCGCTGACGTAGCGGAAGCGCAAGTCCGTGTCGATGTAGGCGAGCAGCGCCGGTGCGTTCCGCAGCACGTGTTCGGCCGGCTCCGGCGCAAATGCGGAAGCAGGCCCATCACCGCCGGTGGACTGCACTGCCGTGGACACTTTCGCTGCCTGCAACGATCGGTCGCCGACCCTGTAGCGTGGTTTCGAAAACCGCCTCCCTGCCGGTTCTCGAGTCGGCGGGCCGGCCATTGGCCGGACCCGCTTCCGCCGCCAGGGCCCCGCGTGCCTGGCGCACGGTTCATCATGCGCCCGCCGGCCACCGGTTTGCACCCGCCGATGTGTGAACGGTTCGTGCAGGCGGTTATCGCCCCGCGTGCCGCCCGCAACGTACCACCCGGAAGCGGCTCAGTGCAGTGGCATCGCCGGTGCGGCGAGCCGGCCGTGCCCGTCCAGCACGATGCGGCCCGGCGCCTGCAGCTCGGCGGCGCAGCCGCAGCGGTCGGCCAGCGCGGCCAGCAGCGGCCCCAGCGCCTGCGGCTGCAGCGGGTAGCCGTGGGCGAGCACCTGCGGCCGGCCGCCCGCGCCATGTTGCGCCGCGGTGACCGCCACCACGCCGAGGCCGGGCGCCTCGTGGGCATACAGCCGCGGCGTGTCGCAGGCCGGATCGGCGGCCGCCAGGGTTTCCAGCAGCCAGCCAGGTCCACCATCGCCCTCCGGCGCCGACTGCAGGCGCAACGGCAGGGCGTGCGCGTCCAGCAGGGCGGCGTACTGGCGCAGTTCGAACACGATGCCGGCAAAGTCGTGCGCGCGTTCCGTGGCGTCGCCGCCCTGCGCGGCCAGCCACGCGGCGGGCGATTGCGCCAGTACGCGACCGCCTTCGTAGCGCAGCATGAGGCCGCGGGCGCTGAGCACGTCCTCGGCGCGGTATGGCGTGAGCAGGGCGGCTTCCAGCAGGATCCACAGCGGCGCGAGGTTGACGTGTTCGTACTGCACGCAGGTGAGCGCCATAAGGTCGTTGCGGCTGAGGTAGCGCGCGTGCTCCAGCCGCACGTCCAGCGTGCGCATCAGCCAGTCGGCGGTGCGCGTGCCAGCCTCGCCGCGGCCCACCAGCTGCAGCTCGACCTGCCCGGCCAGCTCCTCGGCCAAGGTTTCCGGGGCCAGCAGCGCCAGCGGCAGCAGCCGCATAGGGCCATCCGCGAATTGCGGCGACGGCTCCAGCGGTTGCGCCGGCATGTGGCCTTCGTGGCTGCCGAACGCCACCACTTGCGCCACGCCGGCGCGCGGAACGCGGCGGCCCAGCTCGTCCAGGGTGGCCCACACCGGGAAGCCGGGGCGCAGCAGTTCGACGGGGTCGAACAGTGCGCCGGCCAGCACCAGCCGCGCCTGCGCCACCTGCGGCAGCAGCGCGTGCAGGTCCGTGGCGACCAGCGCGGCCAGTTCGTCCGCCTCGTCGCGGCTCAGGCTGGCGCGGGGCCTGGCACCGGCCTGCGTCTCCAGTGCGAGCACGATGGGCAGGGCGATCAGCTGGGAAGCTTCCACGGCGGGGCGGTCCGGGAGAGGGAAACCGCCATTCTAACAAGCGGCTCGCCCGTGCCTATTTCGTGAACGGATCACCGCCGCGCCCGGCGCCACGCTTTCGCCATACGGCGGGGCAGGTTAGCCTTGCAGACAGTGCAAGCGGCTCAGGGACGTGCTGCACGCGACCAGGCGGTAGCGCGCCGGGTCGACGGAAGCAGGGCCGGACATGTGCCGGATTCGCTGATTCGGGGAGCCGCCAGGATGGCGGTGCCTCGAGGTTCCTCCATTTTGGATCGTCGCGGACATGGAACAGATGCAACGGCGCGTGGGCGTGATCGGCGGTGTGCGGATTCCGTTCTGTCGCAACAACACCGCCTACGCGGACGTGGGCAATTTCGGCATGTCGGTGAAGGTGCTGGGTAGCCTGGTCGAGCGCTACGGCCTGCACGGCGTGGAGCTGGGCGAGGTGGCGCTGGGGGCGGTGATCAAGCACGCCTCGGATTGGAACCTCGCGCGGGAGGCGCTGCTCTCCTCCGGGCTTGCGCCCACCACGCCGGGCATCACTACGGCGCGCGCCTGCGGTACCTCGCTGGACAATGCGATCATCGTGGCGAACAAGATCGCGGCGGGGCAGATCGAGGCCGGCATCGCCGCGGGGTCGGACACCACCAGCGACGTGCCGATCGTCTACGGCACCCGCCTGCGCAAGCGCCTGCTGGCGATCAACCGCGCGAAGACCCTGCAGGACAAGCTGAAGATCGCGCTGCACCGTTTCTCGCTGAAGGAGCTCAGGCCCTCCTTCCCCGGCGTGGCCGAGCCGCGCACTGGCAAGTCGATGGGCGATCACTGCGAGCAGATGGCGAAGCAGTGGCACATCGGACGCCAGGCCCAGGACGAACTGGCGTTGTCCAGCCACCGCAAGCTCGCCGCCGCCTATGACACCGGCTTCTTCAAGGACTTGATCGTGCCGTTCCGCGGCGTCCAGCGCGACGGCTTCCTGCGCCCCGACACCACGCTGGAGAAACTCGCCGCGCTGAAACCGGCGTTCGACAAGACTTCGGGCCAGGGCACGCTTACCGCCGGCAACTCCACCGGCCTCTCCGACGGCGCCGCCGCGGTGCTGCTCGCCAGCGAAGGCTGGGCCGCGCAGCGCGGGCTCAAGGTGCAGGCCTGGTTCCGCGATGCCGAGGTGGCCGCAGTGGACTTCGTGCACGGCGAGGGCCTGCTGATGGCGCCCACCGTGGCGGTGCCGCGCCTGCTGAAGCGCAACGGCCTCGCGCTGCAGGACTTCGACTACTACGAGATCCATGAAGCCTTCGCCGCCCAGGTGCTGTGCACGCTGCGCGCGTGGGAGTCGGCCGACTACTGCCGGAACCGGCTGGGCCTGGATGCGCCGCTGGGCGCGATCGACCCGGCGAAGCTCAACGTGCATGGCTCCAGCCTCGCCGTGGGCCATCCTTTCGCCGCCACCGGTGCGCGCATCATCGCCACGCTGGCGAAGCTGCTGGAACAGAAGGGTTCGGGCCGCGGCCTGATCTCGATCTGCACCGCCGGCGGCATGGGCGTCACCGCCATCCTGGAGCGCTAGCTTCAGCCCCTTCCCGCGGGCGGGGGGGCGCTTCAGCCGCGATTCGCCCACGCCAAGGCATAAAGAGCGCCATGTTGCGCCTGCGTACCACCACCTCCCTGAGCCTGCTCGCGCTGGCTGTCGGCATCGCCGGCACGCACTGGCTGAGCGGCGTGGGCACCGGCTGGGCTGGCCCCAGCGAGCGCGTGGCGGGCTACCTTCCCGCGGCGCACCGCGCCGGAATGCGCACAGCACCGCGCGCGGCGCAGCGCCATGCGGCGCGCCAGCCGCGTGACACCATGGCGGTGGCGCATCGCGCCGTGCTGCCGCCGGTGGTGGCCAGCGCGCAGGCCGAAGCCGCCGCTCCGCCGCCGGAACTGGTGCCGGTTTCGATGCCGGCAACACCGGTGTCGTGGCCGCAGATGGAAGGCCACCTGCATGGCCGCGTGCTGCTGCATGTCAGCATCGACGGCAGCGGCCGCGTCACCGACGCGTCGCTGGCCGCGAGCAGCGGCGACGCCGTGCTCGATGCCCGCGCCCTGGCCACCGTGCGCGGCTGGCGCTTCGCGGTGCCGGCCGATCACCCGGACGGCTTCAGTGGCGACCTGCCGATGCGCTTCACCAGCGGTGACCGCCAGGTCGCGCAGACGCCGTAGCCGTCCTCCCGCACTTGCGGGGCGTGCGGTGCGCTGGCCCGGACCGCACAAAAAAAGACCGCCGGGTTGTCCCCGGCGGTCTCCCTGCCGCTCCCGCTGACGGGGGCGTGGCTTCAGCACATCAGTAGTCGTACGACACGCCGAAGCGGACGTAACGCGGCGTCATCGAGCTGTACGGACGCAGGTAGCTGCTGCTCGTCGAGACCGCGTAGGTCTGCGTGGTGGTCTGCTTGTCGAACACGTTGTAGACCATCACGTTGAAGGCCAGCTTCTTGCCCGCCCACTCCGGCCGGTACTCGGCGCTCAGGTCGAGACGGTAGGTCCACGGCTGGCGCTGGTCGCCAGGCCGCGAGGGCTTGCCGTTGCAGAAGTGGTAGTACGGACCGTAGCCCAGGCCCGGGTAGGTGCCATTCGGACCATAGGCACCAAGGCAGGTCTTCGGGCCGCCGGAGGCGATGGAGAGGTTGCCGGACAGCATCCACTCGGGAGCGACCTGGTACGAACCGTAGGCCTTGATCTGGTGGCGGCGATCGTTGGCCAGCGCGCCGTTGGCGTAGTCCATGAGCGAAGCGTAGTCCCAGTCCATCGTCGCCGACACGTCTTCCTGGCCGACGTCCGAGCGCACCTGGCCTTCGCTGTTGCCGTAGCTGCGCGAGTACAGGTAGTCGAGCTTGCCGAACCACTTGCCGTCGAACGGGTGCTCCAGGTACAGGTTCAGGCCGTAGTACTTGCGCTTCATCGTGGTGTTGAAGCCGAAGTCCTGCTTCCAGTCCATCGGCACGGTGTAGTAGCCGCCGCCCAGCTTCGGAATGTCGAAGTAGGAGGTATGGCCCGGATTGATCAGGATGCTGCCCGGGATCTGGCTGACGTCGTAGGTGGCCGGGTCGATGCCCATCCTGTTCATCTTGGCCACGATCGAGGGGCTGTCCGCGATGTCGTCGATCGCATTGCGCAGGTTGCGGTAGGTGGCCTTGGCGCCGTACACCCATGCGTCGCCCAGCTTCTTGTCGAAACCGAGGATGTACTCGTCCTGGTATTCCGACTTGAGGTTGGTCGAGGCCGAGGTCTTCGGGTCGCGCGGCTGGCCGTACTCGCCATTGGCCGAGACCGGCGCGCCGTAGCCCAGGTACGTGTCGATCGGGTGCAGGCCGGTCGGGATGCCATTGGCGTCGATGCCGGTGTAGGTGTAGTACTCGCGGGTGTACAGCGAGGAACCGGCGGAACGCAGCGCCACGCTGGTCGGCATGGCGAGGTAGTAGCGGCCGGCGTTGCCGTAGACCTTGAAGCTGGAGTCGCCGTTGACGTCCCAGCTGAAGCCCACGCGCGGCGCCCACTGCGGCGAGGTCAGGCGGACATAGGGTTTGCCGGCGGCGCCGTAGTTGGTGAACTGGTCGTTGCGCAGGCCGAGCTTGAGCAGCCAGCGGTCGTTGACCTGCCAGCTGTCCTCGACGTACTGCGCACGCTGCTTCACGCGCACTGTGGCGTTGTCGTGGTAACGGTAGCGGGCCACGTAGTAGCCGGTATCGCCACCCGGCTGCGAGCCGGTGTTGGCCACCCACGGCGAATTGTGCCAGTCGGCGCCCGGCTGCGCGGTGCCCGGGCCACCGATGATGTAGGCATCGGGGTCATCGTCCATGGTGTTGTATTCCCAGGCGTAGCCGAGACCGGCATCCGGGAACTTGGTGCCGCCGTCGATGTTCTTCACGTCCTGGTTGTCGATGCCGCCGGTGAGGGTGTGGTCGCCCAGCCGGTAGCTCAGGTCGAGGCGCAGGTTGGTGTTGGTGGAACGATGGCCCGGCAGGTTGATCGTCGAGACGGTCTGGCTGTTGGTGATCGGCCGGCCGCCGTTCAGATCCGGGTTCTGGTCGGCCGCGGCGAAGATGTACGGGTAGGTGGGATCGTAGCCCGGCGTGTTGCTGTACCAGGTGCCTTTCATCTTGCCGTACATCACGCTGGCGGTCAGGTCGTCCGTGATGTAGCTGGTGAACTTCGCCGAATAGACCTCCGCACCGTTCTTGGTGTGCGTGTCGTAGCTGTTGAAGCCGCCCTCGGTCAGGGTGGCGTAGTCGAACTCGTTGAAGGTGCCCTGGTACGACGACTTGTTCGACGCCGCGGTCACCTCGAGGATGTTGCTGTCGGTGATGTTCCAGTCCAGCTTGCCGTACCACTTCGGGTTGTCGTAGCGGTAGTGGTCGACGAACGGCGCCACGTTCGAACCGGTGGACTCGCCCTGCCGGCGCTCCGCCTCGAGGGCCGCGAACAGGAACAGCTTGTCCTGGATCAGCGGGCCACCGACGTAGGCGCTCGCCGTGGTGGTCCACGACTTGTTGTTCTTGCGGTACTGGCGCAGCTTGCCCTGGGAGCCGTCCTTGTTGACGTAGTACCAGTTCTTCGGGTCAGCGTTCAGGTCCTTCGGGGTCCACTGCAGCTGCCCGCCGAAGTGCCACTCGTTGGTGCCGCGCTTGCCGACCTGGCTGATCACGCCGCCGTCGGAACGGCCGTAGGCGGCGCCGTAGCCGCCGCTGAGGATTTCCTGCTGGTCGATCGCGCCATACGGCAGGGTGATGCCGCCGAAGCCGCTCAGCGGATCAGTGGTATTGAATCCGTTGAGGTAGTACGCGTTCTCGGTCACCGAGGCGCCACTGAACGAGACCACCGAGCCGCCCAGGGCGTTGACGAAGAGCGAGCTGCCCGAGACCACGCCGGGCGCCAGCAGGGCGATCGCCTCGGCGTTGCGCGCCAGCGGCAGCCGGGCCAGCTGCTGGGAGGTGATGACGGTGCGCGAGTCCACGCCGCTCACGTCGATGCTCGGCAGGCCGTTGGCCGTCACCGTCACGGCCGACAGGTTCTGGACATTGTTCGCACCGAAGGAAACCTCGGTACCGGAACCCACGCGCATGGTCACGTCCGCACGCGAATCGACGGTCTGGCCGCCGCGCTGCAGGGTCACGGTGTAGTTGCCCAGCGGCAGCGAATCGAACACATAGCGCCCGGCCGCATCCACGGTCACCTGGCGGGTGACGCCGGTATCGCTCTTGACCAGCACGGTATCGCCCGCCTGCGCCTGGCCATAGATGCTGCCCGTGGTCGACTGCGCCATCGCGCCCGCGCCGAACAGGCACAGGGCCAGGCCTATGGCCAGCGAAGTGCGGCGCAGCGGTCCCGTCTGGTGGTTTTCACGTTGGTTCATCTCACAACTCCCCGGGGATTGGGGCCCGGACTTCCCGGGCATTGACAAAAACTTGCGAAACTCCGCTGGTTCGAACAGCCGCGGATGATTCGCTCAAAACCCTGATTTTTCTCTGATTACGTCGAATTTAGAGAGAATCGACGCATGAACGTATCGCAAAGATCTTGCGAATGTCAAACATTCGTAAATTATTTTGCCGTCAACTTACGGGGTGGGCCCCGTCACCACCCGCACCGGGCCGCGGGGCGTCGGGCCGCCACCTCGGGGTGGGGAGGCCGGCAAGTCGGTGCGGAATCTGCCCTTTCTCCCCCGGGCGCGGACGGTCACGAAGGACGGTGCCGGACGGCGCCGGCGCGAGGGAGCGCATTGATCGACGGGCCTCTCGCGAGTTCCGCGCAGAGTCGCAACCGCCGGGCAGGGGCGGTCTTGGCGTGTCTTGCCCAACCGCGTCGCCGGTCGCGAAACGGGTGTCCGTGTCCTTCCGGGCAGCGGGGCCAGTGTTGCAGGCAGCGGAGGCGCGGAGCGCAAGCCTCGGGGTCACCGCAGGCGCGGGCCGGGCGACCTCCCGGGTCCTGTCGGCCGAGCGAGTGGCGGACCAAGGCGGCTGCTGTGTGCTACACGGGCTGCCTCACAGGATCCCCTTCACTCCCGCTCCGAACGCCGTGATCAGGCGCGTGTAGATCAGCTTGGGCGAGATCGCCACGTCGGGGAAGTCGCCGACCGGGGTGTAGCACTCGCGGAACTTCGGGTTGTCGGGAGCGAGCGGGGTGCAGCCGGGCTTGATCTCGTAGCTGGTGGCGTAACGGAACGGCCACAGGTCGAACAGCGGCAGGCGCGAGGAGAGGTTGCCGATGGCCTGGCTGATGTTGCCGAGCACCGGGATCGTGGGTTCCCGCTTGGCGATGGTCCAGGCATTCTGCGGCAGGGTGTCTTCGAGGATGGAGGCGCGCACCTCGCTGGCGAAGCGGGGGTCGTAGACGACCACGCCGGCCTCGGTGTTGTAGTGGTCGGAGCGCGGGTCGAAGTTGTGCGAGCCGACCATTGCGAAGCTGTCGTCCACCACCATCGACTTGGCGTGCAGGCTGTAGCGGCGGCCATTGCTGCGCAGGGGAGCAGGGCGGTTGCGCGCGCCGTGGCTGCCGAACAGGCCGGGGCGACGCTCGTTGCCCGGGAAGCGTTTGCGCGGCTTGCCGGTGGTTGCGATGGGTTGCCCGCTGGGGCCGTCGGCCTGGTCCTCGTTCGCTTCCTCCCAGGCCTCGGCGGCGCTGTCGGCGTGCGGCTTCAGCTCGTGGATCTGGAAGCCGTATTCGGTGAGGTAGCGGCGGCGATGCTTGTAGGACAGCCCGTACACCGCGAATGCGTCGGTGGCGGCCAGCGAGTTGGTGGAAATGATGACGTCGGGCGGCGGGTTTTCCTTGTGCAGGCGCTTGAAGATGTCCTGCGCGCGCTTGCTGAGGACCAGGTAGGGCGTCTGCAGCACCACCTCGTGCCTGGCGTCGGCGACCATGCGCATCAGGCGGCCGGTGAGTTCGCGCGCGCTGCGTTTGGTCGGCTCGTCGGTCTTGGCCGGCAGGTCGCTGAAGTAGTTCACCTGGCTCACGCGCAGGGTATCGTCGCCGATCCAGGCGGCGAGCCAGTCGGGATCTTCCGCCTCGGCCTGGGCGCGCGCCACCCGCGCCGGGTCGGTGTAACGCGGCGCGGGCCAGCCGGGTGCCGCGCGGTCGTCGCGGATGCGCCGGTTCACGTCGCGTAGGCGGATCAGCGGCACCGAGCGCCGATGGTTCCAGAACAGCGCGAAACTGTCGGCCATTTCCCTGCCCACCGGGCCGCCGGCCATCACGTCGCGGTCGAGATAGTCGAAGTCCGGGTCCCAGTTGAAGTAGCGGTTCTGGTAGTTGCGCCCACCGGTAATGCCGATGGCATCGTCCACCAGCAGCAGCTTGTTGTGCATGCGTTGGTTGAACTTGATGAAGCAGCATGCGATGCCGGCGGCGAATTCCAGCGGCGGCGTCTGCGCGTCGTGGAAGGTCGGGTTGTACAGCTTCACCTCGAGGTTGGGGCTGACCCGCGCGAGCCGGTCGAGCAGGCCGAGGTCGTTGAAGGAGAACAGCTGGTCGGCCAGGATGCGCACCTTCACCCCGCGCTGCGCGGCTCGCACCAGCTCATTGAGCACCAGCTGGCCGATGTCGTCCTCGTCCCAGATATAGGTCTGCACGTCGATGCTGTGCCGGGCGGCGCGGATCAGGCTGAGGCGTGCCACCAGCGCGGCCTCGCTGTCATCGAGCAGGGTGACGGCGTTGACCGGATGGCTGGGCGTGGACTCGGCGATCGCCTGCTGCGCGGCCTCCAGCAGGGGCGAGGGCGCGGCGCAACGATCGGCCTGGTGGCAGGTGTCCGCGCGGCCGGGGCTGGCGGCGACGATGGCGCCAGCCTCGCGGATCTGGGCGCGGCTCAGCGTGCAGCCTTGCAGCAGCGTGACGAGCAGCAGGACGGGAAGCAGCAGCCAGCGAGACGACATGAACGATGGACAATGCGAGGCGTCACGCCCCGGGAGGATTGTCGAAGTTATCCCAAACGTTTGCACCCCGCAGGGCGCGGGAAGGGCGAAGCGCCGCGGGTCTGGAGTCCACGCGTTCCAGTTTTGCGCAACCGGATTCCGCCATGTTCGGCACGAACCATCTATCGGGCGATTCAGCGTGGTGACCAGAACGCATCCAGCCGCGCACTGGCCGGCTCCAGCGGGCCGCTGCTGAGGTGCAGCACGGCCAGGCCGGCCGGCGGCATGCCGCGGAATTCGTCCGAACGGCCTTCCACCAGCAGCGCCACCAGCCGCTCGATGCCCGGGTTGTGGCCCACCAGCAGCACGGTGCCCGCGTCGGCGTGCTGGTCGAGCAGGGCCAGCAGCTCGCCTGGGGTGGCGTCGTAGATCTCGCCGGCCTGTTGCAGCGGCGGCGGATCGGCCAGCGCTGCGAGCGCCAGCTGCGCGGTTTCCTCGGCGCGCCGTGCGGGCGAGCAGAGCGCACGCAATGGCCGCGCGCCGTGCCGTGCCAGCCAGGCGCCGGCGTCCTGTGCCTCGCGCCGGCCGTGCTCGCTCAGCGGCCGCTGGCGGTCGTCGCCGCCGCCCTCGGCGGGCATGGCTTCGGCGTGGCGCAGCAGGATCAGTTCGTGCATGGAGGACTCCGGTAGGGTTGGTGGCGCAGCGTGCTCAGGCGGTCTGGCGCCTGATCCAGCGCAACAGCGGCTTCCAGTCCTGCTGGTGGCTGCGCACCTGCTCGGACTGATAGTCGAAGATGCCCTTGCCCAGCGCGGCGAGCAGCACATACGCCTGGCTGTCGCGCAACTGGGCGACGACGGGGAACGGCGATGCGGCGGCGAGCTGTTCCACCGCATCCTGGCTGGCACGGGTCCAGGGCTTGAGGCGGTTCGCCACCAGCGCCACCGGCAGCTTGCCGCTCTTGATGCGCTTGATCGCCTGCAATTCGCCGAGAAAGTGCATCGTGGCGTCGAGGTCGAAGCTGGACGGCAGCACCGGCACCAGCAGCACGTCGGCCCGCTCGATGAAGGCTTCGAGTTCGCGCTCGCCCGAGCCGGCCGCGGTGTCGATCAGCAGCTGCTGCGTGTCCGGCGGCACGCGCTGCAGCGCCTTGCGGCCGCCCTCCAGCCCCAGTACCCCGGGCACGTGGTCGGGCCGGCGCGTGGCCCAGCGGTAGCTGGAACCCTGGTGATCGGCGTCCGCGATGGCGGTGTGCTGCCCGGCCTGGGCCCAGTGCGACGCCAGCTGTGTCGCCAGCGTGCTCTTGCCGCATCCCCCCTTGCTGCTCGCCACCAGCGTCGTGACCATGGGTACGCCCTTGTCGCGAAAGGTGGACCAAGCCTAACCGCTGCGGCCCGTCATGGGGAGTGCGCCGCGGCCGGGGCGTCTGGCACCGGCGGTTGCCAGCTCCCGGGCGCGGTAACGGAGACGCCGCTGGCGCGCAGCACGGTGATCAGCTGGCTCATCTCGGTGCCACCCTGCTTCGCGGTCGCCAGCAGCTGCCGTGCCAGAGCGGGATCGTCCTGCGCGCGCAGCGCCAGCTGCGAGTAGTTCTGCACCTGCCAGACCAGGTCGCGGCGCTGCTGCCGCGCCTCTGCCTGCGCGGCCGGGTCGCCGAGCACCTCGCGCAGGTGCAGGCCCAGCGAGCGCGCCAGCGGGCTGGAACCCCATTGGAGCAGCTTGCCGAGCTGGAGACAGTCGGCCTTGATCGCGGCATCGTCGCCCGCGTTCTCGCACAGCTTGGCCACCACCGGCAGCATGGGCCGCGGCTGCAGCCTGGCGTTGCCCTGCACGATCAGCGCCTGCACGCCGACGGGGCCGCCTGCGCCCTGCGCGGCCGGCGGTGGGGGCAGTGCGTCCACCACGCCGGCCAGCGCGGTGAGGCTGCCGCCGGTGTAGTCGTCGTAGAGCTTGGCGGCGGCCGCCTTGGCGAGGTCTTCGCGCGCGGCACCGGCTTTCATGTCGCGGGTGTCGAGGCCCAGCTTGAGCAGCCACACCGCGGCGTTGTCCGGCGCCTGCTCCACCAGCTTGCGCAGCGCGCTGGCGTTCGGGCAGGCGTCGGCCTTCGCGTCGCAGTCGGCGAGGCGCGCCCACTGCACGCCGGGGCCGGCATCGGGGGCCGCGGCGGCGCGGCTGATCAGTGCGTGGAAGCTGCTGGTCTTCGGCTGGTCCGGCAGCGGGCGGGCCAGCAGCGCCGCGCCCAGCAGCGGTTGCGCGGTGGCGCGCAACGCCAGCACGCTGACCAGGTCGTGCTGGAACGCCTGCAGCGCCTGCCCGCGAGCGCTGTCGCCGGCGGCCGGTGGCGCATCCGGAGCGGCTGGCTTCACGGCCGCCGCCGCAGGGGCTGCGAGCAGCGAAAGGGCGCCGGCAACGGCGAGGCAGTGCCATCCACGCATGGGGTGCTCCAGCAATCACGGGGCCGCCAGCTTAGCGGCCGGGTGTTGAGGATGCTCTGAACGATGTCTGAGCCAGGGGATGCCGTGGCGGGCCTGTCCGAGGGCGAGTTGTTAGGATGCCGGTTCGATCAGCGCGCCCGGCGCGCTCCACAACACAGGGGCCGGAGGACATGCCGTGAATCATTTTTCCAGTTTCGCCGACGGCGCACCATGGTTCGCCGGCTGGGGCACGCTGGCGCTGATCAACGCGGGCCTCGCACAGGGCAAGAACCGCAGCGGCCTGATCTGGTTCCTGCTCTCGCTGCCGTTCGGCCCGCTGGCGACGCTGGCGCTGCTGCTGCTGCCGAAGGTGCGCGGCAAGCTGTTTTGAAGGCAGGTCCGGAGCGGGGATCCGGGATCTGAATGAGCAGCGGTGCCGCGAGGTTCGGCTTTGCCGGATCCCCGGTCCCGCCGCCTCTCCAGTCCCGGCTCTTATTCCCCCAGCGCCTCGCGCATGAATTCCGGCTGGGCCAGTGCGGCCTTGTGGATCTCGGCGTTGTAGTACTTCGTGGGGAAGTTCTTGCTGAGCGCGCCGCGCTCGCGAAAGCCGCTGAGGTCGCCGCCCTTGCGCGCCATGGTGCAGCTCCACCAGCCGGTGGGGTAGCAGGGCTGCGGGAACGGCAGGGTCTTCACGGCGCTGAAGCCGGCGGTGCGCATCGCGGCGCGCATCGACTTGATGAGTTCGAGGTGGGCCAGCGGCGATTCGCTCTGCTGCACCAGCAGGCCGCCGTGGCGGAGCGCCTTGTGGCAGCTGGCGTAGAACGCGGCGTTGAACAGGCCTTCGGCGGGGCCCACCGGGTCGGTGGAGTCCACGATGATGAGGTCCAGCGATTCGGGCTCGGCCTCGGCCATGTACTTGATGCCGTCGATGAACAGCAGTTCGGCGCGCGGGTCGTTGTTCGACTCGCACAGCTCGGGGAAGTACTGCTCGGCCAGCCGCGTCACACGCTCGTCGATTTCCACCTGCACGGCGTGCTCGACTTCCTCGTGCTTGAGCACCTCGCGCAGCGTGCCGCAGTCGCCGCCGCCGATGATCACCACGCGCTTGGCGCGCGCATGGGTGAACAGCGCCGGATGGGTCATCATCTCGTGGTAGAGAAAGTTGTCGCGCGTGGTCAGCATCACGCAACCGTCGATCACCATCAGCTTGCCCCAGTCGGTGGTCTGGTGGATCTCGATGGTCTGGAACGGAGTCTTCTCCGCGTGCAGCAGTTGCTCGGTGCGGAAGCCGATGGAGGAGCCGGAGGCCTGGTGCGCCTCGGTGAACCAGCTGATCTGCTGCGACATGGATGTTCCTGGGGGGTTCGAGCGGAATGTTTGGCCGCCCATTGTAGCCGACCGCCGCCCCGGGGTTTGGGCTGGCGGCCGGGGCCGCTACAATGGCGGCTCCGGTGCGCCATGCGTGCGCCGGCTGGCGCGATCGGCCCCGCGGCGTGCGAGGCTTCCGGCCCATCGCGCTCCTTTCCGTCAAGGCTCGCCGCTGCGACGACAGGCTTTCCGAAAAGGAGATGCTTCATGTCGAAGCACTGGACCGTGGCGGATGCGCGCCACACCTACGCCGTGGCCCACTGGGGCGACGGTTACGTCGATGTGGGTGGGGCCGGCGAGATCGTGATGCGGCCGCACGGCGCGCACGGCCCCGCGCTGTCGTTGCCGGCGATCGTCGAGCGAGCCCGCAGCGAGGGCCTGCGCCTGCCGCTGCTGGTGCGCTTCCCGGACATACTCGCCGACCGCCTCGCACGCCTGCAGGCTGCGTTCGCCAAGGCGATCGGCGAGTGGCACTACGCAGGCGGCTATACCGCCGTGTACCCGATCAAGGTGAACCAGCAGCGCGGCGTGGCTGGCGAGCTGGTGGCCGCCGGCGCCGAGGGTTTCGGCCTGGAAGCCGGCTCGAAGCCGGAATTGATGGCGGTGCTGGCGATGGCGCGGCCCGGCTCCATCGTGATCTGCAACGGCTACAAGGATCGCGAATACATCCGCCTCGCGCTGATCGGCCGCAGGCTCGGCCTGCGCGTGCATATCGTGATCGAGAAGCTGTCCGAGCTGGACCACGTGTTCGCCGAGGCGAAGGCTCTTGGCGTGGAGCCGTTGCTTGGCGTGCGCGTGCGCCTCGCCTCGATCGGCGCCGGCAAGTGGCAGAACACCGGCGGCGACAAGGGCAAGTTCGGGCTGTCGCCTGCGCAGGTGCTCACCCTGATCGATCGGCTGGAACAGGCCGGGCTCAAGCACGCGCTGAAGCTGCAGCATTTCCACATGGGCTCGCAGATATCCAATGTGCGCGACATCGCCAACGGCATGCGCGAGGCCACGCGTTATTTCGTCGAGCTCACCCGCATGGGCGTGCCGCTGGAGATCGTCGACGTCGGCGGCGGCCTGGGCGTGGATTACGAGGGCTCCCGCTCGCGCAGCCACAACTCGATCAACTATTCGATCGAGCAGTACGCCGCCACCATCGTGCAGTCGCTGGCCGAGGCGGTGGAGGCGGAAGGCCTCGGGGCGCCGCACATCCTCACCGAGGCAGGCCGTGCGATGACCGCGCACCATGCCGTGCTGGTGGTCAACGTGAGCGAGGTGGAGGAAGTGCCGGCCGGCACTATCCCGCCGGTGGTGCAGGACGAGCCCGCGGTGCTGCGCCGCCTGCGCGAGGTGCATGGCGAACTCGACCAGCGCCCCGCGCTGGAGCTGTTCCACGAGGCCCAGCATCACCTGAGCGAAGGCCAGGCGCTGTATGCGCTGGGCCAACTCGCACTGGCCGATCGCGCACGGCTGGACGAGATGTACTACGCCATCGCCAATGCGGTGCGCGCGCGCCTGCTGCCAGGCGAGCGTTCGCACCGCGCCGCGCTGGACGAGCTGGACGAGAAGCTGGTCGACAAATACTTCGTCAACTTCTCGGTGTTCGAGTCGGTGCCCGATATCTGGGCCATCGACCAGATCTTCCCGATCGCGCCCATCGCGCGGCTCGGCGAGCAGCCCACCCGCCGCGGCGTGATCGTCGACCTCACCTGCGATTCCGATGGCCGCATCGACGACTATGTCGATGCCGAGGGCGTGGATGTCTCGCTGCCGCTGCACGCGCTGCGGGAGGGCGAAAGCTACCGGCTCGGCATCTTCATGGTAGGCGCCTACCAGGAGACCCTGGGCGACATCCACAACCTGTTCGGCGATACCGACGCGGTGAACGTGCGCGTGGCCGGCGACGGCTACGTGTTCGCACACAAGCGCCGTGGCGACACCACCGACCTGATGCTGGACTACGTGGGCTACGACCTCGCCGCGTTACGCGCCAGCTACCGTGAGCGCATCGCCGCCGCGGGCATTGCCGGCGAGGCGGCCGAGCAGCTGTACCGCACGCTGGATGGCGGCCTCACCGCCTACACCTACCTGGCCGAAGAAGGCTGACGCCCGTTGCTTCCTCTCCCTTCGGGGAGAGGACTGAGTGGAGGGCGGGGTTGTCGAAAGCGTCTGGTGGCCGGTGCTGTCGCAAGCGTGCCCTTGCCCCGGTCCCCTGCACCAAAGCCTGATGGTGCCGTCACATCTGCCGCCTACAATGGGCCTCCCCCTCACGGAGTACCCCCATGGGCAGTCTCGACGGCAAGGTGGCCCTGATCACTGGCGCGGCCAGCGGCATCGGCAAGGCGATAGCGGAGCTGTATGCGAAACAGGGTGCGAAAGTCGCCATCTGCGACATCAACCAGCAGGCCGCCGATGCGGCTGCGGCGGAGATCGACGTGGCCGGCGGCAAGGCCATCGGCGTGGCGATGGACGTCACCGACGAGGCCGCGGTGGATGCCGGCACCGACAAGGTGGTCGCCGCCTTCGGCGCGCTGGACATCCTGATCTCCAACGCCGGCGTGCAGATCATCAACCCGATCGACCAGTTCAGCTACGCCGACTGGAAAAAGATGCTGGCGATCCATCTCGACGGCGGCTTCCTCACCACGCGCGCCGCGCTGCGTCACATGTACAAGGGCGACCGCGGCGGCATCGTGATCTACATGGGTTCGGTGCATTCGCATGAGGCCTCCAAGCTCAAGGCGCCGTACGTGGCGGCCAAGCACGGCCTGCTGGGCCTTGCGCGCACGCTGGCGAAGGAGGGCGCGCCGCACAACGTGCGCTCGCACGTGATCTGCCCCGGCTTCGTGCGCACGCCGCTGGTGGAGAAGCAGATCCCCGAGCAGGCCAAGGAGCTGGGCATCAGCGAGGCCGAGGTGATCAAGAGCGTGATGCTGAAGGACACCGTGGACGGCGTGTTCACTACCGTGGAGGACATCGCGCAGACGGCGCTGTACCTCGCCACCTTCCCGTCCGCTGCGCTGACCGGCCAGAGCTTTGTGGTCAGCCACGGCTGGTACATGCAGTAAGCCGATGGCCGAACCGATGCAGGAGTCGTCGCTGGCCGAGGCGGTAGCGCGCGACTACCGCAGCGTGGCCCTGGTGCTGCAGGGTGGCGGCGCTCTGGGTGCGTACCAGGCCGGCGTGGTGGAGGCCTTGGCCGGGGCCGGGCTATGGCCGGGCTGGGTGGCCGGCATCTCGATCGGCGCGCTCAACGCGGCGATCATCGCGGGCAACCCGCCGGAGCGGCGGGTGGAGCGCTTGCGCGCGTTCTGGCGCACCATCTGCCAGTCGCCGCTGTGGCCGTCCGTGCCCACGCCGCCCTGGTTCGACGAGGCGGCGTGGCCGCTGGCGGTGCGCAGCGGCCTCAGCGGGCTGGCCGCGTGGCGCGCGCTGGTCGAGGGGCAGGCGGGCTTCTTCCGCCCGCGCCTGCCGGCGCCGGTGCTGCAGGCGCATGCCGGACCCGCCAGCACCAGCTGGTACGACACCGCACCGCTGCGCGCCACGCTGGAGCGGCTGGCGGATTTCGACCGCATCAACGATCCGCGCGGCATGCGCGTGTCGGTGGGTGCGGTGAATGTGCGCACCGGCAATTTCGCCTATTTCGACAACACCCGGGAGCGCCTGCGGCCCGAGCACTTCATGGCCTCCGGCGCCTTGCCTCCCGGTTTTCCTGCGGTGGAGATCGACGGCGAGTTCTACTGGGACGGCGGCATGGTTTCCAACACGCCGCTGTATCAGGTGCTGACCGAGCGGCCGCACCGCGACATGCTGGTGCTGCAGGTCGATCTGTGGAGTGCCCGCGGCGAGCTGCCGCGCGACATGGCGGGCGTGGCCGAGCGGGTGAAGGATATCCAGTACTCCAGCCGTACCCGGCTGGTGACCGAATACATGTGCCAGAGCCGCGAACAGCAGCGCCTTCTGCATGCACTGATGGCGCTGGTGCCGCCGGATCGGCGCAATGGGCCGGCCTGGCGCTGCGCTGAGGCGGCGGCCAACGGCTCGCGCACCAACCTGATCCACCTGATCTACCGGGACAAGCCCTACGAAGGGCACTTCAAGGACTACGAGTTCAGCGTGTCCAGTATGAAGAGCCACTGGCGCAGCGGCCTGGACGACATGCGGCATACCCTGGCGCATCCGCAATGGTTCGCCGCTCCACCGGCCGAACAGCCATTCGTCACCCACGACGTGCACCGGGAGTGAGGGAGGCCTCCCCGGTCGCCCGGCTTCAGCCCCGATAGGGCCCGCCGGTCTCGCCCCAACCCCAGGCAGGCATGGCCGCCTGTTCGTCGGGCAGCTGTTCGAGCCGCGAGTTCAGTACGGCCAGCCGGGTGCCCCATTCCACGTAACCGACAAAGGCGGAACGGAATTCCGGATCGTCCGGCAGGCCGGCGGCGTCGGCGCACTCAAGCAGCAGCGCCATCCAGCGTGCGCGCTGCGCTTCGTTGAGATGCCTTCCCACGTGCTTCGCCAGCATGGCGTGGTGGCCGCCGCGTTGCTGGCTGTAATGGGTAGGGCCGCCGAACACTTCGGCGAGGAACAGCGCGACGAAGTGGGGGTGGCGGGCGTCCATGTGCGCAAACAGGGGCGCCAGCAGCGGATCGTCCGGCATGCGCCGGTAGAAGATTTCGGTGAGGCGTTCGAACGCGGGCAGGCCGCCGGCCCATCCGTATAGGCTGGGAATCCCGTCATCGCTCATGGCGACTTGGTCCGTTGCACCGTCGTTGTCCGGTAGTGGCGCATTTCCTCGATCATCTCCACGTAGGGCTTGATCGCAGCGAAGAAGGCGCGAAACTCCGCGCTGCCGCGGAAGCCTTGCATGTGGCCCTCCACCGAATCCCATTCGATACGCAGGATGTAGCTGCCCGGCTCGTCAAGACAACAGGCCAGCTCGTAGCCGAGGCAGTGCGCGGAGGCATCCAGGCTGAGCGCGGCTTCGACGTAATCCTGTTCGAACCGGGCCGCCTCTGCCGGCGGAATCTTGTAGCGGATGTACTCGACGATCATGCTCGGTCCTCATGGAGGCGTTGCGGTGGCCTGCCGATTCTGCATCTGCCGCCGCGCAGAAAGATACGCACCGAAAAGTTACCTGCCTCGCCTTGGGCCATCGTATGAACCATTCCCTGCGCAAGACCTTCGTCTGTCCCGTCGACGTGACGCTGAGCCTGATCCACGGCAAGTGGAAGCCCATGATCCTGTGGCTGCTGTCGACCCGCCACCGGCGCTTCAGCGACTTCCAGGCCGCCATGCCGCAGGTGGCGCACAAGGTGCTCAGCCAGCAGCTGCGCCAACTGGAGGCGGACGGATTGATTTGCCGGGTGACGCGCGATACGCGCGGACAGCGCATGGACTACCGGCTGACCGGGTTCGGCCGCAGCCTGCGGCCCGCGCTGAACGCGTTGGCGAACTGGGGCAAGACCCACCATCGCGCGCTGGGCGTGGAGTACGGCGGTTCCGGCGGAGATGGTTGAGCGACGTGCGCGATCGCCTCAGTCGCGGTGGACCTGCAGGCCGGCCGCCGACTGGCTGGTCGGCATGATCTCGAGGCGGTTGATGTTGAGGTGCGGCGGCAGGTTGGCGATCCACCAGATCGTGTCGGCGATGTCGGCCGCGGTGATCGGGCGGGCGCCGGCGTAGAGCTGGTCGGAGGCGGCCTGGTTGCCGCCGGTGCGCACCAGGGTGAACTCGGTCTCGGCCATGCCCGGCTCTATCGAGGTCACGCGCACGCCGGTGCCGTGCAGGTCCACGCGCAGGTTCTGCGAGAACTGGGTGACGAAGGCCTTGGTGCCGCCGTAGACATTGCCCCCGCGGTAGGGATAGCTGGCCGAGATCGAGCTGATGTTCACGATCGCGCCGCGGCTTTCGATCAGGCGGGGCAGCAGGGCATGGGTCATCGTCGCCAGGGCGGTGACGTTGGTATCGATCATCTGCCTCCACTGCGCGAGATCGGCCTGCTGCGCCGGCTCGGTGCCAAGCGCCAGCCCTGCGTTGTTCACCAGCAAGTCGATGCCGGCGAACGCCGCCGGGAGGCCGGTAACGGCCGCGCGCAGGGCAGCTTCGTCGCGGATGTCGAACGCGGTCGCATGCACCTGGTCGCCACCGTGTGCATTCACCAGCTGTTGCAGTCGCTCGGCACGACGGCCGCTGGCGATCACGCGCCAGCCTCCGGCCACAAAGCGCTCCACGGTGGCGGCGCCGAACCCGGAGGTGGCGCCGGTGATCCAGGCGGTCTTGGTGCTCATGGGGGTGCGGCCTCGGCGAGGTGGATTACTTGCCTTCCTTCAGCGCGATCGAGCTGATGCCCGCGTTGGCGAGGCGCTGCTTGGTCGCCTCCAGCGCACTGGCGGTGGGGAAAGGCCCCAGCCGCACGCGATGGAAGGTCTGGCCATTGACGCTGACGGACTGCACGTTCGCCACGAAGCCCTGCATGGCGAGCTTCGCTTTCATGGTCTCCGCGTCGGCGGGGTTGGGGAAGGCGCCGACCTGCAGCAGGTAGCCGCTGCCGGCCGCCGGTTTCGGCACGGCGGCAGCGGGTGCGGCCTCGATGTTCTGGGTGGCTACCGGCGCGTTGCCGGGCGCCGATGGCGCCACTGGCGTGGCGGCCGGCGTGGCGTTCGTGGGCGTGCTCGCGGCGGCCTGCTGCTTCTGCTCGGCCTTGGCCTGCGCGCTGATTTCTGCATCCGGGATACGCACCTCCTTCTCCGACAGCACGGAGTAGAAGTCGAACTGCGGCTTCTTCGGCGCGCTCTCGGCGTTGCCCGGTGCCACCGCGCCGGTCTCGCCGGGGGCCTCGGCGGTGGCCTGCGGATTCGCCTGTGGGCCGGTTTTCGCCGTCATCGGCATCAGCGAGTGGCGCATCAGCACAACCACCGCCACCGCGCCGATCAGCACGCCGACCAGCGCCCAGACCCAGCCGGGAATGCCGCCGCCACCGTTGCGTACCGCCTGCCGGCCCTTGCCTTTGCGTGCTGCCATCACATGCTCTCCGGGGCGCCGAGGCCCAGCAAGTCGAGACCGTTGCGCAGTACCTGCCGGGTCGCCACCACGAGGGCTAGGCGGGCGTCGCGCAGGTCCTTGTCGTCAACGAGGAACTGGTGCGAGTTGTAGTAGGTGTGAAACGCGTTCGCCAGTTCGCGCAGCCACACGGCGAGCAGGTGCGGCTCCAGGTTCGCCGCCGCGGCCTCTACCACTTCGGGGTAGCGCGACAGTTCTGTGAGCAGCGCCTGCTCGTGTTCGTTATCCAGCCGTGCGAGCTGCGCCAGCCCATTGTCCTGGTCGAACGTGAACCCTTTCTCGCCGGCCTGCCGCAGCACCGAGCAGACGCGGGCGTGGGCATATTGGATGTAGTACACCGGATTGTCGTTGGTCTGCGAGCGGGCCAGGTCGATGTCGAACACCAGCTGCGAGTCGCCCCTGCGCGAGATCAGGAAGTAGCGCGTGGCGTCGCGACCCACCTCGTCGATCAGATCGCGCAAAGTGACGTAGCTGCCGGCGCGCTTGGAGATCTTCACTTCCTCACCGCCGCGCATCACGGTGACCATCTGGTGCAGCACGTAGTCGGGATAGCCCTTGGGGATGCCGCAGTCCAGCGCCTGCAGGCCGGCCTTCACGCGCGCCAGCGAGCCGTGGTGGTCGGAGCCCAGCTCGGTGATCGCCTTCTCGTAGCCGCGTTGCCACTTGCTGAGGTGGTAGGCCACGTCCGGCACGAAATAGGTGTAGGTGCCGTCGGACTTGCGCATCACGCGGTCCTTGTCGTCGCCGAAGTCGGTGGTCTTCAGCCAGAGGGCGCCCCCTTCCTCGTAGGTGTGGCCGTGGGCGACCAGCTCGCGCACGGTCTCCTCCACCTTGCCGTCGGCGTACAGCGACGATTCCAGGAAGTACACGTCGAAAGCCACGCCGAATGCCTTGAGGTCCAGGTCCTGCTCGCGGCGCAGCGCAGCCACGGCGAACGCGCGGATCGCGGCCAGATCCTCAACGTCCTTCGCGCCGGTGACGGTGTGGCCCTCCACGGTGACGCTGTCGCCGGCCAGATAGGCCTTCGCCACGTCGGCGATGTAGTCGCCGCGGTAGCCGTCTTCCGGCCAGCCGGCGTCGCCAGGGGCGAGGCCGCGCGCCCGCGCTTGCACCGAAGTGGTGAGATTGGCGATCTGCACACCGGCGTCGTTGTAGTAGAACTCGCGCTTCACGTTCCAGCCGCTGGCCTCCAGCAGGCGACTCAGGCAGTCGCCGATCGCCGCGCCGCGGCCGTGGCCCACGTGGAGTGGGCCGGTGGGATTGGCCGAGACGAACTCCACGCCCACGGTGCGGCCCGCGCCCAGCGCGTTGCGGCCATAGGCGGCGCCCTGCTCGAGAATGCGGTGCACCTGCGCTTGGCTGGCATCGGCAGCCAGGAAGAAGTTGATGAAGCCGGGCCCGGCGATCTCCACCCTGGCGACCAGGGGGTTCGTCGGCAGCACGGCCACCAGCTTCTCGGCCAGGTCGCGTGGCTTGGCCCGCGCGGCTTTCGCCAGCAGCATCGCCGCGTTGCAGGCGAAGTCGCCATGCTCGCGGCTGCGCGTGCGCTCGATCACGAAGCCGGGCAACGCCAGGTCGGCGGGCAGGGTGGACTGGGTTTGCAGTACGTGGATGGCCTCGAGGACCAGTTCGTGCAGCTGGGCTTTCACGGGCGCGGCGGTTCCGGGATGGAACCGGCAATCCTAGCAGACCGGCCGGATCGGACGGCCGTCGCGCGCAGCTACGGCGGCCGGCATGGTGCGGCGCGATGCGCTGCTTGTGGATAAGTCTGTGGGGAAAGCGGCACCTGCCGTGGCTGGTGAATCGCCACGTGCGCGGCCGCCGCAGTCTTCTTGAAAAGAATGATTTTAAATCAATTGGTTGCAACGCATGCTTGAAGTCATGGCTGCGCTGAGGGCCGCAAGTGCCCATGTCTGCCCTTTGTGCATAAGTAACGGCCATTTGGCCGTCATCGCTGCAGTGCCGGATCGTCATCGCCTTGTCATGCGGCACCGCCACACTGGCTGCGTGCCGGTGACGACTCCCCTCCATCCTTGGCACACGGAGACGCCGCTCTCTCCGCTCCCCGAATCGGCAACCACGGCGCGGCTCATCCCCGCGCCGTTTTTTTGTCCGAAGATCGTCCGAAGAGCGCGGCCTGGCCGCCCGTTTGATTCAGGCGATCAGGGGCGATCGCCAAAATGTCCCGTTCAGATCAGGCCGCGCGCGGCCATCGACACCGGCTTGCCCTGGCCGATCACCAGATGGTCGAGCACACGCACCCCGACCAGTTGCAGGGCCCTGCGCAGTTCGCGGGTGATGGCGCGGTCGGCCGCGCTGGGTTCGGCCACGCCACTGGGGTGGTTGTGGGCGAAGATCACCGCGCAGGCGTTGTGCCGCAGGCAGGCACGCACCACCTCGCGCGGATGGATGCTGGCGCCATCCACGGTGCCGCGGAAAAGCTCCTCGAAGGCAAGCACGCGATGGCGATTGTCCAGGAAGAGGCAGCCGAACACCTCGTAGGGCAGGTGGCGCAATCGGGCGCTGAGATAGTCGCCGCTGTCGCGCGGATTGCCCAGCGTGGGCTGCTCGCGCAACTGCTCGGCGAGGCTGCGCCGGGCCAGTTCCAGCGCGGCGGCGATGCGTGCGCGCTTGGCCGGACCGAGGCCCGCCGCGCGCGCCGAGTGGTCGGGGCGGCCAAGCAGCGCGCCTAGGCTGCCCGCGCCGGCCAGCAGCTCGCGGCCCAGCGCGATCGCATCCTTGCCCGGCGCACCACTGCCCAGCAGCACGGCCAGCAGCTCGGCGTCGGACAGTGCGCCGCTGCCGTGCGCCAGCAGCTTCTCGCGGGGACGTTCGCCTTCGGGCCAGTCGCGGATGCTCATGTCCTCCAGCGTGCCGGCGGGGATGCGATGCGGGCAGCAGTTGCGCAGCATGATTCCGGTAAGCTAACCATCTGCCCGCACGTCAGGCCCTGCCTACATGAGTCTTGCCCAACGCCGCATCCTCCTGGGAGTGTCCGGCGGCATCGCCGCCTACAAGTCCTGCGAACTGGTTCGCCGACTGCGAGAGCAAGGTGCCGAGGTGCGCGTGGTGATGACGGCGGGTGCCGGGCATTTCGTGGGTGCCGCCACCTTCCAGGCACTGTCCGGCCAGCCGGTGCGTACATCGCTGTGGGATGAAAGCGCCGAGGCGGCGATGGGTCATATCGAGCTGGCGCGCTGGGCCGAGCGCATCCTGATCGCGCCGGCCAGCGCCGACATTGCCGCGAAGCTGGCCCACGGTCATGCCGACGACCTGCTCACCACGCTATGTCTCGCCAGTGCCGCGCCGCTTTATGTGGCGCCGGCGATGAACCGGCAGATGTGGGCGAACCCGGCGGTGCAGGCGAACCTGGCCCTGCTGCGCCAGCGCGGTGTGCACGTGCTCGGCCCGGCGGAGGGCGAACAGGCCTGCGGCGACGTGGGTTCCGGCCGCATGCTTGAGCCGCACGAGTTGCGCGACGCCCTGGCGGCCTCGTTCGGCAGCGGCGTGCTGGCGGGATTGGACGTGGTGGTCAGTGCCGGTCCGACGTTCGAGGACATCGATCCAGTGCGTTTCATCGGCAACCGCAGCTCCGGCAAGATGGGCTTCGCGGTGGCGCAGGCTGCGGCCGAGGCGGCCGCCCGGGTGACCTTGGTGGCCGGTCCGGTGGGCCTGGCCACCCCGCCCGGGGTGGCGCGCCGGATCGACGTCCGCAGCGCGGCGCAGATGCAGGCGGCGGTGCTCGACGCCTCGGCGCAGGCGCAGATCTACATTGGCGCCGCCGCGGTGGGCGATTACCGGCCGGCCAAGGTGGCCGACCGCAAGCTAAAGAAGCAAGCCGGCGCCGACCTGGTGCTCCAATTGGCCGAGAACCCCGACATCCTCGGCAGCCTCGCGGCGCGCCCCGCACATCCTTTCCTGGTCGGCTTCGCCGCCGAAACGCATGACGTGGCGCACTATGCGCAGGACAAGCTGCAACGCAAGGGCCTGGACATGATCGCCGCCAACCGCGTCGGCGACGGACTGGGTTTCGAGACCGCCGACAACGCGCTGGACGTGTACTGGGCTGACGGCATGCTCGCCCTGGCGCGCGCCGGCAAGGACGAACTGGCGCGCCAGCTCGTCGCCTGCGTGGCCGAGCGCTATCGCGCGGTGCGCGGATGAGCGCGGCAATGCTGGACGTCGAACTGAAGATCCTCGACCCGCGTCTGGGCGACTCGATTCCGCTGCCCGAGCCCGCCACCACCGGCAGTGCTGGCATGGACCTGCGCGCCGCGCTCGACGCGCCGCTCACATTGGGACCCGGCGACAGTGCGCTGGTGCCCAGCGGCATCGCCATCCACATCGGCGACCCTGGCTGGTGCGCGCTGATCGTTCCGCGCTCCGGGCTGGGCCACAGGCAGGGCCTGGTGATGGGCAATCTGGTCGGCGTGATCGACGCCGACTACCAGGGCGCGCTGATGATTTCCTGCTGGAACCGCGGCCGCGAGCCGGTCACCATCGGCGTGGGCGACCGCATCGCGCAACTGCTGCTGGTGCCGGTGGCGCAGGCGCGGCTGCGCCTCGTGGAGGATTTCGCGCCCAGCATGCGCGGGGCGGGCGGCTTCGGTTCGACGGGCATCAAGTGATTCCGGCTGCCTAGGGGCGGGCCGGGCGTGGCGGATACCTGCGGGGACAGGGCATGGCGATAAGTAACGCAAATGGAGCGCGCCGGCGGGCGCAGCCGGACTGGCGGCGGCTGTGGCCGCTGGCGCTGGGCACGCTGCTGCTGCTGCTCGGTGCGTTCTGTGCCTGGCAGACCTGGCTGATCGCGGACGAGGGCAGCGCGGCGGCGCGCGTGCAGCAGGCACGCGACGCGACCGTAGGGCGGCTGACACAGGCGGTCGCCGCGGAGCGCGCCCAGGTGGAGAAGGCGGTGGCTGCGCTGGATCCGTCCCTGCTGCAGGGTGATCGCGCCGCGCTGGTGGCTGCGCTGCACGCGAAGTTGCCGCAGGCGCTCCAGCTGGACGTCTACAGCGGCAGCCTCGACGAGGTGGTGCACGCGAATTTCCGTGAATTCGGCTACGCCAAGGCGGCACAGCTGATGGCCGCGCAGACGGCCGACGGCCTGCCGCCCGTGCAGAGCGCGTCGCACGGCGCGGGCGATCGCCGGCTGAGTCTGGTGCTGCCCCTGGGTCCGCCGCAGCAGGCGCAGGCCTGGCTGTGGGTTGAGCTGCCCTTCGAGCCGGTGCGGCAGGCCTTCGAGGCGGTCTCGCCCGCGGGCGGCCGGCTGGACCTGCGCCAGGGCGACGCCAGCGCCGACATGCGCATCCTTTCGCACGGCGGCGCCGGCGCCGAAGTGGAACCCGTTGCGAAGATGGTGCCGGGAAGCACATTCAGCGTGGCAGCGGCGCTGCCGATGGCTTTCATCGTGCTGCCCCGCTCGTGGCCGTTGACCGCGCTGCTGGCGCTGGCGGGCATCGGCGCGGGGCTGTACCTGCTGTGGTGGCGATTGCGGCGGCGCGAGCTGCCGGTTGCCGAGCAAGACATCGACATCGAGGAGTTCAAGTTGTCCCAGGAAGCCGCCCGCCAGTCCGCACCGCCCACGCCGGTACTCGCCAAGCTCGCCGCTGCGCCGGCGCCTGCGCCCGCGGCGAAGCCCGCAGCGAAGATCGCGCTCGACCCGTCGATCTTCCGCGCCTACGACGTCCGCGGCGTGGTGGGCAAGACGCTGGACGCCAACGTGGCGCACCTGCTCGGCCAGTCCATCGGCACGCTGATGCGTGAGCAGGCTCTCACCGAGATCGTGGTGGGCCGCGACGGCCGCCTGTCCGGTCCGGAGCTGGCCGGCGCGCTGGCGGGGGGGCTGCGCGCGGCCGGCGTCGACGTGATCGACCTCGGCGCGGTGCCCACGCCAGTGGTGTACTTCGCCACCTGGCACTACAACACCGGCTGTGGCGTGGCGGTCACCGGCAGTCACAACCCGCCCGACTACAACGGTTTCAAGATCGTGATCGGTGGCCAGACGCTGTCCGAAGGCGCGATCCAGGATCTCTACCGGCGTATCGCCGAGAACGCGCTGGAGCACGGCGGCGAAGGCAGCCTGCGCCAGGTCGAGGTGCTGCCGGACTACCTGGAGCGCATCGTTTCTGACGTGCAGGCCGAGCGCCGGCTCAAGGTGGTGGTGGACTGCGGCAACGGCATTCCCGGTGCAGTCGCGCCGCAGGTGCTCACCGGCATCGGTTGCGAGGTGGTGCCCCTGTACTGCGAGGTGGATGGCACGTTCCCGAACCATCATCCCGATCCTTCCGATCCGCACAACCTGGAGGACTTGATCCTCGCGGTGAAGCAGACCGGAGCCGATCTCGGCGTGGCGTTCGACGGCGATGGCGATCGCCTCGGCGTGGTAACCAAGGCGGGCGAGATCATCTTCCCGGATCGGCTGCTCATGCTGTTCGCGCGCGACGTACTGGCGCGCCAGCCGGGCGCCACCATCATCTACGACGTGAAGTGCACCGGGCACCTCAAGGGCCAGATCCTCGAGGCCGGCGGCAGCCCGCTGATGTGGCGTACCGGCCACTCGCTGATCAAGGGCAAGATGCGCGAGACCGGCGCGGAACTGGCCGGCGAGATGAGCGGCCACTTCTTCTTCAAGGAGCGCTGGTACGGCTTCGACGACGGTATCTATGCCGGCGCGCGGCTGATGGAGATCCTCGCCGGCGACCTGGAAGAGCGCACGCCGGAGGAGATCTTCGCCACCTTGCCCAAGGGCGTCTCCACGCCGGAGCTGAAGATCGAACTGGCCGAGGGGGAGCACTACCGCTTCATGGAGCGGTTCCGCGCCAAGGCGAACTTCGGCGATGCCACCCTGATCACCATCGACGGCGTGCGCGCCGACTGGCCGGACGGCTGGGGCCTGGTGCGCGCGTCGAACACTACGCCGGTGCTGGTGCTGCGCTTCGACGCGGACGACCCGCCGGCGCTCCAGCGCATCCAGCAGGTGTTCCGTGGGCAGCTGCTGGCGGTTGATCCGGGATTGAAGTTGCCGTTCTGATTCCGTCATCGGGCACGCCCGTGCCCGATGACGTCAGGCATGTCTACGCGCAGCCAGCGGCTATGCCCAAATCGACGGGGGTGCAGGGAGATTCAGGGCTGGTTGTCCTGCGCGGCGCGCAGGGCGCGATAGTGAGCCAGCTGCTGTGCCTGCTCCTGCGCGGCCTGCGCACGTTGCGCCTGCTGGCGCTGCAGGAGTGCCTGCAGCTCGCTCACCACGCTGCGCTGCTTGGCGATGCCGTCCTGCAGGAACTTCGGCAGCGGCTGCTTGTTGTGCTCGAACTCGGCAGCACGGCCCAGCAGTTCGGTCAACGCCTGCTCCTGGCTGCGCAGGTTGAGTTTGCTGGTGTGGAGTTGCTGGTCCAGGTTCGCCAGCGCCTGCTGCAGGGCATCCTTGTACGCGGCCTCGTCGGGGTAGGCGGACAACATCTGCTCGTCGGCGCGGGCGCGGTCCTGGGCCGCCCGCTGCGCAGCGGCCTGCTGCGTGGCCAGCTTCTGAGCGGCAGCGCGCTCCTCCGGGCTGAGCTGGCGCTGCACGTGCTGCACCACCATACCCTGGTCGTTGACCACGTCGTAGCCGTACTTTATCGCGTCCTGGCTCAGGCTGTCGCTGAAGTGCGGCAGTCCCTTGCCGTCCACCCACTTGTAACGCATGCCGTTGCCGTGCACCTGTTGCTGGGCGCAGACCATCGTGCTGGCGAGCAGTGCGACGATGGTCAGGATGGACAGTGTTTTGTGCATGAGTACCCCCTCGCCGAGAGTATAGACGCGACCGCCGGAGTGCACGCCGCGGCGGGCGACCTGTCCTTGCAGGCCGTGACCGGGTTCAGCCATTCACGCCGTAGCGTTCGCGGTAGGCCAGCAGGCGCGCGTGCTCGGCTGCCAGCTCCGGGTGCTCGCCCGCCCAGGCCAGCACGTCGGCGAGGCTGGTGATCGCGATCACCGGGATGCCGTGGTCGCGCGCCACCTCCTGCGCGGCGGAGAGTTCGCCCTGGCCGCGTTCCTGCCGGTCCAGCGCGATCAGTACGCCGGCCGGCTCGGCACCGTGCGCGCGGATCAGCGCCAGCGACTCGCGCACGGCGGTGCCGGCGGTCATCACATCGTCCACGATCAGCACACGACCCTTGAGCGGTGCGCCCACCAGCAGGCCGCCTTCGCCGTGGTCCTTGGCCTCCTTGCGGTTGTAGGCCCAGGGCAGGTCGCGGCCATGCTGCTCGGCCAGCGCGATCGCCGTGGCTGCGGCCAGCGCGATGCCCTTGTAGGCTGGGCCGAACAGCATGTCCACCGCGATTCCCGCGTTCGCCACCGCGGCGGCGTAGGCGCGGCCCAGCCGGGCCAGCGCGGCGCCGGAATCGATCCGCCCCATATTGAAGAAGTACGGGCTCTGTCGCCCGGACTTCAGCGTGAATTCGCCGAAACGCAACACCTCGCGCTGCAGGGTGAGCTCGATGAAGTCGCGCTGGTAGTCGTGCATGGAGGGTCTCGTCAGGGCAGGGTGCGCCACAGCAGGTGTTGTGGTCCGGAGCGTCCGCCATGGTACAGCGTGCCGCTGTCCGCGAAGCCCGCGCGCAGGTACAACGTCAGCGCGGCGGTGTTGTCGCGGTTCACCGTGAGTACGATGCGGCGCGCCCGCGGATGGCGCTGTGCCAGGTCGTCCAGCAATGCCTCCATGGTGATCGCGCCGAGCCCGTGTCCCTGCCAGGTGGCATCGAGCTGGAACGAGCGCAGGCCCAGCGCGTCCGCATCCTCGTCGCGGCCGGTGAGGCTGCGTGCACTGCTTTCGATGCGGTAATAGCCGATCGGCATGCCGTCGAGCAGGATGGCCATCGGTTCGCTCGCGGGGCACAGCTCGGCATCGGGCAAGGTGCGCGCGGGCGGGCTCACGAAACCGTCCTGTTCCGGCCGTACGCGCAGGCGCAGCACGGCCTCGCGGATAGTGGGCGTGACCGGGTGGACGCGGATGGCAGACGGAGCGGGCATGGTTGCTATGATGCCGCTTCACACCCGGAGCCGCGCATGCGCATCATCAGCCTGAACGCCAACGGTATCCGCTCTGCCGCAAACAAGGGCGTGTTCGAGTGGTTGCGCCAGCAAAAGGCGGACATGATCTGCCTGCAGGAAACCAAGGCGCAGGAGGACCAGCTGGCCGACCCGATGTTCCGTCCCGACGGCCATCACTGCTTCTATCGCGACGCCAGCAGCAAGAAAGGCTACTCGGGCGTGGCGATCTACGCGAAGCGCGAGCCGGACGAAGTGCGCACCGCGCTGGGCTGGGCCGAATTCGACAACGAGGGCCGCTACGTCGAGGCGCGCTTCGGCAACCTGAGCGTGGTGTCGCTCTATGTGCCGTCGGGTACCTCCGGCGAGGAGCGCCAGCAGTTCAAGTTCAAGGCGATGGACTGGCTCTCGACCATCCTCGACGAGTGGCTGAAAAGCGGCCGCGACTACGTACTGTGTGGCGACTGGAACATCGTGCGCAGCGCCAAGGACATCAAGAACTGGAAATCCAACCAGAAGAACTCCGGTTGCCTGCCGGAGGAGCGCGCCTGGCTCAATGGCCTGGTCGAGCGCGGCTGGGTGGACAGCTACCGCACCCTGCACCCGGAGGGCGAGGACTACACCTGGTGGTCGAACCGCGGCCGCGCCCGCGAGAACGACGTGGGCTGGCGCATCGACTACCAGCTCATCACGCCGGCGCTGGGGAAACGCCTGAAGCGCTGCGCGATCTACCGTGACGAGCGCTTCTCCGACCACGCGCCGTACACCGTCGACTATGCCGACTGAGGGCGCCGCGGCGTCGCGCAAGCCATCCATCTGGCAGGCCTTCTCGCAGCCGGCCGCGGGGACGCTGTGCCTGCTCGGGTTTTCCTCCGGCCTGCCGTTCCTGCTGGTGTCCTACACGTTGTCGTTCTGGCTAAAGCAGAACGGCATCGTGCTAAAGGACATCACGATGATCGCCAGCGCCAGCATGACCTATGTGTTCAAGTTCGCATGGGCACCACTGCTGGATCACTGGAAGCTGCCGTTGCTTGCGCGGCTGGGGCAGCGTCGCGGCTGGTTGTTGGTTGCCCAGATCGGGGTTGCCGCGGGCCTGTTGGCGATGGCGGCACTGACGCCGGACCAGTTGCCATGGTTCGTGGTGGCCACGCTGTTCGCCGCCTTCATGGGGGCGACGCAGGACATCGCGATCGATGCGTACCGTATCGAGATCGCGCCGCCCTCGGCGCAAGGTGCGCTGGTGGCTACCTACGTGCTGGGCTACCGCCTTGGCATGATCGTTTCCGGCGCCCTGGCGCTGATTCTCGCCGATCACATCCATTGGGCGCAGATCTACGTGCTGATGGCCGTAGTGATGGCGGTGCCGGTGCTCGTCACGCTGACCATGCGCGAGCCGGAGGTGCTGCGTCTCGCCCCAGCATCGTGGCGTCAGGCGATGCGCGAGAGCGTGGCCGAGCCGTTCGCCGATTTCTTTCGGCGTTACGGTCTGCCACTGGCGTGCCTGACCCTGCTTTTCATCTTGCTGTTCAAGATTCCCGAGCAGGCGATCATCGGCGGGGTGATGGGGCCGTTCTACCGCGACATGGGCTTTTCCAACACCCAGATCGGCGCGGTCACCAAGATCTATGGCATCTGGATCGGCATCGCCGGCGCCTTCGTCGGCGGTGCGGCGGTGGCGCGCTGGGGGGCATGGCGATCGCTCGGCGGCTGCATCGTGCTCGGTGCGATCAGCAACCTGCTGTACCTGTTGTTGATCGCGCATCCCGGCCATCTCACCATGCTGACGCTGGCGATTTCCGGGCAGAACTTCTTCGAGGGCATGCTCGGGCCGCCCACGGTGGCCTTCCTCTCGCTGCTGGTGAACCGACAGCACACCGCCACGCAATACGCGCTACTCAGTTCGCTGGTGAACCTGTCCGGCAAGGTGCTCGGCTTCTTCGCCGGGAGCATCGTGGCTGTCTCAGGCTACAGCGGCTACTTCGTCATCACTGTGTTCTCGGTGCTGCCGGCGATGCTGCTGTTCGTTGCCTTGTGGCGGCGCTTCGATCCCGTGGCTGCAGCTTCCGCCACCGGAAGTTGAAATCGTTTTGCGAATTCATGCGGTAGCGCGTTGTTGCCGGCCTTGGGTGAGGTGTGGGGATCAAGCCGATTCGGCGCTGTCTGGCATGCTGCTGGTCCTCGTGCAGCGTTGTGCGATCGGGCGCGCCGGGCCGGCGCGGCCATACCGAGACTCTGAACGGGCTCTGAGAGCCCGTTCACGTTGCGGGTGCGGCGCAGACCACGGAACGGCGGCGCGCCGCTTGCAGGGCATCGCCGCGCTGGCATCATCGGCGGTGCAGGGGTGCGCCGCGTGCAAGGAGCCGACGAATGCCCGATCTCGTGATACGCCATGTCGATCATCTGCTGGCCGAACGCATCCAGGCGTTCGCCAAGAACCACCAGTGGAGTGTCAACGAGGTGCTGCTGCACGCGCTGCGGCGCGGCCTCGGCGCCGCCGAAAGCGGCCAGCAGGCCGAGGCGCTGGTCGAAGCCGACGAACTCGCCGGGCTGGTCGGCCCGTGGAACCCGGTCGAGCAGGCGGTGTTCCATGAAACCGTACAGGCGCTGTCGTCCGCGCGCAGCGATTCGCTGATGCCGATCTCGCGCGAGGCCGGCCGGTAAAAATTAGGTGCTTCAGCGCGGCGCGGGATGGATCGCGCCGAGCTGGCGCAATCCGGAGGCACCGGTGACCGCGGGCAGGTTGCCGGGACGGTCGAGCAGGCGTTGCCTGGCCAGCCATGCGAAGGCAGTGGCCTCGAGAAAATCCGGATCGACGCCGAAATCTGCCGTGCTCGCCAGCGGGCATGGGGCCAGTCGTTCGGCGAGGCGGCGCATCAGCGCACCGTTGTGTACGCCGCCGCCGCAGGCCAGTACATCAGTCGCATCGGGTGCATGGCGCGCGATCGCCGCGGCCACGCTGCGCACGGTGAGTTCCAGCAGGGTAGCCTGCACATCGGCCGGCGCCAGCGTGGCCACGCGAGGCTGCGTGGCCAGCCAGTCGAGGTGGAAGTGTTCGCGGCCGGTGCTCTTGGGTGGCGCCAGCGCGAAATAGGGATCGGCGAGCAGCGCATCCAACAGGGCGCCGTCGACCCTGCCGCTGGCCGCGAACGCGCCGTTGCGGTCGAACGGTTCGCCATGCTGGCGGAGGCACCAAGCATCCAGCAGGCCGTTGGCGGGTCCGGTGTCGAAGCCGATCACGCTACCGTCAGCGCCCAGCACGGTGATGTTCGCGATGCCTCCGAGGTTGAGCACTACCCGGGTCTGGCCGGGCTGTGCGAGCAGCGTCGCATGCACGGCCGGCAGCAAAGGCGCGCCCTGGCCGCCGGCGGCCACGTCGGCGCGGCGGAAGTCCGCCACCACGGTGATGCCGCAGCGCTCGGCGATCGTCGCCGGGTCGCCCAGCTGCAGGGTGAACGGGTGTGCGCCGGTGGGGCGGTGACGAACGGTCTGGCCATGCGAGCCGATCGCGCGCACCGCGCCGGCCGGTGTGCCGCTGGCGTCGAGCAGCGCCAGCGCGGCATCCGCGAAACCATGGCCCAGTGCCACGTCCAGCCGTCCGAATGCATCGAGATCCAGCGTGGTCTCGCCCTGCGCCACCGCGAGGATCTGCGTGCGCAATGCATCCGGCCACGGATGCGTGTGCACGGCCCGCAGCTGCGGGCGCTCCTGCTCGAACGAGACCAGCGCGGCGTCGATGCCGTCGGCGCTGGTGCCGGAGATCAGGCCGAGGTAAAGCGATGCGGCATCACTCACGCGGGCGCGGCGCTCAGTTTTCGGTATTCGGCGTGTTGATGCGGGCCAGCTTGATACGCTGGTCGACCTGTTCCAGGCGCGCCAGCTGAGGCTTCACCACGGTGGCCTTGAACTTCGCCATCTGGGCCGCGGGAAGGGGTTCGGGCTTGGGCAGGGTCACCGTCTGCGGGTTGCGTGCTACATCGTCGACGCGGAATTCGTAATGCAGGTGCGGCCCGGTAGCCCAGCCGGTCATGCCGACGTAGCCGATGATTTCGCCCTGCCTCACGTGCTCGCCGACGCGCTCGCCCTTGGCGAAGCGCGACATATGGCCATAGGCGGTGCTGATGTCCTTGTTATGCTGGAGCACCACGAAGTTGCCGTAGCCCCGCTGCCAGCCGCGGAACTTGATGACACCGTCGCCGGCGGCATAGATCGGCGTGCCCGTCGGCGCGGCGTAGTCGACGCCCTTGTGCTCCTGATGGCGGCCGGTGATCGGATCCAGGCGATTCTTGCTGAAAGGCGAGGAGATGCGGGTGAAATCCACCGGGATGCGCAGGAAGGACTTCTGCAGCGGCCGGCCGTCCTCGCTGAACCAGCCATAGTTGCCGTCGGCCTTCCTGAAGCGGTAGGCGGTATAGCGCCTGCCCTGGTTCACGAACTCAGCGGCGACGATGTCGCCTTCGCCGTAGCGCGCGCCGTCGCGGTAGATGTCGTCGTAGATCACGGTGAAGCTGTCGCCCGGGCGCAGGTCCTGCACGAAGTCGATGTCGTACTTGAACAGGTTGGCGAGCTTGCCCACCATCGCCGCGCTTAAACCGGCCTGGTCGCCCGCGGCGTACAGGTTGCTGCGGATCACGCCATGCGCCACTTCCTCGCGCACGTCCATATCGCGCGGCTGCAGGGTCAACGTGGGTTGCGGGCCGTCGAGGCGCACGATGGCGCGGTTGGCCTGGTCCTTGTCGAAGCGGATGCCGCGCAGGCTGCCGCCGGGGCCGAGTAGGAAGTCGAATTCCTCGCCGGGGTGGATGTTGTGCAAGGCGGATTTCGCGTCGCCGGCAGCATCCATCACCTTCTGCAGATCGGTCAGGCTGAGCCCGCGGCCACCGAAGATGTCGGACAAGGTCTGGCCGGGTTGCACCCGCACTACCTGCCAGTCGTCCACGGTGGAAACCGCCGGGTTGACTGCAGGCAGCTTCGGCAGGGCCAGCGGCAGCAGGGTGTGCGCCTCGATCGTCGATGCGGGTTTCATCGCCGTTGCCCAAGCGGGCATGATGAAGCCGGAAAGCAGGGTCACCATCAACGCGGTACCGGCCAGTACCCAGCGTTCGCGGTGCCAGTGGATGGGTGTGGTGGATTCCGAACGGTCGAACGACCAGTGCGCGCAGCGCTCGTAGAAGCTGATGTGCCGGCGCTGCGCCTTGCGGCAGATGGCCTGCTTGCGTGCGTGGCGCCCTCCCCGAATTTCCTCACCCATGCTGCGCGAGCCTCGTCGTACAAAGTAACAAACCCGCGTACCATAGTCGTCGCGTGACAAGTGCGTCAATGCCTTTCCCATCAAGGGTTTGCGCTGGGTTTTGGGTTAACGCACAATTAACGTTGAAACGTGATTGCCATCGCCCAAATGGCTGTCATGGCAACCACAAACCCCGAGGAACGCATGAACGAACCCGAGCAGGCGCTGGCCGCGATCGCGCGTGGCGCCGACGAAATCATCAAGCGCGAGGATCTGCTGGAACGGTTGAAGAGCGGTCGACCGCTGCGCATCAAGGCCGGGTTCGATCCCACCGCGCCGGACCTGCACCTCGGACACACAGTGCTGCTCAACAAGATGCGCCAGTTCCAGGAACTGGGACACCAGGTGATCTTCCTGATCGGCGACTTCACCGGGATGATCGGCGATCCCACCGGCAAGAACGTCACGCGCAAGCCGCTCACGCGCGAGGATGTGCTGAAGAACGCCGAGACCTATGCCGCGCAGGTCTACAAGGTGCTCGACCGCGAGCGCACCGAGCTGCGCTTCAATTCCGAGTGGTTCGGCAAGATGGGCGCGGCCGACATGATCAAGCTGGCTGCCCAGCACACCGTGGCGCGCATGCTCGAACGCGACGACTTCGCCAAGCGCTATGCCGCACAGCAGCCGATCGCGATCCACGAATTCCTCTATCCGCTGGTGCAGGGCTACGACTCGGTGGCGCTGAAGGCCGATGTCGAACTCGGCGGCACAGACCAGAAGTTCAACCTCCTGATGGGGCGGGGCCTGCAGGAGCACTTCGGCCAGCCGCCGCAAATCGTGCTGACGATGCCACTGCTGGAGGGCCTGGACGGCGTCAACAAGATGTCCAAGTCGCTGGGCAACTACATCGGCATTGACGAGCCGGCGATCGACATCGTCACCAAGACCATGAAGATCGACGACGCGCTGATGTGGCGCTGGTTCGAACTGCTCAGCTTCGACGTCTCGCTGGACGAGCTGGCGAGGATGCGGCGCGACGTGGAAAGCGGGGCGCTGAACCCACGTGACGCCAAGCTGCGCCTGGCGCGCGAGTTGGCTGCGCGCTTCCACGACGCGGCGGCTGCCGAGCAGGCGATCGCGGGTTGGCATGCGGTGGTGCGCGGCGAGGGAGACACCTCGCTGTTGCCGCTCAGCGAGATCGCGGCACCTGCCGAGGGCTTGCGCCTGCCTGCGCTGCTCACTGCGGCAGGACTTACCGCCAGCAATTCCGAGGCAAACCGCAAGCTCAAGGAGCGCGCGGTACGCATTGATGCCGAGGTGGCGGAGGACGCGCAGCGCGTATTCACGGCAGGATTCGAAGGCGTGCTGCAGGTCGGCAAGCGCAACTTCGCCCGGGTGCGATTGATCGGCGTTTGATCGCCTCTCCGCTGCGAGGCTCTGTTTCGCGCAGGATCAACGGCTTGCGCAAAAGAGTGAAAACTCTTCGAAGAAAGTGCTTGCCAATATCTGGGTGCCTGCCTACTATTCGCGCCCCGCTGCCGCATCGGCACGGTACGGCACAATCCTCGCTGAGAATTCTTCAACGAAGGTGTTGACGGACCGGAAAGACGATGTAGAATGGGCGGCTCACCGGGACGAAATGTCCCTTGGCGGAAAGATCCGCGGTGACGAGATCTTTGACAGTGTGCACAGGTGAATTGTGTGGACGCCTTGCGCTGGCGGGTTGCTGACCTGTCCAAGCAATGCAAGCGTCCCACCCAAAGAAAGTCAGTAATGAGTTTCAATGGTTGGGGT
>NZ_JBXCIJ010000003.1:0-778179 GCF_057031145.1 Rhodanobacter sp. sgz306013
GACCGATACGTACGAAAACATGCCAAGCTGTTGGACGTCGGGGCTGCGCATCGGATCAAGCGGTCAGTGATTGAGAGCGTCTATGACCGCGGCGATGCGCGGAGGTTTCTCGACAGCCTGCTAGGTGTGATCCTCCGCGTCGGTGGGAGAGCAGACGTTTGTTTGGAAGATGTATTTATCTTTCCAGACCTTGAAGCCTCATCTGATGATGGTGAGGAGACGGGCGTGGTTTATGGCGAGTCCTTGATTCAAAGTGTAGAAAATGTTGCAGGTTTCGTGCTTCAGGGTGATGAGCGGTCTGGGCGCACGACATTATTGAAGTATCTCTTTAGGAAATACGTTGAGCTTAATGCTGTGCCGCTTCTTATGCCTGGATGGCGCATCACTCGCGCTACAGAAGACGAGATCGAATCGTTGCTGGAGGTGTTGGTACTTCAACAGTACAACAAGCGGTTAGATCAATACTTGCAGTTGCCATTGTCAAAGCGAGTGCTGCTGGTTGATGATTTTGACGAGGTGCCGATCAAGTCCGAAAAAGCTAGGCGGCAGCTCCTTTGTCGCTTGCGCGCCCGATGCGGTGTCTTTGTGTTGTCAGTGAGTGATGTTTTTGAGGCGACATACCTAGTTGATCAAGAGGACGGCAAGGTTTATGACCGTCTTCCTAAGTACCGCGTCCTTCCTTTTGGTCGCCTTAGTCGCGCCAAATTAATCAGTAAATGGGTGACGCTGGATTCGGATGAATTCCTCGATGAGGAGGATCGAATTCGCCGCATCGACGAGGCAACTAAATACGTCGAGCTCGTGATGCGGTGGAATGTGGTTCCCCGTTATCCGGTGTACTTGTTGACTTTGCTCCAAGCTCAGAAGACTGGTACACCGGAGAATTTCAAGGACAGCGGGCTTGGTTATTATTACCAATATCTAATCAGCGATGCGATGCTGGAGGCTGGAGTTGCGAAAAATCAACTCACGGATGTTGAACAGTATTGCACGCAGCTCGCGTGGCAGCTAATGGGTCTTGGTCGCTCTTATCTTTCGCTGGATGAGCTTGGTGACTTCAATAGAAAATTTACCGAACGATGGATAGAACTTGATTTTCTAAGGGTGCGCGAACAGCTTTTACGATCTCGTATCATTAATATTACGGGTGAAGTTGCGGAATTTAGGTACAGCTATATCTATTATTTCTTTGTGGCAAAGTATTTGGCGGAAAATTTTGATGACCCTGGAGTGCAGGATTTTGTGAATTCTGCAGCGAAGCAGCTGTACGTTCGCTCGAATGCAAATATTCTTATATTTTTAACTCATTTTGCTAACAAATCTAGTGTGATTTCGGCAATTGTTGACACATTGAATGATCAGTTTAAAGGATTGCCGGCCGCTCAGTTTGCGCTTCGTGATGAATCTGTGGAGGCTATGCTCCGGCAGTTGCCAGGTGTTGTCTATCGTGGCGGTAGTCCTGAAGAAAATCGTGAAAATGAGGCTAGGCGTACGGACGCCCTTGTCAAGGATGAGTCCGATGGATTGGTAGAGTGCGCTGAGGAAGCAAATATACTCAGTTTGTCGGCGCAGATGACGGTCGTCTTTAAGGCGATTGAAATACTCGGTCAAATATTGAAGACGCAATACTCGCGTATTCAAAGGTCGCAGAGGGAGTCGATTATTCGCGACATGCTTAACGGGCCGTTGAAGGCGCTTGAATTTTTCTACGCCAGCCTCAGGGAGGGTCCTGAAGCACTTGTTGCAGAATTTGAGGCTAGGCTTGCGGAGGCCGGTGGGGAGCAGACCCCGGAATCCAGAAGGGTGCTTGCGCAGCGTGTCGTTGGTTCTATTGTACTTGCCATCACTTTTGGATTTATTCGGAAAGCGGCGGAGTCTGTGGGCGCTGAAGCTATAGCAGATGATTTGCGCACTGTCGTTGGACGGAATGACGATCTTGGGCAGATGCTTATTCGTATCGCTGCTGTGCTAGACGGACAAAGGCCGCTGCCTCGGGTCGAGATTGAAAAGATCAGAAAATTGGGTGCAGGGAGCTTGATTGTTGATCGAGTGATTCAGGTGCTGGTCGTCTACCATATGTACATGTTTAGAACGAGTTATGCTGACATTCGTTGGGCGCATGAAGTACTTGGTATTCCAGACCGAGTCAAAGTGAGAACCATGCTTTCCATCGGAAAAGGAGTGGATACCCAAATTTGGCTCTAAAGAACGGGGTTAAGTTCACTTCCGAAACAGGGGTCGGAGTGCTTTTTTGGGGACACTCAGACCTCTGTTTCTATTGATGTAGCCGTCCGACGAAACTCAATACGACACGTCGTTCGAATGGACTGGAGTGGTCACCGGCATCTGACTAAGCCCTTCGGCTTGCTCGCTGAGGAAGTACAAAGCGGCGAAGAGGCCTTCGGTGGCGGGCGCATCCAACGGGCAGCAGCCGGGTTCGATGGTGTCGCTCTGACTGTTGGCGTGGAAGTCGCGGAAGGCTTCGCTGTTGGTGAGGACGCGGACGAGGGCGCGGATGGCGGTGGTGAGGCCGGCCAGGGTGGCGGCGTCCTGCTGGTCGGGATCGGCTTCGGCGAGGGTCCAGTAAGGGCGCGAAAGCGGATTGGTGGGGATGCGCGCATCGTCGTGCGCGACTGCCGTATGATCGGGCTTAGCCATGGTCAACTCCCAGAAGTTGGTTGTGGTCAGCGGGTCGTATGGGTTGCTGCCCATGCGGCCCGCGCTGCTTTTGGTCTTGCGGATTTCCTTTGGTTAGGATTTTCTCCGGCCGGCGGTCATTGCACTGCGGCGGTTTTCATTATAAAGCTGAAGTAAAACAAAATCTGCCAGGTAGGCGGGATCAATTTGTAGGAATTGGACTTTATTTTGTAGTCCATGTTTTGATTAATTCGTTGGGCGTTATTGGCGCTTTTTGCAATTAGGGTAAATAGGCCATGGGCGGTTTCTGGCGTCGGGAAAGGTGTCTGGAGCAATGCCCGACGGGGGAAGAGGTTGACGCGGTTTGTGCGGATGGTCGTTAGGGGCGGTTATCCGTGGTCGAGCTATGGCCTGCGTCACGTCGCCAGCGCTTTTTTCAGGAGCATGTCGTACAGCTCCAGGCGAAACCGCACTCCAACCTGCAGCAGGCTCAGCCAGTAGACGCCCATCAGTACGGCGAACAGGTAGACCTCGGGCCAGCTGACTTGCGGCGGCCAGTGCATATCCTTGAACTGGATGACGAGGGCGACGAGGACCGGCAGGATACCCAGCTTGTCCAGCCCGCCGGTCAACAGGGGGAGTTTGCTGCGTAACCGCTCAACGCGAAAATCCGTGAAGTCGCTCATGGCTTGCAGGCGCTCGCGCGGAAAATTCCGCAGCCAGCCGATCAGCGCTTCGTGATGCGGCATGTCGAAGTCCAGGACCTCGACAAACTCGCGGCGTTCGCTGGACGGCTTCAAGTTGAAGCCTGGCAGTTGCGCGGTGAAGGCCACAAAGAATCCCGACAGCTCGATGACCAGCAACACCATTACGGCGGCAAGTGCCCAGCGGTTGTTGGGCAGCGTTTTGCCGATGATCAGGGCCAGCAACGCCGATGCGAAGCCAATGCTGCTGCCCCATCCCGCGCGACGGCTGGGGGTGAACTGGCGAGACGGATGCAGCGGCAAGCCCTCGATCCGCTTGTCCAGCATGGCAAACGTCAGTGTCGATGATTCCATTCGCGTTGATCCCCTGTGATCGACGTTCGTGAGGCTCTAGCCTGCCACGGAAACCTGAGCCCCGTCCGTGATGCGAATTGAGCGCGCTCGTGCGGGATCTATTCCGACCCCGCGCTTGAGTCGACGCATGAACTCACAGGCGTGCTGCGATTCATCCGTCAACGACTGCAGGCCAGCTGCCAACCCGCCGGCTGTCCGCCTGGCCAGGACGTCATGCATGCGTCTCTTCCCTCATCGTTGAGTCTCCGCCGCCTGGTCGATGAGGGCATTTGCCTCGGCGACGACGCCGTGTCCGGGTCGAAGCACCCGCGGGACGCTTCGCCGCGGCCCGGTCACCCGGCAGGCCGCCGCGGCGTTCGAATTGTCCGTGATGCCTTTTGTTCCGTCCTTGGGCTAGGGGTGCCCGCCGTTGTCCTGGTTGTTGCCTCTCTGTTTCTTGCCCTTTTCGGCCGGGCCCTGCGCACCCTTCCTATCGGTGCCGCGGGCTCGCTGCGCGGGCGGTGCACCTTGCTGCTGGATGCGCTGCGGTCGGTGCTGCGGGATGGCCTGCTGCGGCCAGGCATGTTGCTGCTGTTGCTGCTGGACGCTCTGCGGCGGTCGGGCATTCCGCTGCTGCTGGAGGTTTTGCTGCGACCGGACACTCCGCTGTTGTTGTAGCTGGAGGTTCTGCGGCGGCCGGGCGCTCCGCTGCCGTTGCTGCTGCAGGTTCTGCTGCTGCACGGCATTCCGCTGCTGCTGTTGCTCCTGCTCGCGCGCTGGCACACCCTGGCGACGCTGTTCGAGTATCTGCCGGCTCACTGCTTCGCGCGGCTGGTAGTGATAGCTGCGCGACTCGATCGTGCGTTGCTGCTCCCGCTGGCGGGGGTAACGGTTGCCGGTGTAGCTGCGTTGGTAGCTCGGCAGCGGCGCGGCCACGGGTACGGAGCGACGGTCCCAGCGATCCCATCCGCTGCGCTGGCGCTCCCAGTCGCGCCCCCAGCGTTCGCCCCAGTGCGGGGCGGCATCGGCACGCCAGTACCGGAAATAGGTGGGCGGGCGGCGGTAATAGCGCACCGGGACGCGCAGGATGAACAAAGGCACGTAGATCGGTGGAATCATGTCCCACGGGCCGTTGTACCAGGCGCTCGAATACCAGTTGTCGTCCTCGTACAGCCAGTACAGGCCGTCGTAGAAGAAGTAGTTCGCGTCCACTTGCGGGTCGTAATAGACCGGATAGCCCGGGATGTGCACCAGCACCGGATACGTCGACATCACGAATCCGAGGCTGACGCCGCGATCTGAGATGCCGATGCTCAGCTGGGTCTGCGCCTGGGCCGGGGGCGGGACGGCCGGAGCGAGGAGTATCGCCATGGCAAGAAGTACGTATCGCATCGTCTGAACTCCTGAGAGATGGATCGGAGATCAAAACGGGGTCAGGTTCACTTGCGGCTATCCCGACGGCCCCGCACCGTTGAACCCCTGGCCTGACGTGGTCCGCTCACTGGGTGACCCGCCAGGCTTGTTCAGGGGCGCGCGCGTCCCGGCATGCCGTCGCCGCCTTTGCTCGCCTAAAGCTGCATAGGGACGCCGCTGGGTGCCGGCTGGCGTGATGGCGGCGAGTGCGCATTGCCGGTCAGTTGCATCGCGAAGCGGTCGAGCGCGCCCAGATAACTGTCCGTGTCCAGTGCCTTGGCGTCGAACGAGCAGCTTGCGCGCGGCGGCCTGCCCAGCCGCGCCTGCATGTCTTCGAAGGTGGTTGCGGCACCGCTGCCGCCCATGGTGCAGAAGAACGCCACCGCGGGCAGGCTCGGCCCGTAGTCCTTGAGAAACCGGCGCATCGGGGCCGCGGCGCGCCCTCCCCAGACCGGTGTTCCGAGCACGATCAGGTCGTAGTTATCGAGATGCGCCGCGATCGGGGCGATGGGTGGCAAGGTATTGAACAGGCGATCGAGCAGTGCCCGCCAGACGGACACGTGACCAGGCGCCCGCTTGTCCTGGATCATCGCCTCGTCCGCGCCCAGGCGCTGGGCCAGGGCGTGGCCCACGAGCGCGGTCGTGCCGCTGCGGCTGTAGTAGACGACGAGCGTGCGATTGGCGGGTGTCATGGCTTGTCCTCTCCGCCCGGTGAGGTGGTCGTGGACTCCATGGTGGGACGGCGGCGGGCGCTGCTGTTGATGCAGGTCAAGGACGAGCCGGGTCGAAGAGCCGGGTCAGGTTCACTTCCTGCCTTCAGCGGCGCCGGTCGGTGTCATGCAGCAAGCAGGGCAGGCGGTTGTTGCCTTGCTGGGGCGACGTGTTGCGGGATGCCTGGAAGGTCGAGTCGTGGCAGTCGGGCCAGGCGCCGCGCGGCCCCGGCGGCGGCAGCGCGACGAGGCCCGGGGCGGTGCAGGTGCGTAGTGCCAGGGGTTGTCAGGACGTGAACCTGACCCCGTCAGCTGGCCACCTTACTTCGGCGCAGGCTGCGCCATCCCCAGGGCTTGCACGACTGCCTTGACCACCGCCCCCGGCTGATCGATCTGGATGTCGTGCGAGGTATTCGCCACGTGCACCAGCGTGCCGCGGGAGGAGGTGGCGACGATCTGTGCCTGCGTGTGGGCGCGGGCCGCTTCCAGCCCATTGCGGTCGCGCGGCAGCGCATCGGCGTAGGTGTTGGCGGCGGACAGCACGATCAGGGGTGTGGCGCCGTGGGTCTCCTGCTTGGACACGGGCGGCTTGAATATCGCGGGATTGCTCTGGAGCACCGACAGCACGGTGTGCCAGTACGCGGGCTTCGTCATCAGGGCCAGGTTCACTGCGTTGAGCTTGGCGCTGGCGTGTGGATCGGGGCCGCCGAGGCACTGGCTCAGCTCCTTGTGGGTGGACGTCAGTTCGTGCTTTTCGGCGGCGGCCTCGCACTGGCGAAGAAACGCGAAGCGCTGTACCGAGAGGGTGTCCTCGTCCTTCTGCCAGCCGGGAGCGAACCGGCCGATGTCCTGCGCGGGCGGGTCGAGCAGCACCATTGCGCTCACGTCGCCGGGATAGCGGCTGGCGTACTGCCGCACGATGTTGCTGCCCAGCGAATGCCCCACCATTACCAGCGGGGTGGACAGGCGGGCGTGCTGGATCAGCGCGTGCAGGTCCGCCACGTCGGCGTCGAGATCGCGCGGCAACGGCCCCGCGCTGCTGAAGCCGAAGCCGGCCCGGTCGTAGGCGCAGACGCGGGCGTGGGCGGCCAGCCGCGGCTGCACTTTGAACCAGGTGGAGGAATCGTTGAGCGCGCCGGCCTCCAGCAGGACGGTCTGCGGCCCGCTGCCCGAGCAACGCAGGTTGAGGAAGCGGCCATGGCCGATGTCGACCCGCTTCGCCGCCTGCGCATAGCTGTCCGGTATGCGCTGCGGCGTGGGTGTGGAGGTGTGGCTGGCTTCGGCGGCCGCGGCCTGGCCGAACATCACGGCCAGCAGCAGGGCGCCGCCTGCTTTCAGGTGCATGCGGTTCACGGTGGGTCTCCCGTCGATGGCCCGGGCTGGAGCGCCGGGCAGGCTCCTTCATCGACTGGAGGCGGCGCCGGAAGTTCAGGGCGTTCGGGTCACTGGGCAATACGGGGCAGTTCGCTGGGTGACGGCGATCCGCGAAAGCGGGGTTCCGCGCAAACGGGTCGGAGTACGTTTTCCGGAAATTCGACGCTGCCCCTGTTTTCCGTCGCGCAAGAGTGAGCGGATCGCTTTGGCGCGATCAGCCAACGGGCCGCCCGCGCACAGGTGCAAATTGTGCCGGACAGTTTTTGCTGAGCCGCCTTGCTGGTCGGTTGACCTTGAAGCGCCAGCGCAATGATGATCGCGTGCAGCACGAGACAGCCGGGGCGTTGCCGGCTGGGCCGCTGGCGCCGCGGGGAGTCATGGCGAGGGGGCGTCGGCCGTATGGGCGAGCCTCCACGGCGGCGGCATGCAGGCTCGGGTCGCAACGGTTGGATGGGCACGATCGCTACGGAATGGGGGATGCCATGTCGACGGAGAGTGTGGAAGAGCGGCTGGCGGCGCTGGAAAGACGCCTTGCGCAGATCGAGGAACGTCTGGATGTGCGCTTTGTCTGGCCGCAATCGTCGCGCACGATGCCGCCGCCGCACGAGTCCTCGCCAGGGCCGGCGCGACAGGCATCGCCACCACCGCTGCAACCGTCGCGGCCGCAGCAGGCCCCGCCACCGGCGGCTGGCGCACCATCGCCGGCGGCCCGGCCGGCCGTTGCGGCGCAAAGCGCATCGGCCCAGGCCGCACTGGCACGCGCACGGGCGGCGCCCGACAACCCTTCGTTCGCGACGAGCATCCTGGGTTGGGGCGGCGCGGCGGCGTTCGTGCTGGCGGCGGCCTACCTGATACGCCTGGGTATCGACAGTGGCTGGCTGACTCCGCTGGTGCAGATCGCCGCGGCCGTGGTGGGAGGACTGCTGTTGATCGTCGCGGGGCTCTGGTTGCGCGACGCCCATCCGCATTACGCGGGCTACCTGCCGGCATGCGGCATCGTGATCCTGTTCCTCGCGATCTATGGCGGGCATCTCTACTACGCGTTGATTGCGGCGAAGATGGCGACGCTGTTCGTCATCGGCGTCTGCGCCCTGTCGCTGTGGCTGTGCCGGGTCTTCGACAGCGACCTGTACGCCTTGTTCGCGGTGGCGGGGTCCTATTCCGCGCCCTTCCTGCTCGCCCGCGACGGCGGCTCCATCACCGACCTGGTGATCTACTACTCGGCCTGGAGCGTGGTGTTCAGCATCTACGCCGTCTGGTGCGGGCGGCGCCTGATCTACTTGCTGGCGCTCTATCTGGCGCTGCTGGGATTCGACGCGATCTGGCAGATGCATGCGCCGAAGGAATGGATCGCCGGGCTGTCGTTCCAGACCGTGCAGTTCGTGATTTTCGGCATCGCCACGGTGGTGTTCTCGGTACGCCGGCAGCAGCCGCTGGACGAGGCCGGGGCGATGCTGCACCTGCCGCCGCTGCTGATTTTCTATGTGCTGCAATACGTGGTGCTGGACCAGCACGTGCCCGCCCTGGCGCCATGGATTTCATTCGCCAGCGTGGTGGCGGTGGGCGTGCTCTACCTGGTCGCGCGCCGGCTGTCGGGTGGGCCGCTTCCGGGCGGCGAATGGCTGCTGTGGTGCTACCTCGCCGTGGTGCTGCTGCATGCCGGCTACCTGGAGGCATGGCCGAGCGACTGGGCGCCCTGGGCCAGCTTCATCCTGGTGCCGGTTGCGTTCTGGATCACGCGCAGGCGCGCGGGCGGGATCGGGCCGTTGTGGGCACTGTGGGCGGCAGTGGGTGCGATCTTCCTGCTCAATTATGTCCGTGTCGTCGCCGGCTTCAACCTGGGCCAGGTGCCGGGACACGCCATCCTGGCCATCGCCTACGCGGCGATGCTCTACCTGGGATATGCCGTGGTTTCGCGCAGGGACGGCGGGCGCGAAACGCGCATGCTGCTGGTCTACGCGGGCCATGTCAGTGCGATGGCGGCCGCCGAGCATTGGCTCGATGCGCGCATCGTCGTATCCACCGCCTGGGGACTGCTGGCGCTGGCCTGCCTGGGCATCTCGATGTGGCGGCGCGACCGGATGCTCGGCCAGTCCTCGCTGCTGGTGTTCGGCGCCACCGCAGGCAAGGTGCTGCTGTATGACCTGAGCGGCGCGCAACCCCTGGCGCGCATCATCAGCCTGGTGGTGCTGGGCGCGACGTTCTACATCGGCGGGATGTTCTACCAGCGTTTGACGGGGGCGCGTTGACCGGGTCAGGACCGCCTGGATAACTGACGGAGGCCGGTCCACTGGCCGGGCGCGTGAAAGTGAACCGGGCGCCGTCAGGCACGCGCTCCGTGGCCAAGATCCGCGCCATGACGCCAGGCAAAGTCGGGGAAAGAAGGAGGAGGGCTCGATGAAGCGACTGGGAATGGTGGTGCTTGGCGTGGGACTGCTTGCAGCGCGCTGCCACGCGCGGGACGGCTCCGCCGGCGCGCCGCGGGATCCGTCCTGCCCGCCCGCGCTGGTCCAGTCGGTGTCGGAGCAACTGAAGCTGCCGGGCCGGGTGGGTGCCGCTGCAGGTGACGACGCCGATGCATCGATCGTGGTCGCGGCGGCATGCAAGGCCAGCCCCGCGGATCGCAGCCAGACCTATGTCGCCCTGGCGTATGACGCGGGCGACCAAGACGGCAAGCGCCTGGTGCTGGCGATCGTCCAGGGCGGTCGCGTGGTTGCCGACTACCGTGGCGAGATTTATGAAGACGCCACGCTGACCGTGCAGTCGGACAGCCTGCACATCGACACCGCACCCTACGTGCTTGCCCAGGGCGTGCGGGCGTTCGGCCTGGACGTGAGCGGCTGGGCCTCCCCCCATTGCGGCGATGGCGGCGAGGGGCCCACGCGCTCGCTCTATGTCCGCGAAGGGGCGCATATCCGTCGCGTGCTGGCGGACATGACCGTTTCTTCCTGGCGCTATGTGCAGGAGGGCAACGACCGCTGCAACCCCAGCGCGCCGGCGGATGCGCCGACCGTCGTCGAGAACACCCGCTATACCTTGAGTGTGCTGCCGGAAACCCACCACGGTTTCCACGACCTGCAGGTCACCGCCACCGCCACGCGCGACGACGGCAAGCCGAGCCAAGACGGCAGGCATTACCTCCTGAAATACGACGGCAAGCGGTATCCGGTGCCGGGTGCGTTGCAGGGGTAGGGCGGACAAGGGCGGCGCCGGGACGGGGAGCCGATGTTGCCTGCTGCGTGTGGATGGCAGGCAGGCCGCCTGCCGACGTGCAGTCGGGTGTCGTCAGCGGAAAACGACCGGAAGAGGGGGCGGATTCGCCAGATGGCACGGGCGCCAGCAGCGTGCCGGGGCCGGGGCGGTGCAGGCATGCGGTGCCCGGGTTTGCCGGGAAGTGAACCTGGCCCCGCTCCCCGACCTGATGATCGACATCGACCTTGATGCGACGGTGGCCGGATAGACCGGAACACCTCAGGGACGGGTAGGGGCGATAGGGGCGAGGGATCTCAATCTGACCGTCGACGGGGCAGTTTGCGTCGCTGTGCGCGCGCTGAAACCACGAAACGAAACTGCAAATGGGGGCTTTCCGCAAAACCGGACCCACAGACCAGTCTCCGGCGGACGCCTCCCGCCGCCGCCGCTGCGAAGGAAGGAGGCGATCAGCCTATTCATCCGCGGGGCCCGGCAGCGAATGCGGAAGACCGAACCGCGGGAGCAGGCTATTTTCGAAGCGGACGATGGCGTTGATTCGGTCACCGGCGAGCCTCAGGACGATGAGGCCGGTTCCGTGGCTGATGCCGGCGGGACTGCGTAGATAGACTCCGAAGGCCGCCTGCCCGTTGGCGCGCGTCGGCACGAGGCGGAATCGCCGGCCTGTGCGGAAGAGCAGGCCGAGGAACTGGGCGACGACGTTTCGGCCGTGGTATTCGAGGGGTATCGGCGGCATCGACAGGAAAACGTCGTCGGTCAGCAGACCCACCAGCATATCGATGTTGGCGGACTCGAAGGCGCTGACGAAATTCGCCACGATCGCACTCTCGGTCGCCGGTTTGCGGCTCGCATCGACCGGCCTCCGGTGGCGCTGCATGCCGGCTCGGGCGCGCTTGAGGGCGCTCTTGATCGAGTCGACCGTCGTGTCCAGCATGTGGGCTACCTCCAGCGCATGAAACCCGAGGACGTCGCGCAGAATCAGCACCGCGAGCTGGCGTGGCGGCAAGACCTGCAGCGCAGTCACGAAGGCCAGTGAGATGGCTTCGGTCTGCTCGTACCGGACCTTCGGGCCGTATGCCACGGCCTCATCGAGAAGCGCATCGGGATACGGCTCGAGCCAAGTGACTTCGCCCAGCCGGGTCGGCTCGGGCGGTTCAATCTCGGGGTGGTCCCACTCTTTGGCCGGGCGCCGGCTCGCCGTACGGAGCAGGCTCAGGCACCGGTTGGTGGCGATCCGGTAAAGCCAGGTGCGCAGCGACGCCCGTCCGTCGAACCCTTCCAGCCCGCGCCACGCCGACACCAGGGTGTCCTGCAGCGCATCCTCGGCGTCCTGCAACGAGCCGAGCATGCGGTAGCAATGCACCTGCAGTTCGCCGCGAAATGGCTCGGTCATCGCGCGGAACGCCTCACCGTCCCCGGTCCGCGCCCTCGCTATCAGTTCGGTCTCCACCCACTGCACCCCGCTCTACCCATGACGCACCTTCCCATAGAGACGCCGGCCGCCCGCGAAAGGGGGCGCTCCCCCGAGCGCCCCCTTTCGTGGGGTCACGGCGTCCACATCGAGCACCAAGGCAGCAACACCATCCTCCAAGGAGCTCGAAAATGGCAAGAATCATCATCACCACGAACATGACCCTCGACGGCGTGGTCCAAGACCCGGACGGCAAGGAGGGCACCGCATTCGGCGGCTGGTTCCGCCAGTACGTGGGCGAGGACTTCGACGCATGGACTGAACGCGAGATCGACGAAGCGATGCACGCCGATGCCTTGCTGGTGGGCAGGCACAGCGACGCATGGTTCGCCATCCGGATGCCGACGGCCTGGTCCGCCGAATGGGCGGCCAGGATCACCAGTCTGCCCAAGTACGTGGTGTCCTCGACTCTGGAGCACGCCGGATTGAGCAACGCGACGATACTCCGCGGCGATGTCGTGAAAGCGGTTTCCGAGCTGAAGCGCAAGCTGGACGGCGACATCATCGTCTACGGCAGCTGCCAGCTTTGTCGCACGCTGATGGCACAGGGCCTGGCTGATGAACTGCGGCTGGTCGTGTTTCCCGTTGTACTCGGCGCCGGCAGGCGCCTGTTCGATGAGATCGGCACCGCGAAACCGATGCGTCTGATCGACACCGGACGGCTCGGCAGCGGCCTGGTCTTCTGTTCCTACGAATTCCTGGCCGTTGCAGGGTAGTTCCCTGAGGGGGTCCGATCGCGAAGGTCGGGCCCCCAGCTCGATGCCGCTTGTATTCGATGTCGGCGACAAGTACCGATGCGGCCGTCCAGATTGCCGCGGTGTCTGTTGCGGCCAGAGTCCGCCCTCCGAAATGGCACAGGCGCCAGCAGCGTGCCGGGGCCGGGGCGGTGCAGGTATGCGGTGCCCTGGGCTTGTCAGGCGGTGAACCTGACCCCGTTTCCTGTTCGTTCAAGGTGTGTCTCCCGTCGATGGCCCGGGCAGGCGGGCTCTTTCATCGACCGGAGGCGGTGCGGGACGTTCAGGGAGCTTGCGGGCCGCAATAACAGGCAAGAACAACGGCGGCAGGTTCACTTTCTTCCCGCGTGTGCGTCGAACGCGACGAGCGGTCCTTGAACCCGAGACGTCGCTTCGCCCCTCAGCTCACGTGGTCATCCTTGGGGTGCTCGTTGCTGCCCGGTGCCAGCAGCGGGAAGGCGGTGATGCGGAGCTTGGGCGCCGCATAAGGCAGCAAGGTGAGCAGCTCCGGCGTGTCGGTGGCATCGGCCTGTGGCCGGCGCGGTACCGGGTCGGCGGCGCCTTCCTCGGCCTTCCAACTGGCCACCGCGCGCCCTTCCACGCTGAGCGTCACCGGGGGCTGGTGGCGCGAGAACGGCACGGCGCCGACCGGATGTTCGTTCCTGCGGAAGCTCGCGTTTTCCGGCAGGCCCATGTTCCAGCGCGAGGCCGGATACACCTGCCAGTCGGCGGTCAGCCCGCGCTGGCGCCACTTGATCCACGACTCGGCAATGGGCAGCGCGAACACCAGCGCACCATCGCGCACACTGACCGAGTCGTTGAAGCCGGACACCGTCGTCGGCTGGCTCGCAAACGTCAGCGCAATCGTGTCGCCGGGCCGCCACTCGCGGTGCAGCGTCACGAAGCGCCCGGCCTGCCCCGTGGCTTGCGCGTGGCCGTTCACGCTCAACGTCGATGCAGTGGCCCAGCCGGGAATGCGCAGCTTCAGCGCGAAGCTGGTGGCCCGTGCCGGATGCAGGACGATCTCCACGCGCGAGCGGAACGGGTAATCGGTATTCTGCTCGATCCGTAGCGGCACGCCCTGCACGACGGTCTGCACCGTGCAGGGCGCATAGACCATCGCCGCCATGCCACCGTCCGCCGTCGCCATCCACAGGCTGGCGGTGAGCTTGGGCCAACCTTGGTGGAAGTTGGCGGTGCAGCAGCCGAAGTGCGGCTCCAGCCCGAACAGGTTGGCTTCCGGGCCGTTGCTGGTCCATGGGCGCCGGTGCAGGCTGCATTCCACCTGGTTGGATTCCTGGTCGTACTGGTGCGCCCACATGTCGTCCGTGAAGGTGCCCGGCAGAGCGTTGTAGGCAATCGTCTCCAGCCGGTCGGCCAGGGCCGGGTCACCGGTGATGGCCAGCGCCACTTCCAGCGAAAACATCGTCTCGACCACCGTGCACAGCTCGGTGCCTTGCGAGGGGTTGCGGCCGGCCAGGTGCTCGTCGGCCGAGAACATGCCGTTCGGCATGCCGTGGTAGGTGTCGAGCATCTTCAGCTGGTGGTGCACGGCCTCGCGATCCTGTGCGCTGCCCGATACCAGTGACCAGACGGGCGAGGACTTGATCGACATGCCGATGTTGACGCCGTGCACGCGCTGGCCGAGGTCTTTCATGAAGACCGCGTCGCCACCCTTGGCCTCGAGTGCAGCTACGTCGACTTTTTCCTTGAAGCGGAAGTCGGCGAACATGCCCTGCCAGTCGAAGCCTTGCCGGTGGAGCAGGGCGGCCAGTTGCAGCAGGCGCGCATCGCCGGTGCGGTCGTAAAGCCACAGCACCGAGAGCAGTTCGTCCTGCCAGCGCGAGCGGCCCCAGTCGCGCAGCGGCCGCTGCGGCAGCGCGCCCAGCTGGTAGACGAAGTAATTCGTCATCAGCGGTATCACCCGCGCATCGCCGGTGAGCTCGTGGTACTGCGTGAGCACCTTGAGCATCACCATGCGCGGCCACCAGTCGTCATTGCTGCGCGGGCCGAACATGCCGTTGGGCCAGGGGTGCTCCAGTGTCCAGTCGATGAACTTCTGCGCCTTGGCCTTCAGTACCGCCGAGTCCAGCTGCCAGGCCAGCGGCAGCAGTCCGTCCAGAAAGTAGGGGCCACGTTCCCAGGATTCGCCGGTGCCGCCGAGCCAGCCGCTGTCGGGGCCGACATCGGCCCAGGTTTCGTCCAGGTGACCACCCAGCCCGGATGCCTGGATCTCCAACTGGCGCCGTAGCCAGCCGGCCGGCCGGATGGCGCCTGCGGGCAAGCGCCGGAAAGGCTGCGACGCCAGCGGCGCACGTGACGGCAAGGGCGCGCCTGCGGCGACGCCGGTAGCCCTGTGCAGTGGCGAGTCGACCGCGCGCACCGCGCCGGGCAGCATCGCCGCCAGCCCCAATGCGCCGGATGCGCGCAGAAAATCGCGTCTGCCCTGGAACGGGTCGAACGGGTCACGCTGGGTCATGCCTGGTCTCCGTGCAGGATCTGGCGCCTCTGCCGGCGCAGGAGCGGGGCGCGTGCCGCGGCCGTGGAGCGCTCATCGACGGAGCGGATAATAGTACGACAAATGCGCGTGCCTCCCGGCCGAAGAACCAGAGCGGGATCAGGTTCATCCCTGTCCCGGGGCCTTGCAGGTGTGCGGTGTGGGGTTTGTAAGGAGGTGGATCCGACCCTTTCAGGCGGCGTCGTGCCGGTTCCGCCTGGGAGGCCCGGCGTCCGCTTTTGTCGATCCGGGCGGCGCCCGTTCGTCGCGAGGAGGAAGGCAGCCACCGGGGCTGCGTGGCCTTGGGGTAGGACGTGAGCGAGTATCTGATCTACTTCAACCAGCCGTGGGTCGGCGAGCACACCGAGGCATGGTTCAGCGAGCGCGGGCCGCTGGCGAAGGCCGTGGTGGATGCGATGAAGGCGGCGGGTGTCTACGTGTTCGCCGGCGGCCTGGAGGAGGATCCGGGTGCAGCCTTCACTGCGGACGCCACCAGTGGCACGCTGAAGTTCACCGACGGGCCGTACGTGCGGAATCTCCAGTTTCTGGGCGGGTTCACCGTGATCGACGTGGCCGACGAGCGGGCGGCACGACAGTGGGCCGGCCAGCTGGCCGAAGCCTGCGGCTGGCCGCAGGAGGTCCGCCGGTTCAAGCCGCGGCCGGGAGGAAGCAGAGCATAAGGGTCGCCTTCAGGCGTTTGATTGGAGGCGGTGGCAGGGATATCTCTCCAGATTCCACGACGGGAGGCTGGCGATGGCACGCACCGTTGATACCGAGAAAGCAGGCGGCAAGGCGGCGGGAAAACGCGGTGCCGAGCCGGCCGCCAAGGCCCGGTCGAAAGCACGCCAACCCGGCGCGGGCGCGGAAGCGCCGGCGGTGGCCACGACGCTGCCGGTGGCCATGACGGGCCGGGCCAGCCCGGCGAAAGCCAAGGAAGGCGACGAGCCGGTTTTTGCCTATATCCGCAGCCTGCCGCAGCCGCAGCGCGGCATCGCCGAACACGTGGATGCGCTGGCAGCCCGTACGCTGCCGGGTTTGCAGCGCGCCGTGAAATGGGGCATGGCGTGGTACGGCGTCGGCGACGGCTGGTGCTTCTCCTGCGGCGGCTTCGTTGGCCACGTCAAGCTGACGTTCGGCCGCGGCACCTCGCTCACGCCGGTGCCACCGGTGACGCCGATCGGGATGGGCAGGGACTCGCGGGGCGTGAACCTTGCATCGGTGGAAGACCTCGACGAACGCCAGGCCGCGTCGTGGATGAAACAGGCCACCGCCCTCCCAGGCTTCGGGGGAAAGAAGCGCTGAGTGCGGGCAGGGCGCGGGAAACGCTAGTCCTGTGCGTTGCGCGTCAGGTCGCTCAGCACTTCCTCCGCGATGGCGTGGATGTCGCCGCTGGGTCGGACCGGGTAGGTATTCCGCGCGTGCGACCACTGCTCGCCGATGGCGTACCAGTCGATGGTCCGGGGTTTGCCGCCGGTGCTGAGCGCCGTATCCAGCGCGTCGAAGTAAAGCTTCCAGCGCGCGTAGTAGTAGTCGCCGACCAGCCCCTGCCACTCGCGGCGCGCGTAGTCCGCTTCCTGGGGGTTGCCCCAGATCGTGATCAGCGCCCGTGCGTCGTATTCGATCCCCGCCCACGCTTCGGGGGAATGCGCATAGGACTTCGCGTTGGCCAGCCACGGCCCCAGCATGAACTGCCGGTTGGTGCCCAGCACGGTGTCGAGCTCCTTCATCTGGTGCAGCCACTGCGCCGTCAGGCGGTCCAGCCGGACCTTGTCCTTCGCCTCGAACGCGGCCTTGATCCTGGGCAACAGGACCCGGCTGTGCACCGACAGTGCCTGCCGGGTGAGGTCGGCCAGGTCGTAGCGATAGGCGCTGCTGCTCCGCAGCGCGGGAGCGACCTGGAGCAACTCGGCCAGCGCCCGGTCGATTTGCGCCGGGTCGTAATGCAGTGGCCGGCCGCCGGGTTCGGACAGGTTCGGAGCCAGTTCGTAAAACCCGGTCTGGTACTTGCTGTCCCAGTTGGCGGGCAGGTTGTAGGCGGTCTGTTGCAGGATGTGCCACGCGGCTACCGCGTGCGGATCAGGCGCGGAGCCGCCGTAACGACGCCATGCCCAGTTGCGGAACCACTGGTCGAGATCGGCCGGTGTCTCGCGCCATGCCAGCTCGGTGAAAAACGCCGATGCCGCCGGGTTGTTGTCGCTGGCTTCCGGCATCAAGGCGATGCCTGCCAGCGCGCTGTCCGGTTTGCCTTTCCACGCCCAGTACCGGCTGTTCCATATCGAAACATTGGCGCCCATGTTGGTATGGCCGCCGAAGTTCCAGATCGTGCCGAAGGCGTACGGCGTGCCGCGCCACTCGGCCTCCCGGTCGGCCGTGGCCGTGCTGGATTCGGCGCTGCCATCCACGATCAGGGCGTGGGATTTGTCCAGCCCCTGGATCACCGCCGGCAGCGGATTGCCCTCCCAGCCCAGCAGCACCCAGATGGCGCCGGGGTGGGCCCGTTCCAGCGCTTTCTGCGTGTCCCTGACGGCGGCGGTCAAGTCGATGTCGCCGCTCTCCGCACCCTCGCTGCCTTCGTGCAGCGGATCCATCTTGTACAGGTGGCTGTCGCCATACAGGGCCGATTGCCTGCGATAGAAATCGGCGGCGACCTTGGCGAACCAGGCATTGGTCGGGTCGAGCCAGTCCGGCCGGGGGAAGTTGTCCCATGTGCCCGTGCTCACCGCGTGCGCGCCGGGGTTGCGGTCGTTGAAGTGGGGCGGCACGGTGCCGTAGTAGCCGGGGAACACCGGCATCATGCCCAGTTCGCGCAGCCGTGCGACCAGTTTGCGGGTGAGTGCGGCGTCCTGGTCGATGACGCTCTGCGGGATCGGATCGTGCGAACAGCACATGTTCTGCAGCAGCCACCACGGCTGGTGCGTGATCTGCGGTATCCAGTGCAGCATCTCGGCCTGGCTGTAGCCGAAATCCTGGAGCGTCTGCTCGTACACCTTGGCCTGTCCCTGGTACACCAGCACCTCGTTGATGCCTTGCAGGGCCAGTACGTCGATCTTGTGCTGCCAGTAATCCCAGTTCGCGTACGGCTGCGTGTAGGCCTTGTCCACATCGTTGAACGCAAATCGGTGGACGCCCGTGGCTTTGCGGGCGATCGGCTGCCGGGGCAGCGGCAGGGTGTCCGGCAGGTCCAGTTGCTCGCCATTCAACGAGATGTCGGCATGCGCCACTTCATCCAGATACCAGCCAAAACCGGCGAGCAGCGTGGCCGGCGAGGTGGCCTTGATGACGAGCCGGTGGTTCTTCCCCGCAACCCGGAAATAGTCGCCTTGCGCACGTTTGGGTACGGCCTGCAGGCTCACCTGGTCGGCGTACTTGCTGCCCACCAGCCGCTCCAGGGCGGCGTGCGCCGGAGCGACGTCGAATGCGGGTTGACCGGTGCCTGCCCTTGCCGCGGAGACTCCCGCAAACGCGCCTGGCCCTGACGCCATCCATAGAACGGCTCCCGCAAGGCCCATGGCGGGAAGCATCTTGAATCGACGGTTTGAGAGCATGGAGCGGCCTTTTCCTGCGTTCTATGGTTGTCGCTGCATTGCCGCGGGAAGGGCTCCGGCCCGCGTCGATCCCGGCGTCCGGCCGGTGCCGTGGCTTACTGCGAGGCCGGCGTGAGGGATGCCGATGTGGCCGCCGCGGGCGACGCGGCCGTGGTGGCGCCGGCCGGTTGTGCGCCGCCGGCCGCGAATTGACCGACCTGCAGCGCGAACGTTGCCCGTTGTCCGGACGGCATCGCCGCGGGATCGACGTACACCTGGATCGTGTAGGTCGTCGCCGTGGCCACTGGCGCGGACCAGGTGTTGGTGGCGGTCGTGCCGGTGTCGACCAGCTGTTGGTGGCTCGGGTCCTGCACCTTGAAATGCAACTGGGGGTTGCTCGCGACGAGGTGGACCGAGACGGTGGTGCCTGCCGCCAGGGCGACGGTGTAGTCGTGCGCGGTGGCGCCGGCCGCCAGGCTCGCCTGTTCCACCGCCCAGGGCTGGTTGGGCTGGAAGGTCACGGCGGTGGTCGGTGGCTGCAGGTCCGCGGCCCCGTATTGCCCGACCTGCAAGGCGTATTTCGCGACTTCGTTGCGCTTCACCGCGGCAGGGTCCATGTACACCTGGATCGTGTAGGTGGTGGCCGTCGCGTTGGGCGTCGACCAGGTCGAGGCACCCGTCTTGTGGGAGTCGAGCAGCTCTTTGCCGAGTGTCTGGTCGGTGACCTTGAAATACACATTCGCATTGTTGCTGAGCAGGTTGAGCTGCAAGGTCTTGCCTGCCGCGATCGCCACCGTGTAGTCGTGCGCGATGGTGGCAGGGTCGAGGTTGCCGATTTCCTGCGCCCAGACGCTGTTGGCCGCGAAGGTCACCGTGTCCGGCGCGGTGGCGAAGGCGGCCGGCGCCATGCAGGCAGCGGCCAGGCCGAGGCTCACGCCCAGGGCGGTGCGGCGGAGAACGTGGAAACGTGGCATGGGTGGAATCCTCGCGTTTGGAATTCGGCTGTCGAACACGGGAGCGGTGTCCGGAAATCTGTCGGATGGTAGTTGGAGCTTGCGGCTCAAGGCTGCGGACGAAGCGGAAAGGGAGCGGAAGCCACCCAAGGCGCTACGCAGCAGGTGGCAAGCATGGCGGCCAAAGCATCCCAGCCATCGGCGTCGGTTTCATGAGTGCCCCTGTTGTCGCCGATACATTAAAAGGGCCATGGGTTTTGGCCAAGTGGCGCCAGCCAAGGCTTCATGCCGAGGCGATAGAAGGTCCTGGCGCGATCTGGTACCGCGGCGACAAGGGCGGTGCAGGCCGTGTGGGGCGTGAGCTGCGCATTGTCACGTTGGCCGCAGTGGGAGGGGAGGCTCCGCATCCGGTGCGCACGGTGTGCCGAGCGGTGCCTGGCGCAGCAAGTGCAGGTGGCGGCGCCGGTCGGTGTCATCCAGGAAACAGGGCAGGCCGTTAGTGCCTTGCTGGACGATGTGTTGCGGGGTATCGGATAGGTCGAGTCGTGGGAGTCGGGCCATCCCAGGGCGGTGGTGGCGTGCCTGGGGCCGGGGCGGTGCAGGTGATGCCCGCCCTCGCGGGCAAGCGAATCGCCCCCTCGTTGGGCGGGTGAAGGCCCCGCTTCGGGGCCGGTTGCGAAAACAGGGATAGTGATCACGTTTTTCTTGCGCCGCCCCGGGGCGGCCTAACGATTGGTAAAGGTTCGCCTGCGTAGCTTGCTACGTCGGATCGGAGCTTGGTCCATTCCCCCCCGAGATGTAGACGAAGGCTTGTCGCAGGCACCCGGGGAACCGACGAGTCTTGGAGTCTTGAATGAATTTTCCCCGCAATGTCGCGGCGGGGCGTCTCGCGTGCGCCCTCGCTTCCAACCCTGCCGTCGCTTCAACCGTTGCCGCCGCCGCTCCGCGCGCGCTGGGCAAGCCGTCCAGGTTCCTGCGCGGTGTGGGCGCAGGTAGTTGCGCCACGCTGTTGACCCTGCTGATCACTACGTTGTCCGCGAATGCTTTTGCCGCGACGGCGCCCGCCGTGACCGCGGCGCATCCCCGGCTGATCCTCGACGCGCCGACCCTTTCGGCCCTGCGCCAGAACGCCGCCGCCAACACGCCCGAGTGGCAGATGCTGAAGACGGTCTGCGACTCCTACATCGGCGGCACGGTGAATTATCCGACCGGCACCGCCTACCCGAACCTGCCCAATATCGGCTCGGGTTACCAGGGCGAGTCCTACCTGCCGGCACTGCTGTCCGAGGGGCTGTGCTATCAGACCTTGAAGACCAGCAACCCGACCGCTGCGGCCACTTACGGTGCGAAGGCGGTCGATATCCTGATGAAGATGGCTGCACCGTACGGCAGCCAGGGTGAGAACCCGAACGTCGATGACGGCTACGCCATACGCTTCTACGGTGTGGGCTTCGGCCTGGGCTACGACTGGCTGTACGACCTGCTGACCCCGGCGCAGCGGACCCAGGTCTACACCACCGCCAATGCGTGGGTGACGTCCTTCGAAACGCAGACGTTCGAATACAACCACCCGCAGAGCAACTACTTCGCCGGCTATTTCCACGCCAAGGCGGCCATTGCACTGGGCACCTACGGGGACAACCCCAGCGCGCCGGCGCAGTGGAACGACTGGTACACCAACCAGTTCGGCCAGCGCGTGCAGCCGTTCTACGCGCAGCACCTGGCCGGCGGCGGCTGGCCGGAAGGCTATGGCAACTACGCGCCGTTCGGCATCCTCAACATGACGCTGCCCGCCCGCGAAGTGATGACGGCGACCGGCACGGACATCATCCACGCCACGGCGGCACCGTACAGCTTCCCGCTGGACAGCGCCGACTACATGATCCAATTCACCTGGCCGTCGCGTGCGTATTTCGACGACCGCGACACGAACCACGCGGATGGCTCGCCTGTCGGCATCGGGATGCCCGGCACCACGCAGGTAGGCCTGGCGGAGATGATCCTGGGCGAGATCGGGTTCTGGAAGTCGCCCAGTGTGGGCGTATTCCACGAGTACCTCAACGAGGTCAGCACGGCCACCAATGGTTTCAATTCCTCGGCGCCATGGCTGCTGTTCCTGGAGACCAACCCTGCCGCGCCCACCACATCGCTTACGTCCCTGCCGCTGTCGTACTTCGCCAAGGGCATGAACGCGGTGGCGGCGCGCTCGGACTGGGGCACCGCCGCCAGCTGGATGTCATTCCGCGCAGGGCCCTACACCAATGCGCCGTCGCAGGGCGAGGAGTACTTCGACCAAGGCAGCCTGGCGCTGACGCAGGGCAATACGCCGCTGCTGGTCAACGCCGGCGGCTGGATGGTGCACGGACCCACCGGCAGTGCGGACGAAAACCTCATCTACAACGACAACTACGGCAGCAGCAACGGTACGCTCTACATGGGCAACCGCCAGCTCTACAACATCTTCTACGTATTCAACAAAAACGGCAGCACGATCGTCGAAGGCGGTTCGCAGGCCGCGGCAACCACCGAAGACAACCAGGTGCGCACGCACATCGCGGCGTTCGAGGACGGTGGGCCGTACGTCTATACCCGCGCCGAACATATCGAGGACATGTATCGCACGTTCTCCGCCGGCCCGGCCGTGGCGGCCTGGTCGCGCGAGGTGGTGTACCTGCGGCCGCACCGGTTCGTCGTTCACGACCGCACCACCGCCGGTAGCAGCGCCTACGACCAGTACCTGGCGTGGCATTTCCCGGCCGCCCCGGCCAAGGGCTCGGCGCCCACCGGCGAGACACGGCTGGACGTGACCTACAACGGAACCTACGCCGGCGCGATGACCTCGGTGCTCCCCGCCAATGCGACTACCACCACGGTCGGCCTGTATCCGACCAGCAACCCGGTGAAGGTGTGGCAGGTGCAGGAGCGCGCGCCTGCCGCAGGCCTCAGCCAGCAGTGGTTGAACGTGTTCGATACCTCGTCGTCGCCGACGGCCGTGGCCTCCGCCACGCCCGTCACCGTCAACGCGGGCGCCATCGTGGGCGTGAGCCTGTCGGGCAGTGATGGCAACGACGTGGTGATCAACAGCGCCGGGGCCGCCGGCACGCCCATCAGCGGGGCCATCAGCTACACCGTGCCCGCGAATGCCGCCACTCACGTGGTCACCGAGCTGGTCCCGCAGACGGGCTATTCGGTGACGGTGGCCAACGTCAACGGACAGCAGCAGGTAAGCGTGTCGCCCGGCGGTACGTTCATGGTTAGCGCCAACGGCGTGCTTGCCTTCAACGTCAGCGGCGGCGGCACCGTGACCGCGGTTCCGCCGCCCCCGGCACCTGCGCCCGCACCTGCGCCCGCACCTGCGCCCGCACCTGCACCGGCACCCGCACCCGCACCCGCACCCGCACCCGCACCCGCACCCGCACCCGCACCCGCACCCGCACCCGCACCTGCACCTGCACCTGCACCTGCACCGGGCGGCCAGCTGCAGAACGACATCCCCGTGACCGGTTTGAAGATCTCCACGGGTGGGGATCTGCGGTACACCGTGACGATCCCCAGCGGCACCACCTACAGCGAGGTGATGACCGTGAACGGGACGGGCAACGCCGATCTGTACGTCAAATACGGCTCGGCGCCGACGCTGACCAGCTACAACTGCCGCTCGTACCATGCCGGCAACAACGAGCTGTGCACCTGGAGCAATCCGAAGCCCGGTACGTACTACGTCCTGGTGCATGCCCGGGCCGCCGTCACCGGCCTGACCATCCGAGCCCAGTGGTTGCCGTAAGGGCGAGTGACGTCACCCTTCGGTGACGTTGTGGAAAGGGATGCTCCGCGATGGCCGGCCCGGCCATCGCGGAGGTCCGGAGCCGGCGTCGTCGCAACAGCTGGCATTCCCTGCGGTCGGGCCATGACGATTTGCGTCATATGACGGATGGCGTTATGGTTCGTCCGTGATCAGGAACTTTGCCGACAGGGAAGCGGAGAAGATCTGGGGCGGGACGCTCTCCCGGCGCTTGCCTGCCGATATCCAGTCCGTAGCGCGCCGCAAGCTTCGCATGCTGGCAAACGCTTCGGTGCTGGATGATCTGCGCATTCCTCCAGCCAATCGGCTGGAAGCCCTGAAGGGCCAACGCAAAGGCCAGCACAGCATCCGCATCAACGATCAATGGCGCGTTTGTTTCCGCTGGATTGACGGTGACGCCCACGACGTGGAAATCGTCGACTACCACTGATGCCAACGAGTCGATCATGAAGAGCCTGCCCAACATCCATCCCGGCGAAGTGTTGCTCGAGGAGTTCCTTACGCCGATGGGCATCAGCCAGAACGCCCTGGCGCGCGCGGCCGGCGTGTCGCCGCGCCGCATCAACGAGATCGTGCTCGGCAAGCGCGGTGTCACGGCAGATACGGCCGTGCGCCTGGCTGCGGCCCTGGGGACCAGCGAGCGCTTCTGGCTGGGACTCCAGGCGGACTACGATCTGGAAGAGGCGCACCGGACACTCGGCGAGGCCGTCGACCGGATCGAGCGGATTGCGGCGTAATTGGGTATTACCAAGAGACGCGCCGGGTCGCCCCGGCACGTTTTCGATCCAGCCGACCGCACCGGACCACGCGGATCAGAAGCCAGGAGGCCGCTCCCCGCCCGCCGCCGCCTTGGCCTCCAGCGCGCGGCCCACGCGGCCCAGCGTGCCTTCCTCGAACAGGCGGCCGATCAGGGTGACGCCGTAGGGCACGCGGTGCGGCTTGCCCAGTTTCGGCAGCGGGTGCTGCGGATCGGGCGCCCAGTCGCTGCGTACTTCGCTCACTTCCACGAAGCCGGTGCGCAGGGTGAGCGAGGGCTGGCCGGTCATGTTGGAGATCACCATCATCTCGTCGCGCAGCGAGGGCACGAGCAGCAGGTCCACCTCGCCCATCACGCGCTCCATCTCCTTCGCCACCTTGCGACGCAGGCGGTCGGCCTGCACGAAGTCCACGGCGGAGAGGAAGCGCGATTCGCGGAACAGGTTGGGCCAGGCATCCGGGGTCTGCACGCGCATCCGGTCGGCGGCGCCGGAGAGGGTGAGCTCTTCGAAGGCCGCGGCGGATTCGGCGAACAGCAGCACGTTGAGGTCGTCGTACGGCCAGTCGGGCAGGGACACCTCGGTGGGCACCAGGCCGAGCGCGCGCAGCTGGTCGAGGGCGGCGCGGTCGAGATCCGTGGCCGGCGCCTCCTTCATCCAGCCGGGGAAGTAGCCGACCTTGAGGCCCTTGATCGAAGCGCCCGCGTCGTAGTCGAAGTGCGCCGCCACGCTGGCGGTGTCGCCCGGATCGGTGCCGCGGATGGTTTCGAGCACCAGCATGGTGTCCTCCACCGTGCGGGTGATCGCCCCGAGCTTGTCCATCGTCCAGCACAAGGTCATGGCGCCGGTGCGCGGCACGCGGCCGTAGGTGGGGCGCAGGCCGGTGGTGCCGCAGCGCATGCACGGGCTGATGATGCTGCCCTGGGTTTCGCTGCCGATGGCGAAGGCCACCAGGCCGGCCGCCGTGGCCGAGGCCGGGCCGGCGCTGGAGCCGGAGGCGCCTTCCTTGAGCAGCCACGGGTTCATGGTCTGGCCGCCGAACCAGATGTCGTTGAGCGCCAGTGCGCCCAGGCTGAGCTTGGCCACCAGAACCGCGCCCGCCTCGTTGAGCTTGCGGGTGACCGCGCCGTCGTCCTTCGGCACGCGGTGCTTGAACGGCTCGGCGCCGTAGGTGGTGGCGATGCCGGCGGTGTCGAGCAGGTCCTTGGCGCCCCACGGGATGCCGTGCAGCGGGCCGCGGTAGTGGCCGGCGGCGATTTCCTTGTCGGCCTGCGCGGCCTGCTTCAGCGCGTGCTCCTCGCACAGCGTGATGACGCAGCGCAGCTGTGGGTCGTAGCGCTTCAGGCGTTCGAGGTAGATCTTCGTGAGCCGGGTAGAGCTGAGCTTGCGCGCGCGGATCCACGCGCCGAGCTGGGCCACGGAAGCGAAGGCGATGTCTTCGTCCTTCGCCGGCAGCGGCGCGGCCGCCACCTTGGATGGCGCGAAGCGATCCTGCGCGGGGCCGACGTGGGCGCGGCCCATCGCCGGGAACCAGGTGGTGGCCGGCGCCAGCCCTTCTTGCAGTGCGACCTTGCGCGGGCCGGTGCGGCGCTCCAGCAGCGCGGCCATGGAAGTGGGCCAGTTGGCCACCGCCATCGCGCGCTGCGCCTCGGTCATGCTCACCTGTGCCAGCTTCTCCGCTTCGGCGAAGGTGGCCGTGCTGAGCTTCGGCCCCGCCGGCGGCGCGGTGTTGAACGCGCCCGGCGAACCGGGCGGCGGCGTGGCCGGGGCGGGGTTCTGCCCGGTCTGCGCCAGGGCATTGCCGGCCACCACGGCACCCAGCAGGCCCAGCGGCGCCTGGGTGAGAAAATCGCGACGAGTCTTCATGCTGCTCCCCGATGCGCTCCGCAGCCGGAGCGCGTTGCTGTCGAATCCGGCGAGGCCGCGGCCTGCGCCACTCCCCGGCATCCCGAACGGGTCGGAATGGCTGCCCACTGTGAACGAGCGCCGGCGCGGGCACAACTCGACGGCGACACGGTGCCCGCCCTTCCGGCAGACCGCAGGGCGGAGCGGGCGGTGCCGACGTTCCTGGGCTTGACGGCTCGCCCACGTCGGGCCCCGGTCTCAGGCAAGGAACGTGGCCAGGTGGCGTTGGTCCGTTCGGCATCGCCCATAGTGTCCCTGGCACCTTTTTGCCTTCCGGCCCGGGCTGTTGCGCGCCGGGTCCGGAAAGCACACCATGGCCGCCGCGCAAATACTTGCGCCCGGTCGAGCCGCCTGGGGGCGTTGGCTTTTCCTGGGATGGGCGGCGAGGCATGGCCCCGAAGGCTTGCGGGGTTGTGCCGCGCCGGCTCCGCCACCGCGGCAGGAGTCTTTCGGGAGAGAGCTGTGGTGGCGCCGGAGGCGTGGTGTCCGTCCGGAGAGGGCGTGCTGGGGTAGTGAGGGGACGTATCGGCTTCAAGGGGCGCAAGCGCCTTCGTTCCAGCGCGTCGCGGCGGGAGCGGAGGCGCATTGCGCAATCGGGCTCATCGGTGCATCCGGCGCCTTGGACTACCAAGGTGGCCGGTCCCGGTTGAGCCATCCGTTGCGGAACGAGTAGGGGGTGTGTGATGGCCACGAATTACGCGCAACCGCTGCATGTGCCTGCCAGGCCGCTTGCCCTGGCGATCGATCGCTGGATCTGGGTCTTCATGGCGGTGTTCTTCATCGCCATCACGCTGACCGGTTTCGTTCCGGACGCGATCATGAAAGTGGCAATGGTGCGGGCCGGGGCCCGGCCGCCTTTCCCGCCCATCCTGCACGTGCATGCGGTGCTGATGGGGGCCTTCCTGCTGGTGCTGCTGGCCCAGGCCTGGCTGATGGCGACCGGACGGCGCGACCGGCACATGCTGCTGGGACGCGTGGCTTTCCTGCTCGTTCCGGCCATCGTCGTCGCCGGGTTCATCCTGGTGCCGAAGATCTACCAGCAGGTCTGGCACGGCGCCCAGGCGGCACCGCCGCCGGTGCAGGAAAAGCTGCGGCAGACGCTGCAGTTCCTCGACAACATCGCCTTGCTCCAGGCGACCGCCGGCGTCCTGTTCCCCATCTGCATCGGGCTGGCCCTGCACGCGCGGCGGACCGATCCGGGCTTCCACAAGCGGATGATGTTCCTTGCGGTGGCCGTCCCGCTGATGGCGGCGGTCGACCGCATCGCCTGGCTGCCGACCACCGGCCCGGCCAGCCCGCTGTCGACCCTGCTTTACCCGCTGCTGGTGGTGTCGCCGATCTTCCTGTGGGACGTGGTCCGGCATCGGACGGTGGAACGCGCGTACCTGGTCTGGCTGGGCCTGTACCTGCCGTTTGCCGTGGCCACCTACTTCTTGTGGGACACGCCAGGGTGGCACGCGCTGGTGCCGCGGATCCTGGCGCCGTAAGCGGTGCCCGCGGCACCTGAGCCGCGCCGGCAAACTTTTCCGGCGCCGGGCGTGACCCGGAGGGGGAGCGATGGAGTCTTGCCTCTCAGAACGGATGCTGCCGGTAGAACAACTCAAGCTGGCGGTAGACCTCCGGCAGATGCTGCTGCAGGTGGGCCGGGCTTTCGAAGAACTGTTCGCTGGCCACCGCGAAGAATTCGGCCGGGCTCTCCAGCGCATACGGGTCGATCGGCAACTCGGCGCCGTTGCGCCGGTCTTCGTGCAGGCGGTCCCATGCGCCCGAGAACACCCGGGTCCACACGCGGCGGTCCATGCGCCGGTGCAGGGGCGGGAAACCGTTGGCGTCGCCGTTGAGCATGTCGAGCTTGTGGGCCATTTCGTGGACGACCACGTTGTGGCCCGGCCGGCTGCCGCCGTGCAGCACGTCCGCCCACGAGACGATCACCGGCCCGCGCCCCCATGCTTCGCCGGCCATCACGGTGCGGGTCCGGTGTTCCACGCCGGCAGCGTCGGTTTGCGTGCGGCCGGGAATGAATGCGCCGGGGTAGACGATGAGGCTGTGCCAGCCGTCGTACCAGTCGAGCCCCAGTTTCAGGATGGGCAGGCAGGCGTGGGTGGCGAGCAGCACGCGGTCGGCGTCGTCCAGTTCCAGCCCCTTCACCGGCTCCAGCGACTTGCGCTCCAGGAACAGCGTTGCCAGCACGCGCAAGGCGGCCTGGTCGGAAGCGCCCAGCCGGCGCGCCGGCGCGCAGCGCCGGAGCGCGTCCTGCCAGGGCGCCTCGGCGAGCGGGTGCCGCGCGACGATGCGCCGCGCGCGCCAGTTTCGGATCGTGTTGAACATGTTCGGCCGGGGCAACTCGGCTGCGTGGCGGATCAGGCCCCGCCGTGCGCGCGGTCAGGCGAGGGTGGCGTGGTTCGCAGCGCGCGCCGTGGAGGCCGGCCACGTGCGGCGGGCTGTGCCACGATTCAGCGGGCCACGCTTTCTTTGCGCGGCAGGCGCCAGCCCGGCCGCGGGTAGTGGCAGGTGTAGCCGTCGGGGTAGTGCTGCAGGTAGTCCTGGTGCTCCGGTTCGGCCTCCCAGAAATCGCCCGCCGGCGCGACCTCGGTCACTGCCTTGCCCGGCCACAGGCCGGAAGCGTCCACGTCGGCGATGGTTTCCAGGGCGATGCGTTTCTGCGCCTCGCTGGTGTAGAGGATCATCGAGCGGTACGAGCTGCCGCGGTCGTTGCCCTGCCGGTTCGGCGTGCTGGGGTCGTGGATTTGGAAAAAGAATTCCAGCAGCGCGCGGTAACTCGTGCGCGCGGGGTCGAACACGATCTCCACCGCTTCGGCATGCGTGCCGTGGTGGCGGTAGGTGGCGTTCGGCACGTCGCCGCCGGCGTAGCCCACGCGGGTGGAGAGCACGCCCGGTTGCCGGCGGATCAGCTCCTGCATGCCCCAAAAGCAGCCGCCGGCGAGGATGGCGCGTTCGCTGCTCATCGCACGTCCTCCACCTGGTCGAGGTAGCGGCCGTAGCCTTCGGCCTCCATCGCCTCGCGCGGTATGAAGCGCAGCGAGGCGGAGTTGATGCAGTAGCGCAGGCCGCCGCGCTCGCGCGGGCCGTCGGGGAAGACGTGGCCGAGGTGGCTGTCGCCGTGGGCGGAGCGCACCTCGGTGCGGATCATGCCGTGCGAGGTGTCACGCAGCTCCCGCACGCTGGCCGGCTCGATCGGCTTGGTGAAGCTGGGCCAGCCGCAACCGGATTCGAACTTGTCCGAGGAGGCGAACAGCGGCTCGCCGGATACCACGTCGACATAGATGCCCGCCGCCGACTGGTGCAGGTGTTCGCCGGTGCCGGGGTATTCGGTGGCACCCTGCTGGGTTACCCGGTATTGCTCGGGAGTGAGCGCGGCCAGCGCTTCGGGCGTCTTGCGGTAGGCGGTCATGGCGATCTCCGGCGGCGGGACTGCCTGCTACATGGTGGCGTTTGCGGCAGCCTAAAGTGCTTGCCGTCACCGCGGCCGGAACCCGCCCGGTCTTTGCTACAGTCCGCCGACCATGCCACGGGCGCAGCGGCGCACGGCGGCGACCACGGGAGAACCGTCATGCATCGCGCAGCGACCACCGTCGCCTTCTCGTTTGTCCTTGCCGGCCTGCTCGGCCTGGCACCTGCGCGGCTGGGCGCACAGCCGGCGGCGGACAAGCCCGTCGTCGCCCCCAAGGGGGGCGATCGCGCGGAAATGCAGGTGATGCAGATCCCCAGCCACGGTGCGGGGCTGAATGCGCTGGTCTATGTCGCCGCCGGCGCCGGACCGCACCCGGCGGTGGTCCTGCTGCACGGGCTCCCCGGCTACGAGCGCAACCTCGACCTGGCGCAGGACATGCGCCGCGCGGGCTGGGACGTGCTGTATTTCGACTACCGCGGCTCGTGGGGCACGCCGGGCGACTTCTCGTTCGCGCACGGCATCGAGGACACTGCGGCCGCGCTGGCCTACCTGCGCCAGCCCGGCGTCGCCGCCAAGCTGCGGCTCGACCCGGACCGCATCGTGCTGATCGGCCACAGCATGGGCGGTTTCACGGCGGTGGAAGCGGCGGCCGGCGATCCGGCCATCAAGGCCTTCGCCACGATTTCCGCCGTCGACTTCGGTGGACGCATGCAGTCGCTGCGGGCCACGCAGGGCGAGCACGGGGCGATTGCCCGCGCCAGCGCGGCGCTTGCCGGCCAAAGCATGGTGCCGCTGGCCGGCTGCACCCCGGAGGGTCTCGCCCGCGAGCTGCTGCGGCACGCCGCCGGCTGGTCGTTCCAGGCCAGGGCCGGCGCCCTGAAGGATCGCCGCGTGCTGGTGGTCACCTCGGACGACGGCATGGCCGCGGAGAACGACGCCTTCGTCGCGGCCTTGCGCAAGGCGGGCGACACCCGCGTGAGCACCGCGCACCTGCCGACTGACCATGTCTATTCCGACCAGCGCCTCGAACTGTCGAAGACGGTGCTGGCGTGGCTGGCGGGCTTGCCGGACGCGCCCGGTGCGGCGGGGAGCGGGGAACCCCTGCACGGACGGTGATCCCTCGATGGACGCAGCAGGTCAATCCGTCGTTCCTGGGCCAGCCTTGCAGGTGGAGCCGACGCCGGCATGCCCGACGATCGTCGTGATGGGCGTTTCCGGCAGTGGCAAGAGCCATGTCGGCGCCGCGCTGGCGCAGGCCTGCGGCGTGGACTTCGTGGAAGGCGACACGCTGCATTCCGCCGCGAACATCGCGAAGATGAGCGCCGGCCTGCCGCTGGACGACGCGGACCGCGAGCCCTGGCTCGAAGCGGTGGCCGCGGCGATCGCGACGCGCCGCGGGAAGGGCGCGGTACTGGCCTGCTCCGCGTTGCGCCGCGCCTACCGCGATGTGCTGCGCCGGGCGGATCCGGCGCTGCGCCTGCTCTACCTGCGCGTGCCGCGCGACGAACTTGCGCGCCGCCTGCGCGAGCGGCGGCACTTCATGCCGGCCAGCCTGCTCGACAGCCAGCTGGCGACGCTGGAGGAACCCGCCGCGGACGAGCACGCCATCGTGCTGGAAGCCGGCGCCGACCTCGCGGCCACGGTTGCGATGGCGCGGCGCGCGCTGTCGGTGCCGGCGCCACCGGCCGGAGACTGAAAGCCTTGGCCGCCCCGGGTCGAATCCGGGCCCGGCCGTTCGTCGCAGCGATGAAGGGCAGCCAGGGCGCGCCCCGGCGCGCGGGTCGGCTGCCTGCGCATTTCCTGGCGAAGCGGGAGTGGAGGTTTTCCATGGCGAAACTCGTGTTCGAAATGAACCAGTCCCTCGACGGCTACGTCGACCACCAGGCTCTGGGGCCGCCGGATCCGGCGCTCTTTCGCCACTTCACGGAGCGGGTGCGCGAGCTGGCGGGCATGGTGTACGGCCGCGGCATGTACGAGGTCATGCGTTACTGGGACGAGGACCATCCGGAATGGGATACGGCGGGGCGCGACTACGCGGCGGCATGGCGGAGCCGGCCGAAGTGGGTGGTGTCGCGCTCGCTGGCGTCGGTCGGCCCGAACGCCACCCTGGTCGCCGACGGCATCGAGACGGTGGTGCGGGGACTGAAGTCGGAGCTCGCCGGGGAGCTCGAAGTCGCCGGGCCGGGCCTGGCGCGAAGCCTGGGCGACCTCGGCCTGATCGACGAGTATCGGATCTACCTCCATCCCGTCGTGCTTGGCCACGGCAAGCCGTTCTTCGCAGGTCCTCGCCCGCGGCTGCGACTGGTGGCCAGCGACTTGATCGTCGAGGACGTGGTCCGGCTGACCTACGTTCCCGCTTGATGGCGAAGCACCGAAAAAGCGGCAGCGGCGCACCGGATGCGTACCGGGTCGCGGCTCCGGACGGGCGCCGCCCCGCTGCGGCAGGCCGCAGCAGGGCGGCGTGGTACGCATCACCGCGCCTCGTCGACCAGGCAGGGCTGCGCCACGCCGGCCGGCGAGGCATCCGCGGCCCAGGCGGCGGCCGGCAGCGCCAGCTTGCCTTCACCCTGGAAGGACGTCGCCGAGTGGCCCAGCTGCAGGCGGTAGTCGCCCGTCGGCTGCTGCCAGCGCTGGCCCTTGCCGTCGAAGTTCACCAGCAGGCGCGGGTCGGCGTTGACCGTGAGGTGCGCGGACTGGCCGGGCTTCAGGCTGATGCGGCACCAGCCGGCCAGACGGCGCACCTGGGCCGAACCGGGCAGGGTCACGTAGAGCTGCGGCACGTCCACGCCGGCGCGCGCGCCGCGGTTGGTCACGGTGAACGAGGCGGTGACCTTGCCGCTGGCCAGGTGCGGCGCGAAGCCGCTGTAGTCGAAGTGCGTGTAGGTGAGGCCGTAGCCGAACGGGAACAGCGGTTCGAGCCGCTTGCGCTGGTACCAGCGGTAACCCACGTCGGCGCCTTCGATGGTGTAGTCCACCTCCTGCGCCGGCTGTCCCTGCGGCGGCAGGCCGATGGCGGCGAGGCCGGCACCGGAGATGCCCGGGCGCGGCAGTTGCGATTCGTCGCGCGGCCAGCTCAGCGGCAGGCGGCCGGACGGATCGACGTCGCCGTACAACAGCCGCGCGATCGCCTCGCCGCCGCCCGCGCCGGGGTACCACGCTTCCAGCACGGCGCCGACCTTGTCCAGCCACGGCATGGCGACCGGACCGTTGTTCTCCAGCACGACGACGGTGTGCGGGTTGGCCCTGGCCACGGCTTCCACCAGCGCGTCCTGATTGCCCGGCAGGGCGAGGTGTGGCGCGTCGAAACTTTCCGCCGCCCATTGCTCGACGAATACCACCGCCACTTTTGATTGGGCGGCCAGTTTCGCGGCGGCGGCGATGTCCTGGCCGTCGGCGTAGCTCACCGTGCCGTGCGCGTGTTGCCGGATGGCGGCCAGCGGCGCGGACGGCTGGTAGATGCGCGGCCCCGGCCATTCCGTGGGCGGCAGGCCCGGCACCGCGTTGCCCTGTGGCGACTGCACCGCGGAGGAACCGCCGCCGGTGAGCACGCCCTTGTCGGCATGGCCGCCGATCACCGCTACGGACTGCGCGGCGGGCAAGGGTAGCAGCGCTTCCTGGTTGCGCAGCAGCACCGCGCCGGCTTCCTCGGCGCGCTGCGCCACCTTGCGGTCGGCGGCGAAATCGATGGTCGCCTGCTTCGCCGGATGATCCATCACGCCGGCCGCGAACAGGCTGCGCAGGATGCGCCGCGCCATGTCGTCGATGCGCGACTGCGGCACCGCGCCGGAGGCCACCGCGGCGCGCAGCGGCCGGTCGAAGTACACCTCCTTGTCGAAGGTTTCGCCGGCGGATTCCTGGTCCAGCCCGGCCAGCGCGGCTTTCGCGCCGCTGTGCACCGCGCCCCAGTCCGACATCACGAAGCCGGGGTAGTGCCAGTCGTGCTTCAGCACCTGGTTGAGCAGCCAGTCGTTCTCACACGCGTAGACGCTGTTGATGCGGTTGTACGAGCACATCACCGAACCGGGATGGCCGGTGGCGATGGCGATCTCGAAGGCGAGCAGGTCCGATTCGCGCGCGGCGGCGCGGTCGATGTTCGCGCTCAGCGTGGTGCGGTCGGTTTCCAGGTCGTTGAGCGCGTAGTGCTTGATGGTGGAGACGAGGTGCTGGCTCTGGATGCCGGCAATGGCGTTGCCGGCGATCACGCCGGCCAGCAACGGGTCTTCGCCCGCGTATTCGAAATTGCGGCCGTTGCGCGGGTCGCGCACCAGGTCCACGCCGCCGGCCAGCATCACGTTGAAGCCGCGGCGATGCGCCTCGCCGCCGATCATCGCGCCGCCGGCATAGGCGATTGCCGGATCGAAACTGGCTGCGGTGGCCAGGCCCGAGGGCAGGGCGGTGGCGCCGAGCTTGTGCGGCTTGGCCACGCCCAGGCCGGCGTCGCTCTCCTGCAGGGCCGGCAGGCCCAGCCGCGTGATCGCCGGGCCGTAGCCGGCGGAACCCAGCGCGCCGGGCGCCATGACGTGGCCGTTCTCGGTATCGCCGAAATCGACGCGGATTAGCCGGAACTTCTCGTCCTGCGTCATCGCCTTCAGCACCAGTCCGGCGCGCTGGTCGGGCGTGAGCGCGGGATTCATCCACGGGCGCGCCTCGCCGCTCGCGTTCGCGGTTGTCCCGCCCAGGGCGAGCAGGGCGATGCCGATCAAGGAAGCTATGCGGGTCTTGTGAAGTGCCATGACGTTCCCTTCGTTTTTGCGGAACAGGTTGGAAGCATGCTCATCGCAGGCGCGGGATGGCAAGCGCGACTGGGAGCCTGGGCGGCAGAAAGCATCCGGGCTTTTCGCCTCGAATTGTTTCTACCGTCCAAGCTCCTGGGCAGGTAGGGGTTGCGGTCTGACGCGGCGATCACGGCCCACGCCGTCGCGGCGAGGCATGGCCGGCGGTAGTACCAGGCATACAGCGCCACGATGCGCGGCTCGGGTGTGGCGTAGAGGAAGCCGCCCGGCGCGGCCTGTTGCGCGACCGAGGCGAGCAGCATGTCCGCCATGGCCTCGTCGCCGATCCGGCGCCAGGCGAGCGCGGCCTGCGCGGTGCCTTCGGTCCACATGCCGTCGCGGGCGTCGGTGAACGCGTAACCGCCCTTGACCGCATGCGCGCGTTCGACCCAGTCCAGCGCGCGCCGCCAGGTCGGCGGTGCGTCCGGCAGGAGCTGCGCCCAGAGCTGCACGTCGAGGGCGGACGGCGAGCGCAGCGGTGTCGCGCCGTCACTCTCGGTGCCCGCCCAGAAATGCCCGCTCACGGCATCCCATTGCATCGCCACGAAGTCGCGGGCGCGCCGCGCCTGTGCGCTCCAGTCGCCGCCCGGCGCGGAGATCCGCGCCAGCCATGCGAACATCGCGGCGAGGTCGATGTTGTGCTCGGTTGATTTCCACGACGCCTTGCGCGGCACCCGCAGGTAGGATTCGACGCCGCCGAGGAAGCCGGCCGCGCCGCGCGCGTCCGACGCGTGGGCGACGACCCAGCCGGCGAGGTGCACGGCGGCATCGCGCCAGCGCGTGTCGCCGGTGGCGTCGTGCAGCGCCAGCAACGCCAGCGCCGTCCAGGCGACGTTCCCGCACGAGCTGCCGTCCTGGTACGCGCCGGCATACTGCCGCGCGGCATCGATCCAGCGCTTCCGCTGCGTGTCGCGCCAGCCGTTCGGCCGGGGCATGTCACCTTCGACGACGCCGGCGCGGTACGCATCGCGCAGGCGCGTGTCGTGCATGGCCGCGCGCCGCAGCGCCTCGCCGATGCGTTCCGCCTGTGGCCGCCTGCCGCAGGTGAGCAGGGCGATGACGGCGAGCGCGTTGTCGTAGGTGAACGCCGCCGAATGCAACGGCGGCAGGGCGGGCGCGCCTTGTCCGCGCCCGCTGTCGTAGCTGCGCAGCAGGAGCGGGGCGTTGCCCGGCAGCGCGTCGACGCGGGCGGCGATGGCGTCGCAGCCTGCGCGTTCGAGCGCGGCAATCCCGGGCGCCGCCGCCGCCACCCTTGCCGTCGTTGCCGCCTGCGCCCGCGTTGCCGTGGATGTGGCGAGCAGCAGGCAGGCGAACAAGGCCGCCATTCCCGCCTTCGCGGGAATGGCGGCAACCGGGGAGTTCGCCGTGTTGCCTTGCCATCCCGCCATGGCACGTGGTCCGGCATGCGCCATGGCGGGAGCCTGTTGCACGGGCCCGGTCAGAAGTCCGCGCGCAGGCTGAGGTTGTAGCGGGTGTCGTCGCGGAAGAAGCCCTTGGGCACGGTGGTGCCGTTGGTGTCGATGATCTCGCGGCTCTTGAACGTTGAATTCAACAGGTTGGCCACCTGCAGCGCCACCTTGACGTGGTCGTTGAGCGCGTAGATCAGCGAACCGTCCAGCCGGCCCTGGGAGGCGGCCATGACCGGCAGGAACGGATAATCCGCCTCCTGGCCCGTGATGAGGAACTGCGAGCGCCAATTCCAGGCCAGGCGTGCCGACAGCGGGCCTTTTTCGTAATACGCGGTGAAGTTGAAGGTGTCGCGGGACAATTCGCTTGGCGGCAGCTTGAGCTGGTTGACGCACTGCGTGGCCGGCAGATAGGTGGCGGGGCAGTAGTTGACCTTGCCGAAGGCCAGTCCATGCGGCTTGATGTAGGTGTAGTTGGTCTGCACGCCGAAGCCGGACAGCCAACCAGGCAGGAAATCGAATTTCTGCTGGTAGGCCAGCTCCGCACCGCCCACGCTACCCTTCTGGTCGAGATTGGCCAGGCCCGCCGTGTACTGCTCCGGATAGGTCACGCCGTTGTTCGTCACCGTGGTGTTCACTACGTTGGTGATGTACTGGATGGTGTGGTTCAACTGCTTCCAGAACAGCATGCCGGTCAGCGAACCGGCGTTGCCGAAATACCACTCCTGGCTCAGGTCGAAATTGTGCGCCGTGATGGGCTTGAGGTAGGGGTTCGTGCCGTTGTAGCCGTTGCCCACCGTCGGCTCGGTGCTGCCATTGGTGCCGTAAGGCAACAGCCCGCTGATCGACTGGCCCGCCTCCAACTGGTTGAGCGCCGGCCGGAAGATCGACTCGGAGAAGGCGAAACGGGTGATGAGATCGTCCGTCCAGCCGATCGCCAGGTTGAAGCTGGGCAGCCAGTTGCCGTAGCCGTTGCTGGCCGTTATCCGGCTGTACCCGCCGTTGGCGAAGGTCACGTATTGCTGCTGCTGCGCCGGGGTGAGCGCACAGAACGTGCCCGGCGAGGCCGCTTGGGTGCCGTTCTTCGTTACGCCCTGGCAATACTGCGAGATGGTGGCGTTGCCGAGAGCCTGCTTCATGTCCGGCAGCAGCAGGTAGCCCGAGGCATCGTCCTGGGTATGCACGTAGCGCAGGCCGATGTTGCCGCTGATTTGCAGGCCGCTCAGGAAATCCATGTTGCCGTTGCTGAAGTTGAGGCGCAGATAGGTGGCGTTGGTCTTCTCTCCGTTGGAGGAGATTTCCTGCGGCAGGTAGTGCGTGCCCGGCACGAAGGTATAGCCGTACTGGTCGCGTTCGTAGTTGGTGTAGTAGGGGCTCCACCAGCTCCAGCCCGGGTTGATGGCCAGCGACTGCTGGTTGATCTGCTTCATCGCGGCGACGGATTGCCAGAATTGCGACTGCGGGTTCAGGTTGAAGAAGGGCGCGACCACACCGAAATCGCCGTTGCTGAAGGCGGGCAGGTTGACGTGGTACGGGGACGCATAGGCGGGTGTGTCTGCGGCCGTGACCGCCAGGCTATTGCCGCCAGCGTACGGCGTACTGATGTCCCAGAAGTAGCTGTACGGCGAGTAATACAGCGTTTCTTCCTGGTCGCTGTGCCGGAAGCCGAACTGGATGTTGTCCAGCGGCCCCTTGTCCACGTCGAAGCTGCCGTCCAGCCGGAAGGCGCGCTGGTTGCCCCAGGATTTTTCCTGGTGATCTTGTGCCGCTGACCAGTAGGTGTTGTTGGGGTTGGAGAAATACTGCGCCGTCGTTTCGTTGGGATCGGGCGACAACAGCCTGATCGTAGGCACGTTGTCGCCGTGCGTGGCGATGTACCAGTTCGCCTGGGTCATCTGGCGAATGTAGTAGTAGGAATCCGAGTAGTCGGAATGAGTGTCCTGCGCGTCCAGGCTCAGGTGCAGCCGATCATTGACGTTCCACTTCAGGTTGAAGGCGTAGTCGTTGGTCACATAGCGCCGCTTGAAGCCGGCGGTATCGAGCTGCGTCGGCACGCCGCCATAGGTGAGCGGCAGAAAGGTCGATGCAGCCGGGTCGCCCGAGATGATGCCGGACTGGAATACGCCGTTGGCGTCGTACGCCGGCGTGGTGCCCGCCAGCGGCACGGCACAGCCGGCCAGCGTCTGACCGTTGCAACCATCCGTCGATGCCTGAAGGGTGTGCTCGAAGGTGGCTTCGGAGTCCGATGCCCGATTCCATGTCAGCGCGGCCTGCCAAGTCTTGTCCGGGCTTTCCCATTGCAGGGCCAGTGCATGGCCGAAGCGCGTGCTTGTTTCGTCCTGGTGGCGAAGGTCACCCCCGACCGGCACATAGCGGTATTCGCCCGGCGCAAGGCCGGGAAAGGCGTCGGTTCTGCCGCCCGGCAGATCGCAGCCGTTGCAGCGCCGCTGGTAATCGACCACGGAGATCGCATTGTCGGTCTGGTCGATGCGGTCGTAGGCCACGTTGGCGAGGATGCCGAAGCGGCCGATGTCGGTGTTCCAGTTGTGGCTGAGCAGGCCGGCGATCTGCGGCGTGCCCTTCTTGGCCAGGTCGCCCCAGTAGTCGCCCAGGGTGATGGAGGCCTGGGTGTCCTTGGCGCTGTCGAAGGGCATGCGCGTGTTCAGGTCGATCGAGCCGGCGATGCCGCCTTCGATCATGTCCGCCGTCTGGTTCTTGCTCACCACCACCGAGCCGATCAGCTCGGGCGACACCGTGGCGAAGTTCAGCCCCTGGCCGCCGCCGGCGGAGAACACCTCGCGGCCGTTGAACAGCGTGCTGGTGTAGGGCAGGCCCTGCAGGCTGATGTCCGAACCCTGGATCGAGAAATGGTCCGGGTCGGCGGCGACGCCGAACGCGCTGACGGCCACGCCCGGCACGCGCTGGAGTGCCTCGGTCACCGACAGGTCGGGCAGCGAGCCGGCGTCCTGCGCCGAGATCGCGTCGACTACGGTGTCGGCGTAGCGCTTGATGTCCTGCGCGCGATTCAGGCTGGACGAGTAGCCGTTGACGGTCAGTCCGGTGAGCTGCTTCGCCTGCTTCTCGTCCGCCTTGGTGGACGCGCTCTTCTTCTTTGCCGCGGCCCCGGAATCTTTCCCGGCGGCCGGTGCGGCCTGGCCGGTTTCCTGTGGCGCGGGCTGCGCGGCCTGGGCATGCGACGGCCCGGCGGCGAACAACGTCATCGCGATCGCAAGGGGCAGCAGGCGCAGCTGGCCGGCCTTGCGCGCACGCGTATGCATGGATGGCTTCCTCACTTCGGTATCTCCCCAGTGTCGAGTGAACGCCCGGTCGACGCGACCCTTCTCCCCTGCGTCGCGGGCTCCTGCGCTGTCGCACGCTAGTCAAATGTACAAGCGCTGTCAATAGAAAATACCAGCGCTGGTATTTTCCGGAGGACGGGCGGCATCCGGATGGTTGCGCGTCTTCATGCTTGGGGTAGCATGGGGCGCTGCAAGCCACACGGGACCAGACCTGCACATGCCTGCGAGAATCGAAGACGTCGCTGCGCATGCCGGCGTGTCCACCAAGACGGTGTCCCGCGTGCTCAACGGCCACACGAGCGTGCGAGCGAAGCTGCGCACGCGGATCGAGGCCTCGATCCGCGCGCTCAATTACGTGCCGAACGCGTCGGCGCGCAGCCTGGCGGGGAACCGCTCGTATCTGGTCGCGCTGCTGTACGACAACCCGATGGCCGGTTCCAGCTACACCATGGAGCTGATCGTCGGCGTGCTGCAGGCGTGCAAGGGAACGCCGTACAACGCGGTGCTGCACCCCTTCGACGCGGCCGACGACCTCGCCGCGCGGATCGACGGCTTCGTGGCGACGCACCGGCCGGACGCGCTGGTGCTGGTGCCGCCGCATGCGAACAACGCCGAGTTGCTGCAGCGCCTCGACGAGCTGGAGATTCCCTACGCGACGATTTCCTCCAGGCTGCGCCAGTCGCGCATCGACGTCGGCTTCGACGAGCGCAGGGCGGCGGCCGAGATCGTCGAGCACCTGGTTTCGCTAGGGCACCGGCGGATAGCCCACATCGCCGGGCTGAAGGGGCACGGTGCACGCACCTGGCGGCTCGGCGGCTATCGCGACGCGTTGCGCAAGGCCGGCATCGCCTACGACGAGTCGCTCGTGGTGGACGGGGATTTCGCTTTCGCGTCGGGTGTCGCCGCCGCTCGGGCGCTGCTTGACCGGCGGCGCCCGCCCACCGCGATCTTCGCGGCGAACGACGACATGGCCTGCGGCGTGATGCGCGAAGCCTACGAACGCGGGCTGGCGATTCCTGGCGACCTCTCGGTATGCGGCTTCGACGGCACGCCGGTGTCGCAGCTGATCTCGCCCGGCCTGACGACGGTGCACCAGCCGTGCCGCGAACTCGGTTGCCTGGCCGTCCAGAGCGTGTTGCAGTGGATCCGCGACTCCGCCGTGCCGCAGCAGTCGCGCGTGCCATACCAGGTACACCTGCGCGCATCCACGGCCGCACCCCGGAAACCGTAGTATTCGCCCTGTGCCGGCGCCGGGTTCGCCGGGAGCGTGGCACGCGGAACCACGGGGCGGAGACGGTGATCGACGACAAGGCTGAGGCGGCGATGCGCGGGCTTCCCGTGCCGGCTGGCGCGCATGCGGGCGCAGCGCCGCAGCTGCGCCGCGCCGGCTGGCCGTTCATCGTGATCTACGGCTTGGCCTACATGAGCCTGTGGATGGCCTTGCTTCCGCCCATCCTGGTGGGCCTGGCGATGCGCGTGCGCGAGATCGCGCCGGCGCATGCGACCGGCAGCCTGTCGCTGGTGGTGGGCGCGGGCGCGTTGATTGCACTGTTCGGCAACCCGTTCTTCGGCCGCCTCTCGGACCGCACGACCTCGCGTTTCGGCATGCGCCGTCCGTGGCTGGTCGCCGGCGCCCTGGGCGGCGTGGCGGCGTTGGCGTTGACCGCGACGGCCGTGTCGGTTCCGCAGCTGCTGCTGGGCTGGTGCCTCACCCAACTCGCCTGCAACGCGCAATTGGCCGCGCTGGCGGCGATCCTCGCCGACCAGGTCCCGGCGCCGCAGCGCGGCACGGTGTCCGGCATCGTGAACATCAGCCTGCCGCTGGGCATGACGGGGGGCACCTTCCTGGTGGAAGCGCTCGCGGATTCGACGCCCGCCATGTTCCTGGTGCCGGCGGCGATTTCGCTGGCCGGGGCGCTCCTGCTGGCCTGGGTGCTGCCCGACCACCGGCTGGCCGTGGCACGGCGGCCACGCTACGGCTGGCGCGAGTTCCTGGGCAGTTTCTGGATCCATCCGCTGCGCTTCCCCGATTTCTCCTGGGCCTGGGGCAGCCGTTTCCTGCTCTATGCCGGGGTTTCGCTGTTGATGACCTACCAGGAGTTCTACCTGATCGGCCAGCTCGGTTGCGCGCCCGCCGAGGTGCCGCGCCGGATCTTCCTGTCCACCCTGGTGCAGTCGTGCGCGGTGGCGGTGGCCGGTGTCCTGGGCGGCGGCCTGTCCGATGCGCTGGGGCGGCGCAAGGTTTTCGTGTCCGGCGCGGCGCTGCTCTATGCACTGGCCTTGCTGGCCATCGCCTTCGTCGCCTCGTATCCCTGGTTCCTGACGGCGATGGCGCTTGCCGGCGTCGCGCAGGGCGTGTACCTGGCGGCGGATCTCGCGCTGGTGACCGACGTGCTGCCGGAGCGCGAGACCCATGCGGCCAGGAACCTGGGCATCTTCAACATCGCCAGCGTCCTGCCGCAGTCGCTGATGCCGGCGATCGCCCCGGGCATCCTGTCCGCGAGTGGTGGAAGCTATACGGTCCTGTTCGTCGTCGCGGCGATCCTGGTCGCGCTCGGCGCCTGGGCCATCCTGCCGGTGCGCGGAGTGCGCTGAGAATATTCCCTGCCGCTTTCCGGCCGCCGCTTGCGCGAGGTCCCCGTCGACGCACGGCGCCGGGTACCGTGGGCGACCGGCTTCGCCTCGATACGCCGCCGCTTGGCAGGTCGCTGCGGACCTTGCGGAAACACGACCTGCGGGTTCCTTTCAGCCAGGCACGCCGCCTGCGCCGACGACCTGCTCCGCAATCTCCCGCAGCGCGCGTTCGAACACTTCCGGCGGCTGTCCGCCGGAGATCAGATGCGTGCCGTTGACGATGGTGGCCGGCACGGAATGGATGCCGGCCTGCTGGAAACGCCGCTCCTGCGCGCGCACTTCGCCGGCGTATTCGCCGCTGTCCAGCACGCGGCGTGCTTCGCCGGCATCGAGGCCGGCATTCGTGGCGACGCGGACGAGTACCTCACGGTCGGAAACATTCTCGCCGTCGCTGAAGTACGCGCGCAGCAGCGCCTGCTTCAGCGCCAGTGCGCGTGCGCCGTCCTGCAATCCGGCCCAGTGCAGCAGCCGGTGCGCGTCGAAGGTGTTCCAGACGCGGCTGCCGCGCCCCACGTTGTAGGCGAAGCCGAGCGCCGCGGCACGCTCGCGTATCACCGCGCGGCTGGCATCCATCCGTGCCTCGTCGATGCCGTACTTGCGCATGATGTGTTCACCGGCATCCTCGCCTTCGGCCGCCATCCGGGGATTCAGTTCGAACGGCTGCAGGTGGATGTCCGCGCGCAGCTCGCCATCGAGCGCTGCCAGCGCCTGCTGCAGGCTGGCCAGCCCGACCGCGCACCACGGGCAGGCGACATCGGAAACGAAATCGATGCGGAGCGGGGCAGGGGCGGTCATGGGCGATCCTGGTCGGGTTCGGATACCCCCGAGATGGAGGCGCCGACGGGCATCTCAATCGCGCGGGCCACCGGCACCGGGTGGTCTTACTCGAACGATCCGCTCTTCACCACGGCCACGCGGACATGGCGGTTGACCAGCACGCCACTGGACGTGGCCTTGACGTTTCGAGCCGGAACGCCGAGGCCTGTACGCGGCCGTCGAACAGGTGCGTGCCCTGGCCGGGCAGGATCGGATGGACCAGCAGGCGCAGCTCGTCGACCAGGTCCGTGGCCAGCAATGGGTGCACCAGCTCGCAGCTGCCCTGGATGACGAGATCGGGGCCGCCGCCACGCTTGAGCCCGTGTACCGCGGCGACGATGTCCGGCCCCAGCGTGGGGCTGTGTTGCCAGTCCAGTGTGTCGGGGCGGTGGGTGGCGACGTGCTTGATGCTGCCGTCGAACAGGTTGGCAACGCCCCGGTGCGGCGCCCCGGCATCGACCGCGGTGGGGGTTCCGGGCCCTCGGGGTGCGTGCGGCCTGGCCGGATGTCGATTTTTTCCTGCGCCGTTCGTCGTTGGAGCGGTTCGCTCACGGGTGCGGTTGCCCGGGCGCGAGCCGGGTTCGGTCCGATGCGAGTCGGATCGTCATGATGCCTGCGCGATCCATTCGGGAGACAGAGATGAAGCGACATGTCGCCGGTCCGAAGATTTGCATGATGCTGGGCTTGTTCTTGACGATGGCGGTTGCGGGAAGTTCGCCAGCCAGGGACGTGCAACGCGCCTATCCGGGCATGGCGCCCCTGTCGCAATACCTCATGGCGGACCGCCCTGCGGAAATCGCGCTGGCACGCAGTGCGGCGCCCAAGTCCATTTCCGCGAAGGCCACCATCCTGGCGCTCGGGCCGCATGGCTATGTCACGGCGGTCAGGGGCAGCAACGGCTTCGTGTGCCTGGTCGACCGGTCGTGGACGGCGCAGTTCGATTTCCCGGAATTCTGGAATCCGAAGTTGCGCGGGCCCATGTGCCTCAACCCGCAGGCGGTGCGCTCGATCCTGCCGATCACCTTCAAGCGGACCGAACTGGCGCTCGCCGGAAAATCCAGGGAGCAGATCATGCAGGGCATGAAGGCCGCATTCGCCGCGAAACAGCTGCCGCCGCTGGAGCCTGGGGCGATGTGCTACATGATGTCGAAACAGGGCTACCTGAATGACGACGCGGGGCACTGGATGCCGCACCTGATGTTTTACCTCCCGCGCGGAGTGGATTGGGGAGCCGACCTGCCGGGCTCGCCGGTCATGCTGAATCCGCAGTTCCACGACGGGATGGTGCCGGTGCAGGTATTGATGATCACCTCCACGACGTGGTCCGACGGAACGCCCGCGCCGAAGAGCTAGACGAGCCCGAAAGCCGGGTCAGCGCATGGCGCGGCTCCACCAGTGCCGCGCCATGCCTGCGGCCACGCTCAGTATTCGCCGTAGCGCCCCTGCACCGATTGCAGCCAGGATGATCTGGTTCGCGCGCGCGGGCGCGCCGGTGCCGTCGATCACGCGCGCGTGCAGCAGCGCGACTGCGGGTGCGTCCAGGCGGACGTATCGCTGCACCGCTTTCCCCGGCGCCACGGCCTGCGGCAACACGATGGGCGTGAGATCCCGGGTCGCGGCGTGCGCCGCGCCCGCGCCGATCGACAAGGCTCGGCAACCGCTGTCGCAGATCACATGGTGGTTCCCCTCAGGCGCTGCCGGCGTGAGTGTGGGGTCCAGGGGCCGGCGCTACTGTAGCGCTGCGGGGCAAGGGCATCGGGCTGCGCCAGGCAGGGAGGGCAGCCGTGACGCAATGCAGTGGTTCAATGCGCCGTTGTGGCGTAAGCTGACGTGGCGTGCTCGTTCAGCACCGCCAGCATGTCGATGAACTCCCTGCCGCTGGCCAGCGGATGCAGCAGCAGGAAGCAGCAGCCCGAACTGCCCGCCGTACGGCGGGCCGCAACGGTGCAGATCTGCCCGTCCTGCCTGGATTGCAGGGGCGGCAAGGCATATCGGGTATCCCACAGCTGGCGCCGGATCAGGCCGTGCTCGGGCCCTCCGGCGATGATGCATTCAATGAACTGGTGCATGGCGGCGATCCGTGGCTTCCCGTCGGGAAGCTTGCGATAGAGGCAGCATCTCCCGCGCCAGAAGAAGGCATTCAAGTGTGGTGCGCATCACATATTGCGGGTCCGCTCGCCTGCCTTGGCGGCGCGGGCGGCAAGAGCGCCGTCGGTGCCGTCCATCCGGAACGCCTTGCTGCGGCGTCCGCCAGGCGTCACTGCAGGCTGGTGAGCTGGAATCCCACGTACAGCACCAGGAACAGCGCTAGCGCGACCAGCAGCACCGTCAGCACGCGTTCGAGCATGGTGCCGTGGTAGGCCGCGTCGGCCTGGGCCTGGATCATGCGGGCGTTGCGGTAAAAGCTGCGGGTGGCGAGCAGGATCAGCACCGCGCCGAGCAGGATCATGCCCAGGCCCAGCCATTCCGAGGCACGCATGTGCAGACCGCTGTTGAGTATCGCGCCGCGCGTCGTGTAGACGAGGAACACGTCGAAGCGCTCGATCAGGAAGCCGAAGCCCATCAGCGACACCGCAGTGCGGATCCAGGCGAGGTAGGTGCGTTCGTTGGCGGAGAGGTCGCTGAAGTGGGGGATCATGGAGGCGGCCGCGCGGAAGGTGGGGCCAGTCTAGCCCGCGTCTGCCGGATGTCGTTTCGCCGGGGCCTGCAGCCTGCCGCACGCAGCGCGCTCCGGCTTGACGCGCGGCTCGCGCGTACGCCACTTTCCCGCCACTGCACATGCGAGTGGCCGGCACCATGCGACGCGAGATCGCCATCGTCGTTTTCCCGGGATTCCAGCTGCTGGATGCCGCCGGTCCGGTCGCGGTGTTCGAGATGGCCGAGCGTTTCCGGCCGGACAGCTACGCGATCAAGGTGCTCGCCCCGGGCGGCGGCAGCGTGCGCAGTTCCTCGGGCGTTTGCCTGGCGGCCGCGCCGCTGGGGCAGGAGCGCTTCGACACGGTGATCGTCTCGGGCGGCAACCTGGCGCAGGTTGAGGAGAGCCAGCGGGACATCATGACGTGGCTGGGCGTCGACGCGTGGCGGCGGACGGCGGGCGTCTGCTCCGGCGCGTTCTTCCTCGCGGAAGCCGGCTTGCTGGACGGCCGGCGCGCCACCACCCACTGGGACGCGGCCGAACGCTTCCGGCTGCGCTACCCGAAGGTGCGGCTGGATGCCGACCGGATGTTCGTTCGGGACGGCGATCTGTGGACCTCGGCGGGCATTTCCGCAGGGATCGACCTGGCGCTGGCGCTGGTCGAGGACGACCTCGGCCCCGCCATCGCGCGCCGCGCCGCGCAGCAGCTGGTGGTGCACCAGCGGCGGCACGGCGGCCAATCGCAGTATTCCGCCCTGGTGGAGCGGGGCGGCCGCACCGGGCGCTTCGGCGAGCTGATCGGGTGGATGCGCGCGCGTCTCGCCGAACCGATGACGGTGGAGCGGCTGGCCGAGCGCGCGGCGATGAGCCCGCGCAACTTCGCCCGCGCCTTCGCGGCGGAGATCGGCGCGACACCGGCCAAGGTGGTCGAGGGCCTGCGCCTGGAGTCCGCGCGCATCGCGGTGGAGACCAGCCACCGCGGCCTGGAGCAGATCGCCGCATCGACGGGTTTTGGCGACGCCAGCCGTATGCGCCGCGCCTTCGTCCGCGCCTTCGGCATGTCGCCGCAGTCGCTGCGCCGGGGCGCGGGCGCCTGATCGCACCGGCTTGTCGCCGATCGATGCCGCTCCGCACAGGCGGGGCGCGCTGGCCGTTTTTGTCCGGATATTGTCCTTGCGGGCGACGGGCGATGCGCCGATAAAAGGGCGCCTCGACGCGCGTCCGCCGCTTGCCGAGGAAAACTCCCAAAACTTGCACGTGAGGATACGCATGCGCCTGATCCGCTACGTTTCGGCATGGTTGCTGTTGTGCGCGGGTATCGCGCAGGCCTCCACCCCGGAGCCGGTTCCCGCCGCACCCGCCACGCGGCTCGACCACATCCTGCTGTGGGGGCGCGGCATCGACCACGTCACGTCGGTCATGGCGGTGAAGCTGGGCTTCCAGGTGCGGCCGGGGCACGATCCTGGCGGCGTGGCCAATCGCTACATCCGCTTCGCCGACAGCAGCTTCATCGAGCTGCTCGGCATCACCCGCCCCGATCCCGCGTTCGATCCGGGCATGAAGGAAGACCAGCGGGCGCTGAAGGGTGGTCCGGGCTCGCGCAGCTTCGGCTTCCGTACCTCGTCGCTGGATACAATCCACCAGTCGCTACAGGCGCTGCACTACGCGGTCACGCCGTTCTTCTCCGGCCCCGACGGTGCCAAGCCGGGCTGGCGGCTGTTCGCGTTCGACCGTGCGCCGCTGTCGAGCAACACCTTTTTCATCGACTACGCGGACGGCTATGCGCCCGACCAGTTCGATCCCGCCAACGCCGACGACTACCGCGTGACGCGCGAGCATCCCAACGGCGCGCGCGAGCTGTCGTCGATCTGGCTGGTGTCTGCCAATGCCGATGCCGACCGCCGCCAGCTCGAGAAGATGGGCTACGGCCATGCCGTACCAGTCACGCTGCCTGCGCTCGGCGCGAAGGGCTATTGCGTTCCGGTCGGCCCGACCGCGCTGCTGGCGCTGCAGCCCGATGGCGCTGGCATCGCCGCGCAGACCATGGCGAACGGCGGCCCGCGCATCCTGGGCCTGAGTCTCGGCGTGGGCGACCTCGGGCGAGCGCAGCGCTGGGTGGAGCGCGGCTACGAGCGCAAGCTGGCGACTTATCGCGGCCTGTCCGGCGAATCCTTCCTCGCCCCGACGCGGGACGACCTCGGCCTGTCCATCGAATTCCACGCGATGCAGCCGGGCGAGTCCGCTTGTGCGGGCGCGTGATGCCGGACCGCGCGCACCGGGTTGGTCGTGGCGGAGTCGCGCGGTGACGCCCGGGATCCGCCTCCGGCTGCCGCCGCGGCATCGGGCGCCACTGGCGAATCGCGCGGGTGGCCATGCCTTTTGCCAGTGGCGGGTAGCCTGCGGCCGTGCCGCAATGGCGGCACGATTCCGCACGAGAGGGCACCCATGAACACGCGTCACGATGCGATGCACCCTGGCCGCCGCCGCTTCCTGCAGTCCACGGCCCTGGGCGCGGCGGCGCTCCCGGCGGTGCTGCTGGGTGGCCGGGCGACGGCCGCGGAAGTCGGTGGCGTCAAACTGCCGCCGGCCATCCTCGCCTTGCAGCCGGTGAAGTCGCGGATCGTGCCGATCACCGACGACGAGCGTCGCGCGCGTCTGGCCAGGGCGCAGGAGCTGATGGGCCGGCACGGCATGGACGCCATCTATCTCGACGGCGGCACCACGCTCGACTACTACACCGGCATGCACTGGTGGACCAGCGAGCGGCTGATGGGCATGTTGCTGCCGAAGTCGGGCGAGCCGGTCTACATCGTGCCCGCGTTCGAGCACAGCCGTGCGCTGGAGCAGATCCGCTTCGGCCACGACGTGCGGACCTGGCAGGAGAACCAGAGTCCCTACGCGCTGCTTGCGCAGGTGATGCGCGAGCAGCATGCGGGTGCCGGCGTGCTGGGCATCGAGGAGAAGGTGCCGTTCTTCCGCGCCACCGGGATCGCCGGCGCCATGCCGCAGGCCACGCTGGTGCCGGCGACGCCGGTCACCGCCGGCTGCCGCGCGATCAAGAGCCCGGCGGAACTCGCGCTGATGCAGGTGGCGAATGATGCCACGCTGGCCTTGTACAAGGCGATCTGGCAGGGCCTGGAGCCCGGCATGACCCAGCAGCACATCGCCGCGTGGGTAGATGCAGGCTATGCGCGCATGGGCCTGCGCGGCGAGGCCAGCATCAACGTCGGTACCTACACCGCGCTGCCGCACGGCTCGCGCGAGCCGCAGGTGATCCGCGAAGGCACGCCGGTGATGCTGGACGACGGCTGCTACGTGGAGGGCTACCAGAGCGACATCACCCGCACCTTCACGCTGGGCAAGGCCAGCGACAAGATGCGGCGGGTGTTCGACATCGTGCGCAGGGCGCAGCAGGCCGCGCTCGCGGCGGCGCGGCCGGGCGCCACGATGGAGTCGGTGGACGCCGCCGCGCGCAAGGTGATCGCCGATGCCGGCTACGGCCCGGGCTACAAGTATTTCTCGCACCGCGTCGGCCATGGCATCGGCATGGACATGCACGAGTGGTACTACCTCGTCGAGGGCAACACGCGGAAGATCGAGGCCGGCATGAGCTTCAGCGACGAGCCCGGCATCTACATCCCCGGCGAATTCGGCGTGCGGCTGGAAGACGACATGCACGTCGGTGCCGGCGGCGCGCGCTGGTTCACGCCGCAAAGCCCGTCCATCGAGCGGCCGTTCGGTTAGGGATCGGAGCGCCGATCGCCGCTGCCTCGCCGCGACGGTGCGCGCCCGTCGCCGGGTTTGCCCCGTTCAAACCGCCGGCCGTGCCACGATGCCCTCCGTGGCAGACCATCCATGAACGGGGGGTACGGCAGTGGCGAATGCGAAGAAGGGTGCCGGGTGGCGATGGCTGCCTGCGGGTGTTGCCTTGCTGGCGACGTGCGCGGCGTCGGCGGCTGGCGCGCAGGCCGCCGCGGGGCGGTTCGATATCGGTTCGCGCGTGGTGGCCACGGCCGAACCCACGGTGTCGCGACCCGCGGGCAAGCCCTGCGTGGTGACGCTGTTCTCCCATGAAGCCTTCGACGACCGTGGCGACGGCTCGTCGATGGCGGCGCGCCCGCACCGCTTCGAATTCGCACCGCCCAGGGGCTGCGCGGGCGGGTGGAGCAAGGTGGTGCTGGAGGCGGACTTCGGCGTCCCGGCCGGGCGCCAGTTCGACCGCACCGTGGCGCTGTGGCTCGGCGGCGTGAACCTGTATTTCGGCACCACCATCGAGCCCGAGCCGGACGTCGCCCAGCACTGGCGCGTGGAGCGCGACCTCAGCGACTACGCCGCGCTGTTCAAGCAGGCGCAGGCGGGGCAGATGATCCTCAACAATTGGGTGAGTCCCACCACCGACCAGCCGATCTTCGTCGACCTGCGCCTGGCGTTCTATCCCGCGGGCAAGGGACAGCCGTCCGCGTCGTCGGCCGACCGCGTCTATCCGCTGGGCAGCGACCCGCGCGGCGAGCAGGCGCCGCTGGAGAACGGCGGCGCCAGCCTGTCGCGCGAGATCGTCTTCCCCCGCAATGTCGAGCGCGCCTACCTCGACGTCATCGCGCAGAGCCAGGCCCACGACGAACGCTGGTACACCTGCGTCGACAAGGCCTACCTGGAAAAGACGCGCGACTACTCGCTGGAATCGTTCGAGGCTTGCGACGGCGGCAGCTTCCGCGGCGTGGAGGTGCTGGTGGACGGCAAGCCGGCCGGACTGGCGCCGGTCTACCCGTGGATTTTCACCGGCGGCGTGGCGCCGCACCTGTGGCTGCCGACGCCGGCGATCCAGACCACGAACTTCATCCCGGCGCGGGTGGACCTGACGCCCTTCGCCGGGCTGTTCGACGACGGCAAGCCGCATGCGGTGGCCGTGCGCGTGCCGGGCGCCGACCACTTCTTCAACGTCGCGGCCAACCTGCTGGTCTACCAGGATCCGCACGCCGGCCCATTGAGCGGCGCGCTGACGCAGGACACGCTGGCCGCACGGCAACCGGCAGGCCTCACCGTGCGCGACACGCTGCACGCCGATGCTGCCGGCCGCATCGTGGGCACCATCGACACCGACCAGACGCAGACCTACGTGATCGCCGGCCGCCTGCACACGCCGCGCGGCGATATCGACACCACCGTGCGCTACGCCGGCGGTTTCCACAACCACCAGACGTTCGCGCGGCCGGGCGCCAGGCGCTACGACGAGACCATCGACCAGCTGGGCTCGATGGCGCTGACGGTGCAGCGCACGCTGGACGGCCGCCCCCTGGACGGCTACACGGTGGAGCAGCGCGATCCGCTGTTCCTCTCCTCGCGCAAGGCCATGCTGACCACGGGGCAGGACTTCACCGCGGAGGTGGCGATGAAGCAGGGCCATCGCATCGAGACCCGGCGCACCGATGCGCAGGGCGCGACCTACCATGCGGTGCTGGACGAGAACCTGGCCGCCCGCGACCATGCCGACGGCAAGACCATTCCCGATCCGCTCGACAGGACGACCTTCCCGCACGACGAGGCCGGCAGCGAGCAGGTGAGCTTCACCGACTCGCTGGGCAGCTGCTACCGCGCCGCCATCCAATCGCGCGACGAACGCCTGACGGCGGCGGGCGAGGGGAGCGGATGCCCCGGCAACGCGAACCGCCTGGACAGCCGATCGCGTCCCGACCATCCCTGGCTGGCGCCTCTGGGCGGCCCGTAACGATCCCGGTTCGCGAGGGAGCCGCTGGCAGCGGGGCGCTAGAAGAAGGTCGGCATCGCTTCCAGCACGCGCAGCTCGTCGTCGACACGCAGGACTTGCCGCCACTTGTCGAACGTCAGGCACGGATGGGAGGCGCCGAACGAGACGATGTCGCCGATGCGGAGGTCGGCGTCGTCCGGGATCGCGAGCATGGTGTGCTGGTCCATCACCTTGCGGGTCGCGCAACGCCGCAGCGGATGCGCCGGCTCGCCGGGGCGATGCCGTTGCAGCGGGATCGGCAGGTCGGGATCGCAGGAGATGTCGCGCTTGCCCATCGCGACGACCGCCAGGCCGGGCTCGGGCAGCGATTGCACGTGCGCGAACACGGCCAGCGCGGGCTGCAGTTCGCCCTCCAGCTGCGGATGGCGCGCCTTCACTTCGGCCATTGCGTCGCGGTACGAGCGGTGGTCGTGCACGACATAGCAACCCGGCCGCAGGATGGCCGTGCAGTGCTGGCGCAGGTCCCCCTGGTCGAACGCCTCGGCGATCAGGTCGAACCACTGCGAACCGGCTGCCGTGACGATCGGCCTGCGATCGGCAAACGCGCCGGCCTCCATCAGGCCGCGCAGGGTGGCGACCAGCCGCAGGGCGTAGCCGCGGACATCGTCGGCTGCCCGGTCGCCGCCGATCAGCCCCTCGTAGCCTTCGATGCCGCAGAGCACCAGCGCCGGTGCGGCGGCGATGGCGTCGACCAGCGCCGCGAGCGCGGCTTGGTCGCGCACGCCGCAGCGGCCGCCGGGCACGCCCAGTTCGACCAGCACGTGCAGTGTCAGGCCGCGGGCCCCGAAGTACCGGTCCAGCGCTGCGGCGTTGGCCACGCTGTCGACCACGCAGCAGTAGTCCGCGCCGCGCTCGATCAGGCCGGCGACGATCGCCATGTTGGGTACGCCGACGAGCTGGTTCGCCATCAGCAGGCGCGTGACGCCGTGTTCGAAGGCCGCAGCGCACTGCACCGCCGTGGCCAGCGTGATGCCCCAGGCGCCGGCGTCGAGCTGGCGCCGGAACAGCGCGGGCGCCATCGTGGTCTTGCCGTGCGGCGCGAGCCGCGCGCCGTGGCCGTCGGCGTAGCGCTGCATCCAGGCGATGTTGCTGGCGAGCGGCGAGTCGAAGATCGCCGCGGCCGGCAGGCTCACATCGTCGAGCAGCGACGGGCCGGTGACGGGTGCGCCTTTTTCAAGTTGATGTGCCTGGAAAGTCATGGGTGGCGACCTGGTCGGGAGCTGGTAGTCGGTGTTGTTGCGACCGGGGTATTTGCTGCTTGATTTGTGCTGGCGGAGTTGGCGTTTACGGCCACTGCATCGCCCACCATCACCCATCATCAGCGACGCGCACGGGACCGAACGGGCAGATTACTCATGTCCTGGTGCGGCGGCATCTGCTCCTTCCAGTTGGTGCACTGCGGCAACGATCGTTGCGACGGCCCCATGCCCTGAGGCCCAGGACTTTTCATCGGTTTTCGTGTAGTACATCACGGATGCAAGTCGATGCGTCGGCTATGTGCCAGGGGAAAAGGGGAGGGGATTCATGTCCGACAGGAAGCATGGACTGCGGCCGTGTGCCGTGGCGTTTGCAGTGGCATTCGCGCTGGGGTTGTCGGGTTGTGGAGGCGGAGGTGGGGGAGGGGCAAACGTCAGGCCCACGCCGTCGCCGCCGCCACAGATTGGGGGCAGCGACTTTGCCGGAGGCACTGTCAATGTCGATGCCGGCAATACCACCGTCTGGCCCGCCGATATAGGCGGCTCGATTGACCTGGTTAAAGGCGGGGCTGGCACGCTGGTGCTGACGGGTACCGACAGCTACACCGGTGGCACCACGATAAGTGCCGGCACCTTGCAACTAGGCAACGGCGGCACGACAGGCTGGATCGTCGACGACGTGACGGACAACGGCTCCCTGGTATTCGACCGCAGCGACAACGTGACCTTCGCGGGCGTCGTCAGTGGCAACGGTTCGCTGACGCAGGCGGGTACGGGCACTTTGACCTTGACGGGAAACAACACTTACACGGGCGGGACCGCGATCAACGCCGGTACCTTGCAGCTTGGCAGTGGTGGCACGACAGGCTGGATCGTCGACGACGTGACGGACANGGAAACAACACTTACACGGGCGGGACCGCGATCAACGCCGGTACCTTGCAGCTTGGCAGTGGTGGCACGACAGGCTGGATCGTCGACGACGTGACGGACAACGGCTCCCTGGTATTCGACCGCAGCGACAACGCGACCTTTGCGGGCGTCGTCAGTGGCAACGGTTCGCTGACGCAGGCGGGTACGGGCACTTTGACCTTGACGGGAAACAACACTTACACGGGCGGGACCGCGATCAACGCCGGTACCTTGCAGCTTGGCAGTGGTGGCACGACAGGCTGGATCGTCGACGACGTGACGGACAACGGCTCCCTGGTATTCGACCGCAGCAACAACGTGACCTTCGCGGGCGTCGTCAGTGGCAACGGTTCGCTGACGCAGGCGGGTACGGGCACGTTGACCTTGACGGGAAACAACACTTACACGGGCGGGACCGCGATCAACGCCGGTACCTTGCAGCTTGGCAACGGTGGCACGGCGGGCTGGATCGTCGGCGGCGTGACGGACAACGGCTCCCTGGTATTCGACCGCAGCGACGATGTGACCTTCCCGGGCGTCGTCAATGGCAGCGGCTCGCTGGCGCAAGCCGGTACGGGCACACTGACCCTGACGGGAAACAGCACGTACACGGGTGGCACCACGATCAGCGCCGGTACCTTGCAGCTTGGCAGTGGTGGCACGACAGCCTGGATCGTCGGCGACGTGACGGACAACGGTTCCCTGGTATTCGACCGCAGCGACGACGTGACCTTCCCGGGCGTCGTCAATGGCAGCGGCTCGCTGGCGCAAGCCGGTACGGGCAAACTGACCCTGACGGGAAACAGCACGTACACGGGTGGCACCACGATCAGCGCCGGTACCTTGCAGCTTGGCAGTGGTGGCACGACAGGCTGGATAGTCGGCGACGTGACGGACAACGGGTCCCTGGCATTCGACCGCAGCGACGACGTGACCTTCCCGGGCGTCGTCAATGGCAGCGGCTCGCTGGCGCAAGCCGGTGCGGACACACTGACCCTGACGGGAAACAGCACCTATACAGGTAACACCACGATCAGCTCCGGTACCTTGCAGCTCGGCAACGGTGGTACGACAGGCTGGATCATCAGCAACGTCGTCGACAATGGTGCCTTGGTGTTTGATCGCAGCGACAATGTGACCTTTCCAGGTATCGTTAGTGGAAGCGGTTCGCTGAAGCAGGTTGGTACGGGCACGTTGATTCTGACAGGCGTCAATACGAACACCAATGTCAACTTGGTTAGTAGCGGCACGATGGAAATTGCGGCAGGAGCCGCCCTGGGCACAGGTGATGTCGACGTAGACAATACGGCTAGACAAAACGCCACTTTGAAAGTTGATCCTGGTGCGTCCATCAGTAATAGCGTTTCTCTTAGAAATGCAGCGACGCTGGATAACAGCGGAGCAATCTCTGGATCGTTGGGTTATGTGGTGGAAGGGGCTCACGTCGCTGACGCCAATGCCGCGGCGACTGTATTCAATCATGCCGGAGGCGTCCTCCAAGGTTCGGGTAATCAAACCGTGGGCCTGCTGATGATGTGCAATGCCTCAATCACCAACCAAGGAGATATTGAAGGTAATGGTGATGCGATCATCCTGGGTGGCGGCGGGTCGGTTGATAATGATGGCGGAACGATTAACACAGTTTCGACCTTTTACAATTATACGATCTCAACTACTCTTGGAACTACGGTCACAAATAGAGCCGGTGGCAAGATCATCAGCAGTGGTAGCGGAGCGGTTGACACGCTACACATGAATGGTGGCGGCAAGGTTTACAACGATGGATCGGGCAGTGTCATTAGCGCCGACCTTACTGCCGTATATATGGAGACAGCTCCGGGCCTTGTAAAAAACAGCAATGGTGCTTCGATCGTCGGTCAGCTCGGTGGTGTATATCTACAGTACAGTGGCGAAGTCGAGAATGACGGCAGTGGCAGCGTCATCAGTGCCACAGGCTCGTCCTCGGCAACCGTGTACATCGGTGGCGGTGGCAGTAGCATCATCAAGAATACCAATGGTGCGACCATTTACGACGGAGGTGCGGATGGACGGGCTGTTATGGCGCCGGCCAATGTCTTCAATGACGGCAGCGCCATCAACGCTACAGGTGTGGGCTCGCTCGGCATTGATCTGATAGGGTCGGGTCTCGAGGTTGTCAATTCCGGCGGTGCAAGTATTACCGGACAAAGGGTGGGTATCTTCCTTTATTACGGCGGCACGGTAATTAATGGTGGCGGGTCCATCATCCAAGCGACGGGATCGGGCGCAGGGGGTTGTTACCAGACGGGTTCCTGCGCCATTTTTGAGGCTGCGCCAAGCGATGATCCGGTTTCTGGTAGTGACTTTGGTGGACCCCTGATACTCCGCAATGCTGGGAGCATTGTCGGTAACGTGCAGATGGATACGGCGGCTGCCAATACCGTAGAGTTGACCGCGGGGGGTTCCATTCAGGGTGATCTGTCGATTGGCGCCAATACGCAGTCGATGCTGACGCTGGACGGTGACAACTCGACACCGCAGTTGTATTCACGTGCTGTTACAGGTGCTACGACCTTCGCCGGAAACCTCGTCAAGAGCGGGAGTGGCACCTGGGTCATCGATAACGGCAATCTCCAGAATGTAGTCGATACATCCGTCAATGCCGGGACGTTGCAGGCAACTCAAATGCTCTCGGGCGAAGTAAACGTGGGCGCTTCAGGTAATCTCGATGCAGTGCCGGGGGTGGTCGGTGATCTGTCCAATGCCGGGAGAGTCGCCGTTCACGGCGGAGACTCCGCTGTCGGCAGAAACTACACCCAAGCCTCCACGGGCACATTGGCCGTCAGCCTGGGCAGCAAGCTCGCCGTGACCGGCACGGCCACGCTCGGTGGCGGTACGCTGGAAGTGACTGGCGCTGACAGCGGGTACGTGGCCAATACCCACACCAATGTCCTTACTGCGACAGGAGGCCTCACCGGCACCTTCGCCCAGCTGGTCAAGGACTCCGGCGTCGTGTTCACTGCGACCACTATTCAGTACGACGCCAATAGCGCCTGGTTGGATACCACCGGCCTCAATGTGACCACTGCAGCCGCGGGCGCCGGCGTGAGCTATACCCCGGCTTCCATGAGCGGTGCGCTGCGTGTGGAGGCGGCCTTCGAGCAACTCGATAGCAAGATCGCGACCAACAATCTTTCGAGCGTGTCGAGTGTGTTCCTGCAGGCCGCAGGCCAGTTCCAGCAGGCGCCAACCCTGCAGTTCGCGCAGGCTTCGCTGCAAAGCCTGTCCGGTGAGTTGCATGCAGCCAGCGCGGCGATGACCTTCGAGGCCATCGATGCGTCCAGCAGCGCGTTGTCTGACCGCTTCGACAGCCTCCTGGACAAGCGCACCAGCTTCGGTGTGTGGACACAGAGCCTCAACGTCGGGGGTGACATGGCGCGCACCGGCTATGACGGTGTGGGTTTCCAGTTGAACGGCTGGCTAGTGGGCAACGACCGCCAGATTGGCCACTCCGGGGTGGCGGGGTTTGCGTTCGGCCAGAGCCAGGGTCTGCAGCAATTAGATCAGGGCTACGGCCGTGACAATAGCCGCAGTACTGAAAGCATGGTCTACGCGGGTTGGCTCGATGGCAATTGGTACACGCAGGGACGCGTAGGTTTTGGCCATTTCCAACAGGACGTCAACCGGCAGCTCCTGCTGGGCTACAGCACGCAGGGCGTTTCGACCCAATACAGCGGCAACTACAGCGTAGCCTACGGTGAAAGCGGCTTTTATCTGAATTCTGCTGGTACCCGCATCACACCTTTCGTCGATGTGGAGTATGCAAGAGTCGATCGTGGTGGTTTCGCCGAGCAGGGCGCCGGTGGCTTCGGCCTGCGCAGCGGTGCCCAGGCACTGGATCGCTGGCAGTCAGGCCTCGGTGTGCGCGCGGACCGTCGTTGGGACCTTGGCGACGGCCGTGCCGTGAGCCTCAACGCACATGCGCAATGGCAGCGCACCTTGGCTTCGCATGGTGACGTATTCGACGCCAGCTTCGTTGGCCTGCAGCAGTGGCAGCCGCTGGCTGGTATCGGGTTGTCGCGCTACAGCGGTACGTTTGGTTTCGGGTTGGACACGACCTTGTCGGCACGTACGGCGCTGAATTTCGGCTACGACTACGAAATGGGCCAGCGCGTCAGTGCGCAGATGTTGTCGGCACGCCTCAATGTGGCGTTCTGATGCCATCGACCATAGTCACGGGCAAACCGGAGGAGGGCGGTGGCAGCCTCCGGTGCAATGGATGTCAGAAACCGCCCGGTGTGACAAATGCACGGGAACATGAATGAAGCGGGTGGCCTGTGGCCGGCCGTGATGCCTGCGCTCATCACGACATGCACTCATGGCTTGCTGCAGCCCGTCATCCGCCCTGTGCCCGCACCCATTGCACGATGCCGGCGGCCTGCATCGCGCCGGCTTGCCGCGCCACTTCGCGGCCGCCCTTGAACAGGGCGAGGGTGGGAATGCTGCGGATCGCGTAGCGGGTGCCCAGCGCCTGCTCGGCGTCGGTGTCGACCTTGAGCAGGCGCACGCGCGGTTCGAGCTGCGCGGCAGCCTGCGCATAGTGCGGCGCCATCATCTGGCAGGGGCCGCACCAGGTCGCCCAGAAATCCACCAGCACGGGGATGTCGTTGCGCGCGAGGTGTTTCTGGAAGGCGGCCTCGTCGACGGCCAGCGGATGGCCGGTGAACAGCGGCCGGTGGCACTGGCCGCAGGCGGGCGCCGCGCCGAGGCGCTCGGCCGTCAGGCGGTTCACGGCCTGGCAGTGCGGGCAGACAAGATGCAGCGGGTCGCTCATGGCGTGAGCCTCCGGGGTTCGACGTTGTCCGGGATATGGGGCCGGCGAGGTCACGGTCAACATGGCGGCGCGGCACCGGCCGGCCCGGGCAAGGCCCTGCGGCGCGCCGGCCGTGCTTTCGGCGGGCGTCGGGCCCGCCGGGCAGTGTCCGGCTCCGGTATCCCGTAGCAGCCTCGCCGATGCGACACCTCCGGGGCTTGGGGCACGTGCCCGTCCCGCCGAGGCGGCCGCTCGTCCCCCGATACGCGATGGTGGCCACGTGGCGCTGTGCAATGGCCTTTGACGGGGGTACCGTGCCAGTTTTGCGGCGGGAGCGACGCATGAAGATACCGGCCGGTGTGTTTTTCGCCTGTCTGCTGGCCGCCGCCGGCGTCGCGCGGGTGGCTCTGGCGGAGTCGGGCCGGCAGTCCTTTGACCTGCGGGTCCTCGAGGCGCCGCAGGCGGTGCGGACCGATGCCGGCTTGCAGGTGTTCCAGGAACTGCACCTGACCAATTTCACCGATGCACCGCTCGCCGTGGCGCGCGTCGAAGTGGTGGATGCGGCGGATGGCCAGGTGCTGGCGGCGTTCGCCGGCGAGAGCCTGCAGCTGCGCTTTGCGCTGGTCGGTGCGCCGGTCGCTGCGCGCGACACCGTCGTGCCGCCCGGCCGCCGTGGCGTGGTCTACATCGAGTGGTCCGCGCACGGCCGTCGTCCGCCAGCAATCGAGCACCTGGTGACGTACGCCGCGCGGGGCGACCCCGGGCAGGGCTCCGTACGCGGCGCCCGCGCGACGGTGGCGTATGCGACGGGCGTCCCGCTCGGCCCGCCGTTGCGGGGCGGTCCCTGGATCGCCGTGCACGCAGCCGCGTGGCGCAACGGCCATCGCCGCGTGTTCAACACGGTCGACGGCATGGCGCGCATCCCGGGGCGCTTCGCGGTCGACTTCATCCGGGTCGATGCGTCCGGGCGCATGACGCACGGGGATCCGGACCTGCCGCGCGACTGGCTTGGCTACGGTGCCGCGGTGCTGGCCGTGGCCGACGCCCGCGTGGCTGCCGTGCGTGATTCGATGGCCGAGTCCGCCAGCGTGTCCGGCAATCCGAGACATGCCTTGGCCGAGGACGCGGGCAACTACGTGGTGATACGCCTGGCCGACGGTCGCTATGCGTTCTACGAGCACCTGCGGCCCGGCAGCGTCGCGGTCAGGGTCGGCCAGCGCGTGCATCGGGGCGAGGTGCTGGGGCAGCTGGGCTTCACCGGTGCATCGGTCGGCCCGCACCTGCATTTCCACGTGTCCGACGGTTCTTCCACGATAGCCGCGGAGGGGCGGGCGTTCATGTTCGACGCGTTCGACCTGCTGGGTGCCTACGAGGATCCCGGGATGTTCGGCAAGGCCGCCTGGACGCCGCGAAGCGAGGCGGAGGCCCGGCGACGGCAGGGAGAGTGGCCCGCGGAGAACGCCGTCGTCCGCTTCGCGGATTGAGCAGTGCCCTGGAACGGTTCGCCTAGGTGACCGACCAGGCCACTTCCTGGCCCGCCCGGAACGGCACGCAGACGCTATCGCCGAAGGGAAGGGCGTCGGGCACGGTCCAGGGCCTGCGCTCCAGCACGATCCGGTCGCGGTTGCGCGGCAGGCCGTAGAAGTCCGCGCCGTGGAAGCTGGCGAAGGCTTCGAGCCTGTCCAGCTTGCCGGCTTGTTCGAAGGCCTCGGCGTACAGCTCGATCGCCGCATGCGCGGTGTAGATGCCGGCGCAGCCGCAGGCGGCTTCCTTGGCGTGCTGCGCATGCGGCGCGCTGTCGGTGCCCAGGAAGAAGTGCGGATCGCCGCTGGTGGCCGCTTCCAGCAGGGCCTGGCGGTGCGCCTCGCGCTTCAGTACCGGCAGGCAGTAGTGGTGCGGGCGGATGCCGCCCTCGAAGATCGCATTGCGGTTGAGCAGCAGGTGGTGCGCGGTGATGGTGGCGCCCACGTGTGCCGGTGCCGCGCGGATGAACTCCGCCGCGGCGCGCGTGGTGATGTGCTCCAGCACCATGCGCAGCTGCGGGAATCGCGCGCGCAGCGGGATCAGGTGACGCTCGATGAACGCATGCTCGCGATCGAAGATGTCCACGCCCGGGTCGGTGACCTCGCCGTGCATCAGCAGCGGCAGGCCGTGCGCCTCCATCGCCTCCAGCACGGGGTACACGTGCGCCAGGTCGCGCACGCCGGCCTGCGAGTTGGTGGTGGCGCCGGCGGGGTAGTACTTCACCGCGTGCACGAAGCCGCTGGCCTTGGCGCGCGCGATCTCGTCCGGCGTGGTGGCCTCGGTGAGGTACAGCGTCATCAGCGGCTGGAAGCCGGTGCCCGCCGGCAGGCCGGCGAGGATGCGCTGGCGATAGGCCTCGGCCTGGGCCACGGTGGCGACGGGCGGCTTCAGGTTCGGCATCACGATCGCGCGGGCGAACTGCCGCGCCGTGTCGGCCACTACCGAGCCCAGCGCGGCGCCGTCCCGCAGGTGCAGGTGCCAATCGTCGGGGCGGGTGATTTCGAGGCGTGCGGACGACATGGTGGTGCGGCTCCGGGAGCGGATCGGGGCGGCGGGCGCGGGATGCGGCCGCCACCGGGATGGGGCCGTCATGGTATCGGATCGATGAGGCGCCCCGGCGCCTCGCTCGGCGCGCGGTCCATGACCATTGACCCATGAAGGCGATCGGGCGGGGCGCTAGATTCGAAAGTTCTTGCGCACAGCCATTCGGGGAAAATCGTGATCAAGCGTTGTGTTTGGGTGTTGTGCCTGGGCTTCAGCAGCATGGCCCTGGCCCGGGAGCCGGTGGATCTGGACATGGTCAGCCGCATCCGCCAGGAGGCTTTCCACCACTCGCAGGTGATGGACATCCTCGGCCATCTCACCGAGGACATCGGCCCGCGCCTGACCAACTCGCCGCAGATGGCCCGGGCCAACGCCTGGACCCGGGAGAAGTTCAGGGGCTGGGGGCTGGCCAACGTGCACGACGAGGCCTTCGACGACTTCGGCCGCGGCTGGGAATTCAGCGAGGCGCGCGTGGACATGCTCGCGCCCCGCGTCGCGCCGCTGTATGCGCTGCCCAAGGCGTGGACGCCCGGCACCAACGGCCCCGTCGAGGGCGAGGTGATACGTGTCAGCATCAAGGCCCGCAAGGACCTGGAGCCATACAAGGGCAAGCTCAAGGGCAAGATCCTGCTGCTGGACGACGCGCGCGCGTACAAGCCCGGCACCGAGGCCGACTGGCAGCGCTATGACGCGGCCGGGCTCGCCGAACTGCAGCGCTTCGCCCTGCCCAAGGACGCGAAGCGCGACCGCGCCACCCTGCTCAAGCGCTACGCCGAGCGGCAGGAACTGGCCCGCGCGGTCAACGAACTCTTCGTCGCCGAGGGCGCGCTCGCCACGATCGGCATCAGCGGCTGGGACAACGGTGTCATCCGCGTGGGCGGTGGCGGGTCGCGCCGGGCCGGCGAATCCGCGGGCGTGCCCGAGCTGGCGATGATCGCCGAGCACTACAACCCGCTGGTGCGCGCGCTGGAGCGCAAGGAGACGGTCAAGCTGCGCGTGGACGTCAAGGCGCGCTTCACCGACGAGGCCAACCAGCCCGGCTACAACACCCTCGCCGAGATTCCCGGCAGTGGCAAGGCGAACGAAGTCGTGATGCTGGGTGCGCACATGGATTCCTGGCACACCGGCACCGGCGCCTCGGACAACGGCGCGGGCGTGGCGGTGATGATGGAGGCCATGCGCATCCTCAAGGCGGTGGGCGCGAAGCCGAGGCGCACCATCCGGGTGGCGCTGTGGAGCGGCGAGGAGCAGGGCCTGATCGGCTCGCGCGCCTACGTGGCGAAGCACCTCGCGGCATACCCGGACCCCGTCGATCCCGCGCAGAAGGCGCTGCCCGCCTTCCTGCGCGAACCTGCCGGCGCGCTGCAGAAAAAGCCGGAGTACGAGCGCTTCGCTGCCTACTTCAACATGGACAACGGCTCGGGCCGCCTCCGCGGGATCTACGCCCAGGAGAACACCGCGGCGATGCCGATCTTCAGGGACTGGCTGGAACCGTTCCATGACCTCGGCGCCACCACCGTGACCAGCCGCAACACCGGCAGCACCGACCATGTGTCCTTCGATGCCGTGGGGTTGCCGGGCTTCCAGTTCATCCAGGACCGGCTGGACTACTCCGCCCAGGTCCACCACAGCAACCTGGACACCTATGACCACGCTTCGCCGGAAGACCTGCAGCAGGCCGCCGCCATCGTCGCGTCCTTCGTCTACAACGCCGCGATGCGCGAGGAAAAGCTGCCGCGCAAGCCGCTGGCGAACGACTGATGCGGTGTCCCTCCGCGGAGAGGCAACGGGGGAGTGGGTTCGGGCGAAGCGCGAGGCTGCGACCAGCCTTGCGCCGTCAAGGCGTGAGCCGTGTTGCTTGAGGCCCGCCCCACGGCGTGGGACGATCCCGCCGATGAGCGACAAGCCTGCCCCGGCAACCCACCTGCGCGACCTTGCCCGGCTGCGCCGCGTGCGCGACCGCATCGACCGTGAATACGCGCAGCCGCTGAACGTCGGGGATCTGGCGCACATGATCGGCATGTCGGCGGGACACCTCAGCCGCCAGTTCAAGCTCGCCTTCGGCGAATCGCCTTACAGCTACCTGATGACGCGGCGCATCGAGCGGGCGATGGCGCTGCTGCGCCGTGGCGACCTCGACGTCACCGAAGTCTGCCACGCGGTGGGCTGTGCCTCGCTGGGCACCTTCAGCACCCGCTTCACCGAGCTGGTCGGCATGCCGCCCGGCGTGTACCGGCGCGAGGCGTCGCACGCCATCGCGGGGATGCCGTCCTGCGTGGCGCGGCAGGTGACGCGACCGGTCAGGAAGCAATCGATCAGGAATGGAGAAGCGCCGGCCTGAGCATCGCGGGCATGATGGCCTTACTCCCACCGAGCAGGATCGTCATGGACATCAGCATTCATGCCAGCTTCCTCCCGCACAGCGACCCCGACGCCTCGCTGGCGTTCTACCGCGACACCCTGGGCTTCGAGCTGCGCAACGACGTTGGCTACAACGGCATGCGCTGGATCACCGTCGGGCCTGCCGACCAGCCGGCCGTCGCCATCGTGCTCTATCCGCCGGTCGCCAGTCCCGGCGTCACCGACGAGGAGAAGCGCACCATCGCCGAGATGATGGCCAAGGGCACTTACGCGACCATGCTGCTGGCCACCAGGGATCTCGATGCCGCTTTCGAGAAGATCCAGGCCAGCGGCGCCGAGATCGTCGAGGAGCCGACCATGCAGCCCTACGGCGTGCGCGATTGCGCCATCCGCGACCCGGCCGGCAACCTGCTGCGCGTGCAGGAACGGTGCTGAGCCGCGGGCAGAGAGTGATGAGCGAGCCCATCGTCCTACAGGTGGTCGGCCGGATCCGCTCCGATCTCGACACGGCGGATGCCGCTCCGCGCCAGGGCGACGAGGGCGCGCCGGATGCGTGGCTGATACTGGACGCGGAATATGCGGGTGCGTTGGCCGGCGTCGCCGCTGGAGACAGCCTGGTGGTGTTGACCTGGCTGCACCAGGCGCGGCGTGACGTGCTCGAGGTCCAGCCCCGGGGCGACCCGGGGGCGGCATGGACCGGCGTGTTCAAGACGCGTTCGCCCCACCGGCCCAACCCGATCGGCATCCATCCGGTGCGTGTCCACGCCGTGGAGGGCAGGCGGTTGCGGATAGGCCCGATCGAAGCGATCGACGGCACGCCCGTGGTGGACATCAAGGTGGCGCTTGGCCCTGCGGGCGAGCGATGAGCCGACATACCAGGCATCAAGTGAGGAATTCCATGGAACAGACTTCGAAGAAAAGCGTGCGCAAGGCCGCCGGTCGTGCCGCCGGCAACGCATCCGCGGGGTTCAGCGCGGAGGAAAAGGCCGCGATGAAAGCCTATGCCAGGGAGCTGAAGGCGCAGGCGCGCGCGGACAGGACCCGGGAAGACGGCGAGCGCGAGGTGCTGGCGGCGATCGCCGCGATGCCGGAGGCGGATCGTGCCCTGGCCGGGCGCGTGCACGCCCTCGTCAAGGCCCACGCCCCGGCGCTGGTGCCGAAGACCTGGTACGGCATGCCGGCGTATGCGCTGGACGACAAGGTCGTCTGTTTCTTCAAGGACGCGCAGAAGTTCAAGGATCGCTACGCCACGCTCGGCTTCAATGACAAGGCCAGGCTCGACGACGGCGCCATGTGGCCCACCGCGTTCGCGCTGACGACCATTGACGCCACGGTAGAGAAGCGCATCGCCGCACTGCTGAAGAAAGCGGTGGGCTGATTCGCGGTTGCGCCCCCGGGGTGCGCCCCGGGGCCAGCGGCGTTGCGTTCCAGTCGGCGTGAATGCGCTCGGGCGCATGACGGTGCCATCCGGGCGCCGCGGGCGATCCGCTTCTATGATGGTGCCTTGTTCTCCAGGCAAGGCGTCGAGTCATGCGTGCAACCATCCCGTGTTCGTGCCACGTCCTGCTGGGCCTGCTGCTCGCGCTTCCTGCGTCCTGGGCCGCAGCTGCCGACGCGGCGCCGACGGTGCGGATCGCCGACGGCACGCTCTCCGGCATCCATCTCGAATCGCAGGCTGCGATGGCGCTGATGACGGCTGCAAACAGCGGCAAGAGCGCGGACTGGGGCGCCATCGACACGGCCGGGCTGTACGAGTTCAGGGGCATCCCGTACGCCGCGCCGCCGGTCGGCGCGCTGCGCTGGAAGCCGCCGCAGCCGGTGGCCGCATGGCAGGGCGTACGCGCGGCCGACCGTTTCGGCCCGCGCTGCATGCAGCGGCCGCTGTACGGCGACATGGTGTTCCGCTCCAACGGCATGAGCGAGGACTGCCTCTATCTCAATGTGTGGACGCGCTCGCCCGACAGGCACGCCAGGTTGCCGGTGCTGGTGTATTTCTACGGCGGCAGCATGCTGGCTGGCGACGGCTCGGAGCCGCGCTACGACGGCGCCAGCCTGGCGATGCGCAACATCGTGGTGGTGACGGTGAACTACCGTCTCGACGTGTTCGGCCTGCTGGCCTTGCCGGCGCTGGCCGCCGAGTCGCCACGGCACGCTGCCGGCAATTACAGCCTGCTCGACATGACGGCCGCGCTGCGCTGGGTGCACGCCAACATCGCCGCATTCGGCGGCGATCCGGCGCAGGTCACCATCGGCGGCGAGTCGGCGGGCTCGATGGCGGTATCGGCGCTGATGGCCTCGCCGCTGTCGAAGGGGCTGATGCAGCGCGCGATCGGAGAGAGCGGCGGCCTGCTGGGCAATCTCAAACCGGAGCCGTTCGCGCGGGCCGAGCAACGTGGAGAGGACTTCATGCGCAAAGTCGGGGCCCGTTCGCTGGCCGACCTGCGCGCGATGCCGGCGGCCGACCTGCTGAAGGCGCTGGGCACCTCGGACAGCGACAGCTTCAACCCCACCATCGACGGCTATTTCCTGCCACGTTCGCCCGGCGCCATCTACGCTGCCGGCGAGCAGGCGCACATCCCCCTGCTGGTGGGCTCGAACTCGCAGGAGGGTTACTGGAAGAACCTGCTCGACGACAAGGCGCCCACGCCGGCGAATTACCGCGCCGCCGTGCGGAAGCAGTTCGGCGCGAGTGCCGACGAGGCATTGAAGCTCTATCCAGGGCACGACGAAGCGGAGGTTAAGGCCTCCGGCACGGCGCTGTCGGGCGACCAGTTCATCGCCTTCGCGACCTGGCGCTGGATGGACTGGCAGCGCAAGACTGGCGACGCGCCCGTCTATTACTACTATTTCGAGCAGCCGCGCCCGGCGAAGCGCGATGGCAGTGCGGGCCCGGGCACCGGCGCCGTGCACAGCGGCGAGATCGAATACGCGCTGGGCAATCTCGACGGCAACAAGGTCTATGCGTGGACCGCCACCGACCGGCGCGTCTCGAAGGTGATGGAGGATTACTGGGCCAACTTCGTCAAGACCGGCAATCCGAATGGTCCAGGCCTGCCGACGTGGCCAGGCGCGGTGCCGCGGGATGGCGGCCTGCTGCGCCAGGTGATCGGCGAGGATACGCACAGCGTTGTCGACCGCAACGCGGGGCGCTATGAGTTCCTGCAGCGCTTCGAACCCGACGCGCACCTGTGAGGGGTGCGCGAACCGGCGGCCCCCGCGATTTCAGTAGGGCCGCGTGCGCTTGCTGCCCGCGCCGGCGGCCTGCATCTCGACGCTCAAGCTGAAGCTGCGCCGCTCGCCCGGCTGCAGGGCGCCGACGCCCACCAGCTTGCGCGCGATCTCCTCGCCGCGTTCGTTGTGGATGGTCAGCACCATCGAGTATTCCCACGCTCCGCTGTCGGGATTGCGGAAGCTGCCCTCCACGCGCAGCGGCACGGAGGCGGCCGTGCCTTCGTCAGTCGACTCGCTGAAGCGCAGCTTGTGGCGGCAGGCAGGGCACACGCCCGCACTCTCGAGGATGGTCTCCCGGCAGTGCGGGCAGGTGCGCGTCGCCCCGGCCGTGCCCGGGCGTGCGGCGTTCACGAAGTCGCGCCGCCGTGCCCGCTGCCGGCGCCCTTGTCGTCCCAGCCGAACTCGGCCTGGCCGCGCATGCGCGAGCCGGCCGCCACGCTGAGCGAACCGGCCTTCAGGTCGCCGGTCAGCGCGCCGCTCTGCAGCAGTTCCACGTGCACCGCAGACTCGATGTTGCCCACCAGCTCGCCCGCGATGGTGACCTTTTCGGCGCGCACGCTGCCGGTCACCTTGGCGCCGGGCTCGATGGTGAGGTCGCCACGCACGCTGACATCGCCCTTGAAGCTGCCGGCGATGCGCACGTGTCCCGCGCCTTCGATCTTGCCCTCGATGGCGATGTCGGGCGCGATCAGCGATTCGGCCTTGGGCTTGCCTGTCACGGCCGCGAGGGCGGGGCGCGCTGCCGGTGGTGCCGGCTGCACCGGTGCCGCCGTTTCCGGCTTGTCCTCCGGAATGTCGAGACGTGTCTGCGCCGTAGCCTCGGGGGCCGCGGTGGTGGGGGACTTCACGGGTTCTTTCCACAGGGCCATGGCGGGGGCTCCGGTTTGCTCGGGGGGAAATCGAGCGTACGCCCGAACGGTGGTGATGGAAACCGACTCGGACAGCCCGCGTTCACGCCATGGAGCCCGCATGGGGCGCCCAGGCCGATGCCGATGCGCGCCGCCGGCAGTTGAAGCCGCAGGTGTTCAAGCAAGGTAGAGTGCGCCATCTGACAGGGGGTGGTCGTGGGGACTTTCCGGGCTGGCTGCGTGCTGGCGATGGTGGTGCTGGCGTGCTGGGCGGCTGAGCCGGTTCGGGCGCAGCCGCTTCCGGCGGCGGGCGGCCTGCAGTTCCGCCCGCCGCCGCCCGGCGCGCACCCGCCGCCGCAAGGTCCGCCGCCGCCGCGCGGCGCGCCGGGATGGATGCCGCCGCCTCCGCCGCCAAGGGGGTGGGCAGAGCCGCCAGGTGCGGCGCCGGGCGTGCTTCCGGTCCCCGCAAAAGTCGCTCCTGCGCCCACGGATTCGAATGCCGACGCAGCGCCGGAAAGCACCGCGCCACCGGCACTGCCCGCAGTGGCGCCGGTGGCCGCGCCTACGGCGCAGGCTGCACCGACGGTCACCGTGCCGTCGAGCGCACCGGTGCGGGCGCGGGCCACGACCGATGCCGTCGCCGAACCGCCGCAGCGACGGCGCTCGCAGGTCTGGTTGCTGTTGCCGGTGCTGGGCATCGTGCTGCTGGCCTGGTGGGCGTCGCTGCGCCGCGCACGGCTGCTGGGGCAACAGGCCGAGCAACTGGCGCGCCAGCAGCGTTTCCTGAAATCCGCGCACAGCCATCTGCAGCGCAAGTCGGAACAGCTGCAGTACCTGTCCATGCACGACCCGCTCACCGGCACGCTCAACCGGCACGCTTTCGCCGCGGAGCTGCGCGTGCGCATCGATCACCTGGCGAAGTACAACCAGCCGCTGTGCCTGATCATGTTCGACCTCGACCACTTCAAGCACATCAACGATCGCCACGGTCACCAGGCGGGTGACGCGGCGCTGGCGCTGGTGGTGGGGGTGGTGCGCGAACACCTGGTCAGCGACGACCTGTTCGGCCGTTTCGGCGGCGACGAATTCATGATCGCCTGCAGCGGCCAGGACGCTGCGCAGGCGGTGGCTCTGGCCGACGCCCTGCGCACCGCGGTGGCGGCCCGCGCGCCGCAGGCGGAGCCGCCGATTCCCGATCTCACGCTCAGCCTTGGCGTGGCGCAGGCTGATCCGCAGCGCGGCTACGATGCAGACGCGCTGTTCGCGCGCAGCGACGCGGCGCTGTACGCGGCCAAGCGGCGCGGCCGCAACCAGGTGGTCGCCGAAGACCGCGACGAAGCATTGCCGATGCCGGATGCCGTGCGCCGGCATCTGTAGCGTCGATCAGCGCCGGGTCGCCAATACCCCGTCCAGCGCGGGCTGCGCCTCGAAGCCGGCTTCCTGCAGCCGCCGCGCCACTTCGCGCGGCAGGTCGCGGCCGCTGGTCAGCTTGTTCGGGCTGCCGGTGTAGTGGAACAGGCGTCCGCCGCGGCGCAGCACGCGGGCGAGCTGGCGGTAGAACGCCAGCGAATACAGCTCCCCGGCGATGCCGAAGCGCGGCGGATCGTGCAACAGCGCATCCACCGAGGCGTCGGCGAGTTGCGCGATGGCCTGCGACACGTCGGCATGGAAGAGCTGCAGCCGGCCGCCATGGTCCGGCGCATCCGGGCCAGACGCATCAGGGTCCGGCGACCACGGGTTCAGCGTGCGCAGCCACAGCACGTCGGGATTTTTCTCGAAGGACTGGATGCGCGCCGCGCCCGCGTCCAGGCAGCAGGCGGCGAAGTAGCCGAGGCCGCCGCAGGTATCAAGCACCACCTTGTCGCGCGGCTCGACCAGCGCCACCTTGCGGCGCGCGTCGTCCAGCGGCGAGGCCTGCGCGGTGGGCAGCATCTTGATGCCGTCGATCTCGAAGGTGGGCACGCCCCATTCGGTGGGCACCAGCTTGATCAGCGCGCCGGAGTAGCGCGCGGCCGGCGCGAACCCGTCGCCGTCCCAGTAGTGGACGCTGCGCTCCTTCAGCGCGGGCGGGTACGGGTAGCGTTCGCCGCGCCACAGCCAGCCCTGCGCCTGCAGCGCGGCCATGCCGGTCGAGCGGCCGAGGTCCAGCGAACCTTCCCAGGCGGCCGCGCCCGCGTCGCGCGCGGCGAGCAACGCCGCGGCAGTCGGGCGGGTGAGCAGGGGGCCGGCGTAGTGCGACACGGGAGCGATCCTGTGCGGACGGTCGCGCATCGTAACCCACGCGCGCATCGCAGCGGATTCGGCCGGCCGGCGTCAACCGGTGCCGGCGCGTGCCGTTTCTCCGCCGGTTGGCGTCGTGCGGCATGCGGGCCGCGGCGCCGCCCCTGTCTGCAGGAGGTCGTGATGAGACATCGCGCATGGCGGTTTGCGGCGTGGCTGGCAATGATGGGCCCGGTCCTGCTGGCATTCGTCGCGTATGCGCAGCCGGCATGGCGGCGCGACGCGGCGCAACGTGCGGCGATGCAGCCGGCGACGACCTTGCCGTCAGGCGTGCGGATACTGCACGACATCGCCTATGGCGGCGATCCGCGGCAGCGTTTCGACGTCTATCTGCCGGCCGGGAGGGTCCACGACGCGCCGGTGATCTTCCTCGTGCATGGCGGCGCCTGGTCCTTCGGCGACAAGGCCGCGGCCGGCGTGGTTGGAAGCAAGGTCGCGCGCTGGGTGCCGCGCGGCTTCATCCTGGTGTCCACGAACTATCGGATGTTGCCGCGGACTGCACCGCTGGAGCAGGCGGCCGACGTGGCGCGGGCGCTCGCCAGGGCACAACAGCTGGCGTCCTCGTGGGGCGGCGACCCGGCCGGGTTCGTCGTGATGGGGCATTCCGCCGGCGCGCACCTGGTGGCGCTGCTGAGCGCCGAGCCGTCGCTGGCCCGCCGGCAGGGCGCGCGGCCCTGGCTGGGCACGATCGCACTGGACAGCGCCTGCCTCGACGTGGTGCGGACGATGCAGGAGCGGCATCTGCCGCTCTACGATCGCGCCTTCGGCCGCCGTCCCGCGGACTGGCTGGCGGCGTCGCCGTACCAGCAGCTGCATGATCGCATCGCGTCGTTTCTGGCCGTGTGCTCCACCCGTCGCCGCGATTCGTGCCCGGCCGCGCAAGCCTTCGTGGCGAAGGCGCAGTCGTTGGGCGTGCATGCGGCGCTCCTGCCGGAGGACCTCAGCCACTTGCAGATCAACCGCGAGCTGGGCGCAGCCCCCGGCTATACGCAGCAGGTGGAGCGCTACATGGCCCAGCTCAGTCCGGCGGTGCAGCGGCTGCTGCCGGCTTCCTGAAAGCCTGTTCTATGTCTCTGGCATGCCGTCCGCCACCTCTTTGCCCTTTCCTCACGCAGGCGAAGGCATAGTCGGGCGACTGCGGCCAACGCCGCGCCGTTCGGGAGTCGTGTCGTGACGAAATCTTGCATGCGTGGATTGCCCGTCCTGTGGCTGGCGCTTGCCTTGCCGGCCGCCGCGTCGGCGGCGGATGCGAACGGCGCGGCGTCGAAACAGATCTCCACCGCCGGCGCGCATGCCGGCATGGCGCTGGGCGCCATGGATCTCGCCACGGCGCATGCGCACCTGCACCACCTGGTGAATTGCCTGGTCGGGCCGTCCGGCAAGGGCTTCGACGTCAAGGCGGGGGACCCCTGCAAGGGCATGGGCCAGGGCGCGATCGCCGACGCCAAGGGCGATGCCGCCGTCGAGGCCCGCCTGCATGCCGCGCTGGGCCAGGCCGAGCATGGGTTGAAGGCGACCACGCTGGATGCCGCGCATGCCGACGCGAAGAAGGCGATGGAGAGCTTGCAGGCGAAATGACGCGCGCGCGTCAGCGGAGGTTGCGGCGCGGCTTGTTACGGTGGCACGGGATGCCACCACGACGAGGAGACGCGCAATGAAGCTTTCCTTATTCGCATGCGCATTGACGGCGACGCTGGCCTGCGCCGCCTGCTCGCAAGGGCCGCAGACGCCAGCGTCCCCGGCTCCCTCCGCGCCTTCCCCGGGCAAGCCGGCCACGCAAGCCGCGCCGGCCGGCGCGGCGACCACCGCCGGCAACGACGCCGCCCCGACGGTCGCGACGCCGGGCGCCGCGCCGATCTACCTGTACGACCTGCTGCAGCGCCCGGATTTCACCAGGACGCTGGATGCGCTGCCCGGAGCGAAGGCGCTGCCGGCCTGGGTGCGCAAGGGCGGTACGGCCACCCCGGCGCGGACCGTGCAGGTGGACGGCAAGGCCATGCTGCTGGCCACCGCGTGCAAGCCGCACGACTGCCCCACCGAGCGCGTGGCCCTGCTGTACGACGCGCACGACCATGCGATGTGGGGGCTGTTTGCGCAGCGTCCGGAGAACCTGGCGCCGGCGGTCGACCCCGACGACAGCTCGCAGGACAAGCTCACCTGGCTGGGCCAGCCCGACCCGCCGCGCCAGCAGTTGCTGCACGACGCGCTGTACCTGCGTTGACGCCGCGCATCACGGCGGCTTGATCGCCGCGCGTGTCCAATGCAGGCGATGCGCCGCATCCGGGCGGCGCCCTTGCCCTGTGGAGCATCCTGCATGAGCACGATCAAGGTGGCGGTACTGGTGGGCAGCCTGCGCAAGGCGTCGATCAACAAGCGGCTGGCCCGGGCGGTGGAGCGGCTGGCGCCGAAGGAGTTTGCTTTCGAGCACATCCGCATCGACAACCTGCCGCTGTACGACCAGGATTTCGATGCCGACTACCCGGCCGAGGCCAAGCGCCTGAAGCGCGAGATCGAGGCCGCCGACGCGCTGCTGTTCGTCACCCCGGAATACAACCGCGGCGTGCCTGGCGTGTTGAAGAACGCGCTCGACCTCGCCTCGCGACCGTGGGGCACCAACTCCTTCGCCGGCAAGCCGGGCGCGGTGATCGGCGCCTCGATCGGCGGTACCGGCAGCGCACTGGCGCAGCAGCATCTGCGCAATGTGCTGGCCTACCTCGACGTGGCGACGTTGGCGCAGCCCGAGGTGTTCGTGCAGTTCAAGGACGACGGCCTGATCGACGCCGAGGGCCACGTCGCCAACGAGGGTACCCAGAAATTCCTGCAGGGCTTCGTCGATCGCTACGCGGCCTGGGTGAAGCAGCACCTGAAATAGGCCGCGTAGGAGCGCACCCTGTGCGCGGATGTTCTGGTGCTGGATCAAGGCCAAGAGCGTTCGCGCACAGGGTGCGCTCCTGCGCGCGGCGGGCCGGGGCGGCGCTCAGGCCTCCACGCCGCAGAACTTCTCCAGCAATTGCTGCTGCGCGTCGCGCACCGGCTCGTCGGGAGCGCGCGTCACCGGCCGGTAACTGCCGTCGGCCTGCAGTTCCGCGGTGCCGACGTTGTCGGCGAGGTAAAGCTCCAGTGCGCCGAGGATGCGTTGCTGCAGCTTCTTGCCCTCGATCGGGAACGCGCACTCCACGCGGCGGTCCAGGTTGCGCTCCATCAGGTCGGCGCTGGAGAGGTAAAGCTTCGGTTCGCCGTCGTTGGCGAACCAGTACGCGCGGCTGTGTTCCAGGAAGCGGCCGATCACCGAGCGCACGCGGATGTGTTCCGACACGCCGGGTACGCCCGGGCGCAGGCAGCACACGCCGCGCACGACCAGGTCGATGCGCACGCCGGCGATGCTGGCCTTGTACAGCGCGCGGATCATCTTGGGATCGGTGAGCGCGTTGACCTTGATCAGGATGCGCGCGTCGCGGCCCGCCGCGGCGTTCGCGGCCTCTTGCGCGATGAGGTCGAGCAGGCCCTGTTTCAGCGTGAACGGCGCCTGCAGCAGCTTCTTCATGCGCAGCGCCTTGCCCATGCCGGTGAGCTGGCTGAACAGCTTGTGCACGTCCTCGCACAACACTTCGTCGGAAGTGAGCAGGCTGTAGTCGGTGTACAGCCGCGCGTTGCCGGTGTGGTAATTGCCGGTGCCCATGTGGGCGTAGCGCACCAGTTCGCTGCCTTCGCGTCGCTGGATCAGCATCAGCTTGGCGTGCGTCTTGATGCCCACCACGCCGTAGATCACCATCGCACCTGCCTGCTGCAGGCGCGAGGCGAGGGTGAGGTTGGACTCCTCGTCGAAGCGTGCGCGCAGTTCCACCACGGCGGTCACTTCCTTGCCGGCGCGCGCCGCGTCCACCAGGGCGTCGACGATCTCCGAGTCGGCGCCGGTGCGGTACAGCGTCTGCTTGATCGCCAGCACCTGCGGATCCTTCGCCGCCTGGCGCAGCAGGTCCACCACCGGCGCGAAGGATTCGTAGGGGTGCAGCAACAGCACGTCCTGCTTCGCGATCACCGCGAACAGGTCCTCGGCGTGCTTCAGCACCTTGGGCAGCGCGGGCACGAAGGGCTTGTACTGCAGCGCCGGGTAGTTCACCTTGCTGGCGATGCGGAACAGCCGCGCCAGGTTCACCGGGCCGTTCACCTCGTAGAGCTCCGACTCGGCCAGGCCAAACTGTTTCAGCAGGTGGGCGGTGAGTGTCTTCGGGCAGTTGTCGGCGACTTCCAGCCGCACCGCGCTGCCGAAGCGGCGCGAATACAGCTCGCCGCGCAGTGCCAGCGCCAGGTCCTCCACGTCCTCCGGGTCGAGCGCGAGGTCGGCGTTGCGGGTCAGCCGGAACTGGTAGCAACCGAGCACGTTCATCCCGGGGAACAGCTCGTCGGCATGCGCGTGGATCATCGAGGACAGCAGCACGTAGCAATCGCCGCCCTCGGCGATGTCGTCGGGCACGCGGATCAGCCGCGGCAGTACGCGCGGCGCCGGCACCACGGCGAGGCCGGAGTCACGGCCGAACGCGTCCGTGCCTTCCAGCTGCACGATGAAGTTGAGACTCTTGTTGACCAGCAAAGGGAACGGGTGAGTGGGGTCCAGCCCGATCGGCGTCACCAGCGGGGCCACCTCGTCGCGGAAGTAGCGGCGCACCCACTGCTTCTGCTTGTGCGTCCACTCGTCGCGCCGCGCGATGCGGATGCCGTGCGCGGCGAGTTCCGGCAGGATGCGCTCGTTGAGGATCGCGTACTGCCGCTCGATCTGCCGGTGTGCGACCGCGCTGATCTCGGCCAGCGTCTGGCGCGGCGCCATGCCGTCGGCGCCGAGCAGTTCGTGGTCCAGCGCGATCTGGCCCTTCAGCCCGGCCACGCGGATCTCGAAGAACTCGTCCATGTTGCGCGAGAAGATCAGCAGGAACTTCAGCCGCTCCAGCAGCGGCGTGCGCTCGTCCAGCGCCTGGTCCAGCACGCGGATGTTGAAGGCCAGCTGCGACAGCTCGCGGTTGATGTACAGCCGGCGCTCGCCGAGGTCGGGCGCCGCGGCGGTCGCGTCGTTGGCCGCCGCGGCGCGGGTGGCGGCAGGCGGGGACTTGCGGGGGGAGTGCGAACTCATTCGATGCGTATCCGTGGGCGTGTCGCGCTGATCCTGCGGGCCATGGTAACCCCGGCGGCCCATGCGTTCCGTGCAGGCGTGTGACGACTGTGCCGAGGTTTCTTGACAGCGCGATGACGCCAGACGGCCTTGCAGCACGCCTCCCGCGATGACCCTGGCGCGTGCCCGTGACCCAAAAGCTCCCGCCTCAGGCGGCGCGGGCCTCGCCCGCATGCAGCGCCAGGTAACGGCTGGGCGGAGCGCCCAGCATGCGCCGGAACGCCGCGCTGAACGCGCTGGCGCTGGCGTAGCCCAGCTCGATCGCGACTGTGGTGACCGCTTCGCCGGCGCCGAGCCGGGCCAGTGCGGCAAGCAGGCAGGCCTGCTGGCGCCACGCGGCGAAGCTCATGCCGGTCTGTTGGCGGAACAGCCGGGTGAAGTGGCGCCGGCTCATGCCGGCCTTGTGCGCCATCGCATCGACGTCGATGTCCAGCGCGGGTGCGGCCAGCAGAGCGCGGCACAGCTTGCGCAGGCGCGGCTCGTCGGGCAGCGGCGTGCTCAGCGGCAGCGCGGGCATCGCGCGGATCTCGTCCAGCAGCAGCGCCATCAGGCGGCCGTCGCGGCCGTCCAGGGCGTATTCCAGCGGCAGGTCCACCGCCTCCAGCAGCAGCGCATGCAGCAGGGGCGACACCTCGATCACCTGGCAATAGGCGGGCAGGCCCGCGGCGGCGGCGGCCTCGCGCCGCACGTAGGCGCTGCGCGTGGAGACCGCGCCGCTCATGTGCACCTCGTGCGGGACGCCCGGCGGCAGCCACAGCGCGCGTCGCGGCGGCACCACCCAGCTGCCACGGTCGGTCACCGCGCTGACCACGCCGGTGGCCGCATACAGCAGCTGGCCGCGCCGGTGCGCATGCGCGGGCAGCACGTAGCCGGCGGCGTAGTCGTTGCCGGTGGCCACGACGTCGCGGGGCGCGTTCTCGTAGGCGTCGATGCGGGTGTGTCGCATGCGGGAACCTGCCTCCGGTCTCGGGTATGGCCCGAATTCGACATATTTTGACCCGACGGCGCATGCGGGCCGCCCGACTGCCGATTATCGTGTGCGCGGCGACGGATGCAATGCACGCCGCCGCGATCCCTTCCCCGAAATCCCCGACGGTTCCCCATGCAGACCCGCGTCGACGCCATCCCGCTGGACCCCGCCGCCGCGCCGCCCGCGGCCGCGGACGAGCGCACCCAGTTCACCGTGCTCGGTGCGATCAGCTTTTCGCACCTGCTCAACGACATGATCCAGTCGCTGATCCTGGCGATCTACCCGCTACTGAAGAGCGGCTTCGACCTCAGCTTCGCCCAGGTCGGCCTGATCACGCTGACCTACCAGGTCACCGCCTCGCTGCTGCAGCCGCTGGTGGGCATGGCGACCGACCGCCGGCCGATGCCTTACTCGCTGGCCGCCGGCATGGGCTTCACCCTGGGAGGGCTGCTGTTGCTGGCGACCGCGCCGAACTTCCCGATGCTGCTGCTGGCGGCGGCGCTGGTGGGCACCGGCTCGTCGATCTTCCACCCGGAATCCTCGCGGGTGGCGCGCATGGCGTCGGGCGGCCGTCCGGGACTGGCGCAGTCGGTGTTCGTGGTAGGCGGCAACTTCGGCGCATCGCTGGGACCGCTGCTGGCGGCGTGGATCATCGTGCCGCACGGCCGGGAAAGCGTGGCGTGGTTCGCGCTGGCGCCGCTGCTGGCGATCGCGGTGCTGGTGCAGGTAGGCCACTGGTATGCGCGCCACCACGCTACCCGCGGCACGTCGCGCGCGCGCCGCGCGCCGGTGCGCGAGTTGTCGCCGGGCATGGCGAAGGCCTCGCTGCTGCTGCTGGGCGTGCTGATCTTCTCCAAGTATTTCTACATCGCCAGCATCAGCAGCTATTACACCTTCTACCTGATGCATACGTTCAAGGTGTCAGTGCAGAACGCGCAGGTGCACCTGTTTGTGTTTCTCGCCGCGGTGGCCGCGGGCGTGCTGATCGGCGGCCCGCTGGGCGACCGGGTAGGGCGCAAGTGGGTGATCCTGGGCTCCATCCTGGGCGTGGCGCCGTTCACGCTGCTGTTGCCGCATGCGAACCTGTTCTGGACCGGCGCGTTGAGCGTGGTGATCGGCCTGGTACTGGCGTCGGCCTTCACCACCATCATCGTCTACGCGCAGGAGCTGGTGCCGGGCCGCATCGGCATGATCTCCGGTGTGTTCTACGGCCTCGCGTTCGGCATGGGCGGCCTGGGTGCGGCGGTGCTGGGCAAGCTCGCCGACCTCGACGGCATCGCGCACGTCTACCAGCTGTGCGCGTACCTGCCGCTGATCGGCGCATGCGCGATCCTGCTGCCGGACATCGAACGGCCGCGACGGGCCTGACCGACGCGCGGCTTCAGCCGCCGACCACCACCGGTTCCGGCTCCAGCCGCACGCCGAATCCGGCCTGCACGGCGGCGATCACGCCCTGGGCGAAGGCCCACAGTTCGGCGCCGCTGGCCTGCCCGTGGTTCACCAGCACCAGGGCGTGGCGGCTGGAAATGCCGGCGTCGCCGGCGCGGCTGCCCTTGAGGCCCGCGGCCTCGATCAGCCACGCGGCCGAGAGCTTGCAGCGGCCGTCGGGCTGCGGCCATACCGGCAGCTCCGGGTGCTGCTGCCTGAGCGCCGCCGCCTGTGCGGCATCGACGATGGGGTTCTTGAAGAAGCTGCCGGCGTTGCCGATCACCGCGGGGTCGGGCAGCTTGCGCGTGCGCAGGCGTACCACCGCCTCGGCGACGTGGAACGGGGCAGGCTTGTCCACGCCCATGCGCGCGAGTTCCTCGCGGATGCCGGCGTAGTCCAGCCTGAGCTCGCGCGAACGGGGCAGGGCGAAGCGCACCGCGGTGACGATGTAGCGGCCGGGTTCGTGCTTGAACAGCGAGTCGCGGTAGCCGAACGCGCAGGTGGCGCGGTCGAGCTGGGCCACGCGGTGTTCGCGCGTGTCCCAGGCTTCCACGCTCTCGATGAACTCGGCCACCTCGGTGCCGTAGGCGCCGATGTTCTGGATCGGCGCGGCGCCCACCGTGCCGGGGATCAGGATCAGGTTTTCCAGCCCCGCGTAGCCCTGGCCCAGCGACCAGCGCACGAAGTCGTCCCAGCGTTCGCCGGCGGCCACCGCGATGCGCGCGATGCCGCCGTCGCCCGTCGCCGGTTCGTTCACCTGCACGCCGCGGGTTTCCATCGCCAGCACGGTGCCGTCGAAGTCGCCGGCGAGCAGCAGGTTGCTGCCTTCGCCCAGCACCAGCAGTGGCGCGTTGCGTACCGCGGGGAAGTCCAGCAGATCGGGCAGCTTGGTGGCGTCGCGCAGTTCGGCCAGCAGCTTTGCGCGCGCATTCACGCGCAGCGTGTTGCGCGTGGCCAGTGGGGCGTTTTCGGTGAGCGTGTAGCCGCCCATGTCGGTTTTCTCAGGCGGCATGCCGGCTTTCCTGCTGGCGGCGGATCTCGTCCACGCATTCGGCGATCAGCCGCGGACCGCGGTAGATCAGGCCGGAATAGAGCTGTACCAGCGTGGCGCCCGCGGCCATTTTCTCCGCCGCGTCGCTGCCGTCTAGGATGCCGCCCACGCCCACGATGGGCACGCGTTCGCCGAGGCGCCGGCGCATGCCGCGCAGTACGTCGGTGGCGAGCGCGAACAATGGCTTGCCGGACAGGCCGCCGGTCTCGTTGCCGCGCGGGTCGTCCGTGACCAGCGCGCGGTCGACGGTGGTGTTGGTGCAGATCAGGCCGTCGATGCCGCTGGCGAGCAGCGCCTCGGCGATGCCGTCCTGTTCGTGTTCGGACAGGTCGGGCGCGATCTTCAGCAGCATCGGCCTGCGCGTCCCGGCCTGCGAGCCGAGTTGCTCCTGCCGCTCGCGCAGCGTGTCGATGAACCGGCGCAGGGTGGCTTCTTCCTGCAAGTCGCGCAGGCCCTGGGTGTTCGGCGAGGAGATGTTCACCGTGATGTAGCCGGCGCGGTCGTACACGCGGTCGAGGCACCGCAGGTAATCGTCCACCGCATGCTCGTTCGGCGTGTCCTTGTTCTTGCCGATGTTGATGCCGAGCACGCCGCGATAGCCGGACTGGTCCACGTTGCGCACGAGTGCATCGACGCCGTCGTTGTTGAAGCCCATGCGGTTGATGATGGCCTCGTGCCGCGGCAGGCGGAACAGCCGTGGCTTCGGATTGCCTTCCTGCGGGCGCGGCGTCACCGTGCCCACCTCGACGAAACCGAAGCCCAGCGCGCCCAGCGCGTCGAGATGCCTGGCGTTCTTGTCCAGGCCCGCGGCCAGGCCCACCGGGTTCGGGAAGCGGATGCCGAACGCCTGCACCGGCAGCTCGGCGGCGGGCCGGGCGACGAAGCGCATCAGCTCGCTGCGGTAGGCCACGTCCAGGCCGTACAAGGTGAGGCCGTGCGCGGTCTCGGCGTCCAGCGCGAACAGCAGGGGGCGGAGCAGGTCGTACATGTTCAGTCCAGGGTGCCGACGATGATGCGCGTGTCGTAGTCGAAGCTGATACGGCCGCCCTGCCGGCAGCGCTCGAACAGTTCGCGCAGGGCGGCGAGCATGGGTTCGTGCTGCGGATGGCCGGGCTTGGGTGCGTAGGAGGAAGACATCAGGCGGCCGCGCAGGCCGTCGAAATCCAGCTGCTGCCTGTGCTCGAAGCGGGTCGTGCCGCGCCAGCCGGCGCCGAACCACGCACGCATGGCGTCGTCGTCGGCGTAGCGCTCGGCCACTCCCGTGTAGTCTGTGCCGTAGCGCTGCAGCAACGCCTCGTAGCCTGCGAGGAACGGCGTGCCGGCAAGCCGGCGCGAGTTCCAGAAGATCGCGGCGAGGCCGCCCGGGCGCAGGATGCGCGCGAACTCGCGCCGCGTGCCGGCCGGATCGAACCAGTGGAAGGCCTGCGCCACCGTCACCAGGTCGACGCTGGCGTCGGGCAGGCCGGTGGCGTCGGCCTTGCCTTCGATGGCATTGAAGCCAGGCCGATCGCCCAGCCAGGCGACGGCCGCCTCGCGCATCGCCGCGTTCGGCTCCACCGCGGTCACGTCGTGGCCGGCGTCGAGGAACAGCTTGCTGGAGATGCCGGTACCTGCGCCCACGTCGGCGACCCGCCGGTCCGGCGTCACGCCGTGTTGGTGGCGCAGCCAGTCGATGAGGGCCGTCGGGTAGTCGGGGCGATAGCGCACGTAGTCGGCGACGCGGTCGCTGAAGCGCGCGGTGCTGTCCAGTGCGCTCATGCCTATCCGTTCAATTGCTGGCCGCCATCCACGGACAGCGTCTGGCCGGTGATCCAGCCGGCATACGGCGAGGCGAGGAACAGCGCGGCATGGGCGATTTCATCCGGCGTGCCGTAACGGCCGAAGGGGATCCTCGCCAGCGTGGCGGCATAGCGCGCGGGATCGTCCTGCCGCACGCGGTCCCACAGGCCATCGGGAAATTCGACCGAGCCGGGTGCGATCGCGTTGACGCGGATGCGCTGTTCCGCCAGCTGCAGCGCCTGCGAGGTGGTGTAGTGGCTGAGCGCCGCCTTCATCGCGGCGTAGGCAGGGCCGTTCTTGCGCGGATGCAGCGCGGCGATGGAACTGGTGTGCAGGATGCAGGCGTGCGGCGAGGCCGCGAGGTGCGGCAGCGCGCAGCGCGAGGCGCGGATCGCCGCCATCAGGTCGATGTTGAAATCGGCGAGCCAGGCATCGTCGCCCTCGCCGAAGCCGTAGCCGCTGGCGTTGTTCACCAGCACGTCGATGCCGCCCAGTGCCCTGGCGGCGGCGGCTATCCAGGCTTCGATGGCTGCCGGATCGCCCAGGTCGCAGGCTTGCGCGTGCACGCTTCCGCCGTGCGTGGTGAGCGTGCGGGCCGTGTCGTCCAGTGCGGCCTGCCCGCGGGCGCAGATCGACACCGCGGCACCGGACCCGGCGAAGGCCAGCGCGATACTGCGGCCGATGCCCTTGCTGCCGCCGGCGACGACGACGCGCCAACCGCGGAAATCGAACGGGGAGGCGGTCGTCATCTCTTGGTCAGCGCCAGAAGTGGGCGATGCCCAGACCGAAGAACAATGCGGCGATCAGGAAGAACACGGCCAGCACGCTGAGCGCCAGTTGCAGGTAACCCAGCACCATGCCGGCGATGGCCATGCCGTCGCCTTCGATGCGCTGGTCGCCCGGCGCGCGGCGGATTTCGTTGCGCGCCAGATGGCCGCAGATCACCGCCACGAGTGCGCCGACGAAGGGCAGCATGCACCAGGCGAGGACGCCGAACACCAGGCTCACGATGGCCAGCGAGCTGGTGGTGGAACGGTATGGCGGCTGATAGCTCATGGCGTCGATCCTTGGGCGTGGCCTGCGGGAAAGCTTGCTCCCTTCCCTGACTGCAGGGGAGGGCCGGGGTGGGGTGCTCGTCCTGCACGAACGCCGGAAGCACCCCCTCCCGGCCTTCCTCGCTCCTCAGGGCGGCGCCATCCATGGCGCCGCCCCGCGTCCCCTGCAGGCAGGGGGGAGGGAAATCACTTACAGGTCGAACTTGATCCCCTGCGCCAGCGGCAGCGCGTCGGAGTAGTTGATGGTGTTGGTCTGCCGGCGCATGTAGACCTTCCACGCGTCCGAGCCGGATTCGCGGCCGCCGCCGGTTTCCTTCTCGCCGCCGAACGCGCCGCCGATCTCGGCGCCCGAGGTGCCGATGTTGACGTTGGCGATGCCGCAGTCCGAACCGGCCGCCGACAGGAACTGCTCCGCGGCCTTCAGGTTCTGGGTGAAGATCGACGAGGACAGGCCCTGCGGCACGTCATTCTGCATCTCGATGGCTTCGTCGATGGTCTTGAACGGCATCACGTAGAGGATCGGCGCGAAGGTCTCGGCCTGCACGACCTCGTCGCTGTTCTTCAGGCCGGTGACGATGGTCGGCAGCACGAAGTTGCCCTTGCGGTCGGTCAGCGCCTTGCCGCCGGTGCGCACGTTGCCGCCGGCCGCCTTGGCCTTCTCGATGGCGGCTAGATATGCCTGCACAGCCTCCGGGCTGTTGAGCGGGCCCATCAGCGTGGTGGCCAGCGTCGGGTCGCCGATCTTGCCCTCGACCTGCTGGTAGGCCTTGACCAGGGTGGCCAGCACGTTGTCGAAGATGGCCTCGTGCACGAACAGGCGGCGCGTGGTGGTGCAGCGCTGGCCGGCGGTGCCGACCGCGCCGAACACGATGCCGGGGATGGCCAGCTTCAGGTCGGCGCTTTCGTCGAGGATGATCGCGTTGTTGCCGCCCAGCTCCAGCAGCGAACGGCCCATGCGCTTCGCCACGCGCTCGCCCACGTGGCGGCCCACCTTGGTGGACCCGGTGAAGCTGATCAGCGGGATGCGCTTGTCGTCCACGAACGCCTGCGACAGCTCGACGCCGGCGTCGTTGAACAGGAAGAACAGGTCCGGGAAGCCGCCGGCCTTGAGCGCCTCGTTGCAGATCTTCATGGTGGCGACCGCCGACAGCGGCGTCTTCGGCGAGGGCTTCCAGATGCAGATATCGCCGGCGATGGTGGCGAGCATCGCGTTCCACGCCCACACCGCCACCGGGAAGTTGAACGCGCTGATGATGCCGACCAGGCCCAGCGGGTGGTACTGGTCGTACATGCGGTGGCCCGGGCGCTCCGAGTGCATGGTGTAGCCGTACAGCATGCGGCTCTGGCCCACCGCGAAGTCGGCGATGTCGATCATCTCCTGCACTTCGCCGTCGCCCTCGGGCTTGATCTTGCCCATCTCCAGCGCGACCAGGGAGCCCAGCGCGTCCTTGTGCTTGCGCAGCGCCTCGCCGCACAGGCGCACGGCTTCGCCGCGGCGCGGGGCGGGCGTGGTACGCCAAGTCTTGAACGCGGCCTGCGCGCGCTCGACGATGGTCTCGTAGTCGGCCGCGCTGCTCGCATGCACCTTGGCGATCACCTCGCCGCTGGCCGGATTCACCGGCGCCAGCGTGCCGGCGTCGCTGGTCTTCGACCACTCGCCGTGGCCGAGGTAGGTGCCGGAATTGACCTCGGCCAGGCCGAGCGCGGAGAGGATGTTGTGGGACATGGGGGCTCCAGTGCCGGGCGCGCGAGGCGCCCCGTTTCGAAACCGCCATTCTAGCAGGGGCGACCCCCGTGCCGGTTCGCGCACCGCGGCAATCCATGCCAGAATCCGCGCCCTGGCCCCGTAGCTCAGCTGGATAGAGCATCCCCCTCCTAAGGGGAAGGTCGCGCGTTCGAATCGCGCCGGGGTCACCAGACGAACGAAGGCCGGCGATGCCGGCCTTCGTCGTGGGAGGGGGCGCCAAAGTTGGCAGTAGCGCTGAAGTTCAAATGCCGCCACGCAGGGCGCCGCTTGACCGGGCTGGCGCGTTTGACGGTCAGGTGCAGCGAGTACGGACGCGCTGGGCGGGGAGCTCGACGTAACCTGGTCAGGTGCAGTGGAGATCCATGGCTTCCGCCTAGTTGATGATTTCGCCCATGCCCGCTTCGATGCGACTTCTCAATTGCCGGACGAATTCCGCGTCGTAGGATTCCCAGCTTTCGAGCTCGCCAACGACTTCCAAGGGGTGCTCGCTCCGATAGGACCGCGTTGGATTGCCCGGAAATTTCCTGTTTGTGACATTGGGGTCGTCTTCAAAGCTTCCTGTCGGTACCACGACGTAAACCCGTGGGCCACCTTCGCCCTTGGCCATTTCTGCAGCAAGGCCGGCTCCTTTTGGCAAGGCTGTGAAATAGATGTGATTCATCACGATGCCATCGGCATAGTTGGACCTGAAGCCCGCAGTCAGCAAATCGCCGACCGACAGGCTTGCCTTTGTTCCGTGGTAGAACGGTCCTGCCACCCGGTCGCAATTCTCGTGGGAAACCGGAATCCACTCATCATCCGGCGCCATCCCGTCGGCATGCATTGCTTTGGCCGCCTCGCGTGTCCTGCCCGATCGACAGGGCCGCGATCCTAGTTCGCGCCGTGAGCCTTGCCGCAAGTCGCGGTGGCGGATATAAAGTCATGGTGGGAGGCGCAGTGCGCCTCCTTTTATTTTGGCGTGGCGCCCTTTCTCGCAGTGGATGCCGATTTCAAGAAGCTTCTTCTCTGCGCTCCTCCATAAGCGCAAGTTGATGGCCGTCGGGGTCGCGGAAGAACACCATCCACAATTCGTGATCGGGCATCTTGGCGATGAGGTGCGGCTCATCGTCGAACTTCACGCCCCGGGCGGAGAGTTCGAGCACCGCTGCGTCGATGTTCCCGACGCGGAAATAGTGGCAAGTCCCGGCGGAAGCCACGACAGCCTTGGATGATCCCTCCAGCATGAGTCGCACGCCAGCGCAGTCGAAAAACACCAATGAGCCGAAGCGGAAGAGTCGGGTCAGGCCCAGACTTCCACCGTAGAACGACTCCGACTGATCGGGATCACTGACTGGCAGGGCGATCTGGCCGATTTGTGCGAGTTCCACAGTGCCTCCTCTCTGGTGCCTGACGCCTGAATCAAGCCGCGCCACGGAGCGGCGTCAGCATGAATTGATGATTGGGCCGCTGCCTGATCCGACCAACGAACGATGACAGCCGTGGCCCGAAGTATCCGAGGGCGGCGGTCGCGCAGCGACCCATCGACAGCGTGGCCAGCAAGTAGGGCATGGAAGGGTAGTCCGGCGCCGTCCCTGGCGCCTTCCACGACCGCGCTCAGCGCGGTTGTTTCAGCATCGCAGTGAGCTTGTCGAGCTGCGCACGATAACCATCCAGCACCTTTGCCGTGACTACGGCATAGCGATCCGCCTCGTTCCAACGCCGCGCTTCAAGCGCTTCGCGCACGCCGGGCAGAGTCTTGACGCCGTAGCCGGTGAGCATGCCAGGGGCGTAGATCATGTGGCGGAACCAGGTGCGGCCGGGCAGGCCGTCGGGATCGGTGAGCGATTGCTCCATGCGGCCCATCAGCGTGTTCAGTTTGTTGCGCTGGGCTTCGGAGAGATCGAGTCCTGCCGCAGCGCGGGCGTGATACGCGGCCTCATAGGCCTGTGCACTCTGCTTGAGTCGTTTCGCCGCCATGTCCAGCGGCGCGAGGTCGATCGCCGGCACGTCGGAGTCGCGTTCCGGCGGCGCGACCGGACGAGTGGGGTCGCTGGTCAGCGCGAACGCATGCTGGGCCAGCAGGCGGTGCTGTTCGGCGGTGGCCTTGCGGGTGTCTGCGACCAGCGTGTGCAACTGGTCGACGTAGCGATCCAGCGTGTCGCTGAAGTCGCCGAAGCGCAGCGGCAGCACGCGGGCGTCGGCGGTGCGCAGCACGATGTGGCCGGCGACCTTGGACAGCGCCACGCCGTATTCGAACGTGGGATCGCCGAAGCGCACGTAGTGGTCGAAGGAGTCGTAGCGCGAGTGGTAGATGCCGCCGTCGTCGTCCTCGCCGCTGAAGCCGAGGTCCAGCGAGGCGATGCCCAGGTGTTCGAGGAAGGCGCTGTAGTCGGAGCCGGAACCCAGCGCAGCGATCGGCAGGTCGCCACCCGAGGCGGCCGGCTTGGCGTCTTCCTTCGCCTCGGGCTTGGCGCCCTTCGCCGCGCCGTCCACCAGCATGCGGGCGCGCAGGCGCTGCTGCACGCTGACGTGCGTTTCCGGATCGGTGACGCCGGCGGCGACCTGGTTCACCAGGTGCTGCAGCGAATGGCTGCCGCCAGCGTCGAGGAAGCCGCGGCCGTTGGTGTCGGAGTTGACGTAGAGCACGGCCTTGGCCTGCAACTCCTTGGCATGTGTTTCGGCCCATTCGGTGGAGCCGAGCAGACCGGGTTCCTCGCCGTCCCAGCTGGCGTAGACCAGGGTGCGCTGCGGCCGCCAGCCCTGCCTGACCAGCGTGCCGATGGCCTTGGCTTCGGCCAGCAGCGCCACGTTGCCGGCGAGTGGGTCCCAGGCGCCGAACATCCAGCCGTCGTGGTGGTTGCCGCGGACGATCCACTGGTCCGGCTCGGTGGCGCCCTTGAGCGTGGCGATCACGTCGTAGACGGGCTTGCGGCTCCAGTCCGACTGGACGACCAGATGCGCCTTCGTCGTGCCCGGGCCGATGTGGTAGGTGAAGGGCAGGGCTCCGCGCCAGTCGGCCGGCGCCACCGGGCCGCCCAGCGATTCGAGCAACGGCGTAGCGTCGGCCCAGGAGATCGGCAACACCGGGATCTTCATCAGCGTCTTGGCGTCCTTCAGCGCCAGGTGTTTCGCCCCGGGGACGGAGCCGTAGCCGGGCGTGGTGGGGTCGCCGGGATAGACCTGCATGTCGGCCACCGAGCCGCGCTGCACGCCGTCGGCGGGTCGCCAGCCGCCCTTGGGGTACTCATCGCCGCGCCAGTAGCCATCGTCGCGCGGGTCGGAGTAGATCAGGCAGCCCACCGCGCCATGTTCCTGCGCGAGCTTGGGCTTCAGGCCGCGCCAGCCGCCGCCGTAGCGCACGATCACGATCTTGCCTTTGACATCGATGCCGCGCCGGGCCAGCGCCTTGTAGTCGTCCGGCATGCCCTGGTTGACGTAGACCAGCGGCGCGGTGACGTCACCGTCGGCGCCGTAGACGTTGTAAGGCGGCAGCGCGCCGTCGCGGATCGCCGAGGTGGCGTCGCCGGGCACGGCCGGCTCGCTGAGCTTCGCGGTGTAGGGTTTCGGCCCCAGCAGTTCCAGCGCCACCTTCTTCGGCGTGGGGTAGAGCACGTCGAAGGTCTCGATGCGCGCGTCCCAGCCCCATGCGCGGAATTTCGCCAGCATGAACTCGGCGTTCGCCTTGTCGTGCGGCGTGCCCACCTGGTTCGGCTGCGAGGACATCTGCTTCAGCCACGCGCGCTGGTCGGCGGGGTCGAGCAGGGCGTCGAAGCGCTGCTCCAGGCTTCGCTGTTGCGCGGCGCCTTCGGTGGTGAAGCCGAGCATGGCGCCCATCGGCTGGTCGGCAGGCGGGGCGGCCGCGGCGCAGAAGGTGAGCAGCAGGCAGCCCAGGGCCAGTGCCGGGCGAATGGTCGGATGGATCATGCGGTGACTCTCCTTCACGAGCGGGACGTGGTGGGTCGATCGGCCGTTCGCCGCAGTCGCGCGGCGATTCGGCAGGTTGCGTCGGCTAGTCGTTGTCGCCACTCCTGGCCGGCACGGTGATGTTCTGGTGGTGGAGCGGGTCGTCGTTCTCGTCGCTGAAGCGCAGGCGGTACTTGCCGGGGCGCAGGTAGAGGTCGGACCCCGGCACGCCCTGCGAGCTCATCGTCAGTCGCAGACCCAGCGTGCCGGGCAGCGGCACCTGGTCCAGCACCAGGCGGTCGGCCGGGATCGCGTCGTCGCCCTCGTCGGCGTAGCGCGCCTCGACCAGGCAGGGAAAATGTTGCTGGCAGCGCGCGCCGTCGACGAACCAGGCGCGGCGCAGGCCGCCGAGGCCCAGCCAGTCGGGCCTGCCGCGCACCAGGCGGATCGGCGGGAAGAACACGCTGACGTCGTAGCCCGGGCGCAGCGACCAGGGCTTGCCCGTGATGTCGGTGAAAACGATCGGCACCTCCGGATGCAGCCGTGCCATCACCGCGGTGTAGACCGGATGGTCGTCGCCGGCGACTGCATGCGGATACAGCGCGGTCTGTTCGACCGACAGCATGGTCAGGCCGGTGAGCTTGTACAGGTGCTCGGCCATCGACGATCCGCCGAGGTAGCGGCCGGATTTCAGGATGTGCCCGTAACCGGCGTCGACCACCAGGCGCGCCCCGGGATCGCGCTTGAACACGGCGTCGTCGAGGTTGCGCGCCTGCTCGGCCTCGCGCGCGTCGCCGCTGGCGTCGGACCGGGCCTCGTAGGCGACCACCTTGAAACCCAGCTTCAGCGCAGTGCGCACCATCTCGGCGCACACCGGTTCCTCGGTGTAGAAGCCGCTTGTGTCGACGGGATAGCCGCGCCGCCGCAGGCCGGTGTCGGCCTGGTACAGCGTCTCGGCGGCGAAGTAGTCGAAGCCCTCCGCGCGCAGGCGGCTGAGCAACTGCACGGTCAGGCTGCGGGTGAGCGCCACGTTGTGGGCCTCGTTGAACAGCACGACGCGGTAGTTCTTCGCCAGCTCCGGGATCGCCGCCAGCGCGGGCCAGGCGTGGTAGCCGGGCAGGCCCAGTGGCGAGGGGCGGTCGTCCGGCTCGGGCAGCTGCTTGATCGAGAAGCTGGCCGTCGCGTCGGGATAGTCGCCGAGGAAGCTTTGGTACCAGCTGAGGTACTGGCCGAAGATCAGCCGGAACGCCGGCGACTTGTCATCGTCCCAGGCATGGCGCATCACCTGGTATTGCGCAAGCAGCCCCTTGTGCCGGTTCGCCGCGGCCATGATCCCGTCGGACTTGTTCGCCGCGGCAAGCTGCAGCGCCTGCCACTCGGCCGCCGTCTGCGCGGCGGCGGCAAGCGGGCCGCACGCCAGCAGAACGCAGGCGAACAAGGTGGCTGGGCGGCGTGGGGACATCGGGCTACCTCGGCAGAGGAAACAGCCTCGTCGCCCGCCGTTTTACCAGCCTCGCCGGGCGCTGTCCCCTGCGCCGCCCGGATATGGGTCACAAGTCACGGGTGCGCGTCACTGCAAGCCCTGCCACACCGCGTTGAGCAGTTCGCCGTTGGGGTCGTTGTCCTGTTCCCAGTACATCAGGCCGCCCAGGTGTCGTGCCTTCACGTAGGCGGCCTTGGCGGCGATGGATTCGGGGTCGTCATAGGTGACGAAGCGATGCGTCTGCGCGTTCCACAGGTACGGCGCCTCGGCCTTGGCGTCCCAGTGGCGCACATAGCCGTGGTGGTTGATGTAGCCGGCCTTGAGCTGCGGCCAGGCGATCATGCCCTGGAAGTGGGCGTAGCGCTGGAACAGGCCGTCATGGGCGGGGTCGACGCCGGCGAATTCGCGGCCGTAGAACGCCACTCCCGGCACCAGCTTGGCGGCTGGCACGCCGGCGGCGCGGAACTGCCGCACCGCGCGCGCCAGCGTGCGTACATCCGCCGGCGCCAGCGCGGAAGCATGCAGGCCGGTGTGGTTGCAGGTGGTCGGCGTCATCGCGTTGCAGAAGTCGTAGGTCATCAGGTTGAACCAGTCCAGCGACGGCGCCACCGCGGCGATGTCTATGCCGTCCACGAACGGGCCATCGGCGGCGGCGATGGTCAGCAGGGTGTGCCTGCCGTGGCCGGCGCGGTCCAGCGTGGTGCGCAGCGCCTTGAGCAGGGCGGTGAAGTGTTCGCGATCCTGCGGACTGGAGGCGATGCCGGACTCGTGATGGCCGGGGTATTCCCAGTCCACGTCGAGGCCGTCGGCATGCGTCCCGGCGAGCAGTGCCGCGGCGCTGTCGGCGAAGCGCTGCCGCCCGGCCGCAGTGGATGCCGCCTCGGAGAAGCCGCCCGCACTCCAGCCGCCCACCGACACCATCACCTTGAGTCCCGGATGCGCGGCCTTCAGCGCGATCCGTTGCTGCAGCCGTGCGCGGGCCGCGTCGTCGAGCGTCCCCCGGCCATCGACCACCCGTGCGAAAGCGAAGATCAAGGTATCGATGCGATCCACGTCGCCGGCGGGGATGGGGTGCTGTGCGGTATCGTAGGCCACCACGCGATAGTGTTCGCCGGCGACGGGCGCAGCGGGCGCGCCGAAGGGCAGTGCCAGCGCGGCCAGCAGCGCGAGCAGGGAACGGACAAGGCGTGACGGCATCGGGGGACTTCCGCAACGGGGAGTTCCCGATCATCGCAGCGCGGCGGCCGCGCGGCCAGTGCGGCGATACACTGCGGCGATGCCCGACCGGAATCCTTGCGCGTGAGCGCCGCCGACACGCCTGCCAGCCCGCCCGACGATCCGCGGCCGCAACCGCCGCCCGCGCCCGACCCGGCCGATTGTTGCGGCGAAGGTTGTGTGCCCTGCGTCTACGACACCTGGGAGGCCAAGCTGGAGCGCTACAAGGCTGCGTTGGCGGCGTGGCAGGCGCGGCATCCGGACGGCTGAGAGCCTGTTCGTGATCTCTGCTTGGCTCGCGTTGCCTTGTCGTGGTTGTCAGGTCGTGGTGCGTGGCGCAGCGCCTGTCTGGCTGTCAGGCCAAGCCGCGCGCTGCCGCATGGCGGCCACGGCGAGGCTACCCCTGCACCTATAAATTCCGGGGCCGGGTCTGTTTGCCCGTATGCCGGCGGCATCACTCGGGCGCGGACGGACGTCCACGCCTTCCTTTTTCCTTGGCCTGCGCGCAAGCAGCTCCCGGCGCGGGCCATGCAGAGATCGCGAACAGGCTCCGAGATTGCCAAGCGCGGCATCAACCCCCAGATAGGAGCGCATCCTTTCCCCGGATGCCGCCATGATCCCGTTCTCCGTCCTCGACCTCGCGCCGATCGCCGAAGGCAGCGACGCCGCGCAGGCTTTCCGCAACACGTTGGACCTCGCGCAGCTTGCCGAGCGGCTGGGCTACCGCCGCTACTGGCTGGCCGAGCACCACAACATGCCCGGCATCGCCAGCGCGGCGACCGCCGTGCTGATCGGCCACGTGGCCGCCGGCACCTCGACGATACGCGTCGGCGCGGGCGGCATCATGCTGCCGAACCACGCACCGCTGCAGGTGGCCGAGGCCTTCGGCACGCTGGCCGCGCTATACGGCAACCGCATCGACCTCGGCCTCGGCCGCGCGCCCGGCACCGACCACGCCACCGCGCGGGCGCTGCGCCGGTACTACGACAGCGCCGACGCGTTCCCGCAGGACGTGATGGAGCTGCTTGCCTATTTCGAGCCGGCCGCGCCGGGCCAGGCGGTGCGCGCGGTGCCCGGCGCGGGCAGCGAGGTGCCGGTGTGGCTGCTGGGTTCCAGCCTGTTCGGCGCACGGCTGGCCGCGCAACTGGGATTGCCTTATGCGTTCGCCTCGCACTTTGCACCCGATGCGATGGACGAGGCGCTGGCGTTATACCGGCGGGATTTCCGGCCGTCGGCGCGCCTGGCGAAGCCCTACGCGATGCTGGGAATCAACGTGGTGGCAGCGGCCAGCGCCGCCGAGGCGCGGCGCCTGTTCACCACCCAGCAGCAGAGCTTCATCAACCTGCGCCGCGGCCATCCCGGCCTGATCCCGCCGCCGATAGCCGACATCGAGGCGTACTGGACGCCAGCGGAAAAGCTCATGGTGGAGCGCGCGCTGGCCTGCGCCGTGATCGGCGACGCCGCCACGGTGAAGCAGGGCATCGAGGCCTTCATCGACCGCCACCGGCCGGACGAGCTGATGATCACCAGCAACGTGTTCGACCACGCGCTGCGGCGGCGCTCGTATGAACTGGTGGCTGCGCTGCGCGACGAGGCAACCCCGTAGGAGCGCACCCTGTGCGCGGCAGGGACCATCGCGCACAGGGTGCGCTCCTGTAGCTTGCGTTGGACCCGTAGGTCGGGCTTCAGCCCGACCTACGATGGGCGTGCGGCAGGATGCGGGTGTGGGCGTTTTCCCTTGAAGTGGGCGAAGGCCTTATCGCTGCCCCACGCCCACCAGTTTCACGTCGAACACCAGCGAGGCATTCGGCGGGATCACCCCGCCGGCGCCGTGCGCGCCGTAGCCGAGTTCGGCGGGAATCATGAGCGTGCGCTCGCCACCCACGTGCATGCCGGCCACGCCCTGGTCCCAGCCCTTGATGACCATGCCCTGGCCCAGGGTGAAGGAGAACGGTTCGTTGCCGTGGTCGGCGGTGGAGTCGAACTTCGCGCCGTGCTTGTCCTTGGCGGTGTCGTCGTACAGCCAGCCGGTGTAGAGCACCTGCACGGTCATGCCGGGCTTGGCCTCGGCGCCGTCGCCGACCTTGGTGTCGATGGTGGCGAGCTTGTCCACCTGGCCGTGGCCGGCCGGCGCGGGCGGCGGTGGCGTGCCGTTGCAGGCGGTCAGCGCGGCGAGCGCGAGGCTGGAACAGGCGAGCAGGGCGAGGGCATGGCGCATGGGAGGTATCCGCGATGATGGCGACGCATCATCGCAGATAGCCCGGAGCACTTCGACGCTCAGGCCGCCGCAGCCTGCAGCTGCGGCCAGACATGCGCGGGGTAATAGACCCGCATCATGCGCGCCACGTAGTCGACCAGGTTCGGATGGCGTTCGGCGGCCGCGCGCAGCGGCGTGTCGAAAAACGGGGTGAGGATCGCCGCGAGCACGCCGAAGGCGATGGCGTCCACGGCGTGCGGCCGGTCGCCGAACAGATACTCGCGTTCGCCCAGCAGCACGGCGAGCGCCGCTATCGAACGCGTGCCCAGTTCGGCGATCTGCGCCGGCGCGTGGCGACCCAGGCCTTGCGCGTGCAGCTCGTTCTGCTTGGCGGCCTGCATGTCCTCGCGCAGCCGTTCGCGCAGCGCCTCGGGCGCGCGGTCGGCAAAATGCGCCGGGCCCTTGGCGAAGTTCTCCGCATCGACCCAGCGGAACCAGACCATGGCCCAGTACAGGTGGTCCTCGACCATCCGCTCGATCGCCCAGGCCTCGGCGCGCTGGCGTGCGTCGAGGCCCGCGTCCAGGTCGACCCCGTATGTGCGCTCGAGGTGGGCGCGGATGAAGCTGGAGTCGCACACCACCTCGCCCGCGTCGTCGATGTACGGCAGCTTGCCCTTGGGCGCCTCCGGCGGGATCGCGAATACTTTGCGGTAGGGCCGATGGGCCATCTGCAGCTGCACTTCGGTCTTGGTGACGAAGGGGCTGGGGTCGGGCAGGCCGAAGGCGGGGGCGCAACCGTACAAGGTGATTTGCGGCGTGGTCATGGCGAGACTCCTCGGGTGAATGGCCGGGAGTCTGGCCGGACGCTGCTGACAGCCTGTTGTCAGCAGGCTGTCGTCAATCCGTCGGCACGTGCGGCTTGCCGGCGTCCAGCAGCGGCTTGATCAGCTCCATCGGCAGCGGGAATACGATGGTGGACGCCTTGCCGCTGTTGGACATGTCGGCCATCGTCTGCAGGTAGCGCAGCGACAGGGCCTGCGACTGCTGCGCGAGCAGGGCGGCGGCGTCGCGCAGCTTCTCGGCGGCCTGCAGTTCGCCCTCGGCATGGATCACCTTGGCGCGCCGCTCGCGCTCGGCCTCGGCCTGGCGGGCGATCGCGCGCACCATGGTCTCGTTGAGGTCGACGTCCTTGAGTTCGACATTGGTGACCTTGATGCCCCAGGGATCGGTGGCCTCGTCCAGGATCTGCTGCAGGCTGTGGTTGATCGAATCGCGCTGCGACAGGATTTCGTCCAGTTCGTGCTGGCCGAGCACGGAGCGCAGCCGGGTCTGCGACAGCTGGCTGGTGGCCTGCAGGAAGTTTTCCACCTGCAGCACCGATTTGTCCGGCTCGACGACGCGGAAGTACACCACCGCGTTCACCCGCACCGACACGTTGTCGCGCGAGATCACGTCCTGCGGCGGCACATCCATCACCGTCACGCGCAGGTCCACCCGCGTCATGCGCTGCACGATGGGCACCAGCAGCACCAGGCCCGGACCCTTGATGCCGGTGTAGCGGCCCAGCGTCAGCACCACGCCGCGCTGGTACTCCGGCAGCACCTTGATCGTCAGGAACAGCAGCAGGACCACCACGATGACGACGACACCACCGAACCCGATCATGGGCGTTCTCCTTTGTTCGCCTGCAAGGGCGTGACGTGAAGCAGCAGGCCGTGCCGCCCGGAGACGCGCACGCGCGTCCCGGCAGGCAGGGCGGTTTCAGAGTGCACCTGCCAGCGTTCGCCGCCGATGCGCGCCCAGCTCTCGCCGCCGGCAGGCACTGCCTGCAGCAGCTCGCCACTGGCCTGCAGCATCGGTTCGTCGCCGACGAAAGGTGTGGCCCGGCGCGCGCGCGATACCAGCCGCAGCAGCATGGCCAGCAGGGCGACGGCGCAGAAGGCGAGGCCGGCGATCACGCCCACGTTCACCTCGTAGCCCGGCACGCCGCGGTGGAACAGCATGATCGAGCCGATCACGAACGCGATCACGCCGCCGATGCCGACCACGCCCGCGGTCGGCATGAAGGCCTCCGCCAGCAGCAGGCCGATGCCGAGCGCCATCAGGGCCAGCCCCGCGTAGTTCACCGGCAGCAGTTGCAGCGCGTATAGCCCTACCAGCAGGCAGATGCCGCCGGTGACGCCGGGCAGGTAGCTGCCGGGATGGAAGGCTTCCAGGATCAGCCCGTAAATGCCGGCGAGCAGCAACAGGTAGGCGATGGTCGGGTTGGTGACGATGCCCAGGAAGCGTGCCCGCCAGTCCGGCGGGTAATCGCGCACCGGCAGCCCGCGCAGCCGCAGCACCACGCTCCGGTCACCGAGCTTCACCGTGCGGCCATCGGCCTGTGCCAGCAGCGCGGCGGCATCGGCGGCGACGAAGTCGACCACGTGCTGGCCGGCCGCCTCGCTGGCGGTGAGCGTGGATGCGCCGCGCACCGCCTGTTCGGCCCACGCGGCGTTGCGTCCGTGCAACTGCGCCAGCGAGCGGATGTAGGCGATCGCGTCGTTGAGCACCTTGCGGCTTTCCGCGTCGGTGGCGGGGGCGCCGGAATCCGGCCTGTCGCTGCTTCTGGATGAGGCGGGCCGGGTGCCACCCACCGGCAGCGACGTGCCGCCGGCCAGGCTGACCGGGGTCGCCGCACCCAGGTGGGTGGCCGGCGCCATCGCCGCCACCGGGCAGGCGTACAGGATGTAGGTGCCCGCCGAGGCGGCGCGCGCACCAGGCGGCGCCACATAGCCGAGCACCGGCAGCCGCGATGCCAGGATCGCGCTGACGATCCGTCGCATCGATTCGGCGAGGCCGCCGGGCGTGTCCATCTGCAGCACGATGGCCGTGGCGCCGTCGGCATCCGCTTGCCGCATTGCAGCATCGACGTATTCCGCCGCGGCCGGGCCGATCGGGCCGTCCAGGTCGATCCGTGCCACGAAGCCGGCGTCGCCGCGCGCGGCCGCTGGCGATCCGGCCGCGAGGGCGGCCAGCGCCAGCGCCAGGGCAGCGGCGGCGCCCAAGCTGAGCCATGGCCTGCGCCACATGTGTTCGCCTCCCGGATCGCGACAGCAGCACAGTGCGCCAGCCGCCGTTGCGGCGATGTCTAGGCCGCCTCGGGGCGGCACGCCTGCCATGCAAGGCGTTGCCACAGCAATATTTCGCGGTATGCCCGATCCAAGCTATCGTGCGCGGCAGCGTCCATCCGGGGAGTACCAGCGTGAACCCATCCGCATCCAGCGCGCCCTCACGCGCCGAACTGACCCTGCGCGGCCTGGTCATCGGCGTCGTGATCACCGTGGTGTTCACCGCGGCCAACGTGTTCTTCGGTCTCAAGGCCGGTCTCACGTTCGCCACCTCGATCCCGGCGGCGGTGATTTCCATGGCCCTGCTGCGCGGGTTCAAGGATTCCACCATCCAGGAAAACAATGTCGTGCAGACCATCGCTTCGGCGGCGGGCACGCTGTCATCGATCATCTTCGTGCTGCCAGGCATGATCATGATCGGCTGGTGGGCCGACTTCCCGTTCTGGACGTCATTCGCCATCTGTGCCCTGGGTGGCACCCTGGGCGTGATGTATTCGATCCCGCTGCGTCGTGCGCTGGTGACCGATACCGACCTGCCGTACCCGGAAGGCCTCGCCTGCGCCGAAGTGCTCAAGGTGGGCACCGGCGACGACGCCGATGAGAGCAGCGTGGAAGAGGGACGTGCCGGCCTGCTTGCCGTGCTGTGGGGTTCCATTGTGTCGGCGTTGTTCGCCGTGGTGGTGGCCACACAGGTGTTCGCGTCCGACTTCGTGCGTAACTTCCGGGTGAACGACAAGGGCGCGGTCAGCGGCTTCGATTTCAATCTTTCATTCGCGTTGTTCGCCATCGGCCATCTGGTGGGCCTTTCGGTAGGCATCGCGATGCTCATCGGCGCCGTCATCGGCTGGGGCTGGGGCGTGCCGCATTACTCGGTGTTGGGCGACATGTCCGCGACGGTGTCGGATCTGGCTAACGCCACCTGGAGCCACAAGGTGCGCTTCGTCGGTGCGGGTGCCATTGGCGTGTCGGCCATCTGGACGCTCGCCAAGCTGGTGAAGCCGGTGATCAGCGGTCTGACCTCGGCGATGGCCGCTTCGCGCGTGCGCAAGGCCGGCAAGGCCGACTCACTGCCGCGCACCGAGCGCGATATCCCGATCGGTATCGTCGGCCTGATCACGCTGGCCTGCTTCGTGCCGATCGCCTGGTTGCTGGGCTACTTCGGCGAGACCAGCGGTCTGGGTGACCACGTTGCCGTACTCGCCATCGGGGGCGTGGCCTTCGTGGTGCTGATGGGCTTCTTCGTGTCCACCGTGTGCGGTTACATGGCTGGCCTGATCGGTTCGTCCAACAGCCCGCTGTCGGGCGTGGGCATCCTCGTGGTTATCGCCGCGGCGCTGCTGCTGGTGGCGTTCGTGAAGCCGCACGTGGGTCCAGAAGAAGGCAAAGCGCTGGTGGCATTCGCGTTGTTCATCACCTCGGTGGTGTTCGCCGTGGCGGCCATCGCCAACAACAACCTGCAAGATCTGAAGACCGGTCAGCTCGTTGATGCCACGCCGTGGCGCCAGCAGGTGGCGTTGGTGGTCGGCGTGATCGCCGGTGCGGCAGTGATTCCGCCGGTGCTGGACATGCTCAACAAGGCCTACGGTTTCGTGGGCGTGGCCGGTGCGGGCGCGCACGCGCTGCCGGCGCCGCAGGCGGGTCTGATCTCCGCGCTGGCGCAGGGCGTGATCACCAACAACATCGACTGGAGCCTGATCATCACGGGCATCTGGATCGGCGTCGGCATCATCGTGATCGACGAAATCCTTGCGCGCACCACCAAGCACATGCGCGTGCCGCCACTGGCGGTGGGCCTGGGCATCTACCTGCCCACCGTCAGCACGCTGATGGTGGTAGTGGGTTCGGTGGTGGGCTGGTTCTTCGATCGTCGCGCCGACCGTGGGAAGAAACCGGAAACCACCAAGCAACTCGGTGTTCTGCTTGCTTCGGGCCTGATCGTGGGCGAGAGCGTGATCGGGGTGGTCATCGCGTTCATCGTCGGGCTCTCCGGCAAGCCGGCGCCGCTGGCGCTGGTGGGCCAAGGCTTCGGTGAGGCGGCGCAGTGGATCGGCGGCATTGCCTTCGCAGTCATCGTCTTCTTCATGTACCGCTGGATCGCCCGCTTGGGGCAGGGTACGTCCGCAAAGTGAAGTTGGGCATTGTTTATCGCCTGCAACAAGGCCTGCTTTAAACTAGCGGCCCTCCAGGGAAAACGAGCGTCGCGTGGAGCAGGAAAAAGTCGAGCAGGTGCCACGCCCGGATGATGCCCTGAACCCGCCCAGCCAGCGGGCGGTGCTGCTGCGGCGGATCGCCGGGCCGCTGCTGTCGGTGGGCATGCTGGTGCTGGCGCTGTGGGCGCTGCATCTGCTGGCGCGCCACGTCACCTATCACGAGATCCGCGAATACGTGGCCAGCGTGTCGCGCCAGCGCCTGTTGCTGGCGATCGTGCTGACCATGCTGGGCTTCGGGGTGATGTCGTTGTACGACCGCTTTGGCCTTGCGTCGATCGGCAAGTCGCTGCCGTGGCGACGGGTCACCCTGATCTCCTTCATCAGTTACGCCTTCAGCAACGCGGTGGGCATGTCGTTCCTGGTGTCCGGGTCGATCCGCTACCGCTTCTACGTGCAGAACGGTCTTTCCACCGCGGAGATCGCCAAGCTGGTGCTGTACTGCACGCTGAGCTTCTGGCTGGGGCTGCTGGCGCTGACCGGCGTGACCCTGCTGATCGTGCCGTTGCCCTCGGGCCTGCCGTTGAGCGACTGGCGCATCAGCCTGGCCCTGGTGCTGACTGCAGTCCCGCTGGCCTGGGTGCTGGGTGGCTTCATCCGCAAGCCGCTCAGGCTGTGGCGCTGGCGCGTGCTGCTGCCGCGGCCGGCCTCTGCGCTGCGCCAGGTGCTGGTGGGTGCGCTGGACTGGTGGCTGGCGGCGGCGGTGATGTACGTGCTGATGCCGGACAGCCTGCACGCCGGCTTCGGGCATTTCCTGGCGATCTTCGTGATCGCGCAGATCGTGGGCCTGATCAGCCACGTGCCGGGCGGCCTGGGCGTGTTCGAGACGGTGATGCTGGCCGGCTTCCACGCCACCGACGACAAGCACCTCGCCGCCCCCATCCTGGGCGCGCTGGCGATGTTCCGCGTGGTCTATTACCTGATGCCGCTGTGCGCGGCGACCATGCTGGTGCTGCAGCGCGAGGCGCGGGGCTTGCGCCGGCAGTCGCTGTGGTCGCCATGGTTCAACAGCCTGTTGCCGTCGTTCTTCGCGGGACTGACCCTGGTGTCCGGCGCGGTGCTGCTGTTTTCCGGCGCCACGCGGGCGTTGCCGGACCGCATGGCGATCCTGCGCGACGTGCTGCCGCTGTCGGTGCTGGAAGTCTCGCACCTGCTGGCCAGCGTGATCGGCATGTTGCTGCTGATCCTCGCCCGCGGCCTGCAGCGGCGGCTCGACGCGGCCTACTGGCTGACCCTGGTGCTGCTGGTGGCCGGCGCGGTGCTCTCCCTGCTTAAGGGCATCGACTACGAGGAGGCGACCCTGCTGGCCCTGCTGGCGCTGGCGCTGGCGCCGGCGCACCGGCTGTTCTACCGGCGCGCCTCGCTGTTCAGCACCACTTTTTCGGTGGGCTGGATCGTGGCGATCCTGGCGGTGTTCGGCTGCGCCACCTGGCTGGTGATGTTCAGCTACAAGCACGTGGAGTACAGCAGCTCCCTGTGGTGGGAATTCAGTTTCCACCAGGGCGGCGCACCGCGCGCGCTGCGCGCGCTGGTGGGTGCGGCGGTGGCGGGTCTGCTGTTCGCGCTGGCCAGCCTGATCAAGCCGCAGCGCCTGCGCCGCGCGCCGCCCAGCGAGGCGGAACTGCAGCGCGCGCTGCCGCTGATCCGCGGCTTCCATTCGGCGCAGGCGCACCTGGCCCTGATGGGCGACAAGCACCTGCTGTTCGACGACCAGGGCAAGGCCTTCCTGATGTACGACACCGAGGGCCGCAGCTGGGTCACCATGGGCGACCCGGTGGGCATGGACGAGAACGCGCGGCGCGAGCTGGTGTGGAGTTTCCTCGAACAATGCGAGCGCGCGGGCGGCTGGCCGGTGTTCTACCAGGTCTGCCCCGAGGACCTGGACATGTACCTCGAAGTGGGGATGAACCTGCTGAAGATCGGCGAGGAGGCGCGCGTGCGGCTGGCCGATTTCAACCTCGACGGCAAGTCGAAGAAGACCCTGCGCGGCACCATCAACAAGCTGGGCCGCGACGGCCTGCGGCTGGAGATCGTACCGGCGGACGCGGTGGCGCCCCTGCTGCCCCGGCTGAAGGAGATCTCCGACGCCTGGCTGGCCGACAAGCACGCGCGCGAGAAGCGTTTCTCGCTGGGCGCGTTCGATCCGCGCTACCTGGTGCGCACGCCGATGGCGCTGGTGTGGCAGGGTGAGCGGATCGTGGCCTTCGCCAACCTGTTCCTTACCGAGACGAAGGAAGAAGCCTCGCTGGACCTGATGCGCTTCGTGCCCGAAGGCCCCTCCGGCATCATGGATTTCCTGTTCGTCGAGCTGATGCAGTGGGCGAAGCAGCAGGGCTACCGCTGGTTCAACCTCGGCATGGCGCCGCTGGCCGGCCTGACCACCCGGCGGCAGGCGCCGTTGTGGAACCGCTTCGGCGCGCTGGTGTTCGGCCGCGGCGAACGCTTCTACAATTTCCAGGGCCTGCAGCGCTACAAGGACAAGTTCGACCCCGAGTGGGAGCCGCGTTACATGGCGGTGCCGGGCGGCATCGCGCTGCCGATGATCCTTGCCAACGTGGCCAGCCTGATCTCCGGTGGCCTCTCCGGAGTCGTGCGTCGATGAGCTGGTCAAAAAGAGGAAAGCGGATCATGTGGGCTGGAATCGGTGTGTGCGTGCTTGGGCTGGCCCTGGTCTGGACGCCGTTCTCCAAGCCGGGCCTGGAACAGTCCACCATCGTGCTCGCCCCCGCGGCCGGCGTGCCGGCGCCGGCGGGCAAGGGCGACGTGCTCACCATCCTGTATTCCGGCGACGGCGGCTGGGCCGACCTCGACAAGCAGCTCGGCAACGCCTTCGCGGCGCGGGGCATCCCGGTGCTCGGCGTCAACGTGTTCAAGTATTTCTGGCGCAGCCGCGACCCGGATGTCGCCGCCGCCGAGCTCGACGCGTTGATGACCAAGTACCTGGACCAATGGCACAAGCGGCGCGTGTGGCTGGTGGGCTTCTCCTTTGGCGCCGACGTCCTGCCGACCATCATCGGCAAACTCAGCCCGGCCAATCGCGCGCGCATCAGCCAGCTGGTGCTGCTCTCGCCCAGCCGCGACACCAGCTTCGAGATCCAGTTCGAGGGCTACATGATCACGCAGGGCCGCTTCAAGGCGTTCGTGAAGACGGTGCTGGAGAAGTTCAACAAGGTGCCGCACTACGACGCGCTGCCGCCGGTGCAGGCGCTCAAGGACCAGTTCCCGGTGGTCTGCTACTACGGCAAGGACGACGCCGACGACAGCCTGTGCACCGATCCCGGCCTGCCGGCGTGGGTGACCGTGCACGCGAAGAACGGCGACCATCATTTCGAGGGCGGCTACCAGCCGCTGGCGGCGCAGATGGTCGGGGAGCTGCCCGCCGCCGCAGCCACCGCGGCGGCGCCGCCGCAGCCGTGAGCGCCGGCTTCGCCGCGGACGCGCCCGAAGCCGCGCTGTCCGCCCTGTTCGTGCCTTTCGACACCGGCGTGCTGAAACTGGCGCCCGAAGGCCGCGCGCTGTTCCTGCGCGCCCGTGCGGGTGTGCGCCTGCGCGAATCGGCCCGGCCCGGCTGGCTGTGCGAGCAGGGCTTCCTGCCCTTCGCCGACGAGCTTGCACGCTGCGGCATGCAGGTGGGCGAGCCGGGCGAGGGCGAAACCTTCCCGCTCGTGCTGTTGCTGCCGCCGCGCCAGCGCGACGAGGCGCGCGCGCTGTTCGCCCGGGCGCTGGATCACCTGGCGCCGGGCGGCACGCTGCTGGCGGCCATGCCTAACGCCGAAGGCGCCAGGTCCGGCGAAGCCGACCTGAAGCAGTTGGCCGGACCGGTGGCCAGCCTGTCCAAGCACCATTGCCGGGCGTTCTGGGCCACACCGCAGCCGGGCGCCGTCGACCGCGCCCTGCAGGATGCGTGGCGCGCGCTGGATGCACCGCGCGAAACCGCCGACGGATGGTGGAGCCGCCCGGGCCTGTTCGCCTGGGACCGCGTGGACCGCGCTTCCGCCCTGCTGGCCGCTTGTCTCCCTGCCGACCTCGACGGCCGCGTGGCCGACCTCGGCGCCGGCTACGGATACCTCGCCACCCAGCTGATCGCGCGCTGCCCCGGGATCACCGCGCTGGACCTGTACGAGGCGGAAGCGCGCGCGCTGGAGCCGGCGCGCCGCAACGTCGTGAAAGCGCTGCGCGCCGCGGGCCACGATGTTCCCGTCGGCGTGCACTGGCACGACGTCACCCGCGGCCTGCCGCAGCGCTACGACGCCATCGTCAGCAATCCGCCGTTCCATCTTGGCCGCGCCGACTTGCCGGAGCTTGGCCGCGCCTTCATCGCCGCCGCCGCCGACGCCCTGGCGCCGCGGGGCCGCCTGCTGCTCGTGGCGAACCGCCACCTGCCTTACGAAGCCCAGCTCGCCGCGCGCTTCACGGACGTGCGGCAACTCGCGCTGCAGGACGGCTTCAAGGTGATCGAGGCCCGCGGAGTACGCGCATGAAACTGGTCAAGCTGCTCGCCAACCTCGGCTACGGTAGCCGCAAGGAGGTGGCGTGGATGTTCCGCGAAGGCCGCATCACCGACGCCGCCGGCGAGGTGCTCTATGCCGACGACAAGGTGGAGCCCGCGCGCATCCGCGTCGACGGCGAACCGCTCGATCCGCTGCCCGGCCTGGTGCTGATGCTGCACAAGCCGCTGGGCGTCACCTGCTCGCGCAAGGATCCCGGCCGCGTGGTCTACGACCTGCTGCCGCCGCGCTACCGTGTGCGCGAGCCCGCGCTCTCCACCGTGGGCAGGCTCGACCGCGAGACCTCAGGGCTGCTGCTGCTCACTGACGACGGTGCGCTGCTGCACCGGATCATCTCGCCCAGGGCCAACGTGGCCAAGGTCTACGAGGCCACCCTTGCCGAAGACCTGCGCGGCGACGAGGCCGCGCTGTTCGCCAGCGGAACGCTGCTGCTGGAATCGGAAACCACGCCGCTCGCCCCCGCGGCGCTGGACATACTGGGCCCACGCCATGTGCAGCTGACGCTGCATGAAGGCCGCTACCACCAGGTGCGCCGCATGTTCGCCGCCACCGGCAACCGCGTGGAGACCCTGGAGCGGGTGGCGATCGGCGGACTCACCCTGGGCGGGCTGGTCCCGGGAACGTGGCGTGCGCTTGACACGGAGGACGTCGCACGGATCGTCGCCGCGACGCTCGCGTAGTCGCGGCCGACACGGAAACGAAAAGCCCCGGGAACCTGAGGTTCCCGGGGCTTTTCGTCTGGATGGATCTGGTGGAGCGGAGGAGGATCGAACTCCCGACCTTCGCATTGCGAACGCGACGCTCTCCCAGCTGAGCTACCGCCCCACGCGAGTCGCACATCTTAGCAGTGGCTGGCGGCCCCGCCAAGACCCCGCGGCGGTTCCGGCGGGTGTCTGCCTTAGCCCGGCAGCAGGCCGGGCAGGCGTTCGTGCAGCACGTCGCGGCGCCAGCCGTCGAGGAAATCGGGCCATTCGCGGGTGACCACGTATTCCTCCAGCACCTTGCGCGGGCAGAGCAGACCGGGCGGCAGGTCCAGTTCGGTGGCGCAGGTGTCGACCTGGGTCTTCATCGCGTTCAGCGCCTGCTTGGCCGCGCCCTGCGGGTGGGCGGGAATGGGCGCGGTGGCGGCGATCTCGTCCGCCTCGACCGGAACGCGCAGCAACGCGAACAGCTCGCCACGCTGGGCGCTGCGCAGGGCGCGCTGGCCGCGGCCGCGCTGCTCGAGTTCGGCGAGGCTGGCGGGCGGCTGCTGGGCGAGGCTCATGGCGAGTGCGTCGTCCAGCAGCCAGGGGCGCGGACGGTCCAGCGTGCGGGCGCTGCGGTCACGCCAGAGCAGGATGCGGCGCAGCAGGGTCTGCTGTTCGGGCGGCCACTCCGCGGCGCCGCGCAGCGCGCGCTGCGGCTGCGGGTCACCCTCGCGGCGGCTGGCGCGGCGCTTCAGTCGCGCGCAGTCTTCGGCGAACCAGTCGCTGCGGCCGCGCTGGCGCAAGCGCTCGGCGAGTTGGGCGTGGATGGATTCCAGGTACACCACGTCGAGCGTGGCGTAGCTGCGTTGCGAACCGGTGAGCGGGCGCTGCATCCAGTCCGAGCGGGTCTCGCCCTTGTCGAGTTCGTCGCCGCACAGCTCCGCGACCAGGGCACGGTAGCTGATGCCCAGCCCCATGCCGACGAAGGCGGCGGCGATCTGGGTGTCGAACAGCGCGCGCGGGCCGTCGGGCAGCAGCGGCGCCAGCGTTTCCAGATCCTCGCCCGCGCTGTGCATCACGGTGACGGCATCGCTCGTGCCCAGCGCGGGCTGCAGCGCATCGCCGATGGCGAAGGCCAGCGGGTCGACCAGTGCGTGCCGGCCGCGGCAACCCAGCTGCAGCAGGGCGAGTTGCGGGTGGAAGGTGTCGCGGCGCATGAACTCGGTGTCCAGTCCGACCACGGCATCCGTCGGCACGTCGCCCAGCCAGGCTTGCAGGGCGGCGCGGTCGGCGATCCAGTCGGCGGTGACGTCGGGCAGGGGCATGCGGTTTCCTTGGAACTTGTTTGCGATTTCCGCTGGGTCGGCGCCGGGAGCCGTTCGCGCGCAGGCCAGGGAAGAACGGGGGAGTGGACGTCCGTCCACGACAGGGTGACGAGGCAGGGGCGTGGGCGATCAGGGCCAGCCCTTCGGGTTGCCTTGCCTTGCCGCTGTGCGACAGCCTGCGGCTTGGCCTGGCGGCCAGTCGGGCGCGACGCCACACACTATCACCGGACGACCACGGCGACGCAACGCGGCGGTGCGGGGATCGCAGGCAGGCTCCTGGGCACCCGGCATGGATTGCCCCTTCATCGGTCGTGACATATGGTGGGCGGCGCGCGATAACAGGCCGATCCGGGAACGCCCAAGCATGCCGAGCACCACCACGCTGCATCGCCAACGCACGCTCGGCGGCGTGATAGGCATCGTCGTCCTGGCCTTCGGCCTTGGCTACCACTTCTTTCCGCGATTGTTCCACGCCGAGCCGGGCGAGGTCGTGCGCCGCAGCGTGCCGAGTGCGCCGGCGGCGGCACCCGGTAGTGCTTTTGCAGGCAACGGGCCCGCCACCGAGGAATTGAATGCCGGCCCGCCCCTGACCCTGGCGCCCACCGCGGTGATCGCTGCACGGCTGAGCCGCGAGCATGCGCAATTGCCGAAGCAGCTGACGCCCGATCCGCCGAAGCTGCGCGCACTGCTCGACCGTGCCGACAAGGCGCTTGCCGCCGGCGACGTGGGTGGGGGCAAGGACAGCGCCGTCGCGCTCTTCCTGCAGGCCGCCAGGGACAAGCCCGACAGCCGGCGCGCCGCGCAGGGCGTGATCGACGTGCGCGCGCGGCTGGTGGCGCAGGCCGAGCGCGCCATCGCGCTGGGCAATGCCGAGGAGGCCGGCGACCAGCTGGCGCTGCTGCAGCAGCTGCCCGACAGCGCGAACGACGTGTCGCGCCTCGCTTCCGCGCTGAAGACGCTTACCGAAGTGCGTCCGCTGCTGGCGCAGGCGGCCGGCCTGCTGCAGCAGGGCAAGGCGGACCAGCCCGCGGGCCACAGCGCGCTGGACATCTATCGCCAGGTGCAGCAGCTCGACCCTCAGAACGCGGTGGCCGAGCAGGGCGTGCTCGACGTGCAGCGCGTGGTGCTGGATCGCGCGCTGGCCGCGGTGGCGCAGAACGATTTCGCCGGCGCGGACAAGGTGCTGGCCGAGGCGCAGGCGATCCGCCCGGGCTCGCAACAGCTGCATGACGTGCGCCAGCGGGTGGACGACATGCGTACGGTGCGCGCCAGCGGCGTGCTGGGCCAGGCCCACTCCGCGCTGGATGCGGGCAATCTCGCGATGGCGAAACAGCTCGCGGGGCAGGCCGAGGCGATCGACCCGCAATTGGCCGGCCTCGCCGCGTTCGAGCAGCAACTGGTCAATGCCCAGCTCTACGCCAGCCACAAGCCTGGCCAGGTCTTCACGGATCGCTACGTCGACCTGCCGGGGCAATCGCCGGCGATGGTGGTGATTCCCACCGGAAGTTTCCTGATGGGCGCGGCCGACGACGACAGCGGCCACAATGCCTCCGAGCAGCCGCAGCACAAGGTCGTCATCGAACAGGGTTTCGCGATGGCGCGCAGCGCGATCACCGTGGGCCAGTTCCGGGAATTCGTGCGCGAGAGCGGCTACGTGCCCGATTCGGTGAAGCTGGGCGGCGCAAGCATCTACGACGAACGCAGCGGCGCGATGCGCGACGATGGCAACGCCACCTGGCAGGACGACTACGCCGGCCACAAGGCCGACGACAAGCTACCGGTGGTCAACATCTCCTGGGGCGACGCCAAGGCCTACGCAGACTGGCTCAGCCAGCGCACCGGCAGGAAGTACCGCCTGCCCAGCGAGGCCGAGTTCGCCTACGCGCTGCGCGGCGGCACCACCACGCGCTACTGGTGGGGCAACGGCACGCCGGATCGCAAGGTGGAGAACCTCACCGGCTCGCGGGACCGCTCGCCCAGCGGCCGGCGCTGGAACCACGCGTTCAACGGCTACGGCGACGGCTACTGGGGACCGGCGCCGGTGATGAGCTTCGCGCCCAATCCGTTCGGTCTGTACGACATGGGCGGCAACGTCTCCGAATGGGTCGCCGACTGCTGGCATGACAATTTCATCCGCGCGCCAGTCGATGGCAGCGCCTGGCTCAACCCGGGCTGTAGCGTGCGCGTTTTGCGCGGCGGCTCCTGGGGCAGTTCGCCCGACCAGGCGCGCTCGGCGTGGCGCCAGGGCGCCGACGCCACCGTGCGCAGCGGCCGGGTCGGTTTCCGGGTGGTGCGCGAGCTGTAATTTCGCCGCACCGCACTACACCAAAGCCCCTAAATTCGCGTAGATTGTGCAGGCCGCATGGCCATCGCCTCGCTGGAGGCGGTGCCTTACCAACCACGATGGATGCCCATGGCTACCAAGACCACTGCCAAGAAAGCCCCTGCCAAGGCCGCCAAGCCGGCGCCGAAGGCCGCTCCCGCCGCGATCAAGCCGATCAAGGACACGCTCAGCAAGTCCGGCCTGATCTCCCACATTGCCCAGCAGACCAGCGTCGAGACCAAGCACGTCAAGGCCGTGCTCGCCGCGCTGGAGCACGCGGTGCTCGGCGCCGTGCACAAGAAGGGCGCCGGCCAGTTCACCCTGCCGGGCCTGTTCAAGATCAACGCCGTGCAGGTGCCGGCCAAGCCGAAGCGCACCGGCATCAACCCGTTCACCAAGCAGGAACAGGTGTTCGCCGCCAAGCCGGCCACGGTGAAGGTGAAGGTGCGTCCGCTGAAGAAGCTGAAGGACGCCGCGCTCTGAGGCGCGCCGATGCCTGACAACCAACATGGGGTTGGCATCGGATACGACAAAGGCCGCGCAAGCGGCCTTTGTTTTTCCTGGTACCGGTGATAGGACTCGAACCTACACTCTGTCGCCAGAAGCGGATTTTGAGTCCGCCGCGTCTACCATTCCGCCACACCGGCATGTGGATTGGGCATTATGCCGGCTTCAGTGCACCGGGTCGAGGCCCAGCTGGCGCTCGCAGCGTTCGTAGCCGGGTTCGCCCGTCAGCGGCTGGAACACCGCGCAATGGGTCATGTTGCCGGAGTAGATGTGCAGGCTGACCGCGATGTCGCGGTCGCTGGGATTGCGGATGGTGTGGTACTCGTGCGGCGGGATCAGGCTGCCGGCGGAGCCGGGGCCGGCCTGCACCGAGCCCACGGGCTGGAAGCGGTAGTGGCCCGCCACATCGCCGTCTGTCCGCTCGTACTGCACCACGTCCAGCGCGCCGCGCCACACGCCCTCCACGCACCACATGCCGGCGTGGTCGTGGATCGGTGTGCCTTGGCCCGGGCCCCAAGTCATCGCCACCACGCAGTAGCCGTGGTCCTCGCTGCGGTACAGCTCGCGCCGTGCGTAGCGGCCTTCGGCGGTTTCCAGCACGCACTCGGGCAGCTGGATCTCGTTGCCGCGGATCAGCCTGCACAGGCTGTTGCGCAGGCTGTCGGTGATCGCCGGCGTGCTGCCCTGTGCGACCGCCGTGTCGATCGCGGCGATCAGCTGGCGACAGCCGGGGAATTCGGTGGTGAGCATGGCGTTCTCGGTAAAGCTGGCTAGGTGGCGCCATTCTACCAGCGCGCCGCGCGCGGGTTCCCCGACGGTCAGAGCTGCGCGAGAAAGCCGCCGATCGCCCGGCTGTAGTTCTCGATGTCGACCAGGAAGGCGTCGTGGCCCTGCGGCGAGTCCAGCGCCACGAAATCCACCTGCGCGCCGGCGGCCTGGAGACCCTCGGCGATCTGCTCCTGCTGCTCCAGCGGGAACAGGATGTCGGTGCTGACGCCGATCACCAGCGCGCGCTCGATGCGGATGCGTTCGAGGCCCGCCATGACGCTGCCGCTGCCGTATTCGGCGACGTCGAACCAATCGCTGGCGCGCGAGAGGTAGAGGTAGCTGTTCGGGTCGAAGCTGCGCACGAAGCGGCGGGCGTGGCCTTCCAGGTAGGACTCCACCTGGAATTCGAAGCCGAACGGCTGCGCGGCCTGTTGCTCCGCGCGCTGCTCGGCGTCGAGGCGGATGCGGGCGAAGCGGCCGTTCCATTCCATTGCCGAGCGGTAGGTGATGACGCCCAGCTTGCGCGCGATGCTCATGCCCATGTCGGGGTAGCGCGCACCGTCGCCATCGCTCTCGCTGGCGTGGATGTCGTAGTTGCCGCCGGCCCAGTTGGGGTCGAGCCGGATCGCCTCGCGTTGCAGCGAGCGGATGGCGATGGCGAAGGGCTGCGCTTGCGGCGCGGTGTCCACGCTGACGTGGGCGCGCACCGAGCCGGGGTGCAGCAGCATGTAGGCCAGCGCGGCCATGCCGCCCATCGAGCAGCCGATCAGGCAGGCGAGGCGGGCGATGCCCAGGCCCTGCACGACAGCGTGCGCGGCGTTGGCCACGTCTTCCAGTGACAGCTCCGGGAAGTCGAGCCGGTACGGCGTGCCGGTGGCCGGATTGGGGGAGGCAGGGCAGGTGGAGCCCTTGTCGCTGCCCAGCGAGTTCACGCAGATCACGAACCAGCGGTCGGTGTCGATCGCCTTGCCGGGGCCGGCCATGTCCTCCCACCAGCCGGGCGAGGGGTCCGCCGCGCACGACGTCATGTGCGCGCTGGGCGACAGGCCGGTGAGCACGAGGACGGCATTGTCGCGCGCGGCGTTCAGCGTGCCCCAGGTTTCGTAGGCCACGCGCGCGCCGAGCAGCGCGCCGCCGCGTTTCATGGCGAACGGCGAGGGCAGGTCGCAATAGCGGCGCGCGTCGGCCATCTCAGCGGACCTTGTCGATGGTGATGGCGATAGGTGTCTTGCGGTCGGTGTCCACGACGCCGGCGCTGCCTTCGAGGTCGCCGGGGCGGGCGACCGGCTGGCCGCTGTGGCTGATGCGCGCGGAAACCACCACGCGCGCCACCGAGGAGAGTTTTAGTTGCGGCGTCATCGCCATCGCATCGCTGAGCGTGGCGGCGACGGGGAGTGCGCCAGCGTCGAACTTCGCCACCGCCAGCGGCATCGGCGGACCGCTCACCGCGCGGGCGTAGACGTAGAGCTGGTCGCCGGGCCTGAGCCTGTTCCTGAGCGCGGGAGCGAGGCTCACTTCCACCTTCAGCGCGGCGCCCTGGCTGGGGGCGGCCGCGGGCTCGGTTCCGGGCTTGATGCCGGCACGGCTGTCGGCGTTCGCGATCTGCTCGGCCACCGCCTTGGCCACGCTGGAACCGGGTTCCAGCAGCGGCTGCAGCTTGCGCCAGGTGGCGGCGGCGTCCGCGTATTGGGCGTGCTGGAACTGGCTGATGCCGAGCAGCCACAGCGCACGCTGGCTGTCCGGCTGCAGCTCCAGCGCGCGGCGCAGCAGGTCGAGCGCGCGGCCGTCGACCAGGTGGTCGCTGCGTGCCATCGAGTCGGCCTCGGCCCAGCCGACCATCGCGGCCACGCTGTTCGGGTCGATCTTCAGCGCGTGATCCCAGGCGTCGCGCGCTTCCTCCGGCTGTTTCAGTGCGGCGGTGGCCTGGGCGAGCATGGCCCATCCCTGCCCATCGTCCGGTTGCTGCCGGAGGTGCGCGCGCAGCTCCGCCAGCGCCTGCTGGAAGTCCATGGGCTTGGGCGCGGCGGCCACGCCGTCCAGGGCGACGGGCGTGCCGATGTGCAGGTACAGCGCGCCGGCGCCGAGCGGCAGCAGCAAGGCGATGCCCAGCGCCAGCGCGAACACGCCGCGCGAACGGCCCTCGCGACGGCCGGCGCGCAGCAGCGGTACCAGCAGCAGGGCCAGCGCCACCGCGACCATCGCGGCGGCGACCAGATAGAACGCGAGCTTCACCAGTCGTCCCCCGTGTCGGCCGGCGCGTTGCCGGCCCGCCTGCCGTCGGCAGGCATGTCGTCGTCGATGGCGCCGCCGTCGCGGTTGCGCCGGCGTATCGCCACCGCCACCACCGCGCCGCCGGCCAGCAGGATCGCCAGCGGGCCGAACCACAGCAGCCAGGTGCCGGGCTTCAGCGGCGGGTCGTACAGCACGAAATCGGAATAGCGGTCCACCAGGTACTGCTTGATCTGGGCGTCGCTCTTGCCCTGTTGCATCAACTGGAACACTTCCAGCCGCAGATCGCGGGCGAGGTCGGCGTTGGAGTCGGCCAGGTTCTCGTTCTGGCAGACCAGGCAGCGCAGCTGCTTCGTGAGGTTCTGGAAGCGCACTTCCTGCGCGTGGTCCTTGAACGGCAGCGGCTCGATCGCGCCGCTGCCGGCGAAGGCAGCGCCGCCGAACGTCAACAGCGCCAGCAGCAGGACCCGCCGGAGCGCACTCCGGGCGCGAGGGGGTTTCCCGCGAAAAGCGTTTAGGGCACAAGGTGCGCTCCTGCGCGGTTCCGGGAACCTGCTCATGGCGCCTCCCGCTTCACCGCGGCGATCGCCGGCTGCAGTTCCCTGGCGATCACCTCGGGAGTGAGCGGGCCGATGTGCTTGTAGCGGATCACACCCTTCGCGTCGATCAGGAAGCTCTCCGGCGCGCCATACACGCCGAAGTCGATCGCGGTGCGGCCGGACTGGTCGGCGACCACCAGGTCGTAGGGGCTGCCGTGCTCGCGCAGCCAGCGCCTGGCGTCGTCGGGCACGTCCTTGTAGTCGTAGCCCACCAGCGGGATGCCAAGCTGGCGGCCGTCGGCCATCAGCACCGGGTGTTCCTCGGCGCAGGCCACGCACCAGCTGGCGAACACGTTGAGCAGGTAGGGCTTGCCGAGCAGGGCGGCCTTGGTCACCGTCTGGTCGGGCGCGTCCAGCTGCGGCAGCGCGAACGCGGGTGCGGGCTTGCCGATCAGCGGCGAGGGCACGTAGCGCGCGTCGTGCCAGGTGTTCCACCAGATGCCGAAGCCGAACAAGCCCACCAGCAGCACGAAGACGAGGAACGGGACCAGCCGCTTCATGCCGGCGACTCCTGCGGCGCTCCGTTGCCCGCCGCCGCCTCGGCGGCGATGCGCTTGATGCGGAAGCGGCGGTCGCCGGCACAGACGAAGCCGCCCAGCATCATCAGCACGCCGCCGCCCCAGATCCAGCGGATGAAGGGCTTGTAGTACAGGCGCAGCGCCCAGGCTCCCTCGATATGGTTCGGGTCCATCGGCTCGCCCAGGGCCACGTACAGGTCGCGGAACACGCCGGCGTCCACGGCCGACTCGGTCTGCACCTGCTCGCGCGCATAGGTGCGCTTCTGCGGATGCATCACCGCCACGGTGCGGCCGTCGCGCTGCACGGTGACCACACCCTGGTCGGCGCGCCAGTTCGGGCCGGTGGTGCGGTGCACGCCGTCGAAGCGGTAGACATAGCCGGCGATGGCCTCGCTCTGGCCCGGCGCCAGGCGCACGTCGTGCGTGACGCTCAGCGACTCGGACAGCAGCACGCCGACCACGAATACCGCCACGCCCAGGTGCGCCAGCAGCATGCCGGCCATCTCGGCCGGGTAGCGGCGGCCGCGCGGCAGCTCGCGCCAGCGCTTGTAGGCATAGAGCAGCACGCCCACCGTGATCCAGACTGCTGCGGCGACGCCAGCCACCGCCTTCAGCCGGCCCTGCACGAAGAACGCCGCCAGGATCGCGCAGGCCGCCGCGGCGATGCCCGCGCGCAGCGCGATCGCCTTCAGCAGGACGCCGTCGGCCTTGCCCCAGTGCAGGAACGGGCCGAACGGCAGCAGCAGCACGATGGGCGCCATCAGCAGCGGGAACAGCAGGCCGAAGTAGGGCGGCCCCACCGAGATGCGGCCCAGGTGGAACATGTCCCCGATCAGCGGGAACAGCGTGCCCAGCAGCACCATCGCCGCCGCGGTGGCCAGCATCAGGTTGCCGATCAGCAACGCCGTCTCGCGCGAGACGATGTTGAAGGGCTTGCCGCCGGTCACCCTGGGCGCGCGCAGCGCGTAAAGCAGCAGCGAGCCGCCCACCACGACGGCGAGGAAGACCAGGATGAACACGCCGCGGCGCGGGTCGGAGGCGAACGCATGCACCGAGGTGAGCACGCCCGAACGCACCAGGAAGGTGCCCAGCAGCGACAGCGAGAACGCGAAGATCGACAGCAGCAGGGTCCAGGCGCGCAGGCCACCGCGCTTCTCGGTGATCGCCTGCGCATGGATCAGTGCCGCGCCCACCAGCCACGGCATGAAGCTGGCGTTCTCCACCGGGTCCCAGAACCACCAGCCGCCCCAGCCCAGCTCGGCATAGGCCCACCAGCTGCCGGCCACGATCCCCAGGGTGAGGAAGCCCCAGGCTGCGTTCGTCCATGGCCGCGCCCAGCGCACCCAGGCCTGTTCCACCTCGCCGCCCAGCAGGGCCGCGATGGAGAACGCGAACGCCACCGAGAAGCCCACGTAGCCCATATAGAGCACGGGCGGGTGGAAGGTCATGCCCGGGTCCTGCAGTACCGGGTTGAGATCGGCGCCGTCGACCGGCATCGGCAGCAGCCGGCCGAACGGATCGGAGGTGAAGATGATGAAGGCGAGGAAGCCGATCGACACCAGGCCCATGACGCCCAGCACGCGCGCGGCGAACACTTCCGGCAGCCGTTGGCTGAGCGCCGCCAGCGCCACCGTCCACAGGTTGAGGATCAGGATCCAAAGCAGCAGCGATCCCTCGTGCGCACCCCATACCGCCGCGATGCGGTAATACCAGGGCAGCGCCAGGTTGGAGTTGTCGGCCACGTACTGCACCGAGAAATCGAAATGCAAGAAGGCCCATGCCAGGATCAGGAAGGCCGCCGCCACGAACACCGCCTGGCCGGCGGCGGCGGGGCGCGCCACCGCCATCAGCGCGCGGTTGCCGCGCCAGGCACCCAGCAGGGGCAGCACGCCCTGCGCGATGGCGAGCAGGAAGGCGAGTACCAGCGCAAGCTGGCCGAGTTCGGGGGTCATGGGCTCTTGTCCTGCGCCGCGGCTTCCTTCACCTTCGCCTGCGCATGCGCCTTGGCCATCGCGTCCTTCAGTTCCTTCGGCATGTAGGTCTCGTCGTGCTTGGCGAGCACTTCGGTGGCCACGAAGCGGGCGCCGTCCATGTGGCCGGTGGCAATCACCGACTGGTTGTCGCGGAACAGGTCGGGCAGGATGCCGGTGTACTCCACCGGCATCGCGCCGCCGGCGTCGACCACGGTGAAGGTGACCTGCAGCGAGTCCTTGCTGCGCTGGATCGAGCCGGCCTTGACCATGCCGCCGAGGCGGAAGGTCTTGTATTGCGTCGCCTGGCCCGACTGCACTTGGCTGGGGGTGAACAGGTAGTTCATGTTCTGCTGCAGCGCGTACACGCCCAGGCTGATCGCCAGCGCGGCGGCTATCGCCACCACGATCACGAGGGTGAGCCGGCGCTTGCGGGTGGGGTTCATCGGCATGCGGCGTTCCTGCCCTTCAGGGCGTAGGCGTGACGGAAGAAGACGGCGCACGGCGCGCACGCGCAGCCTGGCGCGCCAGGCGGCCGTGCAGTTCGCGCAGGATGCGGCGGCGGCGCAGCTGCGGCGCCGCGTTGTCGGCGATCAGCACGACGAAGAACACCGCGTAGGCCGGCCACACGTAGGCGGCATAGCCGCCCATGGCAAGGAAGTGCTGCAGCGCGTTCATCGTGGGACCTCGGCCTCGGCGATCCGGCGCACCCAGTCCTTGCCGCCCTCCAGCGCCAGCAGGTCGGTGCGCGCGCGGCGGCACAGGCTGGCCACGTAATAGGCCTTGGTGGCCAGCGTCATCACCAGCAGCGGCCACAGCATGTCCCAGGCCATCTTCGAATGGCCGAACACGTTCACCGTGCTGCCCTGGTGCAAGGTGTTCCACCACACCACCGAGTAGTGCACGATCGGCACGTTGATCACGCCGATGATCGCGAGGAAGCTTGCGGCGCGTGCGCCCTGCCGGCGATCCTCGAACGCGTGGTAGAGCCCGATCACGCCCAGGTACAGGAACAGCAGCACCAGCTCGGAAGTGAGCCGCGCATCCCAGGTCCACCAGGTGCCCCACATCGGCTTGCCCCACAGCGAACCGGTGGCCAGGGTGATGAAGGTGAAGGCCGCACCGATCGGCGCCGATTCCATCGCCACCACCTCGGCCAGCTTCATGCGCCATACCAGCGCCATGAAGCCGGACATGCCCATCACCGCGTAGACGAACATGCTCATCCATGCGCTGGGCACGTGGATGAAGATGATGCGGTAGGCGTCGCCCTGCTGGTAGTCCGCCGGCGCCAGCACCAGGCCGCCGTACAGGCCGATCGCGCCGGCGAGCAGCGCCAGCCCCATCGCCCACGGCCGCACCGCGCCCGCGAAGCGGTAGAACGTCGGCGGCGAGCCGAGCTTGTGCAACCAGAGCGGGATCCAGCTAGACATCGCTTTACGAGTCCAAGGCAATGCGCAGGGCCGCCGCGCAGGCCAGCGGCGCCAACACCACGCAGAGGATGAGTGCGGCACCCAGCCAGGCGACCGGGGCGAACCACGGCAGGCCCTCCTGGGCGGCCGCCACCGCGCCGGCCGCAAAGATCACCACCGGCACGCACAACGGCAGCAGCATCAGGGCCAGCAGCATACCAGAGCGCCGCGTGCCGGCCGTCAGCGCCACCAGCACCGCGCCAAGCAGGCTGAGCAGCGGCGTGGCCAGCAGCAGCGCCAGCAGCAGCGCGGGCATCGCCGCGGCCGGCAGGTGCAGCATGCCGGCCAGCAGTGGCGCGATCACGATCAGCGGCAGCGCGGTGGCGAGCCAGTGGGCGAGGATCTTCATGCCCAGCATCGGCGCCAGCGGTTGCGGCGACAGCACCAGCTGCTCCAGCGAACCATCCTCGATGTCGCTGGCGAACATCGCATCCAGCGCCAGCAGCATCGCCAGCAGCACGGTCACCAGCACCACGCCGCCCGCGATCCGCTGCAGCAATGCCAGGTCGGGCCCAAGCGCAAACGGAAACAACACCACCACGATCACCGCGTACAACACCGGCATCGCCAGGTCGCCGCGCCGTCGCCACGCCAACAGCAGGTCCCGCCGCAACATCGCGGCGCAGGCCCGCGGCAGCGGGGCGCCGCTCACGGCTTCACTCCCTGGTTCGGGAGGGAGCCCCGGCGATGGCGGGCGCCCGGACGGCCACGGCGGGTGGACAGCCGCGTGCCAGGCCCTGAAGTCTGCCGGAGGCCGCCCTGCGAGAAAAACTCACGCATGCATGCGTATCCGCTGCGGCTCGCCGCCATGGAACCCCACCGCTCCATGGCTGCTCACCAGCACCGCACCGCCAGCCGCCACATGCCGCTCCAGCAGGCGATTGACCAGCGCGATGCCGTGCCGGTCGAGGTTTGCGTACGGCTCGTCGAGCAGCCACAGCGCCGCCGGCTGCAGCAGCAGGCGCGCCAGCGCGGCGCGCTTCTTTTGCCCGGCGGAGAGTCGCCGCAGCGGCTCGTCCTCGTAGCCGGCGAGGCCCACCTCGTCGAGCGCGGCATCCATCAGTATGCCCTCGCGCCGACCGTGGACGCCGGTCGCGAAGACGAGATTCTCGCGCGGGCTCAGCTCCAGCTTCTGGCCCAGTTGGTGGCCGAGGAACAGGATCTCGCCCGCACAGGCCTCGCGTTGCCACGGCGCGCCCCGCCACAGCAGCCGGCCCTCGCTCACATGCAGCAGTCCGGCCAGCAGGCGCAACAAGGTGGTCTTGCCGCTGCCGTTGTCGCCCTCGACCAGGGCCAGCTCGCCCGCGCGCAGGCGGAAATCCAGCGGCGCGAACACCGGTTCGTCCTGGCGGTGGAAGCTCAGGCGGTGCGCTTCAAGCAACGGGGCGGAGGCGGCTGCGGTCATTGCTTCCATTTTCCGCAATGCCTCGCGGGCTTGTCCATGCGGCGCGCTGCCGCGACTCGGTTCAATCCAGCACGCGCAACGTGGCGTGGCCGCCCGCCTCGCCGTGCACGTAGGCCAGCTGGCCGTGGGAACGGGTCAGCCGGTCCAGCGCCGCGACCTCCATCCCGGTCACGAACAGGCTGGGTTCGCTCCAGCCGGAGGTGCCCACGCCGATGGCCGGGTACACGTTCACGCCAGCCTGCTGCCTGAGCGAGGCCAGCAGTTCGCGCTGCGCGGCCTCGTTCTCGGCCTGCGCGCGCCGGCGCGCCTGCGGGTTCCAGGCCGTGACGAAGGCCCAGGGCTGTGCGCCTGTCGCGGCGGCGAGCGGGGCGGGCAAGGGCAGGTCCACGCGGATGACGGCCCAGCGCACCGTATCCAGGCAGACGTGGTAGGTGGTGGTACGGAATGCTTCGAGCAGGGCTTCATCCATGGCGCAACTCCGGCAGAGGTTCCAGGGTGGACTGGAAAAGCCGGGCCGCGGCATCGAGGTCGATGGCCTCCACGTCCGCGGCGCCGCGCAGCAATTCCTCCAGCAGTGCATCCTGCCGCCGGCCGCGTTCCAGCGCGTAGGCGTAGGGCAGGTGGGTGAAGGTGACCAGCCGGTAACGCGCCATGTAGTGGCCTGGGATGCGCTCGGCCAGCTTCGCGCCCAGCGCGCGCTTGGCGAGGTAGTGCGGATCGGCCACCGAGTCGCGCATCTCCACGTAGTTTTCCAGCGCCATCGCGGCGATCGCGTTGGCGTTCGGTTGGCGGATGCGCTGGAACTCGGCGAACGCGCCGGCGCTGTCGCCGGGCGCGGCAGCGAGCAGCTCGGTCAGCGTCACCGTGTCCTCGAAGCCGCAGTTCATGCCCTGGCCGTGGAACGGCACGATGGCGTGCGCCGCGTCGCCCACCAGCAGGGCGCGGCCGTCAAGATGCCAGCGTTCCAGGTACAGCGTGGACAGCGTGCCCACCGGATGATCCGCGAAGTCCGCGTCGAAACGCGGGATCAGCGGCAGCAGGTCGGGGAAGTCCGCGGCGAAGAACCCGCGCGCCGCGGTCGCGTCGGGCAGCGTGGCGAAGCTGGGATGCGCCCCGGTGGCGGGCAGGAACAAGGTGACGGTGAAGCTGCCCTCGGCGTTCGGCAGGGCGATGCACATGTAGCCGCCGCGCGGCCAGATGTGCAGCGCGTGCGGCTCCAGCGCGAAATGGCCGTGGCCGCCGGACTGTTGCACCAGCACGGACGGCAACGTGCCGGCATCGGGTATCTCAAGCTCCTTGTAGCCGTGGCCGAGCGGCTCGATGCGCTCGCCCAGCGGCGCATAGGCATTCATCGCCGCGCGCAGCGCCGAACCCGCGCCGTCGGCGCCGATCAGCAGGCCGGCGTCGTGCTCGCGCGTGCCGCCTGCGTCGTCGGCGAGCCGGATGCGGCCCTGGTCGAAATCCGCGCCAAGCAGCGACTGGCCGAAGTGGAACCGCACGCCGGACGCCTCGGCGGCATCCAGCAGCAGCATGTTCAGCGCGCCGCGCGACACCGACCAGATCACCTCGCTGTCGTCCACGCCATAGCGCTGCAAGCCGCGGGTGCCGTCCTGCGCATGCACCATGCGCCCACGCATCATCACCGCGCGCAGCAGCACCTCGTCGGCCAGCCCTGCCTTACGCAGCGCCTGCAGGCCGCGCTCGGCCAGCGCCAGGTTGATCGAACGCCCGCCGAGGAAACCCGCGCGGCGCGGATCGGGCCGCTTTTCGAACACTTCCATCGCAAAACCGCGCTGCGCCAGCCGCCGTGCCAGCAAGGCACCGACCAGGCCGCCGCCGATCAGGGTGATGCGAGGAGCTTGCGTCATGTCGCGTACCGGAAAAGTGGTTCGCCCACTGTTCCGCAAGCGGCGTGCGACTGCAATACGCGTTGCGCTACGAGCCTCAGAAGCTCATGAAATACCCGCCATTCACCGGCAGGTTGACGCCGGTGAGGTAGTCGGCGTCGTCGGCGCTGAGGAACGCCACCGCGCGGGCGATGTCGGCAGGCTGGCCGAGCCGGCCCACCGGGATGCCGGCGACGATCTGGGCGCGGATCTCGGCGGGCACCGCGGCCACCATGGGCGTGTCGCAATAGCCGGGCGAGACGGTGTTGACGGTGACGCCCTTGCGCGCGGTCTCGCGCGCCAGCGCCATGCTGAAGCCATGCACGCCGGCCTTGGCGGCCGAGTAGTTGGTCTGGCCGAACTGGCCGGTCTGGCCGTTCACCGAGCCGATGTTGACGATGCGGCCGAAGCCGCGCGTGGCCATGCCTTCCACCACGGCATGGCAGGTGTTGAACAGGCCGTCGAGGTTCACTCGCATCAGCTCGTGCCATTGCGCGGGCGTCATCTTGCGCAGGCTGGCGTCGCGGGTGATGCCGGCGGCGTTGACCAGGATGTCCACGCCGCCGTGCTCGCGTTCGAGGCGGCCAACCAGCGCGGCGCAGGCGCCGTGGTCGCTGACGTCCATCGCTTCGTGGCTGATCGCTTCGCCGAACTCGGCAACGGCCTGGCGGAAGCCGTCGAGCCGCGCTTCGCTGGCGGGCAGGTCGGCAGCGACCACGCGCCGGCCGGCCCTGGCCAGCTGGCGGCAGATCTCGGTGCCGAGGCCGCCGAGACCGCCGGTGACGAGGGCCAGGCGGGAATGGAGGGATGCGCTCATGGTGGTTCCGTGGTCTTTGCGATCGTCCCTGGTCGCGAAGTTCACGCGGGCGGCCGTCCGTGGCCGCACTTCTGAGTTTCTTTACGACCGTCCTTGATCGCGGAAATCACGCGGGCAGCCATCCCTGGCTGCGCATTTCGATGCTTTTGCGATCGTCCTGATCGCGAAAATCAAGTGGGCGGCCATCCATGGCCGCACTCCAATGAAAAACAAAACGCGCCGCTTGGGGCAGCGCGTGATGGAAGGCGAGAGGTGGGCTTCAGCCAGTCTTTTTGTGGCCGCCGCGGCTGCCGCCCTGCGGGGTGATCTGCGCGGCCGCGTCGAGCAGGCCGCGCTGCATGGTCTTCCAGGCGTCCATGTTGCGCTCGGTCAGCTCGTTCACCATCGCCCACGGGGTCTGCCCCATCAGGCTGTTGAGCTGGGTGCGGAACTGCTGCTGCTGGTCGAGGAACACCTGCAGGCTGCGCTCCAGGTACGGCCCCATGAAGCCCTGCAGCGAGTCGCCGTAGAAGCGGATGATCTGGCTGAGCAGCTGGGGCGACAGCATCGGCTGCCCCTTTTCCTCGTGCTCGGAAATGATCTGCAGCAGCACGGAGCGGGTCAGATCCTCGCCGGTCTTGGCATCGCGGACTTCGAAGTCTTCGTTGTCCAGCACCAGCTGGCGCACCTCCTCCAGCGTGATGTAGCTGGAGATCTCGGTGTCGTACAGCCGACGGTTCGGATACTTCTTGATGGTGCGCTTGGTTTGTGCCATGCGGCGAAACTAGCAGAAGATATTGCGCCGCACCAGTAGACCAGTGGCACGCACATGCCGAAATTGGTCTGCACCGCCACGGGTTGCTGCGCGGCGATGTGCGCAAGGGTGGTCTGCAGCAAAGCCCGGTTGCTCAGTGGCCCACGGCCCCGCCCGCGCTGCCGAACGGCGGCCTGGCGAGCCACAGGATGGGGATCAGCAGCAGGAACAGCACGGCGCAGCCCCAGAACACGTCGTTCACCGCGAGGGTGAGCGCTTCGCGGTTCACCAGCTGGTCGATCAGGCCCAGGCTCTGTGCATGCGGCATGCCGCGCCGGGCCAGGTCCTGCAGGAACTGCGTGGCCGCCGGGTGGCCTGGGCTGACGAATTCGGTGAGGTTGGCGTGGTGCAGCTCGCTGCGGTGCTGCCACAGCGTCACCGTGATCGCGGTGGACATCGACGAGCCCATGGTGCGGCAGAAGTTCGACAGGCCCGAGGCGCTGGCGATCTCCGAGGCGGGCAGGCCGGCGAGGTAGATCTGGTTCAGCGGGATGAAGAAGCAGGGGATGGCCAGGCCCATCACGAAGCGCGGCAGCACCAGGGTGGAAAACGAAGCGTTGCTGTCGAAGCTGGCGAACCAGTAGGAGGTGAGCGCGAAGATCACGAACGCGAACGTCACCACCGCGCGGAGCTCCAGCCGGTGCATGTTCTTGCCCAGCACCGGCGACAGCAGGAAGGCCAGCACGCCCACCGGCGCGCTGGCCAGGCCGGCCCAGGTGGCGGTATAGCCCAGGTCGATCTGCAGCCACAGCGGGAACACTACGTTGATGCCGAAGAACGCGAACATGCCCAGCGTCAGCGCCACCACCCCCACGGTGAAGTTGCGTTGCCTGAACAGCGAGAGGTCGATCACCGGATGCTTGGCGTGGATCTCCCATACCACCAGGAAGGTGAGGCAGACCAGGGCGACGATGCCGAGTGCGAGGATCAGCGGCGAGGCGAACCAGTCGTGGTCATTGCCGTTGTCCAGCATGAACTGCAGGCAGCCCACGCCCACCACCAGCAGCACCAGGCCCACCATGTCGATCGGAGCCTTGAAGGTCCTGGTCTCGCGCTTGTGCAGGATCGTCCAGGTGATCGCCGCAGCGGCGATGCCCACCGGCAGGTTGATGTAGAAGATCCACGGCCAGGAGAAGTTGTCGGTGAGCCAGCCGCCCAGGATCGGGCCGAAGATCGGCGCCACGACCACGGTCATCGCCCAAAGAGCCAGGGCGATGCCCTGCTTCTCCTTGGGGTAGCTGGTCAGCAGCAGGGTCAGCGAGAGCGCCACCATTGGGCCGGAACCGGCGCCCTGCAGCAGGCGGCAGACCACCAGCATCGGCATGCTGGTGGCCAGTCCGCACAGCATCGAGAACACCACGAACAGCAGCACCGAGATGACGAAGGTGCGCACTTCGCCGAAGCGCCGCGCCACCCAGCCGGTGAGCGGCTGCATGATCGCGCTGGCCAGCGCGTACGAGCTGATCGTCCAGGTCCCCTCGCTGGGGCTCACGCCGAGGCTGCCGGAGATGTGCGGCACGGCCACGTTGACGATCGTCATGTCCAGCACCTCCATGAAGGTGCTGAACGCGACGGCGATGGTAAGCAGCGCCAGCGGGCCGCCGTGCAGCGGTTTCAGCGGGGCGGCGTTCTCGGGCGTGGTGGCCATGCGGTGCTCGCGCGGGTGTCTGGTGCGGGGCTCTGGGAGCTTCCGGGGTCCCCGTCATTCCCGCGAAAGCCGGGACGACGGGCAAAACTCAATGCGACCTGCCGGCGGTGCCAAGATTGGCTTCGATCACTTTCGCGGCCTCGGCGTCGGCCTGGCTGGCGATGCGGTCGTACACCGTGGTCTCGGCGGCCGGCATCGCGGGGCCGGCGGCCAGCACCTTGCCCTGGTCGTGGCTGATATCGACGGTGACGTCGGCGGACAGGCCCACGCGCAGCGGATGCTGGTCCAGCTCCTTGTCGTCCAGCGCGATGCGCACCGGCACGCGCTGCACTACCTTGATCCAGTTGCCGGTGGCGTTCTGCGCCGGCAGCAGCGAGAACACGCTGCCGGTGCCGGCGCCGAGGCCGACCACCTTGCCGTGGTATTCCACCTTGCCGCCGTAAAGGTCGGTGGTGACCTTCGCCGGCTGGCCGATGCGGATGTGGCGTAGCTGGTTCTCCTTGAAATTCGCGTCCACCCACAGGTCGTGCAGGGGCACCACGCTCATCAGCGCCTGGCCGGGCGCCACGCTGTTGCCCAGTTGCACGCTGCGCTCGGCGACGTAGCCGGACACCGGTGCCACGATGGTGTTGCGCTGCGCAGCCACCCAGGCTGCGCGGAAGTTCGCGCGCGCCTGTTGCACGGCGGGGTTGTTCGCGATGTCGGTGCCGGCGATGGCGGCGTGCGCGGCCTGGGCCTGGGCCTGGGCGGTGTCCAGCGCGGCCTGCGCACCGGCCACCGCATCGCGCAGGTGCTGCACGATCTCGGGCGATTCGGCCTGGGCGGCGACCAGCGGCAGGTGGCGCCTGAGGTCTGCCTCGGCCTTCTGCAACTCCACCTTGCGCACCGCGACCGCGGCGTCGGCGCCGCCGGCGCTGTCGGTCTGGCCGCGGACCTGGCGCACCGCCAGCGCGAGCGCGCTGCGCGCCTGGCGCAGGCGCACGTCGGCGTCGGTGGGGTCGAGGCGCACCAGCACCTGGCCGGCGTCGACGTGCTCGGTATTGTCGGCCAGCACCGCGACCACGGTGCCGGGCACCTGGGCGGAGATGCCCACCAGATTGCCGCCCACATAGGCGTTGTCCGTGCTCTCGCGGGTGGAGAACACGAAGATCCAGAGCAGGAGCCAGACCAGTGCGGCGAGCACGAACACCGCCGTCACGATGGCCAGCGCGCGCCGGCGCTTGGGCGGATCCTTGGCGGCGAAGCCGCTGTCGTTGCGGTCCTGCGGCTGGGCGGACTCGGTGGCGCTCATGGGCGGGGGCTCCGGCTGATGTTCTGGGAAGTGGGAGGCGTGCTGGCGGTGTCGGCGGGCATGCGGTAGCCACCGCCCAGCGCCTTGATCAGGGCGAGGTCGGTGGTGAGCGCCTGCGCGTGCAGGCTGACCGCCTGGTCCTGCTGCTGCAGCAGCTGCGCCTGCGCGGCCAGGCCTTCGCGGGCGTCGCGAACACCCTGGCGCAGGCGGGCCTGCGCGCTGGCGACGAGACGCTGGTCGGCGTTGACCTGTTGCGACTGCTGCTGGCGGGTCGTGGCCAGCTGCCCGGCGGCGAGGGCCTGGCTGGCGACTTCGCGGGCGGCATGGAACACGGCGGCGTCGTACTGCGCCACGGCATCGTCGAGCTGGGCGCGGCTGATGCCGTAGGCGGCTTTCAGCCGACCGCCCTCGAAGATCGGCAAGTGCAGCGCAGGGGTGAGCCCGAACACGCGGCTGCCCGCGCTGAACACGTTGCCCAGGTCACCGGAGCTGCCCCCGCCGAACAGTGCGGGGGCGCCCTGGTTGGTGCTGGACAGGCCGGCCATCGCGGTGATGCTGATGTCCGGGAAAAACTGCGCGCGGGCCACGTCGGTCTGCTTGAGTGCCGCCTCCACCTGCCAGCGGCTGGCGGCGATGTCGGGGCGGCGGGCGATCAGGTCGAGCTTGGCGTCGGCGGGGAGCATCCCGCTGGTCGCAGGCAGCGGCCGCGGCACGAGCGGCGGCAGCTGCGCCGGCGCCACGCCCAGCAGGGCGGCCAGCGCCACCTTGCGGATCTGCGCCGAGCTTTCCAGCGCGGTCTGCACCTGCTGCGCGGCGACCAGGCGCGAACGCGCCTCCTGCACGGTGTCGGGAAGGTCCACGCCTTGCCGCACGCGCAGCTCGGCGATCTGCAGCAGCCGTTGCTGCACGGCAAGCGACCGCCGTGCCAGCGCCAGCCGCGCCTCGTCGGCCAGCCAGCCGAAATAGGTGTCGGCCACCGCGTTCTGGATCGTCAGCGCCGCTGCGGCGCGCTGCGCCTCGGCGGCGTGCGCCTGGTCCAGCGCGCTCTCGATCGCCGCGCGCTTCTTGCCCCACCAGTCGAAGTCGTACTGGAACTGCAGGCCAAGGTCGGCCTGGTTGTACCAGGTGAAACCGAGCAGCTTGGGCGGCATCAGGCCGTGTTCGCTGATGCGCTGGCGGGTGAGCTGGGCATTGCCGTTGATGCTGAGTCCGGCCTGCGCGGCGGCAAGCTTCACCGACTGCTCGGCGGTATGCACGCGGCTCTGCGCTTGCACCAGGTCGGGCGATTGGCCCAGCGCCGTAGCCATCAATCCATCGAGTTGCGGGTCGCCGTAGCCGCGCCACCAGTCGGTGGCCGGCCAGCCGGCACGGGCAGGCAGGTCGAGCCCGGCCAGCGGCGCGTCGTCGCGCAGCGCGGGATGCTGCAGCTTCGGCGGCGCAAACGCGCAACCGGCGAGCGTCAGCGCGACGACGAGTGCCAGTGCCGCACGCGGGCGGGGCGGGGCGGGGGTCATCTCAGCACTCCTTCACGACGCGTCGTCCGCATCGAGCTGGTCGAGGTTGTGGGCGAGCTTGCGCAGCAGGCGGCTCAGCTGGCGCCGGTCGGTGGCGCTGAAGCCGGCGAACATCGCCTCCACGCGGGGAAACATCGGCGGCAGCAGCTTCTGCACGAAGCGACGGCCGGCGGCGGTGATGCGGATAACGACGCGGCGGCGGTCCTCGGCGCTCGCGCCGCGCGAGATCAGGCCGCGCTTGACCAGCGCGTTGCCGATGCGGGTCATGTTGGTGCTGCCCTGCGAGGTGAACTCGCACAGCTCGCCGGGGGTGGAGCTGCCGTCCGGGCGGCTGTGCAGCATCACCAGGGTGAGGAACTCACTGTGGTTCAGCTGGTGCTGCCGGATCTGCTCCCCCAGCCCGTCGTCGAGCCGGGTGCCCACCATCACCATCAACCGGCACAGCGTGACCTGTTCGGCGGGCAGCTGCGGGACGACCTCGTGCATCCGCCCGACGCCTTCGTCCATCATCGCGATGCAGTTTTCCAGGTGAGCCATTTCACCAAATCATATTTCACTGATGAAATAAATGTAGACGCAGGCTGGCGCGTGACGCAAGTGCCTTGCCGCGGTCAGCCGCATGCGGGGCCGGGCAGGCGGAACAGGCGGCGGGTGTTCGCCGTGGTGGCGGTGGCCACTTGCTGTGCCGCTTCGCCGCGCAGGGTCGCCACGCATCGCAGCACCTCGGCGACGCGCGCCGGTTCGTTGCGCTGGCCGCGGTGGTTCGCGTCGGGCTGGTCCGGCGCGTCGCTTTCCAGCAGCAGGAATTCGATCGGCATGCGAGCCACGATGCGGCGCAGGCGCTGCGCCCGTTCGTAGGTCACCGGTCCGCCGATGCCGACCAGGAAACCGAGTTGCCACAGCCGGTGCGCCTGCTCCTCGCTGCCGGAGAAGCTGTGCACCGCGCCGCGCACGCCGGGGTGGCGGCGCAGGGTGAGGATCACCTCCTCCAGCGCCTGCCGCGCATGCACGATCACCGGCAGGTCCAGCTCGCGGGCCAGTGCCAGCTGTCGCGTGAAGTAGCTGCGCTGCAGCACGGGATCCAGTTCGGCGGCATGGAAATCCAGGCCGATCTCGCCGACTGCCACGGCAGCGTTCGTGTCACACCATGACAACAAGGCATCCACATCAGCGGGCGCATGCTGCCGCAGGTACAGTGGGTGCAGGCCGTAGGCGGGAAACAGCGTGTCCCGATGCGCCGCGCAGAGGTCGCGGATGCGCGTCCAGCTGGACGCGTCGACGGCCGGCACCACCATCTGCCCGACACCGGCGTCGCGTGCCCGCTGCAGCACCTGGGCGCGGTCGGCGTCGAAAGCGCGGTCGTCAAGGTGGACATGGCTGTCGACTAGCACGGGCGTGATGCGTCTCTCGTTTTCCGATACTGGGGGGCGGTGCCGGCTGAAGCAACCTCAACGTGAAGTTAGTGTAACGGCGGCGGTCTAGGCAGTATTCAGATACGTGAAGGTTCAATGGCGCTGCAGGTCGCAGGCGGGTGCATGTCGCACCCTGTCACGGCCGGACACTGACAGAGGAGGATGGTTATGAACAAGTTGATGGTCAATGCACTCAATGTGGGGATTGCTGCCGCGCTGGCCGTTGGCTTGTCGGCCTGCAACCGCAGTGCCGATGCCGGTACCCAGGGAGCGCAGGCGGACGCTTCGGCTGCCGCCGCGCAGCAGCCGGCCGGTCCGCAGTACGCCCAGGTGGTCAGCGTGACGCCGGTGCGTTCGTCCGGTACGGCTGCGCATGAGGCCTGCCGCGACGAGGTGGTGAATCACACGGCGCCGCCGAAGGACCAGCACAACATTGCCGGCACCGCGATCGGCGCCGTCGCCGGCGGCCTGCTCGGCCACATGGTCGGCGGCGGCAAGGGCAAGACGCTGGCCACGGTGGCCGGTGCGGTGGGTGGCGGCTATGCCGGCAACCGCATCGAGAACGCGCATCACCAGCCGCAGGTGACGCAGTCGGTCGAGCGCCGCTGCAGCACGGTCGCCGGCACCAGCGGCAAGATCATCGGTTACGACGTGCAGTACGTGTACAACGGTGTCACCCGCACCACCCGCATGGATCACGACCCGGGTGATCGCGTGCAGGTGCAGGAGGGCGTGACGGCCGTTTCGGACGCACGCTGATCACCCCTCCCGCAGCCCTCGAAGGAGCAGTGCAATGAACATCCCCATGCGACGCATCGTTCCGGTGGCCGTGCTGGCGGCAGGGCTGGCGCTGGCCGGTTGCGCCACCGGTCCCGGATACGGCAACGGTGGCTACCGGCAGGGTTACGGGCAAGGCTACGGCGGCGGCTACGGCCGCTGCCAGAGCTGCGGCGTGGTGCAGGACGTGCAGCCGGTGTATGTCGACAATGGCAATGGCAACGGCGGCGTGCTGGGTGCGGTGATCGGTGCGGTGGCCGGCGGCGTGCTGGGCAGCACCATCGGCAAGGGCGACGGCCGCAAGGCCGCCACGGTGGCTGGTGCGGTGGCCGGCGGTGTGGTCGGCAACCAGATCGGCAAGCGTTCCGACGGTGGCGGTAATGCCTGGCGGATCGTGGTGCGGTTGGACAACGGCCAGTACGCCACGGTGACCCAGCGTGAGAACCCGAATGTCCGCAACGGCGATTACGTGCAGGTGCGCGACGGACAGGTCTACCCGATGTAATTCGTGCAGAGATGGCGTCCGTAGGCATGGACGTCTGGACGTCTGGACGTCCAAAAGAAAAGGCCCTCGAAAGAGGGCCTTTTTTGTGTCCGCTTCCGCGGTTTTGTCAGTTCACCGCATAGAAGGTGTGGTCGCCGATGGTGATCGACGGCTTGTTGCGTGACCATGCGGGCGCCACCGCAACGGTGGCGAAGTGGTCGGCGCGCGGCACCAGCACGCTGCGCTGGTTCGCCGGCAATTGCCAGACGTGGATCATCCGTCCGGCGATCTCCCATGCCTTGTGGAAAGCCTCGACGTTGGTGATCTCGAACGAGCCGGGAGTGGTGGTGGTGGCGAACTGGTGTGGTGCCATCACGACTTCGCACACCGTGTTGCCCCACTGGCCGCGTTCGCGGCGGCGCATCGCCACTTCGGCGACAGCCATCTGTCCCACAGTGGGTTGGCTGCGCGCTTCCAGGTACACCGTCGTGGCCAGACAGGCCTGGTTCGCGACGGGTTGTGGCATCAGGGATGTCATCCACAACAGCATGGAAAGTTTCATTGTCTGCCTCCAGCGTGCTGTACGCGCAGACCAACGAACTGTCCGGGCGCCATTGCGGTGGACGGGCTGGCAGGCCGTTCCACCTGGATTGATCGCACAGCCGAAACTTGTGGCTGGGCGAATGCCACGGGATTGTGGCTTTCGAGCGGCGGCATCTGCGCCGATCGAGGATGTTGTCGAGGCGCTGCGCGACAGTGGTGCCGTGTAGCCTGCAACTTGTTCCGCACTCGGCGGATGTTCCATCCGGTGTTGTTCAACCGGGTCGCGCCGATACGGAATCTTCCGGTTCGTCGCGTGCTTCGGCAGCCGTGGGTAGCGGATGCCGCACTGATAGGGTGGGCGGAGCCTAACGGCGGATTTTTCTCGCGGCAAGTGCCGGGTCGTTCCGATTCAACACACGCTCATGCAAAACATCGACAAACGTGAACGACTGTTCACGAAAGCGCGGCGATCCTCGCGCATCAGTTTTCCCAGCGTTGCCGCACGTACAACGCGAGCCCGTCGTCGAGCTGCAATGCGACGTCCGCCGCCAACGTCGACGTGACATCGTCGTTCAACACCGCGAGTGCATTGATCGTGTCATCGACGATGACGACATCGAGCAGCGCGCCGATCTCGTTGCCGGCGCGCCGCAGGATGTCGCCGGGTGTCGCGGCGTGCGTCAAGCGCACGTTGCACAGGTGTCGCTTGTGTCCGCCGCGCCAGTGCAGGCGCGCAACGATTTCCTGGCCTGGGTAGCAACCCTTGTCGACCGCGACGGCTTGCAGTCGGTGCAGCGACAACGCCGATGGCAGCAAGCTGTCGAGCGCGGAGGCGGGCAGCCATGGCCAGCCGAGTCGCAGTTGTGGCCGGCGCCACCCGTCGTCGCTTTCCCCTCCGCTGGCAAGGCGCAGGCTGTGCGTTTCGCAACCGAGCACGATGGCGTCTGGTGCGATGCGCACCGCATGCAGCGGCGACGCGGCATCGGTGGCGAGCACGCGCCAGGGCGAGGCCTGCAGGGTGACCCGGCTGCGGAACACGAATCGACGCAACGCTTCGCCCAGCACCGCCGCGTCGCCGCCACGCAGCAGCAGCAGCAGTCGTTGCTCGTCGAGCCGCGCGAGATGGAACAGTGCGCGCACGCGGCCTTGTGCGCTCAGCCACGCGCTGAACTGCCATGCGCCAACGGCGAGCGGTTGCAGGTTGCTGCTGAATTGCGCATGCGCGAAAGCGAGCGCGTCGGGGCCTTCGATCAGCAGGGTTTCGGCTTGGCGGGGAGTAGGCATAGAAGAGTTAAGGTGTGGTCGGCGGAGGCGGGGCGCAAGTCGGTGCCGCACGCGGCGTATGCCGTGTTCGCGCCGTTCGTCAAGGTTGTGCGGCATTGCCGCAAGTATTAACCTTCCGCGGCTTGTTAACGACCATGCCCGACACCTTGCGTCCAGCCGAATCCAAACCCGCTTCCGTTCCCGCGGAGCCCGTCGCCGTGCCCATGCAGCCGGCGGGGGAGAAGGGGGAGACGGCGACGGAGCGGCCCGCCCCCGATCCCACCCGCTACGGCGACTGGGAGAAGAACGGACGCTGCATCGACTTCTGATGCGTCGCGTGGCGGCATCTTGTCGTCGCGCGATTGCGGTTCGGCTTGGCAGACAGTTCCAGCGATTCCACTTCAGGATAGCCGCCATGGCAGACACGCGACGACCGCTCTCTCCGCACTTGCAGGTATACCGGTGGCAAGTGCAGATGGTGACTTCCATCCTGCATCGCGCCACGGGCATCGCCCTGGCCGTGGGTACGCTGATGGTGGTCTGGGGACTGCTGGCGCTGGCCGCCGGCGAGGCTGCTTTCACCCAGTTCAAGACCTGCATGGGCAGCCCGCTGGGCATCCTTCTGCTGGTCGGCTGGAGCTGGTCGCTGTTCTATCACCTGTGCAACGGCATCCGTCACCTGGTGCAGGACACCGGCGCGGGTTACGCGATTCCGCAGTTCGTGCGTTCGAGCTGGCTCTCGGTGATCGGCAGTTTCGTGCTCGTGGCCCTCGTGTGGGCCTGCGTGCTGCTTCAGGGAGGTGCGGCATGAACCTCCGCGCCGGTACCGACGACGTGCGCAGTCAGCTGCGCAATCCCTTGAAGCAGGCGCGCGGGCACGGCTCGGCCCAGGCGGGCGCGGGCCACTGGTGGACGCAGCGCAGCACCGCCGCCGCGCTGGTCCTGCTCGGCCTGTGGTTCGTGGTCACCGTGCTGTCGTTGCTGCATGCCGACTACGCCATGGCCAGGGCCACGGTGGCGAAGCCGTGGAACGCTCTGCTGCTGATCCTGTTCATCGTCACCATGTTCTGGCACGCCGTGCTGGGGCTGCAGGTGGTGGTCGAGGATTACGTGCATACCCGCTGGAAGGAAGTGGTCCTGCTGGTGGCGATCAAGTTCCTCGCGGTGCTGTGCGCGCTCGCGGGCGTGCTGGCCGTGCTGCGCATCGCATTGGGAGTGTGAGACCGTGGAAAGCTACAAGATCCAGCAGCACAAGTACGACGTGGTGGTGGTCGGCGCCGGCGGCGCCGGCCTGCGCGCTACCTTCGGCCTCGCCGAAAAGGGCCTGAAGACCGCGTGCATCACCAAGGTGTTCCCAACCCGCTCGCACACCGTGGCGGCGCAGGGCGGCATCGCCGCGGCGCTCGGCAACATGGGCGAGGACGACTGGCGCTTCCACTTCTACGACACCATCAAGGGTTCGGACTGGCTGGGTGACCAGGACGCGATCGAGTACATGTGCCGCGAGGCCATCCCCTCGATCTACGAGCTGGAACACTACGGCGTGCCGTTCTCGCGCACCGAGGATGGCCACATCTACCAGCGTCCGTTCGGCGGCATGACCACGCACTACGGCAAGGGCACCGCGCAGCGTACCTGCGCCGCCGCCGATCGCACCGGCCACGCCATCCTGCATACGCTGTACCAGCAGGCGCTGGCGCACGACGCCACGTTCTTCATCGAGTACTTCGCGATCGACCTGATCTTCGACGAAGAGGGCGTCTGCCGTGGCGTGCTGGCGCTGGACATGAACGAAGGCACGCTGCACCTGTTCCGCGGCCAGGCGGTGGTGCTGGCCACCGGCGGCTACGGCCGTGCCTACTTCAGCGCCACTTCCGCGCACACCTGCACCGGCGACGGCGGCGGCATGGTGCTGCGTGCGGGCCTGGCCCTGCAGGACATGGAGTTCGTGCAGTTCCACCCCACCGGCATCTACGGTGCGGGCTGCCTTATCACCGAAGGCGTGCGCGGCGAGGGTGGCTACCTCACCAATTCCAACGGCGAGCGCTTCATGGAGCGCTATGCGCCCAGCGCGAAAGACCTGGCCTCGCGCGACGTGGTCAGCCGCGCTATCACCATCGAGATCCGCGAGGGACGCGGCGTGGGTGAGCACAAGGACCACGCCTTCCTCAACCTGATGCACCTAGGCCCCGAGGTGATTCACGAGCGCCTGCCGGGCATCGCCGAGTCGGCGCGCATTTTTGCCGGCGTGGACGTGACCAAGGAGCCGATTCCGATCCTGCCTACCGTGCACTACAACATGGGCGGCATCCCGACCAACTACCACGGCGAGGTGGTGCAGAAGAAGGGCGACGACGTCGACGCGGTGGTACCCGGCCTGTTCGCCATCGGCGAGGCGGCCTGCGTGTCGGTGCACGGCGCCAACCGCCTGGGCTCCAATTCGCTGCTCGACCTGGTGGTGTTCGGTCGCGCGGTGTCACATCGCTGCGCCGAGCTCATCAAGCCGGGCGCGGCGCACAAGGACCTGCCGGCCAGCGCGCTGGACAAGGCGCTGGCCCGCTTCGACGGCCTGCGCCATGCCGACGGCGATCTGCCGACCGCGAAGATCCGCCTCGACATGCAGCGCACCATGCAGACGGATGCCGCGGTGTTCCGTACCGGCGAGAGCCTCAGGGAAGGCTGCGCCAAGATCGATGCCGTGCACGCCTCGTTCAAGCAGGTGCGCGTCAGCGACCGCTCCATGGTGTGGAACTCCGACCTGATCGAGACGCTGGAACTGGCCAACCTGCTCGACCAGGCGGTGGGCACCATGCACTCGGCCGAACAGCGTCCGGAAAGCCGCGGCGCCCACGCGCGCGAGGACTTCCCGGAGCGCAACGACGCCGAATGGATGAAGCACACCATGGTCAAGGTGGACGAGAACGGCAAGACCAGCTTCGACTATCGTCCGGTGCACATGTACACCCTGACCGACGAGGTCGAGATGGTGCCGCCGAAGAAGCGCGTCTATTGATCGTCCGTAGGAGCGGCTTCAAGCCGCGACCGGTATCCGTAGCAGGCAGTGATCGGGGCTGAAGCCCCTCCTACATGCAAGATTGAAGGGTTCAGCATATGGCAGAATTTTCGCTACCCAAGAATTCCAAGATCCAGCCGGGCAGGCACTATCCGGCGAAGGATGCGAAGAAGCCCCGCACCTTCCGCATCTACCGCTGGAGCCCGGACGACGGACAGAATCCGCGCATCGACACCTACGAGGTGGACATGGCCGCGTGCGGCCCGATGGTCCTGGACGCGTTGCTGAAGATCAAGAACGAGATCGATCCCACGCTGACCCTCCGCCGTTCCTGTCGCGAGGGCATCTGCGGCTCGTGCGCCATGAACATCGACGGCACCAACACGCTGGCCTGCATCTGCGCGATCGACAAGGTGGCGTCGGGCGACGTGAAGGTCTACCCGTTGCCGCACATGCCGGTGGTGAAGGACCTGGTGCCCGACCTCACCCACTTCTACGCCCAGTACGCCTCGATCAAGCCGTGGCTGCGCACGCAGAGCGCGGTGCCGGACAAGGAGCGGCTGCAGTCGCCGGAAGACCGCAAGAAACTCGATGGCCTGTACGAGTGCATTCTGTGCGCCTGCTGCTCCACCAGCTGCCCCAGCTACTGGTGGAACGGCGACAAGTACCTGGGCCCGGCGATCCTGCTGCAGTCCTACCGCTGGATCGTGGACAGCCGCGACGAGGCCACCGGTGAGCGCCTGGACGACCTGGAGGATCCGTTCAAGCTGTACCGTTGCCACACCATCATGAACTGCACGCGCACCTGCCCGAAGGGTCTCAACCCGGCCAAGGCCATCGCGGAAATCAAGAAGCTGATGGTGGAGCGGCGCTCGTAAGAAGGCGTCGCCGCGAAGCGGCGACACCGTTCTCCCTTCTCTCCTCCGGGGAGAAGCTGCCCGAAGGGCGGATGAGGGGGCGATGCTCGCGGGAACATTGATCGAGGGAAGCTTCCGATGACGACTCGACACAGGATTGGCCCCTCACCTCGAACCGTTGCTAGGCTCGTTCCTCGCCAGGCAACCCCCGGCCCTCGCGTCAGCGCTCGGGCGCTCAGCCATGCGCGAGCCAGTGGCTCGCAAGCAGCATGGCTTCGCCCCCGGTGGGGAGAGGAGACGAACGCGGCGCTGCGCGCCAGCTGCCATGGATAAGAGCGGGCGCCTGCGCTGGCGCACACGCCGCGGCACCCGCGAGCTCGACGCGCTGCTCGGGGGCTGGCTGGACGAAGCCTTCCCGCATGCCGGCGAGGCCCAAAGGCAGGCCTTCGACGAACTGCTGGACGTGCAGGATCCCGACCTGTGGGACTGGGTGATGGGCCATGCCCGGGCGCCGCGGCCGGACTGGCAGGCGATCATCGATGACATCCGCGCCCGCCATCGGCTTTGAGTACCGCCCCTCGCGCTGGCTGCCGCGCCTGCTGTCGGTGGTGACGGTGCTGGCCATGCTGGCGGTGCTGCTGTGCGGCCTGCCGTGGTCGCTGAAGGTGGTGCTGGCCGCCGCCATCGCGTTGGCCGCGTATCGCGCTTTGCGGCGCTGGTCGGCCACGCCGGTGCGGGCGGCGGGCTGGAGCGGCGAGGGCGGCTGGAGCCTGCATCTTGTCGACCACAGTGACGCACCCGCCACCCTGGTGTCGTTCCGCGTGCTGGGTGCGTGCATCCTGCTGCGGTTGTGGGCGGCTTCGCTGGGCGAGCAGGTGCTGCTGCTGGCACCGGACAACAGCGATGCGGACATCCGCCGCCGCTTGCGCATGCGGCTGGCCACGATGCAGCCGGGCGAAGCCGTGCCGCGCATCTGAACCCACGCCTCCGCCGGCACTTTGCGGTCCCTGCGCTGTCCGAGCGAATGCCGGATAATGCCGGGTCTTCCGGGCAAGCCGCCCATCAAGAGTCTGCTTATGTTCCCCAAGTACCCCGCGTTGTCATCGAGTGGCCGTCAGGCGGCAGTGCGTGGCGCAGTGCCTGACTGGTCGTCAGGTCAAGCCGCGCGCTGCCGCCTGACGGCCACCCGATGACAACCTGCAGGGCCGGGGCTGTTTGCCCGCATCCCTGCGTCATCACTCAGTCGTGGACCGACGTCCACTCCCTCGTTCTTCCTTGGCCTGCGCGCAAACAGATCCCGGCGCGGAGTGCTTGGGGAACATAAGCAGACTCTTACACTGCGACCGCCCATGTTCCGACCGCTCGAGCTTTTCATCGGCCTGCGCTACACCCGCGCCAAGCGGCGCAACCAGTTCATCTCCTTCATCTCGGCCGTCTCCATCGTCTGCATCTCGATCAGCGTGATCGCGCTGATCACGGTGATGTCGGTGATGAACGGCTTCGACTACCAGATGAAGACGCGCATCCTCGGCGCGATCTCGCACGCCACCATCTCCGGCGTCGGCCAGAGCATCGAGGACTGGCCGCGCGCGCTGCAGATCGCCCAGGCGAACCCGCACGTGAAGGGTGCCGCGCCCTACGTGGAAATCCAGGCGCTGCTGCAGGGCCGCGCGCCGGCCGCGGCGATGGTGCGCGGCATCGATCCCGCGCTGGAGCCCAAGGTGGTCGACATCGGCCGGCACATGGTGCACGGCAAGCTCGACGCGCTCACGCCGGGCAGCTGGAACATCGTGCTGGGCCAGGATCTCGCCACCCAGCTCGGCGTGGGCGTGGGCGACCAGGTGGTGCTGGCGGTGCCGGAATTCCGCGCCACGCCGTTCGGCGGCGTGCCGCGCATGCGCGGCTTCCACGTGGTCGGCACCTTCGCGATGGGCATGGAGCAGTTCGACTCCGGCCTTGCCCTGGTCAACATCCGGGACGCCGAGAAACTCAACAGCCTCAGCGGCCCCAGCGGCATCCGCCTGAAGCTGGACGACCTGTTCAACGCGCGCCCGGTGGCGCACGAACTGGCCGACCGGCTGGGCCAGATCTACCAGGTGCAGACCTGGGAGCAGACCAATGCGAACCTGTTCTCCGCGATCTCAATGGAAAAGAAGGTGATGGGCGTCATCCTGTCGCTGATCATCCTGGTGGCGGTGATCAACCTGGTCTCGATGCTGATGATGCTGGTCACCGACAAGCAGGCCGACATCGCGATCCTGCGCACGCTGGGCGCCACGCCAAAGAGCGTGATGGGCATGTTCATGGTGCAGGGCCTGCTGGTGGGTTTGGTCGGCATCGGCTTCGGCGTCAGCCTGGGCTCGCTGCTGTCCTGGAAGCTGCCGGGCATCGTGAAGGTGATCGAGCACGTCTTCCACGTGCAGTTCCTGTCTCCGGACGTGTACTACATCAGCGAGGTGCCCAGCCGGCTCGAATGGCACGACGTGGGCTGGGTGGCCCTGGTCACCTTCGCATTCTCGCTGCTGGCCACCCTGTATCCCGCGTGGCGCGCCTCGCGCACGCAGCCGGCGCAGGCGCTGCGCTATGAGTGAGACCACCCGGAAAGAGAGCGCCCCGATGGCCTCGAACGATTGCGTGCTGCGCGCCCATCGCGTGGCCAAGACCTACACCGAGAGCGGCCTCAACACCCCGGTGCTCAGCGACGTCAGCTTCGAGCTGAGGCGCGGCGAGACGATGGCCATCGTCGGTGCCTCCGGCACCGGCAAGAGCACCTTGCTCCATATCCTGGGCGGGCTGGATACGCTTTCCGCGGGCGAGGTGGAGGTGGACGGCCGCCAGTTGTCCAAACTCTCCGACGCCGAGCGTGGCCGCGTGCGCAATCGTTCGCTGGGGTTCGTCTACCAGTTCCATCATCTGCTGCCGGAGTTCACCGCGCTGGAGAACGTGTGCATGCCGCTGCTGATCCGCGGCGTCGCGATCGCCGAGGCGCAGAAGCAGGCCCGTGCCCTGCTCGAACGGGTGGGGCTGGGCGCGCGGACCCACCACAAGCCGGCCGAACTTTCCGGCGGCGAGCGCCAGCGCTGCGCAGTGGCGCGCGCGCTGGTCACCAAGCCCGCCTGCGTGCTGGGCGACGAGCCCACCGGCAACCTCGACGAGGGCAACGCGGCCCAGGTCTACGAGCTGATGATCGAGCTCAATCGCGAGGTGGGTACCAGCTTCGTCCTGGTCACCCATGACCATCGCCTTGCGGGGCGGATGGATCGCACCCTGGTGCTGCACGGGGGGGTATTGCGCGAAGCCGTCCGGTCCGTTTAGCGGGCCGGGCGGCTTCGCGCGCCCAAGCGACCGGCGCCTACACGTTTTTCGTCCTGGCCCGCTCCGGCGACGCGCTAGCCTCGACCCTCGACGGGGGCCACGGGCATGGCGCAGGCAAACCGCAAACCATTCGCTGCGACGTCGGCTGCGCCTGCGCTGCTCGTCGGCGTGCTCGCGGTGCAGTGGTTGCCGGCCCTGCCGCCACGCTGGTGCACGGCCTCGCTGCTGTGGGTCGTCGCCGTGGCGTTCTGGTGCTGGCCGCGCTGGCGCTTGCCGTCGTGCGGCTGCGTCGGTGCGCTGTGGGCGATGTGTGCCGGTGCCGGCGCGATGGATGCGCGCCTGCCGCGCGCGCTGGAAGGGCGCGACTTCGCGGTGACCGGCCGCGTGGCCGAATTGCCGCTGCTGCGCGACGACGCCACCCGCTTCGTCTTCGTTGCCGAACACGCCGAGCTGGATGGCGGACCCGTACCGCTGCGCGGCCGGATGATGGTGTCATGGTACGACGGGGCGCCGCCGCTGCAGCCCTGCGGGCGCTGGCGCCTGCTGCTGCGGCTGAAGCGCCCGCGCGGCCTGCTCAATCCGGGCGCCGCGGACGGCGAGCGCACGGCCTTGCAGCGCCGCATCGTGGCCACCGGCTATGTGCGAGAGGATCCCGGCAATGCCCTGCTTGCCGAGGGGCGGTGCGTGGACGGCGTGCGCGATGCGATCGCCCGGGGCATCGCCGCACGGGTGTCCGACCCGCACGACGCGGTGCTGCTGCAGGCATTCTCGGTGGGCGACACGCGGGGCCTCGGCCAGCACGACTGGGAGGTGGCACGGGCCAACGGCATCCCGCACCTGATCGCGATCTCCGGTTTCCACGTGGGCGTGGCGGCGGTGTTCGGCGCGTGGCTGGCAGCGGCCCTGTACCTGTTGTGGCCGGGGCTGGCCCTGCGCCTGCCGCGGGTGCAGGCGCAGGCGGCCGGCGCCCTGCTGGCGGCGGGCCTCTACAGCGCCCTGGCCGGCCTCGGCCTGCCCACCGTGCGCACCTTGCTGATGATCGCGGTGGTGGCGCTGGCGCGCTGCAGCCGCCGCGGCGGCAGCGGCGCGCAATCGCTGGCGCTGGCGATGATCGCGATCCTCGTCTTCGATCCGCTGGCGGTGCTGGCGGCGGGCTTCTGGCTGTCGTTCACCGGCGTGGCGCTGCTGATGCTGTGCCTGCAGTCGCGCGGCCGTGGCCTGCGCGCCTTCCTGCATGAACTCACCTCGGGGCAGATCCTGATGACGGTGTCGCTGCTGCCGCTGACGTTGTGGTTCTTCGGCGAAGCCTCGCTGGTGGGCGCGCTGTCCAACCTGGTGGCGGTGCCGTTCGTGAGCTTCGTGATCGTGCCATGCGCGTTGCTGGGCATGCTGTGCCTGGGGCTCTGTCCGCCGCTGGCCACGCCGGTGCTGTGGCTGGCGGCGCAGCTGGCGCATGCGCAGTGGTGGCTGCTGGAAACGATGGCGACCTGGCCCGGCGCACACTGGTATCTGCCGCCGTCGGCGCCGTGGACGCTGCTGCTGGCCATGCTGGGCGCGCTGTGGCTGTTCCTGCCGCGTGGCATGCCGTTGCGTGCGCTGGGCCTGCTGCTGTTCCTGCCGCTGCTGTGGCCGCCCCTGCCGAAGCCGGCGGCGGGGGCGTTCGAAGCCTGGGTGCTGGACGTGGGGCAGGGCCTGTCGGTGCTGCTGCGTACCCGCGGCCACGTGCTGCTGTACGACGCCGGAGCGCGCTACCCGTCCGGCTTCGACCTCGGCGAGGCGGCGGTGCTGCCGGCGATCCATGCCCTGGGCGTCGCGCGGCTGGACATGCTGATGGTGAGTCATGCTGATAACGACCATGCCGGCGGCGCGCCGGCCGTGGCCGCCGCTTTTCCGGCGGCGCGCCGCTACGCAGGCGAGCCGGAGCGCATGCGCGTGCCGATGGCAGCCTGCGCCAGCGGCCAGGCATGGGACTGGGACGGCGTGCACTTCCGGGTGCTGGGCCCGGCGCCGGGCGTGGCGGGCAAGGGCAACGACCGCTCCTGCGTGCTGCTGGTGGAGGGCGGGGGTGGCCGCCTGCTGCTCACCGGCGACATCACGGCGAAGGTCGAGCCGCAGGTGGCGGCGGCGCTGGGCGATGGGCCGGCGCCGGTGCTGCTGGTGCCGCACCATGGCAGCAAGACCTCGTCGAGCGGGGATTTCATCGACGCGGTGGCGCCGCCGCTCGCCGTCGTCTCGGCCGGCTGGCGCAATCGTTTCGGGCACCCGAAGCCCGAGGTGATGGCGCGCTATGCCGAAAGGGGAGTGGCGGTGCTGAATACGGCCGACAGCGGCGCGGTCGGCCTCGCTTTCCCCGCCGGCACGCCGGCACGCGTCAGCGGGCGCTGGCGACTGCGCGATCCACGCTACTGGCGCGAGATGCCGTGACTCGCCGGTCATGTTCTTGGACTGCCACGGCCGCCACGGAACCGGCTGGAACGGCTGCTATGATGCGGCCTCTCTGTTTTGAACGCCCGGTGGGACGAACGTGCTCGATATCCTGATGGCTGGCGGTTGGGCGATGCTGCCCATCCTGGTGTGCTCGCTGGTGGCGCTGGCGATCGTGCTGGAGCGTTGCTGGACGCTGCGGCGCAAGGCCGTGCTGCCGCCGGGACTGGGCGAGGAGGTGCGTCAGTGGGCACGCGCCGGCCAGCTCGATCCGAAGCACCTGGAAGCGCTGTCGAACGGCTCGCCGCTGGGTGAGCTGCTGGCCGCCGCGCTGGCGGTGCGCGGCCAGTCGCGCGAGCTGATCAAGGAACGCATCGAGGATACCGGCCGCCATATCGTGCACGAGATGGAGCGCTACCTCAGCACGCTGGGCACGATCGCGCTGATCGGCCCGCTGCTGGGCCTGTTCGGCACCGTGATCGGCCTGATCCGGATGTTCATGCAGGTGATGGCCGGCGGCATCGGCGATCCGGCGAAGATGGCCGGCGGCATCGGCGAGGCGCTGATCTGTACTGCCTCCGGCCTCACCGTGGCGATTCCCGCCTACGTGCTGCACCGGTACTTCCGTTCGCGCGTGGCCGGCTATTGCGTGCAGATGGAGAAGCAGGCCACCGCGCTGTTGGACGAGCTCACCCTCCATCCGCCGGCCTCGGCGCGGCCGCGCCGCGCGCCCGCGACCGTCGCGCCGGGCGCGGGCTGAGCGCATGCGCATCGGCAACGACCGTCGCGGGGACGAGTTCGAGATCAACGTGGTGCCGTTGATCGACGTGCTGCTCACCTTGCTGATGTTCTTCGTGCTCACAAGCACCTTCATCCAGCACTCGCGCATGCAGGTCACCCTGCCCAACGCCAGCGTGCAGGACCGCGACATGAACGCCCCCGCGCTCACCATCACGGTCGACCGCGACGGCAGCTACTGGGTCGGCAGCGACGCGGTGCCGGGCCGCAGCGTCGATGCGCTGAAGCAGGCGATCGCGGCCAACGCGAACGGCGACCACGACCGCCCAGTGACGATCCGCGCCGACGCGCTGTCCTCGCACCAGAGCGTGGTGACCGCGATGGACGCGCTGGGCCAGCTCGGCTTCACGCGCCTGTCGATCGCCACCACGCCCGACAAGCCGGGCGGGGTGCAATGAGCGGAGGCAAGACGGCGATCTGGGACGCGCAGACCTGGCGTGTCTACAAGCGGCTGCTCGGGTACACCAGGCGCTACTGGGCGGTTGGCGTGGTTGCGGTGGTCGGCATGATCCTCGACGGCGGCGGCCTGGCGACGTTTACCAAGTTGCTGAAGCCGATGATCGACAACCTTTTCGTGCAGAAGGATCCGTACCTGATCTTCTGGATGCCGATCTGGATCGTCGGCATTTTCTTCGTTCGCTCCTGCGGCACCTTCACCAGCAGCTACGGCGTCTCCTACATCGGCCGGCACGTGGTGCAGTCGATCCAGCGGGATGTGTTCGCGGCCTACACGAGGCTGCCGTCGACGTTCTTCGGCAGCGAACCGTCGGGCCAGCAGATATCCCGCATCACCTACACCAGCGAACAGGTGGCCGCGGCTGCCAGCGACGCGGCCAAGGTCGGCGTCACCGACGGGCTCACCGTTATCTTCATGTTCTACGTGATGCTGAGCACCAGTGCCTATCTCACGTTGTCGCTGCTGATACTGGTGCCGGCGATCGCCGTGGTGGCCACGGTGGTCAGCCGCCGCTACCGGCAGATCAGCCGACGCATCCAGGGCACCATGGGTTCGGTCGCCGGAACCGTGGAGGAATCCGTGGGCGCGAATCGCGAGGTGCGCATCTACGGGGGCCAGGCGCACGAAGTCGACCGCTTCGACGAAGTGACCCGGTATACCCGTCGGCTCAACCTGAAAATCTCCGCGACGAACGCTGCGTCCAGCTCCACCGTCCAGCTGGTGGCGGCTTTTGCGCTGGCCGCGCTGGTGTTCCTGGGCACGCGGCCGCAGGTATTGAATCAGATGTCGCCGGGCGTGTTCTTCGCCGTGCTCACCGCGATGGGCACGATGCTCCCTTCGCTGAAGCGCCTGACCAACGTGCAGTCGAACATCCAGCGCGGCATGTCCGCGGCAGAAGACCTGTTCCAGATCATCGACCTGCCGCCCGAGACCGACCACGGCACCCGCGTGCTGGAACGCACCCGCGGCGACCTGCGCTTCGAGAACGTGCAGCTCACCTATGTGCGCAACGGTTTCCCGGCGCTGCGTGGCGTGGACCTGCATTGCGCGCCGGGTACGGTCACCGCCCTGGTGGGACGCTCGGGCAGCGGCAAGAGCAGCCTGGTCAGCCTGTTGCCGCGCTTCAACGAACCCAGCGGCGGCCGCATCGTGCTGGACGGCGAGAACTACGAGGACTACACCCTGGCTTCGCTGCGCCGGCAGATCGCCTGGGTGGGCCAGAGCGTGGTGCTGTTCGACGACACCGTGGCGAACAACATCGCCTATGGCGAGCTGGCCGGCGCCAGCGAAGCGGAGATCGTGGCCGCGGCCGAGGCGGCCAACGCGATGGAATTCATCGGGCGCCTGCCCAAGGGCATCCACACCCACATCGGCGAGCACGGCAACAATTTGTCCGGCGGCCAGCGCCAGCGCATCGCGATCGCCCGCGCCATCCTCAAGAACGCGCCGATCCTGGTGCTGGACGAAGCCACCAGCGCGCTGGACACCGAATCGGAACGGCTGATCCAGCAGGCGCTGCAGCAGCTGATGCGCGACCGCACCACCCTGGTGATCGCCCACCGCCTCTCCACCATCGAGGGCGCCGACCAGATCGCGGTGATGGAGCAGGGCCGCATCGTGGAACGCGGCAGCCACGCCGAGCTGCTGGCACTGGCTGGCCACTACGCCGCACTGCACCGCATGCAGTTCCATGATGCGGGTCAGGGCGGCGACTGAGGCGCCCGTGGCGCTCGCCGACGAACTCAGCACGATCTGGTACGGCACCGGCCGCAGCCCGTGGTGGACGTGGCCGCTGGCCGGCCTGTACGGCGCGCTCGGCGCGCTGCGCCGCGTGCTCTACCGCGCCGGGTTGTTGCGCCGCGTGCGCCTGCCGGTGCCGGTGATCGTGATCGGCAACCTCACCGCGGGCGGCACCGGCAAGACGCCGTTGACCATCGCGTTGGGGGAAGCCTTGCGCGCGCGCGGCTTCCGCCCCGGCGTGGTCAGCCGCGGCCATGGCGGGCGCCAGCGAGGGCCGATGCTGCTGAAGGGGACGCCCGACCCCGCCATGGTGGGCGACGAACCCTGCCTGATCCACGCCAGCGGCGTGCCGGTGGCGGTGGGGCGCGACCGCCCCGCGGCGGCGCAACGGCTGGTGGCGGATGGCTGCGATCTGGTGATCGCCGACGATGGCCTGCAGCATTACCGCCTGGCCCGCGACGTGGAGATCTGCGTGATCGACGGTGGACGCCGCTTCGGCAACGGCCGCCTGCTGCCTGCGGGCCCCTTGCGCGAACCGCTGCGCCGGCTGTCGCGCGTGGATTTGCGCGTCTGCAACGGCGGCACGCCGCAGGCCGGCGAGTACCCCATGCGGCTCGCCGGGGGCGATGCGGCGACGCTCGATGGCGTGCGGCGGCAGCCGCTTGCGGATTTCACGGGCAGGCGCGTGCACGCCGTGGCCGGCATCGGCAACCCCGCGCGCTTCTTCGCCAGCTTGCGTGATGCAGGCATCGAAGTGGTCGGGCATGCGTTTCCCGACCATCACGCCTTCGTGGCGTCCGACCTCGCCTTCGGCGACGGGCTGCCGGTGCTGATGACCGACAAGGACGCGGTGAAGTGCTCCGGCTTCGCGCAGCCGCACTGGTGGCGGGTGCCGGTGCGTGCCGAATTGCCGATGGAATTCTTCGATGCGGTGCTGGCGCGACTCGGCACGCGTGCGTAGGAACGCACCCTGTGCGCGAATGCTCTTGCTTCGATTCGAGACCAGGGCATTCGCGCACAGGGTGCGCTCCTACACGGGCTTTCCGTTGACCCACGCCTGGCGCACCAGATTGCCGCCGATCCAGTAGCACAGCTCGGCCGGTTGCCTTGCGTGCCACGCCACGAGATCCGCGCGCTGGCCCGGGGCGAGCGTGCCGCGATCGGCAAGGCCAAGCGCGCGGCCCGCGTTGACGGTGACGCCGCGCAGCGCTTCCTCGGGCGTGAGGCGGAACAGCGTGCAGGCCATGTTCGCGGCCAGCCGCAGCGAGAGCAGCGGCGACGTGCCGGGGTTGCAGTCGGTGGCGATGGCGATCGGCACGCCGTGTCCGCGCAGCGCGGCGACCGGCGGCAGGCGGGTTTCGCGCAACGCGTAGAACGCGCCGGGCAGCAGCACGGCCACGGTGCCGGCCTTCGCCATCGCGGCGACGCCCGCATCGCCCAGGTGTTCCAGGTGGTCGGCGGAAAGGCCGCCGAAGCGTGCCACCAGCGCGGCACCGCCCTGGTCGGACAGCTGCTCGGCGTGCAGCTTCACCGGCAGGCCGAGCTGCCCGGCGCGCTCGAACAGGCGCCGCGTCTCCGCGGGCGTGAAGGCGATGCGCTCGCAGAACGCATCCACCGCGTCGACCAGACCTTCGGCCGCCAGCGCGGGCAGCATCTCGTCGCAGACCAGGGCCACGTAGTCGTCGCGGCGCTCGCTGTATTCGGGCGGCAAGGCGTGCAGGCCCAGGAAGCTGGTGCGCACGGTGATGCCGAGTTCGCGGCCGATGCGCCGCGCCACGCGCAGCATGCGGCGTTCGGCCTCCTGTTCCAGCCCGTAGCCCGACTTGACCTCCAGCGTGGTGACGCCGTCGGCGAGCAGGGCGCGGGCGCGCGGCAGCGACTGGGCGAACAGCGCGTCCTCGTCGGCCGCGCGGGTGGCGCGCACGCTGGACACGATGCCGCCGCCGGCACGGGCGATCTCCTCGTAGCCGGCGCCATTCAGGCGCATGTCGAACTCGTTGGCGCGGTCGCCGCCGAACACCAGGTGGGTATGGCAATCGACCAGGCCCGGCGTAACCAGCGCGCCGCCGAGGTCCTCGACGCACGCGGCCTGCGCGTCGGCGGGCAGCTCGCGCATCGGCCCGAGCCATGCGATGCGGCCATCGGCGCAGGCCAGCGCGGCATCCTCCACCAGGCCGAACGGCGCGTCACCAGCGAAGCACGCGAGGTTTGCGTGGGTGAGCAGCAGATCCCAGCGGGGGGCCGTCATGGGTCTTCGGTCGTCTCGTCGGACGCCGCCACGGGCTCGCCATAGGCGCCCTCGCCATAGGCGCTGGTGGCGCCGACGTGTTCGGGCTTCGGTTCATCCACCTCGCCGTCGGCCGGTGCCTGCCCCATGTGCTGTTGTTCGAAGTCGCGCACCATGCGCTCGGCGAAATCCTTGTACACCGGCGTGGGGCTGAAGATCGACGCTGCGGCGCGGGCGAGCAGGCAGGCGGCCATGATCGGTATCACCATGTCCTGGTTGTCGGTCAGTTCCATCGCGATCACCGCCGAAGTGAGCGGGGCGCCGGTGACGCCGGACAGGTAGGCGCTCATGCCCAGCAGTACCACCGCCGCCTCCGGCGCATGCGGCAGCAGATGGGCGATGTTGTGGCCCAGGCCCGCGCCCACCGCCAGTGCCGGCGAGAAGATGCCGCCAGGGATGCCGGCCCAGTACGAGACCACGTTGGCGAGCAGCTTGACGATGCCGAAGCCTTCGCCGGGCGTTACCGAGGCTTCCTGCACGAAGGCGCGCGCCTGGTCGTAGCCGGTGCCGTAGACGCTGTTGTGCGAGAGCACGCCGATGACCGCCAGCGCCAGCCCGCAGCCGGTGGCGAACAGCACCGGCCAACGCGCGCGCAACCGGCCGATCATGGCCAGGGGGCCGCTGCGGCTGAGCAGGACCAGCCGCGCGAACAGGCCGCCCAGCAGGCCGCAGACGACGCCGCACAGCAGCACCGCCAGCCAGGCGTGCCCCAGCAGCAGGTCGGCCTGCACCTCGCCGAAGTACGAGTAGTTGCCCATGATGCCCAGCGACACCACACCGCCCACGATCACCGCGGTCAGCAGCAGGCCGCTGAAGCGGTGCTCGAACGTGCCGGCCAGTTCCTCGATGGCGAACACCACGCCGGCCAGCGGCGTGTTGAAGGCCGCCGCGATGCCCGCCGCACCGCCCGCGAGGATGAAGCGCGACGCGGCCTTGGGGTCGGTGAAACCGAAGCGCCGGCCCAGCGAGTAGAACAGGCCCGCGCCCACGTGCACGGTTGGGCCCTCGCGGCCGATGGAGGCGCCCACCGCCAGCGCGATCAGGGTCAGCAGCATCTTGCAGGCCGCGATGGGCAGCGCCAGCATGCGTTGGCGGAATCCTTCGTCCTCGATGTGCATGGTGGCGATCACCTGGGGGATGCCGCTGCCGCGCGTGGCACGCAGCCGCCCCTCGGTGGCCCAGGCCAGCAGCCCGAACACCACCGGCGTGATCAACAGCGGTATCCACACGCCGTACACAAGGATCTGCTGGAACAGTGCATAGGCCCAATTGCTGGCCTTGGCGAACAGGATCGCCGCCAGCGCCACCAGGATCGCGCCGCTCCACAGCGCGATGCGCCGTTTCCACTGCATCGGGGCGAAGAACTCGTGGCCCAGCAGGGCCTGCAGACGAGGATTGGGCGATTTCGGCGCGGGCTCAGGCATCCAGCGATTATCGCAGAGCGCGGCGCATCGTCGTTAGCCCGCCTGCGGCTTGGGCAGCCAGCGCGTCTCGTACAGGTCGAAGCGGCGATCCTTGAGATTCTGCACCGCGCCGGCGTTGCGAGCACTGGCCAGGCTCTCCAGCCGCAGGTCGGCGAACAGCACGGTCTCGCTGTTCGGCGTGGAGTCGGCGGCGATGCCGTCGCGCGCGAACGGGAAGTCGCAGGGCGTGAGGATGCAGCTCTGGCCGTACTGGATGTCGAAATTGTTGACCCCGGGCAGGTTGCCCACGTTGCCGGAGAGCACCACGTAGCACTGGTTTTCCACCGCGCGTGCCTGCGCGCAGTAGCGCACGCGCAGGTAGCCTTCGCGCACGTCGGTGCAGAACGGCACGAACAGGATCAGCGCGCCCTGGTCCACCAGGTGCCGCGCCACCTCGGGGAACTCGCTGTCGTAGCAGATCATCACGCCGACCGGTCCGCAGTCGGTCAGCACCGTGGCGGCGCTCTCGCCGCCGGTGATCTTCCAGGTGATGCGCTCGCTGGGCGTGGGGTGCAGCTTTTCGCGCTCGTGGATCGAGCCGTCGCGCAGGCACACGTAGCAGACGTTGTGGATGTCGCCGTTGGCCTGCTCGGTGGGGTGGGTGCCGGCGACGATGTTGATGTTGTAGTGCACCGCCAGTCGGCCGAACAGCTCCTTCACCTGCGGCGTGTACTGGCTGAGCTTGCGGATCGTGTCGGTGGCCGGCAGCTCGGTGTTCTCGATCGAAAGCAGCTGCAGGGTGATCAACTCGGGGAACACCACGAAATCCGCGTTGTAGTCGGCGGCGATGTCGGTGAAGTACTCGACCTGGGTGGCGAATTCCTCGAACGAGGCGATGCGCCGCTGCAGGTATTGCACCGACGCCACCCGCACCATGTCGGGCAGCTGGCGCGGCGAGGGGATCGATGGGATGTCGGGCTGGTCGAGCAGCAGCGGATTGCGCCATACCAGGTGCACGGCCCAGCCCAGCGATTCGTGGTCCGAGGGCACGTAGTCGCGCAACAGGCCGATCACCTCGAAGCCGTTCGCGAGCTGGAAGCTCAGCGTGAGGTCGCGGCGCCGGCCTTCCAGCACCGTCTGCACGTAGGCCTCCGCACTGCCGTAGCGCTGCAGGTTGCGCGCCAGCCCCGGGATGCGCCCGCCGAACACGATGCCGCGCAGCTTGAGGTCCATGCACAACCGCTTGCGCGCCTGGTACAGGCGCTGGCCGATGCGCATGCGGCGGGAATCCGGATGCACCACCACCTCCATGCCGTACAGCCAGTCGCCGTCCGGCTTGTGGCGCGAGGCCATGCCGCCGCCGGTGATCTGCATCCAGCTGTGCGGCGCCAGCGCGGTGGCTTCGTCGGTGCGGAAAGTGGCACAGTAGCCCACCACCTTGCCCTCGTACTCCACCACGAACTGGCCTTGCGGAAAGTGTGTCTGCTGGGAGCGCAGCATCTCCGCCGAATGGCCCCATTCGGGCGTGTAGACGCGCGCGGTGAGCTCGACCAGCGCCGGCACGTCGGCGGGCGTGGCCAGGCGCAGGCGCAGCTTCGGGATGCGTTCACCGGTTTTCTTCGCCATGCCCCATGCTGCGGCGGTCAGGGTGAAGCGGATGCGAGCACGGCGCCAGCAGCCTGCTCGGTAACAATGCATGGCTCGCGCTGCCTTGCCGCGGCCACCATGCCGAGGCATGCAGCAAGCTCCTACAATGCGCGCATCTCGCAACGGAGCAGTCCATGAACCAGCTTGTTCGTCGCCAGCGCCGGGTGTCGCCATGAATGGCTGGAGCGGGCGCGTCGACTTGCCGGAAGGCCCCGCCACGCGGCGCTGGCACCAGTGGGTGCGCGAGCCCGTGGCCGGCGCCGCGCCCGGCGTGGCGGTGCTGGGCTTCGCCAGCGACGAGGGCGTGCGGCGCAACGGCGGCCGCACCGGTGCGGCGGAAGGCCCCGCCGCATTGCGCACGATGCTGTCCAACCTGCCGCTGCTGGACGACACGCCGCTGTACGACGCCGGCACGGTCGACGTGGTCGACGGCGACCTCGAGGGCGCGCAGCAGCGCTACGCCGAAACGCTGGCCGCGCTGCTCGACGCCGGCCACCTGCCGGTAGGCCTGGGCGGCGGCCATGAGATCGCGTTCGCCACCTATCAGGGCCTGGCGCGGCATCTCGGTGAGCGACACCCGCGCGTGGCCATCGTCAACATCGATGCGCACTTCGACCTGCGCCGGCAGGACCGGGGCAGCTCCGGCACGCCGTTCCTGCAGGCGATCGGGCACGCGGCCGCGCTGGGCCTGCCGCTGGATTACTGCGTCTACGGCATCAGCGCCTCGGCGAACACGCGCGTGCTGTTCGACACCGCCGACGAACTCGGCGTGCACTACGTGCACGACGACGAACTGGGGCTGCTCGATCTGCCCGCGCGCATCGCGGAGTTGCAGGCGAGGCTGGCGAACGTGGATGTGATCTACCAGACCATCTGCCTGGATGCGCTGCCGCATGCGATGGCTCCCGGCGTCAGCGCGCCCAGCGCGCGCGGCGTGCCGCTGGAAGTGGTCGAGCCACTGCTCGACGCGATCGCCGCTACCGGCAAGGTGAAGGTACTGGACGTGGCCGAGCTGTCGCCGCCGCATGACCGCGACAAAGTCACCGCACGCGTCGCCGCGCGGCTGATCCATCGCGTCACGCACGCCGTGAGGCGCGCCGCAAGAACCTGAGTCCGGTCCGCCCCGGCCGGGCAGATGAGGGCCGGCTGAACTGCGTGCGGGAAACGCCACGATGCCCGTCATCGTGGCGCGGGGCGAGGCGTTCTTCGCAGCACATCCCACCGCGAGGAGTGCGCCATGCGTCGTTTCCTGTCCACCTGCCTGATCGCTGCCGCGTTGATTGGCGGCAGTGCCGCGCTTACTGGCTGCGTGGTGGTGGCGCCGCGCCACGCCCGCGTGTGGGTGCCCGGTTACTGGGCACCTGGCCATGTCTGGGTCGAGGGACGCTGGCGCTATCGCTGAGCTTCGCGTCTCGTGCGGCCGGAGCCTTGTACCGCTTCGGCCGCGTGCCTGCGCTCCCGCAGGAAATCGATGAACACGCGCAGCTTCGGCGGCACCTGGAAGCGGCTGGGGTAATAGAGGTGGAAGCCGTCGAAGGGCGGCAGCCAGTCGTCGAGTACGCTTTCCAGCCGGCCGTCGGCCAGTGCGTCGCGCGCGAAGGGTTCCAGCACGCAGGCCAGCCCGGCGCCCTCGACCGCGGCGCGCACCGCCAGCGGCACGTGGTTCACGGTGAGCCGGCCATCCACCGGCAGCTCGAACCACTGGCCCCTGCGCGGGCCGCTGCGGTGCGCGAACTCCCAGCGGTACAGCGCGCGGCTGCTGAGCTGACGGAAATTGATGCAGTCGTGGGCCTCCAGTTCGCGCGGCTGCCTCGGCCGGCCATGGCTTGCGAAGTAGGCGGGCGAGCCCACCACCACCGAGCGCAGCGGACCGCTGACCGGCACGGCCACCATGTCGCGCTGCAGGCGTTCGCCGAGGCGGATGCCGGCGTCGAAACCCTCGGCGATCAGGTCGTTGAGGCCATTGTCCACGTGGATGTCCAGCTTCACGTCCGGCCAGCGCGCCATGAATTCGCCCAGCAGCGGGTCGAGCAGGGCGATCGCCACCACGTCCGGCACGGTGAGGCGCAGCAGGCCGGCGGGACGGTCGCCGTGCTGGCGCAGCGCGTCCATCGCCGCATCCAGCTCCTTCAGCGCCGGGGCGATCCGCTGCAGCAGTTCCTGGCCTGCTTCGGTGAGTCCCACGCGACGCGTGGTGCGATGGAGCAGGCGTATACCGAGCTGCCTTTCCAGCTGGCGCAAGGTCTGGCTCAGCGCCGAGGCGGTAACGTCCAGCGCCGCCGCGGCGCGGGTGAAGCTGCCGTGTTCGGCGATGGCGCGGAAGGCGCGCAAGGCGTAGTCGTCACGCATGAAGGACCTGGCTACTGATTAGTAAAACTTCATAAAGCATAAAGCGGATGGCGGTTTTTCGGTGCAATCGAGCGGCGCAGACTGGCGTCGTCCCATTCACCCACCGGAGATTCGCCATGTCGTTGGAGTACTTCACCCTCGGCCGTTCCGGCCTGCGTGTCAGCCGCCTCGCACTGGGCACCATGACCTTCGGCGAGAGCTGGGGCTGGGGTTCGGACGAGGCCACCGCACGCGCCATGTTCGACCGCTACCTGGCCGCCGGCGGCAACTTCATCGACACCGCCGACCTGTACACCGAGGGCCAGAGCGAAACCCTGCTGGGCCGCTTCGTCGCCGACAGCGGCAGCCGCGACCGCGTGGTGCTGACCACCAAGTTCAGCTACAACGCCGAGCCGGGCAACCCCAACGCCGGCGGCAACGGGCGCAAGAATATCCTGCGCGCGGTGGAGGGCTCGCTGCGCCGCCTGGGCACCGACTACATCGATCTGTACCTGCTGCACACCTGGGACCGCGTCACCCCCGCGGAGGAAGTGCTGCGCACGCTGGACGACCTGGTGCGCGCGGGCAAGATCCGCTACGCGGGCCTGTCCGACGTGCCGGCCTGGTACGCCGCGCAGATCCAGACCTTGGCGCTGGCGCATCACCTGCAGCCGCTGGTGAACCTGCAGCTGCAGTATTCGCTGGTGGAGCGCAACATCGAGCGCGAATACGCACCGCTCGCGCAGGAGCTCGGCTACGGCATCACCGCGTGGAGCCCGCTGGGCATGGGCCTGCTTTCGGGCAAGTACAAGCCCAGCGAATCGGGCCACGACGGCGCCGGCGACGGTCGCATCCAGGCGCTGAAGGGCAGCGGGCTGGCCTCGCTGCAGGACAAGTTCACTCCGCGCAACTGGGCCATCGTCCGCGCCGTGGAGCAGGTGGCGCGCGAGCACGGACTGTCGATGGCGCAGGTGGCCATCCAGTGGGCGGTGCGCCGTCCCGCGGTGGGTTCGGTGATACTCGGTGCGCGCACGATGGCGCAGTTCGAGGACAACCTCGCCGCGCTGGATCGCTCCTTGCCCGACGAAGCGCTGCGCCTGCTGGATGAGGTCTCGGCGCTGCCGCAGCAGTTCCCCTACAGCTTCTTCGAGCAGGCGCAGCAGGAGCGCCTCCACGGCGGCGCGGCGGTCGGCGACAAGCCGGACGGCTACCTTGCGCCGGTACGCGTGGCGGCTACCGAAACCAGCGCCACGCAGGTGCTGGTGGCACCGAGCCAGCGTTGACCGTGCGCGAGGAGACTTTCATGACGGTCACGACTTCATCGGTGCAGGTGGAAGGCGCCCGCCTGCATGTCCAAACAGCGGGCCAGGGCGAAGCGGTGACCCTGCTGCACGGTTTCCTCGTCGACAGCCGGCAGTGGGATCACGAGTTCGCCGCTCTGGCGCGCGACCGTCGCGTGCTGCGCTATGACGCCCGCGGCTTCGGCCAGTCGGATATCGTGCCTGGCCGCGCGTATGCGCACCACGAGGATCTCGCCGCGGTGCTCGATGCCTGCGGCATCGGGCGCACGGCCTTGCTGGCCTGCTCCGGCGGCGCGGCCACCGCACTGGACTTCGTGCTGGCGCACCCCGATCGCGTCAGCGCGCTGGTCTTCGTCGGCGCGGGCTACTGGGGCAGGTTCGCCGACCGCACGCCGGCGGCGCGCGCCTTTCTCCAGGCGTTGGGCACCTACGACGTGCCGGGCATGATCGACAGCTCGCTGCGGGCCTTCACCGACGGGCCGCGCCGCGCGGCGGCCGACGTCGATGCCGGCGTCCGCCGCCGGACCGAGGCGATGACCGCGCTGCAGTTCCGCCGCGAGCCCGGTTACTGGCGCCATGCCGCGCAGGACCAGCGTGTGCCGCAGCCCAGTGCGATGGATCGCCTGGGCGAGATTGCCGCACCAACGTTGTTGATGGTGGGCGGCGAGGACCAGCCTGAAGTGCAGGAGCTGTCCATCCAGCTCGCCGATGGCCTCCAGCGTGCGCAGCTGGTGGTGGTGCAGGGCGCCGGCCATCACGTGAACATGGAGGCGCCGGAAGCGGTGCTGGCCGAGATACGCCGCTGGCTGGCGCGCTGCGCGGGAGCGCGGCATGTGAGCGATGCGGCATGAACGTCGCAGCAGGCGGTCAGCTGCGCTGGCGGCACGCGCCGGACTCGAGACCCTGGGCCTGATCCGCGTTCCAAAGAGCCGCGCCGGCGTTGGCCGGCGCGGCTGCCTGCTGCACAGCGGGAGGAGGTGCCGTGCAGCCGGTTCTTACTGGCCGCCCTGTGACCCGCCGGTGGTCGGATGCTGCGCCTTGAACTGCTGCCACTGCTGCCTGCGGGCCTGCTGCTGTGCCTTGATCGAGGCCAGCTGTGACTGCTGCGCCGGGGTCAGCACGTTGTAGACCTGCGCGCGGATGTCAGCCATTTGCTGCACCCGAGCGGTGGTGGCGGCGCCCTCGGCCTGGGCCAGCGAAGCGGCGGCGGCCTGGTAGCCGGGGTCGGTGGGGTTCATCGCCTCGAACGCCTGCCGCTGCTGGCGCAGCGCCTGCCGCTGGCTGCGGTTCTGGTCGAAGCGGCTCTTCATGATCTGCTTGATGCTGGCCTTCTGGGCATCGCTGAGGTTGAGCTTGCCGAGCGCCATCATGGCGTGGCGGCCGCGGTGATGGCCCCAGTCGCCGCCCTGCGGGCCGGGCTGCGCCGCGATCGCGAAGCTGCCGATGGCCAGCGCCGAGCCCAGGGCCAGGCCGATGATCAGGTTCTTGCGCATGGTTGTCGCCTCTTGTCGTTGGGGAGTGGGTGGTGTGGCTATTGGACGACAGCCCCGTGTGTATGTTCTTTGCGGAAGCGTAAAGATGGGTAAAGCCGTTGCCGGCGGATGCCGCCGCGCCGCTAAATAGCGCCATGACCCGCATCCTGATCGCCGACGACGACCGCGCGCTGTGCGGCCTGCTGGCCGAGTACCTTCAACGCGAAGGTTTCGACGTGGATCTCGCCCACGACGGCGGGGCGGCGCTGGCGCGTCTGCACAACGCGGCGCAGCGGCCCGACCTGCTGATCCTCGACGTGATGATGCCGGGCCGCGATGGCCTGGAGACGCTGCGCGAGTTGCGCGTGAAATACCGCCTGCCGGTGATCATGCTGTCCGCGCGCGGGGAACCGGTGGACCGGGTGGTGGGGCTGGAGCTGGGCGCGGACGACTACCTCGCCAAGCCCTGCCTGCCGCGCGAGCTGCTGGCCCGCATCCGCGCGCAGTTGCGGCGCCACGCGCCGGCGATCGCCGCGGGCGACCTGCAGCTCGGCGCGCTGCGCCTGCTGCCCGGCGAGCGCCGCGCCCTGGTCGGTGAACGGGAACTGGCGCTCACCGGCGCCGAGTTCCAGCTGCTGCTGGCACTGGCGCAACATGCCGGCGAGCTGGTGGACAAGGCCACGCTCACCCGCCTCGCGCTGGGGCGCGAGCTGGAGCGCTATGACCGCAGCATCGACGTGCACGTGAGCCGGCTGCGCCACAAGCTGGCCGAGGCCTCGGCGCAGGCGCCGCGCATCGACGCGGTGCGCGGCGCCGGCTATGTGCTGGTGGCAGGCGCGCCATGAATCCCTTCAAGAGCTCGCTGTACTGGCGCCTGCTGCTGTGGTTCTGCGCGGTGAACCTGCTGGTGCTGGTTCTGGGCGGCTTCCTCACCCGGCGCTTCATCGAATACACCACCGAGGTGGAGATCGACTGGAGCGCGCTGGCACAGTCGGCCGACCAGGCCTGGCAGCAGGGCGGTGCGCCGGGCCTGGCAGCGTGGTCCGGGCGGCGGCGCCACGAGGGCATCGAAGCCACGCTGTTCCAGGACGGCCGGCCGCTGGCGCCGATCCGCCTGCCGTCGTCGGTCTGGCATGCGCTGCCGGGCATGCTGGCGGCCGACCGCATGCTGGTGCTGCGGCCGTGGCGGGGCCTGTACGCCTATGTGGCGGTGCAGCCGGTCGTCGGTGCCGACGGCCAGCTGCGCCAGCTGGTGGCGATGAGCCGCTCGCACACGCGGCTGCGTCCGCAGACGCGTGAACAGATCCTGTTCGGCGTGCAGCTCGCGCTGTCGCTGCTGTTCATCGGCCTGGTCGGCTGGTGGGTGGCGCGCAGCGTGGCGAGGCCGGTGCAGGCGCTGCGCGAGGCGGCGCGGCGCATGGCGGCCGGCGAATTGTCGGCGCGCGTGGGCCATCCCGGCGGCGCCACGCGCGACGAGCTGGCCCAGCTCGCCGGCGATTTCGACGCCATGGCCGAGCGCATCGAGGCGCTGGTGACGCACGACCGCCGCGTGCTGCAGGATCTCTCGCACGAGCTGCGCTCGCCGCTGGCGCGCCTGCAGCTGATCCTGGACCTGGCCCAGCGCAGCGATGACCCCGCCGCGGCGGAGCGCTATTTCCACCAGGCCGAGCAGGAGATCGAACGGCTCGACCGCATGACCGGCGACATGCTGGCGCTCTCGCGCATGGAGGGCGGACTGCCGGGCATGGAGCGCGAACGGCTGGATTTCGCCGAACTGGCCCGCGACGTCCTGCAACGGGCGACGCTGGAGGCGGACGCACGCCGCATCCGCCTGCACTGGTCCCCGGTCGACGCACCGGTCGAAGTGGTCGGCAGTCCCGTGCTGCTGGAACGCGCACTCGGCAACCTGGTGTCCAACGCGGTCAAGTACAGCCCCGAGGGCGGCAGCGTGGAGCTGGCGGTGCGTGCGGTCGCAGGGCAGGCCGAATGCATCGTGCGCGACCACGGCCCCGGCGTGCCCGAAGACGAGCTGGACTCGCTGTTCCGCCCGTTCTTCCGCGGCAGCAATGCCGTGCGTGCCGAGGGACACGGCCTGGGCCTGGCCATCGCGCAGCGGGTGGCCAGGGCGCACGGCGGCGAGATCCTCGCCCGCAACGGCGCGGGCGGCGGGCTGGAGGTGAGGCTGCAGTTGCCGCTGGCGACCGGCTGAGCGGCGGCAGGTGTGCTGGCGGTCTCGAGGAGCGCCGGGCTGTCGGCCCGGGCCGGCGGCGGCCGTGCGCGCCTTGCGCGGCGGCAGTGACGCGGGATGGCTTCAGATTATTTCGTATTAGATCGTTTACTTGCGAAAAAGAGAGTGGCGGGTTACATATCCGATCTCAACCATCTGCTACAGGGGCCGTCATGCGCCGTCCACGAACCCTTCGTCCGCGACCCCTTGGCCTGCTGGCCTGTGCGTTGCTGGCCGGCAGCATCACCGCCGCCATGGCGCAGCCGCAGACGCTGGCCGACGGCGTGCAACTGCGCTGGAACGCCGACCAGTACGGCAACCATCGCTACACCGTGGCCGTGGACCATCCTGCGGCGGCGGTGGTGGCGACGATCCCATGGCACCGGCGCGACCGCCATCCCGACCGCGTGGCCACTCTGGTCGTCGGCCCGGACGGAAAGGCGGTGGACAACGTGGTGCGCGAGCGGGTCGACCAGGCCGAAGGCGTGCTGGCGTTCGAGGCGAAGCAGGCCGGCACCTACGCGATCTACTACCAGCCCTACGTCAGCACGGGTTCGCGCAACTACCCCACGGTGACGTACCGCGCACCGACGGACAGCGCCGACGCCGCGTGGGTGAAGAAGAATCACCTCGACGATCCGGGCCACGCCGCGAAGCTGCCGCAGGCGCGCGTGGTCGGCTACCAGGCGGTGGACGATTTCGACGCCTACACCGACATGGAGCGCACCGCCACGCCGGCCGAAGTGCAGCAGCTGCTGGCGGCGAACCCTGGCCGGCCCTGGCTGCTGTTCCCGGAGACGCGCGAACACCCGATCCGCATGTTCACCCAGGTTCCCGGGCGCTGGGCCGGGCGTGGCGCAGGCGGCGATCTTGCCGACCGTGCGCTGCGCGGCGAATACCTGAGCTTCCAGGTCGGCCTGTGGACCGCGCGCGCCGCGGCGCAGGACGTGCACGTGGGCTTCGGCGACCTGCACGGTCCGGACGGCGCCACCATCCCGGCCGCGCGGCTCACCTGCTTCAACCTCGGCGGCATCGACTACGCCGGCAAACCGTTCGCCAACCGCCTCGACGTGGCGCAAGGGCGCGTGCAGCCGCTGTGGATGGGGCTGGACATTCCCGTCGACGCCAGGCCCGGCACCTACCGCGGCACGCTGACGGTCAGCGCGGATGGCGCGGCGCCGCAGCAGGTGCCGCTGGCGATCACCGTGGGCTCGGACAAGGCCGTGGCGCACGGCGACGACGATCCCTTCCAGCTCACCCGCCTGCGCTGGCTGAATTCCACGCTGGCGCAGGACGACAGCCTGGTGAAGCCGTTCACCGCGGTAACGGTGCATGGCAAGGAACTCGGCATCCTGGGCCGCACGGTGACGCTGGCGCCCAGCGGCCTGCCGGCGCAGATCGACAGCCGCTTCGACGAGCGCATGACCGGCTTCGCGAAGAAGCCGCGTGCGCTGCTCGCCGCGCCGATGCGCCTGCTGGTGCAGGACGCTGGCGGCGCGCATGCCTTGAGCTCGGCCGGCCCGCCCAAGGTCGTCGTCGACGGCCCCGGCAAGGTGCACTGGCAGGTGGCGGGGCAGGCCGGGCCGCTGCGCGGCGAGGTGACGGCGAGCCTGGAGATGGACGGCACGCTCAGCTACGCCATCGCGCTCACCGCCGCGCAGGCGGTGAAGCTGGACGACATCCGCCTGGAGATCCCGTTGAAGGGCGACGTGGCGCAGTACGAGCTGGGCCTGGGCCGCACTGGCTCGCCCGCGCCGGACAACTTCGCGTGGAAGTGGAACGTGGAGAACAACCAGGACGGCGCCTGGATCGGCGCCGTGAACGCGGGCCTGGAATTCCACCTGCGCGACGAGCACTACCGCCGCCCGCTCAACACCAACTTCTACCACCAGCAGCCGCTGTTGATGCCGGCCTCGTGGGACAACGCGGGGCAGGGCGGCATCGTGCTCAGGCGCGACGGCGCACGCTACCTGGTCAAGGCGTCCAGCGGCGCGCGCACGATGGCGCCCGGGCAGACGCTGCACTACAACCTCGTGCTGCGGGTGACGCCGTTCAAGACCATCAAGCCGGCGCAGCACTTCGCCGAGAGGTACTACCACGGCTATGCCGACCTCGACCAGGTCAAGGGCGAAGGCGCCAATGTGGTGAACATCCACCACGCCACGCCGATCAATCCGTGGATCAACTACCCGTTCCTCGCGCCGGCCAGGATGAAGGCGTTCGTCGATGCGGCGCACCAGCGCGGCATGGAAGTGAAGATCTACGACACCATCCGCGAGCTGTCCGACCGCGCGCCCGAGCTGCCGATGCTGGAAAGCCTCACCGGCTGCCGCATCGGCGACGGCGGCAAGGCCGCGTCCGGACCGTGCAGCGAGATCATCAGCGCCGGCAAGGGCGGCGGCTTTTCCTGGCTGCAGGAACACCTGGACGGGAACTACATCGCCGCCTGGCACGTGCCGGAGAACCGTGACGCGGCGGTGGTCGACGCCGGCCAGAGCCGCTGGCACAACTACTACATCGAGGGGCTGGACTGGCTGGCGCGCAACGTTGGCATCGACGGCCTGTACCTCGACGACGTGGCCTACGACCGCACCACCATGAAGCGCGTGCGCAAGGTGCTGGACGCGCACCGTCCGCATGCGCTGATCGACCTGCACTCGGCCAGCCAGTTCGATGCGCGCGACGGCTACATTAACAGCGCGCTGCTCTACATGGGCCTGTTCCCGTACATCGACCGCCTGTGGTTCGGCGAGGAGTTCGACTACGAGCACACCTCGCCGGCGTACTGGCTCACCGAGATCTCCGGCATCCCCTACGGCCTGATGGGCGAGATGCTGCAGAACGGCGGCAATCCCTGGCGCGGCATGGTGTTCGGCATGACCAACCGGCTGCCGTGGACCGGCGGCGATCCGCGCCACCTGTGGCAGCTGTGGGATGCGTTCGGCATCGAGAAGGCGGACATGATCGGCTGGTGGGTGCACGACACTCCGGTGAAGACCGGCAACCCGGACGTGCTCGCCACCAGCTACGTGCGCAAGGGCGACAAGACGCTGGTGTCCATCGCCTCGTGGGCGCCCGCCACCGCGAAGGTAAAGCTCACCATCGACTGGAAGGCACTCGGCCTGGATCCATCACGGGTTCGAATGGTGGCGCCTGCGGTGGAGGGCTTCCAGCCCGCCGCCACGTTCAGGCCGGGCGATGAAATCGCGGTGGAGCCCGGCAAGGGCTGGTTGCTGGAGCTGGAGGCGCCGCCGGGGCACGACTGACGGCCAGGGGTGACGTCCGGCACCTGCCGCGAGGTGGCCGGTGGAACTAGCGTGACGCCCACGCCGCACCGCGTCGGCATCGATGGATGCGGCATGGTGCGCGCAGGGATGTCCGTCCGCTTGTCCCCGACCTGCCGCAAGGGAGTTACGACGTGTCCGGTTCACGCTGCTGCAAGCTCTGCCTGGCCCTGGTGGCCGCCCTCGGCCTCGACACCGCCATCGCCGCCACCGCCGCACCGCCGGTGCTGGTCGCGCCGCAGGTCTTCGCGCCGGGCATCGTCTCCGGTCCCGCCAACGACGAGGCGCCCGCCTTCAGCCCCGACGGCAACACGCTGCTCTTTACCCGCAGCGGCGCCGGCGGCGGCATCATCCTGGAATCGCATCGGGTGGACGGCCATTGGTCCGCGCCGGTCATGGCTTCGTTTTCCGGCACGTGGCCGGATCTCGCGCCCGAGTTTTCGCCGGACGGCAAGTACGTGGTCTACGTGTCGATCCGCCGCACCGGCACCACGCCGGCACGCCAGCAGGTGGGCCTGTGGCGGGTGGACCGCGTGGGCGACCATGGGTGGAGCAAGCCTGTGCGGCTGCCCGCCGCGGTCAACATCAGCGACGCCGTGTGGAAGGCCAGCATGACGCGCGACGGCAGCATCTACTTCCTGTCGATCGACCCGGGCAAGGGCAAGCGGCTGTACGTGTCGCACTACGCGCACGGTGCCTACCAGCCGGCGCAGCCGCTGCCGTTCAGCCACTACGGCGACGACGACGTGGATCCGGAGATCGCGCCGGATGGTTCGTACATGGTGTTCGCCAGCGACCACCGCCTGCCGGGCGACAGCAAGGACCACCTGTTCATCGTGTTCCGCCAGGGCGACGGCTGGGGCGTGCCGCAGGCCATCCGCTACGCGGGTGACGACCGCCCGGGCTTCAGCACCGACTACCTGCCGCACCTCGGCCCGGACCAGCGCACGCTGTACTTCACCAGTGACCGGGCCATGCCGGTGGCGCACTATCCGCATACGGCGGCACAGGCAGGCGACTACCTGCGGCGCATCGAGCAATGGGACAACGGCAACCTCAACGCGTGGTCGATGTCGCTGGTGCCGCTGCTGGAAGCACAGCGGCACGCCGGCTGACGATGCAGCGCCGCGCCTTGTCGATCGTCCGGCGCGGACGCTCTATGCTCGCCGCATGACCTTCGGAAGCATGCGACGGGCGATGCACGATTTCCCTGTTCACGATGCGGCCGCGGCGGATACGCAGGAGTGGATCCGCCACGGCACGCCGGCGTTCCGCCGCACCAACCTCGCGCTGTTCGCCGCAGGCCTCGCCACCTTCGGCCTGCTGTACTGCGTGCAGCCGCTGATGCCGGAATTCAGCCGCGACTACGACGTCAGCGAGGCAGGCGCGGCGCTGTCGCTGTCGCTCACCACCGGCGTGCTCGCGTTCGCGATGCTGTTCGCGGGTGGCCTGTCCGACGCATGGGGCCGCAAGCCGGTGATGGTGGCCTCCCTGCTGTCCTCCGCGGTGCTGGTGCTGGCCAGCGCGGCGATGCCGGACTGGGGCTCGCTGCTCGCGGTGCGCACCCTGCTGGGACTCACGCTGAGCGGCCTGCCCGCGGTGGCGATGACCTACCTCGGCGAGGAGATGCACGCCGACTCGATCGGCCTCGGCATGGGCCTCTACATCAGCGGCAGCGCGGTGGGCGGCATGGGCGGGCGCCTGGTCACCGGCGTGCTCGCCGACTTCTTCGGCTGGCGCATGGGCGTCGCCGTGGTGGGCGTGATCGGCCTGGCCTGCGCGCTGGCGTTCTGGCGCACGCTGCCGCCGTCGCGACACTTCCGGCGCCAGCCTTTCTCCGTGCATGCGCTGGCCGCGCGCTTCGGCGGCATGTTCCGCGACCGCGGCCTGCCGTGGCTGTTCGTGGAAGGCTTCCTGCTGCTGGGCGCCTTCGTCACCGTCTACAACTACCTCGGCTACCGCCTGCTCGCGCCGCCGTACAGCCTCAGCCAGGCCGTGGTGGGCCTGATCTTCGGCATCTACCTGATCGGCACCTTCAGCTCGGCGTGGATGGGCCATCTCGCCGGCCGGCTGGGCCGGCGCAAGGTGCTGTGGACGGCGCTGGCGCTGATGCTGGCGGGCGTGCTGCTGACGCTGGCCGCGTCGCTGTGGTTGATCATGGTCGGCATCGTGGCGATCACCTTCGGCTTCTTCGGCGGCCACTCCATCGTCAGCAGCTGGGTGGGCCGGCGCGCCGGTGCGGCGAAGGCGCAGGCCTCGTCGATGTACCTGTTCTGCTACTACATGGGCTCCAGCGTGGCCGGCGCCAGCGGCGGCCTGTTCTATGCCGCACACGGCTGGAACGGCGTGGCCGCCTTCGTCGGCGCGCTGGTGCTGGCTGGCCTCGCGATCGCCCTGGGCCTGGTGCGGCTGCAGCCGCTGGTCAACGTGGCCACGCCGCCCACGCCGATGAGCAAGGGCGCGATGCCGTGAAGAGGAGCGAGGCCGTGAAGATCGATTCGCTGGACCACCTGGTGCTCACCGTCGCCGACGTCGACGCCAGCTGCGCGTTCTACGAACGCGTGCTGGGCATGCAGGCCGTAACGTTTGCCGCGGGCCGCAAGGCCTTGGCCTTCGGGTCGCAGAAGATCAACCTGCACCCGTACCGCCACGAGTTCGAGCCGAAGGCCGGGCGGCCCACGCCGGGCTCGGCCGATCTGTGTTTCGTCAGCGCCACGCCACTGGCCGGGGTGATCGCGCACCTGCACGCCTGCGGCGTCGAAGTGCTGGAGGGCCCGGTACCGCGCACCGGCGCGCGCGGGGCTATCGTGTCCGTGTATTTCCGCGATCCCGACCGCAACCTGATCGAAGTCAGCAACTATCTGCAGTGAGCGTGGGTACGCCACCTACGGTGATGAGCAAGGAGTGATGGATCAGCGGCATCGGCTTCCGGTAGGAGCGCACCCTGTGCGCGAATGCTCTGGCGTTCGATCGAAGCCAAAACCATCGCGCACAGGGTGCGCTCCTGCGGGTGCTTATTGCGCGGCCGGCTTCAGCATGTCCTTCACCGCATCGTAGTCGCCGTCGTTCGCGGCGGCGGGGATGCCGAGCAGGTGGGTCATCAGCGGATAGACGTTCACGTTCGGGAATTCCGGGTAGCGCAGGCCGGCCTGGAACGCCGGGCCATGCGCCACGAACAGCGCGCGCATCCGCGGATCGGCGTTGTCGTAGCCGTGGTCGCCGATGCTGATGTGGCCCTCGTGCCGGGCCAGGTGTGCGGCGGTGGTGATGCGCCAGCCGGTGTCGGCGAGGCACACCAGCTGCGGCACGCGCGGGTTGCCGCCGTAGTGGAAGCGGGCCGGGATGCGCGCCTTGTCCCAGCAGCGCATGTGCTGCTGCGGCTGTTCCAGCGTGCGCTCGATCGCGGCGAAGTCGTGGCCGGGCTTCGGGTTGAAGCCGGCGAGCACACCGAGGCTGACGGTGTTCACCGCATCCTGCGGGATCAGCCGCTCGATCAGCACGCTGTTCTGCAGCGGCACGCTGGCCATGCCGTGGTCGGCGAGCACGATCAGGTTGATCCGGTCGAACAGGCCGCGCTGCTTCAGGCCGGCCACCAGCCGCGCCAGCGCGGCGTCGGTGTCGCGCAGCGCCCGATCCACCTCGGGCGAGTCCGGGCCGTGCTCGTGGCCGGCATGGTCGACCGCGTCGAAATACAAGGTGAGGAAGGTCGGCCGCTGGTCGGCGGGCAGGTCCAGCCAGGCCAGCACCTGGTCCACGCGCCGGTCGGGCGTCACCTTGCCGTCGTAGGGCTTCCAGTAGTCCGGGTGCCTGCCGCGGATGTCGGCCTCGCTGCCGGGCCAGAACATGGTGGCGGTGCGCAGCCCGTGCGCATCGGCGGTCTCCCAGATCGGCGTGCCTTCGGCCCACCAGCGGCCGTCGGCCACCGCCGCGCGGTTGCCGATCGAGAACTTGCCGAGTGCGGGATCGAACATCGTGTTGTTGACGATGCCGTGGTGGTCCGGGTAGAGGCCGGTGACCAGGGTGTAGTGGTTGGGGAAGGTCAGCGAGGGGAACGAGGGTTGCATCGCGTCGGCGTGCACGCCGCTCTTCGCCAGCATCGCCAGGGTGGGCGTGAGGCCGCGGTCGATGTAGTCCGCGCGGAACGCGTCGATCGAGATCAGCAGCAGCGGCGCGCGACGCGCGGCGCTCGCGGCGGCGGCAGGCGCGGGCGCGGGCGGCTGCGTGGCGCAACCGGCGCTGAATGCCGCCAGTGAAGCCAGCAGCAGGCGAAACAGGAATTTCATGCAGGAGCCCATACGATGCGGATGTCTCCCCATGATCGCCCAGATGCCATGACCGTCGCACGTTCTTCCGGTGACAATACGAATCGGTTGCCGTCGCGCCTGCTGCTTGCGGGCCTGCTCGCGTTTGCCGGCGCGGCCGCGGCGCAGACGCCGCCGGCGAACGCGCAGTTCCAGCAGACGGTGCGCCAGCAGCAGGTCAGCGACCAGCTGCAGAAGGCCCAGCAGCAGGAGCAGCAGCGGCAGAACGTGGCGAACATGGCCCAGCAGCCGTTGGCGCAAGGCTCCGCCGCGCGCCGCCAGCAGGCGCAGGCCGACCAGGCGCAGCGGGACCGCGCGAACGCCAGCCAGCAGGACCTGGTCAACCAGTACCGCGACGCATCCACGCCGCCGCCACCGGCGCAAACGACGGATTCAGCGGTGAAGAAGCCGCAGGGTCACTGAGCCGACCCGGCGCGTCGGCGCAGGGCCGGGCGCGCCATGAACACCAGCACGGCCAGCAGCGCCAGGTCCAGCCATGCGAACCAGTCGCCCCAGCGCGCGTACACGGTGTGCGTGTCGCGCAGCGGCAGGTTCCCCACCCGTTCCGCGTCATGCGTCTCGCTGGAGGCTTCCGCCAGTACGCGGCCGCGGTCGTCGCTGAGGGTGAGGCGGCCGGAGCGCGCGGCGCGGGCGATCGCGAAGCCGTTTTCCACGCCGCGCATGATCGCCATCCGGCTATGCAGCCAGCCGTCGACGCCGAAGTCCCAGGCGGGCACCAGCAGCAACTGCGCGCCGCGCTGCGCATACGCCCGGCTCACGTCGTGGAAGTCCATGTCCTTGCAGACGGCCAGCCCGATGCGCGGGTCGCCGTCGAGCAGCGTGTAGTGCCTGCCGGGGGTGTACTGGCGCTCGAAGCCCGGTATCAGGTGGTGCTTGGAATACGTGGCGGGCGCGTCGGCGTCGGGCCGGAACACCATGGCCATGTTGCGCTCGGCGTGCGGATCGCCCTTGCCGTCGATGCCGATGTCCAGGGTCACGCCCTCCTGCCGCGCCAGTGCGGCGAAGGCGGGCACGGCGGCCGCCGTCGTGGCGAACGAGGTCTCGGAGGTCACGACGACCTTGGCGCCGGCGTCGGCAAGCCGCCGGATCGCCTCGATGTAGCGCGCTTCCAGCGCCGCGCCGGCCGCGCTGTCGAGCGCGGGGCGTATCGGTTTCTCCAGCGACACAAGGCCGATCCGCAGGCTGCCGGTGGCGGGCGCCGCGAGGCGCCAGGCACCGTAGCCCAGCGCGACCGCGGCCAGCAGTGCGGCGATGCCTGCGGCCACGAGGCGGCCGCGCCGCGGCGCTGTGGCGGTGAACAGGGCGGCCACGGCAGCCGGCACCAGCAGCAGGAGGAAGCTGATGCCCCACAGTCCGGTGAGCGCGGCCAGTTGGATGACCGGCAACGCATCCATCTGGCCGTAGGCGATGCTGCCCCAGGTGCCGTGCGGCGAAACCAGGTTGCTGGCGTACTCGACGGCGACCCACAGCGCCGGCACCGCCAGCGTTGCCGGCAGCACGTGGCCCGAGCGCAGCAGCCGGCGGTAGAGCAGCGCGCACAGCGCGAACACCAGCGCAGGTGCGGCGACCGCATAGAGGTCGAACAGCAGCGGCAGGCGGATCACGCCGTGCAGGTAATGCCACTGGCTCATGCCGCCGACGGCGTAGGCGGCGAACGCCGCCAGCGCCGCCCGGCGCGCACCCAGGCGCGGCACCAGCCACAGCACCGGCAACGGCGCCAGCCACGCCAGCCACCACCAGGGATGCATGCCGCCGCCGAACCACCACGCCGCGGCGGACAGCAGCAGCGCCGCCGGCGTGGCCATCGTTGCCGCACGATCAAGCCTGGATGCCATCGAGCAATCTCCTCGCGGATTCGAAGTAGAACTGGCGGAACCGTGCCTCGTCGTAGCTGAAGCGCCCGGCGCGGTACAAGGCGATCAGGCCGTGCGCATGCGCCCACAGCGACATCGCCACGTCCCACGGGTCGTCCGGCTTCAGCACGCCCAGCCGCATGCCTTCGGCGACCGCGTCGGCGACGACGTTCAAGGTGGGCGAGCGGCGCGCGTGGAAATCCTCGGGAAAGCGCCGGGCGTCGTCGCGGCGCGCCGAGAACGCGTGGTCGAACAGATGCGGATGTTGCAGCGCATAATCCAGGTACGGCACCAGCAGCGCGAGCAGGCGTTCGCGGACGTCCGGCTGCGCGGCCCGCGCTTCCCACTCCCGGGCGGCGCTGTCGAAGCTGTCGTCGGAGAGCTTCTTCAGCAGCGCCTCGCGGTTGGGGAAGTGGCGGTAGATCGCCATCGGCGTGATGCCGACCGCGTCGGCCACGCGCCGCATGCTCACCGCGTCGGCACCGCCGCGCTCGAACAGCTTGTGCGCGGCGCGCAGGATCTTCTCGGGCGTGGTCAGGCGTTTCATGTATACAGTGTATACATGACCGGGCCGGCATCGCCATGGGCCATCCGGCAGGGGCGGAGGCGCGCGGGCCGTGTCGCGGAAGCGGGGATCAGGGCATCGCGAACAGGTCGCCGTGCGCGACGCGCTGCTCCATCGCGAGCAGGAATCGCTTGGTCGGCAGGCCGCCGCCGAAGCCGGTGAGGCTGCCGTCCGCACCGATCACGCGGTGGCAGGGCAGCACGATCGGCAGCGGGTTGCGGCCGTTCGCGGCGCCCACCGCGCGCACTGCCTGCGGCTGGCCGATGCGCTGCGCCACTGCGCCGTAGCTGGTGGTGGTGCCGTAGGGAATGCGCGCCAGCTCCTGCCACACGGCGAGCTGGAACGGCGTGCCGATCGGGTGCAGCGGCAGCGCGAACGCCTGCCGCGTGCCGGCGAAGTATTCCTCCAGCTGCACGCTGGCGAACGCGAGCCGGCCCACATCGCGCGTCCAGTGCGGATCGGGCGCCTTCTGGTGGCGTCCGCCGTCGAACCACACCTCGCGCAGGCCTTGCGTGTCGGCGACCAGGCGCAGTTCGCCAATCGGCGTGGGCAACTCGTCGTACCAGATCGTTTCCTGCGCGCTCATGCGGCGACTCGCCTGCGCGTCGTGCGCGGCGCCGGCGCGGCGTCGGCGCTGCCGCGCCACAGGTGGATCACTGCATATGCGCGCCACGGGCGCCATGCCTCGGCCAGCGCGGTCAGCGCCTTCGTGCCCAGCGCCTCGCCCCCGCGTGCGGCGGCACGGCGCAGGATCAGGTCCGCCGCGGGGAACGCGTCGGGGTGGCTCAGCGCGCGCATCGCCATGTAGTGCGCAGTCCATTCGCCAATGCCGGGCAGCGCGACCCAGCGCGCCACGAAGTCATCCAGCGACTGCTCCGCGCGGAAATCGACGCGGCCGTCCAGCAGCGCGCGCGCCATGCCGCGTATTGATTCCGCGCGCGCGCCGGTCACGCCGAGTTCGCGCAGGTCCGCGTCCGCCAGCACTTCGGGCGTGGGGAACAAGCGGTCCAGCCCCGGCAGCGGCGCCTGGTGCAGCGCCACGCCGTGGCGCTGCACCAGGCGCGTGGCCAGCGTGCGCGCCGCGGCCACGCTCACCTGCTGGCCGAGGATCGCGCGCACCGCGATCTCGAAGCCGTCCCAGCTGCCCGGCAGGCGTAGGCCGGGGCGCTTGCGCAGCAGCGGGCGCAACGTGGCCTCGCCGCGCAGAGCATCGCTGATCGCGCGCGGATCGGCATCGAGGTCGAACAGGCGGCGCACGCGCGCCACCACGTCCAGCATCCGCGCCGGCTGCGGGCAATGCAGCTCCAGCTTCAGCGCATGCTCACCGCCGGGCCACGCGGAGACTCGCAGCCAGCCTGGCGCGTCGGCCGGCCCGAACACGCGCGCATACGCGGTGTCGTCCACCTGCTCGATGCCCGGCAGCGCGCGGCCGCCGAGGAACGCGAGCAGCGACGCGAAATCGAACGGCGGCCGATACGCCAGCCGCAACACCAGCGCATCGCCTTGCGCCGCGCGCGGCTGGCGGCGCAGCTCGCGCGGCGCGATGCGGTTCGCCTGCGCGAACGCGGCGTTGAAGCGGCGCAGGCTGCGGAAGCCGGACGCCAGCGCGACCTCCGTCACCGGCAGCGCCGTCTCGGTCAGCAGCTGCTTCGCGAACAGCAGCCGGCGCGTGGTGTGCACGCTCAGCGGCGGCGCGCCCAGCCGTTCCACGAACAGCCGGCGCAGCTGCCGCGTACCCAGCCCGACCCGCGCAGCCAGCTGGTCCAGCGAACCGTCGTCCAGCGCGCCGTGTTCGATCAGTTTCAGCGCGCGCGCCACCACGTGGTCGCCGCGCTGCCACACGTCGTTGCCCGGCGACAGCTCCGGGCGGCAGCGCAGGCAGGGCCGGAAACCGGCCGCCTCCGCCGCCGCCGCGCTGGCGTAATAGCGCACGTTCTCCCGCTTCGGCGACGGCGCGGGGCATACCGGCCGGCAATAGATGCCGGTGCTGCGGACGGCGGTGAAGAACAGGCCGTCGAAGCGCGCGTCGCGGCTGAGGCGGGCCTGTTCGCAGCTGCGCGGGTCGGGCAGGGCAGTGGCATGGGGATCGTTCATGCCCGCAGGCTAGCACCGCGCCCAGGGCAAGACTCGCCGCTTTCGGACATCAATGGCGCGGCCCCGCTGCGCTCAGTGCACGGGCACCATCAGGTGCTGGTAGGGCGTGCCGGCCCACATCACGTACGGCACCGAGGTGTCCGGCATCGCGTCCTTCGGGTAGGCGTCGTAGAACGCCGCATTCGCGCCGAAGATCATCAGGTGTGGTCCGGTGCGGACCCAGTGTTGGCCCGCCGCGGGTTTCGTCGCGAAGGGATTGGTGTTGCTCGCGTCGACGCCGCCCTGCAGCATGTACGCCATGCCGACTCCCGCCGGCGGTGGCTTGTGCGCCATGTACGCGCCCAGCCACGCCCACGCGTTCTTGTCCGCGCACATCGGGTCCGGCCCCGGCGTGGCCGGGTCGTCCGGCATGCAGGTGAATGCGTTCGTGCCCTTGCGCAACGTGCGCATCGCGCCGTCCGCGCCCGGTACGACGACCGTGGCGTGTTTCGCGATGCTCGCCGGCGCCGCGCGCATCGCGCTCGCGATCAGTTCGGCATCCGTCGGCGCCTTCCTGTCGGCGGCCTGCAGGCCGCCCATGGCGAGCAGCAAGGTGGTGGCGATCGTGAAGCGGTACATCGGTTCTTTCGCAAGCATGGCAGCCTCCCCCGCGATGACGCGCGATGGCCATGCCCGGATTCCCCGGCCCGGCAGTCTCCGCCGCCGTCCGATGTCCGTCAATTGGCGCGGCAAGGATGCTCCGGCCGAGGACGGGACGCCCCGGATAAGCGTGGCGGCGGGATTGCCGTCGGCCGGTCCGGCGCGTTGACACTGGGATGCGGATTGCCGAACGATCCAGGGCACCATCCTTCCATTTGCCGGGCACGCACGCATGAGATACCCACGTTGCAACACGCAGGGGCGGTCCGCCATCGCGTTGGCCGCCTGGCTGTCCGGGTGCCTGCTGCTGCCGGCCTGCGCGACCGCCGCGGAGCCGGCCGCGCAGAAATGGGTCGCCACGTGGGGCCAGGCGATGACCTCGAACTACCAGCAGGTCGCCGGCCGCGACGGCAAACCGCTGCGCGACGCCTACGGACAGCCGGTCGAGCGCGCGCCCACGGTCGATCACCTCACCTTGCGCCAGAGCGTGAACCTCAGCGCCGGCGGCGAGCGCGTGCGCATCCGGCTGTCGAACTACTACGGCCGCGCGCCGCTCACCGTGAGCGCCGCTCGCATCGCGCGCGGCGCCGGCCATGCCGGCGACCTGTCGGCGATCGATCCCGGCAGCGACCGGCGGTTGCGCTTCCACGGCAAGCCGTCGATCACCCTCGCGCCCGGCAGCGAGGCGGTCAGCGATCCGGTCGAGTTGCACCTGCCGGCGCTGTCGGACGCGGTCGTCAGCCTGTACTTCGACGGGCCGGCGCCGCTCGCCGATGTCCACCCGATGGAACTGGCGCACACCACCTGGGCGGTCGACGGCGACGCCACGCGGCAGCCGTCGCTGGCGCGGATGCCGGCCGCGAAGGCGCTGCCGCGCACGCGCGACGACCACATCTATCTGCTGGCCGGCGTCGAAGTCGAGGCGCCGGCCAGCACCCGCGGCATCGTCGCGTTCGGCGACTCGATCACCGATGGCGCGCTCGCCAGTGCACCCACCGCCTCCTGGCCAGCGGTGCTGGCCCGCGTGGCCCAGCGCCACGGCGACGCGGCGGCGGTGGTGAACGCCGGCATCAGCGCCGACGAGCTGAGCACTGACCAGATCGGCGCGCCTGGCGCCGGCGCCTCCGGCCTGAAGCGTTACCTGCGCGACGTGGTCGACCGTCCCGGCGTCACCGACGTGGTGGTGCTGTTCGGCGCCAACGACATCGACCGCGGCATCGATGCCGCCGGTTACCCGAACGGCGCATCGGCCGGCGACCTGATCGCGTCGATGCGCATGCTGGCCGACGTCGCCCACCAGCACCACCTGCGCATCTACGCCGGCACGGTCACGCCGTTCGCCGGGGTCGCGGACTGGTACAGCCCGCAGCGGGAAGCGGTGCGGCTGCAATTCAACCAGTGGATACGCAGCTCGGGCGCGTTCGACGGCGTGGTCGATTTCTCCGACGCCGTGGCCGGCGCGTACACGCCGCCGCCGCTGGCCGCGCAACAGTCGCCGCGGCCGGTCGGCATGGCCAGTGTCTGCGCCGGTGACGCCGGCCTGCACCCGAACGACCGCGGCTACGCCGTCATGGGCACGCTGGCCTACGACGTGCTGTTCCACGCGACGCTGCAGCCGCCGCAGGGCTGCCACTGAGATCCCGCCGCCGCGGCTGCGTCACGGCGCGCGCCTTCCGCCCAGCATGCTGGCCAGCACGCCATCGCGCCGGATCAGCCCGTGGTACAGCGCCGCGGCCAGGTGGGCGAGGAAGGTGAGCAACAGCAGCAGTGCCAGCCCGGTGTGCAGGTGGCGCAGGATCGCGAACGCCGTGGGGCCCGCCGGGAAGATCGGCGGCAGGCGCAGCGCGTCGCTGAGCATCACCGGGTAGCCGCCGGCCGAGAGCATCGCCCAGCCGACCAGCGGCATCGCGATCATCAGCGCATAGAGCAGCCAGTGCGAGGCATGCGCGGCCAGCTTCTGCAACGCGGGCAGGTCGGCCGGCAACGGCGGTGGCGGGTGGCGCAGGCGTACGGCGAGGCGTAGCACGGCGAGCACGAGGATCGCGATGCCCAGCGGCTTGTGGATGCGGATGAGCCACTCGTGGCGTTCGGATACCGTGGCCACCATGCCGATGCCGATAAACAGCATTGCCAGGATCAGGATGGCCATCAGCCAGTGCAGCACGCGGGCGGGCAGGGAGAAAACGCCGGTGGTGTTCTTCATCGCCGTGCCTCCGCCGGGGCCGGCTCATGCGCGCGGGCGGTGCCGGGCAGGTGCGCTTCCTCGCTGGTGCGGCGCAGGTAGGAGTCGGCATACGCGGCCGAGCGCGCGGGCAGCAGCGGATCGTCAGAGATGGCGATGCCGTGCGGCAGCACCGTGGGGTCGTAGTTGATGTCGCGGCAGGGGCCGCTGTCCTGCGGCTGCTCGCTGTCGACCACCAGCGTGCCGGCGTCGACGGTGGTGCGGTCGGCCGGCCATGCCTTGGTGGCGTCGTCGGTGGGGTCGCCCGGATCGGCCAGGGTCACCTGCAACGTCCAGCGCAGCGGACCGTGCGAGAGGCGCTGGCGCAGGTCGGCATCCAGGTAGTTCGGATCGTCTGCCGGCGCGGCGGCGCCGTTGCCCGAGGACTGCGCCGCCATGCGCCAGCGCACCGCATGTTGCGCACCGCCTGCATCCACGAACTCGAACGCGTCCAGGCCCCAGTAACTCTCGGTGGCGAAGCTGGCCGAAGGCTTCGCGGTCTTCGCCCAGGCGCGGAACGCGGCGGTCTCCGGGTGTGCGGCGAAGAACGCCGCCAGTTTCGCCGGGTCGGGCTTGCCGGTGGCCGGGTCGGGCTGCCCCGCCTGCAACTGCGCGTAGAACGCCTGCGGCGTGGCCACCGGGAACACCGGCATGCTGTTCATGCCGGTGCGCCATTGCTGGCCGTTCGCCTGCGTGAAGCGCAGCGCCATGCTGCGGATCGGTATGCTGCTGTCCGGCGCATATGGGTTGCCGCCGGGGATCGCGAAGCGGCCTACCACCGGCGTGCGCTGCCCCGGCGCGAACACCTGCGCCACCGAGTAGCGTGCCGCCGCGCCGCTGCTCTGGAAATAGCCGGCCACGCACACGCCCTTGGCGTGGTTGCGGCGGTAGCCGGGATACACACCGGCGTTCCGCTGCAACTGGTCGATCAGGCGCGGCGGCGTCAGCCGCTGCGGCGACAGCCAGCCGCCCACATAGGCGAAGGCGAGTGCACACACCGCGGGAATGGCGATGATGAGGAACCAGGCACCCGTGCGGCGGTGCAGCGGCGTGGCGGATGCATGCGGATCGGGCATGGGGTTTCCAGGGTGGGGACGGGGGAGCGACGAGCCGGGACAGCCGCCACGACGTCCTTCGCCCCGCGCCGGCGTGCGGTTACATGCCTTGCGCGAAAAGCGCTTGCGCCAGCGTCGCCGCCACGCACCACGCCACCACTGCCAGCGCCGGCCAGCGGGCGAGCAGCATCAGCACGCCGACGGCGGCGACCAGTACGTCCAGCGGCGCGTGGATCGCGCTGGCCGCCACCGGGTTGATGAACGCCGCAGCCAGCAGGCCCACCACCACCGCGTTCACCCCGGCCAGCGCGCGCGCCGCGCCGGTGCGCTGCGCCAGCGCGCGCCAGAACGGCAGCGCGCCAGCCACCAGCAGCAGGCCCGGCGCGAAGATGGCCAGCACCGCCACTGTGGCGCCCGGCGCGCCGCCCATGCCGCCTGGCAGGCGCGCGCCGAGGAAGGACGCCAGCGTGAACATCGGCCCCGGCACCGCCTGCGCCGCCCCGTAGCCGGCGAGAAAGGTGTTGTTGTCCAGCCAGCCGGGATCGACCACCGAGGCCTTCAACAACGGCAACACCACGTGGCCGCCGCCGAACACCAGCGCGCCCGCGCGGTAGAACGCGGCCGCCGCCCTGCCCAGCGGCGGCAGGCCGGGCAGGAAGGCCGCGCCCAGCCCGAGCAGGAACAGTGCGATCAGCACCGCGCCGCTGCGCCGCCCCCACGCCAGCGCGAACCGCTCGCCCGTGCGCGCCGTCACGCCGCGGCACAGCCACCGCCCCGCCAGCGCGCCGCCGGCCACCAGCACCAGTTGCATCCACGGCGCGCCGCTGGCCAGCACCAGCAGCGCCGCCGCCAGCGCCATCGTGCGCCGCGTCCAGTCCGGCGCCAGCGTGCGCGCCATGCCCAGCACGCCGTGCAGCACCACCGCCACCGCCACCAGCTTCAGGCCGTGCACCAGCGCTATGCCCCACCCGCCGCCGTCCAGCGCGCGGCTGGCCAGCGCGAACGCGAACAGCAGCAGCGCCGAAGGCAGGGTGAAGCCCACGAACGCGGCCAGCCCGCCCAGCCAGCCCGCGCGCAGCAGGCCGATGGAAAAGCCCAGCTGGCTGCTCGCCGGCCCGGGCAGGAACTGGCACAACGCCAGCAACTGGCTGAAGTGTTCCTCGTCCAGCCAGCGCCGCCGCTGCACGAAGGCACGGCGGAAATAGCTGAGGTGCGCCACCGGCCCGCCGAACGAGGTGAGCCCCAGCCACAGGAAGGCGGCGGCCACCTCGCCCGCGCGGCCGCGCGTCGTCGATGTACTCATGCGCAATCGAACAAGGCCATGAAGCCGAAATCCATGTGCAGCTGCATGTGGCAGTGGAACAGCGACAGGCCCCGCTGGTCGGCGGTGAAATCCACTTCCATCGTCTGGTAGCCGCCCAGCATCGCCACGTCCTTGCGCACGCCCGCGGTGGGCTGGCCGGCGATGCTGGCAATCTCGAAGGTGTGGCGGTGCAGGTGCATGGGGTGGATGTCGTCGCTGGCGTTGTGCATGCGCAGGCGGTAACGCCGCCCGTGCACCAGGCGGAAGCGCGGCGTGCCCGCGCGCATGTCGAACGCCTGGCCGTTGATGGTCCAGCGGTTGAAGCCGCCGTCCGCCGCGTTCTGCTTGGCGAACGTCATCTCTATCGTCTCGTCCGGCGGCGCGGCCATGGCGCCGGGTTCGGCGAAGCGGCGGTAGTCCCAGCCGAACGGCGGCGGCGCCTCCCAGCGCGGCGCACCGCGTTGCCCGGCGTACTCCACCACGATGCCCATGCCGTGGCCGCGGTCGTCGTCGGCAAGGTCGCCCAGCACCCACACGCCGGGACGGCGCATCTCCACCACCGCGCTGATGCGCTCGGCCGTGCCCAGCCACAGCACCGGCACCTCGGCCGGGTGCGGCACCGGGTTGCCGTCCAGCGCCAGCACGGTGAACGTGTGGCCGGGCAGGGCGAGGCTGCGGATCTCCGTGGCGCTGCCGTTGAGCACGTGGAACAGCACGCGCTCGCCCGCCTTCACCCGGATCGGCTCGCCGTGGCCCAGCATGTGGCCGTTGATCGCGAACGCCTGGTAGCCCACCTCGTAGCCGCGCTGGTCGCCGCGCGCCAGCGAGGCCTGCATCGCCGCTTCGCCACGCGCCTTCAGCGCCGGGTCCGCCGCGTCCGGCCGCAGGAAATCCATCGCCATGTCGCCGCCCTGGCTGAAGAACGGGTCGAACTCCTTCAGCGTGAGGAACACCTCGCGGTCGTAGGCGCCGGGCTCGCGCTGCGGATCGATGTAGACCGGACCCACCTGGCCGCTGTACTGGCCGCGGGTGAGGTCGGAACCCGCCACCACGTGCGAGTGGTAGAAGCGGAAGCCAGCCGGCCCCGGCACGAAGCTCAGCCGGCGCATGCCATGCGCCGGTATGTACGGCGTGCCTTCCTCCGCCGCGCCGTCCACGTCCACCGGCAGGAACTGCCCGTGCCAGTGCAGCTGCTCGGGCACATCGGTGTCGTTGTGCACGTCCACCACCACGCGCCGGCCCTCGCGCAGGCGCAGCAGCGGGCCGGGCACGCTGCCGTTGTAGGCGGTGGTGGAGACGATGTGGTCCGGCGCCAGCTCCACCAGGCTGCGCGCGATGCGCAGCGTGTGGTCGGCGCGGCCGGCTGGCGGAATCGCCGCCGCAGACGACGCAGCCGCCTGCGGCGTGGGCTGCGCGGCGGCGCCGGCGGCCAGCGCACCCAGCCCGGCGAACTTGAGGAAGTCGCGTCGATCCAGCGTCATGGCGGTCTCCGGGGAGGGGCGTCGCCAAGCTTACGGCTTTGCCTGCCGCAGGTTTTTCCGTCGCCATGCGGCACCGCCACTTTCCACGGGGGGAGGCGCTCGCCACAATCGGGTTTTCTCCGGTTCCCCGAGATCGCCATGAACGCTCCCACCCGCATCGACACCACCCGCACCATCCGCGCGCCGCGCGGCACCGAGCTGAGCTGCAAGAGCTGGCTCACCGAGGCGCCGTTCCGCATGCTGCAGAACAACCTCGACCCCGAGGTGGCGGAGAACCCGGCCGAGCTGGTGGTGTACGGCGGCATCGGCCGCGCCGCGCGCAACTGGGAATGCTTCGACGCGATCCTGCGCAGCCTGCGCGAACTCAACGACGACGAAACCCTGCTGGTGCAGTCCGGCAAGCCGGTGGGCGTGTTCCCCACCCACAGGGACGCGCCGCGCGTGCTGATCGCCAACTCCAACCTGGTGCCGCACTGGGCCACCTGGGAGCACTTCAACGAGCTCGATAAGAAGGGCTTGATGATGTACGGCCAGATGACGGCCGGCTCGTGGATCTACATCGGCTCGCAGGGCATCGTGCAGGGCACCTACGAAACCTTCGTGGAGATGGGCCGGCAGAGCTACGGCGGAAGTTTGAAAGGGCGATGGATCCTCACTGCGGGCCTGGGCGGCATGGGCGGCGCGCAGCCGCTGGCCGCCAGCCTGGCCGGCGCGTGCAGCCTCAACATCGAGTGCCAGCAGAGCCGCATCGACTTCCGCCTCAAGACCCGCTACGTGGACGAGCAGGCCAGCGACCTCGACGACGCGCTGGCGCGCATCGCGAAGTACACGGAAGCCGGCGAGGCGAAATCCATCGCGCTGCTCGGCAACGCCGCCGACGTGCTGCCCGAACTCGTGCGCCGCGGCGTGAAGCCCGACGCCGTCACCGACCAGACCAGCGCGCACGACCCGGTCAACGGCTACCTGCCCAGCGGCTGGACGGTGGAGCAGTGGTTCGAGCGCCGCAAGGGCGATCCGGCCGGCACCGCCAAGGCCGCCAAGCAGTCCATGAAGAAGCACGTGGAAGCCATGCTCGCTTTCCACGCGCGGGGCATCCCCACCTTCGACTATGGCAACAACATCCGCCAGATGGCGAAGGACGAAGGCTGCGCCAACGCCTTCGCCTTCCCCGGCTTCGTGCCCGCCTACGTGCGTCCGCTGTTCTGCCGCGGCGTGGGCCCGTTCCGCTGGGTGGCGCTCAGCGGCGATCCGGAGGACATCTACAAGACCGACCAGAAGGTGAAGGAGCTGATCCCCGACGACGCCCACCTGCACAACTGGCTGGACATGGCCAAGAGCCGCATCAATTTCCAGGGCCTGCCCGCGCGCATCTGCTGGGTGGGGCTGGGGCAGCGCCACAAGCTGGGCCTCGCCTTCAACGAGATGGTGCGCAACGGCGAGCTGAAGGCGCCGGTGGTGATCGGGCGCGATCACCTGGATTCGGGGTCGGTGGCGTCGCCGAACCGGGAGACCGAGGCGATGAAGGATGGGTCGGATGCCGTGTCGGACTGGCCGCTGCTCAATGCGATGTTGAACGTGGCCGGTGGGGCGACCTGGGTGTCGCTGCATCATGGCGGTGGGGTGGGGATGGGGTATTCGCAGCACTCGGGGGTGGTGATTGTGTGCGATGGCTCGGCCGAGGCGGACAAGCGGATCGCGCGGGTGCTTTGGAATGATCCGGGGACCGGGGTGATGCGGCATGCGGATGCGGGGTATGACGTTGCAGTCGAATGTGCGCGGGAGCAGGGGTTGAAGTTGCCGATGGTTTGAGGGGCGACTTACAAGCCTTTAGAGGGCATCAATACCAGCTTCCCTACGAAATCTGATATCGATGTAAACAGGCTTTGAAAAGCTTATGCGTGGCGCACAGTCTCAATGCCTCTAGCTGGGATTTATCGAGATTCCGCAAATGCAAAGGGTCGGCCAAAAACTTCAAGAGACTGCAATTTCCAGTCCGACCGATGAAGACTTCGATCAGTTCGGCCGAAGCGCCTTCAATCGTTATTATTATGCAATGTATCTTAGGGTGAGGGATTTATTGAGAATTTTTGACCAGGGTTGGGACCGGATGCCCCACAAGAATATGCCTGATTGTGTGCACGACGCCGTGTATAAACTTATCAAGAAGAGAGCGGATCAACAGAAGAAAAGGCACGCACTTACTCATGCTGAGCACAGCAAGTTATGTAGCGAGAGTAAGCAGGCTACTTTAATTCTTTCGGGCCTACTCAAAACGGGAAACGCTATTCGCGTGCTGGCCGATTATCATCCGGATCTCGCGGTGTCGCGTGCGAGGAACTCGTATTCCTTAGGTGGTGAGCCTGTTAGTCAGGCATCTCGCTGGTATGCGCAGGCTGCGCAATATGCGCGCGTTATCGAAGCCGCATGGGATCAGGTTAAATGATATGAGCGCCTCAAAAATTATAGAGTATATAAACTCGAAAGTCGGTTCGCCGTTCCTATCGTTCGTGGAAGATCCTGTCAACAACAGGTACTTGGTCCTCTATTCTGACAAAGAGATAATTAAAGAAAATTCAATCTTCGCGACGCGTGCTAAGGTGGGCAATTTCGAAAAGAAAATTAAAGAGGAGCTTGCTGCTGAAGTGTCGATAGCATTCAACTCCGAAGCCCGCTCAGAAATCGAGGCATCTCTTGGTCTTTTTTTGGATGTTCATTTCGCTGGAATAAAGTGCCTCGTGCCATCTATATATCGAGCCAATACCGTAGTCGAAATTTGCCAAACTACGGGATCTGTGCCAGAAGGGTTGGAAAATGCTATTCGCTCGTTCCTGCAGCAATTTTCGTTGCACTTAGATCGATTAGTGTGGCCGGTTGGTCAAGGTCTCGTTACAACAAAAGATGTTCTGAATGTGCTCCGTGTGTCCTCTCCGTCATCGATCTCTGAGATTGCGAATGCGACAAGCGTAAAAAGTGATGAGCAGTATAAGGCTCTAGCTAATTTGCTTGATACGATGAGGAAAAATGGGGTTTTAATTAGGCGATCGGATGCGCTTTACGTACTAACGGAAGCGGGGATTGCTGCTAGTCCTGGAAGAACAACCAGAGAAAGTTTGGACATTAAAAGGGTTCTTGCTCTATGGCGAAGGAAGTGGTAAAAGATGCGTGGCGGCGGGATTCGCGAGAGCGTGTATCACGCTCACGAGCGAAGGTGGCGCATAGAAGGGGCACCGAATTAACGCCGGTTGCTCCTTCGAAGCAACCGTCCTTAATTCGGTGCGCTTTATGAAAGCTTTTGCTTTGCTATGCCAGTGAACCCGCCGCCACTTCTTTTCTCCTTCGAATCTGGAGAGCAGCTGAAGTCTGCTCTCTCCATAGGGGTTCGAACAAATTACGGTAAACAAATTGATCGGCTAATTGAGGCGAAATTGCCGCCAATAGCATCAATCGGTGTTTTGGCTGTGCTTCTTGGTCTAAGTCCCAAATTCATTGGGAGCATGCGGCTTAGAAAAGAGCGCTATTACCGTACTTTTGAAATTCGGAAGGGTGCGAAAGTTAGGCGTATCGACGCTCCCCGTGTCGCCCTCAAGCTTATTCAAGCTTGGTTTTCTCAACACGTTGCGCGGGCGATTCAGTTCGACGACTGCGTATATGGATTTATTAAGACTCGATCGCATGTGGAAGCTGCCGCAAGGCACTGTGGTGCCGAGTGGGTTTACTCGATTGATATTCAGGATTTTTTTGGATCAATCACTTTCGAGCGCGTCGTTACTAGCTTGATTGAAATTGGCTACGGAGAGCACGGCGCAAGGTTGCTTGCTGATCTTTGTACGAAGGGCGGGGTTCTACCGCAGGGATCACCTGCGAGCCCAGTCCTATCCAATCTTGTATTTTCTAAAATGGACCAATATTTCCGTGATTTGTCCTTTAGCCATGGCGTTATCTACACCCGATATGCTGATGACTTGGTGTTTTCTGGTAAGGGCAGTTTTCCCGTCGGCTTTGATGTTGCAGCTAAGGCAATAGTTGAGAATGATGGTTGGCGTTTGTCGTTGCGAAAAGAGACGTTTTCGCGAGCGCCGAGCAGACGCAAGGTTCATGGCCTTTTGGTGAATTCAGAAAGGCCTAGGTTGACCAAGGGCTACCGCAATAAGATTCGTGCTTATCGACATATTATTAGTATGGGTAAGGTGTTGGAACAAGATGGCGATAGGCTCAGAGGGCATGTGGCCTTTGCTGATTATGTTGACTCCGTTACAAGGAACGGGAAACAAACGGAATAAAGGGGCGTGGCAAATTAAATTCACTCGTCGTCTGGCAGGCGTGGTCACAATTAAAGGGGTCGCGGCTAATTAAATTCGGTCGTCGTCTGGCAGGTGTGGTCGCCGCCGGCTTAATCAGCCACGTCCCCTTTTCTAGCTACGGCTTGTCCGGCGACTCGGGCGGCACGGCATCGGCGTCATAGCCCGAGTCCATCACTTCTGGAATCGTCTTGAACGGGGATACCGGGCCTCCGGAATGGTGCGCCTGGAATAAAGGGGGACGTGGCTAATTAAATCGGCTCGCGAAGGCTGGCTTGCCCGGGCCGCCCGCGGGAGCGGCAGGCAGCAGGGCGTCCGAGCGTGGTTTCCACCATGTGCTGGAAGCGCTCATCGCCAAGGGCGCGTTCCTGGTTGGCGTACTTGCGCAGGCGCTGTAGGTCGTTGGGCGCGATGCCTGCGTCCAGCCATTGTCGGTAGGCATGGCGCGTTCACAAACGAGGTCGGATTCACCTGGTTGCCCGCGGCAATTGAAGCTGTCCCCGTTCTACCGGCTACGCCTTGGGCACGGTCGCCGCCTCGCCCGCCTGCCGGCGGAACGCCGCGGGGCTGGTGCCGTGCACGCGCTTGAATGCCTGCCCGAACGCCGCGCGCGCGGTGTAGCCGCAGGCCTCGCCGACAGCCTCGATCGAACGCGGCGTCTCGCGCAGCAGGCGCGCGGCCAGGTCCATGCGCAGGGCGGTGACCACGTCCATCGGCGTTGCCGGCGACAGCCCGGCAAAGTGCCGCGCGAAGCTGGCGCGCGACATGCGGCTGACCCCGGCCAGCCGCTCCAGCGTCCACGGCTCGGCCGGCGCGGCGATCACCGCGGCCAGCGCGGGCGCCACGCGCGCATCCGTCAGCAGGGCGAGCAGGCCCTGTTGCAGGCCGCCTTCGTCCATCAAGGTGCGCACCACCAGGGTGAACAGCGCGGCGGACAGGTGCGCGATCACCGCGTCGCCGCCGGGCGAGGCCTGCAGGCTCTCGTGGCGCATGCTGCGCATCAGCGCCTGCAGGCCGGCGTAGTCGTCGCGGCCCTGCGTGTGCAGGTGCACCACGTCGGGCAGCGCCTGCAGCAGCAGTGCGTGGTGCTGCCCCAGCTCGAAGGTGCCGCAGAGCACGTCGAAATCGCTGTGCGGCGCTTCGCTCGCCACTTCGATCACCCGGCCCAGCGGGCGCCGCGCCTCGGCAAACGTCAGGGTGGCGCCGTCGGCATGGCGCATGGTGTGCGCGCCGCCGCGGGGAAACAGCACCAGGTCGCCCGCCACGAACGGGCGCCGCGCGCGACCCACTTCCAGCAGGCCCGCGCCGGCGAGCACCACGTGATACGGCACGTGGCCCGGCGGCGCCTGCGGTTGCGGCACCGACCAGGTGCCCGCGAAGCGGCACAGCAGGTCCAGCCGCCCGCGCAGGCCCATCGAGGCCACCAGCGCACTCAGACTGTCCATGGGTCACCTCGAGACGAACGAAACCAAAGTCGAGACGCGCGGAACACGAGGGCAGGGGCGCGACGCGCAGCATTGTCACCACCGGCCGCTGCCCACGGCAACGCCGGCCCTTTCTTTCACAGGAGCCACCGTCATGACCCGCCTGCGCACCCTCGCCCACGACCAGGTCGACCAGGAGACCGCCGAGCTGTTCGACACCGTCAAGCGCAACATCGGCAAGCTGCCGAACCTCTACGCCACCATCGGCAGCAATGCGCCGTCCGTGCTCGCGCACGTGCTCGGCACTGGCGCCACGCTGGCGAAGAGTTCGCTGTCCAGGCGCGAGCAGGAAGCGATCAACCTCGCCGTGAGCGAAGCAACCGGCTGTGGCTATTGCGTGGCCGCGCATACCCTGACCGGCAAGCTCGCCGGCTACACGGCGGAGCAGACGCGCGCACTGCGCACCGGCGCGTACGTCGAGGATGCGCGCATCGACGCGCTGGTGAAGTTCGCACTGCACCTGGTGCAGCAGCGCGGCACGCTGGACGCCGCCGCGGTCGACGCGCTCAGGGCTGCCGGCTTCAGCGACCGCCAGCTGGTGGAGATCCCGCTGGTGGTCAGCGCGATCCTGTTCACCAACATGGTCAACCGCATCAACGACACCACGCTGGATTTCCCCAAGGTGGCGTGAGCCCTCCGCGTGATCGCGGCACGGGCGCCCCGCGGCGCCCGTACCCGTGTGTGGCGCGTGCGCGTAGCGCCAACGTTCCCCGAGGTTTCCGCGCCCGGGAAAGGTGCCGGCAGCATTCCCGCCGGCTTGCCAGCCAGTGGCGGGTGTTGGGCAGATGCCGGAAGTCGCCATGATTTCTGACTGCCTCCGTCCTCTCTGCGAGCGCCACGGCCCGTCAGTACGTCAGCTGCACTTCGAACTGGAAGGCCAGTGCATTGGCCACGTCAGGGCGGGTATCCGGATGCACCACGTACTGCAGGTCGGGCTGCAGGGTCAGGTGCGCGCCGACCGTACGCTGGTAGGTCAATTCGTAGATGCGTTCAGAGGCCGCGACCGGCAGGCCCTGGGCCTGCTGCGCGCGCAGGTAGGGGCGGCCGTTGCTGACGGTGGCGATGGCCAGGCCCAGCGCGTCGCTGGCACTGGCGTCGAACAGCGGCGACAGCGACATGCCCACGCCTATGTAGCGGCGGAAGCGGTCTGCGCCGGGGCTCGCGACGCTGAGCTGGGCGAAGCCCGCCAGCCGCCGGCCGGCACTGCCGATGCGCACCAGCGCCGGATCGTCGAGCAGCAGGTAGGCGCCGCTGGCGGCGCAGGCGTGCGCCGTCGCATCGGGCGCAAGGCAGGCCTCGCGGCGGGCGTAATGCCACAGGCCGAGCGCCAGCTTGCCGGTGTACGGCGGTTGCCGCGCCAGGCGCCCGATCATGCCGCCGTCCCAGTCCTCGTGGTCCGCGCCTGCGGCGGGCGCGCGACGCAGCAGCGCGAGTTCGCTGACCAGCAAGGCGTCGCCAGCACGGCTGTGCTGCTCGCCGGGCGGCAGGCCGGGATCGTCCGGCACGCCGCCTTGCAGGACCGCGGTGCGCCACACCACGTTCCGCGAAGGCTTCAGCGCGACGCGCAGGGCGAAACGGGGACGGGGGAAGATCGACGGCCCCTGGCCGCCGCTTTGCGAGAACGCCGGCTCCACGCCGAACGAGCTGTCCAGGAACAACGCGGCGGTCTGCAGGCGGTCGAATTCGCTGTTGAGATCGTAGCGGCCAAGTAGCACCGACCAGTGCGAGCGCCGGCCGTTGTACTGCATCCAGGCTTCGTAGAGACGGGTAAGGTGCGGCGCCGCGATGTTGCTGGCGCCCTGGGCGTCGCCGGTGTAGTCGCCGGGAAAGCCGCCGCCGCTGTTCAGCACCTGGGCAAATGCGCTGAAGCCCGGCCCCTGGCTGCCCGCCGCACCGTGATAGCGCAGCGAACCGTAGAGGTTCCACAGGCTGGTGGTACCCCGTCGCTGCCCACCGCGCAGGTTGTCGTACAGGCTGGCGAGCAGGCCCACGGCGGGTTTCAGGGTAGCGGTGTCGGTGTCCGCGGCGCTGGCATGCCAGGGTGCCAGCGCAAGCAGCGTGGCGAGCGCACAGGCGGCACGGCTTGGCTGGAGGCGGCTTCGGATCGGCATCGACGCGGCGGGTCGGAGGAGGCGGTGCGACTGTCCGGCGATTCCAGCGCGATGGGGACCGGCGGCATCGACGTCGCAGAGCATACAACGCGCATGTGACGACCCGTCCCGGAAAAAAACGGGGTCGGGTTCACTTCATGAGGCTTGTCGGAGCGCGGCGGCCGATGCGCTGGCCGGATGCCGGCGAACCGTTGGGTCTTGGCTTCGACCATGGCGCGGAAATCGTCGTGGCCGAGCGCGCGTTGTTGTTTGAGATGGATGCGGATCGCCGCCAGGTCGTCGTCGGATAGCGTTTCGCGCAGGAACTGCCGATAGGCTTCGGCACGGCTTTCGGGCGTGGGTGCGAGCGCGGTGTAGGCGGGGTGGGGCGTGAGCCAGGCAAGCTGACGCAGGCCGCCATGGTTGGGTGCGCTGGACCACGGATAGCGGGTTGCGTCATCCGTCATGCGCGCACGCACTGGGTTGAGATCGATGTAGCCGCAGCAGCGCATGACGTAGGCTTCGGTGTCGACCAGGCAGGCTTTGTAGCGCCCTTCCCACAACGTGCCGGCGCGCCGGTGCCTTGCGTTGAACTGGCCCACGTAGCCGCGCCCGAGTTTCTGCATCAGCTTCGACGAAAGCTGGGTCGGGTTCACTTGATCTACGCGGATGGCCAAAAGGTAGCCCAGTCATTGCCGGCTATCTCGCTAACGGGATCAGGTTCACTTATCTCATGCTCGGAAGTGAACCTGACCCCGTTTGGTTCGGTCGCCACGACCGCGGCGACCCGCAGCGCGCCGGACCGTTATACCTGCGCCTGGCCACCGTCGACGAAAAGCTCGGTGCCGTTGACGAAGCTGGCGTCGTCGGAGGCGAGGAACACGGCCGCGCGTGCGATCTCGACCGGCTCACCGACGCGGCCCAGCGGCACCTGCGCGGCGAGGAAGTCGAGCAGGCCCTGCTGTTGGGCCGCATCCGGTCCGGCGAGGTCTACCAGGCCCGGAGTGCGCGTGGGGCCGGGGCTGAGAGTGTTGAAGCGGATCCTGCGGCTCTTGTCGACGTCGAGAATCCAGTTGCGGACGAACGCCCGCACGGCGGCCTTCGAGGCGCCATAGACACTGAAAGCGGGCGTGCCGGTGGTTGCGGCGGTGGAACCGGTCAGGATGACGGAGGCCCCTTCGCCGAGGATGGGCAGCAGGGTCTGCACGGTGAACAGGGTGCCCTTGACGTTGCGGTTGAAGGTGTCGTCGAAGTGCTCCTCGGTGATGTCTCCCAGCGGCACCATGGAGCCGCCACCGGCGTTGACGAACAGCACGTCCAACCGTCCCTGTTCGCTCCTGATGCGCTCGGCGAGGTGCTGCAGGTCGCCCAGCTTGGCCGAATCCACCTGGACCCCGATGGCCTGCGGACCGATGGAGGCTGCCGCGGCTTCGAGTTCGGCCTTGCGGCGGCCAGTGATGTAGACGGTGGCGCCTTCCAGGGCGAACTGGCGGGCGGTTTCCAGGCCGATGCCGGTGCTGCCGCCGGTGACCAGCGCGATCTTGTTTTCGAGCTTGCGTGACATGGGTAGAACCTCATGGGCGAGTGGATGACGGCGAAAGGTTATCGACGGAGTATTGGCAAAGAAATAGAATCAAATGAAATCCATCGTTGCAAAAATGACATGTCAAAACTGCCGGACTTCGAAGGGCTTGCCCTGTTCGCCAAGGTCGCCGAATGCCGCTCCTTCCGGGCCGCGGCGCGCGAGCTGGATCTTTCGGTGCCGACGCTGTCGCGTGGCATCGCCCGGCTCGAAAAGCGCCTGGGCGCGCGCGTGTTCAATCGGACCTCCCGCCAGCTCGCGCTCACCGCCTTCGGTACCAGCCTGCTGGAGCGGGCGACGCAGCTCTACCGTGATGCCGAGGAGGCCGAGGCGTTGGCGCGGGACCAATCCGCAGCTCCGCGCGGGACGGTTCGTCTTGCCGTGCCGATGACGTTCGGCGTGCATTGGGTTGCGCCGCTGCTGCCGGGATTGCTTGAGCGCTATCCGGACTTGTCCATCGACCTACATTTGTCCGACGCCGTGGTCGACATCATCGGCGACGGCTTCGACGCGGCGCTGCGCATCGCGTCGCTGCCCGATTCGTCGCTGGCCGCGCGGCGCCTGTGCAAGGTGTCGCGGTTCACCGTTGCAACGCCGGCCTATGTGCAGCGGTACGGCGCGCCCAGGCACCCGCGCGACCTGAACCCCACCCATTGCCTCGCCTACGCGTTCCGTGCGGGAAGCGACGCGTGGCGCTTCCGCAACGCTCGCAGGCAGGAAGAAGTGGTGCATCCCAGGGGCCGCCTGCGGGTGACCAATTCGGAGGCGCTGCTGCCGGTGTTGCTGGCCGGTGAGGCCGTTGCCGCGTTGCCCGAGTTCATGGCCGCCGAGTACCTGCAGGATGGCCGCCTGCTGCCGTTGCTCCCCGACTGGGAGCAGTCCGGCGGTGGCCTGTACTTCGTTTCCCCAACCACGCGTCACCGGCCGGCGAAGGTGGAGGCGGTGGCGAGTTACTTTGCCGAAATGCTGAGCGATCCGGTGTGGCGCTGGCCGCGTCCGTCCGGCAAGTGATGCCCCCGGCCGGCAGGCGGCAGGGCGACCGAGCGTGGTTTCCACTAGGTGCTGGAAGCGTTCATCGCCAAGGGCGCGTTCCTGGTTGGCGTACTTGCACAGGCGCTGCAGGTCGTCGGGCGGGATGCCTGCGTCCAGCCGTTATCGGTAGGCATGGGCGCGTTCGCCTGGATCGCTTCCCGTTGCGAGGTAGAGCGGGTGGGGTGTGACGAGCGGGTCGCGTGCGCAGGCCAGGTGCGTGTGCACGCTGGACCATCGATAGTCCTGCGGTGCCTCGACATGGCGGCGCGCACCGGGTTGAGTTCGATATAGCGAATGACGGTCAGAACGTAGCGTTCACTCTGGACCAGGCAGGACTTGAAGCGCCCCTGCCACAACGCGCCGCAGCGCCTGTGCCGTAGATTGAACACCTGCACGTAGGACTGGCCGACCCAGCCCTTCGCACGTGACAGCGCACCGACCGCATCGGGCGTCACCAGCAGGTGGAAGTGGTTGTCCATCAGGACGAACGCATGCAAGGCAATGCCGTGATCGCGGAAGGCCGTGCGAAGCAGGCGCCTGAAGTGGTAGCGGTCGTCCGCATCGAGGAAGATCGCGCCTTTGTTGATGCCGCGTTGCGTGACGTGCAGCGGGACACCTGGCAATTCGAGACGCGGCCGTCGGGGCATGGCAATCGCCGGTGCGAAATCAGCCATGCGTTGCTATAAGGGAACGGCCCGATCTGTCGGCGGGCACGCCCGCTACCGGTAGGTGCGTTCTTAATTGGCCACGTCCCCTTCTTCGGGAGTAAATATGCGCCGCTGGCTATGGTTGATGGGCGTGTTTGTCTGGGCCGGTGTACTGCAGGCTCAGGATCGCACCGAGGTGAAACCTGATGGGACACGTGTAACCACGCATCAGGTGCCGCTGCTCGACAAACTTCCCCCAGCATGCGTCGCCCTGGAATCGAAAGGTGGGCTGGCCACCATCGTGATACCCGCAGACGAGTTGGACCGGCTCGCTACCCGGGACGAAAAAGCCTTGGAAGGCAAGATTTCCCGCATGGATTTTCTCGCATCGGGGAGGGCACGGGACTTGTTGAAGTTGCTTTCAACCGAGCGGGACAGCAGGGGGTGTCAAGAGGTACGCGGTCAACTTCCGTTGGATACGACTTATCTCATCGGCTGGTTGCTGGAGCAGGGGCATGCGGAGGTGTTCACGCATCATCTCAATCTGCCAGAACCCGTCATCATCGTCCGGCACATCGATACCCCGATTTTTGGCTCGGAGGAGTTCCTGTTGCAGGACGGCACGGAGATCTGGGGATATGGCACATGGGTGTCATAGCGTGAAAAGCACGAAAGAAAGCCAGGTTCGCTTGCACGGTTTATTGGAAGCGCGGTAGCCCATACGCCGGGCAGATGCCGGCGAAACGTCGGGTCGTGGCCTCGACCATGGCCCGGAAACCGTCAACGCCCGGCCTGCGTCGTTGTTTGAGAGGATGCGGATCGCCGCGACCTGCCGCAGGTGCAGGGTGCGGCGAGTTGCATGAAAGTGAACCTGACCCCGTTCGACCGGAGCCCGCATGCCCCGCCTCCCTCCCTTGTCGCCGCTGCGCTGGCTCCTCATGCCACTGGGCTGCGCCGTCGCCAGTACGGCGCTCGCCAGCTCGCCCTCCTCACTGCAAGGCCGCTGGGAAGTGATCCAGGTGGCGGTGGATCATCGCGACCAGCCGCACTGGCTGTATTTTCCGGACGATCCACGGCTGCTCGGGCGCCTGCTGGATATCGGCCGCGACGGCATCCGCCTCGACGACGGTTCCCGGCCCTGCCTGCAACCGGCGATGGCAGCGCTGCCGGGCGGCACGCTGCAGCGCTTCATCGGCGCGCGTTACCCGCGGCCCGCGGCGTTCGACACGCCAACCCGGCCCACCCTGGCGGATTTTGACTTGAAGCTTGCCGACGCGCCGGTTGCGCCGCTGCAGGTGGCCTGTACGCCGGGCGACTCGCCCTGGAACGGCGCCTGGTTCGTGGCCTTGTCCGCTGATCGCCTGCTGACCAACTACGACAACAACGGCGACGTGCTGATGCTGCGTCGGCACGGCCCGCACGATGCGGTGCGGGCGTCGTTTGCCTGCGCGAAGGCGCGTGGCGCCACGGAGCAGGCGATCTGCGCCTCGGCCACGCTGGCCGGCTACGATCGCAGCGTGGCCGCCGCCTACCGCTTCGCGCTGCAGCGGGCGGGCGACGGGGCCGGGACGATCCGGCAGGCGCAACGCGACTGGATCGCCGCCCGCGACGCCTGCGGCGCCGACGCGGACTGCCTCGGCAAGCGTATGCGCGAGCGCCTGGAACAGCTGATGCAGCCGTGACGGCCGCGGGCACGCTGTGCCGCCGGAAAAAGGGCGGCAGTCACCTTGCCGTCTTTGTGCAGCGTGATGACGGAGGCACCTCTTGGGGCGGTGGCGTCTGCCCGGTGTGAGCTATCGCACGCGCTTCCACACGATGTCTTCGTTGTTGCGCCGGTCGGCTTCCGCTGCTGATACGCGTAGCCGGCGAGGCAGTCAAACTGTTCGAAACGCGAGTGCCCAACGTGTGTTTCCTGGACGTGCATATGCCGGGTTGTCCGGCATCGAGGCGGCCAGCTTCATCGGCGGCCGGACGCAGCTGTTCTTCGTCACCGCCTACGATCAATACGCCGCCCAGGCCTTCGAACAGGGAGTGCCGGACCACCTGGTGAAGAGCCCATTATCTGGATGCGATGCACTCGACCTCGGCACGTGCACCCAATGCCAGTTCGTTCACGCCCAGGGCGCTTCGTGCCGGAAGCCTGCCTTCCGTGAGATAGCTCTTGTAGATCTCATTGAAGGTTGGCCATTCGGCCATGTCCGTGAGGAACACCGTGCATTTGATCAGGTTGTCCATCGCATAGCCGTGCGCTTCGAGGACAGCCTTGATGTTCTTCATGATCTGGTGCGATTCGGATCCGATGCCGCCGCTCGCGATCTGCTGCGTTTCCGGCACGATGCCGATCTGGCCCGACAGGTAGAGCACGTTGCCGACCTTGACGGCTTCCGAGAACGGGAAGTCTCCTTTCAGGACCTTGCCGGAGTTGAGGAACTGCGGTTCGACTGCGTTGGACATGAGTTTCCTTTGCTGGCGAGCAGGATGTGTTGTGCCGTCGCCGTTCTCCAAGGCATAGAGAAGAGCTGCGCCGGCGGTGCGCCTTCAGCACGGTCCCGGACTAGCTTTGGTGCAGCGGGTGCGGCGGCCTGAGCACGCCCGGCGTCTTGCCCCACATGACGTCCATGATCAGCCAGCGACCGTTCCATCGGGCCAGTTGCAGGTAGTCGACGCCGTACCACGTGGCGATCTTGGCGGTGGAGGCGTTGGCGTAGACGTCCAGTACGGTGACGTCGTGCCGCTGCATGGTGGCGGGTACTTCCCCGTGGCCTTGCCGGGTGAGTTCGACCAGCTCCTTCGCGTCCACATCCTGATCCAGGGTGCTGCGCCCGGTGGATGCGTCGGTGCCCACGTGGCGCATCGTGAAGCTCGGGTGCAGCACCGCGGCCATGCGTTGCGCATCGCCCGTGTACCAGGCTTCCTCGAACTCCAGCGCGCTGTGCTCGATGGCGCGGGTGGCAGCAGCGTCGTGCGCGGCGACGGCATCGTGCGCCGCTACGGTGCGGGACGTCTGCATGCACAGCCCGCAGAGGGCGGCGACGGCAATCATGCTTGGCTTCATGAATGAGTCCTTCATGGGGATGGCCGGGGCACTCTAGCGGCCGCATTCTCATCGAACAAATGGAATGTCGTGATACTTTTGATCCAATTTCCGAATACTGATGCCACGATGGAACTGAAGCACCTGCGGCTCGTCAGCGCGATCGCCCGCCACGGCGGACTGACTGCGGCGAAGGAGGAACTCCATCTGTCGCAGCCGGCGCTCAGCCAGCGGCTGACTTCGCTGGAAAAAGACCTGGGCGTAGCGCTGTTCTCGCGGGTGGGCCGCAGGATGGTGCCCACGGCCGCCGGCGAACTCGCGCTGGAGGCAGCGCGGGAGGTTCTCGACAAGACCCGCAGCCTGGAGGCGAAGCTGAAGGCGATGGCGCGCGACGAGCGTGTGCTGCGCCTTGGTGTGCAGTGCTACACCGCGCTGCACTGGCTGCCGGGGATCATGGCCGCGTTTGGCCGCAAGCATCCGCGTACCCGGCTGCGGTTCGTCGGCGAAGCGACCCACGACGTGGAGCTGGCCTTGATGCAGGGGCGCATCGACGTGGGGGTCACGCACTCCGTGTCTGAGGCCGGGCGCTTTCGGCTCACGCCGCTTTTCACCGACGAACTGGCGGCGATCGTGCCCAGCGGGCACCGCCTTGCCACCCGCGCCGCCGTCGAGCCGGAGGACTTGGCGGGCGAGGTTGTCTACCTGCACAAATCGCCCGGTCAGCGCCCCGGCCGTGCGGCAGATTTCCTGGCGCGCACCGGTCGCGTGGCCGCGTCGCTGGAACAGGTCCAATGGACCGACCCAATCCTGGAATTCGTGCGTGCCGGCCTGGGCGTCGGCATCGTTCCCACCTGGGCGGTGCCGGCCCGCATGCGCGGCCGTCTGCACGTGTCCCGGCTTACCGCCAAGGGCATACGGCGCGACTGGGCCGCTCTGGTCCTGTCGGAGCAAAAGACCAGGATCACGCCCGATACCCGTGACTTGCTCGAACTGCTGAAGAAGGGCCCCCACACGGGTTCCAGAGTCATTGCCACAAAGAGGCCATGACGCCAGCTCTACGCGCGTAGGGCTGGATTATCACGAAGTGAACCTGCCCCCCGCTTGACCGGACGCTTACGACGACAACCGCTCGACCGCCTGCGCCGGCGTGAGGATGGCGAGGCCGCGCATCGGTGCGAGCACGTGCAGGTCGGCGTCGCCGGTGACCAGCGCATCGGCTTTCGCGGCGAATGCCAGTTGCAGGAACGGCAGGTCGTGCGGGTCGCGGCACGACGGCGTGCGGGGCGGCGGGTCGGGGATGCGGCAGGTCTCCGCCCACGGCAGGTAGTCGGCGAGGAGGTCGTGCTGTTCGTCGGGAGTCAACTTGAACTCGGGATAGGCGAGCACACGGATCAGCTCGGCAACGGTGGTACGGCTGGCCAGCGGCACGCATAGCGCTCCCTGCCAGGCGAGGCGCAGGCGGCCGCTGACGCCGCCGGGGCGGATCAGCGCCGACAGCACGACGTTGGTGTCGAGTACCCAGCGCGGTGTCCCGCACGCAGGCGGACTCACGGCTTGCGCCGCGGCGCGGGTTTGCCCGTGCGCCTCGGCTTCGCGTCGTAGCGGCCAGGCGGTTCGGCGACATGGGCGGCGCGGCGCGCCGGGCGGGCCTGGCGCGCCCAGGCGACCGCTGCGGCGAGATCTTCCTCGCCCAGTTCCAGTGCGGCGAGCTTGGCGCGCACGGCGTCGGCGCGCTGGATGCGCACGGGCGTCAGCACCAGTTGCCCGGCGCGCGCTTCCACCTCGAAATACTCGGCGTTGCCGGCGGCCTCGACCGCGGCCTTGGGCAGCGTCAACTGGTTCTTGCTGGTGAGCTTGGCGAGCATGGGGCGGGGCCGCAGGTAAGGATGCCTTACTCTAGGCCGCGTCGCCACTGGCTGCAAGCTGGCCGCCGGATTCGCCCCATGCCGGAGCGGGCGCGGGTTCACACACGCCTCTGCAGGAAGCGAACCTGACTCCGTCAGGTCGTGTCCCCATGCCCCGAAAAAACACACACGCCCAACGCCTGGCTCTTGGCCTGGTACATCGCGGCATCCGCGGCGCGCAGGTAGTCGTCGGTGGTGGCGAAGCCGGCCTGGCTGTTGACCACGCCGATGCTGGCGCCGCAGGTCACCGTGTACGGGCCGATCCGGTAGGGGGCTGCGAGGGCGGTCGCCATCTGCCGGGCGCGGTCGGCGGCGCCCGCGGGATCGATGGACTCCAGCAGCACGTTGAACTCGTCGCCGCTCATGCGGGCGACCAGGTCGATGGGCCGCACGCAGGATTCAAGCCGGCGCGCCACCTGCTGCAACAGCTGGTCACCCGCATGGTGTCCAAGGCTGTCGTTGACGGCCTTGAACCGGTCGAGGTCCAGCAGCAGCACGGCGAACGTGGTGGTGTCCGCTTGCGATGGCGCGTCACCGCCTTTCGAAGTGCCGTCCTGGTGCAGCGCGATGGCGTGTTCGAGGCGGTCGCGGAACAGCGGCCGGCCGGGCAGGTTGGTCAAGGCGTCGTAGGAGCTGCCGCGTTCCGCCAGATCGCTAAGCGAGCCGGCCATGCGCACGGCGGTACCGTTTTCGAATTGGGCGATCCCGCGCCAATTGAGCCACACCAGCCGCCCCGAGCCATGGCGGGCGCGGAAATCCACCGAGAAGTTCGGGCGGTGGCCCGACAGGTGCCTGCGGTAGGCCGTCTCCACGCGTTCAAGGTCGTCGGGGTCGATGAGCTGCTGCAGGAACTGCCAGCCGTTTTCATGCAGGTGGCCGGTGTCGCCCAGCCCGACGATCTCGTTGAAGCGCTGCGACACATGCAGCACACCCGTCTGCAGGTTCCAGTCCCAGATGCCGTCATTGGAGCCGCGGGTGGCGAGCGCATAGCGGTTGTCGGACTGCACCAGTTCGAGTTCGGTGCCTTTCTGCTCGGTCACGTCGATCATCAGGCCGATCATACGATTCGGACGGCCCGGCTCGACGTCCACGCGGCACAGGTCGCGCACCCATACGACCTTGCCGGATTTGGCGATCAGGCGGTAACTCATCTCGTACGCATAACTGTGCGTGGCGTAGTAGGCGGCATCGTCGATGACCAGGGCTTCCGCCAAGTCGTCGGGGTGCACGTGCGCCCGCCAGAAACCGGGGTCGGCCCGCCACTCTTCCACCGAGTAGCCGAACAGGCGCTCCACCTGCGGGCTGAGGAAGGTATTGCCCACGCCGAGCTCCGCTTCCCACACCACGCCGTCGATGGTTTCCAGCAGCCGCAGGAAGCGCTGGCGGTCTTGCATCAAGACCTGCTCGGTGATTTCGGTGATTTCGATCAGGACACCCTGGCGACTGATCACGCGATCCGCGGTGTCGGTCTTCGGATGCAGCTGCAGGCGCATCCAGCGATGGTCCGAGTCGGCGAAGCGCAAGCGGAACACCGGCATGCCCGCGCGCAAGGCTCCGGTGTCGTCGGGGTGCACGAAGTCGAGCAGGGACTGGCCGAGCATCCCCTCCACCGGATGGCCCGTGAGCTTGTGCCAGGCGGGATTCAAATAGGTGATGATCCACCGCGCGTCCGTTTGCACTACCGCGTCGGGCAGCAGTTGCAGCAGTTCTTCGGGCGGCGTGAGAGGGGCGGGCATCGGTTCCTTATGCTCACCGAAGCGCGATCGTCCAGTCCAGCCCCGCCAAACCATGGCCCGGTTCGCTTCGTGGCCTGCTTGCACCTGGGATAGGGACGGGTTCGCGTGGATGTCCGCGATGGCGGTGCCCGATCCTGTCCTGGTCGCGGTCCCGGCGCCGTTCTAAAGTGGCCGCTGGCCAGAGCGAAGGAGTCGCCCCATGCTGACCACGCTTGCCGTGGCGAACTACCGCTCGCTGCGCGAGCTGATCGTGCCGTTGGGGCGTCTCAACCTGGTTGTCGGCGCGAACGGCAGCGGCAAGTCGAACCTGTATCGCGCGCTGCGCCTGCTGGCCGAATCGGCGCAGGCGGGTATCGTGCCGGCGCTCGCGCGCGAGGGTGGCCTGGGCTCGGCGCTGTGGGCGGGGCCGGAAACGATCAGCCGCGCGATGCGCCGGGGCGAGGTGCCAGTGCAGGGCGGGCCGCGGCAAGCGTCCGTGCGGCTTTGCCTCGGCTTCGCGAGCGAGGAATTCGGCTATGCGGTGGATCTCGGCTATCCGGAGCCTTCGTCCAGTGCGTTCGCGCTGGATCCGCAGATCAAGCGCGAGGCGATCTGGAGCGGCCCGTTCCTGCGTGGTGCCAATACCCTGGTGGATCGCAACGGCACCGTGGCGCGCGTGCGCGACGGGCGCGGTTGGCGGGTGGTGCATCAGTACCTCGACCCGTTCGAGAGCGTGTTCGGCCAGATCGCCGATCCGCAGGGCGCGCCCGAGGTGCTGAGCCTGCGCGAGACGATCCGCGGCTGGCGCTTCTACGACCATTTCCGTTCAGATGCGGATTCGCCCGCGCGCCTGCCGCAGCTCGCCACGCGCACGCCGGTGCTGAGCCATGACGGCCGCGACGTCGGCGCCGCATGGCAGACGATCCTTGAAATCGGCGACGCGCGCGCGCTCGACGCCGCCGTGGCAGACGCATTCCCGGGCGCGGAGGTCACGGTGCGCCACACGGACGGGCGCTTCGTGCTGCACTTTTCGCAGCACGGCCTGTTGCGCCCGCTGTCGGCCGCGGAGCTCTCCGACGGCACGCTGCGCTACCTGTTGTGGATCGCCGCCCTGCACACGCCGAGGCCGCCGCCGCTGATGGTGCTCAACGAGCCGGAGACCAGCCTGCATCCGGACCTGCTGCTGCCGCTGGCGCGGCTGATCGCCGACGCGGCCATGCGCACGCAGGTGTGGGTGGTGTCGCACGCGCCGCGTCTGATCGCGGCGCTGGAAGACCAGCCGCATTGCCACACCGTGCGCCTGGAGAAGGCCTTGAGCCAGACCGTGGTGGGCGGGCAGGGCATGCTCGATCAGCCTGCGTGGCATTGGCCGGAGCGGTAGGGTCGGCCGAAGGGAAAAGTGCCAGGAGACTTTTGGACAGCATGGCCATGCATGGGCTACTGCTTGAGAAAGGATGTCAGGGCAGATCCTGGCCGTTGAAGGAGAGAGGCCGGTTCGGTGTTCCAAGGCCCACCGGCTCCACGAGTGATGCACGCTTCGTCGGTTTCGGCCCTTACAGGATTAAGCATTCACAGCGGGCTTTCGCGCCTTTCTTTGCCTTGGAAGTGGTCCAGCCGAAGTTGTCATTCAGTGCGTTGCGCTGGTCGTTTATCGCTTCGGGATCCGAAAAGTACATTTGGAAGTTGGCGATATCGAGCGTGACCGGGCCCGGTTCGTCCTTACCGCCGTAGCGAAGCCGATCGATGCCGTAGCCGAGCCTGATGGCCGGCGACATGAAGAGCTTGATGTCCCCGGAGTGGCGAAAATTGGTCGCGACGAGAATATGGGCTTGTTGGCAACTGTCGAGGAACTTCCTCACCTTCTTGACGGTGGCTTCGTCGCTGCCGCCGCCCATGCTTTCGGGGTAGTACTGTTTCCCCGTCAGATGGGCAAAGAGGGTTGCGTCGTCATTCTGGGCAGCGATGGCGAGGCAGTCGCCGACGCCCCGTGTCCATATGTAACGCTCGCTGGTGCTCCTGGGCACGATCTGATATTCGCCCATCATCACTTCGATGCTCATGCGCGTTGGCCCTCTTGGTGACGCCCGCATCCGGCGGAGCCGGGGCGAACTTAGGCTGGCTCGGTGTTCACATCACCACGCAGCCGCAGCATGGCTTGGTCTTTTTGACCGTGTCAGCGATATGGCTGTCCTGGCTTACGTGGGATGAACGGCGTTGTTCCTGGTGGACCGCCGCCGTCTTGGCTTCCGCCATCCAGGCTTTGTTGAAATTGTGGCCGCCGGGGTCGAGCTCGGCCGGCGCGCCGTTGTGCAGCCGGCCGAGTTCGGCCAGCCATTCCGCGGCGGTGCCGATGAACACGCGCGGGTCGCCGCCGAACTGCGCGATGCTCGGATCGACGATGAGCCGGTTGTCGTCAGCGTCGCCGGTCCAGAGCGCGGCCATCGCGATGTGGTTCTGGGCATAGTCGCAGCGGATCAGTGCATGGACTGGGTAACAATCCCGCGGCGCGTTGCTCCAGAACAGCGCGGCGATGCACAGCTTCTTGCTGACATCGTCGCACGAGCCTCTTTCGGCGGATACGAATTTCAAGGCTTGGGCACGGATGTAGGCATGATCGGGCCTGGCCATGGGCGAACCTGCGTGGTGTGGGAACCGTCCCCGACACTTATCTAATGCGCAGGAAGGCGGTCCATCCGGTCAGGCCTGGTAAGGGAATAGGTGTCGTCGGACGAGGTGCCAGGGGTGTTTCCCGCTGCACGGCCATGCGTGCTTGCGGCGTGGACGCCGCGGCTTTGGGCACGTATCGCCGGCCCTGTCCGTAAAAAGATGCCGGCGACAGCCCGTAACCACTGCCACGTCGCTGGAGCTGTCGCCGGCACCGCCCTTGCCTTGCGCCATCCAACCGATCAGTGGATGGCCTCACCCCGGGCTCAGGACCAAAGCAGGCGACCAAGGAATGTGAGGGTGCGGTCCCATGCCTGCTCCGACCACACCGCGTCGTACTGGGTGCCCGGGATGCGCCCGGGGCCTGTGGCGGTCTCGTTGGCAAAGCCGTGGTGGGCGAGGTAGCGATGGAAGTCGGCATGCGCACCGGCCTCCTTGAGCTTGGCCTCCAGCGCATCCACGGTGGCGATTGGAAAGAATGCATCCTGGGTAGCCCAGTGCCCCTGCAGCGGTACCTTGATCGTGCTGGCGTCGATGTAGTCCAGCGGGGGCACGCCGTACCACACCACACCCGCGGCGAGGTCAGGGTTCTGGCCGAGGGCCAGCAAGGTGAGCGCGCCGCCCATGCAGAAGCCGGTGATGGCGACCCGAGCCGAGCGCTGCCTGAGATAGGCCACCGCGCCGGCGATGTCTTCTGAAACCGCGTCGCCGAAGTTCAGGCCTTCCATCAGGTGGTGCGCCTCCTCCTCTTCCACGGTGCTCTTGCCGCGGTAGAGGTCGGGCACCAGGGCGAGGTAGCCGCAGCGGGCGAGCCGGTCGGCCACGCCGCGGATCTGGTCGTTCAAGCCCCACCACTCCTGGATGACGACGATGGCGGGCGCGCCTTGCGGTTGGGAGGGGCTGGCCAGATAGCCCTGAAGCTCCTGGCCGTCCAGGCGTTTGAAGTCGACCATGGTTCCGCTGTGTCGCACGGCAATTCCTCGTTGTCTGCAAGGCGAAAAAGCAAGCGTGCCGACAACGCGGCTGTGGCCGTGTCGTCGGCAACATGTCCTGGCCAGGCGGCGCAGCCGGCGCGGGAGGGGGTGGGGGCTCTGCGCCGCCTGACCAGGACACCGTCTCTACGGCTGGGCCGGCATTTCGGATGCACGGCGTACTGCCAGCCGCGTGTGCTGGACGCGGGCTGCAGGTTGCACGGCAGCGGTGCGCTGTCTCGGCGCGGTCGCCATTCGCACCGGTGGTTTCCTGGACTCCGCGGGGCCGCGCCTGCCAGACCACCCGCCGTCGGCGCCGCGCACCGCCTTGGCGGGTGTCGATCCGCCTCGCCGCCGTTCGTCGCCCCTGCGAAAGCCGGCATCCGGCCAGCCACGATCCACTACGCCAGACCTACGGAGAATCCACCATGCGCCTTGTCCCCCTTCTGCTGCTGCTGCTGTCGGCCGTTCCGATGATGGCAACGGCCACGACGGTGCATTTCACCCTCGATCCGGACCACACCTACCCCAGCTTCGAGGCGGACCACATGGGCTTGTCGGTCTGGCGCGGCAAGTTCGACCACAGCACCGGCACCGCCACACTCGATACGACGGCCAAGACCGGCACGGTGGATGTCACCGTGGACATCGCCAGCATCGACTTCGGCAACCCGGCGTTGAACAAGGTGATGCTGGGCGCCAGGGCGCCGATGTGCCAGACCGAGTGCGGCACTTTTTTCGCGGCGAAGTATCCGATGGCGCGCTACCGGGGCAGGCTGGTGGATTTTGTCGACGGCGCGCCGACCAGGGCCGTTGGCACGTTGACGCTGCGCGGGGTGACCCGCCCGCTGGCGCTGACCATCGATCGCTTCAAATGCATCCCCGATTTTCTGCTCAAGCCGCGGCTGCGTTGCGGCGCTGACGCGCTGGGGACGTTCCAGCGCGATGCCTTCGGACTGGACGGTGGCAAGTCGTTCGGCATGGACATGAAAGTGACCCTGCGCATCCAGGTCGAAGCAGTCCAGGACAAGTGAAGCCGGTCGAAGCGGGCGCGGGCGACACTGCCGCCGGTTTTGTTTGCCGCTACCCTTCGCGCATGTGGAAGCACGTCCTTCTCTACGCCGCGTTGCTGGCCCTCGGCGCGTTCCTGCTGCAGTGGCTCGACCTGCAGCGCATGGCCCGCCTGTATCCCGAGTCGGTGTACGACGGGCTGCTGGCCACGGGCTTCCTGGCGCTGGGCCTGTGGGTCGGCGCCCGGGTGCTGCGGGGGCGCTCCGGCGCAGCGGCGTTCGACGGGAACCCGAAGGCGCGGGCGGAGCTTGGGATCAGCCCGCGCGAGGTGGCCGTGCTGGAGGAGCTGGCGGCCGGGCTGTCGAACAAGGAGATCGCGCGGCGCCTGGGCGTGTCGCCCAACACGGTCAAGACGCACCTGGCGCGGCTTTACGAAAAACTGGGGGCAACGCGGCGGACCGACGCCGTGCGGCGCGCCCGCGAGCTGGGGCTGGTGCGCTAGGCGGGCGGGGCGCCCCTGGCCGGCCCGGTGCTGGCGGCATGGTGCGGAAAACGGGCGATACGGGGGGAATCACCCGTTCGGGTGATGGCGTCCGCGCCGCGCATGGCCTGCAATGCGGGCGGGTTCGACGAGGCGGAGGTGGGGGATGGGGCGCGGGATTCTGAAGTACGGCGTGATCGCCGGGCTGGTGGTGGCGGCCGGCATGTGGGGAACCCTGCTGGCGTTCCGCGGCGGCATGCCGCACGGGATGCTTGGCATGGTGCTGGGCTACCTGACCATGCTGGTGGCGCTGAGCACGGTGTTCGTGGCGATCAAGCGCCATCGCGACGTCGATCGCGGCGGGGTGATCCGGTTCTGGCCTGCGTTCGGGATGGGCCTGGCGATCTCGGTGATCGCGGCGGTCTTCTACGTGCTGGCCTGGGAGTTGGCGCTGGCCACGATGGTCCCGGACTTTGCCGGGCACTACGCGCGCTCCGTCATCGCCGGGGCGAAGGCGCGAGGTGCCGACGCGGCGGCGCTGGCCACGCTCACCGCGCAGATGGAAGCGTTCAAGGTGCAATACGCCAATCCGCTATACCGGCTGCCGATGACGTTCGCCGAGATCTTTCCGGTGGGCGTGCTGGTGTCGCTGGTATCGGCAGCCCTGCTGCGCAACCCGCGGGTGCTGCCACGCGCCCGCGGACCCGGATAGCGCGGCAGCCCCGCGGGAATAGATGCCAGGGACGCGTCATTTCGCTAACGCGTGGAAACGCGTTGCCAGCGGCTTTCCCGGCATCCGCGGCGTCACCGTGACTCTGCCGCGGTAGGCGCCGGATTCAGTCCGGGTCCCTGTCGTAGCGTGCGATGCCTTCGGGCAGCTGCACCCACGGGTGCCGGCGGCACTCGTAGACCGAGTCCTGCGGCGGCGGAAAGCCGGGATCGGCGAAGGCGCCCACCGCCACCATTACGAGGGTGTCGTTGCCCTCCTCGGTGTGGAACACCTGGCTGCCGCACACCGGGCAGAAGCGGAAGCGGAAGCTGGCGCCCTGGTCGCCGGTGCGCACGAACTCGGTGGCCGTGCCTTCGACCGTCCACGGCGCCGCATAGCCGGCCAGCGCCGCGAATACGCTGCCGGTGCGTCGCTGGCAGGCCAGGCAGTGGCAGACGCCGGTGCCCAGGGTGGGGCCCTGCACCTCGATACGCAGTTGCCCGCAATAGCAGGAGGCGGTACGGCTTTCCATCGGACACCTCGGTGACGGCCTGGGAATGCCTCGCGCACGGCGGAAGGTGGCGGGGCCATCGTGTTGTAATCCTGGCGCCGCGCCGCCGACAGGGCCGAAAGACACCCCGGCCGGCACGCGGCTGCGGAAGAGCTTGCCCGGCGGCCACCGGAACCGCCCGGGGCTGCCTTCGGCCACTCAGTCATAATGGCGGGCCTTTTCCCCTGTCAGCGAGCTTTCCCGCGCATGAAACCCCCCGCCAGCCTGCAGGCGCTGATCGACGACGGCGTGATCGACGCGGTGCTGCGTCCGCTGAAAAGCGGCAAGGAAGCGTCGGTCTACGTCGTGCGCTCGGGTGACGAGGTGCGCTGTGCCAAGGTCTACAAGGACATGGCCCAGCGCAGCTTCCAGCAGCGCGTGCTGTACCAGGAGGGCCGCAAGGTGCGCGGCAGCCGGCAGGCGCGCGCGATGGGCAAGGCCAGCCAGTTCGGGCGCAAGGAAGCCGAGGCGGCGTGGAAGAGTGCCGAGGTGGATGCGCTGTACCGGCTGGCGGACGCGGGTGTGCGGGTGCCCCGGCCGCACGGCTATTTCAGCGGCGTGCTGGTGATGGAGCTGGTCACCGATGCCGACGGCGCTTCGGCGCCGCGGCTGGGCGAGGTGGAGCTGTCGGCGCAGACGGCGCGGGACTACCACCGCTTCCTGGTGCGCCAGGTGGCCCGCATGCTGTGCGAGGGGCTGATCCACGGCGACCTGTCCGAATACAACGTGCTGGTGGCGGCCGATGGGCCGGTCATCATCGACCTGCCGCAGGTGGTCAGCGCCGCCGGCAACAACGCCGCGCGCACCCTGCTGCGGCGGGACGTGGGCAACATCACGATCAGCCTGTCGCGGTTTGCGCCGGAACTGCTCGACACCCACTACGCCGAGGAGATGTGGGCGCTGTTCGAGCAGGGCGAACTGCGGCCGGACAGCGAACTGACCGGCCACTTCGCGTTTGACGAGGGCGCGGTGGACGTCGACAGCGTGATGCAGTCGATCATCGATGCGCGCGAAGAGGCCATCCTTCGCCAGCAGGGCCGCGAGGCGGCGCAGGCAGCCGGTTGAGGCTGGCGCCGGTTCAGCGTTTCGCGGCTTTCTTGGCTGCCTTTTCCGCTTTCTTTTCCTTGGCCGTCTTCAGCGGTTTTTTCTTGTCGCTCTTTTTCTGTTCCATGCCTTTCATGGGGTGCTCCGGCGGGCGGGGATTCGCCGCAGCGGCATGGTGACAGCTTTGGGCTGCACCGGGTCCGTTTTCTTTCAGCGGGGGCGTGACGCCCGCCGGCAGGCTGGCGCCGCCGTCGCGCGGCAAGCAGCCTGCATACCGGCCGGTTGCGCCGGCGGATCGGCCGGGGTCAGGCGACGGCGTAGTCGCCCATGCGGATGTCGGGACGGATCGCCACCGTGGTGTCGCCGGAGATCACCTGCAATTCGCCGTCCTGGATCAGGCATTGCAGGCGCATGCTGCGCTCGCACAGCGCGGCCAGTTGCTGCATGCCGGCGGGATCGACGGCGAGCACGCTGAGGTTGTCGTGGCGCGCGAGCGTGCTGGCGACCTTGCCCCACCAGACGTCGGCGGCGTGGCCGCCATAGGCCAGCGCCACCACCTGCCGCGACTGGTTGCAGGCTTTGCGCAGCCGCGTCTCGTCGGGCAGGCCGACGTCGATCCACAGCTCGATCTCGCCGGTATAGGCCTTGCGCCACAGGGCCGGTTCGTCGGTATCGCTGAGCCCTTTGCCGGACTCCAGCCGTTCGTCGGCATACAGCGCGAACGCGAGCAGGCGCGCCATCAGCCGCTCCTCGGTTTCGGACGGATGCCGTGCCAGGGTCAGCGCGTGGGTGGCGTAATAGTGCCGGTCCATGTCGCTGATCGACAGTTCGGCCTTGTGGATGGTTGCGGTGAGGGCCATGGGTACTTGAGCGGGCGCAAAGCGACCAGTTTACGCGGCATGGCCAGGGTGAGGGGAAAACACGGGGCAGCGGGCAGGGCATACGTTCCGGGTCGACGGGAACCTTGTCTGAGCGCGTTGCCCGTGCCTTTGCCGCTGGCCTGGCTGGCGGCCTACGTTGTCCCCTGTCTCGCCTTGCCGCCGTCCCTCACGAAATCCACGAACGCACGCAGCGGCCCGGGCAGGTGCTTGCGGCCGGGGTAGTAGAGGTACGGCCCGCTGAAGGGCTGCCACCACGGCTTGAGCAGCGGCACCAGGGCGCCGCTGTCCAGATACGGCTGCAGCCAGGCCTCGAACAGATGGATGATGCCGAGGCCATCCACCGCAGCGGCGATCTTGAGGTCCACCGCGGCGCCCAGGCGCACCAGCAGGGGGCCGCTGGGGTCGACGCGCACGATCTCGCCCTTGCGCTCGAATTCCCAGGTCGGTATCGCACCGCTGGCGAACTGTCCGCGCAGGCAGGCGTGTTGCAGCAGGTCGCGCGGGTGCCGCGGGCGTCCATGCGCCTCCAGGTAGGCGGGCGACGCGGCGGTGGCCATGCGCTGCACGCGCGGGCCGATCGGCACGGCGATCATGTCCTTTTCCAGCCGCTCGTCGTAGCGGATGCCGGCGTCGCAGCCGGCCGCCAGCACGTCCACGAAGCTGTCCTCCACGATCACTTCCAGCCGGATGTCCGGGTAGGCCTTGAGGAAGGGCGTGACGATGGCGGGCAGCACCAGCCGCGCCACCGTGGCCGGCACGTTCAGCCGCAGCGTGCCGGCGGGACGGTCGCGGTAGTGGTTCACCACGTCCAGCGCGCTGCGCACTTCGCCCAGCGCGGGCGACAGCCGCTCGGCCAGGCGCTGGCCCGCCTCGGTGGGGGCGACGTGGCGCGTGGTGCGGTGGAGCAGGCGCACGCCCAGCTGCGCCTCCAGCCGGCGCACGCTCTCGCTGAGGCGCGAGGCCGACATGCCGCTGCCGCGCGCGCCTTCGCGGAAGCCGCCGGCGCGCACCACGGCGAGGAAGGCGAAGAGATCCCGCAGGTCTGTGTCCATTGTCCTGATTCCCGCACGGCCCGTGCCGATTGCATGGGATTATCGACCAGGTGGCCGCGTCATACAGTGCGGACCCCGGCGCCGCCTGGCCGCCCTTGTCCGGAGATGATCATGAGCAAGCTGACGAACGCGGGCACCTTCGCCCTGGGGAGCCGCACGGTGAACCGCATGGGTTATGGCGCCATGCAACTGGCGGGACCGGGCGTGTTCGGGCCGCCGAAGGACCCCGCCGCCGCCGTGGCGGTGCTGCGCGAGGCGGTGGCGAGCGGGGTGGACCACATCGACACCAGCGACTTCTACGGCCCGCACGTGACCAACCGGCTGATCCGCGAGGCGCTGCATCCTTACCGGGACGGCCTCACCATCGTGACCAAGGTCGGCGCGGTGCGTGGCGCCGACGCCTCGTGGAAGCCGGCGCAGAGCCCGGCGGAGCTGGCCTCCGCCGTGCACGACAACCTGCGCAACCTCGGCGTGGACGCGCTGGACGTGGTGAACCTGCGCGTGATGGGCAACGTGCATGCGCCGTCCGAGGGCTCGATCGCGCCGCAGTTCAGCGCACTGGCGGAGCTGCAGCAGCGCGGCCATGTCCGTCATCTCGGCCTGAGCAACGTCACCGCGGCCCAGGTGGCCGAGGCGCGCGGCATCGCGGAGGTGGTCTGCGTGCAGAACCACTACAACCTTGCCCATCGCGAGGACGATGCGCTGATCGACGGGCTCGGCCGCGCGGGCATCGCCTACGTGCCGTTCTTCCCGCTGGGCGGTTTCACCCCGCTGCAGTCGGACACCTTGTCGAGCGTGGCCCGCCGGCTGGGCTTCGCGCCGATGCAGGTGGCGCTGGCGTGGCTGCTGGCGCGCGCGCCGAACATCCTGCTGATCCCGGGCACCTCCTCGCTCGCGCACTTCCGCGAGAACCTGGCGGCCGCGGCGATCCGGCTCGACGGGGATGCGCTGGACGCGCTGGCGACGATAGGCGCCGGCGCGTGAGGGCAGTGGCTCGCCGCGGGTCAGGGTTTGGGCAGCAGCTCGCCGGTCACCTTGCCGTTGGCATCCAGCATCTGAAGTGATGGCGAGCCGTCTTTGGCGACCTTCATCACGATGCGCGGGTGGCCCTGCAGGTCGTTCATGGCGAGCTGCACGCTGCCATCGGTGTTGCGGCCCAGCACCATGCGCCGGGTCGGGCCGCCGTGTTCGGCGAAGAAGGCCTTCATCCGCGCCTGCTGCTGGTCCGCCGGCAGGTGCTTGATGGCGTCCATGAGCCGGATTTCCTCCAGGATCGAATAATCCGGGTAGTCGTTGAACTGCAGCTTGGTGTAGCGGCCGTCCTTTTCCTGGTGGGAGTCGAGCGCCATGGTCTGGTCCTGCTCGTAGGCGTCGAAGGAAAGGTGGCCGTGCGATTCCTTGGTGCCGTCCTTGTCCTTTTCGCCGCCGAAGATCAGCCCGCCGTTCTCGGTGCCTTCGTCGTTGTAGAAGATCATGCCGGCGGCCTTGCGGTCGGGGTGCGGGTATTCCTTGCCCTTGATGATGATGCCCGGCGCAGCGGCGGCATCGGAGATCACCAGCCGCAGCGTGCCGTCGGGCTCGCGCACGTTGATGCGCTGCACGTCCAGCTCGTCGAGCGAAAGTTTCCTGGGCGTTCGCGCGAAGCCGCCCAGCACCGTCGCGGCGAAGGCCACGGTGAGCACGCCGGCATAGATCGTCAGGAAACGCGGGCCGATGGGTTGCATGGGTTTGCCTCGTCGGTGGTTGGCAGGGATGCACGGCATGGTCACATGGATCGCCCGGATGCGGCGAGACGGGTCCCCGGGTTGGCCTGTTCGCGGGTGAAGCTTGCGCCTGCTCCGGCATGGTGGCGCCGTGGCCGCCGCATGTCCGCGGGTCCGACCAATGCAAAGGCCCGCATCGCTGCGGGCCTTTGCGACGGTGCTTGCGGGTGCCTCAAACGCTGGGCCGGTGCCTCTCCTTCACCTCGCGCAGCAGTTCAAGCAAGTGCTCCCGTTGCGCGCGCTGCTTCAATTCCTTCGCTTCGAGCAGCTGCTGCCGCCTTGTCATCGGCCGCACGACCCGGTCCGGTGCAGCCAACGACGACGGATGCATGATGTGCGTGAAATAGTTGACCCATGTCCGGAAGCGCAGCGGCGATGGGGGATGCGATTCGATTTTCATGGTCGGGGCCTTCCTCGCGTTCCGCAGCCAGAGCGACGAATCTGCGCCAGCGATCGTTAGCCGGCGGTGATGTTGTCGATACGCATCTCTCCGCCACCTTGGGCCTGGCGTATCCAGCCCCCATGGTTTCGCGGACGTGGCTGGCAATGACGGAGTGCAGGGCATGAGATCTTTCGGCAAGGCGCCGCAGGGCGAGCGGCTGGAGCGACTGCGTGACTTGCCGCTGTGGGACGGCGAGCGCTTGCGCAATATCCACCCGGTGCTGGCCGGCCTGCGCGATCCGAACGCCCAGCGGCCGACGCTGCGGGAGTTCCTGCGCGGCGACGGGAATCGCACGCCGCCGGAGTCGCTGCCTGCGGACGATCCGCGCGAGGCGTGGTTGCGGAAGCCGGCGAGCGGACTGCGTGCCACCTGGCTGGGCCACTCCACGGTGCTGCTGGAGATCGACGGCTGGCGAGTCCTCACCGACCCGGTATGGGGCCAGCGTGCGTCGCCGTTCACGCTGCTCGGGCCAAAGCGCTTCCAGCCGGTGCCGGTCGGGTTGTGCGACCTGCCCGCGGTCGACGCCGTGGTGATCTCGCACGACCACTACGATCACCTGGACTATCCGACGATCCGTGCGCTCGCGAAGTCGAAGGTGCCGTTCGTCACGTCGCTCGGTGTCGGCGCCCACCTGGAAAGCTGGGGCATCGCGCCTTCCCGCATCACCGAACTGGTGTGGTGGCAGAGCCATCGGATACCCGGCACCGGCCTCACCGTCACCGCCGCGCCGTCGCAGCATTTCTCCGGCCGCGGCCTGAAGGACCGCAACCAGACGCTGTGGTCGTCGATGGTGATGACCGGCGAGCGCCACCGCGTGTTCTTCAGCGGCGACACCGGGCTCACCACCGAATACGAAGCGATCCGCGACCGGCTGGGGCCGTTCGACCTGGTGATGCTGGAAGTCGGTGCGTTCCATCCCTCCTGGGGCGACATCCACCTGGGCCCCGCCAACGCGCTGGCGGCGCATCGCCTGCTTGGCGGCGGCGTGCTGATGCCGGTGCACTGGGGCACGTTCGCGCTGTCCACGCATGCGTGGGACGAACCGGTCGAAGACCTGCTCGCGCTGGCCGATCCCGGCGAGACCGCGCTGCTGCTGCCGCGTCTCGGCGAGCCGGCCGAGCCGGTCGAGCGCCGCGAAGTGCAGCCGTGGTGGCGGCGCGGCCAGGGTGCCGACGAGCGGTCCCCGGTCAAGCCCGAGCCGCCCGGGCCGGCCATCGGCGGCCCGTTGAGCGAGCAATTGCCCTGGCCGCTGGATTGAAGGCTACGCGGCGCACGCGAGCCTGATGCCAGCCGATGGTCAGCTTGGCACCTGGCCGGTGAATACCGCCAGCTGCGCGGCGAAGGCACGCTTGTACGCAGGCCGCGCTTCGCCGCGTGCGACGTAGGCGGCGAGGTTCGGGTACTCACCCAGCAGGCCCGAGGGCCTCAGCCGCTGCAGCGCGTGCACCATCATGAGGTCGCCCGCGCTGAACGCGCCGTCGAGCCAGTCGGCATCGCCGAGGTAGGCGGAAAGCTCGCCAAGCCGGGTCCGGATGCGATCCTTGACGAGCTGCAGGCGTTCCGCGGTCCATGGCTTGTCGCCTTCCGCGAACTTTGCGGTCTGCAGGTCGAGGATGGGCGGCTCCACCGTGTTGAGCGCGGCGAACATCCACATGACCGCGCGCGCCCGGGCGTCCGGCTCGTCCGGCAGCAGGCCCGCATGGCGCTGCGCGACGTGGTACACGATGGCGCCCGACTCGAACAGGGTGACGCCGCCGGGCTCCTCGTAGGTGGGTATCTGCCCGAACGGGTGCAGCGCGCGATGCTTGGGTTCCTTCATCGCCTTGAAGGAAACGAGGCGGACGTCGTAGGGCTGGCCCGCTTCTTCGAGCGCCCAGCGCACGCGCATGTCGCGCGCGAGTCCCTGGCCGCGGTCGGGCGAGCTTTCAAAGGCGGTGATGGTTGGGATCATGGCGGGTTCCAGACGACCGGGTTGGCGATGAACTTCGACTGCGTGGCCCCCTTCCCGCGCCGGGAAGGGGGGGCAGAGGGGCACGGAGGCCACTAAAAAACTGCCTGGGCCTGCGGACTGCCCCGAGGTCGCTCTCTTTCATTCCTCCAGCGGACGGACCTCGGACTCGCCCTCGAACTCGGGCCAGTGGGTGCGGTGCAGCTCCATGAAGCGGGTGGCCAGCTCGATGGCGGCCGCGTGCGTGGGTGCCTCGATCAGGGAATACCCGCCCACGACCTCCTTCGCTTCTGCGAATGGACCATCGGACACGATCACCTTGCCGCCGGTGAGGCGGACGCGGGTTCCCTTGGCCAGCGGCTTCAGCCCCGCGCCGTCGATGAACATGCCCTTCTGCGCGTATTCCGCGATGAATCCACCCATCGCCTCGAACAGGGCGGGCGGGACATCCTTGTGGTCATAGTCCGTGGGGTGCTTGATGAACATCATGTACCGCATGGGGTGTCGCTCCTTGGGGGATGAAAGCGGATGTGAAACCGGCGGACCTTGCCGGTCGGGTCGGCAGGCACGTCGAGGCGGGCCACGCGCACTGCGGATGGCACCTGTCGAAATCGACATCGCAAGACAGGCGCGCTCCCGAGCTGCAGGTATTGCTCCAGGCCGGGCGGTTGGCCACGGCCGTCGTCACCCGCGCCGCGCCGCCTCGATCGCCGCGATGTCGATCTTCGTCATCGTCATCATGGCGTCGAACGCGCGCTTGGCCGCGGCGGGGTCGGCGTCGGTGATCGCGGCCATCAGCGTGCGCGGGGTGATCTGCCAGGACACGCCCCACCGGTCCTTGCACCAGCCGCAGGCGCTGGGCTGGCCGCCGTGGTCGATGATCGCGTTCCACAGGCGGTCGGTCTCGGCCTGGTCGTCGGTGGCCACCTGGAACGAGAACGCATCGGTATGGGGCACGCCCGGGCCGCCGTTGAGGCCCAGGCAGGGGATGCCCATGACCGTGAACTCCACCGTCAGCACGTCGCCGTGCTTGCCCGCGGGATAGTCGCCCGGCGCGCGGTAGACGGCGCCCACGCGGCTGTCCGGGAAGGTTGCCGCGTAGAACGTGGCGGCGTCCAGTGCGGTGCCGTCGTACCAGAGGCAGATCGTGTTCTTGTGCATCATCGGGATTCTCCGGGTGCAGGATGGTCGGCGCGCTGTCGCGGGGGCGGCGGCGAGGAGGCTCAGCCGGGGATCGTTGGTTCGACCAGCCGTTCCAGCAGCGTCAGCGATTCCTGCCAGCCGAGGTGGCATTGCTCGGTGGGGATCATGTCGGGAATGCCGGCCTGCTCGATCTGCAGCTCGGTGCCGCAGCTCACCGCGCGCAAGGCGATGGTGGTGACCATCGTGCCAGGCAGGTTGGGGTCGTCGAAGCGGTCGTCGTGGACGATGCGCTGGTTCGGCACCAGTTCCAGGTAGGTGCCGCCGAAGCTGTGACCGTTGCCGCTGCCGAAGTTGGTGAAGCTCATGCGGTAGCGGCCGCCGACGCGCGCGTCGAGTTCGTGCACGGCGCAGGTGAAGCCGTCCGGCGGCAGCCACTTGGCCAGCGCGGCGGGGTCGAGGAAGGCGCGGTAGACGCGTTCGGGTGGGGCGGTGAACACGCGCAACAGGCGAACGGTGCCGGGCATGCTGGATCTCCAGGTGGTGGTGAGGGACTCATGGTGGCGACGAACGGGCGAGCCGCATATCGACACGGAGGGTGCCCCGGTTTTCCGGCCGGCGTGTCGCCGCGTCCGCAGGCCTGTCCGCGCGGCGTCCGATGTCCGCGCGGAGTGTCCGCGGACGGATGTCCGTTCGTGGATGCATGACACGGGAATGGCTTGGGGATGCGGTTTTCCGCGCCCTGCCCGGGTTGGCACGGTGCTTGCCATACCTATCTCGAAAGCTTCATTTCCCGCGCCAAAGGAGAGCCGCCATGAAATTCGAGACCTTGATGCTGCAGAGCCTGTTCACCGCATGCCTGCTGATCTGCGTGATGACCGTCGGTGGCATGCTGCTGGCGTGAGTGGGCCGGGCGGCAACGCGGGAGCCGCGGTGGCATTTCGCGGTGACGGTGTCCCAGCCATCCGGCTCCCGCTCTGGAACATGCACTTTCTTTTTTCGATGCCGCGTTCGTCCATGTGCCATTCTGCATGCATGACCTCCTGCCCATGGGAGCCGACGTTTCCTGGCAGTAGTCTGCGCGCCGCCAACCGATGGAATGGATCCCCCGGATGGCGGCGGACGACGCGTGTCGAAACCCTCCGGCAGCAAGCCGGCTTTGGGCGGCGTTGTCCGCCCTGCTTCACGGGCAGAGTGCCAAACCCCTGGCGTGCCCGTGCTTTCCCCCACTGATATCCAAATGGAAGCCACAACATGAACCGCATTTTCTCGAAGAATCCTGTTGCGCACCGCCTGGGCCAGAAGCTGCTGCTGGCCGGTGTCGCCGGTGCGATCGCCCTGGCGGGCGTCTCCACCGCCAGCGCGCAGTCCACCACGGGCTCGGTGTTCGGCAAGGCGCCGGCGGGTTATGCCGTTTCGGTCCGCAGCGCGACGACCGGCGCCGGGCGCACGGTCCATGTGGATGCCAAAGGCCGCTATTCCGCCCCGGCACTCCCCAATGGCGTCTACACGGTCACCTTGAAGGACCAGGACCGGGCCGTCGCCAAGCGCCCGAACGTGTCGGTGATCGTGGGGCGCGGCGTCGAAGTCGATTTCGACTGCAGCAAGATCAAGTGCGGTGAAGTTGCCGATGCCAAGTGAGCCTTCGGGCATGTGATGCCCGCAGCGCCATGGCTGGAACGGAAAGGCCTGGCGGGAAACCGCCGGGCCTTTCCTTCAGGCGACGGCCACGGCAGGCCGGTCCGCGAGGAGGAACGCCAGCGCTTCTTCGCAGGGCGCGTCCACCTTCAGCGCCAGCAGCGCGTCGGCGCGGGTGCGGCCCAGGGTGACGGCAGCGACGGGCTTGCCGGCTTGCGCCGCGGCGTGCGCGAAGCGGTAGCCGGAATACACCATCAGCGAGGAGCCGACCACCAGCATCGCGTCGGCGTTGCGGCAGGCCTCCATCGCGGCGGCCACGCGTTCGCGCGGCACGTTCTCGCCGAAGAAGACCACGTCGGGTTTCACGATGCCGCCGCACCACGGGCAGGGCGGCACGTCGAAGCCGGCGAAGTCGTGATGCTCCAGGTCCGCGTCACCGTCCGGCGCGTCGGCGCCGTCAAGCTCGGCCCAGCGTGGATTGCGTGCGACCAGCGCGCACTGGAAGTCGTGGCGCGCCCCGCGCCAGTCGCAGGCCATGCAGCGCACCGTGTCGAGCCGCCCATGCAGGTCGACCACGTTCGCGTTGCCGGCGCGCTGGTGCAGACCGTCCACGTTCTGCGTCACCAGCAGTCCGATCTTGCCCAGTCGCTCCAGCGCGGCCAGCGCGTGGTGCGTGGCGTTCGGCCGGGCGTGGCCGAAGCGGCGCCAGCCCACCAGGCTGCGTGCCCAGTAGCGGCGGCGGGTGGACAACTCCTGCATGAAGGCCGCGTACGTGACCGGCGGCGTGCGCTTCCATTGGCCGTCGCGGTCGCGGTAGTCGGGGATGCCCGACGCCGTGCTGCAGCCCGCGCCGGTGAGCACGAACAGGCGCGGGTGGGAGGTGATGAAGTGTTGCAATGGGGTCATGTCAAACCAGGACGGCTGTAGGAGCGCACCTGTGCGCGAAGCCTTTCGCGTTGATCAAAGACGACAGCTTTCGCGTACAGGCTGCGCCCCTACAAGCATGGTGGTGGTCAGTCCAGCGTGGCCATGTCGATCACGAAGCGGTACTTCACGTCGCCCTTGAGCATGCGTTCGTAGGCGATGTTGATGTCCTTCATCGCGATCATCTCGATATCGGAAACGATGCCGTGCTTGGCGCAGAAGTCCAGCATCTCCTGCGTCTCGCGGATGCCGCCGATCAGCGAGCCGGCGAGCTGGCGGCGCTTGAGGATCAGATTGAACACGTTGGGCGAGGGATGCGGCGTGGCCGGCGCGCCGACCAGACACAGCGTGCCGTCGCGCTTGAGCAGGGCGAGGAAGGCATCGAGGTCGTGCGGCGCAGCCACGGTATTGAGGATGAAGTCGAAGCCGCCGGCGTGTTGCGCCATCTGCGCCGGGTCTTTCGAGATCACCACCTCGTCGGCGCCAAGGCGCTTGGCGTCGGCCTGCTTGCCGGGCGAGGTGGTGAACAGCACCACGTGCGCCCCCATGGCGTGGGCTAGCTTCACGCCCATGTGGCCGAGGCCGCCGAGGCCGACGATGCCCACCTTCTTGCCCGGGCCGGCGTTCCAGTGACGCAGCGGCGAATACGTGGTGATGCCGGCGCACAGCAGCGGCGCCACGGCGGCGAGCTGCTCCGCCTGGTGGTCGATGCGCAGCACGAACTTCTCGTCCACCACGACGTTCTCGGAATAGCCGCCCCAGGTGTTCTCGCCGCCGAACATGGGCCCGTTGTAGGTGCCGGTGAAGCCGTTTTCGCAGTACTGCTCCTCGCCCTCGGCGCAGGAGGCACAGTGCTGGCAGCTGTCCACCATGCAGCCCACGCCCACGGTGTCGCCGGGCTTGAACTTCGTCACCCGGTCGCCCACCGCGGCCACGGTGCCCACAATCTCGTGGCCAGGCACGGACGGGTAGAGCGTGTTCTGCCATTCGTTGCGCGCGGTGTGCAGGTCGGAGTGGCACACGCCGCAATACAGGATGTCGATCTTGACGTCGTGCGGGCCCGGCTGGCGGCGCTCGATGACGAGCGGTGCCAGCGGCTGGGTGGCGGCGTGGGTGCCATAGGCGTGGGTCTTGGACATGCGGGTACTCCGGTGCGTGGAAGCGGAACAATCCGCCAAGCTTACGCTGCGTGACGTAAGTCCTGGGTCAATTCGCGTACGCCATTGAAGCGGGCCGGCGCGATGCCCATCATGGCGGGAATGTCCCCGCGAGAGTCCGCCATGTCCGAGCTGTCCGCTTTTCCGATCACCCTCCGCTGGCCCGTGCGGCATGCGGACCGCATCCAGCTTTATTCGCTCAACACGCCGAACGGGGTGAAGGTGTCGATCATGCTGGAGGAAACCGGGCTGCCCTACGAGGCGCACCTGGTCGACATCGGCAGCGACGAGAGCCACCTGCCGGAATTCCTGGCGCTGAACCCGAACGGCAAGATCCCCGCGGTCATCGATCCGCAGGGGCCGGGCGGAAAGCCGCTGGGCCTGTTCGAATCGGGCGCGATCCTGCAGTACCTCGCAGAGAAGAGCGGCAAGTTCCTGCCGGACGATCCCGCGCGGCGCTGGGAGACGATCCAGTGGGTGCATTTCCAGATGGCCTCGATCGGCCCGATGTTCGGCCAGGTGGGTTTCTTCCACAAATACGCCGGCCGCGAATACGAGGACAAGCGGCCGCTGGCGCGCTACGTCAACGAGTCGAAGCGCCTGCTTGGCGTGCTGGACGGGCGCCTCGCCGGGCGCGACTGGATCATGGGCGACGAGTACACCATCGCCGACATCGCCACGCTGGGCTGGGTGAATAACCTGATCACTTGGTACGAGGCGCGCGACCTGGTGGAGTACGACCGCTACAGGCACGTCGACGCCTGGCTGCAGCGCGGGCTGGCGCGGCCGGCAGTGCAGCGCGGGCTGAAGATTCCATCCAGGGGCTGAGCGCGATCAGCGACGCGGCCGGCAAACGGGGGATAGACGATGGGCAAGGTACTGGTGACGGGCGGCAGCGGCTTCATCGGCAGCCACTGCATCCTGCAGTTGCTGGCGGCGGGGTACGAGGTGCGCACCACGGTGCGCAGCCGGCAGCGCGAGGGCGCGGTGCGCGCCATGCTGCGGCAGGGCGGCGCCGAGCCGGGCGGGCGGCTGTCGTTCGCCGAGGCCGACCTGGAGCGTGACGCCGGCTGGGCGGAGGCGGTCGCCGGCTGCGACCACGTGCTGCACGTCGCCTCGCCGTTCCCGCCGACCCTGCCCAAGCACGAGGACGAGCTGATCGTGCCGGCGCGCGAGGGCGCCCTGCGTGTGCTGCGCGCGGCGCGCGACGCCGGCGTCAGGCGGGTGGTGCTCACGTCATCGTTCGCCGCGGTCGGCTACGGCCATCCGCAGCAGGCCGCGGCGTTCGACGAAACCAGCTGGACCGACGTCGACGGCGAGGACGTGCAGCCCTACGCGAAGTCCAAGACGCTGGCCGAGCGCGCGGCCTGGGATTTCGTCGCGCGCGAGGGCGGTGCGCTGGAATTGTCCGTGGTCAATCCGGTCGGCGTGTTCGGACCTGTGCTAGGCCCGGACTATTCAACCTCGATCCTGCTGGTGCAGCGCCTGATGGACGGCGCCATGCCCGGCTGTCCGCAGCTGCAGTTCGGCGTGGTGGACGTGCGCGACGTGGCCGACCTGCATCTGCGCGCGATGAGCGATCCCGCCGCGAAGGGCGAGCGCTTCCTTGCGGTCGCCGGCGATTTCATGTCGATCCGCGACATCGCCGTAACGCTGAAGGCTCGCATGGGCGACGCGGCGCGCAAGGTGCCCACGCTGCAGTTGCCGAACTGGCTGGTGCGGCTCGCCGCGCTGCGCGATCCGGCGGTGAAGCAGATCCTGCCGGAACTCGGCAAGCGCAAGAACGCCACCGCGGCCAAGGCGCAACGCATGCTTGGCTGGTCGCCGCGTCCAAACCGGGACGCCGTGGTCGCCACGGCCGAGAGCCTGGTGCAACTGCGCCTGCTGAAGGCATGAACGGCGGCGCGCGCCATGCGACGATTCCAGCCATCCACCACGGAGATTTTCCATGCAAACCCATATCGCCCTGTTGCGTGCGGTGAACGTGGGCGGCACCGGCAAGCTGCCCATGGCCGAGTTGCGTGCGATGTGCGAGCAAGCGGGCTTTGCGGAGGTGCGCACTTACATCGCCAGCGGCAACGTGGTGTTCCGCAGTGCATTGCCGGAACACAAGGTGGCGGCGGCGCTGGAGTCGCGGCTGGCGGCTTTTGCCGGCAAGCCGGTGGGCGTGCTGGTGCGCACCGCGGCCGAGATGGCCGCGGTGCTGGCGGCCAATCCGTTTCCCGACGCGCCGGGCAATCGCGTGGTGGCCATCTTCCTGGACAGCCCGCCGCCTGCCGACGCGCTGGAGCACGCCAGCGGCCGCAGGCGCGAGGCGATGGCGCTGGGCCGGCGCGAGATCTACGTGCACTACGGCGACGGCATGGCCGATTCGCGCCTGCGCATTCCAGCGGCCAGGGCGGGCACGGCGCGCAACATCAATACCATCGCCAGGCTGGCAGAAATGGCGACGGCGTGAGGCGGCCGGATAGCCGTCGGCGATCGCGTAGCTGATGGGCGACGCCCTGCTTGCCCTGGTCGATGCGCTGGAACGCGAGCGACTCGACGTGCCCGATGACCTGCGCAGGCGCATCGAGGCGCTCGACCGCCTGGATGCGCTGATGCCCGCCGAAGCGGGGGGCCGCCTTGCGCGGCGTGTGCGGGCGATCCGGCAGCGGCTGGAGGCGGCCAACGCGATGCAGTTCGAGGCGATGCGTGCGGCGATCCGGCGGGGCGAGGGGCGCGAGGCGCTCGAGGGCGCCGACGATGGCGAGGCATGCCGCGCCGGCGACGCCTACGACTGGCGTGACGAACTGGTCGCCGGCGCGTTGCCGTTCGGCGAACCGGGTGAGGTGGCGGCGCTGGCGCCGGAGATGGTGTTCTACCAGCCCACGCCGGCGCGGCACGTGTTCGACCTGCTCCGTCGCCTGGCGCTGGGCGCGGATGACGTGCTGGTCGACCTGGGGTCCGGTCTCGGCCACGTGCCGCTGCTCACCGCGATCTGTTCGCCGGCGCGCGGCCTCGGCATCGAGATCGAGCCGGCCTACGTGGCGGGCGCGCGCGCCTGCGCACGGGCGCTGCGACTGGCGAATGCGCAATTCGTGCAGGGCGATGCGCGCGAGGCGGACTTCGGCATCGGCAGCGTGTTCTACCTGTACACGCCATTCACTGGCACGGTGTTGCGAAGCGTGCTGGACGCATTGCGGCGCGAGGCGGCAGGCCGTGCTTTCTGCGTATGCAGTTTCGGGCCCTGCACGGCCGTGCTCGCCGCCGAAGCGTGGCTGGTCGCCGAGGATGCGCCAACGCCCGGTCGCGTGGCGATCTTTCGTACCCGCTGCTGAGGCGTTGGCCTGCCTCGACCTTGCCACATGCACCGCCCGGAAAAGTCCGTGCATGCGTCCAGAGTGGCGGCTCGATGTGTCTCCCGTGCACCCGCCAAGGAAATCTCATGGATCGACGTACCCTGCTGAAAACCACCTTGCTCGGCGCCTCGGCGCTCGCCGTTGGTGCCGTGTTCGCGCGCCCCGCGCCCGAGCCGGATGTCGAGGCCCGCCTGGCCGCGCTGGAGCGGCGCCATGGCGGGCGGCTGGGGGTGGCCATCCTCGACACCGGCAACGGTCGCCGCCACGGCCATCGCGCCGACGAACGCTTCCTGATGTGCAGCACGCACAAGCTGTTGACGGTGGGCGCGGTGCTGGCGCGGGTGGACCGTGGCGCCGAGCGGCTGGACCGGCGCGTGGTATTCGGTCGCGACGTGGTGCTGTCCTGGGCGCCGGTGACCAGCAAGCGCGTGGGCGCGCCGGGCATGAGCGTGGCTGAATTGTGCGAGGCGGCGATCACGGTGAGCGACAACACGGCGGACAACCTGCTGCTGCACAGCCTGGGTGGGCCAGCCGCAGTGACGGCGTTCGCGCGGCGACTGGGCGACCCCCTCACCCGGCTGGACCGCTACGAACCCGAGCTCAATGTCGGTGCACCGGGCGACCTGCGCGACACCACCACGCCGGATGCCATGCTCGGCGACCTGCACGCCCTGTTGCTCGGCGACGCGCTGTCCCCCGCTTCACGGCAGCTGTTGGCGGCATGGATGCGCGCCACCCGCACCGGGCTCGACAAGTTGCGTGCCGGCATGCCGCCTGGCTGGCAGGCTGGCGACAAGACCGGCAGCGGCGCCCACGACGAAACCAACGACATCGCGATCTTCTGGCCGCCGCAACGCAGGCCGCTGCTGGTGACGGCCTATCTGGCGGGCTCGACGGCGGACGCCGCCGGGCGCAGCGACGTGCTGGCCGAGGTAGGACGGATCGCCGCCTCGGCTTGAGCCCGCAGCGGGCGCCCGCGTGGTGGACGTCCCTCGCTTCAGCCGCCGGAATCACCCCCGGTGCCTTGTCGATTTTCGACGCCGTCGTCCGTCGTTTCCGCAAAGGCCGGATGGGCCGGTCCTGACCAGGGGAACAGACATGCGTGTGAGGGTGCGTTCAAAGGCCAAATCCGCGGAGGGGATTTTGCGCGGGACCAGGATCGGCGCCGTCGCGATCCGCTGCCTTGCGTTGCTGATCGGGCTCGGCACGGCGCAACTGATTCTCGCGCAGGGGGCTGCGGCCCGTTATCCGAGGATGGCCCAGGCCGGCCAATACCTCATGGCGGACCGGGGCGCGGAGATCGCCTTGGCGCGCAGTGCGGCGCCGGCGTCCATTTCCCGCGATGCGACGGTCCTGGTTCTCGGACGCAAGGGCTACGAGGCGGCGGTCCAAGGCAAGAACGGCTTCGTCTGCTTTGTGGGTCGGAGCTGGCTGGGGCCGTTTGACTGGCCTGAATTCTGGAACCCGAAAGTGCGGGCCGCCGATTGTCTGAACCCCCAGGCTGCGCGTTCGATCGTACCCATCGTTTATCTGCGTGCCAGGATGGTGATGGCCGGGCGCTCGAAGGCAGAGACCGTGTCGGCACTCGCGGCGGCATTCGCGAACAGGCAACTGCCGGATATCGAAGGCGGCGCCATGGATTACATGATGTCGAAGTCGTCCTATCTGACGGACGAAGGCAGCCACGACATGCCCCATCTGATGTTCTACACGCACGTCGGGGACGGCAGGGACTGGGGTGCCGGCGCGGAGGGGTCGCCGGTGATGTCCAGCCCCTACTGGTTCATCTCTCCCGCGCAACAACCGCCCGTGAAGGGCTTGCCGCCGATACGCGTATTCCTCGTCGCGGCCGCGAACTGGTCGGACGGGACGCCTGCAGGCATGCACGGCGACTGACGCGCGGCCGGCCTGGTGGCGCGAGCGGTACGGCGCGCCGGCGACCTCGCGAGATGCCGGAATGCCGCCCGGCGATGGCGGGGATCCGCCGCTTTCCCCGTCGCAACGATGTTAAACGCCTCTTCATGGAATGACACCGGAATATCGACAAATGACCGGGTAGGGTCGGTACGCGAGCGCGGCATCACGGTTTCGCCGTGGAAGTGAACGTGAAGCTGAGGCAGCGCCGCGCTCGCACCCAATCCCGCATCGGAGACCTCGCATGAAAGGTACAGTCACGGCAGCGCTGTTGGTTGCGGCTACGCTGGCATTGTCGGCGTGCGGCAAGAGCGGCGAAATGACACCCTCGTCCGCGGCTCCCGATCACGCGGCGAGCACGCAGGCCCCCGCCGCCATGCCGCCGGCCACGCCGTCGCCAGCGACGCCGGCGAGCACGCCCACCCCCGCAGCCACCAGCGCCGCCCCGCCATCGGCTTCGACTGCCGGAAGCGGGACGAACCCGCAGCAGTAGCGACACCCCGGGAATCCCGCGGCCGTCGCACGGCCGATGGAAGGCCCGCCACGGCGCGTGCCCATGATCGTCGAAGACGGCCCGGATCCGGGCCGTCTTCGCGACGGCGCGGGCAACCTGGTCGGAAGCAAGGTCCGCCAGACGCCGGCAACGGCGACCAGGTGGAACAGCAGGCTCGCCCGTTCATTGCCCGGGGTGGTACACGCGCTCGGTGTGTCCCTTGAGCTGGTCGGGCCAGAAGTACACCGTGCGCAAGTCGCCGCTGGCGTAGCGTTCCGCCTCGTCGGCAAAGTGCGGAGAGTCGGGGTGGCCGCTTTCGCCGCCGGCGGTGACGGCGCGCGCGCTCACCCGCGGGCCGAACTCCACCACGGCGAGGAAACTGTTGCCGCTCGAGCCGTAGTAGCGTTTCGTGCCCGGCCACCGGTGTGCGCCGAACGAGGCCAGTGAACCCCAGCGTGACGAAACGAAGGGCACCGGGATGCTGGGCTTGCCATCGTCGAAGTGCGGCCGGATCGCGTCGTCGAGGCGCTGGAAGCGGTTGATCTGGCCCCAGGCCACGCCCCAGCTGCCGAAGTCCTGGGTGAGGCGGTCCACCGCCTCGTCGAGCGTGTGCAGGCGCTCCTGCGCCTCGCTGTCGCGCGCTATGGCGTCGTAGGGCGAGATGCCGGCGGCCTTCGCCCTAGGCACGCTTTCATCCCACAGGATGTCGCCCCAGAACACCGCCAGCGAAGTGGGCATGGAGGCGATGCCCCAGCGGTAGTCCCAGTGGCGCAGCAGTTCGACCGGGCCGGCCAGCTTCGCCTTCAGCGGATTGCTGGCGGGCAGGGCGTCGTAGTCCTTCATGAGGATGGGAATGAGCTTGGCGAACTCGGGCAGGTAGGCGTCGAAGGCGTCGGTGATCAGCTTCGGTTTGCTGAAGCCGCGGGCGCCGGTGAGCAGGCGCGTGGCGTGGAGGCCGCGCGGGTTTTCGCCGAAGCTGTCCATGTAACGGGGGAAGTCCGCCTGCCTAGGGCTGTACTTGCCGGCGGCGGAGTACGGCCAGTCGTTGGTGTTCATCACCCAGCCGTTCGGCGGGTTCACTGCCTGCGGCAGTTCGTTCAAGGGCGTGAGGCCGTGCCAGTCGGTGGCCGGGTCGCTGCCGTCCACCGGCTTGGTGTAGTCGAAGCGGTTGTCGCGCTTCGGCACGAACTGCGGCATCAGGAAGGCGATCTCGCCCTTGTCGTCGGCAAACAACGTGTTGTTGGAGGAGTTGGCCTTGAGCTCGGCCACCTTCATGTAGCTCGCGTAGTCGTGCGCCTTGGTGCGCAGCCAGCTCTGCTCCAGTGCGGCGACAGGCTTGTCCATCAGCGCCTCGGCGATCCATTTGCCGTCTTCGCTCTTCACGATGGGGCCATGATGGGTGAAGTACGCGCTGAAGCGGCGTGTCTTCAGCGAGCCGTCGGCGGTGCGGTAGCGCACGGCGATCGCGCGCTCGGTCACCGGGCGCAGCTCCTTGCCGTAGCGGTAATACGGCTTGCCGTCCTGCTGCACGATGGTTTCGGCGAACTCGTCCACCGCGTCGAGACCGGTGGAAGTATGCATCCAGCCGATGTGCCGGTTGAAGCCCTGGTAGACGAAGAACTGGCCCCAGGTCACCGCGCCGTAGGCATCCAGCCCTTCGTCGCTGGCCATCTGCAGTTCGGAGCGGAAATAGAACGAGGTGTGCGGGTTGATCCACAGCAGCGCATGGCCGTCGGTGGTGAGCCTGGGCGCGATCGCGATGCCGTTGGAGCCGGTAGGCTCGGCCCAGCTCGGCGGTCGGGCCTGCGCGAGTTGGGGATGGGCGTTGCCGTAGAACGCGGCGAGGTCCTTCAGCGAGACGCGCTCGATATCCCCGCCGATGCTGCCTTCGGTGAAGGACAGCGCCATCCACGGCTCGAAATGCGCGATCACCTTCGGATGCACCTCCGGGTGGGTGGCGAGGTACCAGTTGAGGCCGTCGGCCCAGGCGCCCATCAGCTTCCGCAGCCAGGCGGGGCTCTGCGCGTAGAGCCGCTTCAGCGCCGCCGGGTCGGTCCAGAGCTGCTGACGCAGGTCCTGCCAGATCGCGGACTCGCCTTCGGCTTGTGCCGTCCAGCCCAGCGCGGTGAGGTAGTTCGCCTCCACGCGGTTGAAGTCGTCCTCGGCCTGGGCGTAGGCCATGCCGAACACCGCGTCGGCGTCGGTCCTGCCGTGCACGTGGGCAATGCCCCAATCGTCGCGGGTGATCGTGACCGCCTGCGCTTCGCGTTGCAGGCGCGCGTGGTCCGCGGATTGCGCCGGCACCGAGACGGCGCAACCCAGCGCAAGCAGGAGCAGCCACGGCCGGACGCGGCGCAGGACGGCGATCGGACGGCGTGCGGGCATGCGGGTTCCCCGTGGCATGGGCCCGGCCGGCGCGCGGTGGCAAGGCCTCCGTCGGGGCGGACAGGCGGACGGGGCATCTTGCGTCGGGCGAACTGATCCGGCAAGCGATCCAGGGGCGCGGCAGCGCACGGCCCATGCAAACGGACAGGCCCGCGACGGCGGGCCTGTCCTTCGTGCGCATCCCTGCTGCGGATCAATGGCGCCTGTCGTCGCGCCGATCCTGGTGGGCGGCCGGCGCGGCGCGACCCTGCGGGGCCTCGGGTCGCGCCTGCTGTGCGGGCCGCGCCTGCGCCGGTCGATACGCGGGCTGCGCAAAGTGCGGCGCCGGACGGTAGGTCTGCGTCGGCGAGCCCTGCGGCCGGTACGGCATGCCGCGGTCGCCCCTGTCTGCCGGGTGGTAGCGGATCGATGCGCGGTTGGGCTGCGCCTCGTAGGCGTTCGGCCTCGCCTGCCCGCGGTCCGGGGACGCCGGGTTGTAGCGGTTCCCGCCGGCCGGTCGCATCGCCGCATTGCCATGCGGCGCGAAGCTGGCCGAACGCAGCGCGTTGCCGCGTTGCGGGCTGCCGGCGGCCTGCGGCGCGGGGCGGGTCTCGTGCCTCGCCATCGATGCCGGCGCGACACCGTGCCCGTTGAACATGCCCGCGCGCGGCGTGGCCGCGATTGGGGGCCTGCCGTGGTTCTGCGAGGCACGCAGCGAAGGCATGCGGCTGGCCATGGCGCGCTGCTGCAGCTGCGCCGACACCGGCGCGGTGTGCGGCTCGCGGGCCCATGCCAGCTGCTGCGGCGTGGCGCGGATGGCGATGCCGTGCGGGCCGCCGTTGTAGCTGGTGCGGTTGACGATCGTGGTGCGGTTGATCACCGTCCTGTTGTAGACGTTGGTGATGTTGTTGGTGACGTGGTTCACCGTGCGGTTGTAGTAAAAGCCGTTGCCGCGCCAGTAGCCGCCCTCGTAGCCGCGGCCGTCGTAGCCGTAGCCGTAGTCGATGCCGCCGTAGAAACCCACGTGGCGACCCCAGTAGCCGGCATGGAAGATGTAGACGCCGCCGCTCCAGCCCCAGTAGCCCGGGGTCCACAGCGCACCGACAAACGGCGCCAGCACCCAGGTGCCCGGCACCCAGTAGTAGTCGTAGCCGTCCCAGGCCCAGTAACCCGGTGTCCAGATGTAACCCGGGCCGGGTATGGCCGGCTGCACGTAGACCGGCAGCGCCGGCGGCGCGATGTTCACCGAGACGAACACGCCGGCGTGCGCACGGCCCGGTATGGCGGCGAGCGCGGCCGCAGCGAGCAGGATCGCCGCACCGCGCACCAGCCATTGCTGGCGCAGCGAAAAGCGGTTCGTGGTGATGCGGTTGCGCATGGCGACCTCCCGGTGGCGGTGTGTGCATCAATAACGCAGGAGCGCTCGTGCTGGCGACGGACCTTCCAGGGCGGATTGCGCATCGGTTCAGCAGCGCCTGCCGGCAGGCGGTCCGCTGTTGCCGCGGTAAACCTTGTGCGCCAAGGGCTGGCGGCTTTTCGTACCGCAGCTTAACCGGTGCGGATCCGCGGCCGCTGCGGCCGTCGGCCGCCGCCCCGGGATTCGGCACCGGTACGCACAGCATTGGCGGCATGAGGTCGGCAGCATCCATCGAGCCGCGTGACAATCGGACTTCAGCACACGAGGACATCCATCGCCGGCCTGGCGATGGAGCGCGGCCGGCTTGCGGGCGCCCGGCCCCCGAGTCGGCCGTCGGACGGCAGTACCGAGCCGGGCATCACAACCGACCAAGGAGAATCACATGCATACCCGTTTTGAACGTACCGGTGCACTCACCGAACTGGGCAGCTACCCGCAGTGGGCGCAGGACATGGTGGCCGATTGCGAGCAGGCCAAGCAGGGCGTACTCAACCACGAGATGTGGGCGCAGATGGGCGAAGCGCGCCTCGACCCGGCATCCACGCGCAACTTCATGGTGGGCGTGTGGCCGGTGATCGAGCGCTTTCCGGCCTACATGGCCCACAACCTGCTGAAGACCCGCTACGGCCGGAGCCCGGGCGACAACCTCGCCAGGCGCTGGTTGGTGCGCAACATCCGCGTCGAACAGAACCATGCCGAGTATTGGCTGAACTGGGCCGAGGGGGCCGGGGTGCCGGAGGAGGAGGTCACGACGGGGCGGCCGCCGTCGGGCAGCCAGGCGCTCGCGGCATGGTGCGAGGAGGCGAGCCGCAGCGGCGACCTGGCGGCTGGCATCGTGGCCACCAATTACGCCGTGGAAGGAGCCACCGGCGAATGGTCGCAGCGGATCTTCGAAAGCACGGCCTACGCGGAGAGCCTGCCGAAGGAGGGACGTGCCAGGAGCCTGCGTTGGCTTCAACTTCACGCGGCCTATGACGATACTCATCCCTGGGAGGCGCTGGAGATCGTCTGCACCCTGGTCGGCACGACACCCGGGACGGACCAGGTCCAGCACTTGGGGGAATGCGTGCGCCGCAGTTACACGAGCATGTACATCACTCTGGACCATTGCATCGAGAAGCAGGGCAGGCCGGGCCTGCGGGCAGGTGCTGCAGCCTGATTCCACGGGCCTTTGACAGGGGGCGCGCCCGCAACATGGCGCGCTTGTTGCTTTAGAATCGGCACGATGCAGAGCATGACTTCCAACCAGCGAAGGTCATTGTCGCAGCACCTGTTACCGCTGGCGGTTGCGCTGTCGTTGGTGGTCGGCCTGGTCTTGGCGTTGACCTGGGGAGCTCTGCAGGTCCAGGTCACTCTCGCCGGTTTCCTCAACGGCGAGAGTGTCTGGTCCAAGGCGCAGAAGCAGGCGGTGATCGACCTCGAGATCTACGCCCAGGACGGTCGTGCCGACGTGCTGGCCGACTACCGCAAGAACATGGCGCTGCTCGCCTCGGACCGCTGGGCCCGCGACGCCATCGCCAGCGGTCGTTTCGACCACGCCAGGGTCCGGCAGGCGTTCCGCGACGCGCACGTGATACCGGAAGCGATCGACGGCATGATTTTCATGCTGCGTTACTTCTCGTCGGCGCCGTACATGAACCGCGCCATCGCGGCGTGGTATTCCACCGATGCCACCATCGACGGGCTGGACCGCATCGCCGACGAATTGCAGTACGCCCACGCAGACGGCAGCATCACGCCGGCCATGGTGGCGGCGGCGCGCGCACGCATCACGGAGTCCAACCGGTTCATCGAACCGCGCAGCAACCTGTTCTCGTCGCAGATCGCCGACGGCGCCGCCTGGATCGGCACCGTGCTGTTCCTGACCGTGCTGGCGGCAGCCGTGGTTGCCTCGCTGCTGTGGCTGCGCATGGCGCGCCGCATCCTGCAAGGCATACGCGGCAGCGAGGAACGCTATCGCCTGCTGTTCGACAGTGCGAACGACGCGATCCTGATGATCGACGAAAGCCGTGGCCGTATCCTCGAGGCGAACCACACGGCCAAGGCCTGGATCGGTGGGACCGGCGGCCCGCTGGAAGGACGTCCGTTCGACGCCATCTTCGCCGGCGGGCTGCAGGCGCAGACCAGGCGGGGCGCGATCGGCATGCTGCTGGCCGACGACGGCAAGCAGCGCCCGGTGGAGATCGAGAGCAGCCTGGTCACCTGGGGCGGCCGCCAGGTGCGGCAGGCGATCATCCGCGACATTTCCGAGCGCGTGACGATGGAGCGCGAGCGCCGGGTGGCCGCCGAGGCACTGGCCGGCATCGCCGAGGGCGTGATCATCGCCGATGCCGAGCGCCGGGTGGTCTCGGTCAATGCCGCCCATGCCGAAATCACCGGCTTCGACGCCCAGGCCCTGCTGGGGCGGCGCTTCGACGAGACCCGCCGCATGCCCGACGGCGAGCCGCTGCCGGAATCGGTCTGGAGCGGACTGGCGGGCGGCCGCCACTGGAACGGGGAGGTGCAGAGCCGGCGCCAGGACGGCAGCGTCTACCCCGAGCAGCTGAGCATCAGCGCGATCCGCGACGCACAGCACCACGTGCTGCATTACGTGGCGGTGTTCAGCAATATCCACGTGGCCAAGGCGCAACGGCAGCGGCTGGAGTACATGGCCACGCACGATCCGCTGACCGGGCTGGCCAACCGCGTCGCCTTCGAGCGGCAGGTCAGCGCCGCGATCGCCATGGCGTCGCGCTCGCGCACCGCGATCGCGCTGCTGTTCATCGACCTGGACGCGTTCAAGATTGTCAACGACAGCTACAGCCATGCGCTGGGCGACCGCGTGCTGCAGAAGGTCGCCGAACGGATCGGGCGGCAACTCTCCGAGCGGGACGTGGCCGGCCGCATCGGCGGCGACGAGTTCACCGTGCTGCTGGACCGGCTCGAATTGCGCGAGGATGCCGGCGTGGTGGCCGAGCGCCTGCTCGACTGCCTGGCCGAGCCGATCGTGGTGGACGATTGCGAGATCGTGCTCAGCGCCAGCATCGGCATCGCCGGCTATCCGCTGGACGGCGGCGACGCGACCACGCTGATCGCCAATGCCGATGCGGCGATGTACGTGGCCAAGAGCACCGAGCGCAACACGCTGCGGTTTTACACGCCGATCATGCAGGCCGATGCGCGCCAGCGCCTGCAGCTGGTATCCGAGTTGCGCCGCGCGCTGGCCAGCGAGGAATTCAGCCTGCGCTACCAGCCCAGCATGGACCTGCGCAGCGGCCGCATCGTGGCGGTGGAGGCGCTGCTGCGCTGGGAACACCCCGAGCGCGGCGAGCTCTCCCCGGGCGAATTCGTCGCAGTGGCCGAGAGCCTCGGTTTGATCCGCCGCATCGACGAATGGGTGCTGCGCACCGTCTGTCGGCAGATTCGCGACTGGGACCGCGCCGGCATGCCGCAGATCCGGGTGGCGGTGAACGTGTCCGCGCGCTGGCTGACGCATCCCGCCTTCGTCGACGGATTGGGCCGGGCGCTGCGTGAGCACCATGTCGCTCCGCAGCGCATGGTGCTGGAGATCACCGAGGGCGCCATGCTGGGGCTCGGCGACGACACTGAGCGCACCATGCGCGCGCTGCACGACCTGGGCATCGAGGTGGCCATCGACGACTTCGGCACGGGCTATTCCTCGATGGCTTACCTCAAGCTGCCCGCGGTGACCTGGCTGAAGATCGACCGTTCCTTCGTCACCGGGCTGCCGAAGGGCGTCAACGACGTGGCGATCGTCGAGGCGATGCTGGCGATGGCGCGCAGCCTGGGGCTGGGCACCATCGCCGAGGGCATCGAGCACGAGGCCCAGCACCAGTTCCTGCTGAAGGCCGGTTGCGACGAGGGGCAGGGCTACCTGTATTCCTACCCGCTGCCGGCCGCGGCGCTAGAGCGCCTGATGAACCCGCGCCCGACGCCGACCCGCCTCAGCCTGGTGCCGCCCAAGCAGCCATAGCGCCGCCCGCGCCTATGGCATATACAGCGCGGGGAACCACTGCCGCAGGTTGGCGACCTTGGGCGCGTCGTTGATCACGATGTAGAGGTCGTTCGGGTGCTGGCTGGCGTAGTCCTGGTGCCAGCTTTCCGCCGGATAGAAGGCCTTGAGCGGCACCAGCTGGGTGACGATGGGCGCGGCATAGACGTGCGCCTTGCCGAGTTGGGCGAGGTAGGCAGCGGCGATGCGCTGCTGCTCGGGGCTGGCGTAGAAGACCACCGAGCGGTACTGCGTGCCGCTGTCCGGCCCCTGCCGGTTGAGCTCGGTGGGATCCGCGACGACCGAGAAGAACACCTGCAGCAGCTGGCCGTAGCTGACCTGGGCCGGGTCGAACAGCAGCTTCACCGATTCGGCGTGGCCGGTGTCCCCCTCGCTGACCTGGTCGTAGTGCGCGGTCGCGGCGTCGCCGCCGCTGTAGCCGGCCCAGGTCTTGCGCACGCCCTTGATGTGCTCGAACACCTCCTGCACGCCCCAGAAGCAGCCACCGGCGAACACCGCGACTTCTTCCCGATGCGCGGCGGCAGGGGGCGCATCCAGCGCCGGCACCGGCAGTTTCGTGGCGGCCGTGGCCGCGGGCGGCAGCGCGCAGGCGCCGAGCAGGCCCAGGGCGAGCGCGGCGCCCAGGGTGCGCAGGGATGGAGGGCAAGCGGACATGGCGGACCTCGCGAGGATGCTTCGATCGCTATTCGCCGGCAGCGTCGGGTCGGTTACCTGCGCCCGCCCGATGTTACCGTGGGCGCCCCTACCGGGAGCCCCATGCATGTCCGAAGCAATCGACCTGGCCGCCTACCTGCAACGCATCGGCTATCGCGATGCGCCCAGGCCCGACGCGCCGACGCTGCGCGCGCTGGCGGTGGCGCACGCGGCGGCGATCCCGTTCGAAAACCTCGATCCGCTGTGCGGGGTGCGGGTGCGGCTGGAGCCGGATGCGCTCGAACGCAAGCTGCTGCACGAAGGCCGTGGCGGCTACTGCTTCGAGCAGAACCTGCTGTTCGCTGCCGCGCTGCGTGCCATCGGCTTCAAGGTGCACGGACTGATCGCGCGCGTGCTGTGGAACCAGCCGGAGGACGCGGTCACTGCGCAGACCCACATGCTGCTCAGGGTGGAGGCGGACGGTGAAAGCTGGCTCACCGACGTGGGTTTTGGCAGCATGAATCTGGCCGGCGCCCTGCGTCTGGAAGCCGACCTGGAGCAGGCCACAGGACTGGAGCCGTTCCGACTGGTGGAACGGGATGGCGAGTGGCGCATGCAGGCCTGCGTGCGTGGCGACTGGCTGACGCTCTACCGCTTCGACCTGCAGCCGCGCGAGTTCATCGACTACGTGGTGGCGAACCACTACGTGTCCACCTATCCGCAGTCGAATTTCGTGCAGCACCTGATCGCGGCACGCACCATGGGCGACCGCCGGCTGACCCTGCGCGGCCGCGAGTTCACCGTGCGTCGGCCCGGTGCGGAGCCGGAGCGGCGCACGCTGGGCGACAGCACGGAGGTGTGCCGGGTGCTGGAGCAGGAGTTCGGGCTGCGCCTGCCGGATCGCGCCGCGCTGGAGCGGCGGCTGGACGTTCTATCCGGTTAGCCAGGCAAGTCGGTCAGTTCGGGTCGGACAGCACGTGGATCTCCTCGTCGCCGATGCTCACCACCTGGCCAGCGTGAATCTTGCAGGTCTTGCGCAGTTCGACGGCGCCATCCACTCGCACCGTGCCGCTCGCCACCAGGTGCTTGCCGGCGCCGCCGCTGTCGCAGAGGCCGACCAGTTTCAGCAGCAGGTTCAGTTCGACGTAGTCGCCGTACAGTTCGAATTCGTGATGGGCCATGGCGTTCCGATTTGTGTCACTGCGTGGCGGGGATGGCGGCGGTCATGTCCGCCGGCAGCGCGAGGAAGGCGAAGAACGGGCGGTCCGCGTCCTGCGCGAACGTGGCGGCGTCGTCGAGGATGCCGAGCAGCACGTCGTAGTCGCGATCGGCGCCGCGCTGCAGTTCTTCGCTGTGTTCGAACAGCAGCACATGGCCCCAGCCCGGGAGCCAGCCCGGATCGCGCAGGCAGTCCGCCAGCGCGTCCCAGTTCTGGCCGAAATCGGCGGGCAGTCCCAGCGACGTGGCGAGGCGCTGCAGCAGTGCCGCCTTGTCGCGGCAGCCGGCGAGGTCGACGCGGCACACGGCCAGCTCGTCACGCGTGGCGTTCGCGGCCAGCCGGTGGAGATCGGCATCGCCCACGAAGTACACGCCGTTCTGGCTGGGGCACGTGAGGTCGGGGTCGAGCGGCGATGTGTTCATCGGGGCGGCGCGAACCGGCGGAAGCTGCGGTAATGGTCGTCGGTGTAGTAGTACACCTCGGGCGGTGTCCCGCCGGTGATGATGCGACGTGCGCCGCGGTTGTGCGCTCCGGGCGTGTCCACCGTGTATTCGTGGTAGTAGCCGCGCGGCTGCTTCGGCAGGAGACCCTCGTAGTTGCCGAACACCACGCCGTCCTGCAGGTGCGGGAAGGGACCGCCGCGCGCGATCAGCGCCAGCGTGTCATGCGCCTCGGGTGGCAGGAACGCCGGCCATGCGGCGTCGCCGCTTCCCTGCGTCGCTGTCGTCGGGGAGGCAGGTCCCGGCGTCTGCGCCTGCCGGGTCCACGCGAATGCGACGGCGAGCACCGCGAGTGCGAGCAAGGGCTTCCAGTAGCGCATGCGGGTGGTCGGTGGGGAGCGGGCGGCGAGTATAGGGATGATCTGATCCATTCTGCACAAACGGCACCGGCTTCGACGGCCTGATTTTCCCGTTCGCAGGAATTTGCGTGCGCGGCCATCTGTGCCTGGCGTTGTTCGAGCACCACCGCAGCGGCTTCTGTGTGGGCCTGGGCCTGGTCGCGCTGGCCTTCGGCCTGTACGCGCGGCGCCATCGCGAGCAGGACAATTACCGCGCCGGAGCACCGCGCCGCAGCAGCTCGGCCAGCGCGGTGCCGACCACCAGCCAGCACCCGCCCAGCGCATAACCGGCCAGCACGTCGCTGAGGTAGTGCGCCCGCAGCAGCACGCGGCTGAAGCCGATGACGGTGATCATCGCCACCGCGGCGGCGACCGTGTCCCGATGGCGAGGCGGCGGCCACTGGCGCAACAGCAGGTAGGCGAGCAGACCGAAGAACACCATCGATCCCGCGGCGTGGCCGCTGGGGAAGCTGAAGCCGGTCTCGACGGTGAATCCGTGGCCGCCGAACGGACGCGGTCGCTGCATGAGCTGCTTGACGAGATGGTCGCTGCCCGCAGTACCGCCGAGTGCGATGCACCAGGGCAGGAACAGCCGCCAGCGGCGGCGCAGCGCCAGCACCAGGGCGACCACGCCGGCGGCCAAGGCGATCAGCACGGGATCGCCCAGTTGGGTGACGGCGCCGAAGGGCCGCAGCACTCCCGGCGAGAGCCGGTCGCGCAGGTGTTGCGCCAGCGCCGTGTCGAAGCGCGCCAGCGCGGTTTGCGTCCACACCACCCAGGCCAGCAGGCCGAACACGGCCACCAGCAGCAGCAGCAGGATCGCGGCGGTGCCCGGACGCAGCGCGAGGTAGCCGTTCCGGCCGGTCGCCGCCAGCCGGCGGCGGCGCGCGCGGCGCCAGAGGAGATCGCCGGCGAGCAAGGCCAGGATCAGCACGGCGGCCAACAGCGCCAGGGCGTGCTGGCTGGTCCAGAGGGAGAGGGCGTCCATGGGGCTCCGGCAGCTTCCGGGTGACGGCGAAGCTTGCCGGATGGCGGTCGTGACTTCCAGCGCTGGCCCTGCCGCGACTTTGCCGCGATAGTGGCGCGGTTCGTGCCACCGGAGTCCGCGATGTTCCAGCGTCAGCTTTCCCTGCGCCTTGCCGTGTGCAGCGCGCTGCTCACCCTTGCCTCCACGGCGTCGGCCCAGGTTGCAGTGGCGCCGGCGCCGCCGCCAACCGCCGCGGCTGTCACGCAGCCGGCGCTGCCGGCCCAGCTGCAGGATTTCGACGCCTACATGGCCAACACGCTGAAGACCTTCAAGGTGCCCGGCATCGCCGTGGCCATCGTGAAGGACGGCAAGGTGGTGCTGGCCAGGGGCTACGGCGTGCGCGAGCTGGGCAAGCCGGACAAGGTCGACGCGGACACGCTGTTCGCCATCGCCTCCAACACCAAGGCGTTCACCGCCGCCGCGCTGCAGATGCTGGCCGACCAGGGCAAGCTGGACATGGACGGCCGGGTGATCGACTACCTGCCGGGGTTCCGCATGAGCGACCCCTACGTGACACACGAGATGCGCATCCGCGACCTGCTGGCGCATCGCAGCGGCCTCAGCCTGGGCGCGGGCGATCTCCTCTACTGGCCGCCCACCAGCTACACCACCGAGGATGTGGTGAAGCGCCTCGCCGACGTGCCGATCAAGAGCAGCTTCCGCGGCCACTACGCCTACGACAACATCCTGTTCGCGGTGGCGACCCTGGTGATCGAGAAGGTCTCCGGCCAGAGTTATGCCGACTTCATCCGCCAGCACATCTTCCAGCCGGTAGGCATGGGCGAGTCGCTGGTGGACATGACCTACCTGAGGCCCGGCATGGACGCGGCCAGCGGCCATGCGCCCTACGACTTCAAGGACGTGAAGCCGGTGCCGCCCATGGCCTGGCTCAACGACCCCGGCGCGGGCGGCATCTACGCCAGCGTCAACGACCTCGCCAAGTGGATGAACGTGCAGCTGGCCGGCGGCGAGTTGCCGGACGGCAAGCGCCTGTTCTCCGAGAAGAGCCATCAGGCGATGTGGTCGACGCTGACCCCGATCCCGGTCGGCAAGCCGCCGATTCCCGAACTGGCGCCGCTGGTGCCGCAGTTCTCCGGCTACGGCGAGGGCTGGTTCCTCAGCGACTACATGGGCCAGAAACTCGTCTGGCACACCGGTGGCTGGCCGGGCTTCGTGTCGCGCCTCACCCTGGTGCCGGGCCGGCACCTTGGCGTGGTGGTGCTGACCAACCAGCAGTCCGGCGCTGCGTTCAACGCGGTTACCTATCGCGTGCTCGATGCCTACCTCAACCCCGCGCACAAGACCGACTGGGTGGCGGTGTACGGCAAGGCGGTGAAGCAGGGCGAGGCCAAGGCCGACGACAGCTGGGCGAAGCACGAGGCCGCGCGCGACAAGAACGCCAAGCCTTCGCTGCCGCTGTCCGGCTACGTGGGCACCTACCGCGACCCGTGGTACGGCGACATCCTGGTCAGCAACGAGGGCGGCACGTTGCGCCTGCGCTTCACCAAGACGAAGCAGCTGGTCGGCACGATGACGCCGTGGCAGCACGACACCTTCATCGTGCGCTGGGACGATCGTTCGCTCAACGCCGACGCCTTCGTCAATTTCGCACTGGACGACGACGGCCACGTGCGCGAGATGCGCATGCAGCCGATCTCGCCCATGACCGACTTCAGCTTCGACTTCCAGGACCTGCGGCCGGTGCCGGTGAAGGTTGCCGCGAAGCAGGATCGATAGCTTGAGTCCCTCTCCCGCTGGGGGGCCATGGATGGTCCTGCTCTGAAGAGCGGGGAAGGGGGGGGTGAGGGTCCGGTCGAAGCGGAATGTGCGTCGGCTCCGGGGCCTCATCCGCCCCTCGGGCACTTTTTCCCGGAGGGAGAAAGGGAGTCGTACCACCACGTTGCCACACCAAAGGGGATCATCATGCGTCCAAGTCGTCCCGCCGCCGCCGCCGCCTCCGCGTTGCTGAGCTGCGGCCTGCTGTTCTCCGTCGCCACATTCGCGCGCGACACGGCGCCCGCCGTACCCGCACATCGTCTCTTCCACGTGCAACTGGGCAGCACCCAGACGCAACCGGTGTCCGGCCGCCTGCTGCTGTTCGCGATCGACGCGAAGGATGCCGAGGCCGCGGCGAAGGAGCATGGCGGCGACGGCAAGGTGGGGGAGGTGGACACCAGCCCGTTCTTCCCCACCCAGACTGCAGTGGCCGCGCGCGAGTTGAGCCGGCTGGCGCCGGGGCAGGTCGTCGACATCGACGCCGACGAGATCGCGTTCCCCCGGGGCTGGTCGCAGCTACCGGCGGGCGACTACTACGTGCAGGCCGTGCTCGACGTGCACCATGACTACAACTACCACGGCCGCGACGGCGGGGACCTGGTGAGCAAGGTGGTGAAGCTGCACCTGCCCATGGCCGCCACGCCCGGCCTGACGCTCACGGACACGCTGCCGGAACGAAAGGCGTGGGACATCCCGAAGCGCTACATGAGCGGGACGACGCTCAGGCACTTCGATGAGGCGCGCCAGCACACGCAGGCCATCGACTTCGTCAGCCCGGCGTTGAGCGCGTTCTGGGGCCGGCCCATCCACATGCGCGGCTGGGTGATGCTGCCGCCGGGCTACGATCCCAAGGCGGCCACGACGTATCCCACGGTGTACTTCACGCACGGCTACGGCGGCGATGCGGACACGCTGGCGGGCAGCGCCGCCATGGTCTACGGCGCCACGGCGGAAAAGCAGATGCCGCCGATGATCTGGGTGTTCCTCGACCAGTCCAGCCCCACCGGGACCACGGAATTCGCCGATTCGGTGAACAACGGTCCGTGGGGCGTGGCGCTCACCACCGAGCTGATCCCGCAGCTGGAGAAGACCTACCGCATGGACGCGAAGCCCAGCGGCCGCTTCCTGCAAGGCCATTCGTCGGGCGGCTGGGCCACGCTGTGGCTGCAGACGCGTTATCCGAAGATCTTCGGCGGCACCTGGTCCACCTCGCCCGATCCCAGCGACTTCCACGACTTCACCGGGGTCGACCTGTACGCACCGCACGCCAACGTCTACCACAAGAGCGACGGCACGGCCTATCCGCTGGTGCGCGACAAGGGCAAGGTGCTGGCCACCTTCCAGCAGTTCGCGCAGCTGGAACGCGTGCTCGGCCCCTACGGTGGCCAGATGGCCTCGTTCGACTGGGTGTTCTCGCCCAAGGGCAAGGACGGCCGCCCCGAGCCGATGTTCAACCGCGACACCGGGGACGTCGATCCCGCCGTGGTGGCGTACTGGCGCGACCACTACGACATCGCATACCGCCTGCAGCAGCGCTGGCCCGAGCTGAAGGGCGACCTGGACGGCAAGATCCACCTCTATGTAGGCACCGCCGACACCTTTTATCTCGACGGCGCAGCGCACAAGTTGAAAACGGTGCTCGATGGCCTGCATGCGAAATCCGACATCCGCTTCATCCCGGACCGCACGCATTTCGACCTGTACGCCGTCGGCAAGGATCGCCAGGGGCTGCTGAAGGAAATCAGCTGGCAGATGTACGCGGTGGCGCGGCCGCATTCGACGCTGAAACCAGTGGCCGCCACGGCGCCCTGAGCGGCGGCGGCGGGGTGCGGGTCCCTGGCCTGCACCGTGCCGCCACGACGACGCGGTGCGGAAACCGCGCCGCGGCACCATCCGATGCGAGGCGGTGGCCTGACCTACCCCGGCGAGCGGGGCGAGGCAGACTCCGGGATGAACAGCGTGCGCGTCGTCGCGTTGCGATCACGTGGTTTTGCAGCATAGTCGCGCGGCAAGCGCGGGGATCACTGGCGCTTGGGCTGCCATGGCGCACGGTCCGGTCCTGCCGAGATGGACGGGCCGGGCGCGCATGGGCGGTGGCACGGCGCCCGCTGCGAGGGGGGGCGTCGGTCGCCGTAAGAACCAAACATCGCGTGGGAGGGAGTCTGAAGATGAAAGCGTCCATCGTGTTTTCCCTGGCCTTTGGCTGCCTGCTGGCCATGCCGGCTGTTCAGGCGCAGCAGTCTGCCGCGCCCGCCGGTTCCACCGGCCAGTGCAAGGACGGCAGCTACACCAGCAATGCCACCAAGCGAGGCTCCTGCAAAGGCCACAAGGGCGTGAAGGAGTGGTATGCCGCCGACGCCGCCCCGGCCAAGGCATCGAAGAAGGCGGCCGGCGCGGAAGCGGCAGCCCCGGCTGCCGCCGCCGCTCCGGCTGCCGCGCCGAAGAAGTCCATGGCCTGGACCAAGCCGGCTGCCACCGCGGCCCCGGGAGGCGGCCCGGGTATGGTCTGGGTCAACGACAGCAGCAAGGTCTACCACTGCCCCGGCGACAAGTGGTACGGCAAGACCAAGCACGGCGAGTACATGAGCGAGGCCGACGCCAAGGCCAAGGGCAACCATCCCGAGCGCGGCAAGGCCTGCAAGCCGTAAGCCGAGGCTGCAGGAAACGGACGAAGGCCGGCGCAAGCCGGCCTTCGTCGTTTCACGATGCCGGCAGCGTGCCGGCGATCGATGGGCGGATCGACGCGACCGGCACGTCGGCGCCTGTCGCGAAGGCAACGCCGGAAAAGACTCACCGGAAACGGACCTGGGCGGCCGCAGGCGGTTCGCGGCAGGCCATGCAGCAGGCGATCACCACGCAGCTGGACCGGGTCCGGCGACCACTGACCTCTCCGTGCATGGGAGAGGCGGCCGAACGCGTCGCCGCTCACGCTGCCCGGCGTCAGTGAGCCCTGGCCGCACGCGGTCCGGGCGTCGCCGTCACGAGGCCTGGGACGGCGCGGCGGGGCTGTCCTCGCCCAGCGGCCCCAGCGTGCGCACCACCATGCTCTGCGGCGTGGACAGCGGCAACTGCGCCTCGCGCAGGCGGCCGAGGATGTCGAACAGGATGTCGCTCTTCACCGCTCCCACGTCGCGCGGGCTGTGCACGTAGGAGGTGATGCTGAAGGTCATCGAGCTGGCATTGATGTTGTCCAGCCGCACCACCGGCGGCGGGGTGTTCAGCGTGGCGGGGTGCGCCTTCAGCGCGTCCTGCATCAGCTGGCGCGCGCGCGCCGCGTCGGTGTCCAGCGGCATGGGCAGCAGGATGCGCACGCGGCCCTGCGCGCTGGCGTGGGTCACGTTGCGCACGTTCTGGGTGATCAGCTGCGAATTCGGCACGATCACGGTGGAGCGGTCCCACAGCTGGATCTCGGTGGCGCGCACGTTGATGCGACGGATGTCGCCTTCGACCTCGCTGGATAGGCTCACCCAGTCGCCCACCTTCACCGGCCGCTCCACCAGCAGGATCAGCCCGGAGATGAAGTTCTGCACCACCGCCTGCAGGCCGAAGCCGATGCCCACGGACAGTGCGCTGGCGATCCAGGCGATGCTCTGCAGGCTCACGTTGAGCGCCGCCAGCGCCAGCGCGAACACCAGTACGCCGCCCAGGTAGCCGAGCAGGGTGACGATGGAGTCGCGCATGCCCGCATCCATCGCGGTGGTGGGCAGCAACTGGTCCCGCAGCCAGCGCTTGAGCATGCGCAGCGCCACCAGCCCCAGTACGAACACCGCGATCGCGCCCAGCACCGTGCCGGGCTCGATGTTGAGCTGGCCCAGCTTGAGTCCGCTGAACAGCTGCAGCGTGCGCTGCGCCAGCTCCGTCGGGCCGGCGTCGAAGGGTGCCAGCACCAGCGCCAGGGCGGCCAGCGCCAGCAGCACCCGGGTGATGCCGGTAAGCACGGTGGCAGCCTGTTCCAGCGTGCCGCCGGCCAGGTCGAAACCGGCCTGCAGATGCTTGCCGCTGCGGCCATGCGGCGACAGCAGTGTCTCGAACAGGTCACGCACCAGCTGCATCAGCAGGTACAGGCAGGCGGCCACCAGGCCTGTCCACAGCATCTGCCAGGCCACGAAGAAGGCCAGCGCGATGAAGCCGGTGCAGACCGCCAGCCAGCACAACACCACGCCCAGTGCCGCGGCGAAGCTGAGCAGGCCGACCCACAGCGGCCGGCGTGGCTGGGGGTCGCCCGTCGCGTCGACCTCGCGCCGCGCACGACGCAGGTGCAGCAGCATCATGCCGACCAGCGCGCTGACCAGCAGGGCCAGCAGCGCGTGCAGCAACACCGTGGCCGGCAGGCTGGAGCCGATGCTGCGGATGATTCGTTCCGTCAGCCACACCAGCAGCGAGGCGCCGCCCAGCAGCCACGGAAAACGCCGCAACCGCGTCGCCGCGGGATCCGACAGAGGCAGCAGCCGCCACGACGCGCGCGTGGCCGACAACAAGGCGCTGCCCAGTCCGGCCATCAGGGCGGAGAAGCAGACCGCGCGCACCATCGACGCGGCCATCGCGTCCAGGTCGCTGTCCAGGGTATCGTTCCAGTCAATGCCCGCGTGCACGAGCGCGGCGGCCAGCCCGATCACCAGCGTGGTGGACAGCGCCATCACCGTGGCCATCGCACTGCGGCGCAGGTGGCCGTCCGGCAGCCAGCGTGCGGCGACGAGTTGCCACAGCCGTTGCAGCGTCCAGCGGCCGCCGGCGAGCAGCAGCGCGGCCGCCGCCAGGCACAGCAGCAGCGGCTGCCGGTTCGGCGGCTGCCACGCGTCGCCCCAGGCCTCGGACCAGCGCGCGGAAAGGCGTTGGAAGCGGGCCAGGTCATTCGGCAGCGAGCGCGACTGTTCGGACCAGAACGCGTGGCCGAGCGGCGTATCCGTGCGGGCGGCCAGCCGGGCCTGGAACTGGTCGTTGCGCAGGCCGGTGATCTGCGCCACCAGTTGCAAGGCGTCGAGGCCCAGCGACTTCGCCTGCACGATCTGCGCGTTGAGGCCGGCCTGCGCCTTGTCCAGCTGGCGTCGTTGCGCGGCCACCTCCGGTGCCTCCGGCGGCGCGCCCTTGGCCGGCGGCGGTCCCAGCACGGTGAGCTGGGCCTGCAGGGCAGCCATCTGCGGCGCGAGGCTGTCGGCCAGCTGGCGCGCCTGGTCCTGCACCTGCATCGCGCTGGTGCGCAGGTCGGCCAGCGGGGTGCTGCCGGCCTTGCCGTCCTGCGCATCCTTCAGCCCGACCTTGACTTTATCGAGCTGATCGCCGAGTTGCTGCAGGGTCTGCGCTGGCGTGGCGGCAGGTGCGGTGGTGTCCGTGTCGGCGTGCGCCCGGGCAGGGGCGGTGCCGCAAACCAGCACCAGGGCCAGCAGGAGGGCAGGAAAGACCGGAAGGCAACGGGGCAGGGTGGGCATCCCGGCATGATCCGAGCCGCGGCGCAGGCGGTCAATCCGCGGCCGCGACCGGGCATGGCAGTCGTTCAGCGGCGGTGTCCTGCGCGGGTGTTGCGTACCCGGTGATAGGCACCGTCGCGGCAGGCGCGAATCCGCCGATGGCACTGCTGGCCCTGTTGTTCCCGTTGGCGGCGCTGCTGCTGATTGCGCGTGGCGTGGCCGACCATCGCCGTTTCCGGCCACTGTGCGAACGGTTGCTGCAGCTCCGCGGCAAGGCAGGCGAGGCATGAACGCGCCGTCGCGCATCGGCGCGGTGATGGCGCTGGATCGGCTGGTGCACGAGCCGGCGCGGCTGTTGATCCTCGCCGTGCTGGTCAATGCGAAGGAAAGTGGAGTTCGGCTTCCTCGAACAGGTCAGCGGTCTCAGCAAGGGCAACCTTTCCAGCCACTTTGGCAAGCTGGAGGCGGGTGGCCTGGTCGAGGTGAAGAAGAGTTTCCGCGGCAAGCGCCCGCTCACCGAGTTGCGCATAACCGCTGCCGGCCGCAAGGCGCTGGCCGATTACCGGCAGAGCCTTGCGATGGTGGTGCAGGAGCTGCCTGCACTCAACGCCCCGGCGAAGCGGAAGTAGGGCGGCTGTCGCCCGTTTTTCGATCCATCGATCAAGGGAAGCCAGTCCATGTCGGGTGCCATCGCCGCCATATTCATCATTATTTTCGTCGTCGCGTATGCCAGCTACCGGAAGCGGACGAAGAAATAAGGCCGACCCTTGCGAAGCGGTGGGCGCGCACCCACGCTAGGGACTTCCCGGCATGGCGTGCGCCCCATGGTCTTCCGCTGGTTCGAATCCCTGATCGACGCGTTCAAGGAACCCGTCGACGGCATGCCGCCGGCCTCGGTGGGGCGCTTCTACGCGTTCTACCTGCGCCAGGTGTGGCCGGTGTTCCTTGCGGTGGTCGTGGTGGGCTTGTTGGTGGCGGGCATCGAGGTGTCGCTGTTCGGCTTCATCGGCCGCGTGGTGGACCTGGCGAAGGAAGCGCCGTCCGCGGATTTCTTCCAGCGTCACGGGCGCGAGCTGCTGTGGATGGCGGTGGTGATCGTGGTGGCGCGGCCGATCTTCAACGCGCTGCACGACCTGCTGGTGAACCAGGCCATCGTGCCCAGCCTCACCACCCGCATCCGCTGGCAGAACCATCGCTATGTGATCCGCCAGAGCCTGGGCTTCTTCCAGAACGACTACGCCGGGCGCATCGCCAACCGCATCATGCAGACCGGCAGTTCCCTGCGGCAGTCGGCGGTGCAGATCGTGGACGCGATCTGGTACGTGGTGGTCTACACCGGCAGCGCGGCGGCGCTGTTCGCGCACGCCAATGCGTGGCTCGCGTTGCCGCTGCTGGGCTGGGTGGTGCTGTACGTGGGCGCGCTGGCGTTGTTCATCCCGCGCGTCAAGCAGCGTTCGTGGCTGGCCTCGGCGGCGCGTTCCAAGCTGATGGGCCGCATCGTGGACGGCTATGGCAACGTGCTCACGCTGAAACTGTTCGCGCACGGCCGCCGCGAAGAAGCCTACGTGGCCGAGGCGATGGCCGAGCAGACCGAAAAGACCCAGCGCATGACCCGCGTCACCACCGTGATGGATGCCAGCATCACCACGCTGAACGGGCTGCTGATCGCCGGCACCTCGGCACTGGCGCTGTGGCTGTGGAGCGAGGGCAAGGTGACGGTGGGCGCGATCGCGCTGTCCACCGGCCTGGTGATCCGCATCAGCAACATGTCCGGCTGGATCATGTGGGTGGTCAACGGCATCTTCGAGGACGTGGGCACGGTGCAGGACGGCATCACCACCATCGCGCAGCCGCGCGCCGTGCAGGACCGCGAGGGTGCAATGCCGCTGGAAGTGACCCGCGGCGCCGTGCACTTCCGCGACATCCATTTCCACTACGGCAAGAAAGGCGGCGTGATCGCGGGACTGGACCTGACCGTGCGCGCGGGCGAGAAGATCGGCCTCGTGGGGCCGAGCGGCGCGGGCAAGTCCACCCTGGTCAACGTGCTGCTGCGCCTTTACGACCTCGAAGGCGGGCAGATCACCATCGACGGCCAGGACGTGGCCCAGGTGACCCAGGAAAGCCTGCGCTCGCAGATCGGCGTGGTGACCCAGGACACCTCGCTGCTGCACCGTTCGATCCGCGACAACATCCTCTATGGCCGGCCTGACGCCAGCGAAGCGCAGCTTGCCGATGCCGTGCGTAAAGCGCGTGCCGACGAGTTCATCCCGACGCTGCTCGACGGCGAGGGCCACGCAGGCTACGAGGCGCTGGTGGGCGAGCGCGGCGTGAAGCTCAGCGGCGGCCAGCGCCAGCGCATCGCCATCGCCCGCGTGCTGCTAAAGGACGCGCCTATCCTCGTGCTGGACGAGGCCACCAGTGCGCTCGATTCCGAGGCGGAGGCGGCGATCCAGGACAGCCTGGACCTGCTGATGCAGGGCAAGACGGTGATCGCCATCGCCCACCGCCTTTCCACCATCGCGCGCATGGATCGCCTCGTGGTGCTGGACAAGGGCCGCATCCTGGAAACCGGAACGCACGCCGAACTGGTTGCCAGCAACGGGCTCTACGCGCGCTTGTGGAAGCGCCAGACCGGAGGCTTCGTGGCGGTGGAGGACGAATCGGCGTGATCGGGATGCTTGTGCCTCCTGCCTGCCGCGGCAGGGCGCGGGCATCGTGCCCTGCAGCCGTCGGGCCACGCTCCAGCGCGGGCCCGGTTCAGGCGATCAGCTCGCGGTGCGGGTTGCGGCCAAACGGGTTCGCGCTGTCCAGGCGCAGGGCTGCTGCGAGGTAGGCCCAGAGACCTTCGGGCGGCGCAGTATGCTCGGGCGGCGCGCCGGCGCGGCCTTGCCGTCCCGCGGTGCCGGTCTTGACGTACTTGCCGATGACCGTGGCCGTGCCACCCGGCGCATGGTCCGAACCCGGCAGTGTCCGGCTGAACTCACCGGTCAGCAGCGTCACCACGTTGCGCCGCGGCAGGGCCATCACGCGATCGAGGAAGGTGATCAGCGAGGGCGTGATGGGCGCCATGATGTCGCGCGCCAGCGTCCCGGTGTCGTCGTGGTGCGTGTCGAATTGCCGGTCGGGGCGTCCGGTGTAGGCCGGCTGCGCGAAGATCACGCCGGCGCCGGCGTGGATCATCGATTCGACGCCGGCGAAGGTCGCGCGCTGGTTGTCGATGGCGGTGCTTGCGGCAGGTACGCCGTACGCGCTGCGGATGGCGTCGAGTTGCCCAGCGGGCAAATGCCCGTGTGCCTCGTCGAGCCTCAACACGCGCTCCAGTCCTGCGCGACTCTCCGCAGGGGGCGCCGCAGCGACGCCGACCGGCAGGCCGAGGCTGTTCACGACCACGCAGCGGTTCGCTGCATCCGGCATCGCTGCGGCCATGCGTAGCAACCGGCTGCGCCCCCCGCTTTCCAGTACCGCAGCACGGGCATCCGTGTGCGGGTACAGGCCATGCCGGAAATCGATCGAAGCCATGTGCGCCAGGGCAATGCCGGGCAGCGCGCCCAGCGATCCGGCGTCGACGCAGAGGCCGTTGCCGAGATGGCGAACGTTGTCGGCAGTCACCCTGAACCCGCCGCTGGAAAGAAACGAGTCCGCGCTGTTGAACAGACCCGCCGGGCCACCGTTGAGCCAGAGTACGACGAGGGTCGGCCGTTCGGGCGCGTCGCGGGTTTCCGCCAGCAGGGGTCGGCTGCCCAGCGCGAGCGCCCCCGCGATGGCTGCGCCCGCCTTGAGTACCGTACGTCGCGAGATGGGGTGGTCGCTCATCGGATGTCTCCGGTCGTGCCTGTGTCGTGGGTGGTGTGGCGCTGCGCCGGCGAGGCCCGGGCGTCGTTGCCGTGGAGCCGCCGCTCGGCCAGAATCAGCCTAGTGGTGTCTGCATATCGACAGGAGGCCATGTTGTGTCGCATTCCAGACAACGCCCCGCTTTGACCCCGGCGTGGCCGGCGACCGCGCTGACCAGGGACTATCCGAAGGGCTGCCTGATACCGCGGCATCGGCACAAACGTGGCCAGCTCATCTACGCCGCGTCGGGCGTAATGCAGGTGACGACCCCCGAGGGCATCTGGATCGTGCCGCCGCAGCGTTCGTTGTGGGTGCCTGCGGCGATGCCGCACGAGATCCGCATGGAAGGCCATGTCGCGATACGCACGTTGTATCTGGACCGGGTCGCGGGGGCGCCGCTGGGCGGCCATTGCAGGATCCTGGCGATTACGGATCTGCTCCGCGAACTCATCCTGGCGATGGTCGGCGCATACGGGGCCAGGGATGCACAACGCATGCACATGATGTTGCCGCTGCTGCTGCACGAACTGCATGGCGCCGACGAGTCGGCGATCCACATTCCCACGCCGTCCGATCCCCGGTTGAGGAAAGTGTGCGGCCGCCTGCTGGCCGACCCATCACGGGCCGAGACGCTCGACCAGCTGGCGCAACAGGTTGGCGCGAGCAGCCGAACCCTGGCGCGGCTCTTCGAGAGCGAATTGAAGATGAGCTTCGCGCGTTGGCGACAGCACGTGCGGCTGGCCCGCGCGCTCAGCCGGTTGAATTCCGGCGCTTCGATCAAGAGCGTGGCGCGTGACGCCGGCTACGCCAGTTGCAGCGCCTTCTGCGTCATGTTCCATCGGGTCATGGGCATCACGCCCACCGGCTACGGCAGGCGGATGGCCGGCTGAGCCGCGGGATCGCCGCCTGGTCCAGCTGCGCCGATCCGCGCAGGACGAGGCGTGACCGCGCGCGACGCCGGCGGCGATCATTCCGCAACGGCCGCGGAATGATCGTGCCGCCGTGGCCTACAAGCCGATCGCGGCTTCCGCCTTCACGTACGGCAGGCCATGCGCTTCGGCCACCGGCGCGCAGGTCACCTTGCCTTCGCAGACGTTGAGGCCGTTGCGCAGGTGCATGTCCTGCGCCAGCGCCTGCTTCCAGCCGTGGTTGGCCAGCGCCAGCGCGAACGGCAGGGTGACGTTGTTGAGCGCGAAGGTGGAGGTGCGTGCCACCGCGCCCGGCATGTTGGCGACACAGTAGTGCACCACGCCTTCCACCACGTAGGTCGGGTCGGCGTGGGTGGTGGCGTGCGAAGTTTCCACGCAGCCGCCCTGGTCGATGGCGACGTCGACGATCACCGAGCCCGGTTTCATGGTCTTCAGCATGTCGCGGGTGACCAGCTTCGGCGCGGCGGCGCCTGGGATCAGCACGGTGCCGATCAGGAGGTCGGCGCGGCGCACCAGCTCCTCGATGGCGGCGCGGGTGGAGAACACGGTGGAGATCGCGGTGCCGAACTGTGCGGCGAGGCGCTTCAGCGCGTCGGCCGAGCGGTCCACCACGGTGACCTTGGCGCCCATGCCCACGGCAATGGTCGCCGCGTGGGTGCCGGACACGCCGCCGCCGAGGATCACCACTTCCGCTGCCGACACGCCAGGCACGCCGCCCAGCAGCACGCCGCGGCCGCCCTGCGCCTTCTCCAGCGAATGCGCACCCACCTGCGGGGCGAGGCGCCCGGCCACTTCGGACATCGGCGTCAGCAGTGGCAGCGTGCCGTTCGGGGCGGTCACGGTCTCGTAGGCGACGCAGATGGCGCCGGAGTCGATCAGGTCCCTGGTCTGTTCCAGGTCGGGAGCGAGGTGCAGGTAGGTGAACAGGATCTGGCCCCTGCGGAGCTTCTTGCGCTCCACCGCCAGCGGCTCCTTCACCTTCACGATCATGTCGGCTTCGGCAAAAATCGGGTCGGGGCCGCGCGCGATGCTGGCGCCCGCCGCGACATAGTCGGCGTCGCTGATGCCCGCACCCAGGCCGGCGCCGGTTTCCACCACCACCGGGTGGCCGTGGTGCACCAGTTCCTGCACGGACGAGGGGATGAGGCCCACGCGGTATTCGTGGTTCTTGATTTCCTTCGGCACACCGATGCGCATGGCTACGGATCTCTTGCTGGGAAGACGGAGTGGCAGGCCGGCCGGAATACGCGCCGATGGTGCGGCAGTATGATCGTCACGCCGCGCAATTTCTCGCCGATTTCATTCGCTATCCAGCGCATCTGTAGAATGTCTGGCGATGAAATGATGGCCTGATTGAAATTCCATGCCTAAACCTGACCCAACCCTCGACGAGCGCGATCGCGCGATCCTCCGGCTGTTGCAGCAGGACGGCCGCCTGACCAACCTGGAGCTTGCCCAGCAGATCAACCTCTCGCCCTCGGCCTGCCTGCGCCGGGTAAAGCTGTTGGAGGAGCGCGGGCTGATCGCGCGCTACGTGATGCTGCTGGACGAGAGGGCGGTGGGCCTGCCGGGCACCGCTTTTGTGCTGGTGACCCTGGACCAGCAGGGCCGAGCCGCGCTCGACGCGTTCGAGGCGGCGATCCAGCGCCACCCGGAAGTCACCGAATGTTGCCTGCTCGCCGGAGCGGCCGACTACATGGTGCGCGTGGCCTACGCCGACGCCGCCGACTTCGAGCGCATCCACACCGACATCCTCACCCAGCTGCCCGGCGTGGTGCGCGTCCAATCCACGCTGGCGTTGCGCACGGTGAAGCGGACCACGGCGTTGCCGGTGTAGGCGGTTTCAAATGGTACTTGACTCTGGACCTTGATCAAAGGTCTAGACTTGTCCCATGAACACGCAAACCGCACCCCTGACCATCGGTGCCGTCGCCAAGCGCGTCGGCGTGGCCATCGACACCATCCGCTATTACGAGCGCGAAGGCTTGCTGCCCGAGCCACTGCGGCGCGCCTCCGGCTACCGCAGCTACGGCGACAGCACCGTCATGCAGCTGCGCTTCATCCGCCGCGCCAAGGACCTGGGCTTCACGCTGGAGGAAATCCGCGAGCTGCTGGCGCTGTCGGCGGATCGCCAGCGCGGGGTGAAGGCGGTGAAGCGGCGCGCGCAGCAGCGGCTGGCGGCGATCGAACAGCGCATCGCCGAGCTGCAGCGGGTGCGCGACGGTCTGGCGCAGCTGGTGGCGTCCTGCCCGGGCCATGGCAAGCCCGAGGAGTGCCCGATCCTGCGCGCCTTGAGCGGCGAGGAGGCATCGGCATGAATGCGCACGCCTTCTGCCACGGCGATACCCGGGATGTGACGGCCGTCGATCCGGTCTGCGGCATGAAGGTGGATCCTGCGGCCACCGCGCACCGCTCCATGCATGCAGGCCGGACCTTCCACTTCTGCTGCGCTGGCTGCAAGGCGAAGTTCGATGCGGAGCCGGCGGCGTATCTTGGCGAAGGGCAGGGCGGCGCTGGCGCCTGTTGTTCGTCGAACGCCGCTGCGCCGCCGCCGCAGGCAACACATGGCCGCCTCGACCCTGCGGGCCGCGGTGACGCCCAGCACGACCACGCACAGCACGACCACGCACAGCATGACCGCATGGCGAAGGATCCGGTCTGCGGCATGGCTGTGGATACGCATATCGCGAAGCATCGCGCCGAACATGCCGGCCACGCCTACCACTTCTGTTCGACGCGTTGCCGCGAAAAGTTCGTGGCCGATCCTGCTTCCTACCTCGGCGAGCGCCAGCCCGCGCCGCCGGCGCCGGCCGGCACGATCTACACCTGCCCGATGCATCCCGAGGTGCAGCAGGTCGGCCCCGGTGATTGCCCGAAGTGCGGCATGGCGCTGGAGCCGATGATGCCCGCGCTGGAGGAGGACGGCGGCGAGCTGCGCGCGATGACGCAGCGCTTCTGGCTCCTGGTGGTGCTGACGCTACCGGTGTTTGCGCTGGCCATGGCGCCACACCTGTTCGGCTGGCATCTGCCGGCGCCCTGGGATGCCATCGCCGGATGGATCGAGGCACTGCTGTCCACCCTCGTCGTGCTGTGGGGTGGTGCGCCGTTCTTCGCGCGCGGCTGGCGCTCGCTCAGGCCCTGGTCGCCGAACATGTATACCTTGATCGCGCTGGGCACCGGCGTGGCGTGGGCGTACAGCGCGGTGGCCTTCCTCGTGCCCGGCCTGTTCCCCGTGGGCTTCCGCGACATGCACGGCCGCGTGGGCGTGTATTTCGAATCGGCGGCGGTGATCGTGACCCTGGTGACGCTGGGCGATTTCCTGGAGCTGCGCGCGCGCCGGCGCACCGGCTCGGCGCTGAAGGCGCTGCTGGGGCTGGCGCCGAAAACCGCGCGGCGCATCGCCGCCGACGGCGGCGAAGCCGACGTGCCGCTGGACCAGGTGCTGGTCGGCGACACGCTGCGCGTGCGTCCCGGCGAGAAGGTGCCGGTGGACGGCGTGGTGCTGGAAGGCGCGAGCCACGTGGACGAATCCATGCTGACCGGCGAGCCGATGCCGGTGGCCAAGGGCAAGGGCGACACGCTGGCCGGCGGCACCTTGAACCAGGACGGCGCGCTGTTGATGCGCGCCGAGAAGGTGGGCGGCGAAACCCTGCTCGCGCAGATCGTGGCCCTGGTGGCGCAGGCGCAGCGCAGCAAGGCACCGTTGCAGCGCATGGCCGACAAGGTGGCCACATGGTTCGTACCCGCGGTGGTGGCCGTGGCCGTGCTGGCCTTCGCGGCCTGGGCCGTGTTCGGGCCGCCGCCGCAACTGGCGCATGCGCTGATCGCGGCGGTGTCGGTGCTGATCATCGCCTGCCCCTGCGCGCTGGGCCTGGCCACGCCGATCTCGATCATGGTGGCCAGCGGGCGCGGCGCGCAGCACGGCGTGCTGTTCCGCGACGCCGCCGCGATCGAGGCGCTGCAGGACATCGACACGCTGGTGGTGGACAAGACCGGCACGCTCACCGAAGGTCGTCCCGCGCTCACCGAGCTGGTGTCGCTGGACGGGCAGCCGCGCGAACGCCTGCTGGCGCTGGCGGCGGCGCTGGAGCGCTCGAGCGAGCACCCGCTGGCGCATGCCATTGTCGGCGCCGCCGATGCCGAAGGTGTCGCTGCGCTCGACGCCGCGGGATTCCGCGCGCTTGCCGGTCGCGGCGTGATGGCCACGGTAGAAGGCGCCGCGGTGGCGCTGGGCAACGCCAAGCTGCTGCAGGAGCTGGATATCGCGTCGGGCGACGAGGCAAACACACGCGCCGAGGCGCTGCGCGGGCAGGGTGCCACCGTGATGTACTTGGCCGTCGACCGCGTGCCCGTCGCCTTGCTGGCGGTGGCCGACCGAGTCAAGCCGGAGGCGCCGACGATCGTGGCGGCGCTGAAGCAGGCCGGCCTGCGCGTGGTGATGCTCACCGGCGACAACGCCACCACGGCGCAGGCGGTGGCCGGCAGGCTGGGCATAGCCGAGGTGCATGCGGAAGTTTCGCCCACTGACAAGGCGACGACGGTGAGCGCGCTGCGCGCCGAGGGCCGCAAGGTGGCGATGGCCGGCGACGGCGTCAACGACGCGCCCGCGCTGGCCGCCGCCGACGTCGGCATCGCAATGGGCAACGGCAGCGACGTGGCGATGGAAAGCGCGCAGGTCACCCTGGTGAAGGGCGAACTGGGCGCGATCCTGCGCGCCCGCACGCTGTCGCGGGCCACGGTGCGCAATATCCGTCAGAACCTGTTCTTCGCCTTCGTCTACAACGGCATCGGCGTGCCGCTGGCCGCGGGCGTGCTGTATCCCGCGTTCGGCATCGTGCTCTCGCCGATGATCGCGGCGTTGGCGATGAGCCTCAGCTCAGTATCGGTGGTATCGAACGCGCTGCGCTTGCGTACGGCGCGCCTGTGATGTTTGTCACCAGCGATCGCTGACGTTCGGGTCTGCCGCGAAGGGCGCCCTCGGAGGAGCATCTCCCTGCACCCAATCGCGGGTCGAAGGAGATGCCCCATGAACACGATTGCCCTGTTCCGCAATGCCCTTGATCGCTACGCGCTTCCGCTGATGCTGGCGCTGTTTTCCAGCGCCTCCATCGGCTTCGGCCTGGTCTGGTCGCTGCACGCAGTCGTCCATCCGCTGGCTTGAGGAGGCGACCATGCACACCGTCGATGATCTGCGTGGCACGCTGGAGCGGCATGCGCCGCTGCTGGCGGGACTGCTGGTGCTGCTGCTGTCCGCCCGCGCACTGAAGAAGATGTTCTGGACCTTGTTCGGCATGTATATGGCGTTGCACTACAGCGGCATCCATCCGTTCGGTTGAGGGGCGCCGTCGGTGCGCCGGTAGCCGGGAGGCTCTAAGCTGCGCCTCCCCGCAGCGCACGAAATCCGAGCATGTCCCGCACCCTCGCCGAATGGCTGGCCTACCAGGAGCACGTCCACCCGCGCAGCATCGCGCTGGGCCTGGAGCGCGTGCGGGGCGTGTGGCAGCGGATGGGCGCGGTGGCGCCGGCGCGACGGGTCATCACCGTGGGCGGCACCAACGGCAAGGGTTCCACCGTGGCGCTGCTGGAAGCGATGGCGCAGGGCGCGGGCTTGCGCGTGGGCGCGTTCACCTCGCCGCACCTGCTCGCCTACAACGAGCGCGTGCGCATCCAGGGCCGAGACGCGGACGATGCGGCACTGGTGGCCAGCTTCGAGCGCATCGAGGCCGCGCGCAGCGGCACGCCGCTGACCTATTTCGAGTACGGCACGCTGGCCGCGCTGGACCTGTTCGCGCGGGCGCAGCTCGACGTGGCGATCCTCGAAGTGGGCCTGGGCGGCCGCCTGGACGCGGTGAACATCGTCGATGCCGACGTGGCCGTGATCACCACGGTGGACCTCGACCACATGGACTGGCTGGGCCCGGACCGCGACAGCATCGGCCGCGAGAAGGCCGGCATCGCCCGCGCCGGGCGGCCGGCGATCGTGGGCGAGCCCGATCCGCCGCAGGGACTGCTCGACGCGCTGGCCGCCAGTGGCGCGCGGGTCGAACGCGCCGGCATCGATTTCTCCGCCGAGCGGCATCCGGACGGCTGGCGCTGGCGGCATCGCGACGGTACCGCGATGGACTTGCCGGCACCCGCGCTGGTGGCGCCGGTGCAATACGCCAACGCCGCGGCGGCGATCGCCGCGCTGCACGCGCTCTGGATCGAGGGTGGCCCGCCGGCGCCGCAGGACGCCTATGCCGCGGTCTGCCGGGGCCTGCGCCATGCGCACGTGGCGGCGCGCCTGCAATCGCTGGGCGGCGACCCGCTGCTGATCGTGGACGTGGGCCACAACCCGCAGGCCGCGCGCGCGCTGGCTGCATGGCTGGACGCGCAATCCCCGGCCCGCACCCACGCGGTGTACGGCGCGCTGGCGGACAAGGATGTGGCTGGCGTGATCGCCGCGCTTGGGCATCGCATCGACCACTGGCACCTCGCCGGCCTGGACGGCGTCAGCCCGCGCGGCCTCGCGGCGGATGCGCTGGCCGGGGTGTTGAAGCAGGCCTTGCCGCAGGCGCGCAGCGACTGGCACGCCGACGTGGCCGCGGCACTGGCGGCGGCGCGCGCGGTGGCGCGGCCGGGCGAGCGCATCCTTGCGTTCGGTTCGTTCTTCGTGGCCGCGGCGGTGATCGCTGAACGCGGCCATTGAGCGGCGGGCGGCGCGCGGAGCGGGGCAGGTATAATCGCCGGATTGCGGGCCGTGCCGGCCGCCTCGGAGCGAACTCTTGAAAACACGTCTGCTGGGGGCTGCCGTCCTGATAGCCCTGCTCGTCATCTTCGTGCCGATGTTCTTCTCCAGCAGTCCGCCGCCGGCCAGCGTCGGCGACCAGTCCGTGAGCCTGGTGATACCGCCGGCGCAGGACAGCAACCTGCAGACGCGCACCATGAGCCTGAGCCCGGGCGCGCCGGCCACGGCCGGCAGCGCCGCCGTGCCGGCGCCGGCCGCCACGGCAGCAATCCCCGCGCAGGGCGGCCAGCTCGCCACGGTGAACATCGCCTCGCGCCGCCCCACCGACGTGGGCACCGACGCGGCGGCGCCCAAGGCACAGCCGCCCGCCGGGCCGGTGATGGGTTCCGGCGCGTCGCCATCGCAGCCGGTGATTCCGCTGCAGGGGCAGGGCAGCACCATCACCACGGCGCCGACCACCAAGGCGTCGTCGCCGACGGCTGTGGTTCCGGCCGCGGCGCCCAGCCCGGCCCCGGTGGCCGGGCCGCCGGCGGCATCCGCGTCCGCCGGCCACGCGCTCTACGTGCTCAACCTCAGCGCCTACGCCAACGCGAATAGCGTGGATCACCTGGTGCGCCGCGTGCGCTCACTGGGTTACCCGGTGCTCACTCGCGTCATCACCCAGGCCGGCAAGCAGCTCACCCTGGTGACTGCCGGCCCGTTCGATTCGCGCACCGGCGCCGAAGCGGCGCGACTGAAGATCACCCAGACCATCCCTGGCGTGCCGGCGAAGCTCGTGGAGGGACTGGGGCACGCCGACTCCAACATCGCGACTACGCCGGTCAAGGCGACCACCACGACGAGCGCTGCGCCTGCCGCCGCGACGCCGCGCGCCGGCGGTTATGCCGTGCAGCTTGCCGCGCTGGGCAACGAGGCCGACGCGAATGCGCTGCGCGACAAGCTGCGCGCAGGCGGCTTCGACGGCTTCGTGGACACGGTGAGCGTGGGCGGCAAGCGGCTGTGGCGCGTGCGCGCCGGCCCGCAGACCCAGCGCGCTGACGCCGAGCGCGTGCGCGATCAGATCAAGGCGAAGTTCGGCATCGGCGGCAACGTCGTTAACGTCCCCTGATCGGCACACTGGCGCGGACCCGAGCATGAACTGGATCGACTACACCATACTCGGCGTGCTGGGCCTGTCGGTGCTGGTCGGCTTGTGGCGCGGCCTGGTGTCCGAAGTGCTGGCGCTGGTGATCTGGATCGCCGCGTTCTGGGCGGCGTGGCTGCTCGGGCCGGCGGTGTCCGCGCGACTGGAGGTGATCAGCCACCCCGCGCTGCGCGTGGCCGCGGGTTACGCGCTGTGCTTCGTGCTGGTGCTGGTGCTGGGCGCCCTGCTGCGTTTCCTGATCCACCGGCTGCTGGTAAGTACCGGCCTGTCGGGCACGGATCGCCTGCTCGGCATGGTGTTCGGACTGGCGCGCGGCGTGCTGCTGGTCTGTCTGCTGGTGTTCCTGTGCCAGTTCACCACGTTTACCCGCGAGCCGTCCTGGCGGGCATCGATGCTGCTGCCGCCGTTCCAGAGCGCCACGATCTGGCTTGGCCAGCAGGTGCCCCCAAGCGTGCGCGAGCATTTCCATCCCGCCGCCATGTCGGAATCGCTGCGCGGGAAACTCGATCCGGCGGCGATGTCGAACGCCGTGCGCGAGCGCCTGGACCCGGCGGCGATATCCGATGCGCTGCACGGCGGGCTGGGCTCCGCGGACTCGCCCGGGGCATTGCGCAAGCGGCCGCCAGCCACCATCTCTACGCCAGGCGCGGCCCCCGCGCCGGCCGCCTCTGTCTCTCCTTCGAATCACCCGTAGCAGGCCATCCATCATGTGCGGAATCATCGGCATCGTCGGTACCACCGAAGTGGCATCGGCGCTTTACGACGGCCTCACGGTGCTGCAGCACCGCGGCCAGGACGCGGCCGGCATCGCCACGGTGGACGGCGCGCGGCTGCGCCTGCACAAGGGCAACGGCCTGGTACGCGACGTATTCAACCAGCATGCGATGAACCGGCTGCGCGGCCGCATCGGCATCGGCCACTGCCGCTATCCGACGGCCGGATCGGAAGGCGCCGAGGAAGCGCAGCCGTTCTACGTCAACTCGCCCTACGGCATCGCCATCGCGCACAACGGCAACCTGGTGAACACCGAGGTGCTGCGCAAGGAGATGTTCGAGGACGACCGCCGTCACATCAACACCGATTCGGATTCCGAGGTGCTGCTGAACGTGCTGGCGCACGAACTGCAGATCCAGGAGCGGATGGCGCTGACGCCGGACCACATCTTCAAGGCCGTGGCCGCGGTGCACGCGCGCGCGCGCGGCGGCTACGCATGCATCGCTCTGGTGCTCGGCTATGGCCTGCTGGCCTTCCGCGATCCGCACGGCATCCGGCCGCTGGTGCTGGGCGAGCGCGTCACGCCGGAAGGGCGCGAGTACGCCGTGGCGTCCGAGTCGGTGGCGTTCGACGTGCTCGGCTTCAAGCGCCTGCGCGACTTGGCGCCCGGCGAAGCGGTGTTCATCACCGACGACGGCCAGCTGCACACGCGCCACTGCGCGGACGGCGCGATGCATGCGCCGTGCATCTTCGAATACGTGTACCTGGCGCGGCCCGACTCGATGATCGAGAACGTGTCGGTGTACAAGGCGCGCCTGCGCATGGGCCAGAAGCTGGCCGAGAAGATCCTGCGCGAGCGCCCCGACCACGGCATCGATGCGGTGATCCCGATTCCCGACACCGCGCGCACCGCCGCCAGCGCGCTGGCCGAGGCGCTGGGCGTGCCGTTCCGCGAGGGCTTCGTCAAAAACCGCTACGTGGGCCGCACCTTCATCATGCCGGGGCAGGGCGACCGCGTGAAATCGGTGCGCCGCAAGCTCAACGCGATCGACCTGGAGTTCCGCAAGAAGAACGTGCTGCTGGTGGACGACTCCATCGTGCGCGGCACCACTTCGCGACAGATCATCCAGATGGCGCGCGACGCCGGCGCGAAGAACGTGTACTTCGCCTCTGCCGCGCCGCCGGTGCGCTACCCCAACGTGTACGGCATCGACATGCCTTCGGCCACCGAACTGGTGGCCGCTGGCAAGACCGAGGCCGAGGTGCAGCAGATGCTGGGCGCCGACTGGCTGATCTACCAGGAGCTGAAGGACCTGGTGTGGGCGGTGCAGGACGGCAACGAAGCGCTGAAGCACTTCGACGCGTCCTGCTTCAACGGCGAATACGTCACCGGTCTCGACCGCCACTACCTCGAACAGATCGAGATGCTGCGTTCGGACGACGCCAAGGCCGCGCGCCGCGTCGGATGAACCACGCATAGGAGCGCACCCTGTGCGCGAATGCTTTTGGCTTCGATCAAACGTCGAAGCCATCGCGCACAGGGTGCGCTCCTACCTCGCCACACCATGACCAGCCTCCACGCCGCCGCCAAGGCCTGCCTCGACGCCACCGATCCGGCCGAGAAGCTGCGCCTCACCCATGCCGCCTGGGCCGCGCTGCAGTCGGGCGAGCTGCGTCCCGACCCTGCCGCTGCGCCACCCGAGCCCATCGGCGCCCCGGGCCGTCCCGCGAAACCGCAACTGGTCAGCGCCCGCCAGGTACCGCAACGCGGCCTTGGCACCGCCGAAGGACGTGCGGCGCTGGTGCACGCTGTCGCGCACATCGAGTTCAACGCGATCAATCTCGCCTGGGACGCGGTGTACCGCTTCCGCGGCATGCCCGAGGACTACTACCGCGACTGGGCCAGCTGCGCCCATGACGAAGCCCGTCACTTTGCGCTGCTGTCCGCTCGCTTGGCCGAACTCGGCCATGCCTACGGCGACTTGGACGCCCACAACGGCCTGTGGGAGATGGCCGGGAAGACCGCGCACTCCGACACCGCGCGCATGGCGCTGGTGCCGCGCGTACTGGAGGCGCGCGGGCTGGACGTGACGCCGGGCATGATCGCGCGCCTGCGCCATGCCGGCGACGAATGCACCATCGCCGTGCTGGAGGTGATCCTGCGCGAGGAAGTGGCCCATGTGGCCGCCGGCACGCGCTGGTATCGCTGGTGCTGCGAACGCGATGGCGTCGATCCCTTCGACACCTTCTTCGACCTGCTGCGCGACTACCTGGGCGTCAGCCTGCGCGGTCCGTTCAACCGCCCCGCGCGCCTGGAAGCGGGTTTCATCGAGGCCGAGCTGGATCGGTTGGCGGCGCTGGGTGTGGCGGGTTGAGCGCGGCGGTCAGGCATCGCGCGACTGGCTGACCTGCTCCACTTGCGAAAAGCAGAGGCTTGTCGCTAGGTTGCGGAACCGCCCGAGGGTGAGCAGGAACCGGCATGGCCGGTGGGGCGGAGACCGGGATGTCCTGCCCATCGTTGCAGGCGGGGCTCCCATTCACTGGATGTCTAGGGAGGGGGAACATGAGGAACATCGAGCACGCCAGGCGCGGCCTGCGCGCCATCCGGACTGCGCGCGTAATGTCCCGGCTGGCAATGGTCGCCGGCATGGTGGCGATGGGCGGCATGCTGCCGCTGTCCGCCAGCGCGCAGAGCACGACGGCACACATCTTCGGGCAGGCGCCGGCCGGCGAAACCGTGCTCGCGCAAAGCAGCACCGGTCTGCATCGCCATGTCACCGTCGATGCCAAGGGGCGCTACAACTTGCGCAACCTGCCGATGTCGACCTACACGGTGTCGCTGCAGAAGGACGGCAAGATCGTTGATACCCGCGCCAACATTCCGGTGACGGTGGGACGTGGGGCGGAGGTGGATTTCGCCTGCCCGGAAGATCACTGTGCCGTGACAACAGGCGGTTGATGATGCGGACTGCCCGGTCGCGGCCTCTCAGTGCGGACCGGGCGGTGGCTGCACAAGACCGTTGATGCTGCCGGTGTTTGTCTGTGGCCCCATCACGCAAAATATTCAAGGAGGGAGGTATGGAAATCATCAAGCATGCCGCCGATGGTTGGGTTCATGCAGCAAAGGGAGGGGTTGCCGTGTTCCGGTGTGTCTTGATCGCCGGTGTAGGAATGACGGTTGGCTTGCTGTCCCTGTCCGTCAGTGCACAAGACACATCGGCACGCATCTTCGGCCACGCACCGGCCGGCACGACCGTCTTTGCGGAAAGCAGTACAGGGGTTCGCCGTCACGTTGCCGTTGACGCTGGCGGAGACTACAGCCTGCGCAACTTGCCGTTGTCGGTTTATACGGTGTCGTTGCAGAAAGGCAGCAAGACCATCGATACCCGTGCCAATGTTTCGTTGTGGAGCCAGAACCGCGTCATCGACGGGCGTCCCAGAGCTCCGTCCACGACGGCCGAGCACGGCGTCGAAGTGGACTTTCCCTGTCCGAATGGTCGCTGTGCTGCAGCGTCGGGCGGCTGATCCTGATGCCTGTCCGGTGACGTGAGCCATCGCGCAAATCGGCTAGTTTCAATCGGCGGCAACGCCAGCGGTAGCCACGGGGTGGCCGCTGGCGTTGGAACGTGCGTCGGCCAACAGCAAAGCCTCTCCCGGCTAAACCCATGGTGCGGGGCGGAGCGCAATGAGCACGTAAGGCGCCAACCGTTCTTGGTGCCGCCGAATCGCTTTGCCGACTTGGTTGCCATGGCTCGTAACCCGCGTCCTGTTGGACATCGGATGCTCATCTTGCTGAATGATTGCCGGCGCATGGTTTGACAGGGACACCCCAGCTCATGAGGATGGAAGTGCGTCACCCAGACGCCGCTCCCTCCGCGACGGCCTCGGCCGTTCCATCTCCGGCACCTTGTGGCGCGTCGGTCCGATGCAAGCCTGACTGACACGCTCGCCGTCGCGCTCCCATCCCCACGAGGAGAAGACGACATGAAACAGGCCCCTTCCTTCATCCTGCCGGCCATGTTGATGGCTTTCGGCAGCGCTCAGGCACAGACGGCTCCCGCGCAGCCGCCTGCGCAACAGCAATCGCAACAGGCGCCGCAATCTTCGCAACAGACACCGCAGCAGGCGCCGGCGCCGACACCGGCTTCGGCCGAGCAGACGGCGAGTTGCGGGGGCACCGTGAACAGGACGCTCACGGCCATGGACAAGGGCGATTTCAACGGGGCGACGCAGTCGTTCGACCCCAAGGGGAAGCCGAGCAGCGACAAGCTGCAGCAGGCCTGGGGCGCGCTGACGCAGCAATACGGCAACGCCAAGTCGATCGGCGGCGCGGGCAAGGACCAGATCAAGGGCCAGATGGTGCAGGGCTACACCGTCGTGCTGGTCCCGATGCAGTTCGACAAGGGGCAGGTCGGTGCGCAAGCCGCCTGTGGCGTGAACGGGCAGCTGGTGATGCTGCGGTTCGGGCTCATGCCGAACGCGGCGGGTTCGAAGTCTTGAGTGCCTCTTCGTTTTCGGGCCGTTTCGCGAGGCGCTTCGCGGAAACAAGAAAGCCGCCCTCCCGGGCGGCTTTTCCGTACCTGGCATCGGCAGACCCAGGCGCTTGAATCTTGGTCGGGGAGACAGGATTTGAACCTGCGACTTCTACGTCCCGAACGTAGCGCTCTACCAGGCTGAGCTACACCCCGCGGGAGCCGCACATCTTAATGACGGCCGGGGAGCTTGGCAACTGTTTCCCTGCCCGCCCGGAAGCCATGTCAGCGACCGCGGCCGGCGGATGGCCATCTGTTAATCTTGACGGCTGTCGCGTGGTGATTCGACCGGCGGCACGTCCTCCCCGTATACAGAGGTTTCCATGGCGCTTACCCCGGCCCGCACCATGCCCGGCGTGCTCGAACTGCTGCCGCTGGACCAGATCGCGTTCCAGCGCATGCTCGACACGATCCGCCGCAACTACGAGCGCTTCGGTTTCCTGCCGGTGGAGACGCCGGCGATCGAGTATGCCGACGTGCTGCTGACCAAGACCGGCGGCGAGACCGAGCGGCAGGTGTATTTCGTGCAGTCGACCGGCGCGATGGAGCAGGGCGAGAAGCCGGACCTGGCGCTGCGCTTCGACCTCACCGTGCCGCTGGCGCGCTACGTGGCCGAGCACGAGCGCGAGCTGAGCTTCCCGTTCCGCCGCTACCAGATGCAGAAGGTGTACCGCGGCGAGCGCGCCCAGCGCGGCCGTTTCCGCGAGTTCTACCAGTGCGACATCGACGTGATCGGCAAGGACAGCCTGTCGATCCGCTACGACGCCGAGCTGCCGGCGGTGATCTACAGCGTGTTCCGCGAGCTGGCGATCGGGCCGTTCACCATCCAGCTCAACAACCGCAGGCTGCTGCGCGGCTATTTCGAGAGCCTGGGTGTGGCCGACGCCGAGCAGCAGATGCTGGTGCTGCGCGAGGTGGACAAGCTGGACAAGCGCGGCGCCGACCACGTGCGCCACACGCTCACCGGCGAAGGGTTCGGCCTGGCGCCGGCGGTGGTGGAGAAGATCCTCGTCTTCGTGCAGGTGCGCTCCACGTCGCTGCAGGATGCCTTCGACAAGCTCGACGCGCTGGGCCCCGGCCCCGAGGCAATGGAGCAGGGGCGGGCCGAGCTGAAGGAAGTGCTGGGCCTGATCCGCGACTTCGGCGTGCCGGAATCGCACTTCGCGCTCAACCTCTCGATCGCGCGCGGGCTGGACTACTACACCGGTACGGTCTACGAGACCACGCTCAACGAGCACCCGCAGATCGGCTCGATCTGCTCGGGCGGCCGCTACGAGAACCTCGCCGGGCAGTACACCAAGTCGCATCTGCCCGGCGTGGGCATCTCGATCGGCCTCAGCCGCCTGTACTGGCAATTGCGGGAAGCCGGCCTGGTGCATGGCGCGCAGAGCACGGTGGATGTGCTGGTGACCCAGATGGACGAGGCGCGGCTGCCGGTCTACCTCGCGCTGGCCGGGGAGCTGCGCGCTGCCGGCATTGCCACCGAGGTGGTGCTGGAAGGCGGCAAGCTGGGCAAGCAGCTCAAGTACGCCGACCGCGCCGGCATCCGCTTCGCCGTGGTGCTGGGCGAGGATGAGCTGGCCAAGGGCGTTGTCGCGGTGAAGGACCTGCGCCGCGGCGACCAGTACGAGGTGGAGCGCACAGAGCTCGTCAAGACGCTGCGGGTGGAACTGGAGCAGGCGGCGGCAATGGGCTGAGGCGGTTGCTGGCGCGTCATCCGCCTTCGCCGGGATGACGGAAAAACCGGGGTTTTCCTGGTCGTACGGACATGTTGGAGCACTTGTGAGCGAAACCATTCTTCTCGACGGCAGCAGCCTGACCCGGGCGCAGCTGGTGGCGGTGGCCCGCGACGGCGCCAAGGTGGCGCTGGACGCAAAGCAACTGCAGCGTGTCCGACGAGCAGCCGATTTCCTCGCCGACAAGGTCAACTGCGGCGAACCCACCTATGGCGTCACCACCGGCTTCGGCAGCAACGCCGACAAGCTCCTGGGCGCCCATCGCGTGCGCGACGAGCTGCCGGGCAGCCGCATCGGGACGCCGGAAGGCACGCTGCTGGAAGAGCTGCAGCACAACCTGATCACCACCCACGCCGTGTGCGTCGGCAAGCCGTTCGGCGCAGACGTGGTGCGCGCGATGCTGCTGATCCGCATCAATACTCTCATGCGCGGCCACTCCGGCATCCGCGTGCAGACGCTGGAAGCCCTGGCCGCGATGCTCAACGCCGGCGTGGTGCCGGTGGTGCCGGAGAAGGGGTCGGTTGGCGCCAGTGGCGACCTTGCGCCGCTTTCGCACCTGGCGATCGTGCTGCTGGGCGGCGGCGAGGCGTTTTTCGCCGGCGAGCGCCTGCCGGGCGCCGAGGCGCTGGAACGCGCCGGCCTCGCGCCGGTGCGGCTGTCGTTCAAGGAGGGCCTGGCGCTCAACAACGGCACGGCGCAGATGCTGGCTACCGGCGCGCTGGCCCTGCACGACCTCGAACGCCTGCTGGACGCTGCCGATCTCGCCGCGGCGATGACGCTGGATGCCTTCGCGGGCCGCAGCGGCGCGCTGCGCCCGGAAGTCCACGCCCTGCGTCCGCATCCGGGCCAGGCGGCGGTGGCCGTGCACGTGCGCGAACTGCTGCAGGGTTCGACGCTGATCGACATTCCCTATCACCTGGTGCCGCACTTCCGGGCGTGGAGCGCCGAGGCATGGAGCGAAGCCGACGACCAGGCGCTCAGCTTCGACATCGGCTGGAACTGGGTGCCGGCCAACCAGCGCCATGGCCGCGAGGCGTTCTACGCGCGCTTCCTGCCATTCAAGGGCGGCAAGAAGCACCAGCCGCAGGACGCCTACTGCTTGCGCTGCATGCCGCAGGTGCACGGGGCGGTGCGCGACGCCTGGGCGCAGGCCTGCCGCGTGTTCGACATCGAATTGAACGCGGTCACCGACAACCCGCTGATCTTCCCGGACAACGCCGACGCGCAGTTCATCGAGGAGCAGGTGATCTCGGCCGGCCACTTCCACGGCATGCCGCTGGCGCTGGCGATGAGCTACGTGAAGGCGGCGATCCCCGTGCTGGCTTCGATCTCCGAGCGCCGCCTCAACAAGCTGGTCGACCCGGCCACCAACGACGGCCTGCCGGCCTTCCTCACCGGCAACGAGGACGGCACCGACTCCGGCTTCATGATTGTGCAGTACACCGCAGCGGCACTGGTCAACGACCTCGCCACGCGTGCGCATCCGGCCAGCGTCTATTCGGTGCCGACCAGTGCGAACGCCGAGGACCACGTCTCCATGGGCGCCAACGAGGCGCGCCACGTGATGGAGATGATGGAGGACCTCGGCCACGTGATCGCGCTGGAGCTTTACACCGCAGCGCAGGCGCTGGATTACCGCCAGGAGATGCTGAATGCCGCACGCCGCCTGGCGCAGCGCGGCGGCTGGCAGGCGCTGGCGGCGAAGGTAGCCAATGCGCCGCGCGAAGGCCAGCCGCATTACCAGCAGTTCGTCGCCGAGGTGCGGCGGTTGGCCGAGGCGCTGGCGGGGACCAGCGATTTCCATGCTGGCACCGACGTGCGCCGCGCCCACGCCACGCTGCGCAAGCACATCGACTTCCTGCACCGCGACCGCGCGCTGGACGGCGACGTGCGCACCGTCTGCGAGCTCGTGCGCCAGGGTGCCTTCCATCCCGCCCATGCGGCCTGACCTTCGGAGTTACTCATGAGCCTGATCCAGACCCCGGTGTCCTACGGCGAGCTGATCGACAAGATCACCATCCTCGAAATCAAGTCGCAGCGCATCGGCGATCCCGCCAAGCTTGCCAACGTGCGCACCGAGCTCGACCTGCTCAACGCCACCTGGGCGGCGCACCCCGCCTCGAAGGCCGACATCGCCGACGAACGCGCGCGCCTGCTCGCGGTGAACGAGTCGTTGTGGGAGATCGAGGACGAGATCCGCCTCAAGGAAAAGGCGCAGGCCTTCGACGCCGAATTCATCGAGCTGGCGCGCTCGGTGTACTTCCGCAACGACGAGCGCGCGGCGGTGAAGCGCGAGATCAACGTCAAGCTGGGTTCGCAGCTGGTGGAGGAAAAGTCCTACCAGGACTACCGCGCCGTCTGATGCCGCAACCCCTCTCCGCGCGGAGAGGGGTTTTCAGGTCAGGCCGAGCTCGCGCGCGGCCGCCTCGAAGCGTTCGACCACGTCGTCGACGCCGATCAGATCCATCACGCCCGGCTTCTCGATCTTGCTGCCCCAGGCCAGTTCGCTGGCCGGCTTGCCGAGGAAGCGGCGCGCGGCCTCGTCGTATTTGTCCACGCACCAGCGGAGGTCGGAGTAGGGGCCGGAGCGGTGCGGATTGCTGGCGGCATGCAGGCCGAGCACCTTGCTGCCCACCGCGTTCGCCATGTGCATGGGGCCGGAGTCCGGCGTCAGCAGCAGTTGTGCGCGGCCCAGCAATGCCAGCAATTTCTTCAGTGTGTCCTTGCCAGTGAGGTCCAGCGGCGCCCGCCTGCAGGCGGCGACCACTGCGTCGGCCATCGCGCGTTCACCCGGCGTGGGGCCGCCGACCAGCGCGACACGCCAGCTACGCGCGGCGGCATGATCCATCACTGCTGCGTAGCGCTCCGGCCGCCAGTTGCGCAGCGCATGACTGGAAGTGGGGCTCACCAGCAGGGTGGGCGCATCGCCGGGCAGCTGTTCCGCCGCCCAGGCCTGTGCCTCGTCGGGAACCGGGATATCCCAGCGCACTTCGGTCTGCTTCAGGCCCAGCGGTTCGCAGAAGCTGCCGATGGCATCCAGCACGTGTTCGCCCGTGCGCGCTGGAATGCGTTCGTTGACGACGAGGCCGTGCAGATCCTTGGCGCGCGCCGCGTCGTAGCCGATCCGCCGGTCCGCCCTGATGCCCAGGCTCAGCAGGTTGGAGCGCAGCGCCACCTGCATCTGCAGCAGCGCATCGAAGCGCTGGCTGTGCAACGCCTTCCAGACGTCGCGCATGCCGAACCAGCCCGCCGGCTTGTCGAAGGTGACGAAGTCCACGCCGGGCAGGTCGCCCACCAGCTTGCGCTCCAGCTTGCCCACGACCCAGGTGAGCCGGGTTTGCGGCCATGCCGCCTGCAGCGTGCGCACCAGCGGCACCACGTGGGTGACGTCGCCGATGGCCGAGGTGCGCAGCAGGCAAAGCGAAGCGGGAGGGGACATGTAAAATCGCCGGTAGCTGAAGGAGCGCACGGCACCGATGCAAGAGCAACTGCGCGAAGACGCCAATGGCGCGATTCTGTTCGACGCCACGGCATCGCCACAAGTCGACGCCGACTGGTTCGCGCCGGATCACTGGCGCGGACATGGCGCGCTGCGCCCGCAGGCGGGTGGCCGCGGCGGCGTGCAGTTGATAGCCACGCCGGCCGGCGAGTGCGTGCTGCGGCATTACCGGCGCGGCGGCATGGTGGCGAAGCTGATGGGCGACCGCTACCTGTGGCGCGGCGCGGACGCCACGCGCTGCTTCGCCGAATTCCGCCTGCTGGCCGAGATCGCGCGACTGGGCCTGCCCGGCCCGGCGCCGGTGGCCGCGCGTTACCAGCGGCACGGCCTGTTCTACCGCGCCGACCTGATCACCCGGTGCATCGCGGACGCGCAAACGCTGGCCGAATGCCTCGCCGCTGGCCGGCTGAACGCCGAGCTGGCGCGCGAGACCGGCGCGCTGGTGGCGCGCTTCCATCGAGCCGGCGTCTGGCATGCCGATCTCAATGCGCACAACGTGCTGGTGACCCCTTCGGCGTTGTATCTGATCGATTTCGACCGCGGATGCCTGCGCACGCCGGCCCGAGGCTGGCGGCTGGCCAACCTGCAGCGGCTGCATCGCTCGCTGGTCAAACTCGGTGCCGTCGCCCAGGGCGAAGCAGCGTTCCGCGCGTCCATCTGGACACCTCTCATCGACGCCTACGAGGCTAGCTTCAGCGCATGAACTGGCATCTGCATTTCCTCGGCACGGGCGCGGCGCACGCGACCAGTACACTGGGCTCCTCGGCCGTGGTGCTGGAAGGCGACGGCGTGCCGATGCTGCTGGTCGATTGCGGCTCGGACACGCTGGACCGCTACCTCGACGCCTACGGCGCGCTGCCGCCGGCGCTCTACCTCACCCACACCCACATGGACCACGTGGCGGGGCTGGAAGGCCTGTTCTTCAAGCTGTGGTTCGATGAACACCTGCGCGGCACCACGCGGCTGTTCGCGCATGCGGCGCTGGTGCCATGGCTGCAGACGCGGGTGGCCGACTACCCGGGCGTACTCGCCGAGGGCGGGGCGAATTTCTGGGAGGCGTTCCGGCTGGTGCCGTGCACCCGCGGGTTCTGGCTCGACGGCCTGTGGTTCGACGTGTTCGCCACCCGTCACCATCGGCCCAACACCTCGTTCGGTCTCGCCTTGCCTGGCAGCTTCGTTTACACCGGCGACACCCGGCCGATCCCGGAGGTGCTGGCTCAGCACGCGGGCGGCGGCGAACTGGTGGTGCACGACTGTGGACTGGTCGGCAACCCCTCGCACACCGGCATCGACGACATCGAGCGCGAATACGATGCGGCCTTGCGCAAGCGCCTGCTGCTGTACCACTACGGCAGCGTGGCCGACGGCGCGGCGCTGGCTGCGCATGGCTACCGGGTCGCCGCGACGGGGCAGCGCATCGCGCTGGGAACGCCGCTGCCGCCGCATGCAGATGCCGGTTGAGCGCCTCCATCCCTTGTCAGTCGCGGTGGTGACCGCTATCCTTCCGCCTCTTCACTGGCCGCGGTTTGGGCTGGTGGGAAGGTTTTGCGTGCGGAGAGGTGTCCGAGTGGTTGAAGGAGCACGCCTGGAAAGTGTGTATACGGCTTATCCCCGTATCGCGGGTTCGAATCCCGCCCTCTCCGCCAGTTGATTGAAAGGTGCGACGGCTTGGAAGCTGGCGCAGCAACACGGAATCACGGAAAAGAGAGGGTGGGTGAGAACCCGTGTGGTTCGACAAATCCGTAAGGAACGAATTTGGACAGCCGCAGGCTGGCCCTTCGCGCAGCGAAGGGTGAGGCCCAGGAGGGGCCGAGCCATCCCGCCCTCTCCGTCAGTTTCGAGTGAGTCACGATCGAGCGTCGTGCACGTCCATGGTGGCCCCGTCGGTCCCCCCGCGACGATAGTCCGCAAACCCCGCCAGGTCCGGAAGGAAGCAACGGTAGTGGATGATTCGGGTGCCGGGGTGTGGCTGGCGGGGCCGCCGCCATTCCGGGGACGTCGTTTGCTGACTTGCCTCACCTGACTTGGCACAATCGGGCTTCGCCCCAAGGTAGTCAGGCATGTCCTATCAGGTTCTCGCCCGCAAATGGCGCCCGCGCAAGTTCGCCGAACTGGTGGGGCAGGAGCACGTGGTGCGCGCGCTCACCAACGCGCTCGACACCGGGCGCATGCACCACGCCTACCTGTTCACCGGCACGCGCGGCGTGGGCAAGACCACCATCGCGCGCATCTTCGCCAAGTCGCTGAACTGCGAGCGCGGCGAGTCGGCCGACCCCTGCGGCGAGTGCGCGGTCTGCACCGCGGTGGACGAGGGCCGCTTCGTGGATCTGCTGGAGATCGACGCGGCCAGCAACACCGGCGTGGACGACGTGCGCGAGGTGATCGAGAACGCGCAGTACGCGCCGTCGCGCGGCCGCTTCAAGGTGTACCTGGTGGACGAGGTGCACATGCTCTCCAAGCCGGCGTTCAACGCCTTGCTCAAGACGCTGGAGGAGCCGCCGCCGCACGTGAAGTTCCTGCTCGCCACCACCGATCCGCAGAAGCTGCCGGTGACGGTGTTGTCGCGCTGCCTGAAGTTCAACCTCAAGCGCCATTTGCCCGGGCAGATCGCCGGACATATGCGGCACATCCTGGACGCCGAGAACATCGCCTACGAGGATGCCGCGGTCGAGGAGCTGGCGCGCGGCGCCGACGGCTCGATGCGCGACGGCCTGTCGCTGCTGGACCAGGCCATCGCCTACGGCGGCGGCGCGCTGCACGCCGACGACGTGCGCACCATGCTGGGCAGCGTCGCCCGGGGCCAGGTGCTGGGCGTGCTCGATGCGCTGGCCGACGGCGACGGCGCGCGCCTGCTCGCCGAGTGTGCCCAGATCGCCTCGTACTCGCCGGATTTCGGCGGCGTGCTGGACGACCTCGCCGGCGTGCTGCACCGCCTGCAGCTGCTCCAGCTGATCCCGGGCTACCGGCTCGACGAGGAAGGCCCCGACGGCGAGGTCCTGCACGCGCTGGCCGCGCGCATCGCGCCGGAGGACGTGCAGCTCTACTACCAGATCGCCATCGGCGGCCGCCGCGACCTCGCGCTGGCGCCCGACGCGCGTACCGGCTTCGAGATGGCGCTGCTGCGCATGCTGGCGTTCCGCCCCGGCGACGAGGCGGAGCGCCCGGCGGCGGAGCGTGCGGTGCCAGCCCCGCGACCTGTGGCACCGCCCGTGCGCAGTGCAACGCCAGCCGCGTCGCCGGCCCCGGCGCATCGGGCGGCGCCGCCGGCCCCTGCGGCCGCGGCCGCCGTGCGCGAATCCGCGCCGGTTGCGCCGGCGCGCGAGACGGGCGGCCTGCCGCACTGGGAAAGCCTGATCGAACAGGCCGGCCTGCGCGGCCCGTTCAGCGTGCTGGCGCAGAACGCAGTGCTGCGCGAACGCGACGGCAACACCCTGGTGCTGGCCCTGCAGCCGGCGCACATGGGCATGGCGGTGGAGCCGATGGTCAGCCAGATGGAGGAGCGCATCAGCCAGGCGCTGGGCGAGCGCATCAGGCTGCGCTTCGTCGACATCGACAAGACGGCCGCCGCCGCCACGCCGGCCGCGCGCGCCACGCAGGCGCGCAACGCGGCGCAGGCGGCGGCCGAGCAGTCGATCGAGGACGATCCTTTCGTGCAATCCATGAAACGCGACTTCGGTGCCCGCGTGGTGCCGCAGTCGGTGAAACCCCTGGGCAGTTGATGACGGAGTTAGCGGTATGAGAGGTCAGATCGGCCAGCTGATGCAGCAGGCCCAGCGCATGCAGGAAGACATGAAGCGTGCGCAGGAGGAGATCGCGAAGCTGGAAGTCACCGGGAGCGCCGGCGGCGGCCTGGTGAGCGTGACCATGAGCGGCGCGCACGAGGTGCGCAAGGTGGCCATCGACCGGCAGACCTTCGCCGACGATCCGGAGATGGCCGAGGATCTGGTCGCCGCCGCGATCAACGACGCGGTGAACAAGGTCGCCGAGGCCAGCCGCGAAAGGATGGGCAGCGTCACCGCCGGCATGAGCCTGCCGCCGGGCTTCAAGATGCCGTTCTGAACGGCCGGGATCCGGGAGTGGGCACCGGGGTACGGAACAGCGGCCCCGGCAAGGCCCAGGCTTCTCCCGAATCCCGCCATCCCGAATCCTGTCGCAGATGACCTCCCCACTCCTTGCCACCCTCGTCGAAGCGTTGCGCTGCCTGCCCGGCGTGGGCGGCAAGAGCGCGCAGCGGATGGCGTTCCATCTGCTGGAGCGCGATCGCGCGCGGGGCCTGAAGCTGGCCGACGCGCTGCGCGAGGCGATGCAGCGCATCGGGCATTGCGCGCGTTGCCGCAATTTCAGCGAGGAGCCGCTGTGCGCCATCTGCGCCGGAAGCAGCCGCGACCGCCAGCTGTTGTGCGTGGTGGAGTCGCCGGTGGATCTGGCGGCGATCGAGCAGGCCACCGGCTACCGCGGCCAGTACTTCGTGCTGCATGGCCGGCTGTCGCCGCTGGACGGGCTGGGGCCGGAGGAGCTGGGCCTGCCGCAGCTCGCGCAACGGCTGGGCGAGGGCGAGGTGGAAGAGCTCATCATCGCCACCAACCCCACCGTGGAAGGCGAGGCCACCGCGCACTACCTGGCGCAACTGGCCCGCGCCGGCGGCATCAAGCCGACCCGGCTGGCGCATGGCGTGCCGCTGGGCGGCGAGCTGGAGTTCGTGGACCGTGGCACGCTGGCGCATGCATTCGGTGGCCGCCAGGTACTGGACTGAAGCGGTGGAACCCACGCTCGCACTGGAGGTCCCCGGCAACGAGGAATACCGTGCGTTGCGCACGGCGGCCGGCCTGAGCCCGATGACCGCGGAGGGCGCGGCGACCGGCCTCCCGGCGAGCTGGAGTTCGGCGTGCATGCGCCACGGCGGCGAACTGGTCGGCATGGGCCGCGTGGTGGGCGACGGCGGCCTGTTCCTGTTCGTGGTCGATATCGCGGTGGCGCCCGCCTGGCAGGGCAAGGGCCTGGGCCGGCGCATCATGCAGGCGCTGATGGAAGACATACGCGCCCGTGCGCCGTCACGCGCCATGGTCGGGCTCATCGCCGACGGCACGGCGCACGAGCTCTATGCGAAATTCGGTTTCAGGCGCGTGGCGCCAGGGGCGCACGGTATGCTGTTGCGCCTGTGACGAGAGCATCGGAGGAAGTCAGGCATGGGCGACACCATCTTCGGCAAGATCATCCGGCGCGAAATCGCGGCCGACATCGTCTACGAGGACGACGAGCTGCTGGCCTTCCGCGACGTGAACCCGCAGGCGCCGGTGCATGTGCTGTTCATTCCGAAGAAGCCGATCGCCACGCTGGACGATGCCACGGCGGAGGATGCGGCGCTGCTGGGGCGCCTGCTGCTGGCCGCCGCCGATTACGCCAGGCGCGAAGGCTTTGCCGCGCAAGGCTACCGCACGGTGGTCAATTGCAACGAGTACGGCGGGCAGACTGTGTTCCACCTGCACGTGCACCTGCTGGCCGGCCGGCGCATGCACTGGCCACCGGGCTGAGTCGCGGCTGTCGGCGAGCACGAAAAAGCCGGCCCATGGGCCGGCTTTTTCGTGCGTGCGCCGCTTACTTCTTGGGCGGCGGGGGCGGCGGCGGACGCACCACGATCACACGCGGGCCGCTCCAGTACGGGCCGTAACCCCACGGACCCCATGGACCCCACGGCCCCCAGAACGGGTCGTAGAAACCGGGCGGGTAGGGTGTGCTCACGTACACCGGGCGCTTCGGCCACAGATACACCACATTGGCTTCCACCCGCGGGTAGGGGTAGTCGTAGTCGCCCACCTTCTGCGTCACCGTGCCGTGGATGGTGCCGGTCACGGTCAGCTCGCGGCCGCGGGCAAACACCTCGGGGTCGTAGAAGCCGCTGTGGCAGGCCACGAAGCGGCCCTGGTCGCCACCCGAGCGGCCCAGTTCCGGCCGCGCCTGGCTGTCCAGCGGACGGGCCAGGATGTAGAAGCAGGTCTGCTGTGGGCCCGGCTCGGTCTTGATGATCTCGCCGCCCCAGCGCACCTGGGCACCGCCGGCGCCACCCTGCTGGGCGGCGGCACTGGAGATGGCGGTGTAGTTGCCTTGCAGCGGTTGCGGAATGGTCGCGCAACCGCCCAGCAGGGCGGCGGCCGCGACTAGTGCGAGGGGGCGGTAGAGGGACATGGCGGTTTCTCCATCATGGATGATTGTGTGCACGAGCCTGTCAGCGTTCATTTGACCATGCGGACGACAGGAAAATCCCGCACCGCGCGTCGAAATGCGCGCACGGATTCAGTGGACGGCTCCGGATGGGCATAACGCAGTTCGAGGTAGCGGTGCATCAGTTCGGTCAGCCTGTCGTGTTGCGCCGGTATCAGGCGGGCGGCGCGCTGCAGGTAGTCGCGCGGTCCCTCGCCGGCCTGCCGCGTCACGCCCTGCCGCGCCAGCTTGCGTTCCAGCCGGCGCAGCGCGGCGCGTGCGGTGTCTTCCGGTTCGCGCGGCCGCCACACCCATGCCAGTCCGGCGGCCATGCACAGCACGCAGCCGGCGGCCAGCATCAGCAGCAGCGTGGAGGTGTCCGTATCGCGGATACCGAACGGTTTCAGCAGGCCGCGCTGACGCAGCGCATCGAAGCCGTTAACGCTCAGATTCCACCAGCGGTTGACGATGTCCCAGTGGTTGCGCAGCGATTGCAGCCAGCCGCTCTGGTACCACGGCAACTGGCCGGGTACCGCGGCACCGGCCCCCAGGCTGATGCGCTGGGGACGCACCGCGGCGGTGGGATCGACCCGTACCCAGCCGCGGCCGGCCAGCCAGACCTCGCTCCAGGCATGTGCGTCGGAGTTGCGCACCAGCAGGTAACCGCCCATGGCATTCCAGTAGCCGCCCTGGTAGCCGGTGACCACGCGGGCGGGGATGCCGGCGGCGCGCATCAGCACGGTGAAGGCGGACGAGTAGTGCTCGCAGAAGCCTTCGCGGGTATTGAACAGGAAGTCGTCCATCGCGTTGCGGCCCAGCGGCGCGGGCGTGAGCGTGTATCGGAAGCCACCGTGGAACAGCGCGAGCGCGGCCTGCACGATGGCGGCATCGTCGCCGCCGTACTGCGCGCGCCACGCGCGGCCCAGTGCCAGCGTGCGCGGGTTGAAGCCGGCGGGCAGCTGCAGCCAGTGGGCAGGGTGCGGGCCGAGCCGCGGCTCCAGCCGGTAGCGGACGGCAGATTCCAGCGTGTAGTCGCGCAAGCTGTCCACCGGCTTGTCGGCGATCACCACGCGGTCGCGGCGCAGGCTGGCATCGGGCGGTGCGGCCAACGGCACGTCCAGCGTGGGCAGTACGCGCTGCCGGGTGGGTTCCAGGCTGACCTGGTAGCGGATGGTCTGCCCGGCCTCGACCGCCACCGGCGACTGGTCGGGCGCATCGCGATAAGTCCAGCTGCTGCCGTCGTAGTGGCCCATCACGAAGGCACGGAAATAGCGCTGCCCGGGTGGTGGTGGCGGGCCGTCGAAGCCCACCCGCATGGCGGGGCTGTCGTCGACCAGCAATCGGTTGAAGCCCGCCGGCGTCATGCGGTCGCTGAGCCCGGTGCGCTGTTCGCCGGCGTTCGGCGCACCCCACAGCGGCGAGTTCAGCCGCGGCAGCAGCAGGAAGGCCAGCAAGGCCAGCGGCAACGCGGCGGCCAGCAGGCCCAGGCCGGGCAGCAGTTCGCGCCACAACGCCGGAGGCTTGCGCTGCCCCGGCTCCAGCGATCGCAGCGCGGCCAGCGGCGGCAGCAGTCCCAGCGCCACCGTGGTGGTGGCGGTGAGGCTCTGGTCGAACAGCAACGCAGCCATCAGGGTGAAGCAGGCGAAGCTCATGCCCACGCGGGCGTCGCGCACGCTCTCGGTTTCCAGCAACTTCAGCACCAGCAGGCCCACTGCCAGCGCAGCGCCGGGCGCCTGGCCGAACAGGTTGCCGTACCAGCTCACGATGGACAGCAGCAGCGCGGCCAGCAGCGGCAGCTTCAGCCAGCCCGGCGTGGTTGCGCGACGGCGGCGCAGCCACCAGCGCAGGCCGAGGATGGCCGCCAGCGCGGCAACCAGCCACCACGGCAGATGTGGCGCGTGCAACGCCAGCACGGCAGCGAGGCCGAAGGCGACCAGGTCGAAGCTACGACCGTCCAGCGGCGCGGCGACGGATTTCCTCACGGCAGCACCGCCAGCGCGCTCATGCAGCGCGCGTAGTGGGCGGGGCCGCTGCCGATGTCGATGCGCTCGTTCGGCAGCTGCAGGCTGTAGCGGCGGCCCTGCGCCTCCGCCTCGCCCAGCCAGCGCGCCAGCCGGGCGATGCGCGCCTCGCGATCCAGCGTGCGCAGGGCGTCCCACTCCAGGCGCCAGCTCTCGCGCGGCTCGGGGCGGTCGAAGTCCTTCACCAGCAGGTCGTGGTGACGGGCGCTGGCCTTCCAGGCGATGTGCCGGGGCGCGTCGCCGCGGCGGTAGTCGCGCAATGCGGCCAGTTCCTCGCCCGCCTGCGGGCGCAGGCGTTCGCGCGCATCGCCCGGCAGCACGGGCGGCGGGCCGGCGGCTTCCGGTTGCGGCCAGACCAGCACGGACTGCTGCGGATGCAGCCAGCTCCAGGCGCGGAACAGACCCAGCGGCCAGGTGCTCCAGAGCCTGAACCGCGGCAGGGCAAGCCATCCGCGCCGGGTGGTGGCCAGGCGCAGCCGCAGTTCCGTGGTGTCCTGCAGGGCGAAGGCCAGCGACTCGCCCGCGCAGTCGAGGCGCACCGACTCGCGCGGACGGAGCGCCGCGAAATCCAGCACCAGCTCGAGCGGCTCGCCGGCCACGGCATGACCGGCGCGGATGCCGCGCAGCGACAACCCATCCAGCGTGCGGAATGCGAGCAGCATGCTCGCCGCGGCGGCGGCGCCCAGCATGCAGGTCAGCAGCAGCGCCGCGTTGTTGGCGTAGTTCAGTGCGCCCACCAGCATCACCAGCAGCAACAGGCCGAAGCCGAGCCCGAACGCGGTGGGCACGATGTAGATGCGGCGCCGGCCCAGTTCGATCGGCAGCGGTTCGGGTTTGCGCAGGCGGGTGAGCGCGGGCAGGCGGCGTTCGGCGAGTTGCGCCAGCCGGCGCAGGTTGGCGCGCATCAGTCCACCGCCACCTCGGCGAGCAGCTGGCGTGCCAGTGCTGCGCCGCCGACGCCGCGGGCGGCCACCAGCCGGTGCGCGGCCAGTGGCACGAACAGCGCCTGCAGGTCCTCCGGCAGCACGTAGCCGCGGCCATCCAGCAGCGCCCAGGCGCGTGCCGCAGCGAGCAGCGATAGGCCCGCACGCGGCGACAGCCCGGTGCGGATCTCGGCGTGGCGACGGCTGGCGCCCAGCAGCGCCTGCAGGTAGTCGAGCAGGGCGGGACTGGCGGTGACCGCCTGCGCTTGCCGGCGCAGCGCGAGCAGGGCGGCGCCGTCCAACTGGGGCGCCAGCCGGGTCAGCAGGTCGTGGCGATCGATGCCGGTCAGCAGTTCGCGCTCGGCGGCGGGATCGGGATAGTCCAGCGACAGCCGCAGCATGAAGCGGTCGAGCTGGGAGTCGGGCAACGGGAAGGTGCCGGCCAGATCCAGCGGGTTCTGCGTGGCGACCACGAAGAATGGCTGCGGCAGTGCGTGGGTCTGGCCGTCCACGGTGACCTGGCCTTCAGCCATCGCCTCCAGCAGCGCGCTCTGCGTTTTCGGCGTGGCGCGGTTGATCTCGTCGGCCAGCAGCAGGCCACCGAAGATCGGGCCGGGATGGAAGCGGAACTGGCCGGTCTCGCGTTCGTAGATGCTGACGCCGAGGATGTCCGAGGGCAGCAGGTCGCTGGTGAACTGCACGCGCTGGAACTCCAGCGCGAAGCTGGCCGCCAGAGCGTGCGCCAGCGTGGTCTTGCCCACGCCCGGCACGTCTTCCAGCAGCAGGTGGCCGCCGGCGACCAGGCAGGCCAGCGCCAGTTTCACCTGCAGCGCCTTGCCCAGCACCACGCGGTTGAGCTGCGCCTCGGCGGCGGCCAGGCGCTGGCGCAGTTCGTCGGCGGGCGGGGTGGCAGGCAGGGGCTGGCTCATCGGTCGGACTCGCGGCAGTGCGTGGATGGGGGGCGGTTGGGCGACGTTGCGGCCAGCGTACCCCGGTTTGTTTCAGGGCACGGCGACGCCCGTCGCGCGCAGCAGCCTGGCCAGCGCGATCAGCGGCAACCCGATCAGCGCGCTCGGGTCTTCGCTATCGATGCGCTCGAACAGGCTGATGCCCAGTCCCTCGCACTTGAAGCTGCCGGCGCAGTCCAGCGGCTGTTCGCGTACCACGTAGCGTTCGATTTCCGCGGCGCTCAGCGCGCGGAAGTGGGCGCGGGTGTGGTCGACATGCAACTGGTGCCGGCCGCTGCGGGTGTCGAGCAGGCACAGCGCGGTGTGGAAATGCACCACGCGGCCGGAACTGGCGGCGAGCTGGGCGCGGGCATTCGCCACGGTGCCGGGCTTGTCCAGCACGCCGCCATCCAGTTCGGCGACCTGGTCGGAGCCGATCACGAGTGCGTCGCGCAGGCCGTCGGCAACCGCCATGGCCTTGGCGAGGGCTAGCCGCGCCGCACGGCCGCCCGCCAGCTCGCCGGGCAGGGCAGTCTCGTCGGTGCCGGGCGCGCGCTGCCCGAACTCCGGCAGCAGCCGGTGCAGCAGTTCGGCGCGGTAGCGCGAGGTGGAGGCCAGCACGATGCGGGGCGCGGCGGGACTCATTCGGCGTCGCGGTGGATGTGTTCGCGCATCGCGCTGTCCAGGTCGCGCTGGGCGGCGTCCAGCGCCTGCAGCAGCGGCTGCAGGCGACCGCGGCTGGCGCGCATCGCGGCGGCGGTCTCGTCCAGCTCCTGCTGGCTGGCGCGGGCGGCGTGGTCGCGGATCCAGATGCGCTGGCGCAGCAGCGCCTGCAGCCCGGCGTCGACCGCCTGGCGGGCATCCTGCTCGCTGGCGCCGGGCAGGTCCGGGTTGATCGCCATCACGGCATGCGCCTGCGCCAGGCCGGCGCGGCAGCTTTTCAGGTCGGTTTCCAGACGGTCCGCCAGGTCGAGCAACTGCTGCAGGTCCGCGGCACGCCGGTTCTGCCAGCGGCGCGACGACAGCGCCCAGGCCGCCGCGACAACCAGCACCAGCAGGGCAAACACGCCCAGCGTCAGGGAAAGGTTCACGCGGCAAGGCCCGGATGGAGTGGGCAAGCAGTCTGCCGCAAGCGGGGCGCATCAGGCAAAATGCGCGTGACGGATGACGCAAGCGCTTGATTGTCGGTTGACTTCGGCCGTTCACGAACTTACCATTCGCCGATTATGTCCGTGACACTGCCAGAGTCCGTGGACGCTTGGCGCATGGTCGCGGCCCGGCGTTCGTTCGAGGGATCGATGCCCGTGGCCCAGCTTTCGCGCCTGTGCGGCGCGCTGGCCGGCGACGCAGGCGAGGTGAGCTTCCGGCTGGATTTCGGTCGCGACGAGCTGGGCACGGACTATGTGGATGTCCATGTGCAGGCGCCGCTGACGATGGTCTGCCAGCGCACGCTCGAGCCGTTCGTGCTGCCGGTGGCGGTGGACAGCCGGCTCGGGCTGATCCGACGGGAGCGCGACGAGGCGGGCTTGCCGCCCGGTTGCGAACCGCTGCTGGTGGCCGAGGACGGTCGCCTGCATCCGGCGGACGTGATCGAGGACGAGCTGCTGCTGGCCTTGCCGCTGGTGCCGGTCAACCCGGACAGCAGCCTGCCCGACGCAGCCGTCGATCACGGCGCGACCGGGCAGGACGAAGCCGCGGCACAAGAGAACAACCCGTTCGCGGTGTTGCGCGAACTGAAGAAGTAAGCCGGCCGGGGCTTCGCGGCCCCGGTCATCCAGATATCGAACATCAGGTTCAGTTGGAGAACTACCATGGCCGTTGCCAAGAGCCGCCGTACCCCGTCCACCCGCGGCATGCGTCGCGCGCACGACAAGCTTAAGACCGTGCAGCTGTCCACCGACCCGACCAGCGGCGAGGTGCACCTGCGCCACCACGTCACCGCCGACGGCTACTACCGCGGCAAGAAGGTCATCGAGACCAAGGGCGCGGTGTCGGTCGAGGACTGACCGACGCGGCGGATCCCCCAAGGGATCCGCGTCAGCGAATCATCCGAAACGGCGCGGCGACGCGCCGTTTCGCGTTCTGGACATCCGGACGGTTGCGCATGCGCCGTCCAGGGCGTTCAATTCACGGTTTACGTTTGACGGAAAACGGAATGGCCCCGATCTACTCCCGCATCATCGCCACCGGCAGTGCCTTGCCCGAACGCGCCGTCAGCAATGTCGACCTGGAGAAGATCGTCGACACCAGCGACGAATGGATCCGCACCCGCACCGGCATCCGCCAGCGTCACATCGCCGCCGATGGCGAGACCACCGGCGACCTGGCCTTCCTCGCCGCGCAGCGTGCGCTGGAGGCGGCCGGCGTCAAGGCGTCCGAGCTGGACCTGATTGTGCTTGGCACCACCACGCCCGACATCATCTTTCCGTCCACCGCCTGCCTCGTGCAGCAGCGGCTGGGCGCGAACGGCTGCGCGGCCTTCGACGTCAACGCCGCCTGCTCGGGCTTCATGTATGCGCTCGGCATCGCCGACAAGTTCATCAAGAGCGGCCAGTCGAAGAAGGTGCTGGTGATTGGCGCCGAGACGCTGACCCGCATGATCGACTGGAACGAACGCGAGACCTGCGTGCTGTTCGGCGACGGCGCCGGCGCGGTGGTGCTGGAGGCCTCCGGCGAGCCCGGCGTCTACGCCACCTGCATGCATGCCGACGGCGGCTACAAGGAACTGCTGTGGAATCCGGTTGGCGTGTCGGTCGGCTTCAAGGACGAACCCAACCATGGTGTCCGCATCAAGATGGCCGGGCGCGAGGTGTTCAAGGTCGCGGTGAAGACGCTGGATTCGCTGGTCGACGAGACGCTGCAGGCCGCCGGCATGCACGAGTCGGACATCGACTGGCTGATCCCGCACCAGGCCAACCTGCGCATCATCGAAGCCACCGCGAAGCGGCTGCAGATGCCGATGGATCGCGTGATCGTCACCGTCGACCAGCACGCCAACACCTCGTCCGGCTCGGTGCCGCTGGCGCTGGACTACGCGGTGCGCTCGGGCAAGGTGCAGCGCGGCCAGAACCTGCTGCTGGAAGCCTTCGGCGGCGGCTTTACCTGGGCCTCGGCGCTGCTGCGTTACTGATCCGGCGTTCTGCGGATGCCGCCGATGCCGCCCGCGGGGCGGCATCGGCTTTTCTGCAGTCGATACCGCTGCGCATGCCAGGCGATGCTGGCACCATGACGGTTTCATTTTGAGGGACAACCTGCCCATGAATGCTGCAACGCTTGCTTTCGTGTTTCCCGGCCAGGGCTCGCAATCGGTCGGCATGCTGGCCGAACTGGCTGCCGCGCATGCGGAGGTGAAGGCGAGCTTCGACGAGGCCTCGCAGGGTGCCGGCGTGGACCTGTGGACATTGAGCCAGCAGGGGCCGGAAGAGCAGCTCAACCGCACCGAGCACACCCAGCCCGCCTTGCTGGCGGCCAGCGTGGCGGTGTGGCGCGTATGGGGCAAGCTCGGCGGCGCGCAACCGGCGCAACTGGCCGGCCACAGCCTGGGCGAGTACAGCGCGCTGGTCTGCGCGGGAGCCCTATCCCTGCACGATGCCGCCGCGCTGGTGGCCGAGCGTGGCCGCCTGATGCAGGTGGCAGTGCCCGCGGGCACCGGCGCGATGGCGGCGATCCTGGGCGGCGACGACGCGCAGATCGCCCAGGTGTGCGCAGAGGTCGCGCAGGGCCAGGTGGTGGCGCCGGCGAACTACAACTCGCCAGGCCAGCTGGTGATCGCGGGCAACACCGAGGCGGTGGACCGTGCGCTGGCCATGCTCGCCGGGCTGGGTGTGAAGAAGGCCGTCAAGCTGGCCGTGTCGGTGCCCTCGCATTGCATGCTGATGCGCGGGGCGGCGGACAAGCTGGGCGAGCGCATGGCCCCGATCGCCTGGCAGCTGCCGGCCATCCCGGTGATCCAGAATGCCGAGGCGAAGAGCTACACCTCACTGGACGAGATCCGCGGCGCGCTGCAGCGCCAGCTCTACCTGCCGGTGCGCTGGACCGAATGTGTGCAGGCGCTGGCAGTTGGCGGCGCCACCCGTGTTGCCGAATGCGGACCGGGCAAGGTGCTGGCCGGTCTCGTCAAGCGCATCGACAAGGGGCTTGAGGCGCGTGCGATCGGCGCGCCGGCCGAGCTCGAGGCCGCGCTGGCCGACTGGCACGGCTGAGCGGCGAGGCCGCTCGCGCGAAGGGCGCTTGACGTGCCCTTTCGTTGGCGTATTATTCAACCAAAAGGTTGAATGAATGCCGCCATGTCGAAACTTGATCTTGCCTTTGCCGCGCTCGCCGACCCCACCCGCCGCCGCATCGTGGCGCGGTTGACCCGCGGCGAATTGCGCGTGACCGACCTCGCGCAGCCGTTCGCGATGTCGCTGAACGCGGTGTCCAAGCACGTCAAGGTGCTGGAGGGTGCAGGCCTGGTCGGCCGTCGCCGCGAGGGCCGCGAGCATTATCTGCGCCTGCGCGCCGCCCCTTTGCGCGAGGTGGCGCGCTGGACCTCGCAGTACGAACGCTTCTGGAGCCAGCGCCTCGATGCGCTCGGCGCTTTCCTCGATCAGCAGCAGGAGAATGGTGATGAAGGGTCGCAATGAGTCGGCGATGGGTGCGTTCCGCCTGGAGATGCCCCGCAGCTACGATGCCTCGCCCGAGCGGGTGTTTCGCGCCTGGACCGATCCGGCCAGCATGAAGGCCTGGCTGGCGGAAGGGGGCGACGTGGTGGCCGATCCGCGTCCCGACGGCTTGTTCTATCTCGGCATGCTGTACTCGGGCCAGGTCCGCCCGCACTACGGCCGCTACCTGCGCGTGGAGAGCCCGCACCTGCTCGAGTTCACCTGGGTGAGCGAGCATACCCAGGGCAAGGAGTCGGTGGTCACGCTGGAGTTCACTCCGCGCGACGGCCGGACCGAACTGCGACTGACCCACGAAGGCCTGCCCGACGAGCGCATGGCGATGGCGCATACCGAGGGCTGGACGTACTTCCTCGATTCCTTGCCCGGTCAGCTGGCCTAGCCGCAGGCGGCGGCATCGCGAATCGCCGCCCCGGGCCTGTGCGCAGGCGGTACACGAACCGGGCGACGCCACTTTCAACGAATTGAGCCACTGAATCAGGCAGGAGGGTGCCATGCGCAAGCTGATCGCCGGCATGAAGATTTCCGCTGACGGCAAGGTTGAGGGACCGGAAGGTTTCGCGGACTGGGTGGAAAGCTGGTCAGAGGACTACGGCCTGACTGGACAGATCGACGCCTGCGTGCTCGGCGGCGGCATGTATCCCGGCTACGAGCGCTACTGGACCGCCATACGGGACGCGCCGCACGAGCCGCTGCCGATGACCGGAAAGTTGCCCACGCCGGCGGAAACGGCGTGGGGGCGCTTCACCGCGCGGACGCCGCACTACGTGCTCTCGCGCAGCCTGGATGCGGCTGGCTGGCCGCGGACGCGGTTCCTGCGCAGCCTGGACGAACTGGCAGCGCTCAAGCAGCAGCCCGGCAAGGACATCTACCTCATGGGCGGTGCGCGGATCACCGCCAGCCTGATCGAGGCCGGTCTGGTGGACGAGATCCGCCTGATCGTTTACCCGCTGATCGCCGGCGAGGGAAAGGCCTTGTTCGCGACCACGCAAAAACGTCGCGGACTCGAACTGCGCAAGGCCGAGCCACTGAATGGCGGCCGGGTCGGCCTGACCTATGCCGTCGCCTGAGGAGGAATGGCCATGACCCTGCACACCATCGGAACCCGCGAGGAATGGCTTGCGGCGCGGCTGGAGTTGCTGAGTGCAGAAAAGGAACTGACCCGGCGCAGCGACGAACTGGCGCGCCGGCGGCAGGCGCTGCCGTGGGTGCGCGTCGACAAGGACTATCGCTTCGACACGGAACAGGGCGTTGCGACCCTGGCGGAGATGTTCCGCGGGCGCTCGCAGCTGCTCGTCTACCACTTCATGTTCGGCCCCGACTACACGGCGGGATGCCCGTCCTGTTCGTCGATCGCGGACGGCTTCAACGGCATCGTGGCGCATCTGGAAAACCATGACGTGGCGTTCGCCGCGGTGTCGCGTGCACCGCTGGCGAAGCTGCAGGCCTACAAGCGGCGCATGGGCTGGACGTTTTCCTGGGCGTCGGCAGGCGACGGCGCTTTCAACTACGACTTCAACGTCGCCATCACCGAGGCGCAGCAGCGGGCCGGTGGCGTCGAGTACAACTACCGCCGTGGCGGTCACCCGATCACCGGCGGCCAGTACCCGCCGATCGTCCATCAGTTTGCGGCCACCTGCGGCACGGAGGCCGCCGCCTACGTGCGCGACCGCCCCGGCATGAGCGCGTTCGTGCGGGAGGACGGCGTCGTCTACCACAGCTATTCCACCTACGCGCGCGGACTGGACGGTCTGTGGGGCATGTACCAGTGGCTGGATCGCGCGCCGCTGGGGCGCAACGAGGGCGAGGGCGCCTGGTGGCGGCGCCACGACGAGTACCAAGAGGCGCGCGCTTGCTGCTGCCGCGACCAGGGAGCAGGCGGCACCGGGGGCTTGGAAGGGGCGGGCAAGCCATGACGATCCGGGCCAGCGACACGGAGCGCATCGCCGGGTACGCCCCCGTCAACGGCTTGGCGATGTATTACGAAATCGAAGGCAAGGGCGATCCGCTCGTCTATGTTCCTCCGGCATTCGGCTGCGCCGGAACGAGGTCGTTTCCTGCGCTGACCGAAAGCTATTCGGTCATTGCAATGGACTTGCAGGGGCACGGCCGCACGGCGGATATCCCCGAGCGTCCGATCACCCTGCAGCAGAATGCCAGCGACGTGGTCGGCCTTTTGCGGCACCTCGGGATCCGTAAGGCCGATTTCCTTGGGGAAAGTTACGGCGGCGCCACGGCGCTGATGATCGCGCTCCAGTATCCCGATCTCGTGCGCCGCGTGGCCACCTATGGGGCCACTTTCGGACCTCCGCAGCGCGCCCTTGACATGGAGATGCTCCATACCAGCGTTGCACCTACCCCCGATTCCAGGGCTTTCCAATTCCAGAAGAAATGCTACGAAGAAGTGGCGCCGGATGCCCGTGGCTGGCCTACGCTGTGGGACAAGGTCTGCCACATCCGGTGGGAGGGCTTTTCCGAGGCGGAGCTTGCCTCGATCCGTGTGCCCGTCCTCATCGCTCTGGGCGATCGTGATTTCGTCCGTCTTGAACACGCCGTCGAAGCCTTCAGGCTGATCCCCGCCGCCGAGCTTGCGGTGATTCCGGATGCCGGCCATTTCGCCCTGTTTTCGGAACCCGGGAGGGTGGTCCCGATCATCAAGGGTTTTCTGGGGAAGGCCGGAACGCGCATTCCGGTGGCGAATGCCGAGGTGGGCTACCAGCCCGGCGAAACCCGGTAGGGCGAAGGGCGGGGCGAACGGGGCGAGATGGCGGCATCCGCGGCGGCAAATCCCGGGATGCGGCGCGTCCCCATTTCCGTGTAAGGTTCGCGGCTTTGAATCCTGACGGAACACGGCGATGGAAAAGACACTGACGGGCGAGATCGCGCTGGTCACCGGCGCCAGCCGCGGCATCGGCGCCGCGATCGCGGACGAACTGGCCGCCATGGGCGCCACCGTGGTCGGCACGGCCACCAGCGAGGCTGGCGCCCGGGCGATCGAGGAGCGGCTGGCCGCACACGGCGGCCACGGCCGCGTGCTGAACGTGACCGACTCCGCCGCGGTGGAAGCGCTGATCGACGGCATCACCAAGGAATTCGGCGCGGTGAGCATCCTGGTCAACAACGCGGGCATCACCCGCGACCAGTTGCTGATGCGCATGCCCGAAGCGGATTGGCAGGCCATCCTCGACACCAACCTCAGCTCGGTCTACCGCACCTCGAAGGCGGTGATGCGCGGCATGATGAAGGCGCGCAAGGGCCGCATCATCTCGATCGCCTCGGTGATCGGCCTGACCGGCAACCCCGGCCAGTCCAACTACGCGGCAGCCAAGGCCGGCATCATCGCGTTCTCCAAGTCGCTGGCGCGAGAGATCGGGTCGCGCGGCATCACCGTGAACGTGGTGGCGCCGGGCTTCATCGACACCGACATGACCCGCGCGTTGCCCGAGTCGGCGAAAGAGGCTCTGCTGGGCCAGATCGCGCTGGGCCGGCTGGGCGAAGCCAGCGACATCGCCAAGGCGGTGGGCTTCCTGGCGTCGCCGGCCGCGGCCTACATCAGCGGCGAGACGCTGCACGTCAACGGCGGCATGTACATGCCCTGAGCCGGCATGCAGGCCCGGCGCCGGGTTTCAAACGCCGCGCCGCCCATACGGCAACGCATGCCGAAAGAGTCGCGCATCGCCGCGTTTTCGGCGACAATCGCGTTTTCGCGTCGGTCGGAAGCCGGCATCGCAACATGGCGGCGGATGCGTGGCGGCCCGGCGGCTTAGCCACTACAATCCGCCGGTCTTGCCGGCCGCGGGCCGGCGTACAACACAATTCCCCGTGGGAGGTTTGGCAACATGAGCACCATCGAAGAGCGCGTCAAGAAGATCGTCGTCGAGCAGTTGGGCGTGAAAGAGGATGAAGTCACGGCGAATGCCTCGTTCGTGGACGACCTGGGCGCCGACTCGCTCGACACCGTCGAGCTGGTGATGGCCCTCGAGGAAGAGTTCGAGACCGAGATCCCGGACGAGGACGCCGAGAAGATCACCACCGTGCAGCAGGCCGTTGACTACATCAAGGCCCACACCAAGGAGTGATCGCGCGTCGGCAGGACGGCGCGTTGCGCTGCTGCCAACGTAGCGGTACCGGAAGCTGCGCCGACAAGGCGCAGTTTTCGTTTCTGCCATCCGCAACGTCCGATCCCGTATGGTGCGCGGCAATGGCGGGCATCCCCGAATGACGAGCAGCGCCACGCATCGGCGCTCCCCGGAACACGAAGGAACAAGAGCATGAGCAAGCGACGCGTGGTAGTGACCGGCATGGGCATCATCTCGCCGGTGGGCAACGACCTGGCCACTGCCTGGGACAACATCCTCAAGGGCGTCAGCGGCATCGGCCCAGTGACCCATTTCGACGCCAGTGCCTATGCCACCCGCATCGCCGGCCAGGTGAAGGGCTTCGATCCCACGCAATGGGTATCGCCCAAGGATGTCAAGAAGATGGATCCCTTCATCCAGTACGGGATCGCCGCGGGCACCCAGGCGCTCAAGGATTCCGGGCTGGAGGTCACGGAGGCCAGCGCGCCGCGCATCGGCGTGGCGGTGGGCGCCGGCATCGGCGGCCTCAACACCATCGAGGATACCTCGATCGAACTGCACGAGAAGGGCCCGCGTCGCGTGTCGCCGTTCTTCGTACCCAGTTCGATCATCAACATGGTCTCGGGTTACCTGTCGATCATCTTCGGCCTCAAGGGCCCGAACGTGGCTTGCGTCACCGCCTGCACCACGGCCACGCACAACATCGGCCTGGCCGCCCGCATGATCCAGTACGGCGACGCCGACGCGATGATCGCCGGCGGCGCCGAATTCGCCACCACCGGCACCGCGATGGCGGGCTTCTGCTCGGCCAAGGCGATGTCCACCCGCAACGACGAGCCGACCAGGGCCAGCCGCCCGTGGGACAAGGACCGCGACGGCTTCGTGCTCTCCGACGGCGCCGGCGTGCTGGTGCTGGAGGAATACGAGCATGCAAAGGCGCGCGGCGCGCGCATCTACGCCGAGGTGGTGGGCTTCGGCATGAGCGGCGACGCCTACCACATCACCGCACCCAGCGAGGGCGGCGAAGGTGCGGCGCGCTGCATGGAGAACGCGCTGAAGGACGGCGGCATCAACCCGTCCGAGGTGCAGTACGTCAACGCGCACGGCACCTCGACGCCGCTGGGCGACCTCGGCGAGGTGCTGGCCGCCAAGCGCGTGTTCGGCGACCACGCGTACAAGCTGGCGATGAGCTCGACCAAGTCGGTCACCGGCCACCTGCTCGGCGCGGCCGGCGGCGTGGAGGCGATCTTCAGCATCCTCGCGATGCGCGACCAGGTGCTGCCGCCCACGATCAACCTCGACGAGCCGGGCGAAGGTTGCGACCTCGACTTCGTGCCGAACACCGCGCGCGAGGCCAGGCTGGACGTGGTGATCTCCAATTCCTTCGGCTTCGGCGGCACCAACGGCACGCTGGCGTTCCGTCGCGTTTGACGTGGTACCCCATCGAACCTTGGACGGCCGGCGCGACCTGCTCGCGCCGGCCGCTGCATTTCCGGAGCGCTACCCCTGCCTGCTCGAGAGCGTGCTGCACGGTACGGCGCAGGCACGCTTCGACATCCTGTTCGCGTTTCCAGGAGACAGCCTGACCCTGGCTGCGGACGGCTGCGTGCGCAACGCCGACGGCACCGTCGTCGGCACGCGCTTCCTCGATGCGCTGGACGCCGCCTGGCAAGCCGAACACCGGCCGCGCGAGGATGACGGCCTGCCGTTCCACGGCGGCTGGGCGCTGCTGCTGGGCTACGAGCTGGCCGGTGAGATCGAGCCGAAGCTGCAGCTGCGCACTGATGCCACGCTGCCGGTGGCGCTGGCCCTGCGCTGTCCGGTGGCAGCGATCGTCGACCATGCGCGCGACTGCACGGTACTGGTGGCCGAGGCGGGCAGCGAACACCTGCTCGATGCCTTGGCGGCGGATCTGCACGCGGCGCCGACGATGGTGGCGCTCCCGCCGCCCGCGCAACTGGTCGAAGACGAGCCGCGGCACTTTCTCGACGGCGTGGCGCGCATCCATGGGCATCTGCAGGCGGGCGACATCTTCCAGGTGAACCTGTCGCGGGCGTGGCGTGCACACTACGCATCGGCGCCGACACCGGCGGCCCTGCATGCCGCGTTGCGCCGCGCCAACCCCGCGCCGTTCGCGGGCTTGCTGCAGCAGCCAGGCTGGGCGATCGCCAGTTCTTCGCCCGAGCGGCTGGTGGAAGTGCGCGACGGCATCGCGCAGACGCGTCCCATCGCCGGTACCCGGCCGCGCACGGCCGGCGATGACGACGTGGCGCGCATCCGCGAGCTCGCCGCGCATCCCAAGGAGCGCGCCGAGCACGTGATGCTGATCGACCTCGAGCGCAACGACCTCGGCCGCGTCTGCGTGCCGGGCACGGTCGAGGTGGACGAATTGATGACAGTGGAGAGCTACGCCCACGTGCACCACATCGTCTCCAACGTGCGCGGCCGCCTGCGTGCGGGCGTGACGCCGGGGCAGGCGATCGCCGCGGTGTTCCCGGGCGGCACCATCACCGGCTGCCCCAAGGTGCGCTGCATGGAAATCATCGCCGCGCTGGAGGACGCGCCTCGCGGCGCCTACACCGGCGCGCTGGGCTACCTCGACGCGAATGGCGATCTCGACCTCAACATCCTGATCCGCACGCTGACCCTCGCCGGCGACACGGTGAGCCTGCGCGCAGGCGCCGGCATCGTGGCCGACTCGGTGGCCGAGAAGGAACTGGACGAAACGCGGGCGAAGGCACGTGGCCTGCTGCGCGCGCTGGGCGTGACGGACGCATGATCCTGGTCGACGGCCAACCGCAGGATCACGTGTCTGCGCAGGACCGCGGGCTGCTTTACGGCGACGGCCTGTTCGAGACGATCCGTTGCGTGGACGGCATCGCGCCGCTGTGGTCGCGGCACATGCGGCGGCTGGCGCTGGGTTGCGACCGCCTGCACCTGCCCGCGCCCGATCCGGAAGCGTTGTGGCGCGAAGCCTTTGCGGTGTCGCGTGGCATGGCGCAGTCGGTGGTGCGCATCACGTTCACCCGCGGCACGGGTACGCGCGGTTATGCGATGCCCGCGTCCCCTCGTGCCACCCGCATCGTCGCGGCCTTTCCGATGCCGGTGCTGGATGCGGCCGCCTATCGCGACGGCCTGCGCCTGCACCTCTGCGGGATGCGGCTCGCCGGGCAGCCGCTGCTGGCCGGCCTCAAGCATCTCAATCGGCTGGAGCAGGTGCTGGCGCGCGCCGAGTGGAACGATCCGGCGATTGCCGAAGGCCTGCTGTGCGACGCGCAGGGCAACGTGATCTCCGCTACCGCGGCGAACCTGTTCGCGGTGGTCGACGGCATGCCGGTGACGCCCGCGCTGGAGCGCTGTGGCGTGGCCGGCGTGCTGCGCGCCGAATTGCTGGAGGCGCTGCGGCGGGTCGAGGTGCGCGACCTGCCGATGGCCGAATGCCTGCGCGCATCCGAACTCTTCCTAAGCTCCAGCGTTCGCGGCATCCTGCCGGTTCAGGCCGTGGCGGATAAGGTGTTCGTCCCAGGCCCGGTGGCCCGCGCGATGCAGGCGCATTGGTCCGCACTCGGTTTCCCGATGGAGCAGGCATGACCCGCAAGACCTGGCGCAAGACGATCCTGGTGCTGCTGCTGGCGCTGATTGGCGCCGCGGCCTGGGGCTGGCGCGACTTCAGTCGCTTCGGCAACGCGCCGCTGCATGTCACCGCGCAAGGCGAAAGCATCGACATCGGCCGCGGCAGCAGCTTCAAGGAGATCGTGCGCCAGCTGCGCGGCCAGGGCCTGAGCACCGCTTCTCCGCTGTACTGGCGCCTGCTGGCCGTGCAGATGCGGGTGGCCGGCAAGCTGCACGCCGGTGAGTACGCCACGCCCATCGGCCTCACCCCGCGCCAGCTGCTGGCCAACATGGCGGCGGGCAGGGTGATGCAGCGCAATTTCACCATCGTCGACGGCTGGACCTTCCGCGAGGTACTGGCCGCGCTGGGCAAGGCGGACAAGCTGCAGCACGCGACCGCCGGCCTCGACGATGCCGCGATCATGCAGAAGATCGGCGCTCCGGGCGAACAGCCCGAAGGCCGCTTCCTGCCCGAGACCTACGCCTACGTGAAGGGTGACAGCGACCTCGACATCCTCAGGCGCGCGCATGCCGCGATGGTGAAGACCCTCGATGCGCTGTGGCCGCAACGTGACAAGGATCTGCCGCTGGCGACGCCTTACGATGCGCTGATCCTCGCCTCCATCGTCGAGAAGGAGACCGGCCGCGCCGACGAGCGCGCGAAGATCGCCGGCGTGTTCGTGCGCCGCCTCGAGAACCACATGCTGCTGCAAACCGATCCCAGCGTGATCTACGGCATGGGCGCGAGCTACCAGGGCAAGATCCACAAGGTCGACCTCACCACGGACACGCCCTACAACACCTACACCCGCCCAGGACTTCCACCCACGCCGATCGCGCTGCCGGGCAAGCCGGCGATCCTGGCCGCGCTGCATCCCGCGCCTGGCACCGCGTTGTATTTCGTGGCGCGCGGCGATGGCAGCCACGTGTTCGCCGATACGCTCGCCGAGCAGAACCGCAACGTGGCCTGCTACCAGCTCAAGCGGTGCAGCCAGTGAGCGGGCGCGGCCGTTTCATCACGCTGGAGGGTGGCGAGGGTGCGGGCAAGAGCACCTTGCTGGCCGGCTTGCGCGCGCACCTGGAAAGCCGCGGCGTCGACCTGTTGCTCACCCGCGAACCGGGCGGCACCGCACTGGGCGAGGCGGTGCGCGCCATCGTGCTGGATCCGGCGAGGCATGAACTGTGTGCGGAGAGCGAGTTGCTGCTGATGTTCGCCTCGCGCGCGCAACTGGTACGCGAGACGATAGAGCCGGCCCTGGCGGCAGGACGCTGGGTGCTGTGCGACCGCTACGTGGATGCCAGCTATGCCTATCAGGGCGGCGGCCGGGGCCAGCCGGCGGAGCGCATCGCAGCTCTCGAGCAATGGGCTTGCGCCGGCCTCGTGCCCGACCTCACCCTGCTGCTCGACCTGCCGGTGAGCACCGGACGCGCCCGCGCCGCGGGTCGCGGCACGGCAGATCGCATCGAAGTCGAGGCGGACGGTTTCTTCGAGCGCGTGCGCGCCGCGTATCGCGCCCGCGCCGCGGCCGAACCGCAGCGCTTCCGGGTGGTCGACGCCAGCCAGTCGCCCGAGGCGGTGGTGCGCGACGCGGTGGCGGTGACCGCGCACCTGTTCGGGGATCAGCCATGAGCACAATGCCCTGGCATGCGGCGGATTGGTCGCGGCTGCAGGCGCGCCGGCAGCGCAATGCGTTGCCGCACGCGCTGTTGCTGTGCGGCCCGGCCGGACTGGGCAAGCGCGTGTTCGCGCAGCGTTTCGCGCGCGGCCTGTTGTGCGAACGCGCGCAGGACGGCGAGGCCTGCGGGCAGTGCCGCAGTTGCCTGCTGTTCGACGCGGGCACGCATCCCGACGTGGTCACGCTCACGTTCGGCCTGCGCAAGGACGGCACGCCGCGCACCGAAATCGTGATCGAGCAGATCCGCGAGCTGTCCGCGCGGCTGGCGATGCGCAGCCAGTTCGGCGGGTGGCAGGGGGTGCTGATCGATCCGGCCGACGCCATGAACGCGGCGGCGGCGAATGCGCTGCTCAAGACGCTGGAGGAGCCGTCCAGGCAAACCCTGCTGCTGCTGCTGGCCGACGCGCCGTGGCGTTTGCCACAGACGATACGCAGCCGCTGCCAGCGCATCGAGTTCACGTTGCCGGCGCCCGCCGATGCCCGGGCCTGGCTGGAAGAGCAGGGCGTGGCGCAGGCGCAAGTCGCGCTGGATGCGGCGTTGGGCAATCCCGGCCTGGCCCTGGCCTGGGCGCAGGAGGGGGCGCTGGAGCGCCGCGCCGAAGTGCGGCGCGACCTCGCTGCGCTGGCGGCAGGCCGCGGCCAGGTCACCGAGATGGCGCGGCGCTGGCTGGACGACGAAGCTGCGCAGCGCCTGTGGTTCGCCGCGCAGGCGGCGGCCGACGAACGCCGCGCACAGGCGACGCAGGCCGCGCCGCCGCTCGTCAGCGCGCTCGACGGCGCGGCGCTGGCGCACTGGTACGACGCCGCCAACCGCACCCGCGACGCCTTGCGCGGTCCCTTGCGCGGTGACCTGCTATTGCTGGAACTGCTGGCGCAATGGCGCTGACGGCTGCGCCGCCGGCGTCGCCGTTGCCGCCTTTCACGGCGCAGACCCGCCTGCTGGTGGTGGCGCCGCATCCGGACGACGAGACGATCGCCAACGGCCTGCTGATCCAGCGCGTGCGCGCGGCCGGCGGCACGGTGCGCGTACTGCTGCTCACTGACGGCGACAACAATCCCTGGCCGCAGCGCTGGCTGGAGCGGCGCTGGTCAATCGACGCCGCCGGGCGCGAACGCTGGGGCCGCCGCCGCCGAGCCGAACTGGAGGAAGCGCTGCGCCGGCTGGATCTGCCGCCCGCGGCGCTGCAGTCGCTGGGCTGGCCCGACCTGGGCGTGCTCGACCGCCTGCTGCAACCGGACCGCTCGGCGCTGGCCGAGCTGGCGATGGTGCTGGCCGGCTTCGCTCCCGACCTGGTCGCCGTGCCTGCGCTGGGCGATCGCCATCCCGACCACGGCGCGGCCCACGTGCTGTTGCGCATGGCGCTGGCCAGGCAGGGCGGCGCGGCGCGGCTGCTCGGCTACCTGGTCCACGGCCACGACGACGGCACGCCGGTGCCCGAGCCGCCGGTCTCGCCGGCCCAGAGGGCCGCCAAGCAGCATGCGCTGGCCGCCTACGCCAGCCAGCTGGCCTTGAGCGGCGGCCGCCTGCGCCGGCTGGCCGAACGTCCCGAGCTCCATGCGCAACCGGCGCCGCCGCCATCAGGGCCGGTCCGTGTCCTGCCGTGGCGGCCGCCGCCCTTGTTGTGGCCGCGCCTGCGGCTGACCGCGGCCAGCACATCCGGCCACGCGCAGCAGTGGCCGTGGCGCTCGGCGCCGTTGCGGCGCGACGGGCAGGGCGCCTGGCGGCTGGACTGGCCGGCGGCGCGGGCGGAGGATGCTTGCTTCGTGCGGCTGTCGCTGGCGCTGCCCTCGCCATGGATCTTCGATCACTGGGGTTGGCGCGAAGTGTGAGCGGGCGCTTTGCGCGCCGCGCCGCGGTGGTTAGCATGGACAGCCGCCGCCATGCGTGCCGAGACGCCATTCAGGAGCATCCATGAACCCCGTAGCCGCCCGCCAGGGCATCATCTCGCTGAAGATCAAGGATGCCGCCACGCTTTACAACGCCTACATGCCGTTCCTGCGCAACGGCGGCCTGTTCGCGCCTACCGCCCAGCCCTATGCCCTGGGCGACGAAGTGGTGCTGCTGGTGAGTCTGGCCGACGAGAGCGAGCGCCTGTCAGTGGTGGGCAAGGTGGCGTGGATCTGCCCGCCCGGCGCGCAAGGCAACCGCACCGCGGGCATCGGCGTCCACTTCAACGACTCGCCGGACGCGGAGGTGGCGCGCCAGCGCATCGAGAACATGCTCGCCGGCGTGCTCAACTCCGAGCGGCCCACCCATACGATGTGACGACGGGGTGACGCGTGCCGCATGGGCGGATTCATGCCTCGCCCATGCTCGTCAAGCTGTTGTGGTGTCGGCATGCGCTGATACAATGCGTCGGTTCACGACCCCCGTATCGTGGAGAGTCGGGCGTTCGCCATCACAAGAGATTGCGGGCGCGGCCGCGAAGCCCATGGCCTCCGGGTCTGCCGAAACGAATTGCCGGACCGTTGCCCCACGGTCACTGATGCGCCCCGGTGGCGCGGAGGTAGGTTGCATCGTGATTGCCGAATACTGGCCCGTACTGCTGTTCATCGCCGTGGCCGCCGGCCTCGGCCTCGTGCTTCTGGCGGTCGGCATGCTTGCCGGCCCGCGTCGCCCCGAGGCGGAAAAGCTCGCACCCTACGAGTGCGGCTTCGAGGCGTTCGAGGATGCGCGCGCGCGCTTCGACGTGCGCTATTACCTGCTCGCGATCCTGTTCATCATCTTCGACCTGGAAATCGCCTTCCTGTTTCCATGGGCGGTGGTGTTCAAGCAGATCGGCATCACGGCGTTGATCGAGATGGCGCTGTTCCTGCTGCTGCTGGTGGTCGGTTTCGCCTACGTCTGGAAGAAGGGAGCACTGGAATGGGAGTGATCTCCTCCATCGACAAGGTGATGCACAATCCGCAGCCGCTCGAGGTCGTGGACGACATCCTGCGTCCAGCCGGCGACAACCCGATCGTGCAGCGCGGCTTCGCCACCACCAGCGTCGACGCGCTGATGAACTGGGCGCGCACCGGCTCGATGTGGCCGATGACCTTCGGCCTGGCCTGCTGCGCGGTGGAGATGATGCACGCCGGCGCCGCCCGCCTGGACCTCGACCGCTACGGCGTGATCTTCCGCCCCAGTCCGCGCCAGAGCGACGTGATGATCGTCGCCGGCACGTTGGTCAACAAGATGGCCCCCGCACTGCGCAAGGTCTATGACCAGATGCCCGAGCCGAAGTGGGTGATCTCGATGGGCAGTTGCGCGAACGGCGGCGGCTACTACCACTACTCCTATTCCGTGGTGCGCGGCTGCGACCGCATCGTGCCGGTGGACATCTACGTGCCGGGCTGCCCGCCCACGGCCGAAGCCCTGATCCACGGCATCCTGCAGTTGCAGAAGAAGATCCGCCGCACCAGCACCATCGCGCGTTCCTGAAGGCGCTGCCATGACCGATACCCAAAAGACCTCGCTGGCCGAGCGCCTCGCCGCGCGGTTCGGCGACACGCTGAAGATCAGCGTCGTCCGCCACGAGACCACCGCCGAACTGGCGGCCGCCGACCTGCTTGCCGTGGCCGCCGCGCTGCGCGACGAGCCGGGCTTCCGCTTCAGCGAGCTGGTCGACCTGTGCGGCATCGATTACCTCGGCTACGGCCAGGTCGAGTGGGACACCGAGACCGTCAGCGGCTCCGGTTTCTCGCGCGGCGTGGAAGGCGAGGCGCAGGGACGCTTCGGCTGGGCCGACCGTCCGCGCGGCGTGAGCCAGCCGCGCCGCTACGCCTCCGTCGTCCACCTGCTTTCGATCGAGCACAACCAGCGCCTGCGCCTGCGCGTGTTCTGCGAGGACGACAGCCTGCCGCTGGTGCCCTCCGTGACCGGTATCTGGCCCGGCGCGAACTGGTTCGAGCGCGAGGCGTTCGACCTCTACGGCATCGTCTACGACGGCCATCCCGACCTGCGCCGCATCCTCACCGACTACGGTTTCGTGGGGCACCCGTTCCGCAAGGACTTCCCGCTGATCGGCAACGTCGAGGTGCGTTACGACGCCGAGCAGAAGCGGGTGGTGTACGAACCCGTGACGTCGGTGGTGCCGCGCGTGCTCGTGCCGCGCGTGATCCGCGACGACGCCGACCTCATGCAGGCCAAGGCCGAAGCCGCCGACGACTGGCGCAGGAACTGATTCGATGGCCCAGGAAATCCGCAACTACACGATGAACTTCGGCCCGCAGCATCCTGCTGCGCACGGCGTGCTGCGCCTGGTGCTGGAAATGGACGGCGAGACCATCGTCCGCGCCGACCCGCATATCGGCCTGCTGCATCGCGGTACCGAGAAGCTGGCCGAGTCCAAGCCGTTCAACCAGTCGATCGGCTACATGGACCGCCTCGACTACGTGTCGATGATGTGCAACGAGCACGCCTACGTGCGAGCCATCGAGACCCTGCTGGGGATAGCGGCGCCGGAACGCGCGCAGTACATCCGCACGATGTTCGACGAGATCACCCGCATCCTGAACCACCTGATGTGGATCGGCTCGAACGCGCTCGACCTCGGCGCGATGGCGGTGTTCCTCTACGCGTTCCGCGAACGCGAGGAATTGATGGACGTCTACGAGGCGGTGTCCGGAGCGCGCATGCACGCGACCTACTACCGGCCGGGCGGCGTCTATCGCGACCTGCCGGCACAGATGTCGCAGTATCGCGAGTCGCCTTGGCACAAGGGCAAGGACCTGAAGCGCCTGAACAGCTGGCGCGAAGGCTCGATGCTGGACTTCCTCGACGCCTTCACCGACGACTTCCCGACCAAGGTGGACGAGTACGAAGAGCTGCTCACCACCAACCGCATCTGGAAGCAGCGCACCGTGGGCATCGGCGTGATCTCGCCGGAACAGGCCCAGGCCTGGGGCATGACCGGCGCGATGATCCGCGGTTCCGGCATCGCCTGGGACCTGCGCAAGAAGCAGCCCTACGCGAAGTACGCGGAGATGGACTTCGACATCCCGGTGGGCGTCAACGGCGACTGCTACGACCGCTACCTGGTGCGCGTCGAGGAAATGCGCCAGGCCAACCGCATCATCAAGCAGTGCGTGAAGTGGCTGCGCGCCAACCCCGGCCCGGTGATGGTGGAGAACTACAAGGTCGCCCCGCCGAAGCGCGAAGAGATGAAAGAGAGCATGGAAGCGCTCATCCACCACTTCAAGCTGTTCACCGAAGGCTACGGCGTGCCTGCCGGCGAGACCTACTGCGCGGTCGAGGCGCCGAAGGGCGAGTTCGGCTGCTACCTGGTCTCCGACGGCGCCAACAAGCCGTTCCGCGTGCACCTGCGTGCGCCGGGTTTTGCCCATCTCTCCTCGATCGATCCCATCGTCAGGGGGCACATGCTGCCCGACGTGGTGGCGATGATCGGCACCTACGACCTCGTGTTCGGCGAAGTGGACCGCTGAGCCGGCACGACGGAGAAACGCATGAAAGCCACCGGACATTACGACCAGGTCAGGAACGTCGACCCGCTCGCCGTGCTGACCGAGCACACGCGGCACCACATCGACCACTGGCTGACCAAGTTCCCGCCTGACCGCAGGCGCTCGGCGCTGATCCAGGCGCTGTTCGCGGCGCAGGAACAGAACCAGGGCTTCCTCACCGACGAACTGATCGCGGCGGTGGCGAAGTACCTCGACCTGCCTGCGATCTGGGCCTACGAGGTGGCCAGCTTCTACTCGATGCTGGAGACGAAGCCGGTGGGCCGGAACAACGTGGCGATCTGCACCAACATCTCGTGCTGGCTGAACGGTGCCGAGGATCTGGTGAGGCACTGCGAGAAGAAGCTCGGCATCAAGCTCGGCGAGAGCACCCCGGACGGCCGCGTCTACCTCAAGCAGGAGGAAGAGTGCATCGCCGCCTGCGTGTACGCGCCGGCGATGACGGTGAACGGCCACTACCACGAACGGCTCACCACCGAGAAGCTCGACCAGATTCTGGACGGCCTGGAGTAAGCGCGACATGGCAAGCATTACCGGTCCGGTCGGACCCGCACCCCAGGACCACCAGGTCGTCTACACCACGCTGCATTTCGACAAGCCGTGGGCGATGGCCAGCTACGAGCAGGTCGACGGCTACAAGGCCTGGCGCAAGATCCTCACCGAGAAGCCCGATCCCGCCGGCCTGATCGAGGAAGTGAAGAAATCCAGCCTGCGCGGCCGCGGGGGCGCGGGTTTCCCCACCGGCCTGAAGTGGTCCTTCATGCCGAAGGGCTCGATGCAGAAATACATCCTCTGCAACTCGGACGAGTCGGAGCCCGGCACGGCCAAGGACCGCGACATCCTGCGCTACAACCCGCACGCGGTGATCGAGGGCCTGGCGATCGCCTGCTACTGCACCGGCTCGACGGTGGCCTACAACTACCTGCGCGGCGAATTCCATCATGAACCCTTCGAGCACTTCGAGGAGGCGCTGAAGGAAGCCTATGCCGCCGGCCTGCTGGGCAAGGACATCCAGGGTTCGGGCATCGACGTGGACATCTACGGCGCGCTCGGCGCCGGCGCCTACATCTGCGGCGAGGAAACCGCGCTGATGGAGTCGCTGGAGGGCAAGAAGGGCCAGCCGCGCTTCAAGCCGCCGTTCCCAGCCAATTTCGGCCTGTACGGCAAGCCGACCACGATCAACAATACCGAGACCTACGCCTCGGTGCCGGCGATCCTGCGCAACGGCGCGGAGTGGTTCCTCAATCTCGGCAAGCCCAACAACGGCGGACCGAAGATCTTCTCGGTGTCCGGTCACGTCAACAAGCCGGGCAACTTCGAGATCCGCCTCGGCACCCCGTTCAAGGACCTGCTCGAGATGGCGGGCGGCGTGCGCGACGGCAAGCAGTTGAAGGCGGTGATCCCCGGCGGCTCCTCGATGAAGGTGCTCAATGCCGAGGAAATGATGGCGAGCACCATGGATTACGACTGCCTGCAGAAGGCGGGTTCGGGCCTGGGCTCCGGCGCGGTGATCGTGATGGACGAAACCACCTGCATGGTCAAGGCCTGCCACCGCATCGCGCGCTTCTACAAGGCCGAGTCCTGCGGCCAGTGCACGCCCTGCCGCGAGGGCACCGGCTGGATGTACCGCGTGCTCGACCGCATCGTGGAAGGCAAGGGCACGCAGGACGACCTGCACCGCCTGAAGGCCATCGCCGGCCAGATCGAGGGGCACACCATCTGCGCGTTCGGCGAAGCCGCCGCGTGGCCGGTGCAGGGCTTCCTCGCCAAGTTCTGGAACGAATTCGAATACTACGTGCAGCATGGTCGCTCGATGACCGAGGACCGGCTCGCCGCCAACCGTGGAGTCGCTGCCTGATGAGCGCGCAGCCAACCAACAACGCCGCGCCCGATCTCGTCAGCATCGAGGTCGACGGCAAGCCCGTGCAGATCCGCAAGGGCGCGATGATCATCGAGGCAGCCGACGCCATCGGCATCGCCATCCCGCGTTTCTGCTACCACCGCAAGCTCCCCATCGCCGCCAACTGCCGCATGTGCCTGGTGGACGTGGAGCTGGGCGGCCGTCCGATGCCCAAGCCGCAACCTGCCTGCGCCACCCCGGTGGGCGAGGGCATGAAGGTCACCACGCGCTCGGACAAGGCGCTGAAGTTCCAGAAGGACGTGATGGAGTTCCTTCTCATCAACCATCCGCTGGACTGCCCGATCTGCGACCAGGGCGGCGAGTGCGAGCTGCAGGACGTGGCCCTGGGCTACGGTCGCAGCGTGTCGCGCTACACCGAGCGCAAGCGCACCATCGCCGACGAGAACATCGGGCCGCTGGTCGCCACCGAGATGACCCGCTGCATCCAGTGCACGCGCTGCGTGCGCTTCACCAGCGAGATCGCCGGCAGCTACGAGCTGGGCGGCATGAGCCGCGGCGAGAACCTGCAGATCGGCACGTATATCGGAAAAACCGTGGAAACGGAGCTTTCGGGCAACATCATCGATGTCTGCCCGGTCGGCGCGCTCACCAACAAACCATTCCAGTTCAAGGCGCGCGCCTGGGAGCTGGTCGCCAAGCCGTCGGTCGCCTACCACGATGCGCTGGGCTCCAACCTGTGGCTGCACACTCGCCGCGGCGAGGTGCTGCGCACGGTGCCACGCGACAACGAAACGATCAACGAGTGCTGGCTGTCCGACCGCGACCGCTACAGCCACCAGGGCCTTTACGCCGCGGATCGCGTGAGCGCGCCGCAGGTCAAGCGCAACGGCCAGTGGCAGCAGACCACCTGGGACGACGCGCTTTCCTTCGCAGCCGAGGCGCTGAGGAGCGCGCCGGGCAGCGAGCTGGGCGTGCTGGTGCATCCGGCCACCACGAACGAGGAGGCCGACCTGCTGCTGCGTCTCGCGCGCGGCCTCGGCAGCGCCCACGTCGACCATCGCCTGCGCCAGCTCGATTTTGCCGACCAGGCCGTGGCCACCAGCTTCGGCCTGCCGGTGGCCGAGGTATCGCAGGTCAAGGCTGCGCTGCTGGTCGGTTCCGACCTGCGCCGCGAGATGCCACTGCTCAACCATCGCCTGCACCAGGCGACCAAGCAGGGTGCCAAGGTCTATGCGGTCAATCCGGCCGCGTTCGAGTTCAACTACGCGCTGGCCGGCGCGGCGATCGTGCCGCCGCAAGGCATGGTCGACGCGCTGCTGGCGCTGGCCCGCGCCGCGGTGGCGGAGGGTGCCGCCGCGCCGGCCGCACTGGCCGACGCGATCAATGCCGCCGCCAGCGACGCGGGCGACCATGCCGCCATCGCCGCGCTGAAGGCGGGCAAGGCGGTGGTGATCCTCGGCGAGGCCGCGGTCACCCATCCGGAGGCCTCCTGGCTGCGCGCGATCGCGCGCTTCATCGCCACCGCCACCGGCGCCGGCTACGACGAACTGCCGGTGGGCGCGAACGCGGTCGGCCTGGCCCGGCTCGGCGTGGTGCCGGGCAACGGTGGCCTGGACGCCCAGGCCATGCTGGCGCACCCGCGCAAGGGCTATGTGCTGTTCGGGGTAGAGCCGCCGCACGATTTCGCCGACGGCGCGCAGGCGCTGGCTGCGCTGCGCGGCGCGCAGCAGGTGGTGGCGTTCAGTGCCTACGCCAGCCCCGCGTTGCGCGAGGTGGCGAACGTGATCCTGCCGATCGCATTGCTGCCGGAAACCGACGGCACCCTGGTCAACGTGGACGGCCTGGCGCAGGCGGTGCAGGCCGGCGCGAAGGCACCCGGCGAAGGCCGCCCGGGCTGGAAAGTGCTGCGCGCGCTGGGCGGCCTGATGCAGTTCGCCGGTTTCGAGTTCGACGACCTGGCGGGGCTGCGCGACGGCATCGTGGCGCGCGGTGCCGCGGCGCGTGACGCGCTGGCCGCTCGCAAGCCGGCTGCCGCGCTCGCCCGCCTCGCCACCTGGCCGATCTACCGCGGCGATGCGGTGCTGCGCCGGGCCGCCGCGCTCAATGCCCATCCGCTGAATCGGGCGCCAGCCGTGCGCATCAGCGCGGCCGAGGCGGCCCGGCTGGGCCTGGCCGACGGTGCGCCGGTGCGCGTCGCCGACGCGACGCTGCCGCTGGTCGTCGACCACGCCGTGCCCGAGGGCGCCGTATGGATCGAGGCCGCGCAGGACATCACCGCCACGCTGCCGCCTTACGGCGCGGCCATCACCCTGGGCAAGGCATAAGCATCATGGCTGATCAACTCGTCAACCAGCTCGTCTGGCCGATCATCCACATCCTGTGCATCGTGCTGCCGCTGGTGGTCGCGGTGGCGATGTTCGTGTACTGGGAACGCAAGATCATCGGCTGGATGCACGTGCGGATGGGGCCGAACAAGGTCGGTCCGCTCGGCCTGCTGCAGGCCTTCGCCGACGTGATGAAGCTGCTTCTGAAGGAAGTGATCCTGCCGAGCAAGGCGAACCGCGCGCTGTACTATCTGGCGCCGCTGCTCGCGCTGATCCCCGCGCTGGCGGCATGGGCGGTGATCCCGTTCGGCGCGAAGCTGGTGCTGTCGAACGCGAACGCGGGCCTGCTCTACCTGCTGGCGATGACCTCGCTGGGCGTGTACGGCATCATCCTCGCCGGCTGGGCCTCCAACTCCCGTTACGCGCTGCTCGGGGCAATGCGCTCGGCGGCGCAGGTGATCTCCTACGAGCTGGCGATGGGCCTGTGCCTGGTCTGCGTGCTGGTGCTGGCGGGCTCGCTCAACCTCACGGACATCGTCAACGCGCAGGCCGGCAACAAGGGCATCCTCGGCTGGTTCATGTGGCCGCTGCTGCCGGTGTTCGTCATCTACTTCATCTCCGGCGTGGCCGAGACCAACCGCGCGCCGTTCGACGTGGCCGAGGGCGAGTCGGAGATCGTGGCCGGCTTCCACGTGGAATATTCAGGCTCGGCGTTCGCGCTGTTCTTCCTCGCCGAGTACGCCAACATGATCCTGGTGAGCTTCCTCGCCTCGATCCTGTTCATGGGCGGCTGGCTCAGCCCGTTCCCGGCGAGCTGGGGCTTCATCGGCCACGGCGGATTCCTGTGGCTGTTCATCAAGGCCTTCGGCTTCGCCTTCCTGTTCCTGTGGTTCCGCGCCACCTTCCCGCGCTACCGCTACGACCAGATCATGCGGCTGGGCTGGAAGGTGTTCATTCCGATCGCGATCGTCTGGGTGCTGGTGGCCGGTTGCATGAAGTACTACGGCATCGCGGGGGTCTGAGGTTCCGATGAAACGCGTAATCAGTTATTTCAACAGCCTGCTGCTGATCGAGCTGCTCAAGGGCATGGCGCTGACCTGGCGCTACCTGTTCAGCCCGAAGTACACGATGCGCTACCCGATGGAGCACATCCCGAAGTCGAACCGCTTTCGCGGCCTGCATGCACTGCGCCGCTACGCGAACGGCGAGGAGCGTTGCATCGCCTGCAAGCTGTGCGAGGCGGTGTGCCCGGCGCTGGCGATCACCATCGACTCGGCGCCGCGCGAGAGCGACGGCCAGCGCCGTACCACGCGCTACGACATCGACCTGTTCAAGTGCATCTTCTGCGGCTTCTGCGAGGAGAGCTGCCCGGTGGACTCGATCGTCGAGACGCATGTGCACGAATACCACTTCGAGCGCCGCGGCGAGAACGTGGTGACCAAGCCGCAGCTGCTCGCCATCGGCGACCGCTTCGAGGCGGAGATCGCCGCTGCCCGCGCGCAAGACGCGGCGTACCGCTGAGGCAGGGGACATCATGATCAACCTCCAAGTGTTCCAACTGGTCTGTTTCTACGCCTTCGCCGCGGTCACGGTGGCTTCCGCGCTGGCGGTGATCAGCCTGCGCAACTCGGTGCACGCGGTGCTCGCGCTGGTGCTGACCTTCTTCAGTACGGCCTGCATCTGGATGCTGGCCGAGGCGGAGTTCCTCGCCATCGCGCTGATCGTGGTCTACGTGGGCGCGGTGATGGTGCTGTTCCTGTTCGTGGTGATGATGCTGGACATCGACCAGGAAAAGCTGCGCGAGGGTTTCGTGCGGTTCCTGCCGGTGGGCCTGGTGGTGGCCGTGGTGATGCTGGTGGAAATGCTGGCGCTGATCGGCGTGCGCGTGATGCATGCGCAGACGATGGGCGCGAACCCGGCCGGCGACTCCAACACCGCGTGGCTGGGCAAGGCGCTGTATACGCAGTACCTGCTGCCGTTCGAGATCGCTGCGCTGATCCTCACGGTGGGCGTTATTGCCGCGGTGGCGCTGACCCTGCGTGAGCGCACCGGTGTGAAGCGCCAGCTGGCCAGCGAGCAGGTCGCGATCAACCCGCGTGACCGTGTGCGCGTGCTGAAGATGGCGGCCGAGCGTCCCGCCGATGCAGAGCCGGCCGCGGCCCCGGCACAGGAGTCCAAGCCATGATTACCCTTTCGCACTTCATCGTGCTCGGCGCAATCCTGTTCTGCATTGCCGTCGCCGGCCTGTTCATCAATCGCAAGAACGTGATCGTGCTGCTGATGGCGATCGAGCTGATGCTGCTGGCGGTGAACATCAACTTCGTGGCGTTCTCCCGCTTCGGCCACGACGTGGCGGGGCAGGTGTTCGTGTTCTTCATCCTCACCGTGGCCGCGGCGGAATCCGCGATCGGCCTGGCGATCCTGGTGCTGCTGTTCCGCAACCGCAGCACGGTCAACGTCGCCGAAATCGACAGCATGAAGGGTTGATCCGATGCAACTTCCGACATCCATCCTGCTGACGATCGCGCTGGCACCGCTGGTGGGCTGCCTGCTGGCCGGTTTCCTCGGCAGGCAGATCGGCCGCGCCGGTGCGCACAGCGTCACCATCCTGGGCCTGCTGATCTCCTGCGGCCTGTCGTTCTACGTGCTGTACCAGCTGGTCTGGGCCGGCGCGGCGAACTACGACCAGAACCTCTACACCTGGTTCGAGATCGGCAAGTTCAACGCCAGCGTCGGCTTCATGATCGACCGCCTCACCGCAATGATGATGGTGGTGGTCACCTTCGTGTCGCTGCTGGTGCACGTGTACACCATCGGCTACATGCACGAGGACCCTGGCTACCAGCGCTTTTTCAGCTATATCTCGCTGTTCACCTTCTCGATGCTGATGCTCGTGATGAGCAACAACTTCCTGCAGCTGTTCTTCGGCTGGGAGGCGGTGGGTCTGGTGTCGTACCTGCTGATCGGCTTCTGGTTCAAGCGGCCGACCGCGATCTTCGCGAACCTCAAGGCCTTCCTGGTCAACCGCGTGGGCGACTTCGGCTTCCTGCTGGGCATCGCCGCGGTGCTGTACTTCCTCAACACGCTGGACTACGCCACCGCGTTCGCCGCGGCGCCGACGCTGGCCGGCAAGACGCTGGCGATCACCCAGGGCACGCAGTGGGACGCGGCCACGGTGATCTGCATCCTGCTGTTCATCGGCGCGATGGGCAAGAGCGCCCAGGTGCCGCTGCACGTGTGGCTGCCCGACTCGATGGAAGGCCCGACCCCGATCTCCGCGCTGATCCATGCGGCGACCATGGTGACCGCCGGCATCTTCATGGTGGCGCGCATGTCGCCGCTGTTCGAACTGTCGCAATCGGCGCTCAGCTTCGTGATGGTGATCGGCGCGACCGGCGCCCTGTTCACCGGCCTGATCGGCATCGTGCAGAACGACATCAAGCGCGTGGTGGCATACTCCACGCTGTCGCAGCTGGGCTACATGACAGTGGCGCTGGGCGTGTCGGCCTACGCCGGCGCGGTGTTTCACCTGATGACCCACGCCTTCTTCAAGGCGCTGCTGTTCCTGGGCGCGGGCTCGGTGATCATCGCCATGCACCACGAGCAGGACATGCGTTACATGGGCGGCCTGCGCAAGTACATGCCGATCACCTGGATCACGATGTGGATCGGCTCGCTGGCGCTGGTGGCGGTGCCGTTCACCTCGGGCTTCTACTCGAAGGACGCGATCATCGAGGCGGTGGGCGAATCGCACCGCTGGGGGGCGGGCTACGCCTACTTCTGCGTGCTGGCAGGCGCCTTCGTCACGGCGACCTACACGTTCCGCCAGATGTACCTGACCTTCCACGGCAGGGAACGCTTCACCGTGGTGCATGACCACGGCCACCACGTCGAACACATGGACGACCATGGCCACCACGAGCAGGGCATCATGCACGAGACGCCGAAGGAGTCGCCGTGGGTGGTCACGCTGCCGCTGGTGCTGCTGGCGATCCCGTCGCTGCTGGTGGGCTTCTTCGCCGCCAAGCCGATGCTGTTCGGCGGCTGGTTCGGCGGCGCGATCCACGTCGATCCCGCGAACGACGTGCTGGGCGAGATGGGGCACGAATTCCACGGTGCGCTGCAGATGGCGCTGCAGGGCTTCTGGAGCCTGCCGTTCGGCCTGGTGGTGCTGGCCTTCGCGATCACCACCTACATCTACCTGTTCAACCCGGCCGTGGCCGACAAGATCAAGAACGCGCTGCATCCGTTCTACCAGATGCTCAACCACAAGTACTGGTTCGACGCGGTGTACTACGTGGTGTTCGCCCGCGGCGGCGTGGCGCTGGGCCGGCTGTTCTGGAAGGCGGGCGATGCCGCGGTGATCGACGGCGTGATGGTCGACGGCACCGCCGGCCTGACCCGCCGCATCGCCTCCGGCATGCGCCGGGTGCAGTCGGGTTATCTCTACCAGTACGCCTTCGCGATGATCATCGGCCTGATCCTGCTGCTCGGCGGGTACTGGCTGTTCGGTCCCATGCTGGCTGCGCAATAAGGGAAGCAAGCAAACATGTTCAATCACTTGCTCAGCCTGCTGATCTGGCTGCCCATCGTCGGCGCGGTGCCGGTGCTGCTGGCCGGCTCCTCTCGTCCCAATGCGGCGCGCTGGCTCGCGCTGCTGTTCATGGTGCTCACCTTCGCGGTGAGCCTGTTCCTGCTGCCGCAGTACGACGCCGCGCGGGGCGGCATGCAGCTGGTCGAGAGCCACCTGTGGATCGCCTCGCTCAATGTGCACTACGGCCTGGCCGTGGACGGCATCTCGGTGGCGCTGATCCTGCTCACCACCATCGTCGGCATCCTGGTGGTGGTCGGCGCGTGGGAGGTGATCCAGAACAAGCCGCACCAGTACATGGCCGCGATGCTGGCGCTCGAAGGCCTGATGATCGGTGTGTTCTGCGCCACCGACGCCTTGCTGTTCTACGTGTTCTTCGAGGCGATGCTGATCCCGATGTTCATCCTGATCGGCATCTGGGGCGGTCCGCGGCGCGTCTACGCCACGCTGAAGTTCTTCATCTACACCTTCCTCGGCTCGATCTTCATGCTGGTCGCGCTGCTGTACCTGTACCACAAGGCCGGCACGTTCGATCTGCGCACGCTGGCGGCGCTGCCGTTGACGTTCACCGAGCAGGCCTGGATCTTCTTCGCCTTCCTGCTTGCATTCGCGATCAAGGTGCCGATGGTGCCGGTGCACACCTGGCTGCCGGACGCCCACGTCGAGGCACCTACCGGCGGCTCGGTGGTGCTGGCGGCGGTGATGCTGAAGGTCGGCACCTACGGCATGCTGCGTTTCATCCTGCCGATCGTGCCCGACGCCGGCGCGCACTTCACGTGGCTGGTCGTGGCGTTGAGCCTGATCGCGGTCGTCTACATTGGCTACGTGGCGCTGGTGCAGGAGGACATGAAGAAGCTGGTGGCGTATTCGTCCGTGGCGCACATGGGCTTCGTCACCCTGGGCATCTTCATCGCCTTCATGCTGGCGCGCGGGCTGGGCGACGTCGACTCGGCGCGCCTCGGCATGCAGGGCGCGATGGTGCAGATGATCTCGCACGGTTTCGTCTCCGGCGCGATGTTCACCTGCATCGGCGTGCTGTACGACCGCCTGCACACCCGCCTGATCAAGGACTATGGCGGCGTGATCAACGTGATGCCGTGGTTCGGCTTCTTCTACGTACTGTTCGCGATGGCCAACTGCGGCCTGCCGGGCACCAGCGGCTTCGTGGGCGAGTTCATGGTGATCCTGGCCAGCTTCAAGGCCAACCCCTGGATCGCGCTGTTCGCCGCCTTCACCCTGATCATTGGCGCGGCCTACACGCTGTGGCTGGTCAAGCGCGTGCTGTGGGGCGACATCCACAACCCGCACGTGGCCGAGATGAAGGACATCAACGGCCGCGAGACCTTCGTGCTGTTCTCCTTCGCCGCGTTGACGGTGGCGCTGGGCATCTGGCCGGAGCCGCTGATCCACCTGATGGACAGCTCGGTGACGCAGCTGGTGCAGCAGCTGGCCATCCACAAGATTTAAGCAGGATCGAACATGCCTACTCTCAACGACATCCTGATCCTGTTGCCGGAGTTCTACCTGGTGGCGGCGGCCTGCTTGCTGCTGCTGCTGGACGCCTTCATGAAGCCGGAGCAGCGCGGCACGCTGCACTGGATCTCCATCGTTGTGCTGCTGGTGGCTGCCTATATGGTGATCGCGGGCCAGCCCGACGTCACGGTGACCGCGTTCGGCGACATGTTCGTGCGCGACCAGACCTCGGAAATCCTCAAGGTGTTCGCGCTGCTGTGCACCGTGCTGGTGTTCGTCTACGCCAGGCCGTACCTGCTCGACCGCAAGCTGTATCAGGGCGAGTTCTACACGTTGATGATCTTCGCCACGATCGGCGTGATGCTGCTGGTCTCGGCCGGCAACCTGGTGATGATCTACCTGGGGCTGGAGCTTCTGACGCTGTCGTCCTACGCGCTGGTGGCCTTGAACCGCGACTCGCCGCTGTCTTCCGAGGCCGCGATCAAGTACTTCGTGCTGGGCGCGCTGTCCTCGGGCATGCTGCTGTACGGCATGTCGATGGTGTACGGCGCCACCGGCACGCTGGACCTGGCCCAACTGCACGCCGCGGTGCCGCAGAGCGCGATGCCGCACCTGCTGGTGTTCGGCCTGATCTTCATGCTGGTGGGCATCGCCTTCAAGCTGGGCGCGGCACCATTCCACATGTGGATCCCGGACGTCTACCAAGGCGCGTCCACCCCGGTCACCACCTTCATCGCCTCCACCTCCAAGCTGGCCGCATTCGGCATGGCCTGGCGCCTGCTGGAAACGGGGCTGGGCGACCTGTCGCAGCATTGGCAGCCGATGCTGGCCGCGATCGCGGTGCTGTCGATGGCGATCGGCAACCTGGTCGCGATTGTGCAGAGCAACCTCAAGCGCATGCTGGCCTATTCGACCATCTCGCACATGGGCTACCTGCTGATGGGCCTGGTCAACGCGGGGCCGGAAGGCTATGCCTCGGCGATGTTCTACGCGATCAGCTACGCGCTGATGAGCACGGTGGCGTTCGGCGTGATCCTGGCGCTGGCTCGCGCGGGCTTCGAGTGCGAGGAGATCGCCGACCTCAAGGGCCTGAACCAGCGCTCGCCGTGGTTCGCCGCGCTGATGGCGCTGGCGATGTTCTCGCTGGCCGGCGTGCCGCCGCTGTTCGGCTTCTACGCGAAGTACCTGGTGCTGCAGGCGGCGATCGACGCGCACATGCTGTGGCTGGCGCTCGCCGGCGCGGTGTTCGCGATCATCGGCCTGTACTACTACCTGCACGTGGTCAAGGTGATGTATTTCGACAAGGCCGAAGAAGGCGGCGCCGACCAGTCCGCACCCGACATGTCGATGCGCGTGGTGCTGTCGCTCAACGCGCTGGCGCTGCTGGTGCTGGGCGTGTACTGGGGGCCGCTGCTGGGTTGGTGCCGCCACTCGTTCGGTCTCGGTTGATCGCGGAGCCCGATACGAATCCCTCCGGCGAGGCTTGCGGTGAATGGCAAGTCTCGCTAGAATCTCCGGACTCTGATGCGGGGTGGAGCAGTCTGGCAGCTCGTCGGGCTCATAACCCGAAGGTCGCAGGTTCGAATCCTGCCCCCGCTACCAAGTTAATCTGCGACGCGGCGATCTCTGCAAAGAGGTCGCCGTTTTCGTTTATGAGCTTCACTTGGTCGTCGATCAGGCTGAGGATCGCCGCGCGTGCACGCTTAATGTTTCGACCGACGTCGCCCAGCGCCTCCACCATCGCATGCCACTGCTCGCGCAGGCGCGGGATCATCTGCGCCGGCTGCTGGGCGCGCGCTGCCGCAAGGGCAGCCTGAGCCGCAGCCACTTCGCCCTCCGCATTCATCAGCTCGGCTCGCGTGCTGGGCGTGATGATGCCGGCGCGCAGCGCGGCGAGGATATTGTCCTTCACCCTTTCGGCCTCGGCGAGACGCCGTTCCAGTGCATCGGTGTCGGGCTTCTTGGACTTCAGCGTCTCGCGCACCGTGCGCTGCAGTCGCTGGAACGCTGCATCGGTCAGCAGTTCCTGGCGGATCGTGGAAAGCACCGCGCGCTCGAGGACCTGCGGCGTGACACGTGCGCGCGACGAGCGCACCGAACTTCCGCGGTCCTTGTGCACGCTGCAGCCGTAGTAGCGGCCCACCATCACGATCGCGCCCCCACATTCCCTGCAGCGCAGGATGCCGCTCAGCAGGTAGCGCGGCGGGCGCCCCGGCCCGGCGTGCGGCTGTCCTTCGCGCTTCGGCTTGGCGCCCTTGATGCGCGCCTGTGCCGCCGCCCACGTCGACGCGTCGATGATCGCCAGCTCAGGGTGCTCGGTGACGATCCACTCCGACTCCGGACGGTTCTGCCGGATGCGCCGCCCCGTGTCCGGGTGCTTGATCCAGCGGCTGCGGTTCCAAACCTGCCGGCCGATACCACCGACACCGTGGTGAAGCAGGGCATCCAGCTGCAGCCGGCGACGCTCTCTTGCCCGCGCCCAGCACCAGCGGGTTCTCGATCAATTACCTGATCGAGGCGAAGTTCCAGTCGTCCGACACCGGCAGCGTGGTGCTGCCGTACTACAACGCCAGCAACCCACAGCAGGCCTTCAGCGGGCCGAACAATAGGGGTGCCGCGCAGGCTGTCACACGCGCCGGCACCGTCTCGCTGCAGGCGAAGGCTGGCATCGCGGCGGCTACTGGCACGCAGACGACACCGGCCGTCGATGCTGGGTAGATCGCCCTTGCCGTGGTCATGGTGGCGAATGGGCAGGCGACGATCACCAGCGGCAACATCGTCGCCGCGACGAATGGGCAGATTCTTTCGGAGCCGGTTTCTTCTGGGCGCCTGCTCAACGTGCAGGTATTCACCGCGAGCGGCACGTACACGCCGACGCCGGGCACGAATAGCGTTGTGGTGGAAGTGCTGGGCGCCGGTGGAGGCGCGGCTGCTACAGCCGCAGGCCAGGGATCTATCGGCGGCGGCGGCTGGTCTGGCGCATACGCAAAGGGGCGCATAACCTCGGGTTTTTCGGGCGCCTCCATTACGGTAGGTGCGAGCGGATCGGCCGTCAGTGGTGCAGCCGGTAATACAGGTGGTACATCCTCTTTTTGCGCACTTATTTCGGCACCTGGCGGTCCTGGCGGAGCCACGTCGGTTGCGACCTCCACCTTTCCTGTATGCCAGGGTGCTTCAGTCGCCACCATGTCACCTGCAACGGGTGGAAGCATTCTTAATACCCCAGGAAATCCGCCACCCATCGGCATCATTCCGAACCTCAGCACATGTGCGGCTGGCACAGGCGCGTCATCGCCATTTGGCGGTGGTGGCTATGGGATCACTTACGGCGTTTCCGCCAAGCCTGGATCAGGCTATGGAGCTGGCGGAGGCGGTGCGGCGAATGCCGCGAGCGCCTCGGCTGCTGCTGGTGGCGCGGGATCTCCGGGGTTGGTCATTGTTTGGGAGTATGCATAAATGAGCTTGTACGCACGAATCTACAACGGCCAGATTGCCGAGCTTTTCAGCAGCGACACCGACATCACCGAATTATTCAATCCGGCGCTCGTGTGGGTTGACGTGACAAGCGTGAGCCCCGCACCTAAGGTAGGGTGGAGCGCAGCACAGGAATCGTCTGGCTGGAGCTTCACCGCGCCCGCTACCGCCGCCATTGGCTTAGCGTTCAGGCATTGTCAGCCCTGGAATCGTCCGATCTGGTCGTTCTGCGCTGCTATGAGAATGCAATCTCGCTTCCGGCTGCCTGGGTCGCCTATCGCAAGGCGCTGCGTGCCATTGCCAATGGAAGCGACACCGTATCAACTACGTTGCCGACGCAACCGGCATATCCGTCCGGAACCTGAGCCAGTACCTGTCATGCGGTCGTGGCCGTTACGTCGTTGTCGCCACGGCGCAAGGTCAAACCCGCGAGAAATCGACGTCCTGGCACCTCGATCAAACGGTACGTAATGCTGGCCATGGCGATGACTACCAGAAGTAGTCCCATCAGATAGAGGCGGGAGTCACCAGGGACATTGACTCCGGTCTGCACGCTCCACAGGTGGATTCCAAGGAGAATCGGGAAGTGCACTAGGTAGATCGAGTAGGAGATCTCTCCGAGGTACACCATAGGCCGAGCGCGAAGGGCAGCGCGCACCAGATTGCTCCGGATAACGGACAGGATCATTGCCGGAAAGATGACGTAGCAAAGCAGTACATCGCCATAGTTCGGCCACCAATAGCCAGCCAGATACGCAAAGGAAATTGCCATCAGCATGAATGAGGCGACATCCCATTTTATCAAGCTTCCACGCGCCTCGAGGTGGCAGTGCAGACGATAGGTCAGAACGCCAATGAAGAATCCGGCGGCCGTCCTCACCAGATCATTTTCAATCCATCCGAAGGCTGCGGAGCCATTGATGACTCCACGGACGCACATCGTGACCACCGATGTGATCGCCAGAAGCCAGATGATCGCCTTGGCTGCACGTCTTGGCGTGACGATAATGATAAGAAAGAGCAGGTTTATCAGAAACTCGGTCGATATAGACCACGATGGCGCGTTGAATGAAAAACCATGCTGCAACCCAGACGAGTTGAGCAGTAGAAGGTTGAGTGCAAAGTGATAGCTGTCGTTGAATCGATAGATAAACGGTTCGCTATGCAGATGCGTAACCAAGTACCACTGCATTATCGCGACGGCGCATAGGGTTGCTAGATGGAGTGGATAAAGTCGGACAATGCGTGCCTTCACATTGGCCACGAGCTTCGGCGACCTGTCATCCGTCCAGAATGCGCGCGCCAACACAAAACCGGACAAGACGAAGAAGAAGTCGACCATGAGCAACCCGCGCCCATAGAAGGGCGCCAGGACATGTCCGAACGGCGCCGCATGGTACGTATTGACGTAGTGCCAGCAAATGACGCCCAAGGCGGCAATGGCCCGAAGCGAATCCAGCTCATGATATCGATGGTTGGTCAAGTCGACGCCTCCGTTGTCGAGCCATAGGATATCCGGCGGCAAGCATCTATACCGGCATGTAACTTGCCAGTGGCCACGCTTGGGCCGATCGTTGGGGCGCTCCGCGTCGGCCCGGGCGTAGCATGCCACCATGCCCAACGAAGTCACCATCCGCTGGCGCCAGGTCACCCTGAGCATGCACACGCATGGCCACTGGTTCGCCAGCCTGTCTGCCCCGGTCCGGTCGGAGATCTTCGCCGGCGTCGCCCGGACGCTCGATGGCACCTGGCTGATCGAGCTGTCGCCGAAGGGGCGCGGCCTGGGCCAGCCGATCATCGCCGTGAGGCGCTACCGGTCGCTGGCGAAGGTCAAGGCTCACGTCGAGCGGTGGGGCAGGGCGCACTGGCGGACGCTGCCGGCGGATCGCAGGGCGCCCTGAGAAGCGTCGAGCGCCCTGGCTGGTCTCTTTCCCGCGGTTGCGTGAAAACATGGGCTCACGCTACACTTTGCGGCCTGTAGCGGGTTGGAGCGGTATGCGGATGGTCTCTGGCGACAGATAAAGACCGAAGCATGCCCCCGCTACCAGATCTTTCTTGGACAAGAAAGCCTCCTCGTGAGGCTTTTTTGTTGGGCGCAGGATGCGCCGCGACGGTTGCGGCTTGTTGCCGTGCCGGCGCCGGAGGAGCTGCCTGGAGTCGGGACATCGGCGAGGACGCTCCGGCACGGAGCAGGGAATGGGCCGCTTGAGCCCATTTTTTGTTTTTGCGACCTGGAAACGCATGATGGATACGCACGCACTCGCACAACGCTTCAGCGCCGTCCTGGCCGATCTCGGCCTGGAATGCCTGGGCGTGGAATTCACGCCGTCGCAGGGGCAGAGTACCCTGCGCGTCTACTTGGACATTCCCCAGGGTGCCGCTGCCGCCGACGGCGAACGTCGCGAGGTGGGCATCGAGGATTGCGAGGCGGCCAGCCGCGAGCTTTCCGCGCTGCTCGACGTGGAGGATCCGATCCCCGGCCATTACGTGCTGGAGGTCTCCTCGCCCGGCCTGGACCGTCCGCTGTTCACCGCCGCGCAGTTCGCGCGGGTGGCCGGCCAGGAAGTGAAACTGCTGCTGCGCGCGCCGCTGGAAGGGCGCCGCCGCCTGCGCGGCAAGCTGCTGGCAGTGGAGGGCGAGCGGATTTCGCTGGAGGCCGAGGGCAAGGTGTTCGCCTTCGACCATGCCCAGGTGGAAAGCGCGCGGGTGGTGCCGGACTGGATGGCGCTGGGCTACGCACCCAAGCCCAAGCCCGGCAAAGGCCCCGGCAAGAAGCGGGTTGATTGAGGCCCTATTGAAGAGTGCGACCATGGACGGTCGCTTCCTGACCTTCGCGTTCAGGGACGAACGCAAAAGCATCGAACAGTGCGACCATGGACGGCCGCTTTTGATCCACGCGTCCAAGGACGAATCCAAACGCCAAGTTATCGAGCGGTCGCCGGTGGGCGCCCATGGAGTTGTTGCAATGAGCAAAGAGCTTTTGCTGGTGGTCGACGCGGTTGCCAACGAGAAGGGCGTGCCGCGCGAGGTGATCTTCGAGGCGATGGAGGCCGCGCTGGCTTCGGCCGCCAAGAAGCGCTATCCCGACGAGGAGCCGGATATCCGCGTGTCGATCGACCATGACACCGGCGAGTACGAGACCTTCCGCCGCTGGGAGATCATCGCCGACGACGGCGAGATGGAGTCGCCGTACTACCAGCTGCGCCTGATGGACGCGCTGGACGAGCGCGCCGATGCCCAGGTGGGCGAATACATCGAGACGCAGATCGAGAACGCCGAGTTCGGTCGCATCGCGGCCCAGGCCGCCAAGCAGGTGATCGTGCAGCGCGTGCGCGAGGCCGAGCGCCAGCAGGTGGTGGACGCCTACAAGGACCGTGTGGGCGAGTTGATCACCGGCATCGTCAAGCGCGTCGAGCGTGGCAACATCTACCTCGACCTGGGCGGCAACGCCGAGGCCTTCATCCCGCGCGACAAGACCATTCCGCGCGAGTCGGTGCGCGTGGGCGACCGCGTGCGCGGCTACCTGTACGAGGTGAAGTCCGAGGTGCGGGGGCCGCAGCTGTTCGTGTCGCGCGCCGCGCCGGAGTTCATGATCGAGCTGTTCAAGCTCGAGGTGCCGGAAGTCGGCCAGGGCCTGGTCGAGATCAAGGGTTGCGCCCGCGACCCGGGCGACCGCGCCAAGATCGCCGTGGTGGCCCACGACAGCCGCACCGATCCCATCGGCGCGTGCATCGGCATGCGCGGCTCGCGCGTGCAGGCGGTATCCAACGACCTCAACGGAGAGCGCGTGGACATCATCCTGTGGCACGAGAACCAGGCGCAGTTCGTCATCAACGCGATGGCGCCGGCCGAGGTGCAGTCCATCATCATGGACGAGGACAAGCATTCGATGGACATCGCGGTGGCCGAGGACAAGCTGTCCCAGGCGATCGGCCGCGGCGGCCAGAACGTGCGCCTCGCCAGCAAGCTCACCGGCTGGCAGCTCAACGTGATGACGCAGGACCAGGTCGCCGCCAAGAGCGAGGCCGAGCAGGAAGCCGCGCGCCAGCTGTTCATGGACAAGCTCGAGGTGGACCAGGAGATCGCAAACATCCTGGTGCAGGAAGGCTTTTCCAGCGTCGAGGAAATCGCCTACGTGCCCAGCGCCGAGCTGCTGGCGGTCGAGGGTTTCGACGAGGACATCGTCGAGGAACTGCGCGCCCGCGCCCGCGACGCGCTGCTCACCGAGGCGCTGGCGGTCGAGGAGACCATCGACGAGCACCAGCCCAGCGAGGATCTGCTGGCGCTCGGCGGCATGGACGAGACCACGGCCTATGCGCTGGCGGCCCGCGGTGTGGTCACGGTTGACGATCTCGCCGACCAGGCGGTGGACGACCTGATCGACATCGAGGGCATGAGCGAAGAGCGCGCCGCATCACTGATCATGGCGGCACGCGCGCCGATGATCGAACAACTGGAGAAGGGCGGCTAACCGCGAACGGCCGCGCCCGGGATGGGCGCGCCGAGGAAGGCGATGAGCCTTCCACCAGGGATGGCGGTGTACGTGCAGGCCAGGCCGCACGGACGACAAGCGCGGGAACGGCGGAGAAAAACACGATGTCGGATGTCACGATCAAACAACTCGCCCAGGTGCTGGGCATGCCGGTTGACAAGCTGCTCGGGCAGCTTGGCGAGGCCGGCATGAAATTCTCCGATCCGGAGCAGGTCATCAGCAGCACCGAGAAGGTGAAGCTGCTGGGTTTCCTGCGCCGCACCCACGGCAAGAACGAACCGGTGGCGGAAGCCGCCGACAGCGCGCCGCGCCAGATCACGCTGAAGCGTCGCACCGTGGGCGAGCTCAAGGTGTCCACGCCGGGCGGCCGCGGCGCGGCCAGCACGGCCAAGACGGTCAATGTCGAGGTGCGCGCCAAGCGCACCTACGTCAAGCGCAGCGTGATCGCCGAGGAGGCCAGTGCCGAGCCCGAGCGCGAGGAGGCCGTGCGCAAGCTGGCCGAGTCGCGCGAGCAGCGCGCGCAGGAAGAACAGGGCCGCCGCGAGGCCGAGCAGCGCAAGCAGGAAGCGAAGCAACGCGCGCTGGAGGAACAGCAGCGGGCTCACGAGGAAGCCGAAGAGCGCCAGCGCCAGGTCGAGGCAGAGGCCGCCGCCGCCGAGTTCGCGAGCGAGCCGGAGGAAGTCGCCGAGCCGGCGCCGGAAGCGGCCGAGCCGCTCGCCGCCACGGGCGCCGCCGGTACTGCCGACGAGCCGCAGCCGGCGGTGCAGCGCCTCGATACGCGCGGCCTCGGCATGATCGTTCCGCAGGTGCACGAGCCGCGCAAGCGCGAAAAACTTGTCAAGCCGGCAGCCGCTCCCGCGCCTGCGCCGGCACCCGTACGCGCCGCCCCGCCTGCGGCGCCGGGCGACGCGCGTGGCAAACCCCGCCACGGCGGCCGCGACCGCGATGACACACCGGGCGGCAAGCGTTTTGCCTCCGGAGAACTGCACCTGAGCGATGCCGATCGCGCCCGCCGTTCCAGCGGCAAGCGCGGCAAGCCAGGCAAGGGCGCCGTGCGGGAAGCCGTCCGCGGCGGTTCGCCGGCCGCTGGCGCCCATGGCTTCACCCGTCCCACCGCCGCCGTCGTGCGCGAAGTCGTCGTGGGCGACGCCAATGTGGTCGCCGAGCTGGCGCAGAAGATGGCAGTCAAGGGCTCGGAAGTGGTCAAGACGCTGTTCAAGATGGGCGTGATGGCCACCATCAACCAGACCATCGACCACGATACCGCCGCACTGGTGGTGGAGGAACTCGGCCACAAGGTGGTCGAGGCCAACGCCAACAATGCCGAGGCCGCGCTGGCAGCGCACACGCAGAGCGTGGAGCTGGACGGCGAGAAGGAATCGCGTCCGCCGGTGGTCACCATCATGGGCCACGTCGACCACGGCAAGACCTCGCTGCTGGACTACATCCGCCGCACCAAGGTCGCCTCGGGCGAGGCCGGCGGCATCACCCAGCACATCGGTGCCTACCACGTGGATACGCCGAAGGGCGTGATCACCTTCCTCGACACCCCGGGCCACGCCGCGTTCACGGCGATGCGCGCCCGTGGCGCGCAGTCCACCGACATCGTGGTGCTGGTGGTTGCCGCCGACGACGGCGTCATGCCGCAGACCGCCGAAGCCGTGCAGCATGCGCGTGCCGCCAAGGTGCCGCTGATCGTCGCGCTCAACAAGATGGACAAGGCCGACGCCAATCCGGACCACGTCAAGCAGGGCCTCGGCAACCTGGAGGTCATTCCGGAAGAGTGGGGTGGCGACACGCCGTTCGTGCCGGTCTCGGCCAAGACCGGCATGGGCGTCGATGCGCTGCTCGACGCGATCTCGGTACAGGCCGAGGTGATGGAACTTACCGCCGTGGTCGACGGCCCGGCCTCCGGCGTGGTGATCGAATCCAGCCTGGACAAGGGCCGCGGCCCGGTGGCCACGGTGCTGGTGCAGCAGGGCACGCTGAAGCGCGGCGACTTCGTGGTCTGCGGCGTGGAATACGGCCGCATGCGCGCGCTGGTCGACGAAACCGGCAAGGCCGTGCAGGAAGCCGGCCCCTCGATACCCGTTCAGGTACTGGGCCTCTCCGGCGTGCCGGAGGCGGGCGACGATTTCGTGGTGGTGGCCGACGAGAAGCTGGCCAAGCAGGTGGCCGCCGAGCGCCAGCAGAAGCGCCGCGAGACGCGCATGGTCAGCAAGGCCAACCGCCTCGAGGACATCATGGCGCAGATGGGCCAGGGCAGCGGGCAGCAGACGCTCAATATCCTGGTCAAGGCCGACGTGCAGGGTTCGGTCGAGGCGCTGCGCGAGTCGCTGAGCGCGATCGGCAACGAAAACGTCAAGGTCAATGTGATCTCCGCCGGCGTCGGCGGCATCACGGAGTCCGACGCGACGCTGGCGGCGGCCTCCAAGGCGCTGGTGATCGGCTTCAACGTGCGCGCCGATGCCTCGGCGCGCAAGGTGATCGACACCGCCGGCCTTGACGTGCGCTATTTCTCGATCATCTACGACGTGATCGACCAGGTGAAGCAGGCGGCTTCCGGTCTGCTGGGCGTGGAGGTGCGCGAGGAGATCATCGGCGTCGCCCAGGTGCGCGAGGTGTTCCGCAGCTCCAAGTTCGGCGCGGTGGCGGGCTGCATGGTCACCGAGGGTACGGTCAAGCGGAACAAGCCGATCCGCGTGCTGCGCGACAATACCGTGGTGTTCGAAGGCGAGCTGGAATCGCTGCGCCGCTTCAAGGACCTGGTCGACGAGGTGCGCAACGGCATGGAATGCGGCATCGCCGTGAAGCAGTACAACGACGTCAAGGTCGGTGACCAGATCGAGTGCTTCGAAAGGATCGAAGTCGCCCGCACCCTCTGACGCCAGAGCCCGGAGGCGCCCCGGCATGTGCCGGGGCGCCGAGTCAATCAAGTGCAGGACTGCGCCTTGATCGACATGGGTAACGCAGCTCTTGCTCTTCGTCTTCGATACGGACTCCGATTCCTTCATGCCTTCCCGCGACTTCAAACGTACCGACCGTGTAGGCGCCGAGCTGCGCCGCGAGCTGGGTCTGCTGGTGCATGCCGCGGTGCGCGACCACGGCCTGCCCTCGTGCAGCGTGTCGGACGTGGAGGTGAGCCGCGACCTGGATTTCGCCTCGGTCTGGGTGACCGCACTCATCCCCGAGCAGTCGGTGGTGGCAGTGAAGGCGCTCAACACGCTGGCCGGCGAGTTCCGTCGTTCGCTGTCGCGCAGCATGCGGCTGCGGCGCGTGCCGGAGCTGCGCTTCAAGTACGACGACTCGGTGGACAAGGGCGAACGCATCGACGCGCTGTTGCGCGATGCGGGCGATGCCACGCCGCCGGATGACGAGACGTAACCCGGGCTTCATGCACCGCAACCGCAAGCTCCCCCGCATCGCCTGGCGCGATCTGCACGGCATCGTGCTGCTCGACAAACCCGAAGGCGTCAGCTCCAACCAGGCCCTGCAATCGGTACGCCGCCTGTTCCGCGCCGCCAAGGGTGGCCATACGGGTGCGCTCGACCCCATGGCCACCGGCCTGCTGCCGCTGTGCTTCGGCGAGGCCACCAAGCTGGCCGGCAACCTGCTCGGCGCGCGCAAGGCCTACCGGGCCGAATGCCGGCTGGGTACCACCACCACCACGGCCGACCGCGAGGGCGAGCCGCTGCGGCAGTGGCCGGTGCCCGCGCTGGACGACGCCACCCTCGAGGCGGCGCTGGCACCGCTGCGCGGCCGCATCGTGCAGGTGCCCCCGGCGTATTCGGCGCTGAAGCAGGGCGGCGAGCCGCTGTATCTCAAGGCACGCCGCGGCGAGGCGGTGGAAGCGCCGCCCCGGGAAGTCGAGGTGTACCGGCTGGACCTGCTGTCCCGCACGGCGGATACCCTGGTGCTCGAAGTGGAGTGCGGCTCGGGCACCTACATACGCTCGCTGGCGGTTGACCTGGGCGAGGCGCTGGGCTGCGGGGCCCATCTCACCGCCCTGCGGCGGCTGTGGGTCGAACCGTTCCGCGAGCCGCACATGGTCACGCTGGCGGAGCTGGAGCTGGCGGCAGAGCAGGGCGATGCGGCCCTGCTGGCCTGGCTGCTGCCGGTGGCGGCGGGGCTGGGCGACTGGCCGCGGCTGCAACTGGACGAGGCACAGGGCCACGCCATCGCCCGTGGCCAGCCCATCGTGGTGGCCGGCGCCAGGGGGCGCCATGCCGCGTTTGCCGGCGACGGCACCCTGCTGGCGCTGCTGGAGCTCGATGCGGGCGGGCACAGCCGCATCCTGCGGGGTTTCAACCTGCCGCCACCGTGAGCCGGCCCGTTCCAGCCCCCGTCGCCCTTGTTGCAGGGGCCTTGCCGCCGCTAGAATAAGCAAGTTATTCCAGCACTTTCATCCATCAGGCGAAGCTTGCGCTTGCGTCACTCACGGTGGCGCAAACGCAAGCTTCGCATCGCATTTTCAAGGAAACAGGTATCACCATGTCTCTTACCGCAGAACAGACCGGCAAGATCATCGCTGACTTCGGCCGCGTGCCGAACGACACCGGCTCCACCGAAGTGCAGGTGGCGCTGCTGTCCGCCCGCATCGACCACCTCACCGACCACTTCAAGTCGCACAAGCAGGACCACCACTCCCGCCGCGGCCTGCTGAAGCTGGTGAACCGCCGCAAGAGCCTGCTCGCCTACCTCAAGGACCGCGACCTGGCCCGTTACCAGAGCCTGATCGAGCGTCTCGGCCTCCGGAGGTAACTTTTGCGTTCGTCCTGAACGCGAGAGTCAAAAGGGCGGCCATCCTTGGTCGCACTCTCCAAAGGTTCTGCGTTCGCCCGTGAACGCAAAGATCAAGGGGCGGCCATCCATGGCCGCACTCTTCAAAAAGGCAGGAAATCATCGTGGCGAAAGTAACCAAGTCATTCCAGTACGGTAAACACGAAGTCACGCTGGAGACGGGCGAAATCGCCCGCCAGGCGTCCGGTGCGGTCATGGTCAGCATGGGCGGCACCGTGGTGCTGGTCACCGCGGTGGCCGCGGCCAAGGCGAAGGAAGGGCAGGACTTCTTCCCGCTCACCGTCGACTACGTCGAGAAGTTCTACTCCGCCGGCCGCATCCCGGGCGGCTTCTTCAAGCGCGAAGGCCGCCCGACCGAGAAGGAGACGCTGACCTCGCGCCTGATCGATCGCCCGGTGCGCCCGCTGTTCCCCGAGGACTTCAAGAACGAAGTCCAGGTCATCGCCCAGGTCGTTTCGCTCAATCCCGAGATCGACGGCGACATCCCTGCGCTGATCGGCGCGTCCGCGGCGCTGAGCCTCGCCGGCATCCCCTTCAAGGGCCCGATCGGCGCCGCCCGCGTCGGTTACGCCAACGGCCAGTACCTGCTGAACCCCACCACCAGCGAACTGGCCGGCTCGCAGCTGGATCTCGTCGTCGCCGGTACCGCCGGTGCGGTGCTGATGGTGGAGTCCGAGGCGGAGCTGCTGTCCGAGGACGTGATGCTCGGCGCGGTGATGTTCGGCCACCAGCAGATGCAGGTCGCGATCCGCGCGATCGCCGAGCTGGCCACCGAGGCCAGCCGCCCGTCGATGGACTGGCAGCCGCCGGCGCGCGACGAGTCGCTGGTCGCCGCGGTCAAGGGCGCCGTGGGCGACAAGCTGGAAGCCGCCTTCCAGGTGCGCGACAAGCTGCAGCGCCGCGATGCGATCGCCGCGATCAAGGCGGACGTGATGGCTTCGCTGAAAGACGATGCCGAGGCCAGGGGCTGGGACAAGGCCGAGCTGGCCAAGGAGTTCGGCGAACTCGAATACCGCACCCTGCGCGACAGCGTGCTGAAGACCAAGGTGCGTATCGACGGCCGCCAGCTGGATGACGTGCGCGCGATCACCGCCCGGGTGGGCGTGCTGCCGCGCACCCACGGCTCGGCGCTGTTCACCCGCGGCGAAACGCAGGCGCTGGTGGTGGTCACCCTGGGCACCACGCGCGACGCGCAGATCATCGATGCGCCGGCCGGCGAGTCGAAGGATCCGTTCCTGTTCCACTACAACTTCCCGCCGTTCTCGGTGGGCGAGGCCGGGCGCTTCGGTGCGCCGAAGCGCCGCGAGATCGGCCATGGCCGCCTCGCCAAGCGCGGCGTGCAGGCGGTGAAGCCCTCGCTGGACGCGTTCCCCTACGTGCTGCGCGTGGTCTCGGAGATCACCGAGTCCAACGGCTCCTCGTCGATGGCCTCGGTGTGCGGTTCGTCGCTGGCGATGATGGACGCCGGCGTGCCGCTGAAAGCGCCGGTGGCCGGCATCGCCATGGGCCTGGTGAAGGAAGGCAACGATTTCGTCGTGCTCTCCGACATCCTCGGCGACGAGGACCACCTCGGCGACATGGACTTCAAGGTGGCCGGTTCGTCCGAGGGCATCAGCGCCCTGCAGATGGACATCAAGATCGACGGCATCACCGAGGAGATCATGAAAGTGGCGCTGGCCCAGGCCAAGCGCGGTCGCCTGCACATCCTCGGCGAGATGGCCAAGGCGCTCAGCACCGCGCGTACCGAGATGAGCGAATACGCGCCGCGCCTGATCACCATCAAGATCCACCCGGACAAGATCCGCGAGGTCATCGGCAAGGGCGGCGCGACCATCCGTTCGATCACCGAGGAGACCGGCGCCACCATCGACATCAACGACGACGGCACCGTGATCATCGCCTCGGTCAACCGCGACGCGGGCGAGGCGGCGAAGAAGCGCATCGAGCAGATCGTCTCCGACGTCGAGCCGGGCCGCATCTACGAGGGCAAGGTCGCCAAGCTGATGGACTTCGGCGCGTTCGTCACCATCATGCCGGGCAAGGACGGCCTGGTGCATGTGTCGCAGATTTCCAACGAGCGGGTCGAGAAGGTCTCCGACAAGCTGAAGGAAGGCGACGTCGTCAAGGTCAAGGTGCTGGAAGTGGACAAGCAGGGCCGCATCCGCCTGTCCATGAAGGCGGTGGCCGACGGCGAGGGCGAGGGCTGATCGGCCCGGGTCTGCGCTGCATGCAATGCGAACGAGGCCCGGCCATGCCGGGCCTTGTTCGTTTGTGCAGGTGGCGACTCCGACTGAATGCCCGTTGATCCTCGCGATCAAGCACGATCGCGGGGATCGTGCGCGTTTCGCGCAACTGGCTTTTGCTACGATGCGGATGTCGGCGGACGAGGATGGGCGATGAGCGGACAGGCAGGCGATTTCATCAAGGACTGGCAGGTGCTCGCCCAGCAATCCTGGGATGCCTGGCTGCGCCAGCTGCAGCCCTCTCCGGTGGTTGCGCCGTCGCCCCCGGGCAATGAGGCATTCGAGCGCACGCTGGCCGGCCTCAAGGGTTGTTTCGACTGGATGCAGGGCGTGGCCGCGGCCGGCGCCAGCCAGCCAGGTGCGGACTGGCAGAGCCTGCTGCGCGCCTGGGCCGGCTCCGGCAACCAGCCATTCACCCAGGCCTTCAACGGCATCGACAATGCCGCCGCGCAGGGCTTCGTGCAGCAGTGGCAGGCGTGGCTGCAGTCGATGCAGGCCGGCGGTTTCGCCGTGCCCGGGACGATGAATGGCCCGGTGCCGGCGTTCGGCCTGCACCGCGAACAGGCGGCGCAGCAGCAGGAGCTGGCGGCCGCGATCCAGGTCGCGCTGGAGGCGAGCGCGCGCTACCAGGCGCTGATCCAGCGCGCGAATGCACAAGGGCTGGAGCGTCTGCAGGCGCAGCTGGCACAGCGCGATGCGGCGAGCCCGCCGATCGAATCGCTGAGGGCGCTGTACGACCTGTGGGTGGATGCGGCCGAGGAAGCCTATGCGGAGATCGCGCTGTCCGACGAGTTCCGCTTGGCCTACGGCGAGATGGTCAACACCCAGATGCGCGTGCGCCAGTTGCAGCAGCAGCGGACCGGCCAGCTGTACCGCGAACTGGGCCTGCCGACCCGCGAAGAAGTTTCGGCGCTGGGCGAGCGCCTGCAGCAATTGCGCCGTGACATGCGCAAGCAGGGCAAAGAGGGTGTCGCGGACGAGGTCCTCGCGCTGCGGCGCGAAGTGACGGCGCTGAAGCGCGAACTGGCCGCGGCACTGGCCGAGTCGAAACCGAAGGCAGCGACCAGGCGTGCCGCGGTGCCCGCGAAGGCGCCCGCGCGCGGCAAGTCGCCTTCGTCCGCCACCAGCCCGCGCAGGCGCTGAAGGGAGCCGCCATGGATACTCCGCTCCACCTCGATCCCGTCCTGCTGATGCAGGAGATCGGCACGTTCCAGCGCAAGCTCAGTGCCGGCTTGGGCCAGCTGCGCGGCATGAGCGAACCCGGCTATGCCAACACGCCGCGCGAGCTGGTCCACGCCGAAGACAAGCTGAAGCTGTGGCACATGCAGGGGGACCGCGCGCCCACCGCGAAAACGCCCACGCTGATCGTCTACGCCCTGGTCAACACCGTGTGGATGACCGACCTGCAGCCCGACCGCTCGCTGGTGCGCAACCTGCTGGCGCAGGGCGAGGACGTGTACCTCATCGACTGGGGTTACCCCGACGGCGCCGACCGCTGGCTGACGCTGGACGATTACCTCAACGGTTACCTCGACCGCTGCGTGGATGCGGTGCGCGAACGCCACGGGCTGGACGCGATCAACCTGCTGGGCATCTGCCAGGGCGGTGCGTTCTCGCTGTGCTATTCCGCGATGCACCCGGACAAGGTGAAGAACCTCGTCACCATGGTCACGCCGGTGGACTTCCAGACGCCGGACAACATGCTCTCGCACTGGTGCCGGGAGCTGGACGCAGACCTGTTCGTCGATACCCTCGGCAATGTGCCGGCGATGCTGATGAACTGGGTCTACCTCACGCTCAAGCCGGTGCGGCTGAACCAGCAGAAATACGTCGGCCTGGTCGACATCCTCGACAAGCCGGTGGAGCTGGAGAACTTCCTGCGGATGGAGCGCTGGATCTTCGACTCGCCCGACCAGGCTGGCGAAGCCTTCCGCCAGTTCATCAAGGACTTCTACCAGGGCAACAAGCTGGTGAAGGGTGGGCTGGTCATCGGCGGCCGCGAAGTGGATCTGCGCAAGCTCGAGCTGCCGATCCTCAACATCTACGCCGAGCAGGATCATCTGGTCCCGCCCGACGCCTCGCGCGCCCTGGGTCGGCGAGCGGGCAGCACCGATTACACTGAGCTGGCGTTCAAGGGCGGCCACATCGGCATCTACGTCTCCGGCCGCGCCCAGCGCGAAGTGCCGCCGGCGATCCACCAGTGGTTGCGCGCGCGCGACTGATTCTCTTCCCCGCAGGATTCACGAGCATGGAAAAACGCCTCTGTCGTTCCCGCCAGAACCGCCAACTCGCCGGCGTCTGCGGCGGCATCGCCGAATACCTGGGCTGGGACCCGACCCTCGTGCGGGTGGCATGGATCATCCTCACCCTGCTGGGCGGTTCGGGCATCCTGATCTACCTCATCCTCTGGCTGGTGATGCCGGAATCGCCCTGAATCCCCGCCTCACGACACGAACATTCCGATGGATTACGACCGCTACGACCGCGTCCGCGCCGTGCAATGGCGCGGCGATCGTCTTCGTCTGCTCGACCAGCGCCTGCTGCCACAGGAGGAACGCTGGATCGATTGCCGGGACGCCGCCGGGGTGACCCAGGCGATCAGGGATCTCGCCGTGCGCGGCGCGCCGGCCATCGGCATCGCCGCGGCGTGGGGCGTGGTGCTGGCCGCGCAGCAGCGCGCCGCGCTGGACGAGGCGCTGGCGATGCTGCGCGCGGCGCGGCCCACCGCGGTGAACCTGATGTGGGCGCTGGACCGCATGAAGGCGCGCATCGCCGCCGGTGCCGACGCGCAGGCGCTGGAGCGCGAGGCGCAGGCGATCCAGGACGAGGACCTGGCCGCCAACCGCCGCATGGGCGAGCAGGGCGCCGCGCTGATCGCGCCGGGTTCCGGCGTGCTCACCCATTGCAACACCGGTTCGCTGGCCACCGCGGGTTTCGGTACCGCGCTGGGCGTGATCCGCGCGGGCGTGGCGCAAGGGCGCATCGTCAGCGTATTCGCGGGCGAGACGCGGCCGTGGCAGCAGGGAGCGCGGCTCACCATGTACGAGCTGGTGCGCGACGGCATCCCGGCAAAGCTGATCGCCGATTCCGCCGCGGCGCACCTGATGAAGTCCGGCGCGGTGCAGTGGGTGATCGTGGGCGCCGACCGCATCGCCGCGAACGGCGATACCGCGAACAAGATCGGCACCTATCAGCTGGCGATCGCGGCGAGGTACCACGGCGTGAAGTTCATGGTGGTGGCGCCGTCCTCCACGGTGGACATGGCCACGGCCTCGGGCGGGGCGATCGAGATCGAATTGCGCGATCCGGCCGAACTGCTCGCCATCGGCGGCCGGCGCGTGGCGGTCGAGGGCGCCGAGGCCTGGAACCCGGTGTTCGACGTCACGCCGGCGGGCCTGATCGATGCCATCGTCACCGAGCGGGGCGTGATCGGGCAACCGGACACAGGCGCGATGAGGGCCTTGTTCGGCGCCTGAAGACGGTGTGCGCGAGGTATCTGCGGACCACGCGTCGCGGTACTTCGCCAAGGCTGCGCATTTTTTGCGCAAAATACTGAAAAACAACGCTTAATCTTCGCTTTTCGCAGGCTGCGAAGGGTTGGCTCGTGCTACACTCGAAGGGTTGATTTTCATGCGTCCGCGAATGCGGCGCGACGCCGCCACTCCTCGCTCATCAGGGAAGCCGATTGATGGCAGAACTCGCCAAAGAAGTCATCCGCGTCAACATCGAAGACGAGATGCGCCAGAGCTATCTCGACTACGCGATGAGCGTGATCGTAGGCCGCGCGCTGCCGGACGTGCGCGACGGCCTGAAGCCGGTGCATCGTCGTGTGCTGTTCGCGATGAACGAGCTGGGCAACGCCTGGAACAAGCCCTACAAGAAGTCGGCCCGCGTGGTCGGCGACGTGATCGGTAAATACCACCCGCACGGCGACGCCTCGGTCTACGACGCGATCGTGCGCATGGCGCAGCCGTTCTCGCTGCGCTACATGCTGGTGGACGGCCAGGGCAACTTCGGTTCGGTCGACGGCGACAACGCGGCGGCGATGCGCTACACCGAGGTGCGCATGGCGCGCCTCACGCATGAGCTTCTTGCCGATATCGACAAGGAAACCGTCGACTTCGGCCCCAACTACGACGAGAGCGAGCACGAGCCGCTGGTGCTGCCCACCCGCGTGCCGAACCTGCTGGTGAACGGCTCCGCCGGCATCGCCGTGGGCATGGCCACCAACGTGCCGCCGCACAACCTCAACGAAGTGGTGGCCGCGACCATCGCGCTGATCGACGAGCCGACGCTGTCGATCGCCGACCTGATGCACTACATCCCGGGCCCGGATTTCCCGACCGCCGGCATCATCAACGGCTCCTCCGGCATCGTCGAGGCCTACCGCACCGGCCGCGGCCGCATCCTGGTGCGTGCCAAGACCGAGATCGAGACCGAAAGCAACGGCCGCGAGACCATCCTGGTCCACGAGCTGCCCTACCAGGTGAACAAGGCGCGGCTGATCGAGAAGATCGCCGAGCTGGTCAAGGAAAAGAAGCTCGAAGGCATCAGCGAGCTGCGCGACGAGTCCGACAAGGACGGCATGCGCATCGTCATCGAGATCCGCAAGGATGCGATGGCCGACGTGGTGCTGAACAACCTGTTCCAGCAGACCCAGCTGCAGGTGACCTTCGGCATCAACATGGTGGCGCTGCTGGACGGCCAGCCGCGGCTGCTGAACCTCAAGGACATCCTCGAGGCCTTCATCCGCCACCGCCGCGAGGTGGTGACCCGCCGCACCATCTTCGAACTGCGCAAGGCCCGCGCCCGCGCCCATATCCTGGAAGGCCTCACCGTCGCGCTCGCCAACATCGACGAGATGATCGAGCTGATCAAGGCCTCGGCCTCGCCGCAGGAAGCGCGCGAACGCATGCTGGCGCGCAAGTGGCAGCCGGGCATGGTGGGCGCGCTGCTCGCCGCCGCGGGCGCCGAGGCCTCGCGGCCGGAGGACATGGACCCGCGCGACGGACTCAAGGCCGAGGGTTACCAGCTCTCCGAGGTGCAAGCGCAGGAGATCCTGGCGATGCGCCTGCATCGCCTCACTGGCCTGGAGCAGGAGAAGCTCTCCGACGAATACCGCGAGATCCTGGAGACCATCCGTGGCCTGATCGAGATCCTGGAGAACCCCGAGCGCCTGCTCGCGGTGATCCGCGAGGAGCTGGAGACGGTCAAGAACGAATTCGGCGACGCGCGGCGCACCGAGATCCAGCACTCGCAGGAAGACCTGAACGTCCTCGACCTGATCGCGCCGGAAGACATGGTGGTGACGCTGTCGCACACCGGCTACATCAAGCGCCAGCCGGCCAGCGCCTACCGTGCGCAGAAGCGCGGCGGCAAGGGCCGCTCCGCCTCGGCGCTGAAAGACGAAGACGTGGTCGAGCAGCTGTGGGTGGTGAACACCCACGACACCTTGCTCACCTTCACCAGCACTGGCCGCGTGTACTGGCTCAAGGTCTACCAGATGCCGGAGGCGGGCCCGGGCGCGCGCGGCAAACCGATCATCAACCTGCTGCCGCTGGCCGCGGGCGAGAAGGTGCAGGCGGTGCTGCCGGTGCGCGAGTACAGCGAGGACTGCTACGTGTTCTTCGCCACCAAGCACGGCACGGTGAAGAAGACCCCGCTCACCGAGTTCGCCTTCCAGCTGCAGAAGGGCAAGCAGGCGATCAAGCTCGACGAGGGCGACGCGCTGGTCAACGTGGAGCTCACCGGCGGCAACAGCGACATCCTGCTGTTCGCCTCCAACGGCAAGACGGTGCGTTTCGACGAGAACACCGTGCGCTCGATGGGCCGTACCGCCACCGGCGTGCGCGGCATGCGCCTGGCCGAAGGCGAGGAAGTGGTTTCGCTGATCGTGGCGGCCGAGGGCGACATCCTCACCGCCACCGCACGCGGCTACGGCAAGCGCACCCAGCTCGAGGAGTTCCCGAAGAAAGGGCGCGGCACCCAGGGCGTGATCGGCATCCAGTGCTCCGAGCGCAACGGCGCGCTGGTCGCCGCGGTGCAGGTCAGCGAGGCGCACGAGCTGATGCTGATCTCCAACCAGGGCACCCTGGTACGCACCCGCGTGGCGGAAGTCTCCCAGCTCAGCCGCAACACCCAGGGCGTGACCCTGATCCGCCTGCCAGCCGAGGAATCGCTGGTCAGCGTGGTGCGGCTGGAGGCGGAGGAGGACAACGGCGAGGAAGCCGGCGATGCCTTGTCCGAAGGCGGCACGGCACCGCACGCGGGCACTGACGAAACCTGATCCGCGCCTGACGCTGCGGTTGCGCGACGGAAGCCCCGGCCTGGCCGGGGCTTTCCGCATGCGGAGTCCGCGACGGCCGCACCGCCGTTTCAAATTCCTGGCCTGCAAACGTCTTTCAGCTGACGTGATCGATTGCAGGCCGACGACCTTGAACGAAATGGAGCATTCACTGCGCAGCATCGCGGACGCCGTGCGCGTGGCCGGCCCGCCGGCATCGTCGCGCACCGGCGAGCCGGCGTCGGCTGCGGCGCACCTGCTGCGCTCGTTGCGCGGCCGTTCCGACTGGCGTGGCGACCTGGGCAGGCGCGTGTCGATGGCGGCCAAGTACCTTGCCCGCAGCCTGCTGATGTTCCGCCCGCACGCGGACTACCTGGCCTTCGTCGAGAGCGAGCCTGCGCTGCGCGCGCTCCGGCAGCGCGATCCGCGGATGCAGGAGCGCCACTTCCATCGCTACCTCAACCTGGGCTGGAACCGGCGGCAGCGCCTGCAGGCGATCAGCCGGCACTACCGTCATGCGCTCGCGGCGATGCCGGCCCCGCTGTTCCGCGCGATCTATGCGGAAGGCGGCGCGCCGCTGGGGCTGCTGCCGCTCAAGGACGGCAGCCGGCTGATTCTCAGCCTGCGGCCGCCGATATTCCTGGGCTGCGAGGGCGAGCTCGGCATCCAGCTCGCCGACGAGCAGGGCCATCCGCTGTACTGCATCGTGGTTACCGTGACCGACGAGCGCACGCTGGCGATCGGCTGCATCCAGGGGCCGGACGGAACCGCGGCGCGGGAGCGGGTGCGCGACCTTACGCGCCAGCTGCACGGCCTGCGCCCGAAATGCCTGATGCTGGCGCTGGTGTGTGCGCTGGCGCGACACTGGGGCATCACGCGGCTGCTGGCGGTCGGCAACGCGGCCCACCCGCTGCGCAACGCACGCCGCCGCTTCATGGCGGACTACGATGCGTTCTGGCAGGAGCAGCACGGCCGGGCGGTTGCCGGCGGCTGGTACGAGCTGCCGCTGCAGCCGGGACGCAGGACCGAGGCGGAGGTGCCCAGCCACCACCGCTCCGCATTCCGCAGGCGCGAGGCCCTGCGCGCGGAGGCCGAGCGCCTGCTGGTCGAAGCGCTGGGCGCACCGTCGGAACACCAGCGGCCGCGCGTCCCGCGGTTCGAAGCATCGAGTCCCCATCAGTTGTTCCAGGGAGTCTGCGCGGAAGCCTCATGAACCAGCCGGATCCCATCGCCGACATCGCGACACTGCCCGGGCATGCGAGCCGGGTGGCTGCGCTGTTCCGCGAGCACAATCGCGCGCTGCTGGCTTTCCTGCAATGCCGGCTCGGTTCACTGGCCGATGCGCAGGAGCTGGCGCAGGAAGCTTACGTGCGCATGCTCACGCTGGAGCATCCCGAGCAAATCGATTCGCTGCGTGCCTTCCTGTTCCGTGTCGCGGCGAACCTCGCGGTCGACCGCCTGCGCATGCGCAAGCTGCGCGAGGCGACGAGTGCCGACGAGCCGGTGGAGCCGGCGCCCGAACTGCATCTGGCGCCGGTGCCCGAACGCCAGGTGGCGGCGGCCGAACAATGGCGCGACCTGCAAGCGGCGCTGCGCGAACTGCCGCCCAAGACCAGTCGCGCCTTCGTTCTGCATGCGATCGAGGGGCGCGATTTCGAGGCGATCGCGCAAACCATGAAACTCAGCGCACGCATGGTGCGCTACCACGTCACCCGCGCGCTGGCGCATTGTCGCGCGCGCGTGGAAGAACGGGAGATGCCGTGATGGCCCATACCCCACAACATCCCGACGAACAGCTGCTGCTGGCCGCCGCCGACTGGTGGACACGCCTGCGTGATCCGCAGGCCGGCGAGGCAAGCCTGGAACAATGGCTGGACTGGACGGCGCAGGACGCGCGCCATCTCGCGGCCTTCGAATACGTCAGCGCCTTCGGCGAACGGCTGGGCACCCTCGATGCGGGCGCACGCCGCCGGCTGCTGGGCGAGTTCGCGCCAGCCGTTGCGCCGCGCCGGCGCCGCTGGCTGCCGCTGGCCGCGGCGGCCGCCTTGGCCGTGGCGATCGGGGCGGGTTTCCTGCTTTGGGGGCGCCTGGCGGTCGACGCCGCCGCGCCGGTCACCTACGCGTGCGTCACCGGGCAGAACCGCGACATCGTGCTGGCGGACGGCAGCGAGGTGACGCTGGGCGGCGCCAGCCGCCTCAGCGTGCGCTTCAGTCGGGGCGCGCGCCAGGTGGCGCTTGAGGCGGGCGAGGCGTATTTCCAGGTCGTGCACGACGCACAGCGCCCCTTTGTGGTGACCGCCGGCGACATCACGGTGCGCGACATCGGCACCGCCTTCGACGTTCGCCGCACCGGTGCCCGGGTGGCGGTAGCCGTCACCCGGGGCCGGGTGCGGGTCGCCGGACCCGGCGGCGCGTCGATGCCAGGGCGTCGCCTCGATGCCGTGGCCGGCCAGCGCGTGGCCTGGGACCCGCGCGCGCGCACCTTGAACCTGGGGACGGCCACGCTGGAGCAGGCCATCGGCTGGCGCAGCAACCGGCTGGAATTCGTCGACGAACCGCTGGCCGTGGTGATCTCCAACGTCAATCGCTACAGCCGCAGGCCGGTGCAGGCGGACGGCGTCGACCTGAGCGGTCTCAGCTTCACCGGCACAGTGCGCACCGACGAGATCGACGGTTGGCTGCGCGCCTTGCCCCAGGTGTTCCCGCTGCAGGTGCGTATGGGCGAGCACGCGGTGACCCTCTCCGGGGACGGAAGGGCGCCGCGGCAGCGCTGACGGAGCCGCGCATCCGCAAGGCGCCGCCCCCGCTGCATTCGCCCCCGGCGCATGCCACACTTGTCGCTTTCACCCGGGACAAGCGGATGTCATGAGGCGGTCCGGCCTGCTGCCAGCCATCGGGAGCCTGCTGCCGACGGTCGCGTTCGCCGCCGCGGCCACGCCGGGCCATGCCGCGGTTGCGGCCACGCTGCATTTCGCGATACCGCCGCAGGCGCTTTCCACGGCGCTGATCGCATTCGGCCGCCAGGCGAACGTGCAGGTGCTCACGGCCGGTGGCAGGGTCGATGCCGTCCGCTCGCCTGGAGTCGCCGGCGACTGCACCGCGGCGGCCGCGCTCGACCGGCTGCTGGCGGGCACCGGGCTGGCCTACCGCTATGCCGATGCCGGGACGGTGGTGGTGAAGCCCCTCGCCGCCGGCGAGAACGGCACCGGGCGCGCCGCCCTATCTGCCGCGGGAGGCGATGTCCGGCAGCTGGCGCCGGTGGTCGCCACCGGTGTGGTCGACCAGGGCGGCTACTTGGTCGACATCGCCAGTGGCGCCACGCGCATCGACACCGACCTGCTCGAACTGCCGGCCTCGGTCAGCGAGGTGCCGCACGAGCTGCTGGATTCGCAGCAGGCGCGCACCGTGGCCGACGCCGTGCGCAACGTGGCCGGCGTGCAGTTCCTGGACGGCGCGGACGCGCTGCCGGTATTCCTGGTGCGCGGTTTCCAGGTCGGCAACGGCATGATCGACGGCTTGCCGAACAGCATCGTTTCCTACGGCGATCTGCCTCCGCTGATCGGCATCGACCGCGTCGAGGTGCTGAAAGGGCCGCAGGCGATCATCGGCGACGCCTCGGTCAGCAACAACTTCGGCGGCTTGATCAACCTGATGATGAAGCAGCCGACGGCGGCGCCCGTGCGCCGGCTCGAGTTCGCGCTGGGCCAGTATGGCGACAGCCAGCTCGGCGTCGACCTCGGCGGCCCGCTCGGCAAGAGCGGGCACTGGACGTATCGCCTGGTCGCCTCCGGCGAATACGCCGACCGCAGCCGCCAGGGCCGGCGCGGCCAGCGCGCCGGCTACCTGGCGCCGTCGATAAGCTGGCGGGACACGGCGAACAAGCTGGTGGTTTCCGCCGAGCGCATCGTGCGGCGAGAGCCCATTCCCGATTATGCGGTGATGCTGGGCGGCAGCCTCTCCACCGCGACCCCGCCAGGCCTGATGACCGGCAACCCGGGCGACCACTCGCTGTTCCGCACCACCCGGCTTTCCTACGTGTTCGAACACCGATTCGGCACCGACTGGACCTTGCGCAGCCGTGGCCAGTACGTGCGCCAGGGATCGTCGGTGCAGGAGTGGAACCTCGCGGGCTTCTCGCCGAACGGTGATGCGCAGGCGCTGGCCGAACGGTTCCGTTACGGCGATGCGTTCTACACCGTGCAGAACGACGTGGTAGGACGTTTCGGCGATGGCGCGGTCCGCCACGTGCTGGTCGCGGGCCTCGATTATTCGCGGGCACAGTCCGGCAGCCTCGACGACGCGTTCGGCACCACCGCCCAGGCCACGTACAACCTGTTTGCCAGTCCGCCGCTGCCGCCGGCGGCGGCGGTGACCGGCCCGGGCAGCGGCTTCGACATGCACTTCCCGGGCGACCCCTGGTCGACCGACCACGCACTGTTCCTGCAGGACCAGCTCGCGCTGGGCGAACGCTGGAACGTGTTGCTGGCCTTGCGGCGCACCACCTACGAGCTCGTGACGCAGGACGCCAACGGCAACTCCTCGACCCAGCACAAGTCGCAATGGGTGCCGAACGCCGGGCTGCTTTACAAGCTCACGCCGCTGCTGTCGCTGTATGCCAGCGCCACCAGCGGTTTCCAGGCCGACGAGGTGCTGGGCAAGAACGGCCAGCCGCTGCTGCCGTCGCGCTCGCGCCAGCTGGAAGCGGGGACGAAGCTGATGCTGTTCGGCCAGCGCGCGATGCTCACCGTGGCGGCCTACCGCATCATGCTCGACCACAGCACGGACCTCAGCTCGCCCAAGCCGCCGTATTTCGGCATTCCCGGACCGGGGCAGACCAATCGCGGCATCGAGCTGGAGTTCAACGGCCGGCCCGCGCCGGGGCTGGACCTCAGCGCCGCCTGGACCGACGCGATGGTGCGCAACCACGACGGCTCGCAGCCCATCGGCACGCCGAGGCAGCGCTTCAACCTGTGGGCCAGCTACCGGCTCCGGCGCGGGACCCTGCGCGGCTGGGGCATCGCCGGCGGCGTGCTGGCGCGCAGCGCGAGCCGCGGCCAGCTGTCGGACGGCTCGGCGTATTTCGCGATACCGGGGCAGGCCCGCGTGGATGCGAACCTGTCGTACCAGGCCGTGCGCTGGAGCGTGACACTGGGCGTACGCAACCTGTTCGACCGCAACCTGCACGATGCGGTGTTCGACGAAACCTTCGTGCCGCTGCACCGCGGTCGCAGCGTGCTGCTGAGCGGCAGCCGGGATTTCTGAGCGCTGCCCCGCCGTAGCGTCCTATCGTCGATCGATCGAATACCTGCCGGGCCCGGTGAGGCAGAGCAGCAGCAGGCCGCCGATGATCGACAGGTTCTTGTAGAAGTTGATCATGTTGGCCATGTGCTCCGCGCCAGCCATCGTCCAGTAACGGTGCCCGACCAGCGCCGTGCCCAGCGTGTACAGGGCCAGCAGCAGGGCCAGCGGCCGTGTCCAGAAGCCGAGCACGATCGCCAGGCCCACGAAGAACTCCATCAGGATGACCACGGCAGCGGTCACGGCGGGCAGGGGCAGACCTTCGGCCGCCATGTAGGCGCTGGTGCCGCTGAAGTCGGTCAGCTTTTCCCAGCCGAACAGCACGAACAGCAGCATCATCAGGATGCGGGCGACGAGCAGCAGCGCGTCCCGCTGGCTTTCGAACAAGGCGTAGCGCATGGCGGTTCCCCTCGAACGACGGATGGCGCGGCCGGCGAGGCGAGCCGCGATCGGCCAGGCATCGGCGCGACGCGCTGGACTATAGCGCCGGTCCGGCCTGTTCGCGCGACCGGGTTCAGCCGGGGAGCGCCGCCAGCATCGCCTCCGCGCCGGAGACGCGGAACTCGCCCGGTGCCTCGACGTGCAGCTGGCGCACCACGCCGTCTTCCGCGTATAGCGCGAAGCGGCGCGCGCGCAGGCCCATGCCGTAGTCCCTGCCGTCCCGTTCCAGGCCCAGCGCGCGGGTGAAGTCGGCGTTGCCGTCGGCGAGCAGCAGCAGGCCGGGAGGCACGTGCTGCGACGCGGCCCAGGCCTGCATCACGTAGGCGTCGTTGACCGCGAGGCAGTACACGGCGATGCCGCGCGCCACGAAGGCCGCATGCTGCTGCACGTAGCCCGGCAGGTGCTTCTCCGAACAGGTCGGGGTGAAGGCGCCCGGGACGGCGAACAGCACTGCCTTGCGGTCGGCGAACAACGCGCCGGTGCGGGTGGGCTCGATGCGGCCCTCGGCGATGGTCTTGATCTCGATGTCGGGCAAAGGCTGGCCGATCCGGATGCTCATGGCGCGCTCCCTGGGGCAGTGGCAATCCGTCGATGCTAGCCGCTGCGGCCGGGCGTTGTCGCCTTGAATCGCCGCGCGGCGCACCTATCTTCCCGGGCAGGCGGCAGCGTGCCGCAATCCATGCCGAGGAGTTTTCCGATGAGCCTGAACCATCACGTGATGTGGGGCCTGCCGCACGACGCGCGGGCGTTTCGCCGTGCATTCGACCGTGTCGCGGAGCACGACGGCAGCCTGCCGACGGGCGGGGCGTCGTGGGCGCCGCGCGTCGACATCCGCGAGGAAGACGGACGTTTCGTCATCCGTGCCGACGTGCCCGGCGTCGATCCCGCGGCGATCGAGGTGAACATGGATCGCAACGTGTTGTCGATCAGCGGCGAGCGCGCGGCCGAGCCGGCCGATGCGCCCGGCCGCTTCTCGCGGCAGGAGCGGTCGCACGGTCCGTTCCATCGCCGCTTCGTGCTGCCGGACAGCGTCGACGCCGAACGCATCACCGCCAGCAACCGCCAGGGCGTGCTGGAGATCGTGATACCGAAGAAGGCCGAGAGCGCGCCGCGCCGCATCGCGATCGACGCCAGCCACTGAGTTCCGCGGAACTTGCGGGTGCGGCCTGCGGCGGACGATGATCCGCCGTGGGCCGTTCGGCGTTGGTGTGGCTGCCTCGCGGCCCGGGGGTTGCGCGACCGCGACGCACGGAAGTGTCGCACGCGATCAGGCACGCCCAGTGCCTGATCGGCGGAGGCGGGGCCGGACATGCGCCGGCCCGCCGACTCGACCCGCCGGCAGGATGGCGGTGGGCCGAACGTCAGAGAGGAGCGGCGGTGGAATTCAAAGACTATTACGAGATCCTGGGTGTGAAGCCCGAGGCCAGCGAGGCGGAGATCAAGACCGCCTACCGCAAGCTGGCGCGCAAATACCACCCGGACAAGAACAAGGAAGCGGGCGCCGAGGACAAGTTCAAGGCCGCGAACGAGGCACAGGAGGTGCTGCTGGACGCCGAGAAGCGTCGCGCCTACGACCAGCTGCGCGCAGGCGGTTACCGTGGCGGCGAGCAGTTCCGGCCGCCGCCGGGCTGGGGCGAAGGGCAGGGCAGGAACTTCGACTTCGGCGGCGACGGCGATTTCAGCGACTTCTTCGAGAGCCTGTTCGGCCGCGCCGCCGGTGGCCACGGCCAGCGCGGCCAGCCGCGCGCGCGCCGCGGGCAGGACGTGCAGGCCAGGGTTGAGATCGACCTGCAGACCGCGTTCGACGGCGGCCGCACCCGGCTGTCGCTTCACGATGGGCGCGGCGAGGAGCGCGTGCTGGAGGTGAAGATTCCCGCCGGCATCCAGCCGGGCCAGGTGATCCGGCTGACAGGGCAGGGCCATCCCGGCGGCCATGGCGGGCCGAAAGGCGACCTGCTGCTGGAAGTGGGTATTCGCGACGACGCCCGTTTCAAGCTGGAAGGCCGCAACGTGCTGCACGTGCTGCCGATCAGCCCGTGGGAAGCGGCGCTGGGCGCCACGGTGCCGGTGCCGACCCTGGCCGGTACGGTGGAGCTGCGCATTCCGGCCGGGTCGCAATCTGGGCGCAAGCTGCGCTTGAAGGGGCGCGGCATGCCGGGTGCGCACCCTGGCGACCAGCTGGTGGAGCTGTCGATCCGCGTGCCGGCCGCGGCCAGCGACGAGCAGCGCGCGACCTACGAGGCGCTGCGCGCGCAGTTCGCAGACTACGACCCGCGCCGCTGAACTCCGTGCCGGCGGATGCGGCCGCCGGGAGCGACAGTGGCATCGCGCCGGCGATGGCCGGAGGGCAGGCGCCAGGGATCGTGGTCGCCAAACGAGAACGGCGCCGCGAGGCGCCGTTTTCCGTGGCGACGCCGGAACCAGCTCAGGCCGGCAGCAGCTCCTTCAGCGTGGCCACCAGCTCTTCTTCCTTGATCGGCTTGGTGACGTAGGCGCGTGCGCCCTGGCGCATGCCCCACACCTTGTCGGTTTCCTGGTCCTTGGTGGTGACCAGCACCACCGGGATATGCGCCGTGCTGGCGTCCTTGCTGATGGTGCGGGTGGCCTGGAAGCCGTTGAGGTTGGGCATCACCACGTCCATCAGGATCAGGTCGGGGATCTCGCGCTTGGCCACCTCGACGCCGGCGGCGCCATCCTCGGCGGTGAGGGTCTCGTGGCCGAGCTTCTCCACGATGCGCTTCAGGCCCAGGAGCTGCGACGGCGAATCGTCGACGATCAGGATGCGTGCCATAAGGTCGGTGTCCCCTTGTTGTTTCGGTGGATTCTATGCTTGTGGCGCGGTGCTTCCAAGCCGCAAGCCTCAGTTTGCGGCGATGCGCACCACGGTGCGGCCGAAGGAATCCCCGGCCAGCATGCGGGCGAATACGTCGGGCAGCTCGTCCAGCGTCGCCTCGCGGGTGGCGATGCGCTGCAGGTGGCGCGGCTTCCAGTCGCCCGAAAGCTTCTCCCAGACGCGCTCGCGCATGGCGCGCGCGGTGCCGGCCGAGGCCACGCCCAGCAGGTTCACGCCGCGGATGATGAAGGGCATCACCGTGCCGTCAAAGGCGATGCCGCCGGCGTTGCCGCAGATCGCCACATTGCCGTACGGCGCGATCAGCGGCAGCAGGCCGGCCAGCATGGCGCCGCCCACATTGTCCAGCGCGCCGCCGAAGCGGGCCGAGTCCATCGGTTTGCCGCTGAAGGCGAGCGCATGGCGGTCGATGCAGGCGGCCGCGCCCAGCGAGTGCAGGAAATCGAAATGCTCGGTCTTGCCGCTGATCGCGTGCACCGCGTAGCCGGCGCGGCTGTAGATGTCGATCGCGAGCTGGCCCACGCCGCCGCTGGCGCCGGTGACGGCGATCGGGCCCAGCGCGGGCGTCTGGCCGTTGTCCTGCATGTGCTGCAGGCCCAGTGCCGCGGTGAAGCCCGCAGTGCCGAGGATCATGCTCTCGCGCAGCGAAAGACCTTGCGGCAGTGGGATCGTCCAGCGCGCCTCCAGCCGTGCGTATCCGGCGTAGCCGCCATCGCGGGTCTCGGACAGGCCGCTGCCGGTGCAGAGCACCGCGTCGCCTTCCTTGAACGCGGGGTCGGTGGAGGCGACCACGTGGCCGGCCACGTCGATGCCGCCGTTGAGCGGATACCGGCGCAGGATGCGGCCCTTGCCGGTGCCGGCCAGTGCGTCCTTGTAGTTGACCGAGGAGTAGGCCACCTTGACCAGCACCTCGCCGGGCGTCAGCGCGTCGGTGGCCATTTCCTCGATGCCGGCACGGTAGCCGGCGTCGTCGTTGTGGATGCGGAAGGCGCGGAAGTCGGTCATCGTCATCTCCCCGCCTGGCTCAGGCGTGCACGCTGTCGCGGTCGATCCACTTGGGTTGGTGGATACCCTCGTAGTCCTGCATCCAGTCGAACAGCGCGCCGATCTCCTCGCCGAACCAGATGCTGTCGCGCTGCCCGGCGCGCACGAAGCGCTCGCCGACCATGTGGTCCATCATCGCGCGCAGGTCGCGGTAATAGCCGCGCACGTCGAGGAAGGCGCAGGGGTAGCGGTGCAGGCCGAGCTGGGCCCAGGTCAGCATCTCGAACATCTCGTCCATGGTGCCGAACCCCCCGGGCAGCGCGACGAAGGCGTCGGACAGCTCGAACATGCGCGTCTTGCGCTGGTGCATGGTGTCCACCACCACCAGCTCGCTGAGGTCCTTGTGCGCCACTTCGCGCTCGACCAGCTGGCGCGGGATCACGCCGACGGCCTTGCCGCCGCCGGCCAGCACCGCGTCGGCGACGATGCCCATCAGGCCCACGTTGCCGCCGCCGTACACCAGCGCGATGCCGCGCTTCGCCATCTCGGTGCCGAAGGCGCGCGCCCGTTCGGCGTATTCGGGATGCCTGCCGGCGCTGGAGCCGCAGTAGACGCAGAGGGAGGTGGGCTGTGGCATGGGACGCCTGCGCTCAGGAGGTGGCCGTCACCTCGGCTACGGTCGGGAGGACGGCGGAAAAACGGCGACCCGCCGTGTCGCCACAAGCGGGCCGCATGGATCCCGGATCCACGCACCTCCATGTGCGGCCCGGGGCGAGGTCATCCTGACCTCAGTTGCCCTTGTGGATGGCGCGCTTGTCCACCGACAGCGCCGCCTCGTGCACGGCTTCCGACAGGGTCGGATGGGCGTGGACGATGCGGGCCAGGTCTTCGGAGGAGCCCTTGAACTCCATCGCCACCACGCACTCGGCGATCAGCTCGGATACGCCCGGTCCGACCATGTGCACGCCGAGGATGCGGTCCGTGTCGGCATGGGCGAGCATCTTCACCTGGCCGACGGCTTCGTTCATCGCCACGGCGCGGCCGATGGCGGCGAACGGGAAGGTGCCGACCTTGTACGGCACGCCTTCGTCCTTGAGCTGCTTTTCGGTCTTGCCGGCCCAGGCGATTTCCGGCTCGGTGTAGATCACCCACGGAATCGTGTCGTAGGCGACATGGCCCGACTTACCGGCGATCCACTCAGCCACGGCAATGCCTTCCTCGAAGCCCTTGTGCGCCAACATCGGGCCGCGCACCGCGTCGCCCACCGCCCAGACGCCGTCGACGCCGGTGTGGCAGTGGTCGTCCACGGCGATGCGGCCGCGCTCGTCCAGCTTCACGCCGCAGTCGTCGGACAGCAGGCCGTCGGTGTAGGCACGGCGGCCCACGGCGACCAGCAGCTTGTCGACCACCAGGCTGTGCTCGCCGTCGGAGTCGGTGTAGGTGAGGTGGACTTCGTTCTTCTTCACCTCGGCTTTGGCCAGCTTGGCGCCCAGCTTGATGTCCAGCCCGAGCTTCTTGAACTCCTTCAGCGCCACCTTGGCGATGTCCGCGTCGGCGGCGCCGAGGAAGTCGGGCAGGGCCTCGAGCACGGTCACTTCGGCACCCAGACGGCGCCACACGCTGCCCAGCTCCAGGCCGATCACGCCCGCGCCGATCACGCCCAGGCGCTTGGGCACTTCGTTGATGTCCAGGGCGCCGGCGTTGTCGATGATGTGCTTGCCGTCGAACTTGGCGAACGGCAGCTCGATCGGCACCGAGCCGGAGGCCAGGATCACGTTGGTGGCGCTGATGGTCTGCTTGGCGCCGTCGTTGCCGGTGATCTCCACCTGGTTGCCCTTCAACAGCTTGCCCTTGCCGAAGAAGCTGGTGATCTTGTTCGCCTTGAACAGCTGAGCCACGCCGCCGGTGAACTGCTTGACGATCTTGTCCTTGCGGCCGATGAAGGTGCCCAGGTCGACCTTGGCGTTGTCCACGCTGATGCCGTGCACTGGCAGGTTGTGTGCGATGTTGTAGAACTGCTTGGACGAATCGAGCAGCGCCTTGGACGGGATGCAGCCCACGTTGAGGCAGGTGCCGCCCAGCGCCTGCTTGCCGTCCTTGCCGGCCCAGGCGTCGATGCAGGCGGTCTTCAGGCCCAGCTGCGCAGCGCGGATGGCGGCGTGATAGCCGGCCGGGCCGCCACCGATGACGATGACGTCGAATTGTTGGTCGCTCATGGTGTTTCTCGCTTCTGTCCCTCTCCCTGCGGGAGAGGATGCCCAAAGGGCGGGTGAGGGTGCGTGCGGAGCGAGGCGTCGCGGCGATGCCGAACCCTCACCCCAACCCCTCTCCCACACGGAGAGGGGGCGATGCGGTGATGCTTAGAGGCCAAGCAGCATCCGCTGCGGGTTCTCGAGCTGGTTCTTGATGTCGACCAGGAACAACACCGCGTCCTTGCCGTCGATGATGCGGTGGTCGTAGCTGATCGCGATGTACATCATCGGCGCGGCGATCACCTGGCCGTTCTCGACGACGGCGCGCTCCTTGATCGTGTGCATGCCGAGGATGGCGCTCTGCGGCGGGTTTACGATCGGGGTGGAGAGCAGCGAACCGAAGGTGCCGCCGTTGGTGATGGTGAAGGTGCCGCCCTGCAGGTCCTCCAGGGTCAGCTTGCCGTCGCGCGCCTTCTTGGCATAGTCGGCGATGGCCTTCTCGACGTCGGCGAAGCTCATGTTCTCGGCGTTGCGCAGTACCGGTGTGACCAGGCCCTTGTCGGTGGAAACCGCGATCGAGACGTCCTGGTAGCCGTGGTAGATGATGTCGTTGCCGTCCACCGAGGCGTTGACGATCGGGTGGCGCTTCAGCGCCTCGACCGTGGCCTTGACGAAGAAGCTCATGAAGCCGAGCTTGACGCCGTGTTCCTTCTGGAACTGCTCGCCGAGGTCTTTGCGCATCTTGCTGACCGCGGCCAGGTTCACCTCGTTGAACGAGGTGAGCATGGCGATCGAGTTCTTCGACTGCATCAGGCGCTCGGCGATCTTCGCGCGCATGCGGGTCATCGGCACGCGCTCTTCCGGGCGGGCGCCCGGCGTGGGCTTTGCGGCCGGCGCGGCGGCGGGGGCTGCGGCCGGGCGCGCACCGGCGCTGACCACGTCTTCCTTGATGATGCGGCCGTCGCGGCCGGTGCCGGCGATGGCGGAGGTGTCGACCTTGTTCTCGGTCGCGACCCGCTGCGCGGCGGGCGAAAGCTCGGCGGCGGCAGCCTTCGGCGCGGCCGGGGCGGGCGCGCCAGCCTTCGGCTCTTCCTTCGCGGCCGGCGCCGGCGCCGGAGCAGCGGCGCCTTCCTCGATGATCGCGATCACCTGCTGGCTGTTCACCGTGGCGCCGGTGTCCTGCCTGATCTCCTTGATCACGCCGTCGACCGGTGCGGGCACCTCCAGCACCACCTTGTCGGTTTCCAGGTCGACCAGGTTCTCGTCGCGCTTCACCGCATCGCCGGCCTTCTTGTGCCAGGTGGCGATGGTGGCGTCGGAGACCGACTCGGGCAGGACGGGGACTTTGACTTCGATGGACATGACGGGCCCTTGGGGTTGGTGCGCTCGCCCTGGAGCGCAAAAATCAGAAGAATCGAAAGCGGCCGTCCCTGGCCGCGGGATGCTCGGAAGCTTACTCCGCGGAGTGGTCGGTGCCGATCGGCGCAGCCAGCGCCTGCTCGACCAGCGCGGCCTGCTCGGCGACGTGGGTGTTGAGGTGGCCCGCGGCCGGCGCCGGCGAGCGCGCGCGGCCGGCGTAGGAGAGGCTGTGCTTCGGGCCCACGCAGGCCTGCAGGTGGTGGCGGATCTGGAACCAGGCGCCCTGGTTCATCGGTTCCTCCTGGCACCACAACACTTCCTTCGCGGCCGGGTACTTCTCCAGCTCGGCGGACACCTCGGCGCGCGGGAACGGGTAGAGCTGCTCCACGCGCACGATGGCCACGTCGGCGAGGCCGCGCTTCTCGGCCTCTTCCAGCAGGTCGTAGTAGACCTTGCCGGCGCACAGCACCACGCGCTTCACCTTCTTGGCGGCCAGCTCGCGGTGCTCGCCGATCACCAGCTGGAAGCTGCCGTTGGCCAGCTCGTCCAGCGTCGACACGGCCAGCTTGTGGCGCAGCAGCGACTTCGGCGTCATCACGATCAGCGGCTTGCGCACCGGGCGCAGCATCTGACGGCGGATCATGTGGAAATCCTGCGCTGGCGTGGTGGGCACGCACACCTGCATGTTGTCGAACGCGCACAGCTGCAGGAAACGCTCCAGGCGTGCGGACGAATGCTCCGGGCCCTGGCCCTCGTAACCGTGCGGCAGGAACAGCGCCAGGCCGCACAGGCGATTCCACTTCGCTTCGCCCGAGCTGATGAACTGGTCGATCACCACCTGGGCGCCGTTGGCGAAGTCGCCGAACTGGCCTTCCCAGATGTTGAGTGTGTCGGGGTCGGTGGTGGAATGGCCGTATTCGAAAGCCATCACCGCCTCCTCGCTGAGCAGCGAGTCGATCACTTCCACGTCGGCGCCGTCGCGGATCGTGGCCAGCGGCATGAAGGTATGGCCATCCTTCTGGTCGTGCAGCACCGCATGGCGGTGGAAGAAGGTGCCGCGGCCCGAATCCTGGCCCACCAGGCGCAGGTTGCAGCCGGCGTCGATCAGGCTGGCATAGGCCAGGTTCTCGGCGAAGCCCCAGTCGCCCGGCTGCTGGCCGGAAGCCATCTTGCGGCGATCGTCGTAGATCTTCGCCACGCGTGACTGCAGGGCGATCTCCTTGGGGATGTCCAGCAGCTTGTTGGCCAGCTCCACCAGCTTCTGCTTTGGCAGCGTGGTGTCGGTCTTGTCGGACAGCTTGCCGTTGAGGAAGCGCGTCCAGTCGATGTGGATGTCGCGCTTCGGCGAGGGGTCGAGCTCGGTCATCGGCTTGCCCGCTTCCAGGCGGTCGCGGTAGGCGTCGAAGCGCTTCTGCACGTCGCCGTCGGCGATCACGCCCTCCTTCGCCAACTGCTGGCCGTACAGCTCGCGCGCGGGCGGCAGCTTCTTGATGACCTGGTACATCACTGGCTGGGTGGCGGTCGGCTCGTCGGCCTCGTTGTGGCCGTGGCGGCGGTAGCACACCAGGTCGATCACCACGTCCTTGCGGAAGGTCTTGCGGAAATCGTAGGCGAGGCGGGTGGCTTCGATCACCGCCTCCGGATCGTCGCCGTTCACGTGCAGCACCGGTGCGTTGACCATCTTGGCCAGGTCGGTGCAGTACATCGTGGAGCGCGCGTCCTGCGGGTTGGAGGTGGTGAAGCCCACCTGGTTGTTCACCACGATGTGCAGGCTGCCGCCGATCTTGAAGCCGCGGGCCTGCGACATGTTGAACAGTTCCATGTTCACGCCCTGGCCGGCCAGCGCGGCGTCGCCGTGGATCAGCACCGCCATCGACTGCTGGTGGGCGCCGTCGTGGCGGCGCACCTGGCGCGCATGCACGGAGCCGGCCACCACCGGGTTGACGATTTCCAGGTGCGAGGGGTTGAACGCCAGCGCCACGTGGGTACCGCCCCTGGGCGTCTTGACGTCGGCGGAGAAGCCCATGTGGTACTTCACGTCGCCGGAGTGCGCGGGATCGTCAGGGTGCTCGAAGCGGCCCTCGAACTCGTCGAACAGGGTCTTCGGCGGCTTGCCGAGGATGTTGACCAGCACGTTGAGGCGGCCGCGGTGGGCCATGCCGATCACCACTTCCTTGATGCCGTTGTCGCCGGCGGCGCGCACCACGTCGTCCAGCATCGGGATCAGGCTGTCGCCGCCTTCCAGCGAGAAGCGCTTCTGGCCGACGTATTTCGTGTGGAGGTAGCGCTCCAGGCCGTCGGCGGCGGTGAGGCCCTCCAGCACGCGCTGCTTGCCTGCGGCGTCGAGGCCGGCGCTGCCGTTGGCCTGCTCCAGGCGGCTGTAGATCCAGTTGCGCTGCGCGTGGTCGGAGATGTACATGAACTCCGCGCCGATGCTGCGCGTGTACACCTTCTTGAGGCGCGCCCACAGCTCGCGCAGCTTCATGCGCTGGCCGCCACCGGCATAGGTGCCGCAGTCGAACTCGGTGTCGAGGTCGGCTTCGGAGAGACCGTGGAAGGCAAGGCCGAGATCGGGCGCCTCCATCTTGTGCGCCAGGCCCAGCGGGTCGAGGTCGGCGGCGAGGTGGCCGCGCGAGCGGTAGGCGGTCAGCAGGCGCAGCACGCCGGCCTGTTTGCGCGCGTGTTCGTCGCTGACCGGCGCGGCGGCCACGACATGGCGCTGCTTCTGCGCCGCCTCGATGCGCGCGATGGCGTTGCCGTGCGGGACGTCGCCGGCCTCGCGGCCCCTGAACGTCTCGAAGTATTTGCTCCACTCGGCGGAAACCGACGCGGGGTCGGCCAGCCAGGCGTCGTACAGGGATTCGACGTAATCGGCGTTGCCGCCAGCGAGTTGCGAGGATTCGAAGAACTCGCGGATCAGGTTTGTACTCACGTCACCACCGGCAGGGAAGGGAGGCTTGCGGCGATCCTTCGGCGGCACGGATCGCCGGCGAAAAATCCTGTTAATTATAGCCTTGCGTTGCTGCGCAGCGGCAACCCATGCACGGCCCGGATCGGGCCTCGCGCAAGGGATTTCAAGCACGGGCCGCCGCGACTTTGGTCGCAAACGGCCCCCGGTCGCGTTTTGCGGCACCCGGGGCGCGTGCCGTCGAGGTGAACCGGGCGTTCAGCAGCTGCTACAAGTCCAGGGCCTGCAGCTCGCTTGCGCGGGCCGAGCGCTCCCACATCTCCTCGAACTGCTGCTGCAGCGGCGCCTGCGCAGCGCGGTCGGAGAGCGCCATGCGCCCCTGCGGGCGGCCGGCGTCGGGCAGGTACAGGTAGCCCCCGGTGTCCGTGGTGAGCCAGGCGCTGGCACATTGGCGATCCACGTCCTCCACCGGCGTGCGGATCGCGATCGCGCTGGAAAGGCGCTGGAACAGCGCGATCAGCCGGTGGCCGTCGCGCAGCGCGGTGGCAGGGTCGTGCAGCAGGATGCGGATCCCGGCACGGCGGCCGGAGGTGGCGATGCGCTTGAGCTCGGCCAGTTCCGCGTCGTTGCCGTAGTCGTCGCGGCCGAGCAGGGGCAAGTGCAGCGCCAGCCGGTGGCGCGCGGCGACCAGCAGTTGCAGCCGTGCGGCGGCCAATGCCTCGCGGCCGTCGATCGCCCGGCGCCCGTCGTCGTCGGCCGGGGCGTTCACCGCCGGCGTGCCCTGCGCAGCACCAGGTGCCCGTCGTTGACCAGCGCCAGCAGCAACTCGCCCGCCGCCGTGGACGGCGCGGCATCGAACGCGATCTCGCGCTGCGCACACAGCTGCCGCGCCAGCGCCGCCGAGGCCGGCCAGGCCTGGCCGTTCGCATACAGGGTGCAGCCGGACTTGCCGCGGCTCCACGCCATGCGAGACCACGGATGGCGCAGCAGGCGCGCGCCGGCGGCGAGCCGCTTGCGCAGCGCGGCCTCGGTGACGGGACGGTCGGGCGCGGCCGGGGTCTGCGCGTTGCGGTAGCGGGTGATGAAGCGGCCGAACCAGTCGCGCAGGGTGTCCTCGTCCAGCGCGGCGGCGAACGGCAGCGCCCGGCGCAGCCGCGCCAGCGACGCGTCGTCGATCTCCCCGGGCGCCCTGGCCGGTGCGAGGTCGGGGTCGGCGTAGCGCTGGTCGTCGTGCAGCCGCTCGGCAAGGTAGTCGGCGAGGTCGCCGGTCAATTCCCCCTGCGAGGGTGCGCGCATGCCCACCGAGATCGTCATGCAGGGCCCGCCGAAGGCCACGCCGTCGTGCGGCACGCCGGGCGGCAGGTAGAGCATGTCGCCCGGCTCCAGCAGCCATTCGTGGGTCGGCGTGAACTCGCGCAGCTGCTTCAGCTCCACGTCGGGGCGGAAGTCCTTCGGCGCGGCGGGGTCGGTACTGATCGCCCAGTGCCGCTGGCCCAGGCCCTGCAGCAGGAACACGTCGTACTGGTCCACGTGCGCGCCCACGCCGCCGCCGGGCTCGGCGTAGGAGATCATGATGTCGTCCACCCGCCAGCTGGGCAGGAAGGCGAAAGCCTCCAGCAGGGCGGCCACGTCGGCGTCCCACTTGTCCACGTCCTGCACCAGCAGGGTCCAGTTCGCGTCGCCGGTCTTCGCGAAGTCGGCCTCGGTCAGCGGGCCGGTCTTCACCTGCCAGCGCTCGCGTGCCTCGTCGTGGCGGATCAGCCGCGACAGCGCACCTTCCTCGCAGGCCAGGCCGGCCAGATCCTCGGGCTGGATCGGCGGCACGAAATCCGGGAAGGCGTTGCGGATCAGCAGCGGGCGCTTCTGCCAGTAGTCGCGCAGGAACTGCGCGGGCGGCATGCCCAGCGGCTGCCGGGTGGAACCGCGCACTTCGAGAGGGAGCATGGTCTTGCGGGGAGTGGGGGCGGGTGTCATTCGCGCATTGTAGATGGCGGAGGAGATGGCTGTTGCCCTCGGGCAAGTTTCAAAACGGTTTCGTGCCGCTGCCGCGGCCCGGGTTACTTTTCTCTTGGGTGGCCAAGAAAAAAGTAACCCAAAGAGAAGGCCACCCCGGTTGGCGCTTGCCGGGCATCCTGCCCGGCAAGTCCGTGAGTCGGGGCCGGGCTTTTCGAGCGGGCTCCTGCCCGCGCGAAAAGGCGAGGCCATCCCTGGCCTCGCCCGCTGCGCGGCCTGATCGTCCCCGCCTCATCGCCGCCCAGGGGCCCCGGAAAGAGCAGCGCGCTCCTGCGCGCAGAAGCAACGGCTAGAGCAAAGTAAGCCAAAGCGGCGCGTAGCGCCGCGAGGCTTTGCTCCCTCGGCTCCCGAATACGGCGCGGTATGGCCGTATCGTGTATCGCGCAGGCAGAAGTGGCTCCAAGAACCTCGAAACGTCCTGCTCGTAATCCTGGCGGGTTGAACCAGGCCATTTCCCTTGGTTACTTCTCTTTGGACCAGCAAAGAGAAGTGAGTCGGGTGCCGTCAGGCGGTCGAAACCGCTTCGTCCCCAGCGACAGGCGACCGAAACCACTCCACCGCCTGCGGCAACGCCCCCGCAGGCAAACCCTCAATGCAGCACACGCACCGCGTTGTTGATACCCAGCGCCAATACCGCCAGCCCGGCCAGCACGGTGGCGGCACGCGCCGGGATGCGGCGGATGAAGAACGCGCCGCACGGGGCCGCGAGGATGCCCCCCGCGATCAATCCCAGCACGGCTACCCCGTGGCCGGCGCCGATGCCGAACAGGAAGGCGGCGCTGGCGGCGATGCTCACCACGCATTTGGCCAGGTGCACGCTGCCGATCACCACGCGAGGCTGCAATCCGCGGGCGAGCAGGGTGGTGGCGGTCAGGGCGCTCCAGCCGCCACCGCCGACCGCGTCGAGGAAGCCGGCCGCCGCACCCAGCAACGAGGTGCCGCGCGGCGGTTCGGTGCATTCACCGGCGCGCTTCGCGCCGCGCAGCAACAGGAACAGGCCCATGCCAAGCAGGTAGGGCGCCAGCGCGATGCGCATCCACTGCGTGGGCAGGTGCACCGCCAGCCACGCGCCGAGCAGGGCGCCGATCACGCCGGGAATCGCCAGCGCCAGGAACAGGCGCCGCCGCACATTGCCGGCCGCGAGGTGGCTGAGCCCCGAGGCTCCGCAGGTGAAGGTCTCCGCGTAGTGCACGCTGGCGCTGGCCATCACCGGCGGCATGCCCAGGCCCAGCAGCAGTCCCGCCGAGGTCACGCCGTAGGCCATGCCCAGCGCACCGTCCACCAGTTGCGCCGCGGCGCCCACGAGGGCAAAGACAAGGAATTCCGGCAGGGCGCTCATCGGCACTCGCGGTTGGATGGCCGGCGCATGTCAGCACGCGCGCCGGTGGCCCGGAAATGAGCGGCCCGCATAAGCACATGCCCACAAGTGTTTTCAGGCCTGCCATCCCTGGCCATAGCATGGCCGCCAAGACGTATGGACGTCCAAAAGGAAAGCCTGTGAGCGTTGCCACACGACCGATGCTGCCGACGCCGGGCCTGGCCGCGGAGCGGTTGGCGCTGCTGCACCGGCTGACCGAAGGCTTGCCGCCCGCGGATCTGTACTGGATCTCGGCGTGGAGCGCCGCCCTGGCGGCGCAGTCCACGAGCGTGGTCCTGCCGGGCGCCGCCGCCACGGCCGTGGCGCCGAACGCGACGGCGGGCGGGCGGCTGACCGTGCTCTACGGGAGCCAGACCGGCAACTCGCGCCGGGTAGCCGAGCGGCTGGCCGAGCGCGCCACGGCGGCGGGCCTGAACGTGCGGCTGCTGCGCACCGGCGCCTATCCGGCGCGCGAGCTGGCCGAGGAGCGCCACCTCGCGCTGGTGATCAGCAGCCAGGGCGACGGCGACCCGCCGGACGACGCGCTGGGCTTCGTCGAGTTCCTCACCGGCAGGCGCGCCCCGAAGCTGCCGAAGCTGAAATTCGCGGTGCTGGGCCTGGGCGACTCCAGCTACCCGCAGTTCTGCGCGGTGAGCCGCCGGCTCGACGCGCGCTTCGCCGAACTGGGCGCGCAGCGCTTCGCCGAGCCGGGCGAGGCGGACGTGGATTTCGAGGCGGTGGGCGCGAGCTGGAGCGATGGCGTGCTGGAAAAGGCGCGCGAGGCGCTGGGCGCGCCGGCCACGCCTGTCGCCGCGAACCAGCGTCCGGTGGCCCTGCACGCGGTGAACAGTGTGCTGCACGGCCGCGAAAACCCGTATGCCGCCGAGGTGCTGGAAAACCAGCGCATCGTCGCGCGCGACAGCGCACGCGAGGTGCGCCACCTCGAATTGTCGCTTGAGGGCTCGGGCCTGCGCTACGAGCCGGGCGACGCGCTGGGCGTGTGGCCGCACAACCCGCCGGTGCTGGTGGACGAAGTCCTGCGCCTGCTGCGCCTGGACGGCGGACAGGAGGTGGCTCACGACGGTCGCCGACTGCCGCTGGCGCGCTGGCTGAGCCACGAGCGCGAGCTGACCCGGCTGAGCCGCCCGCTGCTGGCTGCGCATGCCGCCGCCAGTGGCGACGCCGCGCTCGCCCGCGTGCTGGAACCGGAGCGGCGCGAGGCGCTGGCCCGGCTGCTCGACACGCACCAGCCGATCGACCTGCTGCGCCGCCATCCGGTGGACTGGGATGCCGCGCAACTGGTGGCCGCGTTGCGCCCGCTCACCCCGCGGCTGTATTCCATCGCCTCCAGCCCAAAGGCGGTGGGTGAGGACGAGGTGCATCTCGCCCTGGCCGTCGTGGGCTACCACGCCCATGGCAGCGAGCACTTCGGTGCGGCCTCGTCCTTCCTCGCCGCGGCCGGCGACGGGCAGCGCGTACCGGTGTTCGTGGAGCCGAACGAGCGTTTCCGCCTGCCTGCCGACACCAGCCGCGACATCGTGATGATAGGGCCGGGTACCGGCGTGGCACCGTTCCGCGCCTTCGTGCAGGAGCGCCAGGCCGTGGGCGCCGCGGGGCGCAACTGGCTGTTCTTCGGCAATCGCCATTTCGCGCAGGACTTCCTTTACCAGACCGAATGGCAGCAGGCACTGCAGGACGGCGCGCTGCATCGCCTCGATCTCGCCTTCTCGCGTGACACCGCCGCCAAGACCTACGTCCAGCATCGATTGCGCGAACACGGCCGCGAACTATACGCCTGGCTGCGCGACGGCGCCCATCTCTATGTCTGCGGCGACGCGACGCACATGGCGAAGGACGTGCACGAGGCGCTGGTCGCGGTGGCCACCACCCATGGCGGCCTCTCCGCCGAAGATGCCCGCGGCTGGCTGGCCGAACTGCTGCAGGAAGGGCGCTACGCAAGAGACGTTTATTAGTGCGTTGACCCATGAACGCAAGAGTCAAGAAGCGGCCGTCCCTGGCCGTACTTTAGGAATCCATGCGTTCGTCCGCGAACGCGTGGATCAGGAAGCGGCCATCCATCGCCGCACTTTCAAAAGAAGCTAGCCATCCCATGCCTTCGCATTTCGAACACATCAAGGCCACCAGCCGCTTCCTGCGCGGCGGCATCGCCGAAGGGCTGGCCGACCCGGTCACCGGCGCGATCAGCGAGGACGACAACAAGCTGCTGAAGTTCCACGGCAGCTACCAGCAGGACGACCGCGACATCCGCGACGAGCGGCGGCGGCAAAAGCTGGAGCCCGCCTACGCCTTCATGGTGCGCGCGCGCCTGGCGGGCGGCGTGATGACGCCGGCGCAGTGGCTGGCCTTCGACAGGATCGCCAGCGACTACGCCTCCAGCGGCCTGCGCATCACCACGCGGCAGACCTTCCAGTGGCACGGCATCGTCAAGCGCAACCTGAAGCCCACCATCGCCGCGATCAACGACGCGCTGGCCAGCACCATCGCCGCCTGCGGCGACGTCAACCGCAACGTGGTGTGCAATGCCAATCCCGTGCAGTCGCAGGCACATGCCGCCGCCTATGCCTGGGCCGCGAAGCTGTCCGAGCATCTGAAGCCGAACACTCGCGCCTACCATGAGATCTGGCTGGATGGCGAGCAGCTGGTGGGCGAGGCGGCTGCCGCCGAGCACGAACCGCTCTACGGCGCCACCTACCTGCCGCGCAAGTTCAAGATAGGCGTGGCGATCCCGCCGCTCAACGACGTCGACGTGTTCGCCCAGGACCTGGGCCTGATCGCGATCCTGGAGCAGGGCGAGCTGGCCGGCTTCAACGTGGCGATCGGCGGCGGCATGGGCGCCAGCCATGGCGACCCGTCGACGTATCCGCGACTTGCCGACGTGATCGGCTTCGTGCCGCCCGAGCGCCTGGTGACGCTGGCCGAGGCCACCATCGCCGTGCAGCGCGACTGGGGCGACCGCGAGGAGCGCAAGCATGCGCGCTTCAAGTACACCATCGACAGGCATGGGCTGGACAAGGTCAAGGCGGAAATCGAACGGCGCGCGGGCTTCGCGCTGGCGCCGGTGCGGCCGTTCCGCTTCGACCACAACGGCGACCGTTATGGCTGGATCGAAGGCCATGACGGTCGCTGGCATCTCACCCTGCAGGTGGAGTCCGGCCGCCTGCTGGACGGCGGCGAGGCGCGCTGGTTGAGCGGCATGCGCGAGATCGCGCACGTGCATACCGGAGACATCCGGCTCACCTGCAACCAGAACCTGATCGTCGCCAATGTGGAGGCGGCCGACCGGGAGCACGTCGACGCCATCGTGGCCGCGCATGGCATGGACGGCTACCGCCGCCACAGCGGCATCCGCCGCCACGCCGTCGCCTGCGTGGCGCTGCCCACCTGCGGGCTGGCGATGGCTGAGAGTGAGCGCTACCTGCCGCAGCTGCTGCCCAAGCTGGAGGCTTCGCTGGATCGCCACGGGCTGCTCGACGCAGCCATCCTGCTGCGCCTTTCCGGCTGCCCGAACGGCTGCTCGCGTCCCTACCTCGGCGAAATCGCCCTGGTGGGCCGCGCGGTGGGGCGCTACGACTTGCGCCTGGCGGCGGATTTCCGCGGCCAGCGGCTCAACCAGGTTTATCGCGAGAACGTGGACGAGGCCGCGATCCTGTCGGCCCTGGACGAATTGTTTGCCCGCTATGCCGGCGAGCGTGCCCCGGGCGAGCACTTCGGCGACTTCCTGTTGCGCACCGGCATCGTGGCGTCGAAGAAGATCGCGCTGGAGGTCATTGCATGAGCGCGCCCGGGCTTCCCGCCGACGGCAACGACGCCGGAGCGCTGCGCGCGCTCAACCACTGGCTGGCCGGGCGCGATGCCGCGGCGCGCGTGCGCTGGATGTTGGCGCAGGTGCCAGGCGCGCATGCGCTGTCGTCCAGCTTCGGCGCGCAGGCGGCGGTGTCGTTGCACCTGCTGGCGAGCCATGCGCCGGACATCCCGGTGATCCTGATCGACACCGGCTACCTGTTTCCCGAGACGTACCAGTTCGTCGATACCCTGAGCGAGCGGCTCGCGCTCAACCTCAAGGTCTATCGCCCCGCCATCGGCCGCGCCTGGGCCGAGGCGCGCTACGGCAGGCTGTGGGAGCAGGGCATCGAGGGACTGGACCGCTACAACCGCATCCGCAAGGTGGAGCCGATGCAACGCGCGCTGGCCGAGCTGGGCGTACAGGGCTGGTTCGCCGGCCTGCGCCGCAGCCAGTCACGCAGCCGCCGCGCGATCGACTTCGTGGAATGGCGGCCGGATTCGTCCGGCACGGGCAGGTGGAAGCTGCACCCGATCGCCGACTGGACGGATCGCGACGTGGGTCGTTACCTGCAAGAGTACGACCTGCCCTACCACCCGTTGTGGGAGCAGGGCTACATCTCCATCGGCGACACCCACACCACCCACCGCTGGGAGCCGGGCATGGACGCCGAGGACACCCGCTTCTTCGGGCTCAAGCGCGAGTGCGGCCTGCACGAACTGCCGTGAGCGGCGAGGCCGCCGCGACAGCACGGGTGGCGCCGACGGCGGCATCATGGCCCTCGCGCCAGTGCGGCACGCGGGGCGGGGTTTCCGGCGCGATGCCCAGCGTGAGCTGGCGGCGCACGTCGCTGCGGTCCAGGTGCGGCGCGAACTGCGCGATCCACTCCAGAGTGTAGTCGCGCAGCACGCAGTCCTTGCGCAGCACGATCCAGGTGGTGCACAGCGGCAGCAACGCGTCTGCCTGGATCACCTGCAGGTCGGCGTCCTCGCCCGGCTGCAGCGCCATCTCGGCCAGCACGCCGATGCCGAGTCCCGCGCGTACGTAGGTCTTGATGAGGTCGGCGTCGGCGGCGGTCATCGCGATCTGCGGCACCAGCCCGGCGGCGGCGAAGGCGCGGCGCAGCGAGGATTCCGGCCGCTTCGAGGAGTCGTAGCTCACCAGCGGTTGCGCGGCCAGCTCGGCCAGGGTAGGCGCGCGGCCCAGCGTCGCCAGCGGATGGTCCCGTGGCGAAAGCACCACGCGGCTCCAGCGGTAGGCGGGCAGGGCGATGCCGCCGGCCGGCGCGGCGCCGGAGGTGCTGACCACCGCCAGGTCGACGCGGCCGCTTTCCAGCAGGGCCAGCACTTCGGCGTCGCCGCTGGGCTGCAGGTGCACGCTGACCTGCGGGTAGCGCCGGTTCAGCGCGGCGATCGAGCCGGGCAGGGCGAAGCGCGCCTGCGTGTGCGTGGTGGCGATGCGCAGCTCGCCGTGCGCCTCGTTGCGCAGGTTCGCGGCGATCGAGCGGATGTTCAGCGCCTCGGCCAGGATCACCCGTGCCCGCTCGATCACCCGCACGCCGGCATCGGTGGCCGAATCCAGGCTCTTGCCCTTGCGGATGAACAGCTGCAGGCCGAGTTCGTCCTCCAGCTGCTTGAGCTGCTTGCTTACCCCGGGCTGGGTGGCATGCACGTGCTCGGCGGCGGCGGTGATGTTGAGGCGGCAGTCGGCGATGGCGACAAGGTAGCGAAGCTGGGTCAGGGTCATGGCGATCCAGGGTGTCGGGACGGCGGCTGTGGCGTGGCGGCGTGCTGCGCGCACGTACATCGCATCGTCCCCGCCCGCACGACGCGGGTGCTGGGTCGGATGGATTCGGCATCGATGATGGCCATGCGAGCCAGTGTATATGCATTTTTGTTCGGACGTCTATACGGATAGACGTTCATAAATGCCTGACGGAAAGCATTCCGGTGGACGGTATCGATCGTGGCCCCTTCTCTGGCGAGCGAGCAGGGAGGGGCGCATTCGCGGATTCATGCTGCAGCGGCATATGCACGGATGGGATCGTTATTTCCGCCCACCGGGCGCGTTGCGTAGCGTGATCCCTTCCGAGGCCTTGACGTCGAAGCCACGCCATGAAGCTGTACCCGCTGTTCGCCGATCTTTCCCGTCGCGCCGTGCTGGTGGTAGGTGGCGGCGCCGTGGCCGAGCGCAAGGCTGCCGCCTTGCTGGCGGCAGGTGCGCAGGTGACCGTGGGTGCGCCGGAACTGACGCTGCAGCTGCAGCGCTGGGCGCGCCAGGGGCGCATCGCGCACCGTGCCGGCGAATTCGCGCCGAACTGGCTCGACCACGTGTGGCTGGTGGTGGCGGCCACCGGCGATCGCGCATTGAACGCCCACGTCGCCGAACTCGCGGGCCTGCAGCGCGTGTTCGTCAATGTGGTGGACGACGCGGAGCTGTCCAGCTTCCAGGTGCCGGCGGTAATCGACCGCGCGCCGCTAGTGGTGGCGATCTCCAGCGGCGGCGCGGCGCCAATGCTGGCGCGCCTCGTGCGCGAACGGCTGGAAAGCCTGCTCGACCATTCGCTGGGCCCGCTGGCCCTGCTCGCTGCACGGTTGCGCAGGCGCATCCGCCGCCGCCATCCCGAGCTGGCGGCGCGCCGCCGTTTCTACGAAGGCCTGTTCAACGGCCCGGTGGCCGCCTTGCTGCGCAGCGGCCAGCCGAAGCTGGCTGCCGAGGCCGCCGGGCAGGCGTTGCACGCCAACCCTGCCGCCACGACCGGCTCGGTGGTGCTGGTGGGCGCCGGCCCCGGCGATCCGGGGCTGCTGACCTTGCGCGGCCTGCGTGCACTGAACGAGGCCGACGTGATCCTGCACGACCGCCTGGTGAGTGCCGAGGTGCTGGAACTGGCGCGCCGCGACGCCGAGCGCATCGAGGTGGGCAAGCAGGCCGGCAGACACCACGCCACCCAGCACGCGATCCACGCATTGCTGCTCGAACACGCGCGGGCCGGCCGTCGCGTGGTGCGGCTGAAGGGCGGTGATCCTTTCGTGTTCGGCCGCGGTGGCGAGGAACTGGAATTCCTGCGCGACCACGGCATTCCCTATGAAGTAGTGCCCGGCATCACCGCCGCGCTGGCCTGCGCCGCCCATGCCGGCGTGCCGCTGACCCACCGCGACCACGCGCAGTCGGTGCGTTTCGTCACCGCGCACTGCCGCGATTCGCTGGACACGCTGGACTGGCGCGCGCTGGCGCAGGAGCGGCAGACCCTGGCGGTGTACATGGGCGTGGCCGGCCTCGACAGCCTGCAGGAGCGACTGCTTGCGCACGGACGCGCACCCTCCACCCCGTTCGCCCTGGTCGAGAACGGCACGCGCGCGAACCAGCGCGTGGTCACCGGCACCCTGGCCAGCCTGCCGGAGCGCGCCGCCGCGCACGCGGTGTGCTCGCCCGCACTGCTGATCCTGGGCGAGGTCGCCGCGCTGGCCGACCGCCTGGCATGGTTCGGTGCGCCACCGCTGGGTGGGGCCGTCGTCGCCGTCCGGCCAGTCAAGCCGTTGCGCCCGCCGCGCGAGGACGCCGTCGCCCTGCGCCGGCGCGCCTGACCGGGGAGCTGCTTCCTCCCCTGCCTGCGTCGAGCACCCCCTCCTGACCCCTCGCTGCAAGCTGGGGAAGAGACAAAGCTGCATACATCGTCTTAGCAAACCCGCGTGCATGATCGCGTGCGGCCATCGCCCGGAGCCCCGCCATGATTTACGACAGCATCCTCGACACCATCGGCAACACGCCCATCGTCCACCTGCACCGCCTCGCCCCGAAGCACGTGGAGCTGTACGTGAAGGTGGAGGCGTTCAACCCCGCGGGTTCGGTGAAGGACCGCCTCGCCCTGGCGATCATCCTCGACGCCGAGCAGCGCGGCACGCTCCAGCCCGGCCAGACCGTGATCGAAGCCACCTCGGGCAATACCGGCGTGGCGCTGGCGGCAGTGTGCGCGGCACGCGGCTACCCGTTCGTGGCGGTGATGAGCGACTCGTTCTCGGTCGAGCGGCGCAAGCTGATCCGCGCCTACGGCGGCAAGGTGCTGCTCACCCCCGCCGCCGCGCGCGGCACCGGCATGGTGCGGGTGGCGGAGGAACTGGCGCGCAAGCACGGCTGGTTCCTGGCGCGCCAGTTCGAGAATCCGGCCAACCCGGCCTGGCACCGGCAGACCACCGCGCCGGAAATCCTGCGCGACTTCGCCGGCCGCCGCCTCGACTACTTCGTCAGCGGCTGGGGCACCGGCGGCACGCTCACCGGCGTGGGCGAAGTGCTCAAGGTGGCGCGGCCGGACGTGAAGGTGATCGCCACCGAGCCGGCGGGGGCCTCGCTGCTCGGTGGCAAGGAATGGCAGCCGCACAAGATCCAGGGCTGGACCCCCGACTTCGTGCCCGCCGTGCTCAACCGCACGGTGGTCGACCAGTTGGTGCCTGTGGACGACATCGTGGCCCGCGACACCTCGCGCGCGCTGGCGCAGAAGGAGGGCATCTTCACCGGCATTTCCTCGGGCGCCACCCTGGCCGCTGCCTTGCAGGTGGCCCAGACCGCGCCCGCGGGTTCGGTGCTGCTGGCCATGCTGCCGGATACCGGCGAGCGCTACCTGTCGACGTTCCTGTTCGAGGGGGTCAACGAGGGGTCGGACGAGGTGGAGTGAGGTGCCGCAAACTTTCAGCCGGAGTTCCCGTGTAGCATCCACCGCCGTGTCGACGGGCAGGAGTGCGCGTGATGGCGACGACGAACACCGACTTGTATCGATCGGTCATGGGAAATGACTTCAAGGTCATCAAACTTGGGGTGTACCCCGGAGATGGCGTGCTCGACCCCCGCTGGGAGTCGAAGCAGTATTTCAGCAACAAGCTGAAAAAGATGGTCATCAGCCAAGCGGACGTCACGGTGGTTGCGGGCGGCAAGGACGGCCCGGAGGTGCTGCCGGACGGAGGCACCTCGTTGCACGACGTGGCCGGATGGTTCCCGAGCAAGGAATTCTTCATTCCCGCTGGAACCGAGTATGCAGAAGAAGTCATCCGCATCCGCAAGGACGACAAGCTCAAGACCAGTCCCTACAACAGCAAGCTGCAAGGACATCATTACCAGCTCGAGCCCCGTACGCGCATGACGGTGGAAGCCTTCAAGGGGGCGCTGGACAACATGGCGCGCGCGGCGGTCGTCCAGCAATGCAAAATGGCCGGGCGGTGATTCCCGTTGCGGTCGACGAGGACAGGTATGCCTAGCATCAGCCATCAAACCCTGGTCGTCGCCATACAGGCCGTGGCCGCCGAGATCCGGAGCCTGCGTGCGGCGCTTGCGGAAGGCGGTGCCGAGCCGGAGGAGTACCAGCTCCTGGAGGACCGCATCCGCGCTGCCGAGGATTTGGAGCGGGCCTACGACGAAGCGGCCAGGACCGTCCTCAACCTACCGCCCTACGACGAGCTGGTCGGGAGCTGACCGGGCGCATTCAACCCACCACGCGTGCCTTCTTTGCAAGCGAAGCCCGCGAATCCCACTCCGCGATCAGCTTCTGCCCCACCCGCGCCAGCGCATTGATCGCGGGCAGCAGTTCGCGCCCGAGTTCGGTGAGCGCGTATTCGGCGGAGGGCGGAGAGGTGTCAATCAGGCGACGCGATACCAAGCCGCGCGATTCCAGTTCGCGCAGGCGGGCGCTAAGCACGCGGGCGGAGATGCGCGGGATGTCGTGGCGCAGTTCGCCGAAACGGCGGGGTTCGCCGCTGAGGTACCAGATCACGTTGGGCGCCCAGGCGCCGCGCAGCAGCGCCAGGCTTTCGGTGAGCGGGCAGGCGGGTGGGGGTATGACCTTGCTCTTGCGTACGGGGAGACCCATGGGTGGCTCGCTGCTGGCGTGGGCGGTTCGGTAACCGCGGGGTTACCGCATTCTGCGGCTGATGGGTGGATACATGGTATCCAATGGTAACCATGGCGGCGTACGATGCGGGGCTTGTTCCACGTCCCTACCAGGAGTCATCGCATGAAGCTTTACTACTCCCCCGGCGCCTGTTCGCTTTCCCCGCACATCGTGGCGCTGGAGGCCGGCATCCCGCTGCAACTGGAGAAGGTCGACGGCAAGGCCAAGCGCACCGAGAGCGGCGCGGATTTCTGGCTGGTCAATCCCAAGGGCTACGTGCCGGTGCTGGAGCTGGACAGCGGCGAAGTGCTGACCGAAGGCCCGGCCATCGTGCAGTACCTGGCCGACCAGAACCCCGCCAGCAAGCTTGCGCCCGGCAACGGCACGCTGCCGCGCTACCACCTGCAGGAGATGCTGGGCTACATCAACTCGGAGCTCCACAAGAGCTACAGCCCGCTGTTCAAGCCCGACACGCCCGACACCACCCGTGCCGAGCGCAAGGAGTACCTGGCGAAGCGTTACCAGTTCATCGAGAAGGTGCTGGCGAAGCAGCCGTTCCTGCTGGGCGACGCGTTCACCGTGGCCGACGCCTACCTGTTCACCGTGACCAACTGGGCCAAGCACGTGCAGCTGGACTTGTCAGGCTTCCCGGCGTTGCTGGCGTTCCAGCAGCGCGTGGGCGAGCGCCCGGCAGTGCGCGAGGCGATGGAGGCCGAAGGCCTGGTGAAGAAGGCGCACGCCTGATACGCAGCGGGCCGCGCATATCGATGCGTGGCCCCCCATTCACCCGTTCGCGCCGCGCGTAGCTTGCGATAGCAAGCGCACGCGGAGAGCGGTCGTGGATGACCGCGCATTGGGGAGCGGGGAAGTCAAAGCGCCAACACCCGCGGCCTTTCGACTTCGGCCCTGCGGGCCTGCGCTCAGGGCGAACGGAGTCTTTGGCTGGGTTCGTTGCCAGTCAGGCCAACCGATGCTGGGGAGCAGGTACGCGGCGATCAGATATCCCGCGCCAGCCCCTCGGCCAGGCCGATGTAGCTGCCCGGCGTGAGCTCGAGCAGGCGCTGCTTCGCCTCGGCGGGCAGCTCCAGCTTGCCGATGAAATCGCGCATGGATTCCTTCGTGATGCCCTGGCCGCGGGTCAGCGCCTTGAGCTGCTCGTAGGGCTGCGGCAGGCCGTGGCGGCGCATCACGGTCTGCACGGCCTCGGCCAGTACTTCCCAGCTGGCGTCGAGGTCGGCGGCGAGGCGCTCGGCGTTCACGGTGAGCTTGCCCAGGCCCTTCTGCAGCGATTCCAGTGCCACCAGGGTATGGCCGAAGGCGGTGCCCAGCGCGCGCAGCACGGTGGAGTCGGTGAGGTCGCGCTGCCAGCGGCTGATCGGCAGTTTTTCCGCAAAATGACCCAGCAGCGCGTTGGCGAGGCCGAAGTTGCCCTCGGCGTTCTCGAAGTCGATAGGGTTCACCTTGTGCGGCATGGTGGACGAGCCCACCTCGCCCTCCTTGAGCTTCTGCTTGAAGTAGCCCAGCGAGATGTAGCCCCACACATCGCGCGCGAGGTCTATCAGGATGGTGTTGGCCCGGCGCACCGCGTCGCAGTATTCGGCCACGCCGTCGTGCGGCTCGATCTGCGTGGTGTACGGGTTGTAGTCCAGGCCCAGGCTTTCCACGAAGCGCTGCGAGAACGCGCGCCAGTCGATCTCCGGATAAGTGATGGCGTGGGCGTTGTAGTTGCCTACCGCGCCGTTGATCTTGCCGGGGATTTCCAGCGCGGCGAGCTGCCTGCGCTGGCGCTCCAGCCGCGCCACCACGTTCGCCAGTTCCTTGCCCAGCGTGCTGGGCGAGGCGGTCTGGCCGTGGGTGCGCGAGAGCATCGGCAGCGCGGCGTTGGCGTGCGCCAGTTCGCGCAGCCTGGCGATGATCTTGTCGAAGGCCGGCAACAGCACCTGCTCGCGCGCATCGCGCAGCATCAACGCGTAGGAGAGGTTGTTGATGTCCTCGCTGGTGCAGGCGAAGTGCACGAACTCCCTGGCCTGGGCCAAGGCAGGGTCCGAGCCGATGCGCTCCTTGATGAAGTACTCCACCGCCTTCACGTCGTGGTTGGTGGTGGCCTCGATCGCCTTGATGCGCGCGCCTTCCTCGATCGCGAAGCTGTCCGCGATGGTATGCAACTGCTTGACCTGGGTGGGCGTGAACGGCGGCAATTCCCCGATGCCCGGTTCGGCGGCCAGCGCCAGCAGCCACTCGATCTCCACGTGCACGCGGCGATGCATCAGGCCGAACTCGCTGAAGATCGGGCGCAACGGCTCGACTTTGCCGGCATAGCGGCCGTCCAGCGGGGACAGGGCGGTGAGGGCGTGGTTGGACATCGGGGCGTTCCGGCACGGGGAAACGGCCATTTTACATTGACTGCGGCTCCATGCCCGGGCGTCTATAGTCGGCCGGTTTCCCGTTCCCCCAAGGAAAACGACCATGAGCGGCTTCCGCATCGAACACGACAGCATGGGCGAGCTGCAGGTGCCCGCCGACGCGCTGTACGGCGCGCAGACCCAGCGTGCCATCGACAACTTCCCGATCTCCGGCCTGCGCCTGCCGCGCGAGTTCATCCGCGCGCTGGGGCTGATCAAGGCCGCCGCCGCGGAGGCGAACCTCGCGCTGGGTCATCTGAAGAAGGGCCAGGCCGCGGCCATCCGCAAGGCCGCGCTGGCGGTGGCAGGCGGCGAATACGACGCGCAGTTCCCCATCGACGTGTTCCAGACCGGCTCCGGTACCAGCACCAACATGAACGCGAACGAGGTGATCGCCCACCTCGCCGCACGCGCCGGCGCCAAGGTGCACCCGAACGACCACGTCAACTACGGACAGAGCTCGAACGACGTGATCCCCACCGCGATCCACGTCGGCGCCACCCTGGTCGCGCATGAGCAGCTGCTGCCGGCCCTCAAGCACTTGAAGAAGACCATCGACCAGCGTGCGCGCCAGTTGCGCCACGTGGCCAAGACCGGCCGCACGCACTTGATGGACGCGATGCCGGTGACTTTCGGCCAGGAGCTGTCCGGCTGGGCCGCGCAGATCGGCTCGGCCATCGCGCGCATCGAGGATGCGCTGAAACGCATGCGCCGCCTGCCGCAGGGTGGTACGGCGGTGGGCACCGGCATCAATGCCGACCCGAAGTTCGGCGTGGCGGTGGCCCGTGAGCTGAAAAGGCTCACCGGCGTGCGCTTCGAGGCGATGGAAAACCCCTTTGAAGGCATGGCCGCGCAGGACGACGCGGTGGAGCTCTCCGGCGCGCTGAAGGCGCTGGCCGTGGCGCTGATGAAGATTTCCAACGACCTGCGCTGGATGAATTCCGGACCGCTCGCCGGACTGGGCGAGATCGAGCTGCCGGCGCTGCAGCCCGGCTCCTCGATCATGCCCGGCAAGGTGAACCCGGTGATCCCCGAGGCCGCCGCGATGGTGGCCGCGCAGGTGATCGGCAACGACGCGGCCATCGCCATCGCCGGCCAGAGCGGCAATTTCCAGCTCAACGTGATGCTGCCGCTGATCGCCTATAACCTGCTGGAGTCGCTGGGCATCCTAGCGAACGTCTCGCGCCTGCTCGCCGACAAGGCCATCGCCGGCTTCGTCGTCAACAAGGCGCGGGTGAACCAGGCGCTGGCGATGAACCCGATCCTGGTCACCGCGCTCAATCCCGTGATCGGCTACGAGCAGGGCGCGGCCACCGCCAAGCAGGCGTACAAGGAGCGCCGGCCCATCATGGACGTGGCGCTGGAGACCACGGGGCTGTCCAGGGCCGAGCTCGCGAAACTGCTTGATCCGCTGGCGCTGACCAAGGGCGGCATCCACGGCGACTGATGCGCGGCGCTCCTGTCGGGTGGCGCCCTGGCTCAGGCGACCCGGGCGCTGCGTGGCCAGCGCCACGCATACCAGACCGCAAGCGACTGCAGCACCACCTCGATGATGCTGAGGAAGATGTAGAACGCCCACGACCCGGGAATGGTCATCAGCACAATGACGGTCAACGGTACGCCCGTCAGGATGTTCAACCAGCGTGCCAGTGCGGGCGGCAGCGCCAGCGACAGGAAGATCATCACGGCGGGCACGGCGATCAGGACGGCCACGGCCAGCAGCGACCCCTGGCTGGTCGGTCCAAGCAACCCCTGTCCGGCCAGAATCCCCTTGACCTCACCCGGACGGTAGAGTCCGAGGAAATCCCCGTAGATGTAGCAGGACATCACCGACGCCCACAGCGCGGACAGTTTCAGTTGCACGGGCACGCGCCAGTGTTCGAGCGGCCGATTTGCGGTCGTGTTCAAGGCAAACTCCCTGCGTGCGATGGAAAGGATGGTCACGCGCGCGTTGGCGTAACGGATGCGGCCTGCGGCCGCCGGAAGCCGGGGCGTGCGCCCAGTACCAGCAGCCACAGCATGAACAGCACTTCCACGAACTGCAGTGGCGCGAGCACGCTGGAAAGCCTGTCCTGTCCATCCGGAAACAAGGCCCACGCCAGGCTCTGGATCACGTAGGCCAGGCCATTGAGGATCAGCCCGTAGCCGAACAGGCGTGGCAGGAAGCCCGAGCGCAGCACCAGCAGCGCCAGCGGGAACAGCCACAGTCCCCACAGCATTTCGGCGGCACCGACGGTTTGACCGTGCAGGTGGAGGAACAGCACGGCGAGCGCCGCGCGCTGCGACGCATCGAACGCGGACAATGCATCCCCGCCATGCACCAGCAGCAGGGCGGCGGCATCGTTGAGCACATTGAAGAAGTACAGCGCCGGCACCAGCGCGCCGCCCAGCAGCAGCATGGCGATGCCGCCCTGCCGGTTGACCCCGCCGAGCAGGCGGAAAAGCGCGAGCACCATGAAAGCCTGCAGGGCGCCGCAGGCAAGATCGGTGGCGAGGCCGAGCCGGAACAGCGCCTCGTGTGCCGCGATGTTCGCGACGGTCTCCGCCACGTTGCCATCCACAAACAAGGTGCCCGGCACGTAGATCAGGCGGTACGGCGCGACCAGCACCACCAGCAGGTAGAGCAGGCCGGCAAGCCGCGCACTTCGGTTCCGTGGACTCATGCGTGCTCCTTGCACAGGTATCCGGGCCTGCCCGTTTCAGGGTTGTGGGTGCACAAGGGAAGCCAGCTCACCGGCGGGCAGGGCGAGCTGCAGGTCATCGTGACCGCGGCGCACGCTCAATTTGCAAGCGGCCTGCAGGTGCGCGTTCGCATAGCTCACCAGGTCGACCACGTGGGCCGCAGGCTGACCGTCGACGGCGACGATCACGTCACCCGGCTTCAGGCCATCGCGGTCGGCGGGTTCAATGCGGGCGACACGGATGCCCTTGCCGTCTGGCGAGACAAGGTCGAGCGCGCGGCCGTCGGGGGAATGCCAGGTCAGCATGTCGCGCGTGCCGTGCTCGTACACGTAAAGGCCGGCATGGGCCGGCAAAGCAAAGGCGCTTGCGGCGGCGAGGGCGCCGAGCAGGATCAGGTGTCGCATGGGACCGTCTCCATGGTGGTGGGGAGAAATGTGACGTGCTCAGGGCTTGGCCAGCGAGCGGTTCGCCTCGTCCAGGCCCTGCCTGCACTTGCCGACCTTGTCCTCGTCCAGCGTGGCGTAGGGGCGGAACGCCGCGACCTGGGCGGCGACGGCGTCCTGGGCGGCGCGCAGCTGTTCCAGGCCGATGCAGATCGCGGCGGCCTGGGCGGTGACCTTGCCGGCCTGCGCCTGGATGTCCTTGCCGATCTGGTCGGTGTCGCCGTGCGCCAGTCCCGACATCACGCTGCCCACGGCCTGGCCGGCCAGCGCCGCGCCGGCCTTGCCGGTGGCGATGCCCTCGCTGCGGATCTTGTACACGCCCACGTAGTACTGCTTGAGCAGGTCGCGCTGGTCCGCCGTCAGCGTCACCGGCTTGCCGGCGATGCTGAGCGTGCCGTCGCCGGTGACGCTGGCATCGGGCTGGCCCGCCACCTGGATCACCGCCACGCCGTCGCGCAGCCGGATGCTGCCGTTGTCGCCGGCGATGGTGGTGCCGCTGTCGCGGCCGCAGGCGGCGAGCAGCAGGCAAAGCAGGGTGGTGCATGTGAGGGGGCGAAGTTTCATCGTTGGGTTCCGTCGACGATGGTGCAGGCCGGGATCAATCGGAGAAAACGGCGAAGCCCTTCTTGCCGTTGCTGTCGGCGGTGTCCTTGCCGCAGTCGTCGACATCCTTCTGGGTCATCGTGGCGTAGGGCTTGAACGCCGGCATGGCGGCGGCGAGCTTCTGCTGCGAAGCCAGCATGTCGGGCAAGCGCTTGCACAGCTTCATGGCGGCAGCCTGGATCTTGTCGGTCTGCGGCTTGATGCTGGCCTCGATCTCCTTGTCGCTCTTGCCGGCCAGCGCGCCGAAAATCGCCTGCTTGGCTGCGCTCACGCCGAGGTCGGCGCCGCTGGCGCCAATGTCCATGCCGGCCTCGGCGATGCCGATGATCTGCTGGCGGTAGTCCACCAGCAAGGCGTGCTGCCCGGGCGTGGCGTCCACCGGCTTGCCGGCGATGACCAAGTTGCCCTGCGGAGTGATCACGGCCTTGGGCAGTTTGCTGGTGTCCTCGTGCTGTCCCTTGCTGTTGATGTGCACGCTGCTGACGTCGATGTCCTTGGTGAGCAGCTCCTGCTTGGCCTGGTTGATGCCTTTCTGCACCTCCGCGCCGATCGCCGACGAGGATGTCTGCTTCTGCACTTCCTTCATGGCTTGCGCCACGTTGTCGCCGGAGCCGTTTTCGGACGATTGGCTGCAGGCCGTGAGCGGCAGCAGCAGGGCCAGCGCAAGGATGCTGCCGGTGATCGCGGTGCTTTTCATGATGGTTCTCCCCGTTGGAATCCGAGCGGATATCAGTTGTCGTCGCGCCAGCGGCGCAGCCAGATCGCGCCGCCAAGCAGGGCGAGGCCGGCGACCGCGCCGATCCAGAAGCCCGGCGTGCCCATCACGCCGTAGGCATTGCCCAGGTTCAGGGCGTCCAGCCCGTGAGCCGCATCGTTGCTGACGGCCTGGTAGTTGCCCGCGCCCAGCCAGCTGCCCGGGAACACGCTGAGCAGGATGCGGCCGCAGATGTCGCTCCAGTACCAGCTGTTGCCCATGACCGCCGCACCCAGCAGATTGAACCAGCCCAGCATCAGGCCCACTGCGATCGGCAGTACCGCGGCCCACAGGAAGGGCTTGCTGCGCGCCCAGGCGGAGCAGAGCAGCAGCCAGCCGGTGGCGGGCAGCGCCCACATCGCGTACAGCGGGATGGTGCCGACCAGGTTTGCCACGACCCGGAACGGATGCGCGTAGGCCAGCAGGTGCCAGGCGCCGACGCCGTGGAAAGACAGCGTGGTGACGTACATCAGCAGCATCGCGATGCCGGTGACCACGCCGCAGACCACCGCGATCACCGGGGCCAGCAGGGTGCCGGCCACCACCTTGGACAACACGGTGGCGGAGTCCGACAACGGCAGCGACTTCCAGAACAGCAGGCTGCGGTCGCGGCGGTCGTCGTACAGCGCGCCCAAGAGGTAGAAGAACACCACGAAGCCCAGCACGATGCTGATGATGAACGTGGTCGAGTACATCACCATGTCCATCAGCATGCCGGCCCGGGCCGCCTCGTCCGCGCTCAGCGCGTGGTCGAGGATGTGGATGCGCGCGCTGAACAGCGAGTGGATGCCGTGCTGCGCGCCGAACACCTCGCCGGCAATGACGCCCATCAGGTTCAGCAGCAGGAACACGCCACCGGTGATCACCGGCGTCCACAGGAAGCCGCCGCGGTGCTCCCAGAATTCGCGCTTCACCAGCCAGTACATTTCGTTCAGAGCCGGGGTTTTCATGCGTAGGTCCCTTTCATGGTGGCGACGAACAGGTCGCTGACGGCAGGGCGGCGGATCTCGCCCAGCGCCTCCAGCTGCGCACGTTCGACGCCGTCGAACAGGAAGATGCTCTTGCCGAACACCTGGCGCTCGTCCAGCGGCTTCAGCGCGCGGGCGGCGGCGGCCTTGTCGGCACCGACCATCACCTCGGCGAAGCGCTCGCCCACCGTGTCCATGTCGGCGTCCAGCACGATCCTGCCGTCGCGGATGAACATCAGGTCGGTGAGGATGTGCTCGACTTCCTCCACCTGGTGGGTGGTGACGATGATGGTCTTGTTCTCGTCGAAGTAGTCCTCCAGCAGGTTCTGGTAGAACTGCTTGCGGTAGAGGATGTCCAGGCCGAGCGTGGGTTCGTCCAGCACCAGCAGGCGGGCGTCGATCGCCATCACCAGGGCCAGGTGCAGCTGCACGATCATGCCCTTGGACATCTGCTTGACGCGCAGGTCGGGCGTGAGCTTGGTGCGGGCGAGGAAGGCCTCGCATTTCTTGCGGTCGAAGCGCGGGTGGACGTTGGCGACGAAGTCCACGGCCTCGCGCACCCGGATCCATCGCGGCAGCACGGCGACGTCGGCGATGAAACAGACCTGTTCCATCAGCTTGCCACGCTGCTTGCGCGGGTCCAGGCCCAGCACCGAGAGCTCGCCCTGGAAATCGGTGAGGCCCAGGATGGCCTTCAGCGCGGTGGTCTTGCCCGCGCCGTTGGGACCGATCAGGCCCACGATGCGGCCCGCCTCGATGCGGAAGCTGGCGTTGTCCAGCGCAGCGGTGTTCTTGTAGCGCTTGCTCAGGCCACTGGCGACGACGACGGCGTTCATGCGGGCTTCTCCGGGTCGGCCTGCGTCTCGCGCAGCAGGGTCTTCAGGTCCAAGCCCAGCCGTTGCAGGCGGGCGTACAGCGCGGGCCATTCCTCGCGCAGAAAACGTTCGCGCTCGGATTTCAGCAGTTCCTCGCGCGCTCCTTCGATGACAAACATGCCCAAGCCCCTCCTTTTCTCAACCAAGCGTTCGTCGACCAGCTCCTGGTACGCCTTCGATACGGTCAGCGGATTGATCTGGAAATCCGCGGCCACCTGGCGCACCGACGGCAGCGGGTCGCCCTCGTTCAAGGCGCCATCCAGGATCATCGCCACCACGCGTTGGTGCAGTTGGCGATAGATCGGGATGCTGTCGTTCCAGGTGATGGTCATGGATTATTCCTTGCTGCTGGCGATGCCGGTCGTCGTGGAGCCAAACGAATAGTAGGGCATGGCCAACTGCGCCCCGAGCTGCGCGGCGCCGCCGCCGGGCAGGGTAGCGATGCCCACCGCGGCGTGTTCCAGCAGCGCCGCGGCCTTCAGCTCGGCGGCCGTGGGCGTCACCTGGACCGGCGCCAGGTTGGTCACGTGGATGCCGTCGATCCAGGCCACTTCGGGGGCGCGGACCGGCAGGTTCACGAGTGCGATGGTCAGGCTGGTCATCACCAGGGCGGTGGCGGAGGCAATCCAGCGCCGGGCAGGGACCAGGGTGGAGACGAAGATGTCGTCGGCGACGACGGCGGGGTGGTTCAGGCTGGACTCGTGCTTGGCGTTCATGGCGGCTCTCCTCTAGTGAGCTCGTTGACCGGTGTTGTAGTGAACTATAACACTGAAATTGAGCACGTCAAGCGGAACCTGCCGGTTTGGCAACATGACTGATGGCAGGGGGTGCCGGGATACGAAAAGACGCAAGGCCAGCTCGGGCTGGCCTTGCGCGGGGACCCCAGGCCGCCGGCGAAGCGGCTTCAGGCGGCCAGGGCGAGCGTGCCCAGCGCGCCGATGACCTGGCGCGCCGCGGTCAATGCCCTCGACCTGTGTTCCTCGCCCATGTTGACGCCTTCGGCACGCACGAACTCGACGTGGACGATGCCGAGGAAACCGAGCAGGGCGCACAGATAGGGTTTCTGGAAGTCCACAGGGCTGCCGGAATGCATGCCGCCACGGCTGGAAGCCACGATCACGCGCTTGCCGCCGGCTAGGCCTTCGGGACCGGCGGGACCGCAGATGTGCAAGAGTTTCCTGGCGGTTTCCGGGTGCGAGTTGATGTTGTCGGGCCGGCATGTCCGGCGACAGGATCAAGGTATATTTGGAACAATCTGGCGATAATTCGGCAGAACTCGAACTCGTTGTTCTTGAAGGGAAACGCTCATGCTGCAGTTGACTGGCGCCTTGCAGGACCTCAATGACCTGTATTTCTTCGCGGCCGTAGTCGAGCACGGCGGGTTCTCGGCGGCGGGGCGGGCGCTTGGCGTGCCCAAGTCGCGGCTCAGCAAGCGGGTGGCGCAGCTGGAGGAGCGCCTTGGCGTGCGCCTGCTGCAGCGGACCACACGCCGCTTCGTGGTCACCGAGGTGGGCGAGCGCTTCTACGCGCATTGCCGCGCGGTGCTGGAAGAGGCTCGCGCCGCGCAGGAGGCGGTGGATGAGCTGCGTGCCGAACCGCGGGGCGTGGTGCGGCTGAGCTGCCCGGTGTCGCTCACCCAGACCATCCTGGCGCACGTGCTGCCGGACTTCCTGGCCCAGTACCCGCGGCTGCAGGTGCGCGTGCTCTCCAGCAACCGGCGGGTGGACCTGCTGGGCGAGGGCTACGACCTGGCGATCCGCGTGCGCAACAAGCTCGACACCGACGCCAACATGGTGGTGCGCAGTTTCGGCCAATCGCGGGTGCTGCCGGTGGCCAGTCCGAAGTTGCTCGACACGCTGGGCCGGCCGCAGCATCCCGACGAACTGGCCAAGTTGCCGGCGCTGTCGATGCAGGAACATGAGGGCCCGCAGACCTGGGAGCTGATCGACGCAGCGGGCGAGCGCGTCAGCGTGGAAGTGCAGGCTCGGCTGATCTGCGGCGACTTCGCCGTGCTGCTGGAGGCAGCGCGCCGCGGCGTCGGCGTCACCTTGCTGCCGGAGTTCGTCTGCGCACCGGCGGTGACCCGCGGCGAACTGGAAGTGCTGCTGCCCGAATGGAGCACCCCGGAAGGCACCATGCACTTCATCTACCCGAGCCGTCGCGGCATGCTGCCTGGCGTGCGCGCCCTGGTGGACTTCCTTGCCGATCGCCTGCCAGAAGCCACCTTGCGCAAGCACGAGGAGTGCAAGACGCGCCCGTTGCCGGAACTGTAGAAGCGCACCCTGTGCGCGATTGCTCACGGCTCCGGTCGAAGCGCGTGGCATTCGCGCAAAGGGTGTGCTCCTGCCCGAGGCACGTGCGCATGCTACCCTTCCGTTTGGACATCCATACGGTATCGCGATGAAGATCGACACCAAGCTCCCCAAGGTCGGCACGACCATTTTCAGCGTGATGAGCCAGCTCGCGCTGCAGCACAAGGCCGTGAACCTGGGCCAGGGCTTTCCCGACTTCGAGCCGCCGCAAGGCCTGCGCGACGCGCTGGGGCGCGCGATGGACGATGGCAGGAACCAGTACGCGCCGATGCACGGCACCGCCTCGCTGCGCGAGCAGATCGCGGCGAAGACCGCGCGCATGTACGGCCATCGCCCCGACGTAGACGCTGAAATCACCGTCACCTCCGGCGCCACCGAGGCGCTGTTCGCCGCCATCGCCGCGGTGGTGCGCACGGGCGAGGAGGTGATCGTGTTCGATCCCGCCTACGACAGCTACGAGCCGGCCATCGAGCTGCAGGGCGCGAAAGCAGTGCACATCCCGCTGGTCGCTCCGGCTTTCTCGGTGGACTGGCAGCGCGTGCGGGATGCGGTGACGCCGCGCACGCGCATGATCCTCATCAACAGCCCGCACAACCCCTCCGGCGCGGTGCTGTCGGCGGCCGACCTCGAGGAACTGGCGGCGATCGTGCGCGACACCGGCATCGTGGTGCTCTCCGACGAGGTGTACGAGCACATCGTCTACGACGGCCGGCAGCACGAAAGCGTGCTGCGCCACCCCGAGCTGGCCGCGCGCAGCATCGTGGTGTCCTCCTTCGGCAAGACCTACCACTGCACTGGCTGGAAGCTGGGCTATGCGGTGGCGCCGCGGGTGCTCACCGCGGAGTTCCGCAAGGTGCACCAGTACCTCACCTTCTGCAGCTTCCATCCCGGGCAGGCCGCGTTCGCCGAGTTCCTCGCCAGCGACCCACAGCATTACCTGGAACTGCCCGCGTTCTACCAGGCCAAGCGCGACCGTTTCCGCGCACTGCTGGCGCCGTCGCGCTTCAAGCTGCTCGACGTGCCGGGCGGTTATTTCCAGCTGGTGGACTACTCGGCCATCCGCGACGAGGACGACCTCGCCTTCAGCCGCTGGCTGGTGGAAGAGGGTGGAGTGGCGGCGATCCCGCTGACGCCGTTCTGCGAGACCGCGCCGGGCACGCGTCTGCTGCGCCTGTGCTTCGCCAAGAGCGACGCCACCATGGAGGCGGCCGCCGAGCGGCTGTGCGGGCTTTGAGTCTGCTGCCGCTGACCATCTCGCTGGTGCAGGGCGCCACGCGCTGGCACGACGCCCCGGCCAACCGCGACTACTACGGCGCGCTGGTACGCCGTGCGCGCGGCAGCGATCTGATCGTGTTGCCGGAAACCTTCCTCTCCGGTTTCAGCAATGACACGGGCGTCAGCGCCGACACCATGGACGGCGAGGGCGTGGCCTGGCTGCGCGCACTGGCTGCCGAGGTGGGTGCGGTGGTCTGCGGCAGCCTTGCGATACGCGAGGGCGGCACCGTCTACAACCGCCTGCTGTGGATGCGCCCGGACGGCGTATTCGAGCAATACGACAAGCGCCACCTGTTCCGCATGGCCGGCGAGCACACCCGCTACGGCGGCGGCAACGCGCGGCTGATCGTGGAGCTGAAGGGTTGGCGCATCCTGCCCCAGGTCTGCTACGACCTGCGCTTCCCGGTGTGGCTGCGCAACCGCCGGTTGGCGGCCGCCGCAGGCGGCATGGACTACGACCTCGCGATCTTCGTGGCGAACTGGCCGGCGCCGCGCCGCCAGCCGTGGCGCACCCTGCTGCGCGCCCGCGCCATCGAAAACCTCGCCTGCGTGATCGGCGTGAACCGCGTGGGCGTGGACGGCAACGATCTTCCCTATGCCGGCGACAGCGCGGTGATCGATGCGGTGGGCGAACCGCTGGTGGAGTGCGGCGCGGTGGAGCAGGTCGCCACCGTCACCCTCGACCCCGCGCCGCTACTCGCCCATCGCGAGCGCTTCCCGGCGTGGATGGATGCCGACGCCTTCACGCTCGACGCGAACTGAACGTGCTTGCGGCCAGCCGACGCTGGCCGGGGCATCATCGAAGCCCAACGCTTCCATCATGACGGGTAGCGCCGTCCGGGTGCATGATGCCGTCCGGCCGGGGCCAGTCGGCGCGACGCGGCCCGTGGATGCCGCAGCTCATCGCGAGGAAGGGGGGAGCATGTCCGTCGAGTCTGGTCGTGCAAACGCGTTCGCCTGGCAGGATCTGGCCGGGGAGCTGCGGGGCAGGTTGCTGCGGCGGGGCGACCCTGAATATGAATCGCGCCGCCGCGTGTGGAACGGCGCGATCGACCGCTGCCCGCCGGCCATCGCCCAGTGCGCGGACGCCGGCGACGTCGTGGCCGCGGTCAAGTTCGCCGCCGCCGCGGGCCTGCCAATGACGGTGCGCGGTGGCGGCCACAACGTGGCCGGGTTGGCGGTGCGCGAGGACGCGCTGATGCTGGACCTCGGCGCGTTGAACCGCGTCGAGGTGGATGCGGCTGCGCGCATCGTGCGGGTCGGCGGCGGAACCCTGTGGCGCGATGTGGACGCGGCCACGCAGCCGCATGGGCTGGCCACCACCGGCGGCCTGGTCTCGACCACCGGTGTCGGCGGCTACACGCTCGGCGGCGGCGTAGGGTGGTTGATGCGCCGCTACGGGCTGGCGGTGGACAACCTGGTCGAAGCCGACGTCGTGCTGGCGGACGGTCGTGTGGTCGTGGCCAGCGAGCGTCAGCATGCCGATCTCTTCTGGGGGCTGCGCGGTGGCGCGGGCGGGCTGGGCGTGGTTACCCGCTTCACCTACCGGCTGCATGCGGTGGACGAGGTCTATGCAGGCGTGGCGTTCCATCCCATCGGATCCGCCGCGGAGCTGCTGCGTGCGTTCCGTGCATTCACGCCGGCGGCGCCGGCCGCGCTGACCGCGATGCTGGTATTCACCACTGCGCCGCCCCTGCCGTTCCTGCCGGTCGAGTCGCATGGGCAGCGCGCCATCGCGCTGGCCTGGTGCTGGAGCGGCCAACCCGCAGAAGGCCCGCGGGCAGTGGCGCCGCTCGCTGGCCACGGCCAGGCCTTGGGCCGCCACGAAGGGGTGATGCCGTACGCCGTATGGCAGCAGGCGTTCGATCCCACCGCGCCTGCGGGCGACCACTATTACTGGACGACCTCGCAACTCGATGCGCTCGACGACGCGCTGGTCGATGTGCTGGTTCCGTTGGCGACCCTGCCGCCCGATCCGCTCTGCGAAGTGCATGTGCACCACCTGGGCGGTGCCGTGGCTGCCGTTCCAGGCGATGCCACGGCCTTCGCGAACCGCGACGCACCCTTCTTCGTCAACGTGATCGGCCATGCCGGCGCGGCGGAGCGCTACGCCGGCGTCCGCGAATGGACGCGTGGCCTGCGCGCGGCGATCGCGCCACATGCGCGTGCCGGCATGCAGCCGAACTTCGTCGGCGAGCTGGCCGACCTCGGTGCGCGCACGCACGACGCGGCTGCGCAGGCCCGGCTGGCGGCGTTGCGTGCGAGCTACGATCCGGCAGGCTTGCTGGCCACGCTGCGCCGGCCCTGAGCCATTTCCGCCAGTGCTGCCCGGGCCTCGGCGGCGATTTCCTCGAAGCGCGCGGCGGCGCTCTTGCGCTGGATCTGCGCAAAGGCGGCGCCGAGCCCATCGCGGGCCATGCCCTCGGCCACGGCTTGCCCCTTGCGCCATTGCGGCATGAGTGGCGCGTCGGTCAGTACGCGCATGCGGGCGGCTGCGGCCAGGAAGCGTGCGGCGCCGCGCACTTCGCCTCGGGCGGCGGCAAGGTAGGCGGCGCCTTCGACGCAACCCGCCACGCCGCGCCAATGCTGTAGCCGGGTCATGGTATCCAGCACGGTGAGCCAATCCTGCGCGGCCCTGGCGTATTGGCGCAGGTAAAAGCGCAGCAGGGCAAGATTGATCAGCGTATAGGCCTGGTGGAAGGCGTCGTGTTCCGGCGCCCACACCGCGGCATAGGCCGCGGCCAGGCAGGCCTCGGCCTCGCGATCATGGCGACTGAGGGCTAGCGCGATGCCGCGGCTCAGCAGCGCCATCGAGCGCAGCCACGCGTCGTCCAGCGCCTCGGCGATGGCCAGGGCCGACGCCACGCTACGCTCGGCGCCGGGAAAGTCGCCGCAGGTTGCCAGCTCGAAGGCCAGCACGGCTTCGCCCGCCGCGGTCAGCCAGGTGTCGCCGAGCCGCGCGGCCAGCGCGATGCCTTCGCGCAGGCGCGGCCCGGCCTGCTCGTGCAAGGCCGACTGGTGATACACCATGCCGATGGCGATGAGTGCCTGCGCCCGCGACCGCGTCGCCGCCTGCCCGGCGCGCAGCGCCTGGTCGAGCCACCGCGCGGACTGGGCGTAATCGCTGCTCACCCGGAAGTACCAGCACAGGTTGCCGACCAGCGCCAGCGCAGGTTCCGCGCGATCGGGCCGTGACATGGCATGGTCGAACGCCGCGTGCAGGTTGGCCCACTCGCGCCGGATGCGGTCCGCCCACAGCTGCTGGCGGTTGCTGCGGATCTCCGCGTCGACCTGCGCGGCGAGCTGAACGAAGTGCCCCAGGTGCGCATCGCGCACCTGCGTCTCGTCGGCGCTTTCAGCCAGCTTTTCCTGCGCGAACAGTCGCACGCTGTCCAGCAGGCGATAGCCGGGCGGGTTGGTGGCTGCGTCCATCGCGAGCAGCGACTTGTCGATCAAGCCGCCCAGCAGGTCCAGCACCTGACCATCGTCGAGCCCGAACACGGCGCCTACCGCGCAGGCGCCGCCAAGCGTGCAGGCACCGGCAAAGACGCTCAAACCGCGCAGCAGCGCCTGTTCGCGCTCCGACAGCAGCGAATAGCTCCATTCGATCAGGGCACGCAGGGTGCGGTGATGCGCCGGCTGGCTGGAGCTGGCCTTGGCGTCGTTGAGAAAATGAGGGCCCACCCGCACCAGCAGTTGTTCCGGGCTGAGCAACCGCAGGCGCGCCGCGGCGATCTCCAGTGCCAGTGGCAGCCCTTCCATCCGCCGGCAGATCTCGGCGACCGCGGACGCGTTGTCCGGCGTCAGCATGAAGCCAGAAGCGAGCGCGCGCGAACGCTCCAGCAGCAGCTGCACCGCCGGCACCTGCGCCAGTTCCGCCACCGCGGCGCCAGTCGCCCATTCGCCCGGCGGCGGAAGGTCCAGTGGCGGCAGCCGGTAGATCGATTCGCCTGCGCAATCCATGCGATGCTGGCTGGTCACCAGCATGCGCAGGTCCGAGCACGCGCCCAGCAGGGTTTCGGCGATTTTCCCGAGCGGGCCGGCGACCCGTTCGCAGTTGTCGAACACCAGCAGCACGCGGCGCATCCGCAGCAGTTCGCATAGGCGAGCCAGCGATTCGTCCGCACCGCTGGTGGCGCGGATGTCGAACATGTCGGCCAGCGCGCGCACCATCGCGTCGCCGTCGTCGTGCAAGGTGCAATCGAACAGCCACGCGCCGTCGGGGAAATCCGCGGCGACCCTGCGCGCGACTTCCAGCGCCGCTTGCGTCTTGCCAATGCCGCCGGCGCCGGTGACGGTCACTAGCCGGGTCTCCTGCAACAGTCGTGCGAGCTGCCCGAGATCGTGTTCGCGTCCGATCAACGCTTCGCTCCGTTGCGGCACGCGGCTGCGTGTCGACGGCGCGAAGCGCAGCACGGGGGGCGCCTCGTCCCCGGCTTGCTGCAAGGGAGCGATGAAGCGATAGCCCAGCCCGTGCACGGTCTGGATGCAATGCGGGTTTTCGCTGTCGTCCTGCAGTGCGCGCCGCAATTGCGCGATGAGGCGGTTGAGGGTGCCGGGCGTGATGCAGGCGTGCCCCCAGACCGCGTCGAGCAGGTCCTCGCGGCTGCGCAACTGGCCGGGGCTGGCGAGGAACTCAAGCAGCACGGCGAAGGCCTTCGGCTCGATCGCGATCTCGCGCCCGTTGCGCAGCAGGCGGTGGGCAACCGCATCGACGACGACGTCCGCGAAAGCAAACCTGGCGGGCGTTTCCTGATACGTCGGGAGCCTGTCGTTTCCCATGTCGTAAGGCGCCGTGCTGGCCAAATCGCCGCGATCGCGGGGACGGAAATCCTCGCGATTCCCTCACCGGGCCATCATGACTCCAGCCCCTGTCGACGCGCAGTTTATCCCCAGGGCGGCACAAGGCGTGCCGCCCGACCAACCATCGAGGGGAACACCATGAATACTCGCACGCATGCTGCCTTCGCGCTCGGCGCGATCGGTCTGTCGATGCTTTTTTGCCATGCCGCAAAAGCCTGCGGCGCCAGCGGCGAGGCGGTCGGCATGCCCGTCGCCCTGGTCGTGGACGGGGCCCAGTCCAGCCTCTTGCAGGCAGTACCCGGCATGGTCAATCCCTTGCAGGAGCAAGAGCCGGTCACGGGCTTGTACCGGTTCACCTTCACCGCCAAGGGCGACCAGGACATACCCGACGGCACCGTGCTCGACCAGGGTTTCGCCACCTGGCATGCCGACGGCACCGAGATCATGAATTCCGGGCGGGCGCCCGTGACGCAGAGCTTCTGCATGGGCGTGTGGACGCGGACCGGGCCGAAAACCTATCGACTCAACCACTGGGCGATGAGCTGGGATCCCACCGGCAAGACCTACATCGGGCCGACCAACATCCGCGAATACGTAAGGCTGGATCGCAACGACAACAGCTATTCCGGGGACTTCACGCTGACCCAGTACGCCCCTGACGGAAAGACCAGGCTCGGCCAGGTCCAGGGCAGTGTCGTGGCGACGCGCGTGACGCCCGACGACGATTGAGCGGCTGGTACGGCTGGCGGGTGCGGGCCTCGCGCATCCGCCAGGGCAGTCAGAGTATCGCCAGCACCGCTTCCGGTGGCCGGCCGATCGCGGCCTTGCCGTTGGCGACCACGATGGGGCGCTCGATCAGGACCGGATGGGCAGCCATCGCGGCGACCAGCGCCTCGTCGTCCAGCGCAGGGTCGGCAAGGCCGAGTTCCTTGTAGACGGCCTCGCCGCGACGCAGCAGCTGGCGCGCCGGGATGCCGAGCAGTGCCAGCAGGCCTTTCAGTTCGGCGGCGTCGGGCGGCGTGTCGAGGTAGTGGATCACCTCGACGTCGCGGCCTTCCAGCAGCGCCAGCGTCTCGCGCGATTTGCTGCAGCGGGCGTGATGGTAGATGCGGACCATCAACGATTGCCGGAACGGTTGCCGCCGCGCCCGTGCGGGCGGTTGCCGCCGGGGCGACCGCCACCTTGCGGCGAACGGTTGCCGCCCTGGCCCTGCGGGCGACCGCGGCCGCCCGGACGGTTGCCGCCGGGGCGCGCTTCGTTGCCGTGGCCATGGCTGCTGCCGCCGTGGCTGCCGCCGAAACCGCCGTAAGGGTTGGCCGGCGCGAAGCCGGCCTGGCCGGTGCCGGCGCGGGCGCCGCCGGGCTTGCCGCCGCGGCGCTTGCCGGGTGCACCGGCCGGACGGGCGGTGCCGTCGCGGCTGTCGCCGGCGAACCACGTGCGTACCGAGGGCAGCTCCTGGCCAGGCGCGACGCCGCGCTTGTTCTTCTTGCGCAGGCCTGCGCCCGGGGAGCGCTCGGGCCGCGCCACGTTGCCGTTCACTTCGCGGCCGGGTGCGCGTTGCTTCTGGCGGCCGCGCGGCGGCTCTTCGCGGATGCGGTCGAAGGCGCGCAGCTCGCGTGCCTCGTCGTGGTAGCCGCCGCTCCAGGCGGCGGTTTCGCCGCGCTCGGGGCGGTATTCGGTGACATTGCGGTTGGCGCGGCGCTGGTGCAGCACGGGGCTCAGGGTGAGCACGGGCTGCGGTGCGCCGAGGCCGCTGGTCTGGCGCAGTTGCTTGACCGCTTCTTCGTCCAGCGCGGCGCAATCGCCGCGGCGCAGGGTACGTGGCAGTTCGAGGCCGCCGTAGCGGATGCGCTTCAGGCGGCTGACCAGGAAGCCCTGCGAATCCCACAGCCGGCGCACTTCGCGGTTGCGGCCTTCGCGGATCACCACGCGGAACCAGCTGTGGCTGCCGCCGCGGCTGATCACCGCGATCTCGTCGAAGCGGGCAGGGCCGTCATCCAGCTCCACGCCGGCCTTGAGCTTCTCGATCACTTCGTCGGGCACTTCGCCGTGCACGCGGCAGAGGTATTCGCGCTCGATGCCGTTGCGCGGGTGCATCAGCGCGTTGGCCAGCTCGCCGTCGGTGGTGAGCAGCAGCAGGCCGGTGGTGTTGATGTCGAGGCGGCCCACGGCGACCCAGCGCGCGCCCTTCAGGCGCGGCAACTGCTCGAACACTGTGGGGCGGCCCTCGGGATCGTCGCGGGTGGTCAGCACGCCTTCCGGCTTGTGGTAGATCAGTACCTCGACGTCGCCGCGGTTGTCGGTGGCGATCACGAACTGCTTGCCGTCGATCACCACGCGGTCGCCCGCGTGCACGCTGGTGCCGATGGTGGCCGGGCTGCCGTTGAGCTCGATCTCGCCGGCCTGGATGCGTTGTTCCAGCATGCGGCGCGAGCCGAGGCCGGCGTTGGCGAGCACCTTGTGCAGGCGCTCTTCCAGCGGCGCGCTCTCGGTGAGCGGCGCGCGCTTGAGGGAAAGGATGGATTTCTGCGGCGCAGTCATGCGCGGTACTCCTCAGGAATGCTGTGCGGCGGTGTCGTCGTCGACATCCGCGGGGGCCGCTGCCTCGTCGGCAGTGGCGGGTTCGGGTTCAAGGGATGCGCGTGCCCCGGCGGCGGTTTCGCCGGTCTCGGCGTCCGCTGTGGCGGTTTCATGCGGCGGCAGCCCGGGCGCTTCTTCGGCCGGGGTGGCTTCGGCGGTTTCGGCCGCGGTGCTTTCGTCCCTGGCCGTTGAGTCCTCGCCGGCTTCCTCGTCCGGATCGATCGGCAGGTCCTTGATCACGCGGGCCGGCAGCGGTGTCTGCTCGAAGCCCATCTGCGGATCCTCCATGTCGCGGATCTCGGACAGCGGCGGCAACTGGTCCAGCGACTTCAGGTTGAAGTAGTCGAGGAAGGCCCGGGTGGTGCCGAACAGTGCCGGCTTGCCGGGCACGTCGCGGTAGCCGACCACGCGGATCCATTCGCGCTCTTCCAGTGTCTTGACGATGTTGCTGGACACCACCACGCCGCGGATCTGCTCGATCTCGGGGCGGGTGATCGGCTGGCGATAGGCGATCAGCGCCAGCGTCTCCAGCAGGGCGCGCGAGTAGCGGCTGGGCTTCTCGGTCCACATCCGCGAGATCCACGGGTGCACCTCCTGCCGCACCTGGTAGCGGAAGCCGGAGGCGATCTCCTTGAGCTCCACGCCGCGACCTTCGCAGTCGGCCGCGAGCGCTTCCAGCGTGCGCGCGATCTGCTCGTGGCCGACCTCGTCGGTCTCGGCGAACAGGTCGCCGAGCTGGGAGATGCTCATCGGCTGACTGGCGGCGAGCAGAGCCGCCTCGACGATGGGTTTGAGTTGCTCGATCTGCATGGGCCTTCGGTGCCGATTCAGTGAGTGCCGTTGTTGCTGGCGTCGGTGGTTTCGAACGCCGATTCCTGTGCGGCGGGGTCATCCGCCGCCTCGTTCTCCGCCCCGTCGGCGAGCGGTTCCTCGCCGTGTTCCACCCGTGCCTTCAGGTAGATCGGCGCCAGCGGGGCCTCCTGCACGATCTCGATCAGCATTTCCTTGGCCAGCTCCAGCATGGCAAGGAAGGTGACCACCACGCCGAGCCGGCCTTCGCTGACGTCGAACAGTGTCTCGAAGCGGTGGAAGGCCTGGCCCTCCAGCTTGCCCAGCAGCTCGCCCATGCGTTGGCGCACGCTGAGCGCCTCGCGCTTGATCGCGTGGTGGCCGAACAGTTCGGCGCGGTGCAGCACGTCCTTCAGCGCCAGCAGCATTTCCTTGAGGTCCAGCGGCGGCGGCAGCCTGATCACGTTGCGCTCGCCGGTGTCGGCTTGCGCCGGCGCGGTGTCGCGCTCCATGCGTGGCAGCGCCTCGATGTCCTCCGCCGCCTTCTTGAAGCGTTCGTACTCCTGCAGGCGACGTACCAGCTCGGCGCGGGGATCCTCTTCGACGCCTTCCTCGGCGGGCGGCCGGGGCAGCAGCAGCCGCGACTTGATCTCGCCCAGGATCGCGGCCATCAGCAGGTACTCGGCGGCCAGCTCCAGCCGCATCGTTTCCCGCATCATGTCGATGTATTCCATGTATTGCCGGGTGATCTCGGCAATCGGAATGTCCAGGATGTCGAGGTTCTGCCGGCGGATCAGGTACAGCAGCAGGTCCAGCGGGCCCTCGAACGCCTCCAGGAACACTTCCAGCGCGTCCGGCGGGATGTACAGGTCCTGCGGCATCTGCAACACCGGCTCGCCGCGCACGACCGCCAGCGGCATTTCCTGCTGCTGCGGGGGCGTCGCGTGATTGTCCTGCGATACGACCGGGCGCTGTGGCCCGACTGGCTCGGTGCTCATCGATGCGTGTCGTTGGGCCGCCCCGCGGCCGGCAATGCGTCTGGATCCATCATGGGCGAAACGGTTGCCTCGCAGGACGATCCGGGCCGAACCCGTGCATGGATCGTGGAGCCGAGGCGGCACTTCGGTAAAGCGGTTTCGCACGATGCCTCGTGGACAAAGTCCGGCTCCCCCTTGTCGCTGCCGGCGTGACGAAGCCGCGTGTCGCGGTTCGATCAGGCATGCGGGCGTTGCAGCCAGGTGCCGGCACGGGACGCGGAGCGCGTCTGGCGGGAACAAGGCGGTGCGGTGACAAGAGAAACGTCACCGACAAGTCGGTCGATCTGCCTGGGGCATCGGGTGGGCGCCATCGCTGCGGCCGATCGACTGGTCGGCTTCTGGTCGTGGCGCCACGCGTGGATGACAGAGTAGCGACTGGCCGGCGACAAGTCCAGCGCATGCAACGCGCGGCGCACGCGAAACGGGCGACCGGTCGGCGCGTACAATAACGGGGTTGCACGCGGAGCCGCGATGCGATCCGGCGAGCCGCAAGGTGACCCTGAGGGTCCGACACGGCGAGCACGCGTCAGTCGACGTGGGCGAAAACGCGTGCAAGAGGGCGCATTGCGCGGCCAAACAGGAGCTGGCACACGGTTTGCTTGGGTGTGATCGCGGACACCATGCGAAGTCGGGCCGCGGGGACCGCCACGGTGGCGGGAAGGCAACACACAAGGAGCGCAGCATGGCGAAGGACGACAACAAGCTGAGTGGCGAATCCGAACGCCTGCGTCCGGCGCGCATGCAGATCGAGACGACCGTGCTGATGAGCCGCGGCGTCGAATCGCATCCCACCGAGCTGGTGGACATTTCCGCGACCGGCGCGCTGCTGCGCCGGCCGCTGGGCTGGGGCGGCGAGGTGGGCCAGACCTGGCTGCTGGACATGATCTTCGGCAGCGACCTGCACATCCATCTCGAGGCGCAGGTGGCGCGCGTCGCCGACCACCACATCGGCTTTTCCTACGTGTGCATCCCGGAGGACAAGCAGGTGCCGCTGTGGAACCTGCTGGGCGGCTACGCGGACATCCTCGAGTCCTGGAAGAACTGAGCGCGCGGCGCAAGCCCTCACTCGACAGCCCTCACTCGACCCGCCCCTGGCGAGGCGGCCGGGAAACGGGGACAGGCGCTTCGCCTAGTCCCGGACCCCGAGCCCCGGATCGCGGTCAGTCGGCCTTCTTCTCATCACGCAGCTCGCGCCGCAGGATCTTGCCCACGTTGCTTTTGGGCAGCGTGTCGCGGAACTCGATGAACCTCGGCCGCTTGTAGCCGGTGAGATTGTCGTGGCAGAACTGCTTGAGCGCGTCGACGGTGAGCGCCGGATCCTTGCGCACCACGAACAACTTCACCACCTCGCCGGAATGCTCGTCCGGCACGCCCACCGCGGCCACCTCGGCCACGCCGGGATGCTGCATCACCGTGTCCTCCACCTCGTTCGGATACACGTTGAAGCCGGACACCAGGATCATGTCCTTCTTGCGGTCGACGATGTAGACATAGCCGGACTGGTCCATCCGGGCGATGTCGCCGGTGTGCAGCCAGCCGTCGTCGCCCAGCACCTTGGCGGTCTCGTCAGGACGGTTCCAGTAGCCCTTCATCACCTGCGGGCCCTGCACCATCAGCTCGCCCACTTCGCCGATCGGCAGCGGCCGGTTCTCTTCCGACCAGATCGCCACGTCCGTGCTGGGCAGCGGGAGGCCGATCGAGCCGTTGTAGTCCTTGAGGTCGACCGGGTTGATGCAGACGCCGGGGGAGGTTTCGGTGAGGCCGTAGGCCTCGGACAGGGGGCAGCCGGTGACCTTCTTCCAGCGCTCCGCGACGGCGCGTTGCACCGCCATGCCGCCGCCCAGCGAGATCTTCATGTGCGAGAAATCCAGCTCGGCGAAGCCGGGTGTGTTGAGCAGCCCGTTGAACAAGGTGTTGACCCCGGGCAGGATCGAGAAGGGGACCTTGCTCAGTTCCTTGACGAAGCCGGGCATGTCGCGCGGATTGGTGATCAGCACCGTGTGCATGCCCAGCCGCACGAACACCATGCCGCAGGCGGTCAGCGAGAAGATGTGGTACAGCGGCAGTGCGCCGATGGCGACCTCCTCGCCCGGCCGCAGCGCTTCGCCGATCCATGCGCCGACCTGCAGCATGTTGGCGATCATGTTGGCGTGGGTCAGCATCGCGCCCTTGGCCACGCCGGTGGTGCCGCCGGTGTACTGCAGGAAGGCGATGTCGCCGTGGCCGAGCGTAACCTGCGGCAGCGGATGCGCGGCACCCTGCGCCAGCGCGTCGCGGAAACGCACCGCTTGCGGCAGGCTGTAGGCCGGTACCATTTTCTTGACATGCTTGAGCACGAAGTTGACCAGCGCACCCTTGGGGAAGCCGAGCAGGTCGCCGATGCCGGTGGTGACGACGTGCTCCACCGCGGTCTCGGCCAGCACCTGCTGCAGGGTGGCGGCGAAGTTGTCCAGCACCACGATCGCCTTGGCGCCGGAGTCCTCCAGCTGGTGCTTCAGCTCGCGCGCGGTGTACATCGGGTTGGTGTTGACCACGATGAGACCGGCGCGCAGCGCGCCGAACAGGGCGATCGGGTATTGCAGCACGTTCGGCATCATGATCGCGATGCGATCGCCCTTGCCAAGCTTGAGCACGCCGGTGAGGTAGCCTGCGAACTGGCGGCTGAGCAGGTCGATCTGGCCGTAGCTGAGCACCTTGCCGAAGTTGGCGAACGCGGGGCGGTCCCGGTAGCGCTGGAAGGATTCCTCCAGCACGGCCACCACCGAGGCATAGGCATGGAGGTCTATCTCGGCAGGCACGCCTTGCGGATAGTGGTCGAGCCACGGACGCTCGTTGCTCATGTGCTTGTTCGACTCCTGAATCGTGGCCGCCGAGGCAAAAGGATGGCGACACCCCCTTCCGGCATTGGAGCATACGGTCGCGTACAGCAGCAAGCTGCGGGACGCCTTGCGGCGGGCGTAAAAAAGCCGCCCCGGTTCGCATCGGGGCGGCCTTGGCTCGACGGTGCCGCGGCTGTGCTCAGGCGGCTTTCTTGCCGGCCAGCTGGCGCAGCACGTACTGCAGGATGCCGCCGTGGCGGAAGAAGTCGCGCTCCTTCGGGGTGAGCAGCAGCACTTTCACGGTGAACTCCTTCTTCTTGCCGTCCTTGCCGGTGGCGACCACCTTCGCTTCCTTCGATTCGCCGCCGGCCAGACCGGTGATCTCGAAGCTCTCGTAGCCGTCGAGGCCCAGCGACTTCGCGCTCTCGCCGTCCCTGAACTGCAGCGGCAGCACGCCCATGCCGACCAGGTTGGAGCGGTGGATGCGCTCGAAGCTCTCGGCGATCACCGCCTTCACGCCCAGCAGCAAGGTGCCCTTGGCCGCCCAGTCGCGGCTGGAGCCGGTGCCGTATTCCTTGCCCGCGAGCACGATCAGCGGGGTCTTCTCGGCCTTGTACTTCATGGCCGCGTCGTAGATCGCCATCTGCTCGCCCGAGGGCACGTGCTTCGTGTAGCCGCCCTCGACACCGTCCAGCATCTGGTTCTTGATGCGGATGTTGGCGAAGGTGCCGCGCACCATCACGTCGTCGTTGCCGCGGCGCGAACCGTAGGAGTTGAAGTCCTTCGGCGCCACGCCCTTCTCGATCAGGAAACGGCCCGCCGGGCTGTCCTTCTTGATCGAGCCAGCCGGCGAGATGTGGTCGGTGGTGATGGAGTCGCCGAACAGGCCGAGCACGCGGGCACCGTGGATGTCCTCCACCTTGCCCAGTTCCATCGTCATGCCCTCGAAGTAGGGCGGGTTCTTGATGTAGGTGGAATCGTCCCACGCGTACACCGCGCCGTCCGGCGAGGCGATCTGGTTCCAGCGGCTGTCGCCCTTGAACACATCGGCGTAGTTCTTCTTGAACATCTCCGGGTTGATCGCGCCGGCGATGGTGTCGGAGATTTCCTGGTTGGTCGGCCAGATGTCCTTGAGGTAGACCGGCTTGCCGTCGTTGCCGGTGCCGATCGCGTCCTTCGTCAGGTCGATGTCCAGCGTGCCGGCCAGCGCGTAGGCCACCACCAGCGGCGGCGAGGCCAGGTAGTTCATCTTCACTTCCGGGTGCACGCGGCCCTCGAAGTTGCGGTTGCCGGACAGCACCGAAGCCACGGCGAGGTCGCCCTCGGCGATGCCCTTGCTGATCTCCGCCGGCAGCGGGCCGGAGTTGCCGATGCAGGTGGTGCAGCCGTAGCCGACGATGTAGAAGCCGACTTTCTCCAGCTCCTGCAGCAGGCCGGTCTTTTCCAGGTAGTCGGAGACCACCAGCGAGCCTGGCCCGATCGAGGTCTTCACCCAGGGCTTGGCCTTCAGGCCCTTCGCCGCGGCCTTCTTCGCCACTAGGCCGGCGCCCAGCATCACCGCCGGGTTGGAGGTGTTGGTGCAGGAGGTGATCGCGGCGATGACCACCGAGCCGTCGCCGATCTTGAAGCTCTCGCCGTCCTTCTCCACCCGTACGCCGCCGTTGGTGATGCCGTTGGCGGCGTTGCCGATGGCCGCCGAGCCGCCCTCGCTGATGAATTCGGCGGTGGCGTTGTCGCGCGGGGCGCGGTTTGCGGTGAGCGGCCCGATCACCTCGCGATAGTTCTTCTGCACGCCGTCCAGCAGCACGCGATCCTGCGGGCGCTTCGGGCCGGCCAGCGAGGGCTTCACGTCGGCCAGGTCCAGTTCCAGCGTGGTGGTGAACTCCGGCTCGGCGGTGTGCTCGTCGTGCCACAGGCCCTGGGCCTTGGCATAGGCCTCGACCAGCTTGATCTGGCCTTCGTCGCGGCCGGACAGGTGCAGGTAGTTCAGCGCCTCCTGGTCGACCGGGAAGATGCCGCAGGTGGCGCCGTACTCCGGGGCCATGTTGGCGATGGTGGCGCGGTCGGCCAGCGCCAGGTGCCTCAGGCCCGGACCGAAGAACTCCACGAACTTGCCCACCACGCCCAGCTTGCGCAGCATCTGGGTGACGGTGAGCACCAGGTCGGTGGCGGTCACGCCCTCGGCCAGCTTGCCGGTGAGCTTGAAGCCCACCACCTGCGGAATCAGCATCGACGAGGGCTGGCCCAGCATCGCGGCCTCGGCCTCGATGCCGCCCACGCCCCAGCCGAGCACGCCGATGCCGTTGATCATGGTGGTGTGCGAGTCGGTGCCGAACACGGTGTCCGGGTAGGCCCAGTTCTCGCCGTTCTTGTCGTTGGTGAACACCACGCGGGCAAGGTGCTCCAGGTTCACCTGGTGCACGATGCCGGTGCGCGGCGGCACCACCTTGAAGTTGTTGAACGCCTTCTGGCCCCAGCGCAGGAAGCTGTAGCGCTCCTGGTTGCGCTCGAACTCGATCTCGACGTTCTGCTCCAGCGCAGACTCGGAGCCGTACACGTCCACCTGCACCGAGTGGTCGATCACCAGCTCGGCCGGCGCCAGCGGGTTGATCTGGTTGGCGTCGCCGCCCAGCTTCACCACGGCGTCGCGCATCGCGGCCAGGTCCACCACGCAGGGCACGCCGGTGAAGTCCTGCAGCACCACGCGCGCGGGCATGAAGGCGATCTCGGTGTCGGGCTCCTTCTTCGCGTCCCACTTCGCCACCGCCTCGATCTCCTTCGCGGTGACGTTGACGCCGTCCTCGTGGCGCAGCAGGTTCTCCAGCAGGATCTTCATCGAGTAAGGCAGGCGCTTGATGTCGAAGCGCTGGCCCAGCTTGGCGAGACTGGCGAAGCTGTATTTCCTGCCATTGGCCTCGAAGGTGTCGCGTACCTGGAATGAATCTTTCATGGGGAAGGCTCCTGGCGAATTCCTGCTGGGACGGTTGAACGGGGAAGGCGGCCGTGTCCGGCCGACAAAGATCGCAATTATCGCGCAAACACGGTGTGATCGCTGCGCATCGGCCTGCGACACCGAGCGTCGGGGAGGCGGGGCGGCCGGATGCCGTATAGCATGGGCGCCGGTGCAGTCCGGCACAAACGCATTTCATGACATGCAGCATTCGATGATTTCGACGGCGCTGGCGGCGGTCTCGCTGCGCGACCTCGCGCTGGTGCAGGCGGTGCATCGCCACGGCAGCTTCAACAGCGCGGCGCGGGCCATGCACATCAGCCCGTCCGGGCTGTCGCACCAGGTGCAGAAAGTGGAGCAGGCGCTCGGTGCGCCGCTGTTCGAACGTGGCGGACGCAAGGTGGTGCCCACCGCGGGCGGCCACCGGTTGCTGGAGCGAATCGACGCCGTGCTCGCCGCGGGCGAACTGCTGCAGCAGGCCGCCCGCGCCGGCGCGGTGGCGTTCGGCGGCGAGCTGCGCCTCGGCGTGCCGGCCTCGCTGGGGCCTTACCTGTTGCCGCACCTGATCGCCCCGTTCCCGCAGCATTTCCCCGGCGTGCGGCTGGGCATCTCCGAGGGCAAGCCGCGCGGACTGCTGAGGCGCCTGCACGAGGCCGAACTCGACGCCGTGCTGGCACCGCTCACGCCGGCGGCCAGCGGCATCGCGATGCAGCCGCTGTTCTTCGAACCGTGGGAGGCGATGCTGCGCGCCGATCACCCCCTGGCCGGCCAGCGCAGCGTGGCCCTCGACCAGTTGGAACAGGCCGATGCCATCCTGATGGCCGAGAGCCACGCCGACGGCGACGGCCACGTGCAGGACGTGAGCCTGGAAAGCCTCGCCGCCCTGGTCAGCCTGCGCGGCGGCCACGCCCTGGTGCCCGCGCTGGCGCACGAGCGGCTGGCCTCCAAACCCGACATCGTGCTGGCGAAGATCAGGGGACAGGCACCGGGCCGCGAGATCGCGCTGTACTGGCGCGAGGCCACGCCATGGGGCGCCGACCTGGCGGCCTTCGGCAAGCTGCTGCGTGCCCTGGCGAAACAATTGCCGGGCTTGAAACTGGCCGGTTAGCGCCCGCTGTCCAGCGTGGCGCCGGTGAGCAGGCCGCGCGCCAGCATGCTGCACTGGCGGCGGAACAGCAGCAGTTGCCACTGGCGGCCGCCGAGCTGGCGCCACAGCACGGCCGAGCGTACCGCCGCCAGCAGGCTGCTGCGCACCTTTTCGACGATGGCCGGCTGCTGCAGGTGCTGCGGATCGCCGTTGACCATCACGCGCGGGCGCAGGGTGGACAGAGTGGAGGTGTACAGCTCGGCCAGGCGCGCGGTGACCTGGTTCGAACCCTGTCCGAAATGTTCCACCTGGCGCTGGGTGGCGCGGATGCCTTGCTGCAGTCGGTCGAGCAGCTCCGGGCGGCCGGACAGGCTGCGCTCCAGCCGCATCACGGTCATCGCCATGCGGGTCACCGCCATGTCCTCGCTGCTCTCGTCGAGCTGGGACACCAGGCTGCGCAGCCCCAGCCGCACGCCGGCGATGTTGCCGTACACGCCGACCACCGACGGTGCGTCGATGCGGAACACGCTGGCGATGCTCGCATCCATCGCGTTCTCGTCGCAGCGGCCCTGGTTGGCCAGCTGCTGCACCAGCGCACAGGCCTGGTAGAGGCCGGCCAGCGCCAGCACGCGTTCCTCGTTCATCGCGAAAGCATCAAGCACCGTCAATTCTCGTCATGTATGGGGGACAGGCCGCCGAAGGGCGCGTCGGTGGCGGCGATCACCGCGCCACCGAGGCAGGCTTCGCCGGCGTAGAGCACCACCGACTGGCCGGGCGTCACCGCACGTTGCGGGGTGTCGAAGCGTACTTCAAGGCCAGCGTCCAGAACGCGCACCTCGCAGGCCTGGTCGGCCTGGCGGTAACGGGTCTTGGCGGTGCAGCGGAAATGCGCGGCCGGGGCATGTCCGGCCACCCAGGTCGGCGCCTCGCTGCGCAGCAGCCGGGAGTCCAGCCAGTGGTTCGCGTTGCCCTGGGCCACGTAGAGCAGGTTGGCCGCCACGTCCTTGCCCACCACGTACCACGGCTCGCCGCTGGCATCGCGGCGGCCGCCGATGCCCAGGCCGTTGCGCTGGCCCAGCGTGTAGTACATCGCGCCCTGGTGTTCGCCCACGAGCTCGCCTCCTGGCGTGCGCATCTCGCCGGGCCGGGCCGGGATGTACCGGGCGAGGAAGCTGCGGAAGTCGCGCTCGCCGATGAAGCAGATGCCGGTGGAATCCTTCTTCGCATGGGTGGGCAGGTTGGCCGTGCGGGCCATCTCGCGCACCTGCGCCTTCGTGATCTCGCCGACCGGGAACAGCGTGGCGGACAGCTGGGCCTGACCCAGCCCGTGCAGGAAGTAGGTTTGATCCTTGGCCGCATCCACCGCGCGCAGCAGGCGGCACTCGCCGTTTCGGCAGTCCACGCGGGCGTAATGGCCGGTGGCGATCTTTTCGGCGCCGAGCGCGCGCGCCTCGTCGAGGAAGGTCTTGAACTTGATCTCGCGGTTGCACAGCACGTCGGGATTCGGCGTGCGGCCGGCGCGGTATTCGGCGAGGAAGTGTTCGAACACGCCGTCCCAGTATTCGGCGGCGAAGTTGCGTGCGTGGAAGGGGATGCCCAGCCGGCCGCATACGGCCACGGCGTCTTTGCGGTCGGCGTCGGCGGTGCAGGGGCCGTCGCGGTCGTCCTCCTCCCAGTTCTGCATGAACAGGCCCTCGACCGCGTGGCCGGCCTGTTGCAGCAGCAGCGCCGCGACCGAGGAATCGACGCCGCCGGAGATGCCCAGCATCACCTTCATGACGCGGCCGGGTCGGGCAGCCAGTGCAGCGCGTCCAGCGGCAGGCGCGCACCGGCCAGCCAGGCGTCGATGCTTTCCAGCACCAGCGGGCTGCGCAGGCGTTCGCCCAGCGCGGCGATCTCGGCGCGGCTCAGCCACAGCGCGCGGCGGATGCCGGTATCCAGCACCCGCGCGGAATCGTGGGCCAGCGGACGGGCGGCGAAGCTGAAGCGGAGCACGCCCTCGCCGTGCTCGGTGCTGCGCCACTGGTGCACGCCGATCAGGTGGCTGGGCTGTACCGTCCAGCCGGTTTCCTCCAGCGTCTCGCGCACGGCGGCGTCGACGAGGCGCTCGCGATCCTCCAGGTGGCCGGCCGGCTGGTTGTAGGCGAGCCGGCCGTTCACCTCCTCTTCCACCATCAGGTAGCGCGCACCGTCGCTTACCACGCAGGCCACGGTGACATGGGGGCGCCAGATGGCGTCGGTAGTGGCGGCAGGCGGCATGACGGACGGGGGCTGGAAAAGCCGTCATTGTGCCACTACCTGTCGTAGCGGTCGCCGCGAAGCGTGCGGGTGGCCAGCGTATAATCGCAACCGTCGAAGGAACACCCGTCATCCATGGCCCACGAACCACAAAACGAACACGAGAGCGGCCACGGCCTGGCGGTGCAGACCGCGAAACCGGAGGTGGCGAAGCCGCCGCTGTTCCAGGTGGTGCTGCTGAACGACGACTTCACGCCGATGGACTTCGTGGTCGAGGTGTTGCGCGGCTTCTTCGGCCTGGACCAGGAGCGCGCGGTGCAGGTGATGCTGCACGTGCATACCCGCGGCAAGGGCGTGTGCGGCGTGTTCACCCGCGAGGTGGCCGAGACCAAGGTCACCCAGGTCAACGAATATTCACGCTCGCATCAGCACCCTCTGTTGTGCACCATGGAGAAGCTCTAGCGGCCGCCCAGGCGGCACTATGGAAATGACCTAGCTGCCCCCACCATGTAGCCATCGCGGCATAGCCGCCCATGCCATTGCAACGGAGACGGTCCGGATGTTCAGCAAGGATCTCGAAGTCACCATCGGCCAGTGCTACAAGCAGGCCCGCGAGCAGCGCCACGAATTCATGACCGTGGAGCACCTGCTGCTTGCTCTCACCGGCAACCAGTCCGCGCTGGGCGCCTTGCGCGCCTGCGGCGTGGATCTGCCGCGGCTCACCCACGAGCTGGAAAAGGTCATCGCCGAAACCGTGCCGGTACTGCCGCACGGCGACGAGCGCGACACCCAGCCCACGCTGGGCTTCCAGCGCGTGCTGCAGCGGGCGGTCTACCACGTGCAGTCTTCCGGGCGGAAGGAGGTCACCGGCGCGAACGTGCTGGTGGCGATCTTCGGCGAGAAGGATTCGCACGCCGTGTACTTCCTGCACCAGCAGGAGATCACCCGGCTGGACGTGGTCAACTACATCTCCCACGGCATCGCCAAGGTGGGCGACGAAACCCCCAGCGGCACCTCCGGCGGCAGCGAGCGCGAGGGCGAGGAGGGCGGCGAGGCGAAGGGCAATCCGCTGTCCGAGTACGCCAGCAATCTCAACGAGCTGGCGCTGGAAGGCAAGATCGATCCGCTGATCGGCCGTGCCGACGAGATCGAGCGCACCATCCAGGTGCTGTGCCGCCGCCGCAAGAACAATCCGCTCTACGTGGGCGACGCCGGCGTGGGCAAGACCGCGCTGGCCGAGGGCCTGGCCAAGCGCATCGTGGACGGCGAAGTGCCCGCGGTGCTGGAGAACGCCACGATCTGGGCGCTGGACCTCGGCGCGCTGGTGGCGGGCACCAAGTACCGCGGCGACTTCGAGAAGCGGCTGAAGAGCGTAATCGGCCAGCTGAAGAAGCAGCCGGGCTCGATCCTGTTCATCGACGAGATCCACACCATCATCGGCGCCGGCTCTGCCTCGGGCGGCACCATGGACGCCAGCAACCTGATCAAGCCGCTGCTGGCCTCCGGCGAGCTGCGCTGCATCGGCTCGACCACGTTCCAGGAATACCGCGGCGTGTTCGAGAAGGACCGCGCGCTGGCGCGGCGCTTCCAGAAGATCGACGTGGTCGAGCCCTCCGTGGCCGACAGCGTCGAGATCCTCAAGGGCCTGCGTTCGCGTTTCGAGGAGCACCACAATGTCATCTACACCAACGAGTCGCTGAAGGCGGCGGTGGACCTGTCGGTGAAGCACATCCCCGACCGCCTGTTGCCGGACAAGGCGATCGACGTGATCGACGAGGCGGGTGCCCGCCAGAGGTTGCTGCCCGAGGACCAGCGCAGCGGCAAGGTGGACGTGCCGGAGGTGGAGTACATCGTGGCCAAGATGGCGCGCATCCCGGCCAAGCAGGTTTCCGCTTCCGACCGCGACGTGCTGAAGAACCTGGAGCGCAACCTGAAGATGGTGGTGTTCGGCCAGGACACCGCGATCGAGGCGCTGGCCGCGTCGATCAAGATGGCGCGCTCCGGCCTGGCCGACCCCGCCAAGCCGATCGGCTGCTTCCTGCTGGCCGGCCCCACCGGCGTGGGCAAGACCGAGGTCACCCGCCAGCTCGCCCTGCAGCTCGGCATCGAGATGATCCGCTTCGACATGTCCGAGTACATGGAGGCGCATTCGGTGTCGCGTCTGGTCGGTGCGCCCCCGGGTTACGTGGGCTTCGACCAGGGCGGTCTGCTGACCGAGGCCGTCACCAAGCATCCGCATGCGGTGCTGCTGCTCGACGAGATCGAGAAGGCGCATCCTGACGTCTACAACATCCTGCTGCAGGTGATGGACCGCGGCGTGCTCACCGACACCAACGGGCGCGAGGCGAACTTCAAGAACGTGATCGTGGTGATGACCACCAATGCTGGCGCGGCGCAGGCGGCACGGCGCAGCATCGGCTTCCTCGAGCAGAGCCACCGCACCGACGCGATGGAGGTGATCCGCCGCAGCTTCACGCCCGAGTTCCGCAACCGGCTGGATGCGATCATCCAGTTCAACGCGCTGGACTTCGAGCACATCCTGCGCGTGGTGGACAAGTTCCTGATCGAGCTGGAGGCCCAGTTGACCGAGAAGCACGTGAGCCTGGACGTGGACGCCGAGGCGCGCCGCTGGCTGGCCGAGCACGGCTTCGACGCGCAGATGGGTGCCCGCCCGATGGCGCGGGTGATCCAGGAAAAGGTGAAGCGCGCGCTGGCCGACGAACTGCTGTTCGGCAAGCTGGCCGAGGGCGGCAAGGTGACGCTGGGCGTGAAGGACGGCGAACTGGTGGTGGGCTGCGAGACTGCCGAGAAGCTGCCGGCCGTGGTGGATTGACCACCGGCAGGCAACGCCCGGGCAACACAAAAGGCCGCGCAATGCGCGGCCTTTTCATAATCTTTTGCGATCATCCTTGATCGCCAAGGTCATACGGGCAGCCATCCATGGCTGCACTTTTCATCCGGTGCGGCTGTCGCCCTATTTCATGCGGTAGGTGATCCGCCCCTTGCTCAGGTCGTACGGGGTCATCTCGATCTTGACCTTGTCGCCCGTGAGGATGCGGATGTAATGCTTGCGCATGCGCCCGGAGATGTGGGCGATGACCACGTGCCCGTTCTCCAGCTGCACGCGGAACATGGTGTTGGGCAGGGTCTCCAGGACCGTGCCTTCCATTTCGATGACGTCGTCTTTGGCCATGTGTTCCGGGTCGGAGAGCGGCCGTGGTGGCCGCACAAGCCGGCGATTATGCCACGGTCGGGCCTGCGATCAAAATATCGCCGGAAACGATGTGGCGTCCCGGCAGCGACGGCCCGCAGGGCGGCTGCCATGGATGGCGGCTGCATGAGAACCCTCAGGCGAAATGCTCGTCCAGCTTGCGCCGGATCTCCTGTTCGATCATGCCCTTCAGCGGGGACAGCAGCAGGCCCAGCTCGACGCGCACCCGTATCGCATCCCCCTCCACGGCGATCAGTCCCTTCACGCCGGGGCGGGAGAAGTGCAGGGTGTCGCCCTGCCAGTGGCCCTCGAGATCGAACTTCTCGTGCATGCGCGCAGCCACTTTCTCGACCACGGCGCGGGCTTCCGGCAGCGGCAGGCGATGGGGGCGGTGGATGTCGATGCTGGGCATGCTGGACTCCGTCGGGGGGCGGCATGATAAGCCTTGGAGCGCCGCGATAGGACGTGGGGTGATTCGGTGCAAAAGTGTGAGCGGGTGCTCAGGAATCGCATGCTAGAGTGCAAGCGGTTGATCGGAGCACCCCGTTGGTCAATGGATTGGTAAGGCAATGCGCATCGAGTTTCTCCATTCGGCCCGCGAAGATTTCCTGTGGGTCGAACCACAATTGCGGATAGGCAGTGCGGCGGACAACGACCTGGTGCTGTCGGCGACGCAGGCCGCGCCACGGCACCTGCGCATTGAGCAGGACAACCGCGGCTGGGTGCTCCAGGTGCTGCCCTCGGCCACCCGCGTGTACGTGAACGCGCGGCCGGTGCGCGAACGTGCCCTGCTGCGCCCCGGCGACATGCTCAGCGTAGGCGACTGCCGCATGTTGCTGCGCGACGAGGCGTCGCCGGAGCAGCGTGAGGTGGCGCCGGTCCCGGCGCAGGCGCGCTGCACCGCGGCGCTGCGTGCGCTGGCGGGTGCGCTGTCCGGGCGTGTGTTGCCGATCGGCGACGGCCTGGAACTGGGGCCGTACGGCCGCTGCCCGCTGGAACTGCCGCAGGGCGAGGTGGCCAGCCTGAAACTGGACTGGCAGGACGACCGCCTGATGCTGGAGGCGACGCAGGCGTCGACAACCTGGCCGCTGCGGCTGAACGGCGTGCCGGTGCAGCGCGTGGCGCTGCAGCCCGGCGACCAGCTGAGCCTGGGGCCGCATCGCTTCGTGCTGGACGCGCCGGGCATGGAGGCGGAACCCGCGATCGCGCCACCCGCGCCCCCGGCACCGGCGCTGCCCGAGGACGCAGCCGGCCCGCGCGGCGAGGTGTGGTGGCTGATCGTCACCGCCGCGGCGCTGGCACTGGGCATCGCGCTGGTGCTGTGGATCCGCTTCTAGCCTGGCGGTCGCCCGTGACCGCGAAGGTCAAACGGGTGTCCAGCGCGTGCTTGCTGCTCTCCATGTCTTGCGACCATCCATGGCCGCAGGTATCAAAACGGGCGGTCGTCCCTGGCCACACGCGTCGATAGCGAAAGACCTCATTGACGGCTCCATGCTGCGGCGCGGCATAATGCGGCGGACGCAACCTTTGGGACAGCCCGGTGAGCCAGGTGTGGAATTTCAGTGCGGGTCCGGCAGCGCTGCCGCGCGAGGTGCTCGAGCGTGCGCGGCGCGAACTGCTGGACTGGGATGGCAGCGGCATGTCGGTGATGGAGCAGTCGCACCGCGGCAAGCGCTTCATCGCCATGGCCGCCCGGGCCGAGGCCGACCTGCGCGAACTGGCCGCGATCCCCGACGACTACGCCGTGCTGTTCCTGCAGGGCGGCGCCACCCAGCATTTCGCGCAGATCCCGATGAACCTGGCGGGCGAGGGCGACAGCGCCGACTACATCGTCAACGGCCACTGGGGCGCCAAGGCGGCCGGCGAGGCGGCGCCCTATGTCAGGGTGAACGTGGCCGCCGACAGCAAGGCCGAAGGTTACCGCCGCCTGCCTCCGCGCGAGGCATGGAAGCTCGACCCGCGCGCCGCCTACGTTCACTACACGCCCAACGAGACCATCCATGGCGTGCAGCACCATACCGTTCCCGACGTGGGCGAGGTGCCGCTGGTGGCCGACATGTCCTCCGACATCCTTTCCGCGCCGCTGGACGTGCGCCGCTTCGGCCTGATCTACGCCGGCGCGCAGAAGAACATCGGCCCCTCCGGCCTGGTGCTGATGATCGTGCGCCGCGACCTGCTGGCGCGCGCGACGCGACCGATGGCGAAGATCTTCCGCTACGCCGAGCATGCGGCGAACGATTCCATGCTCAACACGCCGAACACCTGGGGCTGGTATCTCGCCGGGCTCACCTTCCAGTGGCTGAAGGCGCAAGGTGGCCTGGCCACCATGGACGAGCGCAACCGGGCCAAGGCCGAGCAGCTTTACGCGGCCATCGACGGTTCCGGCGGCTACTACCGCAACGCGGTCGATCCGGTCGCGCGCTCGCGCATGAACGTGCCCTTCACCCTGCACGACAGTGCGCTCGATGCGCTGTTCCTCGCCGAGTCCGAGGCCGCTGGCCTGATCGCGCTGAAGGGCCACAAGGCGCTGGGCGGCATGCGCGCCTCGCTCTACAACGCGGTGCCGCCGGAAGCGGTGGAGGCGCTGGTTGCGTTCATGCGCGATTTCGCGGCGCGACACGGTTGAGAGCCTGCGCCTCTCAACCCGGCCATGGATGGCCGGAGCGCAAGGCGGACACGGAGGTGCCCGCCTTGCGGGGGCGACTCCGGACATGTGCCGGACTCGTGACCGAACAAATCCACTGGATGTGGATTTGTTCGCAAGACCCGGGCGTTTCGGGCATCATCGATCATCCGCATTTGGCCTTCCATCCGTTTAGACAGCCGACATGACCGACAGCAAGACCTCGCTGGCCAATGTGCGCGAGCGCATCGACAGCATCGACCGGCAGATCCAGGAGCTGATCTCCGAGCGTGCGAACTGGGCGCAGGAGGTCGCGCGGGTGAAGGGCGAGGGCCTCTCCGCAATCGATTACTACCGCCCCGAGCGCGAGGCGCACGTGCTGCGCATGGTGGTGGATCGCAACAAGGGTCCGCTGTCCGACGCCGAGATGGTGCGGCTGTTCCGCGAGATCATGTCCTCCTGCCTGGCGCAGGAGGACCCGCTGAAGATCGGCTACCTCGGCCCCGAGGGCACCTTCAGCGAGCAGGCGGTGCGCAAGCACTTCGGCCATGCCGCCTACGGCCTGCCGCTGGGCAGCATCGAGGAAGTGTTCCAGGAAGTCGCCGCAGGCCATGCCGATTTCGGCGTGGTGCCGGTGGAGAACTCCGGCCAGGGCATGATCCAGGTGACGCTGGACATGTTCCTCACGTCCGACGCGCGCATCTGCGGCGAGGTCGAGCTGCGCGTGCACCAGTGCCTGCATTCGATGGCGGGGCGGCTGGAGGACATCAAGCGGGTCTACGCCCACGCGCAGTCGCTGCAGCAGTGCAAGACCTGGCTGCGCATGAACCTGCCGAACGTGAGCTGCGAGGCGGTGGGCAGCAATGCCGAGGCGGCCCGGCTGGCGCGCCACGCCGACGACGCGGGCGCGATCGCCGGCGAGACCGCGGGCAAGGTCTACGGCCTGCGCACCCTGGCCACCGGCATCGAGGACCGCGCCGACAACACCACCCGCTTCCTGGTCATCGGTCGTTCGTTGTTCCCGCCCTCTGGCAACGACCGCACCTCGCTGCTGATCACCGTCAACGACCAGCCGGGCGCGCTGTACCACGTGCTCAGCCCGTTCGCGGTGCACGGCGTCAGCCTCAACCGCATCGAGTCGCGCCCCGCGCACAGCGGCAAGTGGCAGTACGCGTTCTTCATCGACGTCTCCGGCCACATCCAGGGCGAGGCGCTGCAGGCGGCGGTGAAGGAGATCGAACAGTCGGTGGCGCAGCTGCGCGTGCTCGGCTCCTACCCGGTGGCATTGCCGTGAGCGGGCGCATGGATTGGCGCAGCGGCCCGGCCGGCCCGCTGCGGGGCAGCGTGGGCGTGCCGGGCGACAAATCCGTCTCACACCGCGCGCTGATGTTCGCCGCGCTGGCCGACGGCAACTCGCATATCCGCGGCTTCCTCGAAGGCGAGGACACCCGCGCCACCGCCGCGGTACTGCAGCAGCTCGGCGTGCGTATCGACACGCCTGCGGAAGGCGAGCGCCTGGTGCATGGCGTGGGCCTGCACGGCCTGCGCGCAAGTGCGCAACCGCTGGACTGTGGCAATGCCGGCACCGGCATGCGGCTGCTGGCCGGCCTGCTAGCGGGGCAGGCGTTCGACAGCACCCTGATCGGCGACGCCTCGCTGTCGAAGCGGCCGATGCGCCGCGTCACCGATCCGCTGGCCGCGATGGGGGCGCGCATCGACACCCGCGACGGCCTGCCGCCGCTGGTGATCCGCGGCGGCCAGCGCCTGCACGGCATCCGCTACGAGCTGCCGGTGGCCAGCGCGCAGGTGAAGTCCGCGCTGTTGCTGGCGGGTCTGTACGCGGAAGGCGAGACCGAAGTGGTCGAGCCGCATCCCACCCGCGACTACACCGAGCGCATGCTGGCCGCGTTCGGCTGGCCGATCGCGTTCGGGCCCGGTCGCGCCAGGCTCTCCGGCGGGCACGCGCTAAGCGCCACCGACGTGGACGTGCCGGCGGATTTCTCCTCCGCCGCGTTCTTCCTGGTCGCCGCGAGCATCGTGCCCGGTTCCGAGCTGCGCCTGCCGGCGGTGGGCCTCAACCCGCGCCGTACCGGCCTGCTCGAGGCGTTGCGCCTGATGGGGGCGGACATCCGCATCGAGAACGAAAAGACCAGCGGTGGCGAACCGGTGGGCGACCTGGTGGTGCGCCATGCACCGCTGCACGGCGTCGAGCTGCCCGAGGCGCTGGTGCCCGACATGATCGACGAGTTCCCCGTGCTGTTCGTCGCCGCGGCCGTGGCCAGGGGCAACACCGTCATCCGCGGTGCCGGCGAGTTGCGCGTGAAGGAATCCGACCGCCTCGCCGCCATGGCCACCGGCCTGCGCGCCCTGGGCATCACGGTGGACGAAACACCGGATGGCGCGACCATCCACGGCGGCACGCTGACCGGCGGCGCGGTGGAAAGCCTCACCGACCACCGCATCGCGATGAGCTTCGCGGTGGCCGGGCTGGTGGCGCAGGCGCCGGTGCGCATCAACGATTGCCGCCACGTGGCCACCTCGTTCCCAGGCTTCATGGCGCTGGCCAACGGCTGCGGCTTCGTGTTGGATGCTGCCGACTGATCCTGATGCTTGAGCCCCTCTCCCCGTGGGAGAGGGGTTGGGGTGAGGGTTCGGGGTTGCGATGACCTTCGAGTGGCGGCAATTCCGGTAGAGTCGCAGCCCGTTTTCGTTCGAGGTCGCCAATGCCCATCGTCCCGCCCTTCATCGTCGCCATCCCCGCCCGCTACGGCTCCACCCGCCTGCCGGCCAAGCCACTGCGCGAGATCGCCGGTGTGCCGATGGTGGTGCGCGTGGCGCAGCGCGCCTTGCAGGCGGGTGCGGTGGACGTGGTGGTGGCGACGGACGATGCGCGCATCGCCGATGCCCTGGCCGGGCAGGGCGTCAAGGTGTGCATGACCCGCGTCGACCACGCCTCCGGCAGCGACCGCCTCGCCGAATGCGCCGCGCTGTGCGGCTGGGCCGACGACGCCATCGTGGTGAACCTGCAGGGCGACGAACCGTTCGCGCCCGCCGCCGGCATCCGCGAGGTGGCGCGCGCGCTGGCCGGGGACGATGCGCCGATGGCGACGCTGGCGACGCCGATCGCCGATGCGCACGAGCTGTTCGACCCGAACGTGGTGAAGCTGGTGCGCGGCGCGAACGACCGGGCGCTGTACTTCAGCCGGGCGCCCTTGCCGTGGGCGCGCGATGCCTTCGCCGCGGATCGCGAGGCGTTGCCGGCCGGCGTTCCGTTCCTGCGCCACATCGGCATCTATGCCTACCGAGCGGGTTTCCTCGCGCAGTACGCGCGACTGCCGCGTACGCCGCTGGAGCAGGCCGAGTCGCTGGAGCAGTTGCGCGCGCTGGAGCACGGCCATGCGATCGCCGTGCGGCTCACGCCCGAGCCGTTTCCGCCCGGCATCGATACCGAGGCCGACCTGGCGCGCGCCGCGCAATGGCTGCAGGCGGCGGGATGATCGTGCGCCGCCTGCTGTTCGTCTGCCTCGGCAACATCTGCCGTTCGCCCCTGGTGGAAGCGGTGGCACGCAAGCGCCTGGCCGAAGCCGGGCTGGACGTGACCGTGGCATCCTGCGGCACCGGCGGCTGGCATACGGGCGAGGGGGCCGACCCGCGCATGATCGCGGCGGCGCGCGTCGCCGGCCACGACCTGTCGCAACACCGCGCCCGCCAACTGCGTGAGCGTGATTTCGAGGACTACGACCTGTTGCTGGCGATGGACCGCAGCAACCTGGGCGAATTGCACCAGCTCGCCGCCACGCCCGGACAGGCGGGGCAGGCCATGCTGTTCCTTGAGTGGACGGGTTCGGCGCCGCCGCTGGAATTTCCGGACCCCTGGCATGGCGATGCGTCCGGTTTTGCGGCAGCGGTGGCACTGGCCGAGCGCGGCGTCACCGGTCTGGTGGAACGCTTGCGCAACGGCGACGGCTGAAGCCGCGGGAATGGCGCGGCCAAAACCGTGTTTCCACTCGCCGTGGATGAGGCCGGAATGACGAACAAGGCCGGTGCCGCCCGCGCAGCATCGCGATGACGATGCCGGACGGGATCGCGCCGGACAGCAGGCCGACAACGGCGCCCCGCCATTCGCCGACCCGCCTGCCGGGCGCGGCACAACGCCGGCGGCGGCTGGCAGCTCCCGGGTCTTTGCGCCAGGTTGCCGGTCGGGCGTCCATGGTGCCGGCCGCCGTGGGGCGAACCGGCTAAAATCCCCGCATGCCATCCAACACGCCGCCTGCCTTCGACGGCAAGGCCTTCGTCCGCTCCCTGACCACCTCGCCCGGCGTCTACCGCTACTTCGACGCGGACGGCGAACTGCTGTACGTGGGCAAGGCCGGCAACCTGAAGAAGCGCGTGGGCAGCTATTTCCTCAAGCCGCGCATGGAACCGCGCATCGCCGCGATGATCACCCAGATCGCACGCTGCGATATCACCGTCACGCGCACCGAGGGCGAGGCGCTGCTGCTGGAATCGCAGCTGATCAAGTCGCTGAAGCCGCGCTACAACATCATGTTGCGCGACGACAAGAGCTACCCCTACATCTATCTTTCCGGCGGCGAGGACTATCCGCGGCTGGCCTTCCACCGTGGCGCGAAGAACCTGCCCGGACGCTACTTCGGGCCGTACCCCAGCACCTTCGCGGTGCGCGAAAGCCTGGGCCTGATGCAGAAGCTGTTCAAGGTGCGCCAGTGCGAAGACAGCTATTTCCGCAATCGCTCGCGCCCCTGCCTGCAGTACCAGATCGGCCGCTGCAGCGCGCCGTGCGTGGGGCTGGTGACCAAAGAAGACTACGCGGGCGACGTGCGCCATGCCGAGATGTTCCTGGAAGGCCGCAGCAGCGCGGTGATCGACGAACTGGCCGCAACGATGGAGCAGGCCAGCGCGAGGCTGGACTTCGAGCGCGCCGCCGCGCTGCGCGACCAGGTGGCCGCGTTGCGGCAATTGCAGGCGCAGCACCACGTGCAGGGCGCCAGTGCCGACATGGACGTGGTCGCCTGCCGCATCGAGGCCGGCCTGGCCTGCGTCAGCGTGCTGTTCTTCCGTGACGGTATCAGCCTGGGCACGCGCGATTTCTTCCCGCGCCTGCCGCTGGATGCCGAACCGGCCGATGTGCTCGCCCAGTTCGTGGCGCAGTACTACCTGGACCGCCCAGTGCCGCGCGAGCTGATCCTGGGCGAGGAGCTGCCCGAACAGGCCGTGCTCGCGGAGGTGCTGACGGCACAGAGCGGGCACGCGGTAGAGCTGAAGAGCCGCGTGCGCGGCGAACGCGCGCGCTTCCTGCAGATGGCCGAACGCAACGCGCAGGCATCGCTGACCCAGCGCCTCGCCAGCCGGCAAACCCTGGGCACGCGCTTCGAGGATCTGCAGAAACTGCTGCAACTGCCCGCGCCGCCGCGGCGCATCGAGTGTTTCGACATCAGCCATACCCGCGGCGAGCTCACCGTGGCCTCCTGCGTGGTGTTCGGGCCGGAAGGGCCGGAGAAGTCGCATTACCGCCGCTTCAACATCGCCGGCATCACGCCGGGCGACGACTACGCGGCGATGCACCAGGCGTTGACCCGCCGCTTCCGCAAGGTGGCCGAAGGCGAGGGCGCGAAGCCCGACGTGCTGCTGATCGACGGCGGGGGAGGCCAGGTGGCGCAGGCGCTGGGCGTGCTGAAGGAACTCGGCGTCGCCGGCATCCACGTGGTCGGCGTGGCCAAGGGGCCGGCGCGGCGTGCCGGAGAGGAAACCCTGATCCTGGTCGACCAGGGCCGCGAGATCCATCCCGGCCCCACCTCGCCGGCGCTGCACCTGGTGGCGGCGGTACGCGACGAGTCGCACCGCTTCGCGATCAGCGGCCACCGCAAGCGGCGCGAGAAGGCGCGCGAGCGCAGCGTGCTGGAGGACGTGCCCGGCGTCGGCGCGCGCCGGCGCGCGGCATTGCTGAAAACCTTCGGCGGCCTCGCCGGCGTGGAGGCCGCCGGCGTGGAAGAGTTGACGCGCGTGAAAGGCATCGATCGCGGCCTGGCCGAACGCATCTACGACGCGCTGCACGGCTGAATGCCTCGCGTCGCTGCGCGGCGGCGCGGCGGCATGCGACACTGTGGCAAATCCGCAGGCGCCCCCATGCACATCAACCTTCCCACCTGGCTGACCTTGTTCCGCGTGCTGCTGCTGCCGGTGATGGTGCTGGTGTTCTACCTGCCGTTCCACGGCCACAACATCACCGCCGCGATCGTGTTCCTGCTCGCCGCGGTCACCGACTGGCTGGACGGCTTCCTCGCGCGCCGGATGAACCTCACCTCGGCCTTCGGCGCCTTTCTCGATCCGGTGGCCGACAAGCTGATGGTGGCGGTGACCCTGTTCCTGCTGGTGGAATCGCACCCGGAAGGCTGGTCCAGCATCGTGATGGCGGTGACCGCGGCGGTGATCGTGGGTCGCGAGATCAGCATTTCGGCGTTGCGCGAATGGATGGCCGAAGTCGGCATGCGCGCCACGGTCAAGGTGGCGTTCATCGGCAAGCTGAAGACGGTGATGCAGATCGTGGCGCTGGTGGTGCTGATCGTGCAGCACGAGAAGGAGGCCACCGCGCTGCGCCTGTACCACATCGGCGAGGCGCTGCTGGTGATTGCCGGCGTGCTCACCATCTGGTCGGGCCTGTACTACCTGCACGCGGCATGGCCCACCTTGCGCGGCGACGCGCCGCGGCGGCCGGGCCCGCACGGCGACGCTTGAACGGCGCGCGCGGGCAAGTCTTGACGCCGCGCACCCGCGTATTAGAATGCGCCCTCCCAAGCGGGAATAGCTCAGTTGGTAGAGCACGACCTTGCCAAGGTCGGGGTCGCGAGTTCGAGTCTCGTTTCCCGCTCCAGATTCACGCACGAAGCCCCGGCCCGCCGGGGCTTCGTCGTTTCCTGGGCATCGGCCGCGCGCGGGATGCGGCGCAGCGTGGCTGGCGCGAGGGCTTCACATCCGCCATGCTTCTGTTATCATTGACGGCTCACCAAGCGGGAATAGCTCAGTTGGTAGAGCACGACCTTGCCAAGGTCGGGGTCGCGAGTTCGAGTCTCGTTTCCCGCTCCAGTTTTCCAGCAAAACCTCGCGTCGCCGGGGTTTTGTTTTATCGGCAGCCGGTGATCCCCGTGGATCGCGACTGCGCCATCTGGCCGGGTGGCAGAGTGGTCATGCAGCGGACTGCAAATCCGCGTACGCCGGTTCGATTCCGACCTCGGCCTCCAATGTTCTGAAGCAAAGCATTGAAGGGCAACGACTTTCGTGGTCGTTGCCCTTTTTGCTATGCACACTTCTACGCCCACATGCCTCGATCGCTCAATGTGCGATCAAGCGCGAGCCGATGACCGAGCGCTTCGAAATATCGAGCCTTTGAGGCGCTTCCAGATTCCCTTGGCAGACTGCCGTTGTGCATGTCCGAGGACCTTCCGGACATCCTCCCGCGCGTCTGCAACCGCTTTTTGATAAGGGAGAAGGACGTCTAGATAACCTGCAGGTGGAGTGCTGCGTATGTTCGTTTGGATCCATTGCGTGCGGGCCATGATGGGGCGAAGGCTACCGAGCAGTGCGCCTAGCCGTGTACCCAGATCCCCCGGGAGCACTGCGAATTTGTCGAAGTGAGCGTGCAGATTTGGCGCCGATAAATTCGCCTGCGCCAGATCATTCATATGTACGAGCTCATCTCGAGTGAATCCGGACTGCCCGATGATCATGACCGCGGTGCGTTGATCAAGTTGGTTCAGCGCCTCGCCGATCGTGTGTAATTCGGGTTGCAGAAATGCCAAGAGGACGGTGGCATCTCTGCGACGGTCCTGTGACCTACGGAATCCGTCACGTAGCCCGAGAAGCAGCGCGATTAGCGCTGCAAAGAATGTCACCGCCGCGCCGGCCCATGTAGCAAGGTCACCCACCTTATAGCCGTGCCACACCGGATCCCCTGTCATGCGCGGATTCCCATCCAATACGACGACTCAGCATAGTCCACTGGCTTCATGCCGGTAGTGCTTCAGCGCTCCTCAGAGCGCCATGTCCACCTCGTCGATCGCTACCATGGCCACGAGGCCGGCCAGAAGCCCGCCGCATGGCGGGTTTTTTGTGGCCGTCGTTCGTGGCGGTTGCCATCTCGTGCCGTCGCCGACGCGCCGTCAAATGCCTTCCCTGGCGATTTAATTGCGCCCCGGCACAGCGTCGACGGCTCGTGGCGTCCGGGTTGCGCGCCCGCTGCGTGCTACGATCCGCGCCGCCTGTGCGCAGGCATCCCGCTCGCCGCCCGGATGGCGAAACTGGTAGACGCAAGGGACTTAAAATCCCTCACCCTCACGGGTATCCCGGTTCGATCCCGGGTCCGGGCACCAGTCGGCTCTGCACGGCCTGTCCGCGATGGACGGTGCTTGGCAGCGGCTAGAATCGCCGCTTCCTTGTCCTGTGCCGCACACCGACATGCCTGCCAGCTTCCGCACCTGTCTCATCGCCGCCGCCCTGTGCCTGGGTTTCTCCCTGTCGGCGGCGGCTGCGAGCGGACCGGCCAAACCCACCATCGGCCAGCAGCTCGAAGGCGTGCTGTTCTGGCCGCAGGCGGAGCGCGATGCGCAGTTCCGGCGGATGTACGAACGCTTTCCCAGCGACCGTGCGGCGCGAGGCACGCTGGTGCATGCCTTGCCCGCGGGCAAGCCGCTGGCAGTGGATGGGCGTGATGGATCGGCGTGGCTGGCCGGCTACATGGCGAAGTACCACGTCGCCGGCGTGATGGTGCTGCAGGATGGCCGCGTGCGGCTGGAGCGTTACGCGCTGGGCTTCGGGCCGCGGCAGCGCTGGACCTCGTTCTCGATGGCCAAGTCGGTGACTTCGGTGCTGCTGGGGATCGCCCTGCAGCACGGCGATATCGGCGGCATGGACGACACGCTGGCCACCTACATCCCGGAACTGCGCGGCAGCGCCTATGCCGGCGTCACGGTGGAGCAGTTGCTGACGATGACCTCGGGCGTGCACTGGAACGAGGACTACGACGACGCGAAGTCGGACGTGGCGCAGATGTATCTGGGCGCCTGCGTCGATGGCGAAGCGCATGTGCTGTCCTACCTGGCGAAACAGGCGCGGCAGTGGCCGGCGGGCACGCACTGGAACTACAACACTGCGGAGACCGACCTGCTCGGCATACTGGTGCAGCGGGCAACACACCGCTCGCTGGCGGCGTACCTGTCCGAGGCGATATGGAAGCCGTACGGCATGGCCTCCGACGCCTACTGGACCAAGGACGAATGCGACGGCAGCGACACCGGCGGCAGCGGCCTCTCGGCCACGCTGGGCGACTACGCGCGGCTGGGGCAGTTCATGCTGGGCGGCAGCCGCATTGATGGCAGGCCGGTGATCGCGAAGGCGTGGCTGGCCGGCGCCACGCGGCGGCACGCCGCCACCGGCGCGCCGGATCGCGGTTACGGCTTCCTGTGGTGGACCGACACCGACGGCAGCTACGCGGCCATCGGCATCTTCGGGCAAATGGTGTATGTCGATCCCGCGCGCAAGCTGGTGATCGCGCAGGTGGCCTCGTGGCCCGCCGCGACCTCGAAGGCACTGGTGGCCGGTCGTCGCGCGTTCGTCGAAGCGATCAAGCGGGCAGTGGATGCCCGGCCATAGGAGCGCACGCGGTGCGCGGTGTCGTCATCGCAAGAGCCCGGCCACGCCGCACAGGCGCACAGGGCGTGCTCCTACGCCACGAACTGCAGTCGCGCCAGCTCGGCGTACAGGCCGCCTTCGGCCAGCAGGCTCTCGTGCGTGCCCTGCGCCACGATGCGGCCGCCGTCCATCACCACGATGCGGTCGGCGCGCTGCACCGTGGCCAGCCGGTGGGCGATGACCAGCGTGGTGCGGCCCTGTTCCAGCCGTGCCAGCGCCTGCTGGATAGCGGCTTCGGATTGCGCGTCCAGCGCCGAGGTCGCTTCGTCGAGCAGCAGCAGCGGCGCGTCGCGCAGGATGGCGCGTGCGATCGCGATGCGCTGGCGCTGTCCGCCGGACAGGCGCACGCCGCGTTCGCCCAGCTCCGCGGTGTAGCCGTCGGGCAGGGCGCTGATGAAGTCGTGCGCCTCGGCGGCGCGGGCGGCTTCGATCACCTCGTCGTCGCCGGCGTCCTGGCGACCGAAGCGGATGTTGTCGGCCGCGCTGCCGGCGAAGATCGCGGTCTCCTGCGGCACCAGCGCGATCGCCCCGCGCAGTTCGGGCAGGGCCAGCGCGCGCAGGTCCACCCCATCGAAGGTGATGCGGCCGGACTGCGGATCGTAGAAGCGCAGCAACAGCGCCAGCACGGTGCTCTTGCCTGCGCCGGAAGGGCCGACCAGGGCCACCGTCTCGCCGGGGCGGATGGCCAGGTTGAAGTCGTGCAGCGCAGGCACATCGGGACGGGTGGGGTAGTGGAAGCGCACGTGCTCGAAGCTGAGCGCGCCGCTCACCGGGCGCGGCAGCACCTGCGGCTGCGCGGGGCTGGCGATATCGGCGCGCTCGGCGAACAGCTCGCCGATGCGTTCCATCGCGCCGGCCGCGCGCATCACGTCGCCCCACACTTCGCTGAGGCCCGCCACTGAGCCGGCGGCGAAGATCGCGTACAGCACGAACTGGCCCAGCACGCCGGCGCTGAGCGTACCGGCTAGCACGTCGCGCGCGCCGGCCCACAGCACCAGGGTGATGGCGCCAAAGAACAGCACGATCACCGCGGCGGTGAGCCAGGCGCGCATGCCGATGCGCCGGCGCGCGGAAGCCAGCGCGCGGGTGATCGCACCGGCGTAGCGGGTGCTCTCGATGTCCTCGCGGGCATAGGCCTTCACCGCGGGGGCGGCGTTGAGCGTCTCGTTGGCGATCGCCGCGGCGTCGGCGAGGCGGTCCTGGCTGGCGCGCGACAGCTTCTGCACGCGCCGGCCGAACACCAGGATCGGCAGCATCACCGCGGGGATCACCAGCGCGGTGAGTCCGGCCAGACGCGGGCTGGTCCAGATCATCATCGCGCTGGCGCCCAGCAGCATCACCACGCTGCGCAGCGCCACCGAGATGCCCGAGCCGATCAGCGCCTGCACCACCTCGGTGTCGGTGCCCAGGCGCGAGTTCAGCTCGCCCACGCGGCTGCGCTCGAAGAAGCCCACGTCGAGCCGGATCACATGCGCGTAGAGCTGGCTGCGCAGCGAGGCCAGCGCGCGCTCGCCCAGCAGGGTGATGCAGAAATAGCGCGCCGCGGTGGCGACGGCCAGCACCAGCGCCACGGCGAACAAGCCCATGAAGGTGGTGTTGATCGCGGCGGGATCGGTGTGCTCGAAGCCGTGCTCGATGATCTGCCGCGCCGCCATCGGCAGCACCAGGGTGGCGGTGGACGACACGCCCAGGAACACCAGCCAGCCCAGTGCCAGTCGCCAGTGCGGCCGCAGGAACGGCCATAGCTGGCGCAAGGCGCCAAGGCGGCGGGTAGGACGGGGCTGGGCGGATTCGCTCATGGCATGTCGTGAGGAACGAGCGGCGGACCGCGATCCGTTCCACATGGGGCTGGCATGGGGCGATTCAATCGCGATGCGTGGTCAGGCCGACGCTGCCTGCGTTTCGATGGCTCCGCGCGAACCGCTGCCGGCCAGCCGCGCGCGCAGGCGCAGGAACGGCCGTTCGACACCGTGGTGCAGCAGCACGCCGGTGGCGGCGATCGCCAGTGCGTACAGCGCGAAGGCGGCGAACCCGTGCACCGCAGGCCAGCGCAGCAGCAGGCCGTGCATCGCGTGCATCGCCAGCTTGTGGCTCAGGTACAGGCTGTACGAAACGGTGGCGACCCAGCCCGCGCCGGGAACCCGCCAGCGTCCCAGCCAGCCGGTGTTCCCGGCGCCCGCGGCCACCAGCAGGGCCAGCCCCAGCGACAGCAGCGGGAAACCGAACACGCTGGCGGCGAACGCGGTCTTGTCGCGGAACAGCCAGATCGCGGCGCCGGCCAGCAGCAGACCCGCACCGGCAAGTCCGTTGGCGCGCCGCTGCATGGCGGCCCAGCCATCCGGCTGCCAGATCTGGATGGTGGCGAGCAGCACGCCGGCCAGCAGGCCGTCCAGCCGCGTCCAGGTCGGGTAGTAGATGTTTTCCAGCCAGTCGCTGCCGTGCAGCGAGGCGTAGCCGCGCAGCAGCAGACCCGCCGCCACGACGAGCGCGGCAACGCCGACGACGCGCGCCCGCGACGGGCGCCGCGCCAGCCACCAGGCCTGCAGCGGGAACAGCAGGTAGAAGTGTTCCTCCACGCACAGCGACCATGCGTGCGAGAACGCCTGGTTGCGCCGGTAGTCGATCAACAGGTTCAACGTGAAGGTGAGGAACTGCCACGCCGGCTGCATGCCTGGCGCCTCGCGCCAGGCGGGAAACAGCAGGTAGACCGCCAGCACGACCAGGAAGGCCGGCAGGATGCGGAAGGCGCGGCGCAGGTAGAACGCGCCGAAGCGCAGCGGTTCGCCCCGGCGCAGCGGTGCCAGCAACTGGTGGCCGATCAGGTAGCCGCTGAGCACGAAGAACAGGTCCACGCCCATCCAGCCGTAGTCGGCGACGGGCTGGAGCGGCCCACCGACGCCGCCGATCATCCACGAGTGGAACAGCATCACCCAGACGATGGCGATGGCGCGCAGCAGGTCGAGGCCGGGCAGGCGTGGCATGGATTTCCCCGTGAGGCAGGCGCCGGACGTCGACCGGCGGGCGCGGTGGCGCAGTGTGCGCACTGCTTCGGCGCGCCACAAGGCCGGATGGTGGCGATTCGATGGACCGTGCGGAAACCGCGTTCAGTCGAGCCGTCGTGCCGCGATGCGGCCGCGGCTGAGGTCGCCGATGCGGGCCTGCGCCTCGGCCACGCGCTGCGCGGGCAGCTCGACTTCCAGCGTCACGCCGTCGGCGCCGAATTGCTCGCGCGTGATTTCGGCATGCAGTTCACGCAGGCGCGCCTTGAGCAGGGCCAGCTCCCCGAAATCGCAGGCCAAGCCCAGCCGCGCCATCGCCACGATGGGCACGCGCGCCGCCATGCGCAGGCATGTCGCCGCGGTGCCGCCGTAGGCGCGGGCCAGGCCGCCGGCGCCGAGCTTGATGCCGCCGTACCAGCGCGTCACCACCACCGCGACGCGATCGCAGCCCTGGCCCTCGATCGCCTGCAGGATCGGCCGGCCCGCGGTGCCGCCGGGCTCACCGTCGTCGTTGAAACGGTAGTCCAGGCCAATGCGCCAGGCCCAGCAGTTGTGCGTGGCATCCGCGGCGGACACCCCTCGCACGAAAGCCAGCGCCTGTTCCGGTGAGCTGGCCGGCGCGGCCTGGGCGAGGAAGCGGCTCTTCCTGATCTCCTCGGCGTACCGGCATGCTTCGACGAGGGTGTGCAGCGGGTCGTTCATGCGCGCAGGGTAGGCGAAGCGCGACATCCCGTCATGCCTTTGCTTTACCCTGCTGACCTTGCGTCGCGCCGGAGAGGATTTTGATGTCGCTGGATGTGCTGATCGTGCTGGTGCTGCTGGGCGTGGCCATGCGCGCGCTGAAGTGGCGGCGCACGGCCGCCGTCGCCCTGGGTCTGGCCGTGCTGCTGTTCCTCGCGACGGGCTGCGGCCTGTTGCCTGCCTGGTTGCTGCGGAACCTGCAAGGGCCTTATGCGCGGCGTCCCGCGATCGCCTGGGCGCCGCGCAACGCCATCGTGCTGCTGGGCGCCGGCGCGCAGCGTGCGGCGGACGGCACGGTGGAGCCGGGAGAGCCCGCGCACAGCCGCATCAACGAGGCATTCGCGCTGTACCGCGCATGCAAGGCCAGCGGCATGGACTGCCGCCTCGAGGTGAGCGGCGGCGACGCGCGGCATATCGGCGAGTCGGAGGCCAAGGTGTACGCCGCGGTGCTGGAACGCATGGGTGTGGCGACCGCGGACCTGCTGCTGGAACCGCGCAGCATGAACACCTGGCAGAACGCCCAGTTCAGCGCGCCGCTGTTGCACGGCTACGGCGCGCAGCGCGTGGTGCTGGTGTCGTCGGCCACGCATCTGCATCGCGCCAGCCTGTATTTCGCCCACTTCGGCATCGTTACCACACCGGTGCGCAGCGACTGGCTGAAGGAGCGCATGGACTGGTGGCCGCAGTCGTGGAACTTCGCGGTGACCGATCTGGCCCTGCACGAATACGTCGGCGTGCTGCGCTACCACGTCTACAACGTGATGGGCTGGAACGCGCAGGAGACGGAGCCGGGCGCGCCGTAGCGGCGCAGTCCATCGGCATAATGGGGCACCGCCCGTCGCTGGAGCGACCATGATCCTGTCCACGTTGATCGCCGTGCTTGCCTGCGCCTGGCTGGCCGGGCGACTGGGCTGGCACCGCTTGCGGCTGGCAGGCATGGTGCTGGCGGTGGCGGCGGTATTCGCGATCGGCTGCGGTCCGGTGCCCCATCTGCTGCTGCGCGGCTGGCAGGCACCGTACGCGCATCGGCCGCCGCTGGACTGGGCGCCCAGCAACGCGATCGTGCTGCTTACCGCCAACGCGAACAACCCGCCCGGCGATATGCCGGAGCCCGGCCCGGTCGGCTACGCGCGGGTGGCCGAAACGATGTCCTTGTTCAACGCCTGCCGTACCGCCGGCATGCACTGCACGGTGCTGGTCAGCGGCGGGGATGACTATGCCGCGGGCGAGCCGTTGGCGCGGGTCTACGGCAGGGCGCTGGCGCGGCTCGGTTTGCCGGCGTCGGACATGGTGCTCGAACCGCGCAGCCGCACTACCTGGCAAAACGCCGAGTTCGCACGGACGCCGCTGGCGCGGATCGGCGCGAAGCGGATCTGGCTGGTCAGTTCGGCATTGCACCTGCGGCGCGCTGAGTTCGCGTTTCGCCACTTCGGCATCACGGTCACGCCGGTGCGGGCGGACTACGCGCGCGTCGCTTGGTCGTTGCTGCCCCTGGCCGGCAACCTGAGCCTCTTCGACCACGCGTTGCATGAGTATGCCGGCATGGCGCTGTATCGTTGGAGGGCCTGGCGCCAGGGCGCCGTTGCGAAATGACCCTCCCTGGAACGGGGTCTACCGCCGCATCACCATCAGGCGCAGCTCGCTCATGTCCTCGATGGCGTAGCGCACGCCCTCGCGGCCGAGCCCGGAGAGTTTCACGCCGCCGTAGGGCATGTTGTCCACGCGGAAGCTGGGAATGTCGTTCACCACCACGCCGCCTTGTTCCAGCTCGTCCCAGGCGCGCATGGCGTGTTCCAGGCTGTCGGTGAAGATGCCGGCCTGCAGGCCGTAGTCGGAGTCGTTGACCAGCGTAATCGCCTCGTCGAGGGTCTGGAACGGCGCGAGCAGGGCGAACGGGCCGAACGCCTCCATGCGGTTGGCCTTGGCGTCGTGCGGCACATGCTCCATCAGGGTGGCGTCCAGCATGTTGCCGCGGCGCTTGCCGCCGCAGAGGATTTTTCCGCCGGCCCGTTTTGCTTCCGCGATCCAGCCGTGCAGGCGTTCGGCGGCGGCCTCGTCGATCATCGGGCCGAGGAACACGCTCTTGTCCTTGGGGTCGCCGGCCTTGAGCTTATTCGTGGCCGCGACGAGTTTCCGTTTCAGCGCATCGTAGACGTCGGCGTGGGCGTAGATGCGCTGCACGCCGATGCAGCTCTGGCCGGACTGGTAGAACGCGCCGAAGATCAGCCGCTCCACCACCTTGTCCAGCTTCGGCCCCTGGTCGGCGTCGACAATGCAGGCGGCGTTGCCGCCCAGTTCCAGCGTCACCTTCTTGTGGCCCGCGCGGGCCTTGAGGTCCCAGCCGATCTGGCCACCGGTGAAGGAAAGCAGCTTGAAACGTTCATCCTCCACCAGCGGTGCGGCATGCGCGCCATCCAGCGGCAGGATGGAGAACGCACCCTTCGGCAGGTCGGTCTCGGCCAGCACCGCGCCGATGATCAGTGCGCCGATCGGCGTCTTCTCCGACGGCTTCAGCACGAACGGGCAGCCCGCGGCGATCGCCGGCGCCACCTTGTGCGCCACCAGGTTCAACGGGAAATTGAATGGCGTGATGAAGGACACTGGCCCCAGCGGCACGCGCCTGGTGTAGCCGTGGTAGCCGTCCAGGCGCGCAGCCAGTTCCAGGTTCAGGGTCTCGCCGTTGATGCGCACGGACTCCTCGGCAGCGATGCGGAAGGTCTCGATCAGCCGCGTCACTTCGCCAGCCGCATCCTTGATCGGCTTGCCCGCCTCGATGCACAGCGCCTCGGCCAGCTCGTCGCGGCGGCCGCTGAAGCGGTCCACGCAGTGCTGCAGCACCGCCTGCCGCGCCCAGGGCTTGAACTCGCGCATCGGCCTGGCCGCCTTCACCGCGGCGGCGATGGCCTTCTCGGTGGCCTTGGCGTCGGGCATCGCCACGCGGGTGGCCAGCTTGCCGCTGTACTTGTCGAAGACGTCCAGCATGGCCTTCGAGGTCTGCGGCTGGTTGGCGAGGTAGTAGGGGTAGGTCTTGGCTAGCATCGGGTTCTCCGGTTCAGACCGCCGCGCTCAGCTGGCGGATTTGTTCGTCGAGAATGCGGTGGTTGTCGGAATAATCGATGGCGAGGTCGATCAGGTGCACGCCGCCGGCGTCGAAGGCCGCGCGCAGCGTGGGCAGGAAGGCGTCGGCGCTGTCCGGGCGGTGGCCGTGCGCGCCATGCGCCTCGGCGAACATCACGAAGTCGGGGTTGCCGAACTGCATACCGTAGTCGGCGAAGCCCATGTCCGCCTGCTTCCAGCGGATCATGCCGTAGGCGTCGTCGCGCAGCAGCAGGATCACCAGGTCGAGCCTCAGCCGCACCGCGGTCTCCAGCTCCTGCGCGTTCATCATGAAGCCGCCGTCGCCGCAGATCGCCAACACCCTGCGGCCCGGGTGCACCAGCTTCGCCGCGATCGCCGAGGGCAGGCCGGCGCCCATGGTCGCCAGCGCGTTGTCCAGCAGGATGGTGTTGGGCTGGCGGGCGCGGTAGTAGCGCGCGTACCACAGCTTGTACATGCCGTTGTCCAGGCACAGTACGCCGTCGTCGGCCATACAGGCGCGCGTGTCGGCGACGATGCGCACCGGATGCATGGGGAAGCGCGGGTCGTCGGCGTGTTCCTTCAGCTGCGCGTGGAACGCCTTGCGCACTTTGTCGAAGTAGCCGAAGTCCCAGTGCGGCTGCTTCTGCACCGCGTCGGTGAGCCGCTCGATGGTGTGGGCGATGTCACCCACCACCTCGATCTGCGGGAAGTACACCGCGTCCACCTCGGCGGTGGAAAAGTTGATGTGGATCACCGTGCGCCGGCCCTTGTGCATGAAGAACGGCGGCTTCTCCACCACGTCGTGGCCGGCGTTGACGATCACGTCGGCGGCGTCGATCGCGCGGTGCACGAAGTCGCCGTCGGACAGCGCGGCGTTGCCCAGCCACAGCGGGTGGTCCTCGTCCACCACGCCCTTGCCCATCTGCGTGGTGAAGAACGGGATGCCCAGCTTGTCGATGAAGGCGCGCAGCGCCACCGCGGTGCGCTGGCGGTTCGCCGCCGCGCCTATCATCAGGATCGGATGCCTCGCCTGGCTGATCGCCTCGCCGGCCTGCACCAGCGCGGCGTCGTCGGGCGAGGGGCGGCGTGCGTACTCGGTGGGCAGCAGGATCGCATCGTCCACCTCGTCGCGTGCGATGTCCTCGGGCAGTTCCAGGTGCGCCGCGCCGGGGCGTTCCTCCTCGGCGCGGCGGAACGCCTCGCGTATCCGCGCCGGGATCGTCGCGGCGGACACCAGCTGGCGCGTGTACTTGGTGAGCGGCTGCATCATGTCCACCACGTCCACCAGCTGGAACAGGCCCTGCTTGTGCAGGCGGATGGGTTTCTGTCCGGTGATCATCAGCATCGGCATCGCGCCGAGCTGTGCGTAGGCCGCCGCGGTGACCAGGTTGGTGGCGCCCGGCCCCAGCGTGGAAAGGGCCACGCCGGCCTCGCCGGTGAGGCGGCCCCAGGTGGCCGCCATGAAGCCGGCGGCCTGCTCGTGGCGGGTGACGATCAGCCGGATCGAAGACTCGCGCAGCGCTTCGACCAGATCGAGATTCTCCTCGCCCGGCACGCCGAAGATGCAACGCACGCCTTCGGCCTCCAGCGCCTTCACGAACAAGGATGCAGCTTTCATGCACGACCTCCGCAGGGAGGCGGCAGGATGCGCGATGCCGCGTTCACTGCATGTGAGCAGGTATCACGCGCGGTCCACGTGCAGCGGCAATTCGCCGTCGGCGAGGCGGGCGCGCAGCGCGGTGCCCGCCTCGACACCCTGCACGGAGCGCAGCACCTTGCCGCTCTCGTCGAACAGGATCGCGTAGCCGCGTTCCAGCGTGGCCAGCGGGCTCACCGCGTGCAGGGTGCGGGCGGCCTGCTGCAGGGCGTGGCGTTCGCGCTCCAGCTGGCGCGCCATGGCCTGGCGCAGGCGCTGCGCCTGCTCGGCAAGCTGCCGCTGCAGCAGGGCAAGACGCTGCTGCGGGTGGCGGGCCAGCAGGCGTGCCTGCAGTCGATCCAGCCTGGCAAGCTCGCGTTGCCGCCGTTCGCGCGATACCGCGAGCAGGCGGTGTTGCAGGTGGGCGAGGCGTTCGCGGTCGCGCGCCAGCCGCGCCTGCGGACGTTGCGCCTGCAGGCGCGTGAGCAGGTGGTCGACGCGCTGGCCGAGCGCCTGCAGCCGGCGCTGCTGCAGCGTGGCGAGGCGCTGCTGCAGCTGGCCCAGATGGCGCAGCGTGGTCTGCGCGTCGGGCACCAGCAGCTCGGCGGCGGCCGAGGGCGTGGGTGCGCGCAGGTCGGCGACGAAGTCGGCGATGCTGAAGTCCACCTCGTGGCCCACGGCGCTCACCACGGGGACGGTGCTGGCGTGGATGGCACGCGCCACGGCTTCGTCATTGAAGGCCCAGAGATCTTCCAGCGAGCCGCCGCCGCGGGTGACCAGCAGCACGTCGTGGCGTGCGGCGCGCGAGGCCTTGGCCAGCATGGCCACGATGGCGGGCGGTGCCTCGCGGCCCTGTACCGGCACCGGCAGCACTTCCACCTCGGCCAGCGGCCAGCGGCGCGACAGCACGCTCAGCACGTCGCGGATCGCCGCGCCGGTGGCCGAGGTGATGACGCCGATGCGCCGCGCGTAGCGGGGCAGCGGACGCTTGTGGGCGGCATCGAACAGCCCCTCGGCGTCCAGCTTGGCCTTGAGTTGCTCGAACGCGCGCTGCAGCGCGCCTTCGCCCGCCGGTTCCATGGATTCGGCCACCAGCTGGAATTCGCCGCGCGGCTCGTACAGTCCAACCCGTGCGCGCAGCAGCACCTGCATGCCATCGACGGGCTTGAAGCGCAGCGCCGCATTTTTCGGGCGGAACATCGCGCAGCGCACCTGGGCGCCGCTGTCCTTCAGCGTGAAATACAGATGCCCCGAAGCCGGACGCGCCACGTTCGACAGCTCGCCCTCGATCCATACCAGCGGCAGCGTGTCTTCCAGCAGTCCGCGCACCAGCCGGTTCAGCGTGCTGGGGGTGAGGATAGGGCGGGGCGGGGTAGCGTGGTCGTCGGGCGCGTGCATGGAACGAGCAGCCTAGCACGTCTGGCACGGCCTCAGAGGCTTGCGCAACAGTGGCTTGGCGGACGTTGTGCAGGTAACGCCTGACGTGTGATCAGTCTGTCGATTCGTGTTTGCGGCGCCGTTCGCGCCAGGCGCGGATGGCGAGGTTCAGCGCCAGCCACGCGCACAGCACGCCCAGCGGCCAGGCCAGCACCGCGGGCCAGTACCCGGCCACCACCGCGAGCAACAGCAGGGCCAGCGCGCCCAGCCCCAGCGGGCCGGCATCGGCACGGCCCAGCACGCGCTGGTCGATCAGCGCTGCGCCCATGCGGTTGGCGAGGCGGACCGCGCCGGTGGCGGCACGGCTGGAACTGCCGCCATCGTGGTGCGCGCGCGGCGGGCGCGCGGTGGCGTGGCGCAGCTTGTCGCGGCGGCGCCTGCGCGCGCTCAGCACGATCTCGGTGGCATGGGCGAGGTCGCGCTCGTACTGGATGGCGAGCTGCGCGGCGAAGCCGGCGTCCTCGATCGCCACGTCGATCTCGCGGTTGTTCAACCAGCTGGCGAGGTTGAGGTTGGAAGAGCCCACCCGCGCCCACTGGCCGTCGGCCACCGCGGTCTTGGCGTGCAGCATCGAGCCATTCCACTCGAACACGCGGATGCCGGCCTGCAGCAGCGGCCGGTAGCCCGACCGCGACAGGCTGGCCACCATGGGGATGTCGCTGCTGCCGGGCACTAGCAGGCGCACGTCCACGCCGTCGCGCGCGGCGGCCGTGAGCGCCTGCACGTAGGGTGCCGTGCCCACGAAATAGGCATCGGTGAGCCACAGCGTCTTGCGCGCCAGCGCGGCGATCATCTGGTCGAGCCGGTAAATGCCGGCGCTGGATGGCTGGGTGGCGATCAGGCGCAGCGCCACGTTGCCGGCCGCGGCGTCGGCGGCTGGCACGCAGCCGGGCAGTTCGGCACCGCACTCGGCCCAGCTCTGCGCGAATGCCGCCTGCATCTCGGCCACTACCGGGCCGCGCAGCAGCACGCCGGTGTCGCGCCACGGCGCCACGCCGCGGCGGGCGTCGCCCAGCCATTTCGCGCTGATGCACACGCCGGAGAGGAAGCCCTGCGCGCCGTCCACCACCAGCAGCTTGCGGTGGTCGCGGCTGAGCCAGCCGAACGGCTGGCCCAGTTGCGGCGGGTTGAAGGTGCGCACCTGGCCCCCGGCTGCACGCAGCGGTTGCCAGAACGTGCGACCGGACTGGCCGAGGCAACCCATCCAGTCGGCCACCACCGCCACGAACACCCCGGAGCGGGCGCGCTCGGCCAGCGCATCGCGGAAGGCGCGGCCGACTTCGTCGTCGCGGATGATGTAGTTCTCCAGCAGCACGCAGCGTCGCGCGCCGCGGATCGCGGCCAGCCAGGATGCGTAGTGCGCCTCGGCGTCGATCAGCAGCTCCGCCGCGTTGCCGCCCAGTAGCGGTGCGCCCGCGCTGCGGCTCAGCGCCTGTTCGGCCAGCAGGCGGGTGGCGGGAGACGACAAAGGCGAAGTCGCGGGCATGCCGGCAGTGTGCCACGCCGCGCGATCCGGTTCCGCCGTGCGGTCATGGGCGTTCCGCTATGCTTGTCGCCTGCGCCGCGACGTCGAGCGGCGGAATCCTCCCCGGTTGCCTGCATGAACGAACCCTCTACCCCGAAACCGCGCGCGGCCGAACCGATGGCGCGCCGTCCCAGCGTCGGCGTGCAGATCGGCAAGGTGACGGTGGGCGGCGGTGCACCCATCGTGGTGCAGTCGATGACGAACACCGACACCGAGGACCCGGTCAGCACCGCGAAGCAGATCGCGGAGCTGGCGCGCGCGGGCTCGGAGATCGTGCGCATCACGGTGAACACGCCGGCGGCGGCGGCGGCGGTGCCGCGCATCGCCGAGCGGCTGGCGATGATGGGCATGGACGTGCCGATCGTCGGCGACTTCCACTACAACGGCCATCAGCTGCTGGAAGCCGAGCCGGCCTGCGCCGAGGTGCTGGCGAAATACCGCATCAACCCCGGCAACGTGGGCTTCGGCAAGAAGAAGGACGCGCAGTTCGGCGCGATCATCGAGAAGGCGATCCAGTACGGCAAGCCGGTGCGCATCGGCGCGAACTGGGGCTCGCTGGACCAGGCGATGGTCGCCACCCTGATGGACGAGAACCACACGCGCGCCGAACCCTGGGACGCCGGCCACGTGGCGCGCGAGGCGCTGATCCGCTCGGCGCTGGACTCGGCCGTGCTGGCCGAGCGGATCGGCCTGCCGCGCGAGCGCATCATCCTCTCGTGCAAGGTATCCGGCGTGCAGGAGTTGATCGCGGTGTACCGCGACCTGGCGCTGCGCTGCGACTACGCCTTGCACCTGGGCCTGACCGAGGCGGGCATGGGTTCCAAGGGCATCACCGCCTCCAGCGCGGCGCTGGCCGTGTTGCTGCAGGAGGGCATCGGCGACACCATCCGCATCTCGCTCACGCCGGAGCCGGGCGCTTCGCGCACCGGCGAGGTGATCGTGGCGCAGGAGCTGCTGCAGACCATGGGCCTGCGCTCCTTCACGCCGCTGGTCACCGCCTGCCCGGGTTGCGGGCGCACCACCAGCGAGTTCTTCCAGGAACTGGCCAAGACCGTGCAGGAGCATGTGCGCGAGAACATGCCGCTGTGGCGGGTGAAGTACGACGGCGTGGAGAACATGACGCTGGCGGTGATGGGCTGCGTGGTGAACGGCCCGGGCGAATCGAAGCACGCCAACATCGGCATTTCCCTGCCGGGCAACGGCGAGGCGCCGGCGGCGCCGGTGTTCATCGACGGCGAGAAGGCGATGACCTTGCGCGGCGACAACATCGCCAGCGAGTTCGTGGGCATCCTCGACGACTACGTGGCCCGCAAGTACGCCGCGCGCGGCGGTTGACCGGGTGATTGCCGGCGCGCAGGAACGCCTGATCCTCGACGCCTGGCACGCCAACGCACAGGCCTGGGAACGCGCCGTGCGCGAGCGGCGCATCGACAGCCGCAGGCTGGCGACCGACCCGGCCATCCTCGATGCCGTGCTGGCGCGCTCGCCGCGCACGGCGATCGACGTGGGATGTGGCGAGGGCTGGCTGGCGCGCGCACTGGCGGAGCGCGGCGTGCAGGTGCTCGGCGTGGATGCCGTGCCGGCTTTGGTCGAGGCGGCCTGCGCCAGGGGCGGCGGCGAGTTCCGCGTCATGTCCTACGAAGAGATCGCCACCGGCGCGCTGCACCGGCAGGCCGATGTAGTGGTGTGCAACTTCTCGCTGCTTGGCGCGGCCTCGGTCGACGGATTGCTCGCCGCCGTGCCGGGCCTGCTGGCAGCGGGCGGCGCGCTGATCGTGCAGACGCTGCACCCGGCGATGGCCGGCGGACCTTATGCGGACGGCTGGCGCGAGGGTTCGTGGGCGGGATGCGGCGAGGGTTTCGGCTCGCCCGCGCCATGGTACTTCCGCACTCTCGGTACCTGGGTGGCCGCCTTCGCGGCGGCGGGCCTGAGCCTCGCGCAGCTTCTCGAGCCGCTGCACCCGGACACGGGGCGCCCGGCCTCCGCGATCTTCGTTGCGGTGGCGCGTCAGGCGCCGTCCAGCAGGTCCAAGGGCTGAACCCGGGACGCGCCGCAAGCCCAGCTGCCAACGCGGCCGGGCAGGGCGGCGAGCCGCGCCGCCTCGCGCAGGTACTCCTCCCGCGGGATCTCCTCGGCGCCCAGGCCCAGCGTGTGGGCGTTCGCTACCTGCGTGTCGATCAGCGGCCAGCCCCATGAGCGCAGCATGGCCGCCAGGGCCACCAGCGCAAGCTTGGAGCCGCCGCTCTCGGCGCTGAACATCGACTCGCCGCAGAACAACTGGCCGACGGCGAGGCCGTAGACGCCGCCGACCAGGCGCGTGCCGTCCCACACTTCGACGCTGTGCGCGTGGCCGAGCCGGTGCAGCGCGGCGTAGGCGTCGATCATCTCGGGTACGATCCAGGTGGCGGCATGGCCGTCGCGCGGCGCGGCGCAGGCCTGGACCACCGCTTCGAAGGCGCCATCCACGCTCACCCGCCACGATCTGCCGCGCAGCTGCCGACGCAGGCTGCGGTTGATGCGCAGTGTCTCGGTGCGGAACACGCAGCGCGGGTCGGGCGACCACCACAGGATCGGTTCGTCCTCGCCGTACCACGGGAAGATGCCGCGGGCGTAGGCGGCCAGCAGCCGCGCGGGCGAAAGGTCGCCGCCGAACGCCAGCAAGCCGTTCGGTTCGCGCAGCGCACCGCGCGGATCGGGGAAGCACGCCGGCGCGCCGGGATCGAGTTCGGGCAGGCGGATCATCGTGCGCCAGCCTGCGCGTACGGGCTGTGTCCCCGCAGTTCCCGCGCGTAGTCGTCCATCGACGCCGCCTCGTGCTGCAGCGCCTCGCGCACGGCGGCGCGGAAGCCTTGGTGCAGGATCAGGTGCCGCGACTGCGTGCGCACGGGCAGGAAGCCGCGCGCCAGTTTGTGTTCGCCCTGTGCGCCGGGCTCGAAGCGTTGCAGGCCGTGTGCGATCGCGTACTCGATGCCGCGGTAGTAGCACAGCTCGAAATGCAGGCCGGGCAGGTCGACCCGGCTGCCCCAGTAGCGGCCGTAGAGCACACCATCGCCCGCGAGGAACAGCGCCATCGCCGCGATGCCGCCCGCGTCGTGCGCCAGCGCCAGTTGTGCCAGTCCGCCGAGCCGGTGGAAGAACGCGGGCGTCAGCGCGGCGTGGTTGCCCTTGGCGTCGAAGGTGGCGAGGTAGAGTGCGTGCACTTCGTCCCATTCGGCTTCCGTGAGCGAGGCACCGTCGCGCCACTCGATGCGCAGGCCGCCGGTGGCGACGCGGGCGCGTTCGTGGCGGATGTTCGCGCGCTTCTTGTGGTTGAGCGTGGCGAGGAAATCGCCGAAGTCGCGCCAGCCGCGGTTGCGCCAGTGGAACTGCAGGTCCGAGCGGGCCAGCCAGTCCGTGCCGAACACGGCGGCCTCGTCGTCGCGGAGGAAGTTGGCGTGCACCGACGACAGCCGCAGGCGCTCCGCCTCGCGGTGCATCCCATCCACCAGCGCGTGCTGCAGTTCGACCTTGCCGCCGGCCAGCAGGCGCGGGCCGGTCACCGGCGAGTAGGGCACCCCGCACAGCAGCTTGGGGTAGTAGTCGCCGCCGGCGCGTTCCCAGGCCGCGGCCCAGCTCCAGTCGAACACGAATTCGCCGTGGGAGTTGCCCTTGAGGTAAAGCGGCGCGGCGGCGAGCAACCGGCCATGCTCGTACAGGCCGAGGTGGTGCGCCTGCCAGCCCCAGTCGGGACGGATGCAGCCGGTGTCTTCCAGCGCGCGCAGGAAGGCATGCGACACGAAGGGATGGCCGTCGGGGCGCAGCGCGTCCCAGTCGGCGGCGGGGATGTCGGCGATGCGGTCGTGGTAACGCGCTTCGATCACGGCACGATGATGCCAGCTATCCATGGCGCCGCTCCGGCTGGCCGGAGCGGCGGGGCATGCTGCATCAGCCGGCCGGCTTCTGCTGGTCCAGCCAGCGCTCGGCGTCCAGCGCGGCCATGCAGCCGAAGCCGGCCGAGGTGATCGCCTGGCGGTAGACGTGGTCGGCCACGTCGCCGGCGGCGAACACGCCGGGCACCGAGGTCATCGTGGCCATGCCGCCCTGGCCGCTGTGGATGCGGATGTAGCCGTCGTGCATCTCCAGCTGGTCCTCGAAGATGCCGGTGTTCGGCGTGTGGCCGATCGCCACGAAGAAGCCGGTGGCGGCGATGCCGCGGGTGGCACCGGAGTTGACGTCCTGCACGCGCACGCCGGTGACGCCGGAGTCGTCGCCCAGCACCTCGGCCACAGTGTGGTTCCAGACCAGCTCGATCTTGCCGGCGGCGGCCTTCTCGAACAGCTTGTCCTGCATGATCTTCTCCGCGCGCAGCTTGTCGCGGCGGTGCACCAGGGTGACCTTGCTGGCGATGTTGGAGAGGTACAGCGCCTCCTCGACCGCGGTGTTGCCGCCGCCGATCACCACCACTTCCTGCTCGCGGAAGAAGAAGCCGTCGCAGGTGGCGCAGGCGGACACGCCCTTGCCCTTGAACCTCTCCTCGCTGGCGATGCCGAGGTACTTCGCCGTGGCGCCGGTGGCCACGATCAGCGCATCGGCGGTGTACTCGCCGGAGTCGCCCTTGAGGCGGAACGGGCGCTGCTTCAAGTCCACCGTGTGGATGTGGTCGAAGATCATCTCGGTATGGAAGCGTTCGGCGTGCTCGGCCATGCGCTGCATCAGCGCCGGGCCCTGCAGGCCTTCGACGTCGCCGGGCCAGTTGTCCACGTCGGTGGTGGTCATCAGCTGGCCGCCCTGCTGCAGGCCGGTGATCATGGTCGGCTTGAGGTTGGCGCGGGCGGCGTACACCGCGGCGGTGTAGCCGGCGGGGCCGGAGCCGAGGATCAGCAGGCGGGAGTGCTTGGGGGTGGCGGTCATTGCGCGGGTTCCTCGGGATGGTCGGCGGTTCGCGTGGCTATTCGCCACGACCGCCGCGAAGGTTGCATCGTAGGGTGACGTTGACCCGCAAGGATGGGGAAGGCGGCCAGCCGATTCAAGCCGTAGGATGCCGATCCAGGCGCGACGGGCCGCTATGGAACCCCGCGCCGCCTGTGTAGACTTGCCGGGAATTCGGCAACAGGAAGCCCGTCCCGGTGGCGCGCAGCGCAAACGTCAAACAGAAAAAGGAGCGCGCCCCGCTCAGCGACGAGCTGAAGCGCCGCCTGCGCGAAGCGGGCGCCCTGGTGCTGCTGCCGCTGGCGCTGTACCTGCTGGTCTGCCTGTTCAGCTACGACGCCCAGGATCCGAGCTGGTCGCGCGTCGGCGCGTCGGCGCACGTGCACAACCTGGGCGGCACGGTGGGCGCCTATGTCGCCGACCTGCTGCGCTACCTGTTCGGCGGCGTGGCCTATTTCTTCCCGCTGCTGCTGTTGCTGCTCGGCGTGCAGGTGTTGCGCCAGCGCGGCGTGCAGCCGGTGCACCCCTGGGAATCCTCGCTGCGCCTGATCGGCGCGGTGTTCTTCTTCATCACCGCGCCGGGCCTGTGCTGGCTGAATTTCCGGCAGAGCACGATGGAGCCGCAAGGCGCCGGCGGCGTGATCGGCAGCGCGGTGGCGCATGGCCTGCTTGCCGCGTTCGGCGAGAAGGGCGCGCCGCTGCTGCTGCTGGCGGTGTTCCTGGTCGCCGTGACGCTGGCCACCGGGCTGTCCTGGTTCAAGCTGATGGACTGGACCGGGCAGGCCACGCTGCGCCTGGTCGAGTGGCTGCGCGGCAAGCTGCGGGCGGCGCCCGATGCGCTCAAGGCACAGCAGGCGCGCGCCGAGCGCGAGACGGCGAAGAAAGTCGAGGCGGTGAAGCAGGCCAGGCGCGAGCCGGTGCGCATCGAGACGCCGCCCGCGCCGGTGGCGAAGAGCGAGCGCGCGAAGCTGGAAACGCAGATCCCGCTGTTCACCGGCGCCTCCGCGCCCGGCGAGCTGCCGCCGTTGTCGCTGCTGGACGAGGCGCCGGAGCAGGGCCCGGGCTATTCGGAAGAGACGCTGGAGGTGCTGTCGCGCCAGGTCGAGCTGAAGCTCAAGGACTTCCGCATCGAGGCGAAGGTGGTGGGCGTGTATCCCGGCCCGGTGATCACCCGTTTCGAGCTGGAACCGGCCGCGGGCGTGCGCGGCTCGCAGGTGTCCAGCCTGGACAAGGACATCGCGCGCGGCCTGTCGGTGGTCAGCGTGCGCGTGGTGGACGTGATCCCCGGCAAGAACGTGATCGGCCTGGAGATCCCCAACGCCAAGAAGCAGATCGTCTACCTGTCCGAGATCCTGCGCTCGGACCGGTACGACCAGACCAAGTCGCCGCTGGCGCTGGCGCTGGGCAAGGACATCGGCGGCCGCGCGGTGGTGACCGACCTCGCCAAGATGCCGCACCTTCTGGTGGCCGGCACCACCGGCTCGGGCAAGTCCGTCGCGGTGAACGCGATGGTGCTCTCGCTGCTGTACAAGGCGAGCCCGAAAGACGTGCGGATGATCATGATCGACCCGAAGATGCTGGAGCTCTCGGTCTACGAGGGCATCCCGCACTTGCTGGCGCCGGTGGTCACCGACATGAAGGAGGCCGCCAACGCGCTGCGCTGGTGCGTGGCCGAAATGGAGCGCCGCTACAAGCTGATGGCCGCGGTGGGCGTGCGCAACCTCGGCGGCTTCAACAAAAAAGTGAAGGACGCCGAGAACGCCGGCCAGCCGCTGCTGGACCCGCTGTTCCGCCCCAACCCCGAGATGCCGAACCTCGCCGCGGAGCCGCTGGAGCCGCTGCCCTACATCGTGATCATCATCGACGAATTCGCCGACATGATGATGATCGTCGGCAAGAAGGTCGAGGAGCTGATCGCCCGCCTGGCACAGAAGGCGCGCGCCGCCGGCGTGCACCTGGTGCTGGCCACCCAGCGCCCGTCGGTGGACGTGATCACCGGCCTGATCAAGGCCAACATCCCCACCCGCATCGCGTTCCAGGTGTCGAGCAAGATCGATTCGCGCACGATCCTGGACCAGAGCGGCGCGGAAGCGCTGCTCGGCCACGGCGACATGCTCTACCTGCCGCCCGGCACGGCCACGCCCGAACGCGTGCACGGCGCCTTCGTGGACGACCACGAGGTGCACAACGTGGTGAACTGGCTGAAGGCGCAGGGCGCGCCGCAGTACATCGAGGGCGTGCTGGAGGAAGTGCAGGCCACGTCGGACGGCAAGTTCATCAACGATGCCGGCCTGCCGCAGGAAGGCGAGGAAGGCGGCGACGCCGACACCCAGCTCTACGACAAGGCCGTGGCCATCGTCACCCAGACCCGCCGTGCCTCGATCTCGGGCGTGCAGCGGCACCTGCGCATCGGCTACAACCGCGCCGCCCGCCTGATCGAGCAGATGGAGCAGGACGGCGTGGTCAGCGCCCCGCAGCACAACGGCAACCGCGAGGTGCTGGCGCCGCCCCCGCCAAGGGATTGAGTGTCGCCGCCGATCAGGCGTTGACGTAGCGGCGCGGCACGCGCTTCAGCGCGCACAGCAGGCGGTATGCGCTGGTGTTGCACAGCGGGGCCAGCGCCGGCACACGCGGCGCGTCGCCCCACAGCTGCACCAGGCTGCCCACCCCGGCCTGCGGATGGTCGGTGAGCTCGACGGTGAGCATGTCCATCGACACGCGCCCGATGGTGTGCCCTGGCTGGCCGTCGATCAGCACCGGCGTACCGTTGGGGGCGTATTGCGGGTAGCCGTCGGCATAGCCCATCGCCACCACGCCGACGCGGGTGGGGCGCTGCGCCACGAAGCGCGCGCCATAGCCCACCGGTTCGCCCACGCCGATCTCGCGCACCAGGAACACGCGCGACTGCAGCGTCATCACCGCCCGCAGCTCGTCGGCGTGCTCGTGCGGTTGGCCGTGCAGCGGATCGGCGCCGTACAGCATCAGCCCCGGGCGCGCCCAGTCGTTGCGCAGCTGCGGCCAGCCCAGCGCGGCGGCCGAGTTGCACAGGCTGGTCTCGCCGGCGAGGCCGTCGATGGCGCGGCGGAAGTTCTCCAGCTGTTCCAGCGTGCGCGGGCTGTCCAGCTCGTCGGCGCGCGCGAGGTGGCTCATCAGCACCATTGGCACCAGGTTCGGCCGCGCCGAGAGGCGCGCATGGGCGGCGCGGAAATCCCCGGGCGACAGGCCCAGCCGATGCATGCCACTGTCCAGCATCAGCCAGATGTGCAGCGTGGCGCGGGTCTCGAACGCAAGCACGGCCTCGAGCTGTTCGGGCGAGGCCACCGCGATCCACAGCCCGTGTTCCACCACCAGCGGCAGTTCCCCGGCGTCGAAGCAGCCCTCCATCAGCAGGATCGCTGCCTTGATGCCGGCCGCGCGCAGCTCCAGCGCCTCCTCGATGCAGGCCACGCCGAAGCCGTCGGCTTCGGCTTCGAGGGCGCGCGCGCAGGCCACCGCGCCGTGGCCGTAGGCATCGGCCTTGACGACAGCCAGCGCCTTGCCGCCGCCCAGCCGTTTCGCCAGCCGGTAGTTGTGGCGTAGCGCATCGAGGTCGATCAGGGCCTGGGCCGGGCGCATCAGCGGCCTCCCGCCGGGCCGAGGTAGCGGAAGATGTCCAGGCCTTCGCTGTCGATCGCCGGCGTCCTGCCGCCGATCAGGTCGGTGAGGTAGCGGCCGGAGCCGGCGGCCATGGTCCAGCCCAGGGTGCCGTGGCCGGTGTTGAGGTAGAGGTTGCGGTACGGCGTGGCGCCCACCACCGGCGTGCCGTCCGGCGTGGCCGGGCGCAGGCCGGTCCAGAAGGTGGCGCGGGCGAGGTCGCCGCCGCGCGGATAGAGGTCGTTGACCACCTTTTCCAGGGTGGCGCGCCGGCGCGGGTTCAGCGAGCGGTCGTAGCCGACCACCTCGGCCATGCCGCCCACGCGGATGCGGTCGTCGAAGCGGGTGACCGCGATCTTGTAGCTCTCGTCCAGGATGGTGGAGGTCGGCGCCGCGTCCGGGTCGGTGATCGGCACGGTCAGCGAATAGCCCTTCAGCGGATAAACCGGCAGGCGCAGGCCCAGCGGCTTGAGCAGCTGCGGCGACCAGCTGCCCAGCGCGACCACGTAGGCGTCGGCGCTTTCCAGCCTGTCGCCGACGCGCACGCCGGCGATGCGGTCGCCGTCGCGTTGCAGGCCGCCCACCTCCTGGCCGTAGCGGAACGCGACGCCGGCCTCGGCGGCCAGCGCCGCGAGCCTGCGCGTGAACAGCTGGCAGTCGCCGGTCTGGTCCATCGGCAGGCGCAGCGCGCCGACCAGCTTGTCGACGGTGGCCGCCAGCGCGGGTTCGGCCTTGACGATGCCGGCGCGGTCCAGCACCTCGTAGGGCACGCCGTACTCGCGCAGCACCCCAATGTCGTGGGCCGCCGCGTCGAGCTGCTGCTGGGTGCGGAACAGCTGCGTGGTGCCGAGCCGGCGCCCTTCGTAGTCGATGCCGGTGGTCCGGCTCAGCTCGTTGATGCAGTCGCGGCTGTAGTCGGACATGCGCACCATGCGCGCCTTGTTGACCGCGTAACGGGCTGCACTGCAGTTGCGCAACATCTGCCACAGCCAGCGGTACTGGTCCGGATTCGCGGTGGGACGGATCGACAGCGGCGCATGCGCCTCGAACAGCCACTTCACCGCCTTCAGCGGCACGCCGGGCGCGGCCCACGGCGAGGTGTAGCCGAACGACAGCTGGCCGGCATTGGCGAAACTGGTCTCCAGCGCCGGTCCGGTCTCCCGGTCCAGCACGGTCACCTCGTGTCCGGCCTGGCGCAGGTACCACGCGTTGGTCACGCCGATCACGCCGCTGCCGAGCATCAGAATCCGCATTGCTTCCTCCTGGCCACATTCCCTGCACGAAGCGCTGCGCAGTGGATGAATCGCGTAGTATAAGTGGGTGCATGTGGTTGTTTTTGCCGCAATGAATGAAAATGGCAGGATATTTTCCTGAAGCAACCCGCCGGAGCCAGAACGCCATGCCGTCCCGACCACGCGAGCTGGACAGGATCGACCGGAAAATCCTCAAGATCCTGCAACAGGAGGGGCGGATTTCCTTCACCGAGCTGGGCGAGCGGGTGGGCTTGTCCACCACGCCGTGCACCGAGCGCGTGCGCCGGCTCGAGCGCGAGCAGGTGATCACCGGCTACTACGCCCGGCTCGACCCGCAGTACGTCAAGGCGGGGCTGCTGGTGTTCGTGGAGATCAGCCTGGCCTACAAGTCCGGCGACATCTTCGAGGAGTTCCGCCGCGCCGCGCTGCGCCTGCCCAACGTGCTGGAATGCCACCTGGTCTCCGGCGACTTCGACTACCTGATCAAGGCGCGCATCAGCGAGATGGCCTCCTACCGCAAGCTGCTGGGCAGCACCTTGCTGACCCTGCCGCACGTGCGCGAATCCAAGAGCTACATCGTGATGGAGGAGGTCAAGGAGACCCTGTGCCTGCCCATCGCGGAATGAAGGTGCGGGTTAAGCCTGCAACGGCGACAATGGCGCCCATCGCCATGCTGCGGGGAATCCGATGAAACGTTTCAAGCTTGCCCTGGCCGCGCTCGCGCTGCTGTCGCTGGGCGCCGCCGCCCAGGGCGCCACCGGCACCGCGCGCGCCCGGCTCGACGCCTTCGCCACCGGCCTGCATTCGCTCACCGGCGACTTCAGCCAGACCCTGGTCGACCCGAACGGCAACGCCGGCAAGGCCAGCACCGGCACGCTGGCGCTGCAGGCGCCACGGCAGTTCCGCTGGGAGACCAGCGCGCCGTACAAGCAGACCATCGTCGCCGACGGCAGCCGGGTGTGGATGTACGACCCCGAGCTGGAGCAGGTGACGGTGAAGATCCAGAGCAGCGAGGAGGCGCACAGCCCGCTCACCGTGCTGACCGACCTCAAGCAGATGGACCGCGAGTTCAAGGTCACCGAGCAGGGCGAGCACGACGGCCTCGCCTGGCTGCGCCTCACCTCCACCGCGAAGGACCCGCAGTTCGCCTATGCCGATCTCGGCTTCGACGCGAATGGCCTGGCGCGGATGACGTTCAAGGACCAGCTGGGCTCCACCACCGACATCCGCTTCTCGGACTGGCGCCGCAACGTGGCCATTCCGCCGTCGGTGTTCACCTTCGTGCCGCCCAAGGGCGCCGACGTGATCGGCGACGCGCCGGTGCTGCAGGTGCAGCCGCTGAAGAACTGAGGCCGCGGAGCCCACGCCATGCCGGTATTGCGCCAATTGCCGCGCTGGGCCTGGTTCGGCACGGGCGTGCTGGCCTTCATCGCGGGCCAAGTCAACGCGGTGGGCTACCTCGGCTTCCGCCACGAATCCATCAGCAACATGACCGGCAACACCAGCCTGCTCGGCATCGCGCTGGGCCGGGGCGAGGCCGGCGAGGCGCTGCACTGGGCGCTGGCGATCGCGTCCTTCGTGCTCGGTACCTTGCTGAGCGGCATCATCGTGCAGCAGAGCACGCTGCGACTCGGCCGGCGCTACGGCGTGGCGCTGGTGCTGGAGTCGGCGCTGCTGTTCGCCGCCGTGCCCCTGCTCGATGCCTCCAGTTCCGTCGGCCTGTACCTGGCGTCCGTCGGCATGGGTCTGCAGAACGGCATGGTCAGCGCCTACAGCGGCGCGGTGATCCGCACCACCCATGTCACCGGCATCTTCACCGACCTGGGCATCTACCTCGGCCACCTGCTGCGCGGCCTGCCGGTGGACCGGCTGCGCCTGCGCGTCTGCGTGCTGGTGGCGGCCAGCTTCATGCTCGGCAGCGTCGTCGGCGCCGCGCTGTTCCGGCTGATGCAGCAGCACAGCCTGCTGATTCCCGCCACGCTCACCGGGATCTGTGGCCTGGGCTACGGCCTGTATCGCCAGTACACGCTGAGCAAGGCGGGTTCCGCGGACAGCTGATTGCGGAGGGCGGCTGGCCTCAGCCCGCCAGCGTGCAGCAGTCGCGGCCGCGGTGCTTGGATTCGTAGAGCGCCGCATCGGCGCGCGACAGCCACGAGGTCATGCCCTCGCCGGGCCGCAGTTCGGCGACGCCGATGCTCACCGTGATGGTGATCGCGTGGCCTTCGTGCCAGACCCGCGTGCCGCGCAGTGCGACGCGGATCTGTTCGGCGATCGCGATGGCCTTGGCGCCCGGGTTGTTCGGCAGGCACAACACCAGCTCCTCGCCGCCGTAGCGGCCGACCAGGTCGCCGGCGCGCAACTGCTGGCAGATCACGCCGGCGGCCGACCGCAACACCGCATCGCCGGCGAGGTGGCCGTACTCGTCGTTGACGTGCTTGAAGCGGTCCAGGTCGAGCAGGGCGATGCAGGCCGGCGCGGTGTCGGCGTAACGCCGCACGCCTTCGGCCAGTTCGAGGAAGCGGCGGCGGTTGCAGACGCCGGTCAGCTCGTCGGTGCCGGCCAGCAGGTCCAGGCGCCGGTTGGCGGCCTGCAGCTCATGGGTGTGCTTCTCGATCTGCGCCTGCAGCTGCACGGCGCGGCGGCGCAGGTAGATCGTGCGCATCTGCACCAGCAGCACCACCAGCGCCAGCAGCAGCACGATCGCCAGCAGGCGCGCCCACAGCGTCTCGTACCACAGCGGCGCAACGCTGATCGCCAGCGTGCTCTCGGCCGCGCGCGCGTGCAGCCCGCGCGGCACCGCGCGCAGGTGCAGCACGTAGCGGCCGTGCGGCAGGTTGGTGTAGATCGCGCTCGGCGTGCCGCCCTTGGGCACGTCGATCCAGTCGTCGTCGAAGCCGGCCATGCGGTAGCTGTACGCGGTCTCCTGCGATCCCTGGTAGTCGAGCAGGGCGAAGTCCAGGCGCAGGCTGCGTTCGTGCGCGGACAGCGCGAGGGTGCCGTGGTCGCCGGGCAGGCGGCCGAACGGCAACGGGTGCCCGTTCACCAGCGCATTCGTGATGCGCAGCGGCACCTGCGGGTCGTCGGGGCCGCGCCACCGCGGGCGGACCACGGTGAGGCCGCCGAGGCCGCCGAACAGCAGGGTGCCGCCGGGCATGCGCGCGGCGGCGGCGTAGATATAGCTGGCGATGTGCTGGCCGTCGCGCACGCCGAGGTTGCGGATGCGCAGGTTCTGCCCGTTGACCACCGAGATGCCGTTCGAGGTGCTCACCCACAGGTTGCCCTTGTCGTCGGGCAGCAGGGCGGTGATCTTGTCGCTGGCCAGTCCGGCGGCGGTGCCGAGATGCTGGAAACGCCACGGCGGCTTGTTGCCCTGCGGCAGCAGGGCGAGGCCGCCCAGCGTGCCCGCCCACACGCGGCCGCGGGTGTCGACGGCGATCGAATCGACCAGGTTCTGCGGCAGGCTGGCGGCGTCGCCCTCGTGCTGCACCAGGTTCACGAAACCCGAGGTCTGCAGCGGATCGGGCGCGACGCTGATGCCGTTGTTGGTGGCGTACCAGACGGCGGTGCCCACGCGCACGATCTGCCGCACGGTGTCGCTGACCAGGCTGCCGGGCTGGCCGGCGACGTGGCGGTAGTGGACCAGCTGGCCGTTGCTCGAGTCGTAGCGGAACGCGCCGTTGTAGGTGCCGATCAGCATGTACGGCCCCATGCGCAACAGGCTCAGCACCGGGCTGTCGCCCAGCGCGGGCAGGATCGCGTCCCGCACCGCCAGCGTGTCGGGGTCGACCTGCGCCAGGCCCTGGGTGCCGACCCAGATCGAGCCGTCCGGCGCCTCGGCCAGACTCTGCACGTCGCGGCGCAGCTGCTTGCCGGCCAGTTTCAGGTGGCGCACGGTGCCGGCGACCGGGTCGACGATGTCGATCTCGCCCGCCGCCATGCCCAGCCAGATGCGGCCGCGCGCATCGACGAGGATGCTGCGCACGTTGGGGTTGGCCAGCGAATGCGCGGAGTCGGACGACGGCAGCATGGAGAACGCGATGTCGGCCCTCGCGTTGCTGCGCGCCGCGCCGAGATCGGTGGCGGCCCAGGCGTTGCCGGCGCGACCCAGCAGCAGCGCGCGCACGGAATTGCCGGGCAGCGAGGAGGGCAGCGAGGTGTCGTGGTCCAGCACGCGCGTGTCGGCGTCGCCGGGGCTGTAGGTGACGATGCCGTCGCCGTCGGTGGCGATCCACATCCGGCCCGGCCGCACCTCCAGGAAGTCGCGCACGGTGGCCTGCCTGGCAGTGCCGTCATAGCCGCTGAAGCCGGGGACCGTGCGCCAGCGGCCGTCGGTGTCGCGGTAGATCGCGCCCATCTGCACGCTGCCTACCCACAGGCGCCCTTCGGCGTCCTCGCGCACCGCCCAGATCTCGTCGTGCAGCACCTGGTCGACCACGCCCGCGGGGTGGTCCGGGCGCACGAAGTCGTGGCGGCCCGCGTAGCGCACGAACAGGCCCTTGTCGTTGCCCAGCCAAAGGTTGTCGGCGCGGTCCTGGTACACCGCGAAGTTGCGCGGCGCCGCAGGCCCGGTGTCGACCGGCGCAATCCGGTCGCTGCTCAGGTCCAGGCGGTCCAGGCCGTTGTCGGTGGCGATCCACACGCCGCTGTCGCCGTCCGCCGCCAGCGCGTAGATCTTGCGGTTGCCGGTGCCGCCCGGACCGACCGGGTAGCTGCGGAAATGGCCGGTCTGCGGGTCGAAGCGGGCCAGGCCGCCCGCGTTGGTGCCCACCAGCAGGCCGCCGTCCGGCAGCGCGAGCAGGCTGCGCACGTAGGTGTCGGGCAGGCCGGCGGCCGCCGCATCGGCCAGCTCGAACACCTGAACGCGGTAGCCGTCGTAGCGCGCCAGGCCGCCCATGGTGCCGATCCACATCAGTCCGTCGCGATCCTGCGCCAGTGCGGTGGTGATGGAGTGGGGCAGGCCCTCGGCCATGCCCACGTCGTCGAACCACTGCCGCTCCAGCGGAAGCCAGCGGTCGCTGGCGACGGTGGCGACGGCGGCATGCAGCCAGGTGCACGGCAGCACCGCCAGCAGCATGGCCAGCAGGGTCGCGCGCAGGCCGCCAGCCCGCCTCAAGCGCAGCGCTCCGCCACGCCGCCGCGCTTCCGGCGATGGCGGTGCGGGCCAAGCTGGCGGTGGATTCCCCCGGACATGCGCGGCTCCTTGCGTGGTGCGCCGTTCCCGGCGACATGATAACGGGCGCGCCCGTTTCCCGGGGCGGGCCGTCGTCCGGGGACGTATCATGCTGGCCATGCCCCACAACCCTTTCCAGCCGGCGGGCTCCCTGTTCGCCGAACCCGAGGCGCTCAAGCCGCTGGCCGAACGCATGCGCCCGCGCAACCTCGACGAGGTCGTGGGCCAGCGTCGCCTGGTGGCGCCGGATCGCGCCCTGCGCCGCGCGCTGGAGGCAGGCCGGCTGCACTCGATGGTGCTGTGGGGACCGCCCGGCTGCGGCAAGACCACGCTGGCGCTGCTGGTGGCGCAGTACGCCGACGCCGACTTCAAGGCGATCTCCGCCGTGCTCTCCGGCCTGCCCGAGGTGCGCAAGGCGCTGGCCGAGGCCGAGGCGAACTTCGCCCAAGGACGGCGCACCGTGCTGTTCGTGGACGAGGTGCACCGCTTCAACAAGGCGCAGCAGGACGCCTTCCTGCCGCACATCGAGCGCGGCGTGATCCTGTTCGTGGGCGCCACCACCGAGAACCCCTCGTTCGAGCTGAACTCCGCGCTGCTCTCGCGCTGCCGCGTGCACGTGCTGGAAGCGGTGTCGGTGGACGACATCGTGGCCGCGCTCAGGCGCGCGCTGGCGGACACCGAGCGAGGCCTCGGCGCGCTGCAACTGCAGGTGGACGAGTCCTCGCTGCAGCTGATCGCCCAGGCCGCCGACGGTGACGTGCGCCGCGCGCTGACCCTGCTGGAAATCGCCGCCGAGCTGGCCGAACACAACCGCATCGACCAGGCCACGCTGGAACAGGTGCTGGCCGACCGCACCCGCCGCTTCGACAAGCAGGGCGAGCAGTTCTACGACCAGATCTCGGCGCTGCACAAATCCGTGCGCTCCTCCGACCCCGACGCCGCCGTGTACTGGCTGGCGCGCATGCTCGACGGCGGCTGCGACCCGCGCTACCTGGCTCGGCGCATGACCCGCATGGCGGTGGAGGACGTGGGCCTGGCGGAGCCGCGCGCCTGGCGCATGGCGCTGGACGCCTGGGACACCTACGAGCGCCTGGGCAGCCCCGAGGGCGAACTGGGCCTGGCCCAGCTCGCGATCTGGCTGGCCGTGGCGCCCAAGAGCAACGCCGCCTACATGGCCTGGAACCAGGCCCGCGCCGCAGTGCGCGACACCGGCACGCTGGACGTGCCCATGCACCTGCGCAACGCACCGACCAAGCTGATGAAGGGCCTGGGCTACGGCAAGGGCTACCAGTACGACCACGACGCCGAAGGCGGCGTCGCGCTGGCCCAGCAATGCCTGCCCGACGCGCTGGACGGCACCGTGTTCTACGAGCCGGTGGAGCGCGGCCTGGAGATCCAGCTGCGCGAAAAGCTCGCGGCGCTGCGCGAGGCGCGCCGCAAGGCGCGCGGAGGTAAGCCCCAGTGAATCCCTCTCCCTCCGGGAGAGGGTGGCGGCAGCCGGGTGAGGGTCCGGGCGAAGCGAAGTGTTGAGGCCAGTCCGAACCCTCACCCCCGGCCCCTCTCCCGGTGGGAGAGGGGAGCAAGCCGGCTTGCATCGCGTTGCCACTAGTCACGCGCGGCGGCGATAATCCGGGCCTTCGACCGCTTTCCGGACACCCCCATGCTCGACCCCGCCCTGCTGCGTTCGCGCCTCGCCGAAACCGCGGCGCGACTCAAGGAAACCCGCGGCTTCGAGCTCGACGTGGCTGCCGTGGAGTCGCTGGAAACCGAGCGCAAGCGCCTCGCCACCGAGACGCAGGATCTGCAGAACCTGCGCAACACGCGTTCCAAGGCGATCGGCCAGGCCAAGGCCAAGGGCGAGGACGCCGCGCCGCTGCTCGCCGAAGTCGCCGGCATCGGCGACAGGCTCAAAGCCAACGAGGCCGCGCTGACCGAAGTGCAGGCCAAGCTGGCCGACATCGCGCTGGGCATCCCCAACCTTCCGCACGAGTCCGTGCCGCTGGGCAGGGACGAAACCGCAAATGCCGAGCAGTCGCGCTGGGGCACGCCGCGCACCTTCGACTTCGCGGTGAAGGACCACGTCGACCTCGGCGCCCGCCACGGCTGGTTGGACGCCGACGCCGGCGCGAAGCTCTCCGGCGCGCGCTTCACGGTGCTGCGCGGCCAGCTGGCGCGGCTGCATCGCGCGCTCGCGCAGTTCATGGTCAACCTGCACAGCGGCGAGCACGGCTACCTCGAGTGCAACGTACCGCTGATCGTCAACGCCGGGACCATGCAGGGCACCAGCCAGCTGCCGAAGTTCGAGGAAGACCTTTTCGCCACCCAGGTCGGCGACAGCAGGCGTTACCTGATCCCCACCGCCGAAGTCGCGCTCACCAACCTCGTCGCCGACAGCATCGTCGAGGCCGACGCGCTGCCGATGCGGCTCGCCGCGCACTCCATGTGCTTCCGCGCCGAGGCCGGCAGCTATGGCCGCGACACCCGCGGCATGATCCGCCAGCACCAGTTCGAGAAGGTGGAGATGGTGCAGATCGCCGCGCCGGACCAGTCGCACGCGCAGCTGGAGGAAATGGTCGGCCACGCCGAGAAGGTGCTGCAGCTGCTCGGCCTGCCGTACCGCAAGGTGCTGCTGTGCACCGGCGACATGGGCTTCGCCGCGATCAAGACCTACGACCTCGAAGTGTGGCTGCCGAGCCAGAACACCTACCGCGAGATTTCCTCCTGCTCCAACTGCGGCGACTTCCAGGCCCGCCGCATGCAGGCACGCTGGCGCAACCCGGAAACCGGCAAGCCCGAACTGGTGCACACGCTCAACGGCTCCGGCCTCGCCGTGGGCCGTACCCTGGTCGCGGTGATGGAGAACTACCAGAACGCCGACGGCTCGATCACCGTGCCCGAGGTGCTGCGCCCGACCATGGGCGGGCAGGAGCGCATCGCGTGAACGCATCCGCCGAGGAGCGCGGCTGGGACAAGGTCGAGTACTGGACCAGCTGGTTCCTGCTGGCGGTGCTCGGCTCGGTGATCCTCACCCGCCTCGGTTTCGCCAGCGTGTGGACGGTACCCGCGCTCGACCTCGTGCTGGGCGGCATCGCGCTGCTGCTGATCCTCGCCAGCCCCTGGATCGCCCGCCGTCGCCGCGCGCTGCGGATTGCCATCGTGGCCTACGCCACCGCCACCCAGCTGGTGCCGATGTCGATCCGCCATCCCGCCTTGCTGCTGCCGCTGCTTGGCGCGCTGATCCCCGTCGCCATCACGATCTGGGCGCTGGTCGCGCTGTCGCGCAAAGGCCGTGCGGGGCAGGGAGTCCCGCGTACCTGATAGGATGCGCGCTGACTGCTGGGGAGCAGCTGACTCGCGGAAAAATCCGGAGAGATGGCCGAGCGGTTTAAGGCACCGGTCTTGAAAACCGGCGAAGGGTCAAACCTTCCGTGGGTTCGAATCCCACTCTCTCCGCCATTTGATGCGACAAGTCTCTGATTTTTCAGGATCTTTTTTTTTTGACGTCAGGGGCCTGCGAGGCTACCCATACCAGATCGCGAGTGGGCATCTGTGTTGCAGGTAGCTGCGGGGCAGCTTTACGATCACCGATGTGGTGGCGCATCGGGGGGGGGGGGGGGGGGATCGGCGATGAGGCGAAAAGGACTGCTCGTCGCGGTAACGTCGGCGGCTTTGTGCGGTTGCGTAATGCAAAACCTACAGAAGGACTTAGCCTCCTATGTAGACAAGCCGCTAGATGTCGCGATCGCGCACATGGGGGTGCCGACTAGCGAGCGGAACATCGCCGGCCATCACGTCTACGTCTGGACAAATCGGGACCAGCTGGTGTTGCCGACCTATCAGACAAGTACGACCACAGGCTATGTCGGGAATCAGAGCTTCTCGGCTACGACAGGGCAAATGGGGTCGACCGTTGTCCAGGGCGCTTGCGAGATTACACTCGAGGTCAACGACGAAAATATCGTAAAGTCATGGTCTTACTACGGTAATCCAGCCGGCTGCGGTCGCTACCAATAGCGGCGCACCTGTTTCCTCTCTGCCTGTGCTCTCGGCTAACGTTGATCTCGTAGTGACATCGTTATATACGGGTAACAACCTGTTGCGAAAGGACGGCCGTGCTTACGAAAAAAGAATTGTCCGACCGAGGCCTCGCGTATTACGAAGCCCTAGTAAACGCCTGGTTACAGACTGCAATGGAGCTAGATCGGAGCCTACTAACTCTGTCGGTTGCTGGACTGGGCTTGCTTCTTACGCTTCTTTCAACACATGCTGGCTGCAATCCTCTTTGGATGGTAATTCTGTATGTGGTTTCGATTGTCGGCTTCTCGGTCTGCGCCGTTGTTGTGCTTGTCGTGTTCCACGTGAACAAAAACGTTAATCTTGAGGCGATAAAGAACGATTTGGCCGGGGTTTCATCTCAACAATTGACGGGAGCGCAGACGCTCGCGAGGAGATTGGATATACTGGCCTGGACATCGTTTGGCGTTGGCGCGTTATCTTTGGCGATAATTTGCATGGGCTTGGCAATCAATTCGCGAGGAAGTTCGGATATGAACAAAGAAATCAAGTCAAAAGTCGTCATCGCATTGGATAGTTACCAAGGCGTGAATAGTATCAGCCCCCAAGCTGTCATTAAGAGCCTCAGCGGCATTAGTAACCTAAGCCCGGCTCAACTGGCGCAATCGGTCAGCACAACCGCTAACGGTGGCACTCAAACGACCGCGCAAAGCAGCTCGCAACCGGCTTCTAGCGGTGCAAGTAAATCGCCGGGTAAGTAAGCATCGTCGACTTATCCGGGCGACAACGGCGCGTGGTTCACGGACCTCATGGGCGCAAGACGTCGAGACGCCGCTGATAGCTAAACAGCCGTGTCGGCCGCCCCCTACGCGCCATCAAGCCCGGCGCTGGTGGGGCGCGTCACACAATCGCGCCACTCTACGCCTGCTCCGCACGTCAGGCCCAAACCGACCAAGCTGCCAGGCGTAAGCCAGCCGGTACGGAACGTCAGGCGGAACCGACATGCGTGGCACTTTCCTTAAGTTGCTTCATCACCTCATGCGCACCAACGGGCCGCTTTGTCTGCGCCACTTGCGGGTGGCACGAAGCAGCGCTAGGTTTCCGCCACCTTGGCTGATGGGGGAGCTCATGGCAACTCGTAAGACGATCAAGGTCAAAGCGCCGACCAATCGCGAGACGGTCGACGCGGCGAGGCAGACCCGAGCGGGTCATCCCTCCGGGGGAAAGGTCCTAGCGGAGCGCGAAGCGGCCAAGAATGCCGCCTCCAAAAAGTCCGCTGCCAAAAAGGCTCCACCGAAAAAGAAATAAGCCCGAGGCGACTGCATCGCGCGTGCAACGCAGTCGCCTCCTGGGTTCACCCGCTCCAAGTGAACATGAAAGTGCCCGGGGGCGGTTCGTACTTCGGCACGGTCTCCCAGCCGGGCGCGCTCTTGAACTCCACCGCGAGGGAGACCTGGCTACGCTCAAGCGCCGTCAGACTTCGAATCACTCCCCGCGGATCGCACGCATCCACGGAGCCGTGGCGCCACGCGAGCGCGTAGGCTACGCCGCGCATTCTCGCCGTCCCATGCAGCGTCCAGCCCTCGGCTATCGCGGACGGGTGTTCGACCTTCACGACCTCCCGCCAGTCGGCCAGGAAGTCAAAGGCGAAATCGGGTGAGGGTTTGCGTTCTCTGCGCGGCATGCCGGCGAGTGTGCGCGCCGGGAATCTCAGGTTCGGAGACACGCGTCGGTGTAGGCTGCCGCAACCATTGAACCGGGCGGGGGAAATGCATGACGCACAAGAATCTGTGCAAAGACCGCGAGTTGGCAGGCGACCTACTGAGGCAGCGACGCGACTTCTACGCGATTTCCCTGGGCCTGATCTTGTTCCACCTGGCGGGCGGCGTCATGAAGGATACCGCGACGCTCTCCACTCTGCCGGTGAAGCTCGCACACCCTCAGGTGCTGTACTGGTCGGCTTGGGTTTCGTTTGCCTACTTCGCCTGGCGTTACTGGGTACTAGACCCCGGCAGCTTGGAGCGGTTCCGGGAGGAATGGAATCGCCAGGCTCTCGCGAGCACAGAATTCCGGCGCCTTTGCGGGCGATGGCTGCAAAGATGCGAGCCACCCGACACGAACGCCGTAAGCGCGGCGACCAATTTGCTGAGGCAGTACCGCCCCGCATTTCCCGAGATCAAGGAAGGAGTACCGGTAAAGCTGAGCCAAATGTCGCACTTGACGTCGCCAAGGCTAGAGGGGACCCGCCCCCTTCTCGAGACGTCAGTGCGCCCCGAGGATCTTGGGCCGTTGCGGCGCGCTAGGCGCCATGGCTTCTTTCGCGCGATTTTACTTGAGCGAACAGCGACCGATCTACTGCTTCCATACTTCATGGGCGCTTCGGCGGTCGTCGTGTCGATCATCACCGCTTTGACCGGGCATAGCCTCTAGGCGATACGCCACTGGTCGCCTCATTGAGCTGATCAAAAGTCGTTGCGTGATTCGAAGGCATCAGACGTCCAAGACGTCGAGGCACCACCGATAGCTAAACGGCCGCGTCGACGTGTCGTCCTGCAGCCATTCTTGCGCGTCCAGTTCGCGCGCCTTGGGCTTGGCCTCGGGATTCTTGGCCCGGCGTGTCTCCATCGTCTCCACGTCCCTGAACGCCTGCAGCACCACCGCCGCGACGATGCGCCGGGCGGTGGATGCCTCCAGCGCAATCGGGACGACGAAGCCGTCGTCTGACATCAACGTCATGGGGTCGCTTGCCCCACGGCCGCCCCTATGTTCGGCGCGCGGCTCGGCGCCATGTCGCCGGACTGCCACCACGAGGTTTGCCCCTGCCGCGCCATGCGTTCCTGAACGCGGGCGTTGTATCCCGGCGACAGCTTCTCCATCTGCTGCTGGTAGACCATGTGGTTGAACGCGGCTTTCAGGTACCACAGGCGGCTGAACGGCATGGCGTAGTTGCGGGCGAACCGGAGGGTCTTGGCGCCGTACTGCCCCGGCCGTGTGCTACCGTTGCCGGTGGCCTCGTTCTCGGTGTCGCCGTAGAGGTGAATCAGGTCGTCCATGAACGTGGCGCCCGGGCCAAGCACCTTCACCAGGCCGTTATTGCGGTGTTCGGTGTTGTCCCCGAACAGGAAGTCGCCGTACATGCCGAAGCCGCCCGATGCAATCGCGATCTTGCCGAGACCCTTGGGCGTGGCCAGGTTCTCGGGGTCCTGGCCCAAGGCCATCGACTTGAGGGTGAGCGCCAGCGCGCCCAGACTCGCCTGCATTGCCAACAGGCGCGCGCGGTAACTCCAGGCGCTACGCCAGTCGCCCATGGCGCCGGGAACATCGATCATGTGCGTGCGGAAGATGCCCAGCGGGGTCTGCTTGAGGAACAACAACCAGCGAGCCATCTGGCCCATGATCGTACCGGCGCTGTCCGGCGTTACGTGCAAGGCTAGGTTGTCGCGAATGCTGTTGCCGCTGCCACCGCGCGCGCCGATGTGCGACTCGGCCAAGGTGAGCGCCAGCAGGTGCTGCGCCGCTTCGGTGCGAAGCCGGCGGATATCCTGCGCGATCTGATCCGGTGAGGCGTTCGCGCCAGCGCGCGCTTCGGCGATCGGGCGCAGCTTGTCGTCGGGAATGCTGTAGATGCTGTCCGGCGTCAGCATCGTATGGCCGCCATCCGGGCCGCCCTCCAGCTCGGCGCGCTGCCACGTGGCGAAGTGGTCGGCCGTCACGCCACGGGATGCGAGGTAGGCCTGGTCCTTCGGATCGAGCGCGGCGAAATCCGCTTGCCGCGTGTGCTCGCCGAGTAGATCCATCAGGCTCGCGGAAACCGCATGCGTCTGGCCGCGGTCCCACATCCGCAACAGGCTGGCCACGTGGACGCCGTGATTGAGGAACCGGGTGAATTGGTTCGACAGCTCACCCGCGCCAAACCGATGGGTACCGTCCTGCAGAGTCTGCGCGGTGATGCCAAGCCGCCGGACATAGGCCAGGTTCTCCTTGGTCGGCTTGAATCCTTCGGCCATGTTGCCCAACAGCGCGCGGCGCGTCAGGCCGATTTCGCGACCGTAAGCCATCGCCATGCCCATGTCGGGGATCGCGGCCAAGGTCGAGCCGCCGAGCAACGTGCTGCCCACCACACCCCGTATCGTGTTCGACACCTGTGCCCACAGAGGCAACGCACCCGGACTGCCCGGATTGCGCATGGCCTGGTATTCGGCCAGCGTGCGGCGCTTGAGGTTGTCCAGTTGCTTCAACTGGGCTTCGTCCAAGCCGCCCGCCGCATCCGCCGCAAACGCGCGGTTGACGAGCTGCGTCACTAACCGATCGGCACTGCGCCCGTACGTGCGCGCCGTGGCGATGTCGCGCGCCATGCCGTGAAAGTGATGGTCGAGCAACGACAGCACGTTGCCGGCGCTGCCGAATTCTTCGGCCATGCGGATTTCTGCCTCGGCATCCCGGAACTTCAGCTGTCGGGGAGTGTTGCGCGAGGCGCCGACGCTGTTGCCGTAACCGGAGCCCATCTGCTCGCCGCGCTTGTTGGCGCCATTCGTGCCCAGGGTCTCGGCCGATTCGCTTACGAACCGGCGCAACTGGTCCGCCGTCATCGGCGAGCCGTCGCGGTTGATGTAGTCGTCGGGGTTGATTTCCTCAAGCGCGCGCTTGATGAAGTGCGCGCGGTCGGCGCCGATCTTCTCCCACGCCCACGCACGCGGCATGTAGTCGTCGAGGTGGTGAATGGGGATGCCGGCATCGTTGGCGGCGACGCGTGCACGCTCCACGACGTCACGCACCTGTTTACCCAGCGCGTCGATTTCCGGATTACCGGAATCCTTGCCGAAGATCGCACGCATGATTGCGCGCTGTTCGAGCGGATGCTGTACCAGCCCGAAGAATCGCCCCTTCAACGCGCCGCCATCCAGCTCGCGGGTGAAGTCGTGATAGACGCCCTGGATTTTCTGTTCCAGCGGGATATCGCCGCCGCGGAAATTGCCCTGCAGGGTGAGCCGCTGGCGCAGTGCCGCGAGCTGGCCTTTCAGGCCAGGCTTGAACGAGTCCAGCAGACGCAGCTGCGCTGTTTGGAGCTGCATATCGCGCACGGTGCGCGCCTGCGCGGCCAGGGTGTCGGCCTTGTAGTTCGCGTGCGCCAGCTTGCCGGCTTCGGCGAACCGCTGCTCGCGCGACATGCCGCGCCACGCGGCCGGGTCCTTGCGCGCCAGCTCGCGCATGCTGCCCAGCATGCGGTCTTCGATGGCGCCGGTTTCCGCGGCCGTCAGCTTGCGGCCGGCGGCACGCGCCACGGCTTCCACACATTGGTCGAGCATCGATCAGCCTCCGTTCCGGGCCGCGCACGCGGCCGCGATTTCGTGCAGCTTGCCGAAGCTGTCCGCTTCCACGCTTTGCGCTTCCAGTTCTGTTCGGAGTTCCGCAAACGTGATTTCCCGACCGTCGTCGGTCGGCACGAGGAGGCTGCCGTACTCCTCGGCCAGCGAGTCCAGTTGTTCGGTGATTGCGGGATCGAGGAAGCCCATAAGCTTTTTCCTATAAAAAAATTTCGCAGCGTTCGTTCGCTACATGGCCCTGGGTGAAACATGCGCGGCCAGTTCCGGGGGTGCCACCACCACCGGCCCCGGGTCGCGGCGAAAAGGGGACCCGTTGCCGCGCGGCGCGCTGCTCACGGCTTTTCGATCCACCGATCAGACGGCGGAAATTCCCGCGCAGTTGATTCGTTATCAATTGGACGAGCGCCCGCAAACGCAGGCAGCGCAACAAACTCGCCGTCGATGTGCTCGGCTGGGTCGCACATGGGTCGCAAAACGCGGGATCGAGCCGTGGCCAGAGCCTCGGCGATGTCGGGCTGTGCACCGAGGTTCAAGTCCAGCTTGTCGCGCAGGAGGCCGGCCAAGCGGGCGCGCAGCTCAATCGCCTTGACGTACGCATTCGGGTTCTTGGCTTGCACGGCGAAGGCAATCGCCTGGTCCAGCTCGGCCATGCAGCGTTCGCCGTTGTAGTCAGCCGCCTTGGCCAGGTTCTGCGACACCTTGTCGAGCTCGGCGCGCACCAGCTTGTTGTCGTGCATGAGGGTGTGCGCGATGTGCCGCGCCGAATGCTCGCTGTAGCCGGCCGCGATGGCCGCCTGCGTCGCGCTGATACCGGTTTGGTACGCGGCCACGAATGCGCGTTGCTTGGGCGTGAGCTGGCGCGGCATTACTTGCCTCGACGCGCTGCGCGGCTGGTGCGAGCACGGGCGCGGTTGGCCAGATAGTTGATGAGAACCGGGTCGTTGCCCATGCCTGACTGCTCCAGCCAGTTGCGGACGGCCGGGTTTCGCTGGGCGATGGCGTCCACTTCCTGCTGCGCCAGCTTGATGGTTTCGGCGCCGCGCTGCGGATCCGTGCGCGTGAGCTGCGCAGTCACGCGCTCGGCGGCCGCGACGTTCGCCTCGTACGTGGGCGGATTCGCCGCGGCCTTGTTCCAGACAGTGGATAGGTACCGGCCCACTTCGGCCGGCACCTGTTCGGCGGCGAACAACGTGCGCGCGGCCAGTTCCTGTTCGGGGCTGTGCGTGATGCCTGGCGGCACGCGATCGAAGCTGTAGCGGCCGGGCTGTGCGGCCTCGTCGAAGAACGCGCCATCCTGAAAATCGGCTTCGCGTTCGGCCTGGGTGAATTCGCGTTGCGGTGCGTCGGCGCCGCTGGCCGGTGCAGCCTCGGCCGGCTGCTTGGGCTCGCTGGCTGGCGCTGGGCGCATGTCGAACGCGCCGGGGGCGAGCGTGCCCGATGCGGTAGCCGCAACGCTTTCGGACTGCTGGATTTCCTCAGTCATGGTCGGCCCCCACGTCGGCGGCCTTCCAGCGCTTCACGAGGTCCGGCGTGCTGGCCAGCTTGTCGGCCAGCGGTTCGATTTCGTGGTGGGCCTGCATGCTGGCGCCGAACGGTAGGCCGTGGCGCACCAGTTCGACACGCACCAGGTTTTCAACCATGTGGCCGCGCAGCAGTGCTCCGTCCATGTCCGGCACGTTGGGGAGTGCCCCGAGCACCGTATGCCCCAGCTCGACCAACTCGCGGTAGCCCTTGGCCAGGGCTTCCACCTGCTGGCCGATCGCCTTGGCCACCTCGGCACGGCGCACGGCCGCCTTGTGGGCGGCGTCGTATGCCTTGGTGCGGGCGTGGCGCTGCTCCGCGGCCTGGGCGGCGCTGTGGCGGCTGCGCGTGGCATCCAAGGCGTCCCGCGCAATGCGTTCGGCGGCTTCGGCCGCGGCGAGCTTGGCGCGGGCGTCGGATAGCTTGCGCAAGTCGGCGGTGTCCTCGGCTACCACGTTGGCCAGGGTGTCGGCGTACTCGGCGCGGGACAGGTCCAGCGCGGCCGCAGCGTCGGCATGCTGCTGGGTCACGCGGTCGACGGCGGCCGCGGCTTTGTCGACGGGAGATGCGTCCAGGGGCTTTCGGAACAGTGAGGGCATGCGCGCAGCCAGCGGGGAACTTGGCTACATTTTACCACGTGTCATGTGTTTGAACATGGGTAGATGTAATTTCAAAGAAATATAGTGAAGTATTTACATGGACTTACGTGGATAGTTTGATTGCGCATCGATCCTCCACACTCTGCTACAGCCTGAACACGACCGACACCGGCGACGGCTCGCGCGCACGCGCGATGGCGCTGGCCGAAGCTGGCAAGAAGGACGGGCCGAGTTGTGCCATTCGCAACCATGGTGTTGCGGAAAGAACAACACTAAGTATTTGATATTGAACGATAATTGCATTGACGGCGCCCGATTTCAAGCCTAGCGTTGCCCCCGCTGCATCCCGCGGCCAGGAGAACGAACCATGTCGAACGAACTGCAGACCGAATTCAGCGCCGCCGAAGTGCTCGGCCTCTACTCTCAATTGCACCAGCAGATGAGCCGGCTCGCGTACCGCGTTAGCCGCTGGATCGAACCGGGCTCCGGGCTCGACTGGGCGCGTGCCGACCGGGACAGCAGAGATGAAATGGAGAGCGCCAGGGGGGAGCTATTCGCCGCCGGCTACCTCGACGCAGACGGATCGTTAACCGAGCGATGCGGGGACTACGGCGTAGCGTGAGTGAGCGGGAACAGACTGTGACGACCAGGGGTTAGACCTACCCGCGGAAGTGGAAGTCCCCCTAAGGGGGGGACACTTCCACTTCCGCACCTGGCGGATGCGGAAATTCACTTCCACGCACACTTCCGCACTTCCGCGATGTGCCTCTAGCCCTTGTGGCACAAGGGTTGCGAAAATCTGGCCGGCGCCTGGCGCACCTCCGCGCCACTTCCGCAGACGGAAAATTTCGCCCTGCCGCGGAAGTGACCGCACTTCCGCACTTTCGGGTCAAAAATCACCGGTCAGGCGATACGCGGCCACCCCCTTTTTCGTCACCGTCTCGACCAGCTTTTGAGCTGTCAGCCAGTCCCGGGCATCGGTGAAATTCTTTCGCCGCGCGTCCCTGGCCTTGCGCGAGGCCTTGGGGTCCTCGTCGTCCGGCAGCGGTGTTGCGTCGAAATAGGCTCGCTGCCATTCGGTGATTCCGCAGATGGGGACATCGCCCGCATTGGCGAACTTGCCCGAAAGTACCGCGCGCAAGGTTTCGTAGACGTTGCTTCGCACTGGCGTCCATTTACGCGATACGCCGGGTGCGGGGGCGTCGGCCTTGGCCAAGTCAACGACGACGCATGACGAGTCGCGTTCGAACGGATCCGCGTCCGGGTCGTGCGCGCTCGTCGGGCCAAGGTCGACCGACTCGAGCCGGAACGAAAAGCGCGCGCCGTCCTCGCCATCCTTGACCTTGGTTGCCTTCAGGTACCGCGTCGAGCCATCGGGGCCGCGGAAAACTTCCAGCTCGGCATCGGCAGCGCCGAGCAGCGAAGAATGGCCGCGCGCGCCGGCGCTGCTGTCCTTGCCCGAGTGGTGCACGAACACGCACAGGCAGTTCAAGGCGGACGCGATCAACCCGGCACACCGAATCGCCTGGCCCATGTCCTCGCTGGCATTCTCGTTACCGCCGGGCATCGCGCGGTTGAGCGTATCCACGACCACCAGTGCCACCGGTTCACCGTCCTGCAGATCCGCAACGAGGTCCTTTGCATCCCTGGCACCCTCGGCCAACAGGTCGACGCCCTGGCGCTCGATGATCTGCAGGGCGGCCAGTTCATCCGGGCGCAGTTCATGTGCCTGCAGGTACGCCTCGGCGCGTGCCCGCATGGATCCCTCCAATCCGACGTAGACCACGCGCCCGTGGCGCACGCGCTGCTGCGCCCAGGCCTTCCCCTGCGCGATCGCCGCGGCGAGGTCGAGCATCAGGAAGCTTTTCCCGCTGCCGGGCGCGCCGTAGACCACACCGAGCCCGCGCGCCGGCAGCAGTCCGCGCACCAGCCATGCCGGGCGCGGCTGGTTCAACAGGTCCGCGACCGTTGCGACGTTGTACCGACGTTTCCGGGGCTCGACAGAAACCGGTTCAAACTGACATTCCGGCGCGTCGGCTCCCTGCGGATTCTGGCCGTTCCGATACGCGCTGGCGATCGTCTGCCGCAGCTCGTCCGCGTCGAGCATCGGTTCGCACGGCCAGTGTTCGAGCATGAGCGCCAGGCACTCGTCGGATCCGCACCCCAAGTCCTTCACCTTGGCCGCCGCAGCGAATGCCGCGTGGTTGCGGCCACCTTCCGCGACGACATCAAGATGCGTCAGGTACTCGACGGCGCGGGCATGGGCCCGCTCGGGGTCGATACCGGGAAGCGCGGCACGGCTGCCCGGCTCCGCATGCTGGGCGCCGGGGTGCGGCAGCAACGCTTCCAGCCACCCGGGGCAGTCGGCCAACTCGTGGTCCTTTGCCACCGCGTAGGCGCCCCCGTCGACTTCGGAGCCCGGCCCGACGACGTAGCCGCCGACGCCGCGGACGTCGACACCAGGCGCCAGCACGTTGGCGTTGCTGCCCACCGCGCGCGACGTATGGAGGTAGAGATGCAGGCCGCCGGAAGGCGTGCGCACCGTCAGCGTGTCCGGCAGGCCGCCGTGCGGATCGGCAAGCGTGCGCAGCGCTGCAATTCCGTCCTTGCCGCCCTTGGTGTCCAGGTCGATCACGGCCATATGCCGGACAGAGCCGTTCACGATCCGCTCTCCGGCATACACGCCGATGTTGTGCGTGTTATCCGCAAACCAACCCCGCACCTTGTCCGCATCGTGGGTGGCGACGCTTGGCCAGCGCTTTGTCGCCGGCTGCTTTCCACCAGGGACGCATCGGAACACCCGGAAGCCGTTGGCGCCTAGCTCGGTCGCATAGCCTGCGCGGTCCATCGCCGCGGCACTCATGCACACCCCGGCAGTTCGGCGTAGACCGATGCGACGACGAAGTCAGTGTGCCCGATCGGCTGGCAGCGGCGTGGGTCAGTACTGGGGCCGTCCAGCATCAGCTCGGCGCTTTGCAGTGTTGCCAGTGACTCGGCGGTGATACGGCCGCCCTTGGTCAGTTCCGTCACCACTTTGCGCATGCCGCCGCACGCCGCACGCAACTCGTCCGCGGAATACCCGAGCAATTCGCTGCCGGGCCGGCCGAGCACGCCAACCACGAAACGCAACTGTGCGCCGTCCATCTGGAGATCCACTTGGAAGTGCCGCTGTCCCGGAATGGGCGGCTCCAGGTTCTTCGGCGCGTCCATGTCGTGACGCGACAGAATGGTGATGGCTGCGCCGTCGTCGTCCGAAAGCGTGCCGTCAACGTGCCCGTTAATCAGCGACACCAGGTCGGCGAGCACGTCGTCGTCGCGGATGTCGACCCACACACGCCAGGGGATGCGGTAGGTGATCGGCTTCATTCAGCACCACCCGCTTTAGCGCGAGCGGCGAAGCGCGCTTCGAGCCACGCATCGACCTCGGCAGCGTTGAAGATGGAGCGGCGGCCGACCTTGGCCGGTTTCGGGAACTGCCCGGCCAGCATCAAGGCGTAGAGAGAGCTGCGGCCCAGCGCGGTTTTGCGGATGACGTCGGGTAGGGTGAGGGCGACGACGCCGGAAAGCGGCTTTTTCGCTGCAGCAGAATCCCGGGTTTGGTCAGCTGAGTTTTTCATGGGGAGCACCATTTGGAGATGGTGGCCATTCCCCGGAAGCTACGAAAACGCCCCCGAAACTCCGCGGCCAGATGGCGGAGTTTCGGAGGCGTGGTCGAGGATCCTTGCCCGCGTTTTCCCTTCGCTCGGCTACAGCTTCTGCGGGGGAACCTCAACTACACCGTCCGGAAAGTTGCGAACGGAGGGTACGGCGACATTATACATCAGAAGCCGCAGACGTCCAGCAATATTCGCTTTCTAATCAAATACCTGCAGGGCAATTGACTAAAAATCAATTGGTCTGTGGCTCGCAGCCCGCATGCCACAACGATTCGTCGCGGGCGCTTTTGCGCTGGGTCGCAGCTAGGTCGCAGAGGCGCGCTTCGGTGTGCAGTAGCGCGCCCACTCGTTCATCAGCTGCCGGCGCTTCTCTTTCATCGTGCCGCGGCGGTAGGCGGCTTCCGTCTTGTCGCTGACGATGTGCGCGAGGGCCATCTCTGCCAACTCGCCGGGATAGTTCGTTTGCTCGGCCACCCAGTCGCGGAACGTTGAACGGAAGCCGTGGGCGGTCAGGTCGCTACGGCCCATCCGCTTCAACAGCGCCAGCATCGCCATGTTCGACAGCGGATCGCGCGAACGCCGGCCGGGGAATACATAGTCACCCAGGCGCACCGCGTGCTGAGCCTTGACGATCTCCATCGCCCGCGACGACAACGGCACCTCGTGCGGCCGGCCCGCCTTCATGCGATCGCCCGGTACGGTCCATACCTTTGCCTCCATGTCGAACTCGTCCCAGCGCGCGCCGATCACTTCGCCCGTGCGCGCGGCGGTCAGAATCAGGAACTCAAGGGCGCGAGCCGTCACGCTATCGTGGGCGCGCAAGTCGCCGACGAAGATTGCTGCATCGGCATAGGGCAGGGCCGGGTGATGCTGGACCTTCCGCACCTTCGATCGCTTGGGCAGCAGCTTGTCCAGGTGGCCGCGCCAGCGGGCCGGATTCTCGCCGGTACGGAACCCGCGGACGGTCGCCCAGTCGAGCACGGACTCGATGCGGCCCCGCACTCGGCTGGCGGTCTCAGTCTTGGCCGCCCACAGTGGCCCCAGTGCGCGCATCACCGCGGCGGTATCGACGTCTTGCACAGGCCACGCGCCGAACTCCGGCGATGCGTAGGCGGAGAGGGTGCTCGCCCACTGGTCTCCGTGCTTCGCGTTCCGCCAGCCGGCGCGGTGCGCCTCGATGTAAGCCGCGGCGCACTGGTCAAAGGTCTGCGCGCGCGCCGCTTCCAGGCGCTGCCGTTGCCGCTCCGCGTCGCGCTGTGCGATCGGGTCGACACCATCGGCCAGCAACTGACGGCAGCGCGTCGCGCGCTCGCGTGCCTCCTTCAGTGAAAAGGTGTGCGCGGCCCCCAGGCCCATCTCGCGAGGCCGTCCGGCCATCTGGAAGCGGAACACCCACGACTTCGTGAGCGATGGCGACACCTGCAGATACAAGCCGCCGCCGTCGCCCAGATATCCCGGCGTCTTCGCGTTCCGCACCTTCAGATCCGTCAGCTTGTTGACTGCACGCGCCACAGTCCAACCCCCGCTTCTACCCATGAAAGTACGCCCGATTTGGGCGGCCGCACCCGGACGTTGTTGGAATCTCAACACCCGTAATGTAGCTATTTTACAGGGTTTCTAGGCTGTCAGCGAATCACGATGGACGGGAGTTAGATCGACACTCTCTCCGCCAAACCTTGTAAATTATTGATTTTCAGATGTTTTTCTGAAGCATCGATAAGTGCGCTTGGTCATGTCGGTTGGTCAAATCGACATGCGTTTGGCACACCATCTTTTGCGTCATCCGTCGGGTGTGTGGCACTTCCGCCTGATCGTCCCCGCCGACCTCCAAGCCATGCCGGGGCGGCGCGTCATCAAGAAGTCCTTGGGCACCCGGGACCCGGTGGTGGCCCGCGCGTGGGCGTATGCGTTGGGGGCGCAGTATGCTCAAGCCTTCGCCGCGGCACGCGGGAAAGGGGCGCGCATGGGAAGCGACTTTGAGGATTACTTGAAGGGCCTGAAGGGGTTCGAGATCGAGCAAGGGCCGGAGCCGCACCAGGTCAAGATCCGCACGAACGGGACGCCCGAAGCTAGCGACGCCATGTTGGACAGCTTGCCGGCAGCAGTCCAATCAGCCGATCCTGTTACAGCGCGTGGCGTAATTCCTCTTGGCTACGCAGCGAACCAGCGCCGGTATGAAGCGCAGCAGCGAAAAAACTACAGCCATCGCGACGATAGCGTTGGATACCGACAACACTATGTGACCACCATGCGTCTGGTACCACGCCAGGGCGATCAAGGCACCGGCGATGACAATGCTGAAGAGAATGGATGCGATGCGAATGTTCGACATGATGTTTCCCTATGTGGGGCCGGATTGACCGGTGTTGGTCTCGGCTATCGGAAACAAAGTCGTGGCCGCGTGGGATTTCTTACAGACTTTCTTCGAGTGACTTCAGTTTCCCGGTGAGCTCCAGGAGTTGGTGCCGCCTGGCACGCGCCAGTACGAGACCCGCGATCATCATCAGGACAAGGGCAGCCAGGCCAACGATTGTCTGCATCAGCGCCAGACCAGATTGAAGGGCGTGCCCACCGGGAGCCGCCCCCGGTGACAGAACCCTCATCAGAACTGTCCCTGCTGCCGCGCCCAGCGGTGTCCCCAGATAGAGACAGCGCGCCTGGAAGAGTCCCCGCTTGGCCTGGACGATCATGCGCTTCAGCAGACTGACCGTATCAAGGTCGAGCGTATCCACACTGTGGCAGCGCTTATGCTGATACCTGAGCGCGCCGGCCATGAAGGCAATCCACAACGCACTGATGAGCCCGTGGGTGCCGTATCGCCCGGTGGCCTCCTCAAAAACCAGACACGAAGCAATGCCACAGAGAATGACGATGAGGATTCGGTGCTGCCGCCGTTGCGCATTCTTCAAACGCTGCATGTCCTGCATGAGCTGCCGGGTGTCCGGCTTGGGCGCGGATTGCCAGAGGGCGGCGAAAGGATCGGTGTGGGATGACTCACTCATGACTCGGCTCCGAAATTCAACCGGATGAAAGTCTTGGCACGATGCAACCGTACGGATGCGTTACTTTCGCTGATGCCGAGGATCATCGCGATGTCCTTGATCGGTATCTCCTCGAGATAGAGACCGGCGACCGCTTTCAGTGGCTCCGGCAATTGGCGTACCACCTTGGTCAGGCGAGCCAGTTGCCTGGCGTGGTCCGTGGCTTCGTCGACGGGTATGGCCATGTCCGGAATGCTGTCGCTCAAGGGTTCGTCCTTGCGCACCAATGCGCGGCGCACATGGGTGACGCAAATGTTCTGGGCGATGCGGGCTATATAGGGTTTGAGCATCGACGGGTTGTCCAGGCGGGGCAGCGCCTGCCAGACAGCCAGCCAGACTTCTTGCACAAGATCGTCGACCCGGTCGGGGTAGCGCTCATAGACCGTCGCAATGCGACGGACCATGCCGGCGTGCTTGTCGACGATCGCTTCAAGGCTCAACACGATGTAGGTATTCCGTTCCCTTTGGGTGCATTAGTCGCTTGAACTGGAATCTCCTTACAAGCGGTTGGCGACAAGAAATTGTGCCTGATGCAGTAAGACCTGCCGCCGGCCCTCGACTTTACGTCTGACGCCAAGCCGGCGTTCTTGCAGAGGGGAAAAACTTTGAAAACGCATGGGACGAAACGGTCGGTAGCGAGGCGCCTGTTCGCCGTCGGGAGTCTGTTGGCCCTGACCATCGGCACGGTCTCGGCCGAAGATGCAGCGGGCGATTGGGGCGGCCTCCTGGCTGGCCAGTATCACATCGTGGTGCACGTCACCAAAGACGGCACAGGCCACTACGAGGCGACGCTCAAAAGCCCCGATCAGGGAGGCTTTGTTCTGCCTGCCGCTGACGTTGCGACCGATGCCGACCATTTGAGTTTCACCCTCCCCAAGATCAGTGCCACCTACAGGGGACGCTGGGACGCCACCAAGAAAGGCTGGGTCGGGACTTGGTCTCAGGGAACCACCATGCCGCTCGTCCTGACCCGGATGACGGACCAGACGTCGGGCATCGCGCCTCCGAAGCGCCCACAGGAAGAAGCGATCGCCACCGGCATTCGCCCTTACCGGCAGCAGGAAGTCACCTTCGACAATGCATCGGCAGGGATCCGGTTGGCTGGCACGCTCAGCGTGCCCGACGGTACCGGCCCCTTTCCAGCTGTCGTGCTGATCGGGGGCACCGGACCCGGAACGCGTGACGAGAACAGCTATGGGCACAAAATGTTTGTTGTCCTTGCTGATGCCCTCAATCGTCGCGGGATCGCCGTGTTGCGCTATGACAAACGGGGCATTGGCGCGTCGGGCGGAGACTTTGCCGCGGCCACCATCCCCGACTTCGCCTCCGATGCCGAAGCGGCCGTGACCTTCCTGAGGTCATGCCCCGAGATCGACGCGAAGCATATCGGCATCATCGGCCATTCGGAGGGAGGTGCCATCGCACCCATGATTGCCGTTCGCAATTCAGCCGTGCGCTTCGTTGTGCTCATGGCCGGACCGGGTATGCGCATCGGCCGGCTCTTGAATCTGCAAGACGCCCGGATTGCCAGGGCATCCGGCGTTCCCGAGGAGCAGATTGCAAAGCGAAGCGTCTTTTTCGACAAGCTCTATGCCGACCTGGCGACCGCAGGCAGCAACCCGGCAGCCCTGTCAATCGCCAGGGCGGACATTGCGCAAGGCGTCGCCGACAAGGTCATCCGACCGGACAATGCGGACGCGCTTGCCCATCTGGTCACCAGTCCCTGGGCGCGGCAGGCCTTCAACTACGACCCTATCCCGACGCTTCGCGCGCTGCGAACACCGGTGCTCGTGCTTGATGGCAGTCGCGACCTCTACGTGCCACCGGAAGACAACCTGCCCGCCATCAAGGCTGCCCTGACAGGCAACCCCAAGGCGACGATTGTCGAGCTTCCGAACATCAACCACATGTTCCAGACGGCCAAAATCGGAACGCCGGCGGAATCTGCCCGCATCGAGGAGACAATCTCACCGGTTGCTCTGAAAGAGATTGCCGATTGGGTGGTGGCGCAAGGCTCCTGACGACAGGGCCTCCCGACCTGGAAGGAATGTCTGCGAGAGCTCTTCCGTCGAAAGATCTGCTGCGCCCGGCAGACCTTCGGCAGGTTCCGCCTTGGAATGGATGGTCGATTGCGTCGCGGGCAAGGAGCAAACCGAAGAATTTAGAGCCCTGCTTTTGATAGCCCGGCCCCTTTTCCGAGCATCACCGAAGGGGCGCGTGTCGATATCCACGAAATGGAATCTCTCCGCGAAGGAGGCGGTCACTTCTTCAAAGACGTGAGGCCCTTACAGTCAAACATAAGGAGCTTTGGCGACTGCGCATCGCGTGGGCTTTCGGATTTTCAAGAGCAGTTTTTCTTGAACACACTGCATCGGACCTATTGTTGCCGTATGTGCTCGGCGTCTTGGCGGTCGTTTGTGCCGCCGCGACTATCTTGGCAGGGCACATCCCGTGGCGAATCAACTGAGAGTGCCCCCGCACAATGATGCTGGGACTCCTGGGAGGCTCGTTGTCGTCGGGTTCACTCGCTGGCGAGCATCTGACTGAAGTCGGGCGCACGATCAGGTGACGTTCCGTCGGCACTCCATCACGATCCCTGATCCCGCTTCGCCATGCGCTTGCTCACGCCATTCGCGTTCCAGGGTGCCAGTTGCTCCATCATTTTCGCGCTACCAAACCACCCGCAGGCTCCCGCAGTGTCGCGCGCTTGATTTCCAGGCGAAGGCGCCGCCGCATTGGCGCCAGCGGCAACGATGCGTCTGCTCCGTCGAGGAAGGGCTCAAGCATCTGGAGATCCTGGAGCCAACCGAGGCGGTCCGACCATTGGACCAGCTCGTGCAGGGACGCATATCGATGGGGTCGGGGTGGACCGGCCCAGGATGGTGCCTTCTTTCGTGCTGCCTGGATCGTCTGGTACTGCATGCGCAGACGCCGAAGCCTGCGCCGCCAGCGATGGCTGTTGGCCGTGTCGGGCTCCCGCTTCGCAGCCCGTTCTGCCTTGGCCAGGCGACGTGCGCTCCGCGCGATGCCTTCGCCGAGGTGCCCATCCTCAAGATGTTCCCACGGCAGTTCGGCCGTGGCCCGGGCCAGTTCATCGAGCTGCCTGCGTCGCGCAGTGAAATCCGGATCTTCCGCCAGGGCTTCCGCCAGAAACTGCTCACGTCGCGCGGCGAGGCGCGCGGCCAGCGCAAGCCAGCCTTCGGGCTGGTCCGCTGTAGCCAGCTTGGCCGCCGTCGTCGCCACGACGTGCGCGTCGCGCAGGTGCGACAAGCTGGCGCCAAGACGCTTGAGCTCCTTGTCGATGGTTTTCGCCTTTGCCCCAAGCCCCGGACGGCAGAGGGCCAGGAGGCTGCGCAGCCTGCGGATGGCCTTGCGCGTGCGATGGATCGCGGCATGCCGGTTCCTTCGCTGCGCCAGGGAGCGCATGGCCTGGCCCGCTTGCGCCGCAGCAAGCGCCGCAAATACCGATACTGGAGAGCGTGCATTCATGCTGGAGGCCGGCCGACTGCTCCACGGTGTTTATCGTAACGTGACCGAGAATAGGGTCAGGTTCAGTGATCCCAAGCCACTGGGGGCTTGTCGAGAGATGCCTGGCTCGCCATCCAGACAAAACGCCCCGGCCGGGGCGTTTTGCGTTACTGACAGGAAGGGACGATCACACGAGACCGCGTCCTGCACGGATCTCCATCAGCCCTTGGCGCACAGGCAGGTGCCGCCTTGCTGGCAGCCGCACTGGCAACCCGCGGACTCAGTGGTCGAGGTTGCCTGGCAGCCGCAGGTGCAGGCCGAGCCGAGGCAGTCGATGCACGAACAGGGAATGCTGGTTTCGGTATTCATGGTTTGTCACTCCAGTAGAAGTGGGCCGGAAGTAGTCCACGGCGCGCATTCTCAGGATCCTGGTCACGCGAGGCTTGAATGTAAGGGCTGATCTGCGGCGGCGGTGCCGTCGCATGATCCGGTGGCAGGAGAGAAGCGGGGGTGCCTACTCGACCCGTCCGAGCATGGTCGGCGCGATGCCGAACATCCGCCGGCAGGTGCGGCTCAGGTGGGCGGAATCGGCGAAGCCGGATTGCTGGGCCGCCGTCGTCCACGATTCCCCGCCCAGGCCACGGCCAATGGCATGGCCGACCCGTGCCCAAAGCAGGTAGGCGCGGAACGAAATGCCGGTCTGGGCAACGAAGAGATGGCGGAACCGGCTTGGCGAAAGATGCGCTACCGCCGCAGCCTGCCCCAGGTCGATCGGTGTGTCCAGGTGGTCGCGGATCCAGTCGAGTGCCCGTGTGATCCGCTGGTCCGGCGCGGCTGTTCCGGAAGCTTGTCCGGCGAGCAGATCAACGATCTGTTTGGCGGCTTCGATCAGGGCGGCATCATCGTAAGTAGTGCGATCGCCAAAGGCAGCCAGGAGATCGCGCGCGCGGCGGAGTACAACGGCGTCGCCGATCGATGCCAGCTCGGAATCGCCATAACGGATGGACAACGCCCGTCCGACGAGCGTTTCAGGCTCGACAAAGATCATGACCACATCCTGGCCACACCCATCAAATTGGTGCTGGCGGTCGGGCATGACGATGGAGGCATGCATGTCCTGCCAGTCCGCGGCCGCAGAGCACCGAAACCGGACCGGCTGTTCCGGCGCCAGCGTGATCTGCATGGCATGGTGGGCGTGGGGTTGCACCAGGCCGGTGGCCCGCCCCATCCACACGCTTCCGCCACGCCACATCAACACGCGGCCGGACGCGGCCGCCGCCGTGCGAGCGCTGCGGTGATTCGACGTGGCGGTGAGCTGCGTCATGCTGGGCGGTGGCGAAATTTCTACAAGTGCCGCGTTTCGGCGGGGCTTTTGTCCCAGTTGTCGTTGAGCCCGTCGTAATACGCCACGGGGGCGGACACCAGCTCGTCGATATCAACACCATCAAGGCACATGACGTTGATGTTGTAGTACCTGCTGCCGCTCATGTTCGGCATGTCGATCCATTCGAACGCCCTGACGCCGCAGTGTTTGCAGAACTGATGGTGGGCGACCGAGTTTCCGCGCCCTCGGTAGTCCGTGAGGTCGTCCTCGCCTGCCAGCAGGCGGAATGCCTCCGGCAGGGCATTGACCGACCACAACCGCATTTTGGTGCAGATCGTGCAATTGCACTTGCCGGTGCCGGTGCTGATGTCGAGATCCGCCTCGAAGCGGACGGCGCCGCAGTGGCAGCTTCCGGTGTATGTCGTGAGCATCGGACTCTCCACTGGTCTCCGGCCTTTCGACATTGCACCACGACTGGGACGGTTGCGGCGCCATCCCGTCCGCGATCCGCTCCGGCGGGCATGACGGCCAGAGAACGGGACGGCCGGAGGGAATCGAATATCGTCGTCATGGGGCGCCCTGACAAAACGCCCCAACCGGGGCGTTTTGTCTTCCCGCCATCCGGCAGCCCTCACCGGATCCGCGTGATGTTCCCGTTCGCGTCCACCTGCACCAGGTCGCCCTGGCGGATGGCGCTGGCGTCGTTGACCTGGATGTTCTGGTAGCTGCCGTTGCTCATCTTGATGCGTACGATCCAGGTGGTGCTGCTGCCGGCCTTGTTGCCGATGGCGTGGCCGGCGAATCCGCCGCCCACCGCGCCGCCCACGGTGGCGAGCTTGCGGCCGCTGCCCTTGCCGATCTGGTTGCCGAGCACGCCGCCGGCGATCGCGCCGATGATGGTGCCGGCGGTGCCGTGGCCGCCGCCCTGGGTGATGTTCTGTTCCACCCGCTCCACGGTGCCGCACTGGTCGCAGCGCAGGTAGATGCCGTCCGGGCGCATGAGTACTCCGCTGTTTTGCGCGCTGGCGACGCCGGTACCGGCGATGGTCAGCGTGGCGGCCAGGGCGAGCGAGGACAGGGAATGGGTCTTCATGGGGATCTCCTTGAATGAGGTGGTTCCACTGCGCAGTGTAGAGGCCCGTGAGCGCAAGATTTCGTTACGACGGCACCCCGCGATTCCCCGCTTCGGCAGCCCACGCGACCTGCCGTTGCGCCCGCGCTGCCGGGGTCGCCCGCATGCCTCGAAATCGGAAACGTGACGCTTTTTCCGCCGCGCGCGCCGTTGTAGCGTGCCGATGCGGGGGGCTTTCGGGGCAAGGGAAGGGGAGACGCAAATGCCAAACAAGACAAGTATCAACGTGGTGCTCGTGCGCACGGCGCTGGCCGCTGCGCTGTCGATGGCATGGTCGGCACAGGCGCAGGACCAGGGGACGGCGGACAGCGGACAGGCGGCACCGCCCTCGGCGACGGCGGCCCAACGCCGCAGCGCGAGCAAGGCCAAGACGACCACGAACCTGCAGGAGGTGGTGGTGACCGGCACGCATCGGGCGGGCTTGTCGCCGACCGAGTCGATTTCGCCGATCGACGCGTTCAGCGGCAGGCAGATCGCGGAGCAGCCCTCGGCGGACCTGACCGACACGCTGACCAGCATCGTGCCCTCGCTGACCACCCAGCGTTTCCCCATCGCCGACGGCACGGCGTTCGTGCGGCCGGTGTCGCTGCGCAACCTGTCGCCCGACCAGACCCTGGTGCTGGTCGACGGCGTGCGCTTCCACCGTTCGGCGCTGGTCAACCTGCAGATCGACCCGCTCGGCACCTTCAACCAGGGCGCGCAGGCGGTCGATTTCTCGGTGTTTCCGTCCAACGCGATCGAGCGCGTCGAAGTGCTGCGTGACGGCGCCTCGGTGCTGTACGGCTCGGACGCGATCGCCGGCGTCGTCAACGTCATCCTCAAGAAGGAGGCCAAGGGCGCTACGGTCAGCGCGGAGTGGGGCCAGTACGGCAAGGGCGACGGCGATCTGCGCCGCTACGACGCCGACGCGGGCTTCCCGCTGGGCGCCGACGGCTTCGTGCACGTGAGCGCGGAGCGCGAAACCACCGATCCCACCTCGCGTGGCGTGCCGCAGGGCGGCGCGGCGGCCGTCGCGGCGGTGGTGGGCGCGAACCAGGTGCCCTACGACGGCCTCGGCCAGCGCTGGGGCGATCCGCAGACCACGTCGAACAAGCTGTTCGTCAACGCGGGCCTGCCGCTGGCGGGCGACGTGCAGCTGTACGGCTACGGCGACTTCATGGACAAGAAGGTGCTGTCCAGCTTTTTCTACCGCAACCCGGTGCTGCCGCCGCAGTACGGCATCAGCGGCCGCTCGACCCTGGTGAGCTATGCCAACGGCACCCTGGTGCCGGCGAACGCGCCGCAGTCGCTGGTGGACAGCATCACCGCGGGTGGCGGCAACCCGGCGGACTACCTCACGGCCAACCCGGCCAGCCCGAGCGGCTGGGAGCTGCTCAACCCGATCTACAAGCAGTTCCCCGGCGGCTACAGCCCGCTGTTCGGCGCCGACATCGCCGACCACCAGCTGGTCGGGGGCGTGCGCGGCGGCGGCGAGAGCAACTTCCAGTGGGACGTGCACTACCGCAACGGCAGCAACGAGGTCGACTACCGGCTGCAGGGTTCAATCAACCCGAGCCTGGGCATGCTTTCGCCCACGAACTTCCATCCCGGCAAGCTGACCCAGCGCGAGCAGGGCGCCGGCGCAGATTTCGTCCGCTCGTTCGACAACTCGCCGCTCACCCTGGCCTTCGGCGCGCAGTGGCGCCAGGAGACCTACATCATCCACCAGGGCGATGCCGGATCGATCGCCGTGGGGCCGACCGCATCGGTATTCGGCGTGGGCTCGGACGCCTTCCAGGGCTTTCCGGCCAATGCGGCGGGACGGTTCACGCAGAACAGCGACTCCGCCTACTTCGACGCCGAGACGAACCTTACCGACAAGTGGTCGGGCGCCGCGGCGGTGCGCTACGAACACGCGAACGGTTACGGCTCCAAGGTGGTGTACAAGCTCTCCAGCCGCTACGCGTTCACCGATGCGTTCGCGCTGCGCGGCACCTACAACACCGGCTTCCGCACGCCGACGCCCGGCCAGGCGAACACGCTCAACGTCACCACCACGGCGAACGCACAAGGCGGCTTGATTCCCAGCGGCACCTATCCGGTGAACAACCCGGTGGCGCGCGCGCTGGGCTCGGCACCGCTGCAGACCGAGACCTCGAAGAGCCTGTCGGTGGGCGCGGTGTGGACGTCGACCGACAACGTCACCACCAGCCTGGACTACTACCTCATCCGTATCGCCAACCGCATCGGCCTGGTCAGCAAGACCGTGACCCAGGCCACCGTCGACCAGCTCGCCGCCGGCGGCTACCCGAACGCGCAGCTGCTGCTCGGCAGCGACGCCAGCTATTTCGGCAACGCATTCGGCTCGCATGTCCGGGGCCTGGACTTCGTGGTCGACACGCGGCACCCGCTGGGCGACGGCACGCTCAACATCGACTTCCGCTACAACTACAACAAACAGGACGTGGTGAAGGTCAAGCCGGACACGCTCAACAACGATTTCGTGTATGACCTCGAGCACCAGGTGCCGAAGAGCCGGGCGGTGCTCAGCTTCGACTACAACCTGCACCGGTTCGACGCGATCGCGCGGATCAACCACTACGGCAGCTGGAGCACCACGGTCGGCCTGTTCGGCAGCAACAACCCCCCGGACGACCTGAACCGTTACAGCGGCAAGACGCTGCTCGATCTGGAGGCGCGCTACAAGTTCAACGACACCTTCTCGGTGGCCGTCGGCGGCAACAACGTGTTCGACACCTATCCGGGCAAGGAGCAGAACGCCACGCTGCAGTTCCTCGGCGTCAAGTACGCACTTACCTCGCCGTTCGGTTTCAACGGCGCGTTCTGGTATGCGCGGGTGACGGCGCACTTCTGAGCCGTGCGCTCTGCGCGGCGGGACGCCCCGGACGGGGTGTCCCGCCTTCGCCAACCTGCTGCGCGGCATGCCGCCTGCGCCGGGGTCGGCCAGGCCGTCCCTGGCGTTCAGTGCGGCGGCGTGGTTTCCGGCGAATGCCGCAGCAGCCACGCCAGCACCGGCGGCGTCACCATCGCGGTGAGCAGGGACATCGCCACGATGACTGCGTAGACGCGGTTGCTGAACACGCCGGCGGCCAGGCCGAGGCTGGCGATCACCACGCCCACCTCGCCGCGCGGCACCATGCCGAAGCCCACGATGGTGGCGCCGCGCCGGCCCAGCGGCAGCGCGCCGAGGCCGCCGCCGACCAGCTTGGAGATAATGGCGATCACGGTGACCACCAGCAGCATCCACAGCGCGTCGGGGCTGGCCAGTTCGTGCAGGTCGATCTTGCTGCCGGTGATCACGAAGAAGAACGGGGTGAGCAGGGCCAGCAGCGGCTGGGTCTGCTGTTCCAGCGTGTGCTGCTGGCGGGTTTCGGAGGCGATCATGCCGGCGAGGAAGGCGCCGATGATCGCGGCGAGGCCGAACAGGGTGGAAACGTAGGCCAGGCCCAGGCACAGCGCCAGCGCGATCAGCAGCGGCGACTGCGCGTGGCGCGGCTTCTCCAGCCAGCTGGAGTTCCAGCGCATCACCCGCGCGCCGCCCCAGCCGATCACCGCGATGAAGCCCACCGCCTCGCCCAGCACCACCAGCAGGTGGGCGGGCTGGAAACCTTCGCCGCCCTGCAGCGACACCACCACGCCGAGCAGCAGCATGGCGAGGATGTCGTCGATCACCGCGGCGCCCAGGATCACCTTGCTCTCCGTCCGCTGCAGCGCGCCCAGTTCCTGCAGCACGCGCGCGGTGATGCCGGCCGAGGTGGCCACGAAGGCGGCGGCCACGAACATCGACTTGTCCCAGCCGAAGCCGCTGCCGTGCGCCCACAGCGAGCCCATGCCGAACGGCACGATCACGCCGATCACGCCGACCAGGAAGGCCGTCCTGCCGACCTTCTTCAGGTCCTCCAGCCGCGTTTCCAGGCCCACCGAGAACAGCAACAGCACCACGCCGACCTCGGCCAGCACGTCCAGCGGCGTGCCGGTGGCGATCTGCTCTGGGGTGATCCAGCCCAGCATCGACGGGCCGACCACGCAGCCGGCGGCGATTTCGCCCACCACGCCGGGCAGCTTCAGCCGCTGCGCGATCTCGCCGCCGATCTGCGCCGCGACGAACACGATGAACAGGGTCAGCAGGATGTCACTGGCGTGGTGCATGCGACGCATCCGGGCGTGGGCGAAGCCTGCATGCTACATGCCGGTCGCGTGCGCGTCGTGATCCCGGGGGCCAGCAAAAAAACAAGCCGCGGAATTTTCCATCGGCGCATGCCTATGGAACGGGTTGCCTGCGTGGGGCATGCAGGTCCGGCCATCCCTGACCAGGCCGGGAGGCGGAAAAAACCGACTCTCAGCGCGTCGCCGGCAACGCCTCGACCGGGCGGTCGGGGCGCAGGCGGCCGAACACGCGACTGGCGGCGGCCGTGACCACGGCCAGCAGCAGCACGGTCCAGCGGAAGGACACCACGAAATCCTCGGCCGTGTGCCCGCGCAGCAGCGCCTGCATCAGCAGGGTGGACAGGGCGATGCCGAAGCTCATCGCCAGGTATTGCACGGTGGAGGCCATCGACGAGGCCATCGAGGCGTGCCGGATGTCCAGGTCGTTGTAGATCAGCGTGTTCATGGTGGTGTACTGCAGGCCGGCGAAGAAGCCGTAGCAGAACGTGAGCACGGCAATCAGCCATGCCGGGGTGCCGGGCCCGAACAGCGCGAACGCGGCCAGCAGCAGGGCCACGAGCAAGGTGTTGCCCAGCAGCAGGCGGCGGTAGCCGAAGTGCACCAGCGCGCGGTTGATCACCCACTTCGCAGCGATCGCGCCCATCGCCTGCGGCACCATCATCAGGCCCGCGTCCAGCGGCGACCAGCCGCAACCCACCTGCAGGAACAGCACCAGCAGCAGGAACATGCCGGAGATGCCGAGCCGGGTGGACAGGCCGCCGGCCAGCGATACCCATACGCTGCGCACGCGCAGCAGGGACAGGTCCGCCACCGGGTGCGCGGTGCGCCGGCTGTGCCACACGTAGACCACGCCGAGCAGCAGGGCGATGCCGCCGCAGGCGCCCATCGCCGCCCAGGGCACCGGATCGGCGCCGGCGAGCTCCGAGCCGGTGAGCAGCAGGGCGGAGGCGGCGGCGAACAGCAGGAAGCCCACGAGATCGAAAGGATTGGCCCGCTCCAGCCGGTATTCCGGCATGTCGCGCCGGTTCATCCACACGCCGGCGACCGCCACCGGCACGTTGATGAGGAAGATCAGGCGCCACGAGGTGTATTCCACCAGCGCACCGCCGAGGAAAGGTCCCAGCACCGAGCCGAGCAGGCCGAAGGTGGCCACCGTGCTCATCGCGCGCACGAACTCGCGCTTGTCGATGCTGCGCACCAGCACGTAGCGCCCCACCGGCATCAGTGCGGCGCCGCCCACGCCCTGCAGCACGCGCGCGGCGACCAGCTGGGCCAGCGTCTGCGACAGGCCGCACAGAAGCGAGCCCAGGCCGAACAGCACGATCGCGCCACCGAACACCCGGCGCGTGCCAAAGCGGTCGCACAGCCACGGGCTGGCGGGAATCAGGACGGCCAGGGTCAGCACGTAGCTGGTCAGCGCGCTGCGCATGCCCAATGGCGTCTCGTGCAGCGCCTCGGCCATCGCCGGCACCGCAGTGTTGACCACCGTGGAGTCCAGCGCCTGCATGAAGAACGCCGCGGCCACCAGCCAGAGCAGCCCGCGATAGCGTTCGCGCGAAGAGACCGCGGGCTCCGCCTCGGCTACGGCCGCCGCCGTGGCGGTGTCGGCGTGGGGGAGAGGCTCGGCGGCTTCGTGGTGCATTGTGCGAATGGTAACTGCTGTGACAGCTTGTTTTCCGGCGGCACCTTGCGCAAAGTCAGCCTTGTTTCATCGATCGTCGTACCCAGATCGGATGGACGACACATCCAAGACCAGCGCGCGCCGGGGTGCCAACGCTCCGGCGTGTGCTTTTGCGCGACCCGCTTTGCTTGCGACAGGACAAGGACCATGAGCCGCAAACCCGCCATCACCGTTTCCCGCCTCGACCTGGAACGCATCGAGCACCTGCTCGACCGCATGACCCCGGCCCAGGCCGCGGCGCATGCCGCGTTGCGCGAGGAACTGGATCGCGCCACGGTGCTGGAACCGGCGGAGATGCCGCGCAACGTGGTGACGATGAACTCCATCGTGCGCTTCACCGACGACGCCGGCGGCGAGCCTTCGACGATGACCCTGGTCTACCCGAACGCGGCCGGCAAGCCCGGCACGGTGTCGATCCTGGCGCCGGTGGGCAGCGCATTGCTCGGTCTCGCCAAGGGCAGGCACATCGACTGGCCCACCCCGGACGGCCGCAGGCACCGCCTCACCGTGCTGTCGATCGACTACCAGCCGGAAGCGGCGGGCGACCTGCACCGCTGAGCGCCCGCCGCCGTCAGCCGTGCCGTGCCCCCGGGTGAATCCCTCCCTCTCCCCGCGAGAGGGACCGGCCGGGGCGAGGGACGGGTGCGCCGGCACCTCGCACCTGCGCGATCGCCTACGGCTTGAAGTGGTGCACGAAGCCCACCTGGAAGCCGCCCGGCAGCCAGCCGATGATCAGCGGAGAATCCCGGTGCGCGGCCCAGATGCCCACGCCCGCACCCAGCGCGGCGCCTGCCAGCACGTCGGTCTGCCAGTGGCCGCGGGTCTTCATGCGCGCCACTGCGTCGTACGCCGGCAACAGCGCCAGCGCATACACCGCGGGATGGTCGTGGCCGTAGTTCACGATGAACGGCGTCACCGCAGCGGTGATCGCGGTGACCTCGCCGCTGGGGAAGCTCTGCGCGTGGCTGCCCTCGAAGAAACGGTTCGGGTCGGAGGTCTGCGAGGGACGTTCGCGCTGGAAGGTGTACTTCAGCGCCGTGGCGCCGAGGCTGGAGATCACCATGGCGTCCACCGAGCGCCAGAACGTGTCGCCCAGCTTGTCCTGGTCGCCGAAGGCCAGCGCGCCGCCGCCCACGGCGAGGATGGTGCCGTACATCAGCGCGGTCTGGTTGCTGCGCTTCCAGATGCCGCTGTTGTCGTAGTGCAGGCGATGGTCGATGCCGAGCGGGCCACCGCCGGCAAAGGCCGGTGCAGACAGCGTGAAGGCGAGCAGCAGCAACGCATAACGTATCGTGCGCATGGGGTGCCTCCCTTGCGGCCGGAGACAACGGCCGTCCATGGATCAGCATAGCCCGGCAGCCTTTCGGTCCGCTTACGTCGACCGTCCGCCCCGCCTTGTGGATCGCTAAACTGCGCGCATGAGCGCATCCCCCGTTCCCACCGACAGCAAGACCCGTGCCGCCGACCTGCGCGAGCGCATCGAGCAGGCCAACTACCGCTACCACGTGCTCGACGATCCCACGATCACCGATGCCGAGTACGACGCCCTGATGCACGAGCTGGAGGCGCTGGAAGCCGCGCATCCCGGCCTGGCTACGCCCGACTCGCCCACCCGCCGGGTGGGCGCGCGCGCCACCGGCGGCTTCGCCGAGGTGCGCCACGCGCTGCCGATGCTGTCGCTGTCCAACGCCTTCGAGCAGCAAGCCGATGGAGAGCGGGGCGACGACGAGCGCACGCGCTTCCACGAGGTGGCCGAGTTCGAGCGGCGCATCGAGCAGACGCTGCATCGCAGCGAGCCCGTGTTTTCGGTGGAGCCGAAACTGGACGGTCTGGCGATCAGCCTACGCTACGAGCATGGCGTGTTCGTGCAGGGAGCGACCCGCGGCGACGGCGAGACCGGCGAGGACGTCACCGCCAACCTGCGCACCGTGCGCGCGATCCCGTTGAGGCTGCGCGGCACGGGCTGGCCGCAGGTGCTGGAAGTGCGCGGCGAGGTCGTCATGCTGCGCAAGGACTTCGAAGCGTTCAATCAACACGCGCGCACGCGTGGGGAAAAGACGCTGGCCAATCCGCGCAACGGCGCGGCCGGTTCGCTGCGGCAGCTCGACCCGGCGATCACCGCCAAGCGCAAGCTGAGCTTCTACGCCTATGCCGTAGGCGTGGTGGAAGGCGGCGAGCTGCCGCCCACGCACTCGGCCACCCTGAAGCAGCTGCGCGAGTGGGGCTTTCCGGTGTCGCCTGAAGTGGGCACGGCGCGCGGCTTCGCCGGGCTGATCGCCTACTTCAAGCGCATCGGCGCGAAGCGCGACCGCCTGCCTTACGACATCGACGGCGTGGTCTACAAGCTGGACGATTACGCAGGGCAGCGCGCGATGGGCTTCGTGGCGCGCGCCCCGCGTTGGGCCATCGCGCACAAGTTTCCCGCGCAGGAGCAGACCACCGCGGTGGAGGCGATCGAAATCCAGATTGGCCGCACCGGCGCCGCCACCCCGGTGGCGCGGCTGGCGCCGGTGCAGGTGGCCGGCGTGGTCGTCACCAATGCCACCTTGCACAACGCCGACCAGGTGGCGCGCCTGGACGTGCGCGTGGGCGACACCGTGATCGTGCGCCGTGCGGGCGACGTGATCCCCGAGGTGGTGCGGGTGATGCCCGAACTGCGGCCGCCGCACACGCGCCCCTGGCACATGCCCGCGCACTGCCCGGTGTGCGGCTCGGCGTTGCTGCGTGAAGAGGGGGCGGCGGCCTACCGCTGTTCCGGCGGCCTGATCTGCGCGGCGCAGCGCAAGGAGGCGCTGATCCACTTCGCCTCGCGCCGCGCCATGGACATCGATGGCCTCGGCGAGCGCTATGTCGACGCGCTGGTGGACTTCAGCTACGTGCAGACGCCGGCCGACCTGTACCGGCTCACGCTGGACGATTTCCTGGAGATGAAGCGCCGCGCCGACGAGCGCGACGGCACCACGCCGGAGACGGTGAAGCAGGGCAAGGTGGCCACCAAGTGGGCGGAAAACCTGCTCGACGGCATCGCGGCCAGCAGGAACACCACGCTGGCGCGTTTCCTGTTCGGGCTCGGCATCATGCACATCGGCGAGAGCACGGCGAAGACGCTGGCCGCCTGGCTGGGCCGGCTGGAGTTCGTGCGCAGCATGCCGGCGCCGGTATTGCGCACGCTGCCCGACATCGGCAACGAGGTGGCTGCGTCGATCGCCGGCTTCTTCGATCAGCACGGCAACCAGCAGGTGGTCGATGCGCTGCTTGCCGCGGGTATCCGCTTCGGCGACGAGGGCGCGCCCTCGCCGAGGCTGCGCGAGCGCCTGAACCTTGCGGTGCTGCTGGACATGGCGCACGTCAACAAGCTTGGCCCGAAGAGCACCGCGCTGCTGGCTGCACAGTATCCAACGCTGCAGCACCTGCGCGATGCCGGGCAGGCGCAGTGGATCGTCGCCGGTTTGCCGCAGGCGGCGGCGATCAATCTCGATGCCTACCTGGCCGACGCATCGCAGCTGGCGGCCTTGTGCGAGGCGGAATCGGCGATGCAGCAGCTGCTCGACGCCATTCCGCAGTCGGCGGAATCGGCCGGCTTGCCGCTGGACGGCCAGACCGTGGTGCTCACCGGCACGCTGCCGACGATGAGCCGCGATCAGGCGAAGGAAAAACTCGAAGCGCTGGGCGCGAAGGTGGCGGGCAGCGTGTCGAAGAAGACCAGTTTCGTGGTGGCCGGCGCGGAAGCCGGCTCCAAGCTCGACAAGGCGAACGAGCTGGGCGTGCCGGTATGGGACGAGGTGCAGCTGCTGGCGTTGCTGGCCAGGCACGGGGTTGCGCCGTGAAGCAGCCCGCCCTGCACGGGGCATTGCGATTGCGGGCGCGCCTCTATGCCCTGGTCCGCGCGTTCTTCGCCGAACGGAAGGTGCTGGAGGTGGAGACGCCGATCCTGTCGGCGGCGGGCAACACCGAGCCGAACATCGAGAGCTTCAGCACGCAGTTCAGCGGCCACGTCGATGCCGGCGCGCGCGAGCGCTGGTTGCGCACCTCGCCGGAATACCCGTTGAAGCGCCTGCTCGCCGCGGGCATGGGCGACTGCTACGAGCTGGGCCGGGTGTTCCGCAACGGCGAGGCGGGCGGACGGCACAACCCCGAATTCAGCATGCTGGAGTGGTATCGGGTGGGCTGGGACCACCGCCGCCTGATGCACGAGGTCATCGAGCTGGTGGAGGCGGCGCTGGCGCTGGAGGGTCGTCGCGCCGAGGTGCTGATCGAGGGTTACCGCCAGCTGTTCATCGACGAGCTGGGCATCGATCCCGCGCACGCGCCGATCGAGGAACTGCGCGCGCCCCTGGCGGACTTCGGCATCGATCCCGCGGGGCTCACCCGCGACGACTGGCTGGACCTGCTGCTCACCCACAAGCTGCAGCCGGCGTTTCCGGATGACCGCATCACGGTGATCCACGACTATCCGGCAAGCCAGTGCGCGCTGGCGAAGGTGCGCCCCGGAGACCCGCCGCGGGCTGAACGTTTCGAGCTGTACCTCGGCCGCTACGAACTGGCCAACGGCTATCACGAACTGAACGACTCGCGCGAGCAGCGCGTCCGCTTCGAGCGGGACAACGCCCGCCGCCGCGAACGCGGGCAGCGCGAGGTTCCGTTCGACGAAAACCTGCTGGCGGTGCTCGACGCGCTGCCCGATTGCGCCGGTGTGGCGCTGGGCATGGAGCGCCTGCTGATGTGCCTGGCCCGCTGCGACGAGATCGCCGGCGTGCTGGCGTTTCCCTTTTCGGAGGCCTGAGCATGGCCGAACCGTTGTTGCGCGGCATCCATCACGTCGCCCTGATCTGCTCGGACTACCCGCGCTCGAAGGCGTTCTACAGCACGACGCTGGGGCTGCGCATCGTGCGCGAGGTCTACCGCGACGCGCGCGATTCCTGGAAGTGCGACCTGGAAGTCGGCCCCGGCGTGCAGCTGGAGCTGTTCTCGTTTCCCGGCGCGCCGCCGCGTCCCTCCTGGCCGGAGGCGCAGGGACTCCGCCACCTCGCCTTCGCCGTGGCCGACGTGGAGGCGGCGGTGGCCGTGCTCACGGCGCGCGGCGTCGCCTGCGAGCCGGTGCGGGTGGACGAGCACACCGGTCGCCGCTTCGTCTTCTTCGCCGATCCGGACGGATTGCCGATCGAGCTTTACGAGTCGTAGTCGGCACGGGGCCCGAGAGACCGCGTGCCGTGTGTGGCGGGCTCAGGCCCGGTCGCCCTTGATGTCGGGAAGGACGGCGCTGTCGCTCCACAGGTAGCGGTAGATCAGGCCGCCGATGATGCCGCCGACGATCGGCATCACCCAGAAGAACCACAGTTGCCCCAACGCCCAGCCGCCCTGGAACAGGGCCACCCCGGTGGAGCGTGCCGGGTTCACCGAGGTGTTGGTGACCGGGATGCTGATCAGGTGGATCAGGGTCAGCGCGAGCCCGATCGCGATGCCGGCGAAGCCCACCGGCGCGCTCTTGTGGGTGGCGCCCATGATGATGAAGATGAAGAAGCAGGTCATCACGATCTCGCACACCGCCGCCGCGCCCATCGAATAGCCGCCCGGCGAATGCGCGCCGTAGCCGTTCGAGGCGAAGCCGCCGCCGACGGGGTCGAAGCCCGCCTTGCCCGAGGCGATCACGTACAGCACCGCGCCGGCCACCAGGCCGCCGATCACCTGGGCGACGATGTAGGGGATCACCTCCTTCACCGGAAAACGGCCGCCGGCGGCGAGGCCGCAAGTCACCGCCGGGTTGATGTGGCAGCCGGAGATGTGACCGATGGCGTAGCACATCGTCAGCAGGGTGAGGCCGAAGGCCAGCGCCACGCCGGCGAAGCCGATGCCGAGTCCCGGAAAGCCGGCGGCGAGCACGGCGCTGCCGCAGCCGCCCAACACCAGCCAGAACGTGCCGAAGAATTCGGCGGCCATGCGTTTGCCCAGGTTCATCGAAGACTCCTTCCCGATTGCGTGAATGGACAGGTGCGCCGCGACTGTGCGGCGCGGTCTGGATCACTGGCCGGCGGCCAGGTCGTACGACGTTTCCTCTCCCCCGAAACGACGCCGGGCGGGTCGCCTGCAGGCCGCGGCTCGCCCGTGTGGCCCGGCATCCCGCCGGACGGCGCGAGCATAAGCCATGCAGGGGGCATCGCGAAGTGGCGCGTGCTGCGCTATGTTGCCGGGCCTTCTCCGCATCGGGCCACGGTTCCGTCATGAGCGACGCCACGACATTGCCCGCACCGGACACGACAGGCGGCGCAGTGCGCCGGCTGGATCGTCGTGACGCGCGCACCCTGCTGCTGTCCGCGCTGGGCGGCGCGCTGGAGTTCTACGACTTCGTGGTGTTCGTGTTCTTCGCCGTTCCGCTCGGTCACCTGTTCTTTCCGCCGCATACCGCGCCATGGCTGGCCCAGCTGCAGGTCTATGGCATCTTCGCCGCCGGCTACCTGGCGCGGCCGCTGGGCGGTGTCGTGATGGCGCACTACGGCGACACGCTGGGCCGCAAGCGGATGTTCACCCTCAGCGTTTTGCTGATGGCGTTGCCCACGCTCGGCATCGGCCTGCTGCCGGTACATGCGCAGATCGGCATGCTGGCGCCGCTGCTGCTGCTTCTGCTGCGTGTGGTGCAGGGCATTGCCGTGGGCGGCGAGGTACCCGGTGCATGGGTGTTCGTGGCCGAGCACGTGCCGGCGGGACGGGTCGGCTTTGCCTGCGCCAGCCTCACCGCGGGGTTGACCGTGGGCATCCTGATCGGCTCGCTGGTGGCCGCGGCGATCAACCGGCATCTGGCGCCCGCGGCGGTGCTCGACTGGGGCTGGCGGGTGCCGTTCCTGATCGGCGGCGCGTTCGGGTTCATCGCGGTGTGGCTGCGCCGCTGGCTCAGCGAGACGCCGGTGTTCCTGGCGATGCACACGCGCCGCGAGCTGTCCGCGGCCCTGCCGCTGCAGCAGGTGCTGCGCCGGCATCGTGCGGGCGTACTGGTGTCGATGCTGGCGACGTGGATGCTGACCGCGGCGATCGTGGTGATGATCCTGATGACGCCTTCGCTGGCGCAGTCTGTGTTCCACATGCCGCCGGCGCGCGCCTTCCTGGGCAACAGCGTGGCGTCGCTGGCGCTGGCGCTCGGCTGCATCGGCTACGGCTGGCTGGCCGATCGCCTGGGCAGCGCGCGCGCGCTGCTGTGTGGCGCGATCGGCCTGCTGGTATGCAGCTACGCACTGTATCTGGATCTGCGGGTCGGCGCGGCGCATTTCGTGGCGCTGTATGCGCTGGCCGGCTTCAGCGTGGGCGTGACTGGCGTGGTGCCGGCGCTGATGGTGGCCGCGTTCCCGCCGGCGGTGCGCTTCTCCGGCGTGTCGTTTTCCTACAACGTCGCGTATGCACTGTTCGGCGGTCTGACGCCGCCGGTGATCGGTCTGCTGGTGAGGCGCCTGGGCGTGCTGGCGCCGGCGCACTACGTGGCGCTCACCGCGCTGGTCGGCATCGCGGCGGCACTCTGGCTGATGCAAGCCGGGCGCGATGGTGCGGAAGCGCCGCGCGGCGTTGCCTAGAACTCCAACTCCTGCGTGGCGCAGAGGTAGTCCACCATCGGCGCCGCGCGCCTGAAGCAGGCCACCGTCCACGGCAGCAGCTCGGTGGAGCAGGCCAGTGCTTCGTCGAAGCCCTCGCCGCAGGCGAAGTCCTTGCGCTTCAGGTCCTCGATCAGCTCGTGGTTGGGGTCGTAGCCGTGCGGCGGGCGCTTCAGCGATTCGCCCCAGAATTGCATGTGCTCGCGAAAGCCGGGGTTCTGCGTGGCCTTCTTCCAGGCGGCAGGGTTGTCGGCGAGGAAGGCGCGGATCTTCTTCAGCGCGTCGGGCTCGGGATGCCACATGCCGCCGCCGGCGAAGCAGTCGCCGGGCTGGACGTGCATGTAGAACGAGGGTGCCGGGATCTCGTGGCGGCGCTCGTGGAAGAAGCGCGCGCCCTGCCAGGGCTTGTACGGCAGCTTGTTGTTCGAAAAGCGGGTGTCCCTGAAGATGCGGAACAGCGAACCGCCGTTCTTGCGCGGGTCGGCGCGGTAGTGCGGGCTGATCTTCGCCAGCGGCGCCTGCAGGTCGGTGATGAGGCGCAGGAACGGCTCGCGCACGTGGCGCTCGTAGTCGGCCTTGTGCGCGGTGAACCAGTCGCGGCTGTTGTTGCGGTCGAGTGCGCGCAGGAACTTGAACGTGGCGGGGCTGAAGTAGGCGTGGGGCATGAGGGACTCGGTCAGGTCAGTTCGGCCGCCAGCTGTTCGCCCCAGGCCTGCAGCTGGTCCAGCAGCGGCAGCTTGTCCTGTCGCGCGGGATCGGCGCGCAGGGCCGAGAGCATGGCGAAGTAGCCGTCAAGGGTAAGCGTGGTGAGCGGCGTTTCGCGCGTGAGGCGCTGGCGACGGAAGGCTTCCCAGCGCGTCTGTTCTTCCGCACTCAAGGTCTCCGGCCAGTTGCGGGCGCGGTAGCGGAACAGCAGCTCGGCATAGCGCGGGTCGCGGAACGGGAAGGCGCGCGTCGCCAGCTGTTCCGGCGGCGTGGCGCGCACCTCGCGCAGCAGGCGCTTGTCGGCGTCGGGCAGGAAGCCGGCGTACAGCGCCAGCTCGGGATCTTCCGGCGGCGGCAGCTCGGCGGCGCGGGCGAACACGCGGGCGACCTTGGCGGCCAGCCCGTCGGCGGCGGCCAGCGCATCGCGGTGGGCGAGGCAGCGTTCGGGATCGAGCTGCAGGCGTTGCAGGTCCGCGCCCTTCAGCACGGAGAGCGGCGCCAGCGCCGGCGCGCGGTTCGCGCGCACGGTGCGCAGCGGGATGCGGGCGACGTCGTCGGGCAGGTCGGTGCGCGCGGTGAACACGCGGTCGGCGATCTCGTCTTCGTCCAGCCCGAGCCATTCCGCCGGATCGGAGGCGAGGTCGCAGACGATCACCTCGCCGGGGCGGCTGGGATGCATCGCCAGCGGTGCGATCAGGGCGAGGCAGTGGCGGCTGGCGGGATAGCGCGAGGAGACGTGCACGAGGGGCGTCATCGCCGCCACGTCGAGCAGTTCGAACACGCGCTGCTTGCGGCGCAGCGCGTAGTGCCAGTCCCACAGCCGTGGCTGGCGCACGCGGATCAACCGCGCGAGGTCGATCAGCGCGTACACGTCGGAGAGCGCGTCGTGCGCACGTTCCTGTTGCAGGTGGTTGGCGGTGGCCAGCAGTTCCAGCCTGAAGCTGGGCGCGCCGTCCTCGCGGGTGGGCCACGCGATGCCCTCGGGGCGCAGCGCCTCGCACATGCGCACGAGGTCGATCAGGTCCCAGCGCGAATTGCCGTTCTCCCACTCGCGGCCGTAGGGTTCGTAGAAGTTGCGGTAGAGCAGCTGGCGCGTCACCTCGTCGTCGAAGCGCAGCGAGTTGTAGCCCACGCCGCAGGTCCCGGGCGCGGCGAGCTGGTCGTGCACGCGGGCGGCGAACTCGGCTTCGCCGACGCCTTCGCGCTCGGCCTGCTGCGGCGTGATGCCGGTGATCAGGCAGGCCTCGGGCTGGGGCAGGCTGTCGCGCGGCGGCTGGCCGAAGAACATCACCGGCTCGCCGACGATCTCCAGCTCCGGCGTGGTGCGGATGCCGGCGAACTGCACGGGGCGGTCGCGCCGGGGATCGGCGCCGAAGGTCTCGTAGTCGTGCCAGAAGAACGTCTGCATAGGCTGGATGATCGCATGCGGATGCCCCGATGGGCCCAGGCGCGGGCGGCACCGGTCTGTCCGCCCGCATCCCTTGATAGACTGCGCGACCAGGAGGGCGCATGAGCCAAGCCAACGACGACAACCTGATCTGGATCGATCTGGAGATGACCGGCCTCGACACCGACGCCGATTCGATCCTGGAGATCGCCACCATCGTCACCGACAAGGAACTCAACGTGCTGGCCGAAGGCCCGGTGTTCGCGATCCGCCACGAGCTGGACCGGCTGGAGGCGATGGACGCCTGGAACCGCAACCAGCACGGCAGGTCCGGCCTGTGGCAGCAGGTGCTCGATTCCACCGCCGACCATGCGGTAGCCGAACAGGCCACGCTGGACTTCCTGCGCGACTGGGTGCCGGCGGGCAAGTCGCCGATGTGCGGCAACTCGATCTGCCAGGACCGCCGCTTCCTGCACCGGCAGATGCCGCGGCTGGAGCACTTCTTCCACTACCGCAACCTCGACGTGTCCACGCTGAAGGAGCTGGCGCGGCGCTGGGCGCCCGCGATCGGCAAGGGCTTCGGCAAGGATTCCGCGCATACGGCGTTGTCGGACATCCGCGATTCGATCGAGGAGCTGCGCTACTACCGCCGCTTCATGGGTGAGCTGGGCGGGGCATGAACGCGCTCGACGCCATGTTCGCCACCGTGCTGGACTGCGCCGGACGCAAGCTGCCGCTGGACCGCCCGCGCGTGGCCGGCATCATCAACGTCACGCCTGACTCGTTTTCCGACGGCGGCGAGCACGCCACCATGGAGGCGGCCGTGGCGCACGGCCTGGCGCTGACGGAGCAGGGCGCCGACCTGCTCGACGTGGGCGGCGAATCCACCCGCCCCGGCGCGGCCGAGGTATCGGTGGAGGAAGAGCTGCGCCGGGTGATCCCGGTGATCGAGCAGCTGGTCGCGCGTACCGCGCTGCCGATCGCCGTCGACACCTCCAAGCCCGAGGTGATGCGCGCGGCGGTGGCCGCGGGCGCCGGCATGATCAACGACGTGTACGCATTGCGCCGCGAAGGCGCGCTGGATGCCGCGGCGGCTCTCGGCGTGCCGGTATGCCTGATGCACATGCAGGGCGAGCCGCGCAGCATGCAGGACGCCCCGCACTACGACGACGTGGTGGGCGAGGTGCACCGCTTCCTCGCCGACCGCCTGTTCGCCTGCGAACTGGCCGGCATCGACAAGCGCAAGGTGCTCGTCGACCCGGGCTTCGGCTTCGGCAAGAGCCTCGAGCACAACCTGGCCCTGCTGCGGGCGCTGGAGCGCTTCGCGGATCTCGGCAGCGGCGTCTACGCGGGCCTGTCGCGCAAGGCCATGATTGGCGCATTGACCGGTCGCAAGCCCCCGGTCGAGCGCGCGGCCGGCTCGGTCGCCGCCGCGTTGATCGCGGTTCAGCGCGGCGCGTGCATGGTGCGCGTGCACGACGTGGCCGCCACGGTGGACGCGCTGGCGGTATGGCAAGGCGTGCACACGGGGGAAGAGGCGCCGAGCCGCGATCCGAAGCCGGCGGCACCGCGCTGGCCAGACGACGACTAGCCGGACAGAGAACAGCGACAGGACGGCGGCGCACGAAGCGCCGCCGACGGGACAGGGAACCCTTTCGGGAAGGCATCCATGAGTCAATGCAAATATTTCGGCACGGACGGCATCCGTGGCAGGGTCGGCGAGTGGCCGATCAATGCCGAGTTCATGCTGCGGCTGGGCCGCGCGCTGGGCGCGGTGCTAAGGCAGCAGAGCACCGGACGCCGTGGCGTGCTGATCGGCAAGGACACCCGCGTTTCCGGCTACATGTTCGAGGCCGCGCTGGAAGCCGGCCTGGTTTCCGCCGGCGTCGACGTACGCATGCTGGGGCCGATGCCGACCCCGGCCGTGGCCTTCCTCACCCGTTCCCTGCGTGCCGAGGCCGGCATCGTCATCAGCGCATCGCACAACCCCCATTACGACAACGGCATCAAGTTCTTCTCCGCGCAGGGCGAGAAGCTCAGCGACGCGATGGAAGCGGCCATTGAGGCGGAGATCGACGCGCCCTTCATCACGGTGCCTTCCGAGCACCTGGGCAAGGCCCGCCGCATCGACGACGCGGTGACCCGCTACGCGGAGTTCTGCAAGAGCACGGTGGCCGAGGACTTCAACCTCAACGGCCTGAAGATCGTGCTGGACTGCGCGAACGGCGCCACTTACCAGGTCGCGCCCAAGGTGTTCACTGAGCTAGGCGCCGAAGTGACCGCCATCGGCGACAAGCCGGACGGTTTCAACATCAACCGCGAGGTGGGCTCTACCCACCCCGAGGCGCTGCAGCGCGCGGTGCGGGAGCAGGGCGCGGACCTCGGCATCGCCTTCGACGGCGACGGCGACCGTGTGCAGCTGGTGGACCGCCTCGGCGTGCTCGCCGACGGCGACGACCTGCTCTACGTGATCGCCCGTGCCTGGCAGGCGCGCGGCCAGCTGCGCGGGCCGCTGGTCGGCACCCTGATGAGCAACTACGGCCTGCAGCTGGCGCTGGAAAAGCTCGGCGTCGAACTGGTGCGTGCCAAGGTGGGCGACCGCTACGTGCTGCAGCAACTCAAGGAGCGTGGCGGCGTGCTGGGCGGCGAAACCTCCGGCCACATCCTCTGCCTGGACCGGGCCACCACCGGCGACGGCATCGTCTCCGCGCTGGCCGTGCTGGAGGCGCTGGCCGGCGAGGATTTCGCCACGGCGCGGCAAGGCCTGGCCAAGCTGCCGCAGGTGATGATCAACGTGCGCGCCGACGGTGCGCGCGAAGCACTCGACGGGGATGCCGTGCGGCAGGCGCTGGCCGCCACGGAACAGACGTTGCGCGGCCGCGGCCGCGTGGTGCTGCGGCCCTCGGGTACCGAGCCGCTGGTGCGGGTCACCGTCGAGGGCACCGATGCGGCCGAGGTGCGGCAGTTGGCGCAAAACCTGGCTGACGTCGTAAAATCCTCCGCAGAACGCTCGTGAACCAGCCGGCGGCAATGCCGGCCTCAGGTCCCCAGGATCCGGTCGCCAAGGAATGGCCCGACGTGAACCGTCCCTGCGGTGGCGGTACACCCATCGACCGCGCAACCGACCGGACCCGGACCCATGAAGAACGTTCCCACCCTCGACATTCGCCGCTACGACGGTGACCGCGAAGCCTTCGTCGCCGAGCTTGGCGCCGCCTACCGCGAATTCGGCTTCTGCTGCATCGGCGGCCATGGCATCCCGGGCAGACTGATCGACGGCGCCTACGACGCCTTCCGCCGCTTTTTCGCACTGCCCACCGATACCAAGATGAAATACCACGTGCCCGGCAGCGGCGGCGCACGCGGCTACACCCCGTTCAAGGTGGAGACTGCGAAGGACAGTAAGCACCCCGATCTCAAGGAGTTCTGGCACGTCGGGCGCGAGATCGCGCGCGACTCGACGTTCGCCGACGTGATGGCGCCGAACCTGTGGCCGAGCGAGGTACCGGAGTTCCAGCGGTACGGCTACGGCCTGTACGAGGCGCTGGACCAGCTCGGCACCCGCGTGCTGCGCGCGCTGGCGCTGCACATCGGCCTGCCCGAGCATTACTTCGAGGACAAGACCGACCAGGGCAATTCCATCCTGCGGCCGATCCACTACCCGCCGATCACCGAGGAGAACATCCCGAACGTGCGCGCGGGCGCGCACGAGGACATCAACTTCATCACCCTGCTGGTGGGCGCCAGCGCGGAAGGGCTGGAAGTGCTGACGCGCGAGGGCGAGTGGCTGCCGGTCACTACCGAGGGCGACGCCATCGTGGTGAACATCGGCGACATGCTGCAGCGCCTGAGCAACCACGTGTACCCGTCCACCACCCACCGCGTGGTGAACCCGCAGAACGCGAACGCGCGCAAGCCGCGCTACTCGGTGCCGTTCTTCCTGCACCCCAACCCCGACGTGGTGCTGGACCCGTTGCCGCAGTGCGTGACGCCGGACAACCCGAAGCGATACGACACCCCGATCACCTCGCACGAGTACCTGCAGCAGCGCCTGCGCGAGATCAAGTTGATCTGAGCCGGGATTCGGGACACTGCGCTCGCCCCCTGCCTGCCCCAGGTTGCGCCCCGGACAGGCAGGGGCGAGGAGGACTCCGTCAATCCGCCTGACGGTAACGTCGCCCTTGCCGCGCCGACAGGCGAAATGCCAGCCGGTCCGGCATCAGCTTGAACACGCCCTTGATGAAGCGGTTCACGCGGCCGGTGACGTGCACCGCCTCGCCGCGCTCCACGGCGGCGAGACCCTCGGCCACCACCGTTTCGGCGCTCTGCCACATGAAGCCGGGCAGCTTGTTCATCAGCGCGCGGGTGCCGGTGACGTCATGGAACTCGGAATACGTGAAGCCGGGGCACAACGCGCAGACGTGCACGCCGCGCTCGCGGCTTTCCAGCGCCAGTCCCTGCGAGAACTTGATCAGGAATGCCTTGGCGGGCGCGTACAAGGTGTGCCCCGCGGTGCCCGGCACATGGCCGGCCAGCGACGCCACGTTGACGATGCGGCCGTAGCCGCGTTCGCGCATGCCGGGCAACAGGCGCCAGGCCAGTTCGACCGGCGCATCGAGCAATACCCGCAGGAAGCCCGCATGCGTGTTCCAGTCGTTGCCCACGAAGCTACCGGGCACGCCGTAGCCGGCGTTGTTGATCAGCCAGTCCACTGCGAGGCCACGTTGTTCCAGGTCTTCGCACAGCACGCGTGGTGCTGCGGGATCAGCAAGATCGGCGCCCAACACCGTCGCCGCGCAGCCGTGTCGCGATCGCAGCTCGGCGGCCAGCGCTTCCAGCCGCCCGGTGCGCCGCGCGGTCAGCACCAGGTCGTGGCCGCGTGCCGCCAGCGCATGGGCGAAGGCGGCGCCGATGCCGGCGGAGGCGCCGGTGACGAGACTCAGTGGTCGTGCAGGCGGCATGTTTTTCTCCGGTCGGGACCGGCGCATCTTGGACGTTGCGCTGCAGCAATACCAGTCCCTCTATCGTCCTGTAAAATTTCGATTTTGTAGCAAGGGAATGATGTCGAACATGCGCAAGAAGCTCGTCGTCGCAAACTGGAAGATGCACGGCAGCCGCTCGATGGCCGCCGCCCTGTGCGGCGAGATTGCCGCGGCCAGGCCCGACGGCATGGACGTGGTGATCTGCCCGCCGTTTCCCTACCTGGAGGCGGTGGGCGCGGCCTGCGCCGCGGCCGGCGTCGGCGTCGGCGCACAGGATCTCAGTGAACACGAAGGGCAGGGCGCGTACACCGGCGAAGTGTCCGGCGCGATGCTGGCCGACTGTGGCGCGCAGTGGGTGCTGGCGGGTCACTCCGAGCGACGCCAGTACCACGGCGAAAGCGACGGGCTGGTGGCGCGCAAGTTTGCCGCGGCGCGCGCGGCCGGCCTCACGCCCATCCTCTGCGTGGGTGAAACCCTGGCGCAGCGCGAAGCCGGCGACACCGAAGCGGTGATCGCGCGCCAGCTGCAGGCCGTGCTCGCCGGCGGCGGCATCGCGGCATTCGATACTGCGGTAATCGCCTACGAACCGGTGTGGGCGATCGGTACCGGCCGTACCGCCACGCCCGAACAGGCCCAGCAGGTACATGCGTTCATCCGTAGCCAACTCCAGAAGGAAGATGCTATGATTGCCCGTCTGACTCGGCTGCTTTACGGCGGCAGCGTCAAGGCGGCCAATGCCGCCGAATTGTTCGCGCAGTCGGATGTGGATGGAGGCCTGATCGGTGGGGCCTCTCTGATCGCTTCCGACTTCCTGGGAATCTGCGCAGCGGCGCGTTAAGTCGCCACGGGCTCGATTGATGTTCGTCATTTTCAGCGTGTTTTACATCCTGATCGCCGCGGCCATGACCGTGCTGATCCTGCTGCAGAACGGCGAGGGCGCCAGTGCCGGCTCCGGTTTCGGCGGCGGTGCTTCGGCCACGGTGTTCGGTGCACGCGGCTCGGCCAACTTCCTGACCCGTGCTACCGGCGTGCTCGCCGCGCTGTTCTTCGCGCTTAGCCTCGGCATGGGCATGTACCTGCACAGCCATGGCACGCAGCAGGGCAACGGCGCCGATCTCGGCGTGATGGCCGGCATGGGCAACCAGCCGGCACCCGCCAAGCAGGCGCCGGCGGCAGCCACGCCGGTGAACCCGGAAGTGCCGTCCGCTGCACCCGCAGCTGCGAACACCGCAGTGCCTGCGGCACCTGCCGCGAGCAAGCAGCAAGGCGAAGTGCCGGCTGCGCCGGCCCCGCAGAAGCAACACTGAGCAAGACACCTGCCCAGGTGGCGGAACTGGTAGACGCACTACCTTGAGGTGGTAGCGCCGCAAGGCGTAGGGGTTCGAGTCCCCTCTTGGGCACCATGACCTGATTCTGAACAGTTCAATATCGTCCAGAATCGTATCTAACCCCGCGATTTGCGGGGTTTTTTATTGCCTGGCCGTCCAGAGACGTCCAGTGCTGTCCAGAGGTATCCGTGCGTTTTGGGTATATTCTTGGGTACAAATCGTCTTGTTTGTACCCAAGTAGGTCTCAAGCCATGCCCCGCCTTTCGGCAACGTTGACTGATCTTCAGATTCGTCGAGCCCAGCCAGCCGACAAGCCTTACTTCTTGCCGGATGGCAATGGGCTGGTGCTCTGGGTGAGCCCGGCCGGATTGAAGGCTTGGCGTGTGCGTTACCGTCTCCCGGATGGTTCGCGCCCTGCGCCGGCCACGATTGGGCACTACCCCGACGTGTCCCTGAGCGAGGCGCGTATCAAGGCGATTGAGATACAGGGTGCTGCCAAGCAAGGCAGAGCCACGGCGGGGATACGGAAAGCTAAGCAAGAGGCGAAGACCGCAGTTGGAGCCGAACAGGAAGCTGCGGCGCAGGAGCGTGCTGAAATCGAGCACGCGTCAATGCGTGCCGTCTCGGGGCGATGGATGGCGGAGAAGCGCCCCACTTGGGCGCTGGAAACCTACCGCAAAGCCCGCCTGGTGGTGGAGTCCTATCTGGTGCCCAAGATCGGCGATGTGGACCTTCGCGTGATGGAGACGAAGGACGTCCGCCCTTTGCTCGTTGAGATGGCCAAAGAAACCCCGCAGCTGGCCCGGAAGGCACGGCAGTACGTGGCAAGCATCGTGGAGCACGCCATCAACGAAGGTCTGCGCCCTGACGACAGTCGACTGCGGCTCGATCGCATTTTGCCAACTCATCGCAGCGGCCATATGCCCGCCGTCACCGATAGCACCAGCAAGCTTGGTGATGTCATGCGGGCCATTGATGCTTACGAGAATCGCGTCGTACGCGCCGCCCTGATCTTGGCAGCCTTGACTGCAATGCGCTCAGGTGTGGTGGCTAGCGCTCGTTGGGATGAGATCAATCTGGAGGCTGGCGAATGGCGTGTTCCGGGAAAGAACCCGGACGGTACCCATCGCATGAAGACGGGGCAGGACTACAGCACCTCGCTGCCTGAGCAGGCGCTCGTCGTGCTGCGTGAGATGCATGAGCGGAACATGGGTGGCGAATACGTATTCCCGCCGCAAGCACGCCAGAAATCGCCGCATCTCAGTCGGGATGCCTTGAGCAAGGCGTTGCGCGATATGGGCTTTCAGGGCGAGCACACCACCCATGGCTTTCGTGCATCGCTGCGGACGCTTGGACGTGAGCGTTTGGGCATTGACGTGGACGTGCTCGAAGCCCAGTTGGCGCATGCCCCGAAAGACCAAGTCGAAGCTGCCTATGCGCGGGTCAAATTTCGCGAAAAGCGCCAAGAGGTCATGCAGGCATGGGCAGACTACTTGGACCAGCTCAAACAAGGCCGCACCGAGCCCGCACCCATCGCGAAACGGGAACAGGGGTCGGTCGATCTGTCAATGGATGTTCAACCCGTCGCTGTGCGCCCAACAGCTGAAGGCGACGGAGAGCGGACGAGCTTTCTACGCGGACAGAATTTGTCTCAGCGTCACAAGCCATGGTTGAGCGACAAAGTAGTCCAAAAGGTGGTTGACATCCCGGTGGATGGCGAGCGAGTAGAGCCAGTTACGGCGGTCGGTGGCACCGAAACGCGAGTAGTGAGCCTTCCGCAAGGTGAAGGTTTTTCGAAGCGCGATAAGCCTTGGCTGCGGAGGAGGTCCTGATCTCTCGCGAAGCGAGCGATGCCTTGAAGCTGATCCTCAACATGCTGGAGATATCGACGACGAGGGAGGGGCAGGAGTTCATGCGGGGGAAGGGGCAATGGGGCAGCCTTCATCCGCGAAATTGGCGCAACCAAGGCGTAGAGCGACTTCGGGCGCCATCGATGTCGACAGGCGAGCATGTGCCGATGCTCGTTAGTGAATTTCGCGACCTTGTTGCCGGGGTCTGTTCCTTGATGCGTAGGATCCGCGCTGAGGAGCGGCACGGGCGAGCTTCACCTCGTCTTTTCGAAAAAGAGGCGCAATACGCCATCCAGCCTTCACGCCTCCCTAGTGATCTGTGAGACGCCATCCGTTGGTGTCACCTTCATCGTTCCAGTTGTCTTCCACTAGCTTGGAGAATGTGTCCCCCATGTCCTTGAGCGCATTCAACCAAAGGTCGTCGTCACTTTCGCGCCTCAATCCAAAGAACCTAGGTTCTTTGTTCAATCCATGGACAATTAGTAGGAGCGCTTTAATGTCGGGGTAGGCTTCAAGGATGCCCTCTCGACCCAACTCTCCTTCCACAGTTGGTTTGCCTTCGAACTCCGGGATGCCGAACACCAAATGCCCGACCTTGCCAAATGCCAAGTTCCAGAACACGCCAGACCGGATGTTCCAGGGTTTCGGGTATCCGAATGCCACCGGACGTAATCCTGCATTTCCGTTCCAGTGACCATCTATTAGAAGCAAGTTGAGCACCAAGCAGGTTGGCGCGTCCGAATACTGACCAGACTTAATGTTGTTGGTTGTCTTGTCGATCAGGTTTTGGATGATCGTCGTAAGATTCTTTTCGTTTTCAACTACTCCGTGGGGCGCAGCTTCATGGATAGCAAAGGCTATTTTTTTGCCATCCTTTACCTGCTTGCTTAGTGATAGCTGTGCTTGAAAACTCGCCTCGTTCATCTGGCCAAGGTTATGGATGCCACCTGTTACAGACAACGTTTTGACCTCGAAGCAAGGGGCGCACTCACCACCACCGGCCAGACGAAAGTCTGGGGTTTTTTGGGATTTTTTTGACTTCTCCGGGATTCGCTCAAGATTGATGTTCCGGGCTTTGGCCATCATCCAAAACTGCGCCTCTCCCACTGCTTGCACGAACTCCTGAAACGCACCAGGTTCAAGCAACCAGTTAGAGATCTTGAAGATGCGTAACACTTCAGCCTTCAGCTTGAATGCTGCCGGCTCAGCGTCGAGAAAGGCTAGAACGCCTTGAATTGTCGGGATGTGAACTCCCAACAGTAGACTGGGTGCTACACGTTGCTGGCTTTGCCAGTGGGAGAGGAAAGTATCTTTCAATGCTGTCATGGTTTAATTCTTATGGCCGAGGACAAAAGGGTGGGAATCCATTTGCGACTCCTATCAAGATCAGTGGTGTCCGAGGGAAGGCCGTTTGAGCGATTGCGTGGCCGGCGGGTCGGTTCCTGATGAGGATCGTTCCCCTTGCAGCATTTCTGTCAGGCGATATCCCTGGTAAGGGAGCTAGGGAATCCTCGAGAAAGGTAGGTTGAGCGATACCTTCAAGTCAGGGTATTGGAACTCGATGTTCCTTGTCTCGGCTTCCTCGAATTGACCTTCGTAATCCGATACCCACGAAGGTATCCAGAGGAGCGGCGAGGTCTCGCCTGATCCGTATCTAGCGGCCATCTGCATCTCTGGCCAGGCAATCCAGCTGGCGCGAGGGTCCTGTACGTCGTTCCCGGTGAAGCGGGCCGCATATCTTGCGAGGACATAGAGCACTGGAGGGCGGGGCGATCCCTGGAAGGGCAAGCCCAGTGCCTTGAGCACCTGTGCGCACGAACGGCCATCTACCCAGAAGGAGACGCGATCGATCCAGTCATTGGCCCTGTTTATGTTCCTGCGCCGGCTTTCCCTTTCGTGCAGGGAAAGGCCGAAAACGTCATGCCATTTTAGTTGCAGTAGTGCCAAGTCACCGCTTTCCCTATCAATGACCAAGGCGTCGATATCGGTGATCAAGGAGCCGTCCGTGCGACGAAGGCCAAATCCATGAGCGGGGATCGTGAATCTGGAGGGCGGTAGGATCTCCCCGAGGTCAGTACGGAACACCGCCTCGCGGCGATCTACCCCGCGATCCCAGTCTCGTCGGTACTCCTGGCGTAGATGGCGAAAGAGCGCGAAGTATGGATTCACTAACGCCCCGAAGCAGGGAAGGAGGACGAAGTCTCTCCCTAGGTCGATGTAGAAGGGGGGCGGTATCTCGAGGGCGTGCTCCCAGTCGTCCAGTCCGTCGGACTCCAGGGTGAGTGCCTTCATTGTTGGCAATACCTGGCATCGCGGTAGGCCGGCTTCTATCCACACGGCTTCGATGTCATCGCGCCTGGCGAATATCGTGAGGACGTTTTCTATCGAGATCGATGGTGACTTCTTGCAAAGCAGCGCTGAGAAATCCATGTGCGCCAATATCCTTCCGACGGCCTGGTCGCACGCATCTTTCCATTCGCCAAAGGTCCTGTCGCCGATGGGGATGTCGTCCGGGAGGGCCTCGGCCTCCATCCACCCCATGCCGTGGCACCGTGCTTGCTCCCTGTAGGCTGCAACGATCTCCCGGTCGTTGTCATACCTGATGAACCATCCGTCAGGTGAGTCGACATATTTCCTCATGCGCGCGTGGCGACTATCCCAGCGTTCCGAGGACACCGGCTGTGGTTTGGTATCGGGGCGCATGAAACGGAGCGAGTAGGCCAGTGCCTTCTCGGCCGGGCCAGGCAGGACATCAATCTGGTGATGGCCTGAGGAGACCTGCTGCGTGGTGGCCAGGCCGTACCGCTCGAGGGCAGCCATGCGTCGCAGGAATGCAAGGGTGCCGCATGCCTTGAGGTATGAGTACGCAAAGCGGCTCGTGTCGGGACGGCTAGGCCCCCACGGTACGCCGCCGCCTTGGCCCTTTACTGCGTGAAGGAATGGGCGCATCGCCGAGGCGCAGCCTAGGAGAAGCATTTGCTGGTATCTGTCTGGAGCTTGCCCCGTCTGGCCAGCGGCGTCTATTTCGCCTCGATAGGCGGATGTCGCTGCGCAGTCGAGGGCCCTGGTGAGGGCGATCAATGCTTCTTTTTCCCTGCCTCTCCAAATCGAGGTGGCCTGCTGCTGGAAGCGACTCGTACATGCCGCCAGTACCTGTTCCGTATTGGAGGTATCAACCATGCGGGTTAGTTGCCGGGCCTGGTGGGAGCACGCCTGATCCTGGCGGCGAGACCTTTCGCCGTCTTGGCAGCCTCCGTGGGCTTGGATAGCTCGCATTCCCAGACGACAAAGACTGCCCAGCCTTGCTCCGCTAGCTGTTTTGTCACACGCACATCCCTTGCGACGTTCTTCTCGAACTTCTCCAACCAGAACGGCGTATTGCTCTTCGGCGTCGTTGCAATGCTGCAACCCAGGTGCCGGTGCCAGAAGCAGCCGTGGACGAACACAACGGTCTTGTAGCGGGGGAACACGAGGTCTGGCCTGCCAGGGAGCCCGGCACCGTGGAGCCGGTATCTGAGCCCCAGACGGTGCAAGGCCTTGCGGAGTGCAAGTTCGGGTTGGGTGTCCTTGCCCCGGATCCGAGACATCCTCTCCGAGCGCTCGCAGGGGGTCAGGAAGTCGGCCACGCCATCCTCCCGGACCTCACCCGGCGATACCCTTCGCCAACTCGTAGAAGGGCAGCCCCCTGATTACCTCGCCAGCTACACCTGCCGTCTTGTAGAGGCAATGGTGGTTGGGCAGGGTCTTCACTCGCTCGGAAAGCTCCCCTAGATCCGCCGTGAAGCCCAGCGCGCCCAGTTCCGAGGGGGTGACGTTGGGTACCTTGTGGATGAACCAGGTCAAGAGGGGATCCCGGTAGTCCGTCGTTCCTGTCTTGAAGTGCCTAAGGTACTGCGAGGCTAGGATTACGCCGGCGCCGAACTCCCGACCTTGCAATAACAGCTTGCGCAACACGTCGAACTCATACCGCATGATGTTATCCGCCTCGTCGACCAGAAGATACGAATCAATCACTCGTAGCTGCGGGTCGGTGCCAATGAATGGACGCTTGGGCGTCCCGAGCATGTTCTCGTAGAACATATTCAACATGACGGCCACCAGCATGTTCTTGCTGCGGTCATCCTGCCCCATCGCATCGAGCGATATCACCACGACCCCATCTAGGAACTCGTCGAAAGGCTTGGTCTTGGCTGGATCCTTCTCGAACACCTCCATGTCGACGAGGTCGTCGATGATCGCCATCGGTGAATCGGACTTCCCGCCGAGCAGCTCGCGATACTCCGCATGGACGTCGTAGATGGTGGGCTGGCGTCCTTGCAAGGCGCTGGCATCGTAGGCGTTGCGGACTGCTCCCTTGAGCTTGTCGCGCTGCACCGGGCCAATGCCTGAGTACACCTTGTCGAGGACGTCCGCGAAGAAGCGGAACCTATCAAGCCAAGGGGCCACAGACTCGCCCATCGAGGAGGTATCGAACAGGTTCAATGGCAATCGGGTTGGCCTGACCACGCGCGCACCCGTGGCCTCGACGAATTCCGGGCTGCTGTAGTCGCGCTTGTAGTCGAAGATCAGGAACCGGGGTTTGATTCCGCGATTCTCCCGGCCCGCTGCCGAGATCTGGAATATGAGCGACTTGAGCAGTTGGGTCTTGCCGGTCCCCAGATCCCCGACCACGCCAATGTTCAGGTGGTTGAGCCGCGTGTCCGACAAGTTCAGCGTGAGCGGGCGAGGCTCGAAGCCATCGACGGACCGGCCAATGGAGAGTGTGATACCCGTGCTACCAGAGTCGTCAACTGTCGTTTCTGCGGCAGCCACTTGAGGTGGGTAGGGCCCGGCACGTTGGATTTCCTGAGTGCTAGCCGGTGGAAGTTGGGCTGCATTGCTCGCCTTGCCTCCTTGCTCCGCCACGGGAGCAAGCGGGCCAGCGACGACCGCATTCCCTCCAGCGTAGCCTGGGACATCGACAGCAGGCGGCAATAGCCGCCAGTTACCGACCTTGGCGCGTATGGCCTCGTAGAGTCCATGGGCGTCGCCGCCTACGATTCTCCCAGCGTCTTCCGGAGAGATCGCTATGCTCTCATCGAACCCGTCCCCGTCATGGTCATGCGCATCGCTTAGCTTGGACCCGTCGATCACGACTAGGCGCCCATGGTCGTCAATGGTGACTTCGGGGTTGGCACCCAAGATCGCGGCGGCGATGCGCTCGTGATAGCCAGCCCATCGCCCGGCCTGTTCCTTGACGAGCTCTTGCTGGCTGTAGACGCGCAATCCGAACCCCACCATGGAAAGGAGCAAGTGCTGGTATGCGAGCTTCCAGGCGAGCGACTTGGCTGCACGGCCCTCCATTGCCTTGAGCAGCGAAGAGAGTGCCTTGGCCTGGGTGAGGGCATCCCTTGCATCGTTCAGGCTCAGGGTGCTGCTTTGCTGCCTGCATTTCACCTCGACCGGTGTGAGATGGATGCGGATGGCCGACTGGTTGATACGGAAGCCAACGACCAGGAGGTCCGGGCGCGAGAGCGATACGTCCTTGCGTTCCTTGCCCAATGACCGGGCTAGATCTGCGAGGTAGCCCCGAAACGGGTCGACCGGGACGATGATCGCGACGGAGGCATCGTCGGGTGTACCGGACAACACGGGGACGAGGCTGTCGAGGTTGCCGGATGTCCGGAACTGGTCCTGCAGGAGACGTACCGCGAGGAAGAGGCCGAGATCGCCGGTCGCGCCAGAATCGTCGCCGGAAAGGCCGCGTATCGTCGGGATTCCACGGCGGGCTATCTCCAGCAGGACTTGCTCGATCTGGTGGTCGCCAAGCCCATTACATCCAGGCAGGGGGCGCAGCACCCTCCCCAGGGCGTCGCGATCGGCATCCCTCACCTGGGATAGCAGGTAGTAGCCGCTCGTGTCGCCTGCCCGGTGGGAGTAGGACGGCAGGTCGTAGTCCCATAGGTACGTACCCTCTATCCACCCTCCCAGGAAGCAGGCTGGGTCGATAGCGGAGGATGACACCGCCACGAAACCAGCCTTCTTCTCCTCGAGCATGTTGGCGACCGCGTGCACGTTGGGAGCGAACTGGAGCCCCGTGGTGTCCTCGCAACCGCTCTCTAGGACCCCGATGCAATGGGCGACCTTGTCCGCGAACACCTCGCCCGAGGGCTGCGCGGGCAGGGCACGCCGTGATTCGCTGATGAATGCACCATGCAACTGGCGCCTGATCCTGTGCCGTAGAAGGCCTCCTGTCCCCAGCGGGGAGTAGGTGCCAACCTCGGCGGATTCAGGTTGAGCGGCATCGAGCTGGGCAATGATGCCGAGATCGGGCTTGCTCCCTGGAGGCTGCCTGTCGAACCAACGGACTTGGTTCCCGGTGTCCTCCGACAGGTTGGCGATCAAGGCTTGGTCGGGGCGCTCGTCATCCGGCCTGGTGTCGAATACCTCGAGCATCCTCGGACCTACGCCCTGTCCTTGCCTGGGGGCGTCGTCGCTACCAAACCGCCCGCTACACCAAGTTGCCAGCCCCTCGTTGCAGGCGTCGGTGGCCCCTCCACCACTGGATATAACGAGACTGACGATGGGCTTGGCAGCCAGCAGGTCGGAGACGTCCCCGAGGGCGCGTGCGACTTGGGCCGGGCTGAAGCCGCTGGAGATGCCTCCCACAACCAGTCCGAAAGTATCGTCGAATGGTGGTCGTCGCGACTTGTCTGCTATTTGACCAAGGCGCGCCCCGTTCCAGAGCACGGACCAGTAATCGGAACTGCACTCGACAGAAAGGAAGGGGACCTTGTCGACGCCAGTCGGTCCGCCCGGTGCTTGCAGCGACAGGGCAAGCAGATCGGGCACGCAGTCGGGATCAAGGATGCTCGCTGCCGGGCATGGCAGGGGATCGTCGCCCTCCGTCGCGTCGTATAGCGTTGCTTGCGCGAGACAATGCCAGGCCAGTCGCAAGGGGTGAAGCGGGGATAGCACGATCGCGTCCGGTACGCGTGCCAGCGTGCGGCCATCGGCCTCCCGTGGGCATATGGCTATGACGTCGACCCAGCAGGCGACGTCGCGGTCAGCCGCAAGCCAGGTGGCATACGCGTCGAGGTAGTCCTCGACCAAGGTTCGGAAAGTGGGATCGTTTGCAAGCCACTTACCGAGCGGCGCGGACTCGAGCAGTCCGGCTTGTTCGCTGGTTTCCCTTACTCGCTTGGCGATTTCCTTTCGGGCATCGACAAATGCGGGCGGGGGAGAGAACAACGCTGTCTGGGGCCTAGGGTCATGGAGGAAGCGAGCCTGGGAGAGGATCGGGCCGGACGGTGTGTCCCAGTCTGGCGATGTCCACTTGGTTGCGTAGTCATCGGAGAGCACTAGGGGAATGTACGACTTGCCCACGGTTTCCTCCTCTAGCATCCATGCTTGGAGGCTAGAGGAGCGAGCATGGCGGTCGAGCTGCACGACGGCCTTGGTGTCGAACTTTTCAAGATGGCGGCGATTGAGCTTGATGAGGCGCTCGAACTCGCTCCTGCACCCTTCCTCCCTCGCTTCCTCGCATGCCACGTAGACCCTGCAGGTCTCGGCGGCGCGACCTGCGACCTGGAACGACACGTCGAGCTGGTAGTTGCCATCGGCCTCGACCTCTACTTGGTAGCTGCCGTCCCTGGCCCGGTGCAGGAAAAGCGGTTTCGGGGGATCCATGGCTCGATCGGTCGCGTCGTCGGGTACCTCCTCCGCCTGCGTAACCACCACGTCGGGTGACGCCATGAGGATGAGCTCGTAGCGGCCGGGACCGGGAACCGAGAGTGCGGATTCCCAGTCGACCGGTGTACTGCCCTTGCGTGGCTTCTTCGGCAGTGACAGCTTGGTCGCCATTCGCGAGGTCACGACGATGCCCGGGTGCCAGCTCGCGAGCGAGATGACCCTCGCCGTGACGGCCTTCCTCCCCATGGCGGAAACCTTGTAGCTGAGAGGAGAGCGCTGCCCCGCCGACGGGGGCATATCCCGGTGGAGTGCCGTCCCACTGGCATCTACGTGGATGAGGACGGGGGTCTTGCCGTGGGATCCCCCTGTGAGAGATACCTCCAAGGAGCCTTCATTCCCTGCGTGGTCCACGGAGATGGAAAGCTCGACCTCGGTGCGCACGATAGCCGGCATGCCACGGGTTATCGGGAGGATCGCATTCGTGCAGGTGATCGAGAGATCGCCAGCTTGTCCCTCGGTTTCTTCCGCGAGGAGCTCGGTCCAGCATTCGCTCGTCAGGACTTGCCACCACGAGGGAGGTGTCTCGAGCTCGAGGCCATCCGATGGGAGGTAGAAGGCGGGCGCGGCACGCTCGAATGCCGTTGGCACGTCGCAATTCGCCAGTACGTGCGCCAGGAACGCAAGGAGTGCCTGCTTGGACGCCTCGGTCGTCGCCATGGCCGTCAATCGCGCGACGCTCGTCTTGAAGCCATCGGCCATTTCGTCCGCGATCTTCTCCATGACGTCAAGTTGCGTCTTGGCGATGATCCCGCCCTCTTGCAGGGGAGGAAAGCCGCAGGCAAGTGCAAGCGCCGATCCCGCGGGCAATTGCTGGACGTGATCGCGGATCGAGTAGATGCGCGACAACAGCCGCCATGCCCCCTCACCGGGGGCCACCTCGTCGATTGCCAAAGCCGCTCGCCCTACGAGCAACCGCGCCTCGTCGAGGGAGTCCTCGGTGATCCCCGCTTCCGTGAGTCCTCGCGCGACCAACTGCTGGACGAACCCATCCTCCCACCATGCCTCGAACGTTGCATGGCCCGTATTGTTGGAGGAATTGATCCCGAATTCCTCCGTCGTAGATGCTACTGACCGGTTGCTATGCTGGCCGGGCGGGAGGAGTGCAACAAAGCTGGCCAGGTTGGGGTCGTTGCGGATGTGTAGCAGGTGGCTTTCATCGCACTTGCCGGATGCGCCGATGCCAGGATTGGTGCCGGGCACCTGTCCGGCTGGGAGCTGCAGCAGCACGGGCAGGACGGCTTTGCTGCGACCGGCTCCTTGCCCGACCGCGATCCCACCCGGGGCTGCAAGCTCGTCGAAGACCTTCTCGAGGATATCCAGCGGTGGGCCGTGGAAGACGAAGCGGGACTCCTGCCTGCCGCCGGCCTGCACGCCAACCGCTGCCTGGACCTTGTCGCGGATGATGCCAACAAGGGCTTGAACTAGCCTTTTCATTCTTCCGTGTCCATGGCCGTGGTGGAGAAAGGGGGGAGCAATAGCATTCCGCTCTCGGCGTCTGGGCTGTCGAGGACGAGACCGAGCATGCGGAGTTGGTGGCCAAGGTCATTACGCGCTATGTCCTGCCTGTCCACGACGATTCCGTAGGAGGCTAGGTGCATTCCCAGCTGGCGAATCGACCGAGGACCGCCCATTCCCGCCAGTGCACAATGGACGAGGGCGAGGACGGCAACTGGCCCCAGTGACACGACCCAGGGGCTGGAGGAGTGGTTACCCTTCTTCTTCAGCACGTAGCCCTGATCGTATCCCCTGAGCAACTGGATGGCGGTCTGGCGCTGGCCAAGGGCATGTCGAGCGAACTCGAGCACGTTCGCGCCTATGCCTTTCCTGCAGTGCAGCGCGCGGGATTCTTGGTCACGTAAATCCGCGAGCATGCCACGGAGTCCTGCCTGTTCCATAGCTTGTCGGTTGTCGTAGACATGCTGGCAGAGCCGGGCGAGGTCCTCGCTCGACGAAAGATCGCCTTGATGGGGTACGCCTGCGTCCGCCAACGACCAAAGGAGTGCATTTATCCCCAGACGCGCTGACAAGTAGCTGGACGCCTTGTCCTTCAGGCCGTGCAGTGCCTTTCCACCGTACATCATGTATCGCGCTTCGCTTGGGAAGACCTGTGCCCGCACGGCGTCCGCACCGGTGGGCCCGTTGCCAGCGAGGGCGTCGGACAAGCAGCTCCAGATCCGCGCCTGCACGTCGCACAGCCATGCCACGTGGGACACCGCGGCAAGCCGGAGGGTCGCTTCTAGCAAGCTCGTCCATTGCCTTCTGGTCATGGCCCGCTTGGCTTGGATGAGTGCGCGCAAGTCCTTGGCGAATTGCCTCGCGGGTAAGAATCGGACATTGTCGAAGTCATCACCCGAGAGGATTGCAACCTCATTCCTAGGCACGGGTGCGAGCTGCCAGGGAGCGTGGCTTCCCCAGGCAGAGGTCTCTTGCTCGAGCCAGCGCGCGAAGATGTCGTCCTGCCCATCGACGCCCAATGCAACAAAGAGGTCTCCCCACAGGGCTTGAGCGGCCTCGTCGTTGCGGGAGCCAAGCCAGACCATGCGGCGCACGAGGCTTCCCGCAGGCCAGGAATTACGACTAAGGCGTGCCGAGCCAGAGAAGGGAGCAAGCAGCGGGACCAGCGGCGTGACCTGTAGGAATCGCTTGGATGATTGGTTGGGGAGCTTCGGGCTCTCGAGTACTCCGTGAAGGACCGCGTTCCACTCCTCGACGCCCAGCGTCGCTCCGCTGGGAGGGCCTTGTCGCCTGTCGCGTAGCTTCTGAAGCCTTTGCTCGAGTTCGCGCCCCGCCTGCGGGACGCTCCCTTCGCTGATGGGCGCGAACCCGATGGTGCGGTAGAGGGACGCGACCAGCACCTCGGAGCTCGCATACTCGGGCGCAGGGCTCATGGCAAGCGAGGAATCCCTGTATAGCGGGTGTGATGTCTTCCATGGGGTCCGCTTGAACTCGGCCAAGTTCATGTCTGCCTCCCTCCGCGCACCGAGACGAAGCTGCCATTCCAGGAACTACCAACCTCGGCACCATCCACGCCTATCCTGATCCTCGCATCCATGAGTACTTCGGGGTCCCTCACGATCGGTCCGGACAACCGTGCCTTGGTCGTATCGAGCAGGGCAACTACGGTGCGAGGCAGCGATGCCATGGATAGCCCGCATTCCAATTCCTTGACGGCCTTGAATAATTCGTAGGTCAAGGCGATGGGCTGCAGTGACTGGCCTTGCCCCACCTCGAGGAAGCGGATCGGGGGGCGGGGGCGCCCGGCCGTGTGAAGGCGCCGCATCCTGACCTGACGGACTGGCACGACAAGGATTGCCTGCCTCTGTTGCGGCGGGAGTGGCTGCCCGAATGTGGTCGTGAGAGACACTTCGAAGTCTTGGCCATTGTTCAGGAGGCTCTTCACCTGCTTGGCTACCTCGAAGAGTTGCTGGCCCTTGTCGTCCTCCTCGACCACCTGTTGGAAGGTTTTGAGTGTCTGGATGTCTGCCACGACGGCCGAGCGCGTGCAGATGCTGCGCCGAACAAGCCGGCAGGCGAAGTCGCGGATGATTCTCTGGATACGGCTTGCGGCGGAGGGGTTCTTCCGCCGGGGGGCTGGCGAGGAGAGGAAGTCATCCGCCTTGGCCAGCCGGCGCAACAAGTCGAGCTCGAACTTCGCGAGCACCTGATACTTGCGGACGAAGTCGATGCCTCCGCTGATGGACCGGCTGAACCTCGTGTCCAGCTCACCCAGCAGCACCTTGCTTCGCCCGCTGACGGCAACCTCGAGGTCAGGACTGGCCATGGCCGGGTCCAGGAGTTCCACCAGGTTGTCCAGTAGCGGAACGATCGTCGCTGGCAGGTATGTGTCCTTGCGCTCCTGCAGGAAGTGCTGGAGCCCGAGCAGAATTCGTATGTCACTCGTGTCCTTGCCTAGCCCGAGCTCCTTGAGGGATTGTCGCAAGGTGCTGGCGGCTTCCGGGGCCCATCGATGGAAGAGGGCATGCTGGTAGCTGGACAGCGCAAGGTGGAACGGGGCGGTGAGCTGCTGCCGCCGTGGGTTGATGGCCTGCTCCCCGGCCTCGCCCTGTATGGCGAGATGCGCAGCCCACTGGCAGGGATCGTGTTGCTGGTCGTGCCCGGATGGCCTGTTACCCGCCAACAAGTAGGAGGCTAAGGAGAATAGGTCCCGGAAGCTCCAGCGCTTGCCGCTGGCGAGCTCGTACCAGCGGAGGATTCGTAGCAATGCCGTGCGGTTGTCCTCGCGAGCCAGTAGCACCTGGCTGTGGCAGAAGGGGCAATCATCGCCAGCCGGGCACATGCCTGGGCCAGGCCAATATTCGGGTGAGGTGGCATGGGCCAGGAGGATGGAGGCGGGAGAGGGGTGGCCTTCGCCTGGGGCAAGCAGCAATGACTCGACATCCATGGGCCAGATCGCGATTTGCGGAAACCCCTCGAGGGGCCAGCAAGAGGGGGCCGTGGATGAGAGGCTGACCGCCCGGGTAATCGCCTCTAGCAAGGCTCGAGCGTCGCCAAGGTCTTGGTCGATGGCATGGATCAAGGCATCGTCGAGGACGCCACGATTGACGCAGCACAGGTAGTAGCGGTTGCCGGAGCCGACCAGCAAGGCAAGTAGCTCCTCGATGAGCAACTCGGCGGCCGTGCGCCCCTCCCGGCCCGAGGTGGCGGACGCGTCCTGCACAATGGATAGCTCCATTGGTCGTTGCACTGAAGCGAGGCTCCCTGCGTCGACATCCACGACCCTGGCGACGGCTTTTCCTGTGGGAGGATGAAAGGAAGCAGAGAGGGCGTGTACGAGCCTTCCGCCAGCTGCCAGCCCCTCGTCCAGGCAGTTTATGGTGTGCTCAATTGCCTCGGTCTTCCCGTTCCCGGGGCCGCCGACGAGCAGCAGTATCCGGGGTATGCCGGGGGTGCCAGATGCCGCCTCCCTTGCCCAGGACTCGAGCCGAGAGATCAGGTTGGTCCTCAGCAGTTCCCTGCCAGGACGACCGCTGTCAGGGTCGAATAGTCGCTTTACTCCCCCGGAGTGGTGCCCGGCCCATCCCAGCAAATCCTCCGGGAAACTGGGACCAGTTCCCTGCATGCTCTCCATGTTTCCCCCTCTAATCCTTGGTTTGGTTACGCCACGGCAGCGATTGGCTCTTGTCGACGTGGAATGCCCGCGGGCAGTTGCTGAGCGGGTGTCTGTGCAAGTTCGTCGAGGATGGCCGAGGCGGCGAGGCCGATAGCTTCTGCGAGCAAGGGCGGGACTGCATTGCCTACCTGGGTATAACGGGGACATTCCCTCGTGCGCAGCTTGCCCCCAGTAGTGAACTTGCCACGGAACCGGAACCAGTCCGGGAAGCTCTGTAGTCGAGCGCTTTCGCGAACAGTAAGGATCCGCGGCTCCATGTAGTGGAGGACATCGTCCGGCAACGTCGTGATCGTTGGCGCCGGCTCCCATTGGGACATCGGGTAGATCCGGTGCTTCTTGAGGCCGAATCGCTTCCGGACCTTCTCGTTCATCAAGACTCCTGGCTCGCATTCGCGAATGATCTTCTTGAAGCGTGCTTGGATATCGCTCCTGTGCCGCGCCAGGCGCATGCTGTCCATCGCACTTGCAGGGCAATGCTTGTGCATCAGCTTCTGGTAGGTGGTCTGCGGCCCAGGGTAGTAGGCTTCTTCGAAGCCCTCCCGCGACGAAGGGTCGGTACAGGGCACGGTGAATGTCTTGCTCACCAAGAGGTCCGATATCGCGTCACTTGCCGAGACTGGCTTGGTCTTGGGCAGGCCGTGCTTGGCAAGCATGTCAACCCGCGCGGATTCAAGCATGTCGAAGGCACGAGCGATGCCACCCTCGAGCCTAGATGCCAGATCCCTCTTGATGCCAATGACGATCAGCCGTGAACGGCGCTGGGGTACTCCAAAGCGGGACGCATCCACGATTTCCCCGCGCACGTCGTAGCCAATGGCCTCGAGACTCCTCTTGAGCTTGTCGTAATAGGACTCGGTTGCCTGTTCCGGCTTGCCTTCTTCCCCTTGCTTGGTGGAGTGCGCGACCTTCATTCCAGGCACATTCTCGAGCACCAAGATGGATGGCTTGAGAGTGGCCACGACCTGGACGTACTTCTCGAAGAGCTGGTTGCGGGGATCATCCTCTCGTCGCCGGCCGGCAAAACTGAAACCCTGGCAGGGAGGGCCGCCAGCCAGGACCTGGATTGTGCCTTGCAACTCGGCAAGGTCGTCCCGGTGCTTGTCCAGCAAGTCGTCGATGCCGCAGGCTCGCTCTTCCAGCCACGACGGCCAGTCGAACTTGCTGACAGGGACTTTCCTCTCGCCGAGGAAGTTATCGGAGAATGTTTCGAATGCCATCGGATCGCGTTCTACCGCAAACCGTCCTTGTAGGCCGGCCATGGAAAGACCCAGCGACAAGCCGCCGCAGCCCGAGAAGAGATCGACAAAGGTGTACTTGGGCATGTCTCGGATCGTTTTCTTGACGTCGCGCTTCGACATACGCTCTTGCAGGGCACGGCCGGCCCCGGGATGAGCGACATCATGGTTGGGGTTAAGGGCGGGGGATGTGGCCTTGTGTATCGCCCTCGGACCGCTGCTGGCACCGATGCGCGTGCTCAACTGAGTGCCTCCGCCGAAATGCAAGGCCACCTGCTACCAGGCACAAGGACTTCCAAGCGATTAGCCACGCGCGGATTCCCTTCCGATTGCCTGTGCTAGCCAGGCGGGCAGCATGGAGCGCGAAGTTGTGAGCGCATGCCACTCGGGGAGCGGCAAGGTGCGTCTTAATGCCACCAGAGCCTTGTCCGCCCGCGCCGGCCCCATCCATGCAAGCGCACGTACGGCCGTCCCGGCGGGGCGGCTACCTAGCGCGAGCATCCAGGAGGGAGCATGCTTCACAAGCACTTCTGCGCGCCCAAGCTTCAACTTCTTGGTGCGCCCGGAGGTCAGGTAGATTGGCCTGGCAGGTACTTGTCTTGTCAGCCCGAGGAGGTTGGCCGCACTCGCCCCGTGCGGAGCGATCATCTCGCCGCTTAGCTCCGCCATCGAGCTGAGAACTTTCTCGGGCGCAGGGGCCTGCATGCCGTAGCGGCCGGGAACGGGGGCGACGTAGGTGCCTCGCGCAATGCGCAGGAGCCGGCCATCCTTCACAAGTCGCGAAAAAGCTTGGTCAACCGCGGCCCGGCTACCAAGATGCAGGAATTCCTTTGGTGAGAGCACGCGACCTTCGGCGAGGGACTGCGCGTGCAACAGTATCGACCCTGGTAGCGTATCCATGTGGCTTCCACTTTCCCGTTAAGTAAGAAATCCTACCCTAGTTTCTGACATTGCTGTACCGGTACTGGTGGACGATCGCCTAGCCCGCGGATGGATATGTGGTGGACGTGAAGGTGCATCCATGCTTTCTCACGGATTGCGACATTGCCTAGCCGGTCAAAGGCAGGGGTATCGTCCTCGATGTGCATATAGACGCTCGCCGGCAGCGAGGCTCGAATCTACGTTGGCTCATCGAGGCATCACCCTATTCGCGGGTACAGGTTAGGGAAGTGACTGATCGGTAGCTCTTATGCGGGCGCCAGGTCCTGCCAGTCAGGCATGTGCCATGTAGCTTCAATCCAAAAATATTTCATACGCATATCACCACGCTTGAGCTGAGGAGTGTCTCGCTCCGTCTGCGCGATTGGTCGTGCAGGTGTCATTTCTCGGGAGTGTTGTGATGAATGAACCCATATCCTCGGAGCCGGCCTGCGAGGAGGTCGATCCCTCGTTGGCGCTTTCGGCCCAGGCGCTAGTCTGCCCGCGCTGTCAGTCAGAACGTATCGAAACCCGAAGCTACGGCAAGAAGATCGGCGGTGCCCTTGGCGCGGCCGCCGGAATCGGCAGCGGCATGGCCCTTGTCCTTTCCGGTGCGGATATCCGCGCAGCCAGCGGTTCGGCGGCGGACCCCGTGGAGACCGCTGCCGGTGGCCTCGCTGGAGGTGTACTGGCTGTGCTGAAGAGCGGTTCGGCAGGATGCGCCGCCGGTGCCGCCTTCGGTGACATGATCGACGAGCACGTGCTGGACAAGTACCGCTGCGTCGAATGCGGCCATGCCTTCAGTCAGCCCTGCGTGAGCAGCTGAATTTTCACCGCAATGTTCGGCATGGATCCCGGCCAGCTGCCGGGATGGCGACGGTTTCCAAGCCCAATCGTTTCCCACCTCACGCAGCCCCAGGCCCGGCACCCGCCGGGCCTGGGGCTTTTGGCGTCTCCGCCAAGGAGTTCACGATGTCTACCTTACGATCAGCTATGCCTCAGGTGCCGAGCGAGTCCTCAAGCGATCAGGCAATCCTTGCCGCTGCGGAAGACATACTCCGCACTCGGCTACAGCGGCTTGGTGAGATTCGAAACCCAGCCGATGCCTTCGACTTCCTGCGCATGCGACTGGGCGGTTTGCTTCACGAGGAGTTTCACGCCGTCTGGCTCGACAACCGGCACCGAATCCTCGACTGCCAGCGACTGTTCACCGGAACGATCGACGGTGCCAACGTCTATCCACGGGAAGTGGTCAGGGAAGCCCTGGGTCACAACGCGAGCGCCGTGATTCTTGCGCACAATCACCCGAGCGGCGTCGCGGAGCCCAGCGCTTCCGACCGGGCCATCACCCGGGCGCTGAAAGAGGCCCTGGACCTGGTGGGAGTTCGTGTCCTCGATCACGTTGTGGTCGGGGAGACCTGCGTCAGCTTGGCGGGGCGCGGTCTCGTCTGAGCCCCACCCGCGCACGGGGTGTGCGGTGATCCTAGCGACCGGCGCCCTTGGCCCGGCTCAGCCGGTGCTCCAGCTTGTCGACGTACGCCGCCAGCGTCGTGCCGCACGCGAGGCACCAGTCGCGAAGCTGCAAGGGGTCCAGACGAATGGCCCCACGCTCGGCCATCGAGACATACGACTGCGAGCGTCCCAGCTTCTTGCCCAGCTCGGACTGGAGGAGGTCGGCGTCCTCGCGCATCTCCAGCAAGGTCTCCAGGACGGCCTTGTACTCCGGGCGATGCAGGCTTTTGGGCGCCGCTGGCGCCTTGGGGCGTGACTTCTTGAGCGTTGGCATCGGGTCCACCTCGTCGCAAGCGGGTGGAACCTAAAGCGCATCTTTAGATACGCCGACATTTGATATCAAATGATTTGATATATTGAACCGATGGTGTGCTTGGCGCCAGCTCGTATAGGCGCCTGCGCGCCAGACGGCAGGAGTTGATCAGGTGCGCGCGTTCGATTCGGTGGGTCAGTCCATCCGAACGGGCGCGCCGATGCCAATCCGACAGGGGTTTTATGGACGACGAACTTGAACGCATCCGCTCTGAGCGGATCGCCTTACGGGCAGGGAGGCGGCACCCGCTCCAATGCTCCGAGCACCACATTCATCTACGTCGTGAAGGGCGTCTTACTCGTCCACCCCAGAGGGGCGACGGGGACCACAGGAGGTATCGATGATCTTTTGTACGGGTTGCGGCAAGGAACTTCATGAAACCGCGCCGATGTGTCCCCACTGTGGCAAGCCGCAGAAGGCGGGCGCGGCAGCACATGTCACGCACACCGATGCCAAGGCCCGGCCGCTCTGGGCGGCCATCATGTCGCTTGTATTGGGCGTCCTGTGCGTACTGGATGAGATCGGCAATTCCGGCGCAGACAGCGATACGACCGCCGGATGCGTGCTGTTCGCGATCGTGGGCCTCGTGCTCGGCATCGTCAGCCTGAACATCAGCAAGCGAGGCAAAGGCATGGCCATCGCCGGCATCGTGACGGCGGTGATCGGCCTAGGCCTATGTCTATCTAACTAATGGAGGAGCGCATCGTGAGAGCTGTGCCAGAGCAATGTGCGGCAGGGAGTTTCGGAGTCCTGCAGGTTGGGTATTTCAGGGTAGGTGGCGGGGTGCAAAGGCTGGCGCTGAGTGGCGTGCGCCTTGGCGATCCTCGCCGTGACGGTCACGGGGTGGAGTCATGAGCGCTGGAGGGGCGTGCTGTTCGCGTTGTGGGAAACCCCTGTCGCCGGGCGACAACTTTTGCGAGGGGTGTGGCGCGAAGGTCGATGACCCGATGCCGCATCCCGCCGGGAGTGCCGCCGCCAGCTACGGAGAGCATGTTGCCCAGGGCGCCGTGACCGATGAGCAAGTGCTGGAGCGGATCGCCGGCTACGAGCGCATCTCGGCGATCCTGTGGATCTGTCTGGGCGGGCTCCAATTGCTCGCCGGGGCGATCGCCGGATTCAAGATCGCGATGATCATCGTGGGTATCTGGAACATCCACGCCGCCTACTCGCGCCTGAAACTTCCGGACCGAATCCGGGCACGCAGTCCGGGCATACCTGCGATGTACGAGAAGCAGGTTGTCCAGCTGATCGTCGTCGGCGTGTTGAACCTCGCGCTGGGTGGCGTGATCGGCGTGGCGTTCGTGATCTTCGATTTCGTTATCCGCGGCATGGTCTTGCGTCACCGCGCCCTTTTCGCCGACGAAAGGCCGTCCGCGCAGGGCGTGTGATTTTCGAGGTCGGGCTTCTGCCGCCTGTCGCCGTGGCTACGGCGGCAGTAAGCGCTGGAAGGAGGGGCGCCACCGCGGCGGAGCGGTGCATGCGGCTGATGCAACCGGATTTCAGACCTTTATCACCGACATAACCCGGCGCTCATCGTGGCGCCTGGCAGGTCAACTTTCTACGAAGCATTAAAAGGAAAAAACCATGGACACCACGACACTCATCCTGACTCTGTTCGCCGCCTTCAATCTATCCCAACTAGTCATGAAGGTCTGGGGGAACAAATTCCCCCAGCCTTATGCGAGGAACCTCCATACGAACTGGTTGCAGGGTTGGCGTAACACCCAGAATCCGCAGAGCCGGTTCTGGATCCAGTTCGCCCTCACGTTCGCCATCATGGTGGGCTTCAACATCGCGGGCCAGACGTTCGTCGGCTTCCTGGTCTTCGTGCGCCTGATCGTGTTCTGCGTGGGCTACCGGCTGGCCAAGCAGCAGCTGGCCCAGGCAGGCGCCTCCCAAAGCGCCCCTACCGCCGCCGATCAGTAACCCGCCACCCGATCGGGCTTCTCGGAGGCCCGACTGGCTATTGGACATAGAGGATCGACCATGCCATCGCTCGTGAACATCCTGTCGCAGATGACAGGACTGCAGAAACTCAGTGTCACCCGCAACCTGATCGTCCTTCCCTTGCTCTTGCTGTCATTCACCCTGGGCGGCGGTGTCCTTGGTTTCACGGCGCCCGTCGTCCTGCCGTGGGTGCTCTACATGGGCTTCAACCTGGGGAGCAACAGCCATCGCCTGCAAGCGGCCCACGGCTTCCAGCTGGCGTCGCCCACGCCGAGGTATCTGGGGCTGTCGACCAAGGGGCTGTACATCCTGTCGTGCGCGGCCGGCATGGTGTACATCGGCGTGATCGCTGCGCTGCTGCCTGATGCTGACCAAGCGGCTGCGCCGCAGGCACTCCAGGTCGCGGTGATCGGAGCGGCATTCTTCGGTGTGTTCCTGACCCTCGTAGGCATACGCCTGGGCTGGAGCAGCGTGGAAGGGTGTGCCCCCGACACCGATCCCGCCAAGGCGTTGCGCCTGGTGAATCCTGCCGGCGTGAAGCGTCAGCAGCTGATCTACCTGGCTGCCGGCGTATTCGTGCTGGTGGGCTCGCTGTCCAGCTTGTCGGAAACCTATCCCCGCTGGGCAGGCGACGGTCGCGGCGCGTCTGCTTCAACGACACAGGACGGGCAGGACCTGGTCAAGGCTTGGCTGAGTGATTCGACACCGTCCACTGATCCGAAGTCCGCAGCCTCGGCGCCGCAATCACCGGCCGGGCAGGGAGAGCCAGCACCACGTCCTGTGCCCACGCAGGATGCAGCCTTGGGGGCGGCCGCTGATCCGCAGGCCATGCAGCAAACGGCGCAGACGGATGCCCCCCAGCAAGCGGTTGCCCCGGCAAGTGCAGGCAGCGTGGAGGACGAAAGCGACTTTCCGCCGATGACGCCCTGTATCCAGCGTTGGGAGGACACCTACCAGGCCGAGCGTGATGCCCAGGAACTTGATTCGACGGTGACCATCGATCAGGCGTGGGAGTGGAAGCACTGGTGTGATGCCGGCCGTCAGGCGCCCACGCCGCAACAGGCGGTGAAGTCCGACCAGTGGAAGAGCAGTGGTCAGCAATAGCCGCAAGCAACAGTCGTGTTTTATCTAGCGATGGTTCGATGGGCGCAAGCGCGCTGCAAACGCCAACCACTGACCACGGCCGACGCCTCCGCTGCCATCATCGTCGTCGCATCGCCCATTCCTGACGTCGAGCTTGACCACCGGGCGAACTCGCACCGGTGGTCGGCAGCTGGAGTCGACTAGCCAACTTCGGCCACAACCAGTCAGTCGACGCTTCAATCAAGTCGCCTCAGAGCTGACGTTCGCCGTGCGTGTAACAGCGCCGATTCAGGCATGGGAATCTCGCTTACGCAGCGCTGCTCGTGATGTGCCACGGCGTTCGAGGCACTCGCTTGACCGAGTCTGCGTCGCTCACTGCTGGCTTGAACCGGCTGCTGCGGAAACCGTCTGGCCTGGGTGTGGCAAACCGGCCTGCGAGCGCAAGGTCGCGAAGTGCGGGTCGTGCTGGCAGGCCCGCGTGATGAAGGGGGCCGTGAGCAGATATGGCGTCGCTTGAGTTCGGCGAGGAAGCAGGATTCCGGTACTTATTGGCACGTGAATGCGTTCTCGCCTGCGCTTAGTGCCGGCTTGCACAGGTCCGGCCAGCCGTTGCGCTTCCAGTAGTCGACCATGCCCAGCCGCTTGGCGAAGCCCTGGAAGGCGACATCCTGACGCGCCTTGCGCGACCACGGCTCCGGCTGCCACAGCCAGTTGAGGTAGGAGTCGGACAGGCCGCTGTGGTTGTGCTCGTAAAGGTCGAACGAGCGCTCCGCTTCGCCCAGTTGCAACAGCATGGTGGGTGCCCGCTGATCATCCGGATGGGCACTGACGATCTTCAACGCGACTTGTCTTTGCTCGGCGGTGCCAAACGTGCCGAGATAGATCGTTTGCAGTTCCTGGTCGGGGCTCTTTGAGCCCATGCCGACAGTGGATCTTGCGAAGCTTCGCTTGGCTCCCTCCTTGTCACCGTGAGCCTCGTCGTAAAATCCGAGCATCAGTTCGCCGAACGGAGAGTCGGCCGTACCGCTACGGTGGATGAAATCGAGTGCACCCGCTTGGTCGCCTTCGCGCCAGCGGAGCATGCTCTTGTAGAACAACAACAAGGGATTGGCAGGGTCGTTGGCCAGCGCGACATCAAGCCGTGTTTCGGCATCGCGGGTACGGCCCATCGCGGCCAGCTCGTTCGCCGCCCAGTAATTCACGGCGGAGCCCTCTGGCGCCAGTTCCAGCGCGCGCTGCATCGGTTCCACCATGGCGCTGTAGTGCCGCTGCGAGAACTGGTTGTAGCTGAGGGCGGCGTAAGCATCCGCGTCATTCGGATTGAGCGCGAGCGCGCGCTGTGCGGCTTGATCAGACGCCAGCCAGCTCGTCTGCCAGTCGGCGTCGCTGTATTGGGGCAGCACGGCGTAGGCCACGGCCAGCGTCGACCAGGCGCGTGCGAAATGCGGGTCCAGCCGGGTCGCTTCATCGAGCAGGCCGATTGCACGCGGTAGGCTGTCACCCACCCGTTTCGTCACCAACTCCTGCGCCTCGATGAACTTGGCATAGGCCTGCGGATTGTCGGTGACCTTGTCGACCAGACGCCGGGCACCGGCATCGCTGAGGGTGATGTCCAGCTCGCTGGCGACGTCACGTGCGCAGGCGTCCTGCAGCTTGAACACATCGGCCAGGTTGCCGTCGTACTGGTTCGACCACTGCTGCACGCCGTCACTGGTGCGCACCAACTCCACCGTGATGCGCAGTTCATTGCCCTGCTTGCGCACCGAGCCAGTCAACACATGGGCCACGCCGAGTTGCTGGCCAACTGTTTGCGGTGGGATGTTCTTGCCCTGGAACTGGAATGACGAACTACGACCGAGCACGCGCAGGCCCTTGACCCGGGTCAGCGCGTTGAGGATTTCCTCGGCCATGCCTTCGGAGAACAGTGCCTGGTCCTGCGCTACGCTGAGGTCGGCAAACGGCATCACGGCAATCGAATTGTTCGCCGCGGGCTTGGCGGCAGTGGCCTTGGCATCAACGGTATTTGCCACGCTGCTGGCCACCGCCATGGCTTGCTGCGCACGGGGCGCCACGCGCCACAACAGCACACCACTCACGACAATCAGCCCCACCAAAATCAACTTCTCCGAGCGCGGCATTTTCTGGGCACCGCGCTCCCCGTGATACCAGGCCAGCACCAGCACCACGAAGAAACCCATGATCAGCGCCAGCGTAATACCGCGACGCAAACTCTCCGGCCAACCAAACTGCGCCGCAACGATATCCAGCACGGGTATCAAGGCTACTGCCACAGCCGCATAGCCCAGCAGCCATTGCACCAGCTTGTGTTCTTTCAGGCGTGCGAAGAATTCTTCCACGGCATGGCTCCCCTCCCAACCCTTGGCAAGTATAGAGCCGGCCCGCCGCAACACGGCAGGGCTGGTCGGCGGACGAGGTTGGCATGCACGAGATCCGGTGGAGCCGATCGTCGTAGGCAGCCCGCCTAGCCGACAGCAGTCGTTCGTCACCGGCAGTAACGGGTCGGAACCGGCCCACCAACGACGAGAGGGGGCACTTGGCCGAAGCAGGCCAAGCGCCCCGGCGTAGCAATCGCCGTAGCGTCGTTAGGTTGGACTACTTTTTTGTGGCTTTCTTGGCTGCAACCTTCTTCACAGCCTTCTTGGCGGGCACGGCCTTCGCCGGAGAACCAGCAATCAGAAGGCTCTCGGCCGTCACGCCCTTCTTCTTCAACGCTTCAACGAACCAAAGTGGACGCTTGCCACGGCCTGACCAGGTCTGAGAGGCGTTGTCGGGGTTGCGGAATTTTGGCGCTACGGCGGCCTTCGGGCCCTTCGCAGACTTACCCCCACGTGCCGGATAAACCTCTCCAATGGTCAAGCCGGCACCAGCCAGGATGCCATCGATCTTGGCCCGCACTTCCTTGACGTGATTTTTCCGCGCGGAATCCATCTGCGCTTCTGCACTCTTGATGAGTGCTTGGAGTTCAGCCGGGGAGAGCGAATCAAGATTTATGGCCATGGTGGTCCTTTTCGGAGTGGATTGGAGGCCCTAGCCTACGCGAAAATTCAGCCGCTTGGTGGATTACGAGCGAGACAGGGCAGCACTTCAACATTAACTCCCCCGTCGGCGCCCTGCATCAACTAGCTGCCCCGACAAAGGGATCGAGCGTCGGTTTCGGCCAGAAGCGGCCGATCAGCCGTGCCTGTGCTTGATGCGGCAGTTGCCCACAGCTCGACTAGCTCAATGGTGAACTTCTTGAAATGCCCGTAGTCATGCTCTGAGCTTACCAAGTATGGGCGCGCCTTGAAGGGGATTCGATGAAAAGGCACTCGAGTAAGGCAGTTGTTGTTGCTGCGGCGGGTTTGCTGCTTGCGGTGCAGGCGTTCCCGGCGGATGCAGCCAGCGCATCAGGCGGAGATAAGAATTTGCCGGCGCTACGTGCGTTGTGGAAAGACTATGAGCACGCCGTGGTAAAGAAGGACGCCTCGAAATTACTAAGCATGTATGTGAGTGCAGACGTGCCCGTGATGGGAGGCTTTGCACCCAAGTCCTATGCGCTCGTCACTGCCGTCAACAAACAGCCTGTGCCACGTACTTTCCTGATCACCGCAAAGGAAGACGTCGTCGGCGAAGTGAAACTTCCACCGGACCAGATCGAACATCTCGACATTCATTCCGACGGTGAGGTCGGGTCGGTCTCTTTCGAATACAAGGCAAAGGTGGGGCACGGGCGCATTATCTGGACAACGGTCCTTACAAACCACGGATGGAAAATCGCTTCCGTCGTCTATTCAATCAACGTAGCTGCGGCAGATCATGCAGGAAATGCCGGCTGAAGTTGCCAACGATCCGATAAGGTCTGCTTCGGGTCGGAAGCAGACCTTAGCGAGTCGAGAAAAATGACGAGAAAGTCCGCCGTGCCTCATCCTCTCCAATGACGTAGGCCGAACGCTCTCCGAATTCCCACCACGCGTCACAACGATCGCAGTGATGTAGGTAGGCATGCGCTTGGAGACTCCTCGAAACCCGCTTGGGAGGAAGAAGTGTTCCGCCAAGACGAGCCACTGTTTCAGGTGACCAGTCACCCGAAAGCACCCCCTGTCTGCACGCTTCACAACCCTGTTCCGTCCAGTTCGTCACAGCCCCTCCTGGCCCATGCTCTCAACCTCCGCTCCGGATTGGTTGCCGCTTGTCGGTCGTGCCCGGCTAGCGCCCCTCGGGCGATGGTCTGCTGGTTGGCAATGTCGGTCAAGTTCGGTGTCACTCATGGTCAACTGCACTGGTAACGCTTGCTTGGTCAGTTCGCTGGCAATACGTACGTGCGGTCGATCCAAAAATTTCTCAGCTCTACATCATCCCCATGAGACGGGGAGATTCCGTCTTGCGTTTGGGTGTTTCCGCCCTGAAACGCCCCTTGGGATGGACTCGCATGATCCCTGAGAAGAACGATGTCGTGACCTGCGTCCTCGTCGTGACGGCCGCCCTGCTGCTGGGCTTTCTCCGCTGCAGCGGCGGCTTCTCGACGCCGGACTGATCCACCTACCCACCACCGCGACAGATACCGAAGGCCCGGACATTCCGGGCCTTCGGCGTTTATGCCGCCACACCACCGAGGAAATGCACATGCACCTGGTCGAAACGATGGCCTATGCCGGCGAGAAGCCGTGGCATGGCCTGGGGAAGAAGCTCGAAGCCAAGCAGCCCATCGAGATCTGGAAGGTCAACGCCGGCATGGACTGGCAAATCGAGGCCTCCGAAGTGCGCTACATCACAGGCGGCAACACCGTCGGCGTCATCAACGCCTTTCCGGAGCAGAAAGTGTTGTACCGCTCCGACACCAAGGCGCCGCTGGCCGTGGTCAGCAAGCGCTTCCAGGTCGTCCAGCCGGGTGAGATCCTGGAGTTCTACCGTGACCTGACCGCCTGCAACGGTTTCGAGCTGGAGACGGCCGGCGTGCTGCACGAGGGCCGGAAATTCTGGGCGCTGGCGCGTACGGGCCAGAGCACCACGCTGAAAGGCCGCGACAAGGTCGATGGCTACCTGCTGCTGGCGACCGCCTGCGACGGCACGCTGGCGACGACGGCGCAGTTCACCAGTGTCCGGGTAGTGTGCAACAACACCCTGCGCATCGCGCTGGGCGATGCCGGCAGCGCGATCAAGGTGCCGCACCGCAGCGCCTTCGATCCGGACGCGGTGAAGCGCCAGCTGGGTATCACGGTGTCGTCGTGGGACGGCTTCGTGGCCCGGATGAAGGCGCTGGTCGAGCGTCCGGTCGACCCGGACTCGGTGGAGGGGCTGTTGCGTCGCGTCCTCACCTACCAGGGGCAGGACAGCAAGGCCATGGTGGTCAACGAGCAAGCGGTGGCCACGGTGCGCGCCCTGTACGAGGGCGGCGGACGGGGGGCGCAGATGGCCTCCAGTCGTGGCACGGCGTGGGGCCTGCTCAACAGCGTCACCGAGTACATCGATCACCACCGGCGCGCACGCAGCGACGACCACCGCCGCGATGCCGCCTGGTTCGGCCAGGGCGCGCAGCTGAAGCAGCGTGCCTGGGACGAAGCCATGAAATTGGTCAGCTGATGGGGCGATAGCACGCGACGCGAGATGTGCGTCGAAGCGAAGCGCCAACGCCACCTTGAAAGCGAACCACCCACCGCCCGGTTGATGCGCGCGCATCGGCTGGGCTTCTTTTTGCCTGGAGAAACCCGATGAGCAAGCCAAGTGCCGCTGTGCGGCTGGTGGATACCAAGAAGCTGCCCTATGGGCAGTGGCTGGACGTGCGGCGGAACGGCATCGGCAGCTCGGATGCCGCCGCCGCGGTGGGCCTATGCCCGTACAAGAGCCAGCTGGAACTGTGGATGGAGAAGACCGGTCGTACGCCGCCGAACGACGTGCGACCCGGTCAGGACGACCCGCGTTACTGGGGCACCCTGCTGGAACCGATGGTGGCGGCGGCCTACCAGGAACGCACCGGACGCAAGGTGCGCAAGCTCAACGCCGTGCTCCAGCACCCGACATTCCCGTACATGCTGGCGAACATCGACCGCGAAATCGTCGGTGTGCCGGGTGTGCAAGTGCTGGAGTGCAAGACCGCCGGCGAGTTCGGCGCGCGGCTGTGGAAGGAAGGCGTGCCCGAGTATGTCCAGTTGCAGGTGCAGCACCAGCTGGCCGTGACCGGCAAGGCCGCCGCCGACGTGGCGGTGCTCCTGTGCGGGCAGCAACTGGAGATTCACCGCATCGAACGAGACGAGGACATCATCGCCCGCCTGGTGGTACTGGAGACCCGGTTCTGGGAATACGTGGAAAAGAACATCGAGCCGCCCGCGGATGGCAGCGAGTCGGCAGCCAAGGCGCTGCGGCAGCTCTACCGGGGCAACGACACCCGTGTGGACTTCACGGGCGACGAAGACCTCGGTCGTGCCTTCGACGCACTGGCGACGCTCAGGGAGGAATTGGCCGCGATGGAGGACGAGGCCGAATCGCTCAAGCAGGTGATCCAGCAAGCCATGGGCGATGCCAGCAAGGCGGTGTTCGCGCACGGCGAGGTGACGTTCAAGCGGGCCAAGGACAGCACGCTGCTGGATACGAGGCGACTGACTGACGAGTGCCCGGACGTCGCCGCCATGTATGCCGTGACTCGCCCCGGCGCGCGCCGGTTCGTGCTGTCGCGGACTTCCGACAACGATACGAGGACAGCGACATGCTGAAAGGCTTGGCGATTACCCCGCCCGTGGTCGGGCGGATTTCCATTGGCCGAGTGGTCGAGCGCAACGGCAAGCGCCTGCCCGAAAAGGATGACCAGTTCACCCTGACCAGCCAGGTACAGGGCAGGGATGGCTGGCTGCTGCATCCGCTGGACGAGAAGCTGCGCAAGGAAGCGGAAGGCCAGAAGCTGCGGTCGATCCCGGTGCGGATGCTTTTCAGCGATCCGGAACTCAACCTGCGGGCGGACTACTCGCTGTTCGATCGCGCCACGGGCCGGCCGGTTTGCGTGGGCAATGGTGAAACTTGCCGGCGCACAGGCAAGGACGGCGTGGCCAGCCTGCCGTGTCCGGGACCGGATGCCTGCGCGTTCGCCCAGGGCGGGTGCAAGGCCTACGCCCGGCTCAACGTGGTGGTGGGGGAGGGCGATGACGATGCACTGGGCAGCTTCGTGTTGCGTACCACCTCGTACAACACCATCCGTACGCTGGCCGCCCGGCTGGCGTATTTCAGTGCGGTGTCGGGCGGCCTACTGGCCTGCCTGCCGCTGGAGCTGAAGCTGCGGGGCAAGTCCACCACGATGAGCTACGGCACGCCGATCTACTACGTGGATGTCGTGGTGCGTTCGGGCCTGACGCTGGAGCAAGCCGTCACCCAAGCGCGGGAGTTGGACGAGCAACGTCGGGTGAGTGGATTCGATCAGGCAGCTCTGGATGAGGCTGCACGCCAGGGATTCGCGAACGGAGCCTTCGAGGAGCTGGACGAGGACGGGGCGGTCGTTGTGGAGGAATTCTTTCCCACAGAAACTGCTGAAATCCCGCAATCTCGACAGTCGACCGAAGGCTTGCGAGGGCGCCTGGATGCGAAGGTGAAGCGGGCGGCGGCAAACTAGGGATCGTGGCGCGCCAGATTACGAGCGGCCTGGCGGACTGACCAAATCATGGCGGCACGCGAGAAGAACTCCGCCAGGGGCCATTTGTACATCCCCTGGCGGAGCGACTTACGGTGACGATGTCTCCCACGTGACGGATTTCAAGTAGCCCATTTCAGCGAAGAAGTTAGGCGAAAAGCGAAGGACTGGGTCCTTGCCGCCAAGCTCCTCCACTTGCTTCCCGCTTTTCATGTGTGCGACGACCGTCTTGAACTTGTGCGCGCTCAGCCAGGAAAGTTCCTGGGCGAGACTCCACGGCATGGTGTCGCTGCCACTGCTGCACAAGTGGTTGTAAAGGTGGCCCTTGGCGACACGCGCTTCTTCGCGCTGGCGCTCTTTGACCCGCGAAGGCCTAGGCAGCTTGGGCGCTGGGGGCGGGAAAACATTGCAGAACTGCGTTACCGACCATTCGACAACGCTCCAGGCGGCGTCGATGGCTTCAGGCGGGATGGGAGATATGGGAGGGAGCGGTTCAGTAGGCGCGGCGGGGATGGGCACAGAGTGGAAGCAGTGTAGGAGGGCCGCGATGCGCCACGTTTTCTCTGTTGCACGGCCGGCCGAGTCCTGGGCAAAGCGGAAATCACCTGCCATCCGTACGTCGATGTTCTGCTTGATCTGTGCCCAGCGGGACTCTGCTTCGGGTGACAAGCACAACTCCACACGTTTGGTGTTTCCAGCCAGCAGGCGCTGCAACCGCTGCTCCAGGAACCAGATGGCCAGGGTGTGGATCTCGTTGAGGCATGGCGTCTGCAGGTTAGGTAGTTCCGGCGCTCGACCTGCCAGGGTATGGGCATAAAGGAACCTGGATGCCAGCCCCGACTTACGGTCCAATAAGCGAGTGTCGATTTGGTGTTCGGTGTAGATATCCGGTTGGGTCAAGCAGCAGATCCCGAACGAAGGGGAATAGGCCACGAGTGGCTCGTGGTCCCGCCGGGTAAGTGCCTCTTTCATCGGGCCATCAAAGAAGCGGTTGAGCTTGCCGCGCTTCTTCATGACGTCGCTTTTCAGCAAGTCAATACAGTCGTCGTCGGCGATGGTCAGGCCGCTGCCCCTACCATCCAGTGCTTCAAGTAGGGAAGTCCACGTAGCATCCTGCTGCAGGATGTCCCGATAGGCCGGGTGACTGCTCCATTCGTCGTTGGTTGCGCGTCGCTCGGCAAGATTGGAATCGAAATCTCGAATGGATTTGTAGAACTCCCACATTGCGGCCGACTTGGCGCACACGGGCGGCCCGATGCCCATGCAATACAGGGTGCACGGCATCAAGCGACCATTAGGCGTGCGGATTGCAACGCCATGGAGGGCAGTCGACATCGCCGATAGCGCGACGAGGATGACGATCTCAATCGGTGCGCCGGTCTTATTCTGAACCTCCACGATTGCCGATGCGATTCTGGGCGGCAAGCGCTGAAGAACGGTGTGCCATGGGTTGATTACACCAGCGATCACTTGTTTTCTCCATGTATCGGGTCGTCATCACGCGCGAAGCCGCGTCGTGGTGTTCTGTGCGATTGAAAGGGTGGACGGCGTGCAAGCCAGTCGGGCATATCGAATGCGTTGTTTCGGACCTTGCGTCTCGTGTCGTGGAGTTTGCCATGACGGCTTGAACTCTCCGCGATCCAAAAATGGCAGTTTGGCATCGAATTTACGATACCTGCCCAGTAAGTCTGGATAAAACAATTGGTTGCGCGAGGTCAAAGTCAGGACGAAAGCCTTGGGGCGAGCTTGTGCCGTGGTGTCGGCCCAAGACGATCATCAATTTTTTTGGTGTTTAGTTGCCCCAATACATTGATGGCATGTGATTTTTTCTGAATCTAAAGAAAAAACTTCGCCAGCGTCGTGGGCGGCGCCTCACATGGCCAAGGGATCACAGGGCAGCGTGGTGGGGGCGACTTTAAGCGTAGTTGTTCCGACATCAAGTTATTGATTTGAATGCTTTATACGTCGCGACACGCCACATCTTGCGTGCCAAAGTCAAGATAAAAAGTCCATGGGTGGTGGTGCTACGTGGTATTCATTGCTCTGGTTGAATCTATCGCTTCATGGTGATTGATAGCCACGCAGCGTGACTTGGAAAGTCTGGCGTCCGTGGAGGGTTACTCTGTCTGGTTAAGTGAAATCTTTCGTGCTATCTCAACATGGGTCCATCGATTTAAACAAGACTGTATGGGCGCGTCGTTACGTGCGCAGGGGTATCTATTTGAAAAAATTTGAGCAGCCATAATTCCGGTTCGTAGTCTTTACTTATTAGTTTTATCTCGTTGTCTAAGTATCTAGGAGGCTAGTTTGATCTTTTGTTCATTGACTTGCTTGATTCAAATTGGAGTTGCTTAACTCCAAATAACTAGTAATTCCATATTTTCGATAAAACTTAAGATCGGATTATTCGTTATGCATGATTACATGGTGAATGTCATTCCATTGCTTGGAGAGCGATTCCACAATCTTGTTTCATCTGGGGTCTTGGTGCCATGCGAATGGTATGACGAACAAGGAGATCGCCAGTGCGGTTACGAGGTAGGTGAGAACAAAGTGGCAGTGGATTATCTGAATAGCCTGCGGAACGCCATCAAGCGTGTTACCAAGTCCAAGGCTCCGCCGTGGACGCAGGTGGGCACTGGTGAATCAGCGCGATACGCTATCTCTCCGGAGGGGCGGTTACTGTGGCACGCTATTCGAGGTGTCAGTCGAGCGCCGAAGGCATGGGGCCGCGAACGTGACATGCATCCCTACCTTGCCGTTGGAATGCGCTTGGCCCGCAAGTGGGAACCCAGACTGCGCTTTTTCACCAACACGAGCTCCGAGCTGCTGATCGGTGAGGCCTACCCGCGGCGGATGTTGGCGCATTTGGTGCGCGTCATCAGGCACGTATGCACTTCTATCAAGTTTCGACGGCTGATCGAGCAACTGGAGCGCCAGGAACGGGACAACTTCGAGTCCTGTTGCGAATACTTCTTGTCGATCCTACGTGCGCATGCGCGTCCGCTGGTGCTGCGCGTGGATCTTTATGTCGAAGCCGAGGCGAAGAAGGCTGCGGAGGAGGGTAGGATCGAGCAGGCGGTGGAGAAGTTCATCCGCAATTTCCGGGAAGGACGCATCATCCGCGATGTCCTTGGCTACATCATCAAGCGAGAGCACGCTTACGACCGAGGCGTTCATCTGCATTTGATGGCAATAGTCGATGGAGACAAGCATTTCCAGTCGTACAAGCTGACTGAGTTGCTCAGGATGTACTGGATCCACGAGTGCGTTGGATCTCCGGAGTTTGCTTCGGGGTTCAACTGCTATCTGCGCAAGGACGAGTATCGCTTCAACGCGATAGGTCACGTCCACTATATGGATGAAGCCATGCTGCGTGGCGTCCGCGATGCGATCCGGTACCTCACCAAGACCGATGGTCATTTTCTTCTTCCGAAGTCCTTCGGCAAGAACATGCGTAAGGGCCAGGCTCCAAAGCAGCCGGAAGGCACCAAGCGGCGTGGGGCACCTCGGAAGTTTGCAAACGATGTTTCGCTTGCCGAACGCATCCTGCTCGGCGAGCAAGGCGAGGCTGGCTCGATGGGGTTGTAGTTTGAGTATGAGCGAGATCCGATACGCATGACCGCCACGGAAGGTGGAAGCTACGTGATCCGAGTCCGGGCAGGGGACCGCAAGCACATCCTGAAAGCCGCGTTGACCGCGCTCAAGCGTCTGGACCCCAACCGCATCGTGCTTGAACAGCGCACCTATGGCGAAGTGCGCCGGTCGTTCTTCGAGAACGACCGTGCCATGGCAAGCATGCTGGTGGGCGTCATCGTGGCCATGCTCGTCATCACCGCGTTGGGTATCGCGGGACTGGCCAGCTTCTGGGTAGGGCAGCGCCGTCGCACCATCGGTGTGCGGCGCGCACTTGGCGCCACCCGCAGCGACATCCTGCACTATTTCCAGACCGAGAACTTCATGCTGGCGACTATCGGCATCGCGCTGGGAATGGCGCTGGCTTACGGCATGAATCTTCTTCTGATGCAGTATTACGAGTTGCCCCGCCTGCCACCGACCTACTTTCCAGCAGGTGCGATCGCGCTCTGGCTGATCGGTCAGCTCGCTGTGCTGGGGCCGGCGCTCCGTGCCGCAGCGGTGCCGCCGGTAGTGGCAACGAGGGGCAGTTGAGTCTGGCGCAAAATCCGGTGGGCGCGTTGATCTCGATGAAGGATGATTAGTCTGTGTTATCGGGGTCTCAATGGACATCAAGCTGACTATGAATTGGTTATCACGATCTATCGGCGAAAAAAAACCGCCCGCGATCGCGGGCGGCTGGATTGAGGCTGTTCTGTGCCACCGGAAATTACCGATGGCTCGAGGGGCGCCGTAGCATTCGACAGATCGCTTGACGCTCTCCTAGCAGAAATCCGAAATCCTTGAGCTTCCTGTCAAGATGGGAAGTGGTCAGTGGATTCATGCGAGGTTGGATTGATCGGTGCCCCTGTTCGGAGGCCCACCATTTCGCTGCGCAGAGGAGCAAGCTCAAACCAGCGGTCAAATGGGCGTCTTCGGGATACGCCTGCCGAAACCAGCCCAGCGTCTCATGGCTGAATCGTGCACTGTTGGCACCATGTCCACGTGGGTTGATAAACTTGAGTGCTTGCCTGGCAACGTAATCGATCTGGAACGCGGAGTTGGGGACCCGCCTCCGCAAGCGTTGAAGTAGCGTCGCCTTGTCCAGAGTCCCATTCAACAGCCTTGGATAGCATTCAATAGCGACCGCATACAAAGCAAAGGCCAGCGGCGCGCCATCACGGAGGCCATGAGGGTCCATGCGAGACCGCTCCTCCACCTGCATCATGAGCGCCGTGTCCCGGCTGGCCTCCGAGCTGGTTAGCATTGCCGTTTTACCGTTCATGATCTCCGGCTCGGGAGCGGAGCCAGAAACTTGCGCGCGGATCGTGGCGCTCTGAATGGGAGTGTTCATTGGCCCTGATCTCCGCGGCTGGTTCGGCTGGCGATGCGAACTTTCCATCGCAGGATATCCACCGTCCAGTAGTTCCTCGGCGCTTTGCCAGAGCGTCGGCCACCAATCTGCTCGGGGTAGGAAGGATCAAAGTCAGGGCTCTTGGGATCCTGCCTCGCGTAAAACGCGGTGGGGTTGTCGCCAGTCGCCCAGATGGCCTTGGACTTGCTCAGCACAGGAGGGAGGCTGAAAAGCTTGATGAGCTGAGCGATCTGCTCCTCCTCGGACTGATCTCCAAACGACAAAAACGGTGACGGCGCCCCCGAAGTGGGCGAATCCTTCTCCGGGGCATTCATGGGGCAAAGCTCCGCCCAGCGAAGACGAACGTATGAACATGTGACATCGGTATTTTCTCCGTTGGACAGCTACGCAGAATTGCGCTGCTGCACGGAGGATTTTCTCGAGGTGCAGGCCGCCTTGGAGCCCGGCGGCCAGCTGTTGGCTTGACAAGCGCTTACGTTTTTGCTTTGACTTTGGCTTGGTTCGCTTGATACAGCGCCTGTTTGTAGGCTGTAACGAGATCTGGGTAGCTTGGCTTCTTGGCGGTCGCCCACTTCATCAGCGTGGCCACGATTCGATCGTTTGCACTGTCCGTCACTTTTTTGCTTGCGATTGCCTGCGCGTCGTATGCCCTCAACACCTGTGCATGCAGAGGGTCGCTCTGCATTTTTGACACCACGGTGCCCAAGAGGTAAATCGGATCCGCCATCCTTGAGGTCAAGTTGAGAGCGTGGAGTTCTTTTGTTGCTATGGCGGCAATAGCATCCCTTACCTGTTTGCCTTGCTTCGCACCCGCGTCGCTCTTCGCTTCACTTTCCGTCTTGGCTGAGCGCGTCTTACCGATATTTGTCCAGCATTCGATCAATGCGTGTAAACACCGTAGGTCATCGTTGTCTTTCCGAGCATTCCTTGCCTCAATCCAGTAGGCGATCGCAACCTCGAGGATGTCGTCCGTGGTCACCCTAGCCTTCGTTTCAAAATTGGCATACTCCCGTTTCGCGGCCTCATAGGCATCGCCGTCTGCTTTTCTTAGTGCAGGATCTTCTTGGCGATCAGGTAAGAATCGTTTGGCCCAAAGCGCACTAACCTTTTTTCCAAGCTCTTCCTTTTTTTCGCTATTTTTTGCAAGTGATGCGTTCTTCCAGTTCTCGAATGAAGTAGCATTCCTCTTTACTATCAGATTTTCACATACCTTGTCCCAGAGAGTGTCGAAACTCCGAGAGCTTCGCTCGCGACAGTTATGAGCATGTTCGATGTCGTTGAGGGTTCGGTCTAGGAGCCTATCGAGATTAGGAAGATCGGCGCTCTCGTACTTGCCAAGATCACGCAACGTTTTGCCGTAAGTGGTTGGCACCACCGGCTGTTCAGCTGCACGTCGTTTTGTGTGAGAGTCGGGATCGGCAAACAAGTCAGTCATTTAGGGCTCACTTTGATCGGGTGCGCACGAGGCATGTGCGCGTATAACGTTGGAGGCGCATGAATCGCTCGCGCCACCTCGCAGGGTTCCACTTCAACATGGTACGAAATGACGAGGGTTGTGCCGCTGTTCGCCCGATCAGCGCTGACGCGCGTGGTGCGCGCAAGGGCTCTGAGCCCGATCCTGCCGTCGCAACATGGGTACAGGCATGGGTATAAACGCCTGTCTGTGGTTGGCTAAAAGCTTTACATTCAATGTCTTGATTTGCCCAGAGGGTCCTGTGCTCGGACCAGCTTGAGCTCGAAAGTGTCGTAGCGCGGCGTTGGGGAGTCTCGATGCGTCATGGAGGTACTCGAGCCAGGCGGAGCAGCATCCCCGCTAGGCTTTTCACGTCTTGATGGTTGTGGGCCAAGACACGTCGTAGGTTCAGAGCTGAGCCGCCCCGCAGATAGCTCAGCCAGGCAGCGGGCGCTTCTGAGCCCGGCAAATCGTCCTCCCTTATCACCCCCAGCAGCTCACGCTCGGCGGTGGCCAGGCGGCAGTTCTGCCACACATTCTTCCAATGGCGGCGCACGGGATGGAGCAGGTCCAGGTGTCCCAGCCCGGAAAGTGGATTCGCCATCCGGGCCAGCCGATAGCGCGTGGCCAACAACGGCGCGTCGTAGCACTTGCCGTTGTAGCTCACGAGCACGGTGTCCGGCTGCAACCACGTCGTGAACAAGCGCAGCATGGCGACTTCGGCGGCTGTAGTGGTGATCGTCAGCTGACGCACGCGGAAGCGCCCATCGGGCTGCCAGTCCGCCGCACCGATCATCCAGGCGCGCGTACCGGTGCCCCCGGCGAGGCCGGTCGTCTCGGTATCAAAGTGCAGCAGCCGTCGATGGGCTACCGGCTCCGTCCAGCGCGCAAAGGTGGTATCGATCAGAGGCTCAGGGCATCCCCAGTCCATGATCGCCTCCGTGAGGAACAGCCCGGGGGCAATTTCGGTCCCCGGCACGAACCGGTCACTTGTTGCGCTTCCCTTGGGCGCGTCCTGCATGCGCGTACGCCGGCGGATCAGTTGGAGTACGTCCTGCGAAAGCGCAGGTTTGGGCGGAGGTACCTGCGATGCCTGACCGGACTGCGTACGCAGTTGTCGCAGCCGAGCAGCCAGTGCGCTCACAGGGCCACCAGCAGTGCCAGCACCCGCAAGGCCAGCGCCTTCGGGGTCGTGTCCGCCGTTTCATCCGCCGCGAGTATCGGTCCCACGCAGCCGGGACATCCGCCCATGCATGCGCAGCGCTCGATCAAGGTGATCGATTGCGCCACCAGATCCTCGTGCCGCTGGAACAGCGGCTCGCTCTGACCTATCCCGCCCGGAAAGGCATCGTAGAGGTAGACCGTCGGCGTGAACGGCGCCTCCGCGGCCAGGCCCGCCGGTTGCCCGTCGGTGCCGCGAATCTGGCCCCGTCCGCTCGTGTCGGTACTCACGAACCAGGCACCGTCGCCGCTGCCCACGGCCTTCTGCAGGTCACGCGCCTCGGCCATCACGGCCACCGTGGCGACGATGTGCAGCGCATACGCTGCACCCAGGAATCCATCGAGCGCCTGCTGGCGCAGTTCGAAGGCCGCGTCCAACACCACCTGTGGCAGCTGCCACCACACCGCGGTGGTATGCAGCTCCTGGTCGGGCAGGTTCACCGGCCCGTAGCCGATGTTCTCGTGCGAGTAGAAGCGGATCTTCTTATAGCCCGGTACGCGCCGCACGACGTGCACCTCGCCGTGGTGCACCTCCCCGCAGCCAGCCCGGGAGTTCGCGAAGCTGTCGAGTACCTTGAGCTTGGTGTAGTCGATCGCATCGGTGTAGTAGTCGACGTGGGTGCGCGTGACGTAGGCCTTGCGGCCTTCCCAATCCAGCCGCTCCACCTGGTAGGGCATAGACTGGATCATGTGGATGGCGCCTTCATAGAGCGTCATCGGAGCGGCGGTGTAGTCGACTTCGGCGATGATCGTCTGGCGACCGTTGGTGCGATCGATCACCACGAAGTTGCCGCCGGCGACGGAACGCAGCGACACGGCAATGGCCGGGTAGCTGTCGGCGATCCACTCCCAGCGATCGCCTTCGCGATGGAGCACGCCTTCCTCGCCCAGCACGTCGAGCCAGGGCGTAGCGACTTCGGTGCCGAAGAGCTCATCGCCGACGAACGGCAACTCGAAGGCGGCACAGCGAATGTGGTCCAGCAGGATCAGCGGCTGGTTCGGCTGGATGCGGGCATGCTCCGGTGGCGCCCCCTGGAAGAACTCCGGGTGCCGCACCAGATACTGGTCGAGCGGATCGGAGTTGGCCACCAGCACCCCGAGCGCGGGTTGCTGCCGGCGACCGGCACGGCCGAAGCGCTGCCAGGTCGCGGCGACGGAGCCGGGATAGCCGTTCAGCACCACCGCATCGAGGCTACCGATGTCCACGCCGAGCTCCAGCGCGGAGGTGCTGACGATGCCGTCGACGGCGCCGGCGCGCATCTCACGCTCCGCGGCGCGCCGCTCCTTGGGCAGGTAGCCACCGCGGTAGGCACGGATCCGCGCGGGCTTGCGTGGATCGCTGTCGAACACGTCCTTTAGGTACTTGGTCAGCACCTCGACCATGGTGCGCGACTGGGCGAAGACCAGCGTCTTGAGACCCGACTTGATCGCTAGCCGTGCGATGCGATTGGTTTGCGAGCGCGCCGAGGCGCGCAGCCCTAGGTCCGGGTTGACCACGGGGGGATTCCACAAAAGAACGTGCTTGTCGCCGGTGGGCGCGCCGCTCTCGGTGATCGCGGTGACCGCATCTTCGATCAGCGCTTCGGCGTGTTCCTTCGGATTTCCGATGGTCGCCGAGCACAGGATGAATTGCGGCGTCACGCCGTAGAACGCGCACACGCGTTTCAGTCGGCGGATCACGTTGGCGACATGTGAGCCGAACACCCCTCGGTAGGTGTGCACCTCGTCGATCACGACATAGCGCAGGTTTTCGAAGAACTGCGCCCATTTGGTTTGATGCGGCAGGATCGCCTGGTGCAGCATGTCCGGGTTGCTCACCACGATGTCCCCGTGAAGCCGGATCGCCTGGCGCGCATCGCCCGGCGTATCGCCATCGAAGGTGAAAGCCTTCACCCCCAGCGCGCCGGCCTGGTTGAGCTCCAGCAGTTCGGCCACTTGGTCCTGCGCCAGCGCCTTGGTCGGAAAGAGGTACAACGCCTTGGCATGCTGGGTCATCGCCGCGGTGATCACCGGTAGGGTGTAGCAGAGCGACTTACCGGACGCGGTAGGGGTGACGATAGCCACATGCTCCCCCGACTGCGCCGCAGCCCAGGCCTGTGCCTGATGGCTGTAGAGCTCTGCGATGCCGCGCGAGCGCAGGGCCTTTGCCAGCGCAGGTGGCAAGTCGTCGGGCAACGGTGCAAAGGCGCCTTCCTGGCCGGGCACCTTGAATGCCCCGGTGATGCAGGTCGCATAGCGTTGGGTCAGCCGCTGGACCAGCGTGAAGCCATCGCCGGAGCGGCGCAGCACCAGGTCGTCGGTTGCGTAGCGGTCGGGGAGGGCATTCATGCAGCGGTCTCGGCAAGTCGGGAGCGCAGTGAATCGCGGCGCCATCTCATCAGGTGAGATGGCGCCCCGTGGTGGGCGGCCAGCCGGGATTCGACGTTGTTTCCGGCCCCGATCGTGGCGGCTGCCTTCCGACGCAGCTCATCAAAGGCGAGGATGGGATTCGGCGATGAACGTCGCCATGAAGAGAAGCGTGTTGATCAGCGTTGCGAAAAGACAGGTGCGATAAACCGCCAGCCGCCGGAAGACTCGGTTGAGTCCTTCTTCCATCGCCACGGCGGGGTCGATCTGCAAACCCCGAGGCTTGGTCATGACGATGGTGTACAGACAGCCGAGCGTGATCGTCAAATAGACTAGGAGCTCTATCTCGAACGCCCACCGGACGGCCTGGCCGGTGGTGAGCTGGGTGTACACCAGTGCCGTCATCCCCAGCATGATCGAGACATGGGTCAAGAGGGTGCCCGTTTTCTGGTCGATCCGATCCAGGGTGTAGAACGCCGCCGATCCGATCTTTGAACGCTGCAGGTCCGCAGTGGATTCGAGAAATCGACGCATGTCACGTTGATGTTGCTTGTGCATGGATTTGTCCACTTTGCCTTGAAACGAGAGAGCGCCCGGCAGGTCCTGCCGGACGCGAGGAGTTCTACCGCGAGGGATAAGGCTTTACAGCCACCAGTTGGCCACGGGTTCGGGGTCCGCCATTGAAGGCTCCACCGTCGGTGGCGACGTAGAGGACGTCACGATCCTTCTCGGTCCGCCCGAAAGTGGCGTCGGTGGCGCCGACGATCTGCTGGCGTGCGTCGGCAATGATCGAGCGGCGTCCATCGGGCGCGATGCGTACCAGCGTGTTGTAGGGGTGGGTCGTAACAAACAAAGATCCATCCGTTCCGATGGCGAAATCATCGCCCGGGATGCCGGTCGCCAGTATCTCGGGCGCCGCGAAGCGTCCGGTTGCGTCCATGCGGAAGCGAAGTACCTCGGTACTGTCGGATACGGTGACGATGAGGTCGTGGCCGATGAAATGCAGGCCATTGGCACCTGGGGCCAGGGCGATGAACCGCCGGGCGCGCAGCGACGGATGCTCGACCGCGACCTCGGCTTTGCCGCTTGCCGGATCGATCCGCCACACCAGCCCCAATGAGCTGTCCGGTGAATAGAGCCAGCCGTCGGGTCCGAAATCCAGCCCGTTGGGCCAAGCGCCGCGAGGCAGGCGCGCCCACAGCGTGCCCTGTCCGTCCGGGGTGATACGCCAAATGCCCGATGTCGCTCCGTGACTGGTCATATAAAGCACGCCATCGTCGGTGACGGCGAATACACCGGCGGCGGATCCCTTAGGTGTCTTGAACAGCACCTGCTCCGAACCATCCGGGCGGCGAGCGATCACTTCGCCGTGGGCGCCGCGGTAGTAGTCGCTGCGGTTGAAATCAAGGCCGATGTTTGCCGCCAGGTAGAGGGTTCCGTCTACGCCCGCGCGTACGCTCTCGAACCAGACGCCCTCGCCGTAGGTCTTCACGACCCATGCCTCGGCGACGGGCTCGTACGGAAGATCCGCTGCCTTTGGCAAGCCGAGGACGCGCAATCCGAGAGGCTGCAAGGCGGCGATGGCAGCCGATCCCAGGGTGAGGCCCGCCGCGATGGGCAGGTCGATCATGGCGTCATGCAGCGCGGCTTGGGTGCCAAGAACGATGGCGGTAAGCCCGGCGAACACGCCGGCGAAGAAGGCGAGAAACGGTACCCGTACCGAGACCAGCATGGCCACAGCGGCCAGCGCGCTGGCCCCGATGCGTAGGGTGTTTCCCAAGCCATGGGATGCAAAAGGCAACAGGACACAGTGCATGGCGCCTGGACGCGCAACGAGTGCGAACGTGAGCACGATGAATGCGAGTGCGACGAGGCCTTGCAGGAAGGGAGTGATGCGGTTCATGGGTTGTCTCCGTGGTTGTTCGATGCGTCGAGCCGGCGCAGAAAGCGGGGCACGTTGGGTGTTGCTCTATTTCGGTAGCTAGCTAACTAAATGAACAAAAACAAAGGCTTGCATCCCTTGCGGGATGGAAGCGCGCGATTACTCCAGGTTCTTTTCGATGCGGCGGAGGAGGTGCGTGAAGGTTTGGCGTTCCTGTTCCGTAAAGCCGCGGAACATGCTTTCAACCAACCGGTCCCCGGCATCGCAGAACGCTTCCGACGAGCAAAGCGTACGCGCGTGAGAGCCTAGGTAGATGCGCTTGACGCGTCCGTCGGTGGGATCCGATTTACGTTGCAGGTGCCCGTCGCGCTCCATCCGATCGAGGATCTTGCTCAGCGTCGGCGAGGCGATGGCCAGCCGTTGCTGCAATTCGCGATGTTCGAGGCCATCCTCGTGCATCAGGAGCTGCAGCACATCAAATTGCGCGACGGAAAAGTCGAACGGCTTGATGGTTTGCTCAAGGGCGCGGCGCATGGCGAGGTAGGCGCGCTTGAAATCCAAAGTAGGATGGCTCATTTAGTTAGCTTGCTACGTATGTTGACCAAGGTCAAGGGCATGCGGTGAGTACGCCATTCCCCCGGTGGCATGGTGTTGTCCTTGGTGGTCCTGCTGACGGGGGACGCCGAGTGCTACCGGATCTGGTGATTCCTCTCTGCGACAGCAATGATCGGGCGTCGCGCAAGGCGAGGCCGCCCACGGGACGGTGCACTTCGGGCCGTCACCGGCCGACGATATGGGGCCCTTTCCGGCGCCCCACCTCTTCATCAGTCCCAGGCCATAGGTGTTCAACCGGCAATCCGCGAACGTTCGAGAAGGACTGCCCTTCAAACTCAGGGTGCGATCCCCAACTGCTTCATGAAGGTGGCGTTATCCCAGAACAGGTATTCCTCGTCCATGGTCGACCCCTTCCAGTGACCGATAGTGACCATTTCGAGCTTGAACGCGCGGCCGGTCGGCTGGATGAACTTGCCGTTCCCGACCGGCATGGGGCGGGTGAATGTGCCTTGGAGCACCCCGATCACCGACGTCCACGGGCCCTGGCCGAACTTCACTGGGTGGGCGCTGATACGGGTGTCGGGCGCGTAGACGAACATCGACTTCAAGTCCTTGATGTGCTGCTCGATGCCGTGGGTGACGTGACCATCCGGCCAGTGAACGACGATGTCTTGCGCATGGCTCTCCCCGAGGCGATCCCACTTCTGGTGCGTGAACACGTCGAAGTCGAGCTCATCGAAGGTGGCGATGTGCGAGGCCACGCTATCGCGGTGCGAGATGACCGATCCATTGGCGTGTCCTGGCCCGGTGGAGGCGGCCATAGCCTGCGTTGATCCAGTGGCCAGCGTGCCCAGAACGACGAGCTGCGCCATGATCGAAATCTGCGTTTTCATTCAGATGCCTCGGTGTTGGAAGGTGGGGACAGGTATCGGGCTCACTTGGGCCAACGGGTATCACCCATCACGACGTGGGCACCCAGTTCGAGCCAGGAGGACGTGCTGTCAAAGTCGGGGTAGGCCTTTTTCATTGACTCGATGAGGTCGGCCGCGTCAGGTGCGCGGGCCAGTCTTTCGTTGAAGACTTCGAGGTATCGGGCCGTGAAGTCGACCGCGCGCAGGCCGTCCGGTGCGTTGCCCAGATAGTGACCAGGCACCACCCTGACCGGATGCAGGCTCTCGATGCGTCCGAGAGTGTCCTGCCAGTGCGCTCGCGACGCTGGCGTCTGCGTGTCGGCAACCCACACGTGCGTCCCGCTGAATACCACCGAGCCACCTACCACTGTCCTAAGCTCGGGAATCCAGACGAACGAACGCTCCGGGGTAGGGCCATCCAGTCCCTCGATCAACAGCGGATACCCGTCCACCAACAGGCGGTCCCCTTTTAGCACCTGGGGAAGGATCAGTTGATCTGGCGCATTCGCCTTCAGGATCGGCCCCCAGTAGGCCTTCTTGCCCGCCATGAGGTACGACATCGCCTCGATGGTCGGCGCCGTCGCGACGATGCGCGCGGCAGGGAATGCCTTGTGGATAACGCCGAGCCCGAAGTAGTAGTCGGGGTCGCTGTGGCTGATGTAGATCGTGGTCAGCGTCTTGCCTGTGGCGCGAATTTCGTCCACGAGCTTTTCGGCGTCATCGCGCTGGAACTGCGCATCGATCAGGATGGCGTGATGTGGTCCGGTCACGATCTCCGACGACACGGGGAATAGCGACTTCGCCCCCGGGTTGTACACCGTCAGGTGAAGTCCGCTTTCCTCGAGGGTTGCCGCCTGGGCCGTGGCGACCATCAGGCCGATCAGGGCGAAGATCGCAACGTGCAGTGACTTGCGCATGCCTTTCTCCTGGGTAGGGGCTACGTGCGGACGTGGTGCCGCTGAGGTGGGAACAGGTCGGGTACAGCGATGACGGGACGGGAGTCAGGCCGGCATCAGGCGTGAGGTGATGCGGGCGACCCGCTCGCCGAACAGGCGTGCGGTATTCAGGTCGCCTGCTCCCGGAGCGTTCTCAAGCGGAGCATCGACCGGCGATTGCGCCATGGCACCGGCAAAGGCACCGAGGTAGTTCACATCGTCGCGTTGCGCGGCGAGCGTGTTTGCGGGCATCAGATCCGAGCCCACCCACAACATGGCGTGCTGCATGGCCAGGGTGAACAGATAGCTCAGGGTCGAATGCTTGTCACCGTTCATGGATCCGGAGTTGGTGAAGCCCGCAGCAAACTTGTCCCGCCAGTGGCGCGCGAACCAGGGCTTGCTACTGTCGTCCGCGAAGCGCTTGAACTGCCAGGGAATGTTACCCATGTAGGTCGGGCACCCGAAGACGATCGCATCGGCTGCTGCGAGCTGAGCCCAGGCGTCGTCCTGTACGTGGCCTTCGGCGTCGATGACGATCTCTGAGGCCTCGACCTCGTGGACCGATACCAGTCCCTTGATCACCGCGGCCGCCTGGCGTGCCGTATGCCCGTAGCCGCTGAAGTAGACCGTACATATCTTTTTCATGGATGGTGTCCCGCGTTGAGTGCGAGATCCATCGTGGCGGTAGCACGAGGGTGTGGACAGGTCGGCACTTATCCCGGAACTGTCTGCATTTACGATGTCATGCGGTGTGCCATGCGAGCGCTCTCACGCCAGGCAGACGGAGTGAGTCCGTGGCGGGCGCGAAATCGGCGGATAAAAGATTCCACCTCGGCATAGCCGAGCGCCTGGGCGATCTCGCCGATGCCCAGATCCGTGGCGCTGAGCAGTCGCCGCGATTCGATCATACGACGCTCGATGACCCACTCCCCATAGGTCCGACCGGTCAGCTGTCGAAGTCGCGTCGTCAGGTGACCCACGGAATATCCAAGTCGGGAGGCCGCCAGGGTCAACGCAGATGCCTCCCGAAAATGGTGGTCAATGTCGGTGAATGCGCGCGAGACGAGGTCCGCCGGCGCCGCGGATGTGTCCGTCTGGCCCTGCAGCCACGGAGCAAGCCGCGTCAGATCGATCAACAGAAGTTGCAGAGTGGCGCGCGCCGCGTGCTCGTATCCGGGGTGCCGTGATTTCAACTCCTGCCGGAGCTGGTCGACTCGTGCCCCGACCGACGCCAGCTCTGTGGAGCCAAGCCGGATGGGGCGTGTCATTTGAAGCACGGGCAGTCGGAAGAGGTCGAACATGAAGCCGCGTGGCAGCGCGCTGATGGGAGTCAATCCCAGAGAGAGGCTCGCGTCGATGCCGTCGGCCTCAAACAGGATGGACCACCCATCTGCGTCCTCCATTGCACGCATGTCGTGCACCGACCCCGGCGGGAGCACAAAAACCATCCCGGGCTCGGCCTCGTGGTCGAGTCCATCGACCACGTGTCTGCCTCGACCGGACTTCACTAGTACCACTTCGAAGAACATGTGCGCATGGGGCTCCATGCGCTTCATGTGGCGGTTCTGGGTCAGGCCCTGCACCTCGATCGCCACCGCGCTCGCCGAGCTGGGCACGTAAGTAAGCATCTGCAGCGGCGTTGCACTCGGCTTGCTCATGCAAGGGATCCCGGTATCCAGTACTAGGTTGGAAAGTACGCCCGCTGACGCGGCGGGCCGGTGTCCACGGTTCAGTCCCGACTTCCACGTATGATCTCGGACAGGAACGACAACACCCGTGCTAGCGTCGCCATGCCAGCACGATCGCCAGCAGCGCGAGCAGCAGTGCCCCCGCGCTGACCGCCAGCGCCCGACGGGCGAGACGCGCGATATCGTCGCGATCCTGCCGTGAGGGGGCTTCCGCGGGTGATCCGGGCACCGAGGGGCGGTGCTGCAGCAGCGCGACCATGGACGAGACCTGCGCATCGTCGAAGCCATAGGGATCGAACCGGCGATGGCCGAATGAGGCCAGCAGGTGCCTCACCTCGTCTGCCGCGGCCACGTATTTCATCGACCATCCGCTGAAGCTCGGTCGCTCGATGCACACGCGCGAGAGCACGGTCAGTTCGTCGTGGCGCGGGTCCTTGTGCAGCGTGTCGAGTAGAGCGTCGATCGCGGCAACCTCGCCCTCGAGCACCTGGAAGAAATGCCCGTCGCCGTAGTACAGCGCCCCGACTAGTCCGCGTGCGGGATTGTTGCGGCGCGACTGCATCAGGATGCGGCCGATCTGCGGCTCGATCGCGGATGCACGGTCGGCGTTGGCGAAAGTGGCTTTGCTGATGTAGACAATACGTTGCCAGAGCGACATCGAAACCTCGGCAGGCGGCTGCGTAAACGAGCGTTCTACGCACGCTGCAGCGGTTTGGATGCAGCCGTCTGCGCGGGCCGAGGGCCGGGATGCGATCCTGTCGTTGATCCACACGGCCGGCTTGGTCTGGCGCCAGCGCTGCTTCGCCTTTGTTTTGAGGCACTGATCCGAGGGCTGTGGTTGCTACGTGGAGCTTCGAAAGAGCAAATCGACCGCTACATTGCGGGTGACGTCGCCCCGATGCGGCTGCATGCAATGTTGATGTAACCACCGACAGATTCGTTTTCACACAGCCTCCGCCGGAGGCGGACGCAGGGTGGGGCGATTAGGGAGCGTTATCGGGGGTATGGCGACCACGCGAACATGCAGCAAGCACTACAAGCTGTCGACCGGTAGGGGCGCGCCGGCCGAAACACCTCTGATGGCGATCATCGACCAACTTGCCTGTTTATGATTCGGAAACACTCCACATCGCGGGGCTTGGCACCATTTCAATCAAATCACATGGCGGCGCACTGTGATTCCCAGTCAAAAAAACGTCCCGGCCATGGATGTGGCCGGGACAAGGAGTTGCGACGGGAGGGGTCGCAACCCGAGGGGACTCAGGGCATCAACACCTTGTCGACCACCATGATCACACCGTTCGACTGATAGACGTCGGGGATGGTGACGTCGGCAACGTTGCCCTTGCTATCCGTGACAGTCAGATGCGTGCCGCTACCTTTGATCGTCAGCGAGTCACCTTCCACTGTTTTCAGTTTGGCCTGACCTCCGCCAGCCACGATCTTGGCATCAAGTGCCTTCGCATCCAGCCGGCCGGACACCACGTGATAGGTGAGGATCTTGGTCAGCGCGGCCTTGTTCTCGGGCTTGAGAAGATTCGTCACAGTGCCGGCCGGAAGCGCATCGAACGCTTCGTTGGTGGGTGCGAACACGGTGAACGGACCCGGGCCTTCCAGCGTATTCACCAGGCCGGCTGCCTTGACCGCGGCGACCAACGTGGTGTGGTCCTTCGAATTGATGGCGTTCTGGACGATGTTGCGCGAGGGGTACATGGCGGCCCCACCCACCATCACGGTCTGCTCGGAACCCGCTGGGCTCATGCTGCCCGACATCTGGGCCATAGATGGTGTAGCGCCGGCGACCAACGCCAGCCACAGTCCGCATTTCAATGCGCGTACGGTATAGCCATATTTCATGTCATCTCTCCTGTCCGGGTGATGCTGCGAATTGCGCAAGCACCTCCACTTACGTAGCGGGACCTGACACGGATGCATCCCTCGGGCATGATGGGATGTCTGCATCAAACGCATGGCATCACCGCGCCCCGCTCGCTGGGTAAGATTGATGGCATGCAGAACTTGATTTCCCGATACCGGACATTCGCCCATGCCCGCAAACCGCACCACCGAGCAGGAGGCGCTGGATCGCCTGTTGTCGCAGACCGCTGCAGGCGACCAGGCGGCGTTCGCCGAACTCTACCGGCGCAGCTCCTCGCGCCTGTACGGCGTGTGCCTGCGCATGCTGCGGGAGCGGGGCGAAGCCGAAGAGGTACTGCAGGAAGCCTGGATTGCGGTGTGGCATCGCGCGGCGATGTTCGATGCGTCCAAGGCCAGCGCGATCACCTGGCTCATCACGCTGGTGCGCAACAAGGCGATCGACCGGCTGCGCCAGCGCCGCGAGCAGCCACTGGATGATCCCGCACTGCTGGACGACTTGGTGGACGATGATCCCGGCCCGGCTGTCGGCGCTGAGAACAGCCAGGAATATCGCCGTCTGCGCGACTGCCTAGAGCAGCTGGATCCGCAGCAGCGTCGTTCAGTGCGTGAAGCCTTTTTCTCGGGAGTTACGTATAACGAGCTAGCGGCGCGCTGCAAGGTGCCGCTGGGAACCATGAAAAGCTGGATCCGCCGTAGCTTGCTGCAACTTCGCACGTGCCTCGACACATGAACACACCGATCGACGACGGCAACACCCATTTGCGCTACGCGGAATATGTCCTCGGCGTGCTGGGTGCCGACGCGCGGGCCGAGGTCGAGCGCGAGATGATGGCGAGCGATGCCGTCGCCACCACCGTGGTGCTGTGGCAACGTCGGTTGTTGCCGCTGGGCGAGGAAATCGCATCCAGGGAGCCGCCGGCCTACGTCTGGCACCGCATCCACAGCCAGCTCGGACTGGACACGCCGTCGCGTGTCGAACGGTCCGGTAATGCAGCGACCCGGAAGCCGGGCCTATGGGAAAATCTGCGCTTCTGGCATTGGCTGGGGCTGGGCACCAGCGTGCTGGCCGCCGCCTGCCTGGTGCTGCTGTTGCTGCCTGCGCGGCGACCGGTGGCTCCCGCGGCCGTCTACATGGCTTCAACCATTACCCAGACCGACGGCCAGGTTGGTTGGACGGCTACGGTGGATGTCGGTCATAGCCGCATGGTCGTGGTGCCCGCCAAGCCGCAGGCCATCGCGGCGGGGCACGCGCCGGAGCTCTGGCTGATCCCCGCGGGCCAGAAACCCATCGCGGTGGGTATGATCGGCGGCAGCGCGCCGACCACGCTGATACTCGATCCCACGCTGCTGGCCAAGCTCGGCCCTAGTGCTGCGCTGGCGGTCTCGGTGGAACCACCGGGCGGCTCGCCCACTGGCCAACCCACCGGTCCGGTGATCGCCAAGGGCAGCATTGGCGCCTCGCCCGACGCCGCACGCGGACAGCCAGTGACCCTGCTGAACCGGCCGGACGAGAACGTGCGCAGCAGCAGTTGAGCCCGACCCGCGCGCTGACTCGGCGCGCGGATCGCGGTTCTCTCATTCGGATGAATCCACGGCACGCAGGGACCGTGGCGTCGACTCCATCCCGGTTGTCGGTAGGGCGAAGCCGCCGCTTCGCTCGCAGACTGGCCAGTGCCGCATCCGCGCGCCTCCGGCCCCCGTATCAGGCTCGGCAGGCACGGGCCTGCGTCGAACGGGAGACAGGCGATGAAGGCTTCGATCCGGACCGCTTCGGTCCTGCTGTACATGCTGTGCCTGCACACCTCCATCGCCGCCGCGCAAACGCAAGCACCGCCAGCGGCAGATGCCCAGCAGCGGCTGGTCGGCAGCCGCGGCATGACGCTGTACACCTACGATCCGGACGGCGACAGCGGTCATAGCCAATGCGACGGGGCCTGCGCCACGTTGTGGCCGCCATATCTCGCGGCGGCGGGCGCCAAGGCGGAGGGCGGATTCGGCCTGGTTTCGCGCAGCGACCACAGCCTGCAGTGGAGCTACCGAGGGCACCCACTCTACCGCTACGCCGGCGATACCGCGCCTGGCACCGCGCTGGGCGACGGGGTGAACGGCAACTGGCACGTGGTGCGGATGCATTGAGGAACATCTCGCCGTGCATCCTTCGGCGTACTTGCTCCGTATCTGCCTGCAGGGCGCAAGTGGTGCGCCGAAGAGGGAGAACGCGGCAATGCACAAATTTTGCAGGCAAAAGATGCTGCTGGTCGGCGCCTTGGCGCTGGCGGGCGGGCTGGTTTCGCTGCAGGCAGCGGCCGCCGACGGCGGCGATCCGGCCGACAACGTCAGTGGCAAGCTGCTGCTCACCGGTGGCGTGTCGCAGGTCGAAGGCTCCGCCGGCGGTGGCCTGACCCCTTGGGCGCTCATCGGCAGCTACGGAACCCAAGGGCAGTTCGGCGCCAACGCCTTCTACACCCGGGTCAACGTGCAGGACTACCACCTCGACGATGCCGGCGCGATGTTCGGTATCGACAACCGCGTCGAGTTTTCGGTGGCGCAGCAGCGTTTCAACACCGAAGACGTGGGCGCTGCGCTGGGCCTGGGTCGCGGTTTCACCTTCAAACAAAACGTCATTGGCGTGAAGGTGCGGTTGTTCGGCGATGCCGTGCTCGACCAGGACAGCTGGGTGCCGCAGGTGTCGGTGGGTGCGCAATACAAGAGCAACAACCAGGGCGCGATCCTGCACGCGATCGGCGCCAAGAGCGACCACGGCACCGACTACTACATCAGCGCGACCAAGCTGTTCCTGTCGCAGAGCCTGCTGCTGGATGCCACGCTGCGCTTCACCAAGGCCAACCAGATCGGCATCCTCGGCTTCGGCGGCGACAAGCACGACAGCTACCAGGCCGAGTTCGAAGGCTCGATCGCCTACCTGCTCAGCCGCCATTGGGCCATCGGCGCGGAGTACCGCCAGAAACCGAACAACCTTGGCATCGCCAAAGAGGACGACTGGTACGACGCCTTCGTCGCCTGGGCGCCGACCAAGCACGTCTCGCTGACGCTGGCCTACGCCAACCTCGGCAACGTCGTCATCAAGGACAACCAGCACGGCCTGTATGCGTCCGTGCAGGTGGGCTTCTGACCCGATCACGCCATGAGGATTTCGACCATGTACAAGACTCTGCCTTGCATCCTGCTGCTTGCAGCCGGCCTTCTCGCCGGTACCACCGTTTCGGCGCAAACCGCCATGCAGCCGGCCGGTTCCGGCGCCAGCGGTGACGCCTACCCTGCCGCGCCGCGCGACCCCGCACTCAAGCCGGTATTTGAACAATTCGGCGGCAGGCCCGGCCTGGTCGCGCTGATGAACGATTTCATGGACAACCTGATGGCCGATCCGGTCACACGCCCCTTCTTCCAGAACGCCGACCGCGAGCACATCAAGGCCGAGCTGGTGGACCAGTTCTGCGTGATCCTGGACGGCCCGTGCACCTACACCGGCAAGGACATGACCGCGGCGCATCGCGGCATGAACGTCGACCGCGCCGACTTCAACGCGCTGGTGGAAGACCTGCAAAAGGCCATGAACAAGCACGACATCCCGTTCCGCGCCCAGAACAAGCTGCTGGCCAAACTCGCACCGATGCACCGGCAGATCATCACCAAGCCATGAGGTAGTGATCCTCCACGCGAACGTCGCCAGCCAACCGCGGCGTTCGTGCCGTTTCACTCTCCATAAAAAGGCGGCGCCCGAAACGGCGCAAGCCCATCGTTCACAACAGCCACAGGGGGCTGTCATGCTGGATAAACGACTGGTTCTGTTGTCTGCACTCGGCTTGTGCGCCTGCAACCCGGCACCCAGGCCAAATGCGCCCGCTACGCCCGCGCCGACGATGGCGCCTTCATCGGCTGCATCCGTCGCTGGCACGGCGGCCATGTCTGTCCAGATCGAACCCGCGCAGCCGGTCGTATCGACGCGCGCACCAGCTGCGCCGTCGTCGTCGCCAGAGGTCGCCGCGCTCGTCTCGCCCGCACCGGCGACTGCGATCGACCCAGCGGCGCAATCCGTGCCGGTCCCGCCGCCAATGCCTAGCGTCCGCTTGTCGCATCCGTCGCAACGCGGCGACGCGACCCGATCCGGAGGCGGCCCAGCCTCTGCCGACCTAGCCGGACGAATCGAACTCGTCGGCAAGCACGGACAGACCGTCTCGGCCAGCGACTTGACCAACACCTTGATCTATTTCGTGCCCGCCTCGGGCAAGCCCAAGGCCCCAGCCGGTACATACACGGTCTACACCGTCAATCGCGACTTCAAGCCGGAAGCCATGGCCGTGCCGCTAGGCAGCACGGTGAAGTTCGTGAATCTGGATCAGATCCGCCACAACGTGTTCTCGGTGACGCCCGGCGCAGCGTTCGACCTCGGCCTACAGGCCGCAGGCCAGACCGCCATGCATCGCTTCGACGGTGCCGGCCTGATGCTGATCAGCTGCAACGTGCATCGTTCGATGGAGCTGGATCTGCTGGTGGTGCCCAGTCCTTACCGCACGACCGCAAGCGCCGATGGCAATTTCAGCCTGCATGCTCTGCCACCGGGCCCCGGTACGCTGTATGTGTGGAACCCGCGCGGCGAACTGCAGAAGCGATCGGTGACCGCGCCACTGGGCGGCTTGCAGGAACGCGTGGTGATCAGCAAACCCGCGATCGTCGCGGACATCAATCCGGAGCCCGGCCCGTGAGCGCGGCCTACCGTTCCCTTGCGCTGGGCCTGCTGCTGGTGCTGGCCGGCGCTGTGGTTGCAGCCGTCGGCACCATCCATCTGTCGCGCCAACAAGCGCTGGCCGGCGACCGCCACAACGTCGCCACCGGCGGCAAACTGCTGGCGACGCTGGAGCGGATGGACATGGACAACCTCGCGCTGCGCTCGCAAGCCCTCGCCAACGATCCCGCCTTCGTCGACTACGTGGCGCAATCGCTGATGCCCAATCCTCAACTAGGCGGGGCCATCGACAGCGCTTCCATCATCGATCAGTTGAACGAGCGCCGCCACGGCTACGACGTCGCTTTGGTGCTTGATCCTGTCGGGAAACCCGCCGGCATGTCCGGCCTACTGACACGCTCCGCCGCCGATATCGCCAAAGATCCGCTGGTGCGCAGGGCCATCGCCAGCCAGCAACCGGTACAGGGATACTGGCTGGACAACGATCGCCTGCTGCGCGTGGCGATAGCTCCGTTGTTGCGCGGTCGCAGCTTGCAAGGCCTGGTTGTGGCGGCCCGTCGCGTTGGAGCAGATTTCGCGAATGAGGTGCACGACACGACTGGCGTGGATCTCGCTTTGCTGAGCACGTCCAGCCCGACTATCCCGCTGGTCTTTAGCGGCGTGGAGCCGCCATCTTCGACCGAATTGACCCACTTGTGGGGTGCCGCGCTATCCGCCAGTGGCGCCCCGAAGGCGCTACGCGTCGTAGGTTGGCCGGTGGCCTGCGGGCTTGCCGTACCCGTCTCCAACGGCCGAGCCGCCTGGCTGCTGTTGCCCTCGGCCGGCGGCGCGCCGCGCACGGTTCCCCGCGCAGCGGTGCCGCTGCTGTCGGGCGTGGCTTGCCTGGGCCTGCTGGCCGCGCTCGGCATTGTCTGGCTGTGGTGGCGCACCTGGTTGCCGCTGGAACGCATGCTGTACATCGTCGATCGGGCCGCGGCCGGCGATGGTCACATGACACTGCGGACCGGTGGGAGTGCTTTGGTGCGCCAGTTGCGCGACTGTCTCAACCGGCTGATCCATCAGCATCGTTCTTCGTAGAGCGGTATGGCCCGTCCGGCCCTCTTTCGACTGTGTTCATGCCTACCCCGAATCACAGTCACGTAAATACCAATGACTACGCGAAAACGAAAAAGGCGATCTGGAGGGAAGTGGAACTGTTGCTAATCGCCGATCTGGCCGACTGGCCGAATCAGGCGGGCGACTTCGGCATCACCTCGGTGTGGAAACCGTGCCACGCCGAGAAGCGCGGCCAGACCATCGAGATGCCTTCCGACTTCTACCTGTTCTTCAGTTCGGAGCCGCTGGGCGGCATACCGGGCATGCAGGATCAGGACTAACGGATTGCCAAATAACGATCTGCTGGCGTAATCCATGGACGAATCATTCGCCGAGCGATCAAGCCGGTCATTGATCGACGGAGCCGAGTCCGAACATGCGCAGAGCTTTGCGAGAGGTGGAAGTGCAGGACGGTCCTGCTGCGTACGGCACATCCATGCACTGCACCACTTCGAGGCAGCCTGCAAACTAGCGCAACAAGGTCTCCACCATTTGCAGGATGCCCCACAGGCTGGCAATCCAGACCGCTGTACGCAGGTAGGGGATGCCGACCACATAGACCGGTAGGTAGGCCAGGCGTGCCCAGAAATAAACCTGAGCGCCGAGCGCGGTTTGCGCGCCGGTCTTGTGCATCGCCACCACCGCCAAGGTGGTAGAAGCGAAGAATGCGAAGGTTTCGAGAAAATTGCGGTTGGCGCGATCCGCGCGCGCAGCGTACTTGTCGAGCGGCTTAGGCTCGCCGTCGCGGTTGCCCGCATTCCACCGTAGACCGCGCTGCCATGTACCGAAGGCCGCCGCGATCAACAGGTAGGCAATCCCTAGCACCACCGACCAACCCAGCATTTGCAATTCAGTCGTCATGTCGATATTTCCCCTTGGTTGGACATCGAGCTCTCACGAGCTTCAGGCATGCTGATTCTTGAATCGCACGAGCCTGCCTCGTGATCTGATTCGTGTTCACGGATGAAATGCAAGGTGTCGCGCAACGCCGTCGAGCTGCCGCGCAGCGGATGCGAGAACGAGAGCAGCAGGCGGATATGGCCCATGCCGGGATAGATGCGAACCTCGGCCGATTCACCTAGCGCATGCATGCGTGTCGCCAGCGCATGCGCGTTTTCCGGACGCACATAGTGATCGCTGGTACCCTGCAAAAGCAGCATCGGCGGCTCGTCGCCATCGACGAAGTTAACCGGCTGCGAACGCGCCTGCGCCTTGGGCGTGTCGCCGAACATGCTGATATAGGCGGGGTCGCTCAGCGGCAGGAAATCGTAGGGTCCGGCCAGTCCGATGAAGCCGGCCAGCTGGCGCGGGCGTAGGCCGACCCGTTCCAGCCAGCGCCCATCGGTGGCGAGCAGCGCGGCGATGTGCGCACCCGCCGAATGCCCCATCAGGAACAGTACCTGTGGATCACCGCCATAGTCGGCGGCGTGCGCATGCACCCAGGCTAGGGCATGGCTGGCATCGGACATGAATCCCTCCAGGCGCACCTGCGGGTACTTGCGGTAGTCAGGAATCACCACCACCAGACCGTGCCGTGCCAGCGTCTCGCCCATCCAGCGGTACCACTGGCGCTTGCCGCTCTGCCAATTGCCGCCATGGAAGAACACCACCACCGGCAGGTCGTGCGCGCCAGGCGGCGAATAGATGTCCAGCGCTAGCCGGTGCGCGGGGTCGAATTCGATGTCCGAGTCGACGCCACCTCCAGTGTCGCGGGAGATGGCGTTGATGGCATGGAACAGGCCCGCCTGGCAACCACTCAACAGCAGCGCTACCGGTAGCATCTGCGCACGACGTCGCAACGTATGCAGGCATGGCGGGATGTGCATGGGCTTCGCATGGCGGTAGAGACAATCCATGTACGTTGCAAGCCACTCGCTGGATGCGCCACGGACTGATGGCCAAGCCCCGGCCATCGGCCGCTGGCTGGATTGGTCGGCTTGTTGCTCTGTCATCGCCGCACCTGCATCCAATCCGCCCTTTGGTTCGCACCCATCACTGAACCTTCGACAGGCATCACCCATGGCACGCTCACGCTCCCTGGGTCGAAGTCGGGCTCTGGGGGCAACGTCGTATGCGTGCGCAGCCTGTCACTGTGAGCGGACTGGCATTGGATCCGGGATAGACGTTGGGGTAGGGTGATTAGGGCAAGTTATCGAGGGTAGGAAGCAGTACGCGTTTGATCCGACGTCGCCGCCACCGTACCCGGTTACCCGCCCCCTAGGATGTGGTTGCTCGCACCACCATGTCTTGCCGACAGAGAAAAGATGTGGCGGCATGTCGTCTGGTGCGTCGGAAAGTGGGCCACGTCCAGTGAGTTTGGCTGCGCTCCTTTCACTGGAGTAGTCTCGCCGCACATTCGCGAGGGGGGCGGATCCAGGTGAAGACGATATTCCGCGGTTTGCTGTGCGCGCTCCTGGCCACGCCGCCGGCGGTGCAGGCGGCCTCGCCACCCAGTCGCTACCTGTTCGTGTGGGCGATGGAGGCCAGCCATCCGCAGGCGGACACGATGGCGCTGGCCTCCACCGATTTGGCCGCCCGACGCGCGACGCTGGGGCTGGGCAGGGATTTCCTCGCGGTGTTCGACGTAGCACCGGGGCCGTCGTTCGGGCGGTTCGTGGCGATGGTGCCGGCCGGGCCGGCCGCGATGGCCCATCACACCAACTACGCCGAACCGGCCGACGACATGCTCTATGCCAACGACTGGCTGGCCAACCGCACCGACGTGTTCGACCTCCACCGGCCGCAGCACCCGCGGCTGGCCCGCAGCCTGGGCAGCGTGGGCGACCTGAGTTATCCACACTCATTCGTGGCGCTGGCGGACGGCAACACGCTGGCTACTTTCCAGTATTCCGGCGGCTTCAACCATGCGACGGGCGGGCTGGTGGAGTTCGACCCCCAAGGGCGCGTGGTGCGCAGTGCGTCGGCCCGGGTGCCAGGGCATCCGAACGTGCGGCCCTACAGTCTTGCCGTGGTGGCGTCGGCCGACCGGGTGGTCACCGGCAGCGCGGACATGATGGGCGCGCAGGTGAGCCATGTGGTGCAGGTCTGGCGGCTGTCCGATCTGAAGCTGCTGCAGACGCTGTCATTGCCGCATGAACCGGACTGGATCTACGACACGGCGGCCGATTCCTCCGAACCGCGTTTGCTGGCCGACGGCAAGACCGTACTGGTGCCGACCTTCAACTGCGGACTGTTCCTGCTCAAGCATCTCGTGGGTGCGCAGCCGACTCTGCAGCATGTCTACGACTTCGGCTATCGCATGTGCGAGGTGCCGGTAGTGGCGGGCGACTTCCTGGTGGAAGCGATGCAAAGCGGCCACGCGATCGTGAGCCTAGACGTGCGCGATCCGGAACATCCGCGTGAAGTCGGTCGCATCCTACTGCCGCCAGATGAGTACCCGCACTGGCTGGCGCTCGAGCCGGGCGGTGATCGTTTGGCCATCACCGGCTACGGGGCGCTTGCCACCCGGGTGCGCTTTGCCCGCGTCGACCTCCGCACTGGCGCATTGCAGCTCGATCCGGCCATGACGATCGACCTCTCGCATGCGCCGCCAGACGGCTGGCACGGCAGCGCCATGCCGCACGGCGTGGTGTTCAGCCGGCCGTGAGCGTTACGCGTCGGATGACTACGTCCGTGTTTGCGCGATGCGGGTGGCTAGGACGAACAAGGCACCAAGAAAAATTCCTGGGAACGAGGAACGGCAAAGCAGCCACATGCGACATGCCGGCGGTAATCTGGGAGGAGGGGTAACCTGCTATGCGCAATTTCTGAAAACGTCGCGGCACAAGACTTCCCGGCGACTGTTGGATAGACGCCATCCTACAGAGGTGTGGGCCAGCGGCAGTGAATTTGGACACTTGCCTCAGTCTGCCGCCATTTGACTATAAGTCGTCGGTGACATCCCTGTGGCGCGGTTGAACGCGGTGCTGAAAGCGCTGACAGATCCGTATCCTGCGATCTTGGCTACTTCGATCATCGGACGCTTGGTCGAAACCAGGGCGGCTTTGGCCAGCGACATGCGCCAAGCCGACAGATAGCCGATGGGCGAGACGCCGACGATCTCGGCAAACCGGGCCGCGAATCCGGCACGCGACATACGCGCTTCCCGCGCGAGGTGAGCCACGGTCCAACCGCGTGATGGTTCTATGTGCAGAGCCCGCAGTGCGCGGCTGATGCGCGGATCGGCCAGGCCTGCCAATAGCCCCGGTCGTATGCTGTCCACTTGGGTGGCGCGATGGCGTAGCGACTCCACGAGGATCACCTCCAGGAGGCGATCCAGCGCCAGCGAACGACCCGGACGGTCCGCCGTTGCCTCGTCGTCCAGGAGACTCAATAACCGTCCCAGCCGCTGGGCGGCCACGTCAGCCGCGCGGACATGCACGATCGGCGAAAGCAGGCCCGCAATGTGATCGGCGTTGGGCTCGGCGAACAGGAAATGCCCCGCCAGGAAACGGGCGGCGGGCGTGGCGGGATCGGAACCCAGAAGCGCTGACGGATCGGCGAACAGCGCCTTCAATCCGAGCGGCTGGACCTCCGGAGCCGATCGCATGACCCACTCCGGCGGGCAGGCCATGATCATGAAGTCGCCGGGCTGCAACGTCAGCCGAACCTCGCCGCGTTCGAGCGTGCATGCCCCTTCAATCATTTGCCCGAACACCACCGCTTGGACGGCAGGAAAGCTAATGGCCCAAGGCTCCCGCACCGCAATCATGCGCCAGCTCAACTCGCGTGGCCGCAGCAGGCTGATAACTTGTGATAAGGGATCCATTTGGACGATTGGTAAACAGATATGGATCTTGGATTATATATCGTCTCGATCGCTTGCCGGTACCGTGGCCTCAGGTCATTGGGAGATCGAAATGCGAGTATTCGTCACTGGTGCAAGCGGCTTCATCGGCCGGGCGGTTGTTAAAGAGCTGATTGGTGCTGGCCATCAGGTCACCGGCATGGCGCGTTCGGACGACGCCGCCCGGAAGCTGGCAAAACTTGGCGCGAAAGCCCATGCAGGCTCACTGCACGAGCCTGAAACCCTACGAGCCGGAGCGGCCGCCGCCGACGGCGTGATCCACCTGGCCTTCATCCACGGTCCAGGCGATATCCCGCTGGGCCGGCGGCTTGGTGTCATCCTCGGCGGTTCGCCGGGCGGCATCGTCGACCGGTTTGGCGCGGCGATCACCGCCGCCGACCGCCGTGCGATCGATGCCATGGCTGGGGCGTTGAAGGGGTCGGGCAGGCCTTTGGTGACCGTGTTCGGCACCATGGGCATGGCTGAGGGGCGAGCGGCGACGGAAGACGACGAGCCAGACCCGTGCTCTCCGGGTTGGATGCGCTCGCAGACCGAATCGGCTGTGAAGGCTTGGGCCGAACGTGGCGTCCGTGCGACGATGGTTCGTCTCGCGCCCTCGGTGCATGGCGATGGCGATCACGGTCTCGTCCCGAGGTTCATCGCCGCGGCGCGCAAGCACAAGAGCGCGGGCTACGTCGGCGACGGCTCGAACCGGTGGAGCGCCGTCCATCGCTTCGATGCGGCGGTCCTGCTGCGCCTAGCGCTGGAAGAGGGACAAGCCGGGGCGCGCTATCACGGCGTCGCCGAAGAGGGCGTTCCCTTCCGCCAGATCGTCGAGGTGATCGGACGGCGACTGAACCTGCCCGCGGTCAGCATGACGCCCAAAGAGGCGGTTCGGCGGTTCAGTTGGCTCGCCCCGTTCGCCGCCTACGACAACCCTGCCTCCAGCCAGAGCACTCAGGAACGGCTGGGATGGCGGCCGACCCGTCCAGGCCTGCTCGCCGACCTGGACCGCGAAGCGTACTTCTGCACGTAGGTATTCTGCCCAGGATGCCCATCACGGCTGGTTGGCTGGCCCGTCAGGTCATCAAGAGCTTGGAGCGCAATGTCCAAATGGGATTCCAGATTTCTCGACGGATCGGCAAACCAGGATTACACGGCGTAGCCAAAGGCAGCCATACCGATCCGGGCGGCCAGCATCGCCAGCGGTGCTTTCACATCCCGCTTTTCCAGCTCGCCCGCCAGCAGCAGGGGCAGGGACGCCGTCTTCGCCTCCGCCCGGTCTCTCAAACCCGGGTTTGCGGCGATGATCTCGCGCCGGGGTCTTGTGAGGCTCCGATTCTCCTCGAACATGCCCTTGATGTCATTGAGAGGGCATTGCCCATTGCCCCCGCGACTGCCCAATTCGATGCCCTAAACGGGACTAGAACTGTTGACCCCAGGAGTGCCGATATTTGGGCGAGCTCACGGGGCAGGGCTTCGCAATTGGGTACAAATTTGGGTATAAATGCCATATTTCTTCCCTATGAATTCTTTAAATTCAATGCTTTGGTTGAGATTACGGGTCCCCTCTTGGCACCAATGCAAGATTCCGAACTGTCAAAGATTGTTCGGAATTTCAACAACCCCGCGATCTGCGGGGTTTTCTTTGCCCGAATTGTCTGAAGCCCACCCGCGTCGTCCAAGGGCGTCCAGGAGCTATAGGTACACTTTTGGGTACAAATTGCCTTGTTTGTACCCAGGCTGGTTTCAAGCCGTGCTCCGCCTTGCCGTCTCGCTGACTGAGCTCCCGAAGGGCGTGTTGAAATGGAGCGCGCTTCATTACGCGCCGTGCCGGGGCGATGGATGTCGGAAAAACCTTCCCCATGGGCGCGGAAACCTGCCGCAAAGCCCGCCCGGTAGTGGAGTCGTACCCTGTCCCCAGATCGGCGACCTGGACGTTCGCATGATGGAGATAAAGCATGTCCACCCTTTGCCTGTCGGGATGGCCAGGGATACTCGGCAGCTGGCCGGAAAGCGCGACAGGACGTGGCCAGCCTCGTGGAGCAAGCCATCGAGGGCGGTCTGCGCCACGGCGATGGCCGGCCGTCCCTTGATTGCACGCTGCCAATCCGCCGCAGCGGCCACATGCCCGTCGTCCCCGCGACATAGGCTAGGCGCCCGGAGCTTCGCCGAGTCCGTCTTTCTTCAGCGTGTCCAGAAGTGTGCTCCAAGGTGTGGGTCGCATGTGCATGCCGATCATGCGCAAGCCTTTGGTGGCAACAGGTGTCTTCTCCACGGAATGCTTCAGCTCCAGCAATGACTCGGGTTGCAGCAGCGCACCCCGAGGCCCGAGCGGCATGACCATCTCGGCGGTATGAAGCAAATGGGCGCTTGCTATCCAGCTCATAAGCATGGGCTGCTCACCCTCACTAACCGGGTACAGCACGATCGCGTTGCGTCCTTGCCCCAGATGCGTTGGCTGGGAGACCGGGTGAAGGATCGGAGGTGCCGGATGCTTGGCGAGCGTATCCGGCGCCAGCGTGTGAGGGGCATTCAACAAGGCCCGGATCACCGGGATATTGCGATCCCGCGCATAAATGGGGATGCCCCTGGCCGCGTATTCGCGGATGCCGGCCACATGCCAGTAGAACGCGGTAGAGGTAACCAACGCCTTGACCGGCACTCCTGGGAAGCGCCGCGCAGCCTCATCCAGCACCTTGCGCGAGTAACCGCTGGAGATGGGTGCGTCGATGATCACCAGGCCATCCGGCTGGCGCACAATCGTTGTGAACCAGGACCCCGGGATCTGCACGATCCCGGGTGCGATCTCGGTGATGGGCGCCTTGGGGTCGGGAGCCCGTGCAACCGCTTGTCCGAGCTGAAGCTCATCGCTCGTCGTGTGGGATAGCGGAACATCGGTCTGCGCCATTTGGAAGTATTGGTCCTCCTGGGCGCCATTGACGCGCAGATCGTTGCAAGTCGTCACTTCCAGGTGCACTCCGTTGCGAAAGAAGTCGGCCTGGACCGGATACCGCACTCCATCGAATACCGCGTAATTCATCCACTCGATGCGATCGGTGAGATCACCCATGGCGTTGTACGCGATGTCCGAGCTGTCGGCGCGCGGCTGCACCCGCAAGACTTCGACCGCACTTGGCATGCCCGTGGACACGTCCAAGAACAGCCGCACGGGGAAGCGTCCCAGATGGAACGAAACCACGTGTTGCGGGATTCCGTGCAAGGAAACATCCGGCTCCTGCAAGAGATCATTTGCCTTTTCTGCGTAAAGCAGCGCACTGATCGGCTCCTCGATTTCCCAGGCGGCAGGCGGCTCTAGTCGCACCGTTTTTGCAGGCTGGCTGCCGGCAAGGTGATCAATGCGTTCCTCTGACCGTGTTACCAGCGTCCGCACATGCGGCATCGTGGAAGGATCGGTATCGCCCACCGGGACCTCATCGGTCAGCCGGCGATCGCCGCGGAGATCGTAGACGGCAAGAGATTGCGTTACCCCCTGGAAGATAAAGGGCGCATCGGCATGATCGAATTCCACTACATCCCAAAGTGCCTTGACGCTCTGGGTGCGCAAGGAGGAAACCTGGTGCAGATCGTGTGTCTGCCCCATCGCCTTCAGCGCCGCCTCGACCACCGTGCGCGCCCCGGCATTCGCAGCGCTGCTATGGCTGGCCAGCACCAGCACGGCGATCAGTGCGGCGGATCTTCCCGGCCGATCAAGAAGATATGGCATGCGAGTTCACCCTGAGCAGTAGCCCACTCCCGGCCAGCCCCGTGCCGCCCGCTGGAGTGTTGGCACTGCAGAGTGCGTCCTCTTCCGCAAGACAAGCTCATAAATGGGACAAGCGGACGCTTGCCGGTGGCCAACGGGCTGCCGGGGATTTCGAGTGGTCGCCAGCACCGCAGCCTCCGGACGGAGCGGTGTCTTTGCGTTGCGGGTTGGGACTGGCGCGGGTGTCGCAAGGCGGGCCACCATGGCTGTGGCCTGTCGATTTGGCGGACACGATGCGTAGGCATCGGCCGACAGAGTGCGCAGGCGACGCGTGGCACAGTTGCAGGGGATCGACGGCGCGGACTCCCCCGGCTGGTCGTCCTGCCGCCTTGCGGCTTGCGCACAGGGATCGCCTGCATGGTGCTTGTCTCGCTTACCCAGACCGATGCGTATCGCTGGAGTATCCGGCGCGGCAATACCACCTTGTTCCGCGGGTTGCCTCTGGGTCCGGCCATCACGCTGGCGCGGGAAATCGCGCGCGACGAGCATCTGCGCAGCAAGCGCGCCGTCTGTGTGGAGATGCCGGGCATCGGCGGACCGATCCGGTTGGCCTCGTATGTCAGGCCGTCGGTCGACGCAACGGAGGCCCCATCCGGAGACTCCGTGGCGGCCTGAGCCTGATCGATGCGGGCGTTTTGCTTGCATCCTGCGGCAAAGCCGCCTAGCTTCCTTTCCGGATGGCGGGGCAGCGGCGCATGCATGTGCCTTGCTTCGCCGCATACCGGCAACCAGGAGCATTCATCAGGGAGGGCAGGGGCATGATCCAGATCGTTCTTATCGACGACCACGAACTCGTGCGCACGGGTTTCCGGATGATCCTGCAGCAGCAGCGGGACATGGCGATCTGCGGCGAGGCGGCGAGCGCGGAGGAAGGCCTGCGCCTGATCCGCAGCCTCAAGCCCGAAATCGCCCTGGTGGACGTGCATATGCCGGGCATGAGCGGCATCGAACTCACCGAGCGGGTGAGCCGGGCCGAACTGGCCACGCGCATCGTGGTGGTTACCGTGGTGGACGATGGCCGCTTTCCCAAGCGCTTGCTCGACGCAGGCGCCTCGGGTTATCTGACCAAGGGCTGCAGCGCCGATGAGCTGGTGACGGCGGTACGCCAGGTGGCCGCCGGCCGGCGCTATCTTGCGCCCGCGGTGGCGCAGCAGCTGGCGCTGGCCACGCTGGACGGCAGCGCCTCGCCATTCGATGCGCTGTCCAGCCGCGAACTCGAGGTGGCGATGATGCTGGTGCGCGGCAAGCCGCTGACGATGATCGGCGAGCAGCTCAACCTGAGCCCGAAGACCGTGTCGACGTACAAACAGCGGCTGATGGAGAAGCTGCGCGTGGAGCACGTGCTGGGACTGGCCCACCTGATGACGGCGCACGGACTGATCGACGCGCCAAACCATCAGGTGGGTGCCTGAGCCGCTGCCCCACGGACATGGCGTCCACAAAAAAAGCCGGACTCAGGTCCGGCTTTTTTGTGGCGCAAGGTCAGGCGTCAGGGTGCTGCATCCTGCCGGGGCTCTTCTTCTTCCTCTGGTGCGTCGGCAGCCTTCGCCTCGGGGGCGGCCGGAGCCGGCGTATTGGCGGCCTCGGCATGGCCCAGCAGATCGCCTTGACGCGGTTGCGCGACGACAGGCGCGGCATGTCCGCTGGCTGCTCCGTGCGGAGGTTCCGCGCGTGCCTCCGTCGTGTCCGCCAACGGGAGCGGGGCCGGAGCCGGGATTGGCGCGGGTGAGGGCGCGGCGGCTTCCTTCGGCGCTACGACCGCTGGCGCGGATTCACGTGCCGGGTTCGTTTCGCTGTCGGTGGCGATGTCGGTTCCGACCGGGCGGGCCACGTCCGTCGCCGGTGCGCTCGGCGATGCCGGCTTCTCCGGGATCGGGGGCAGCGGCGGCAGGCTGAAGGCGGTGGCGACCGCGGCGGCGAGCGGCGCTTCGGTCAGTACCGCGCGCGCGGACTCGGCACGCTCGGCCTGCGCCGGCGTGGCACGGGCCGCGGGCGCAGCGCGAGGCACGACCGGAGCGGCCGGTGCCGCCGCCGCGGCATCGGTGGCGGCCTTGTCGGCAATGGCCGGGCGGCTCGCCGCATCGACGGCTGCAGGCACCGCAGCGGGTCCGGTTTCCTCGGCAGCGTCATCGGCCTCGTCGCGATCCTCGTCGTCCAGCTCGTTGAGCTGCTCCGCGTTCTCCGCGGCGCCGGCAGCGGCATCCTCGTGGCGACGGCGGCGGCGACCGCCGCGGCGGCCACGGCGGCGGCGCGAGGGATTCTCTGCGTCGGCGGCAGCGTCGGCGCCCTCGGGAGCTCCGGCCGCCGGAAGTGCGGCCAGCTTGGTTTCGTCGACGGACTCGGCGGGTGCGGGCGCGGGGGCAGGGCGCGGCGCAGGGGCTTCCGGCTTCGGTGCCGCGGCCGCTGCGGGAGCCGCGGGCTTGCGCTCGGCACGCTCCGGCTGGGAGGCCTTGTTGCCGTCCGGGGCATTGTTGCGCGGCTGCTGGCGTTCCTGCTTCGGCGCCTGCGCCGTGGCCTGCTGCTGGCGCGACGCCGCCTCGTTGCCCTGCTGGCGGCTGTTGCGGGCCTGCTGTTGCTGCGGGTTCGGCTTGGCCGAGGCCGTGCCGCCATCGCGGCGCTGGCGGTTGCCGCCTTGTTGCGCGTTGCGGTTGCGCTCTTCGCGCCGCGGCTGCTGCGGGCGGTTGCCGCGTGGCTGGCCGCTGTCGCCGGCACTTGCGGGCGCGGCGGCGGGTGCCGTGGCGGCCGGCGCGGCGGCCTCGTGGCGGAACCAGCCGAACAGTCGCGCGATGATGCCCCCGGCCGGGGCCGTGGCGATCGGGGCGGGTGCCGCCGCCGGACGACGCGACTGCACCGGTGGCGGCGCGGTGGCGGCCGCCTCCTCGCGTACCGGCGCCGGCGTGGCCGGCACGATGCCGCTGACCGCGGGCTGTTCGCTGCTGCCCAGCGTCTGGCCCATCTTCGGGACCGGCGTGGTTTCGACCGCGGTGAGCCGCTCGTAGCTGGGCTTGCTGTGCTCGCCCATGTCCGCTTCCTTGATCCGCTGGATCTGGATGTGCGGCGTCTCCAGCTTGTCGTCGGCCACGATCACCACGTGCGCCTTGTGGCGCAGCTCGATCTCGACCACGCTGGCGCGCTTCTCGTTGAGCAGGAAGTTGGCCACCGTGGGCGGCGCCTGCACCAGCACCTGGCCGGTGTTGTCCTTCATCGCGTGCTCTTCGATCAGGCGCAGGGTCGACAGCGCCAGCGATTCCACGCCACGGATCGCGCCATGGCCTTCGCAGCGCGGGCAGACGATCTGGGTGGCTTCGCCGAGGCTCGGGCGCAGGCGCTGGCGGGACATCTCCAGCAGGCCGAAGCGGCTGATGCGGCCCACCTGCACGCGGGCGCGATCAAGCTTCAGCGCATCCTTGAGCTTGTCCTCGACCTCGCGCTGGTGGCGCGGGCTGTCCATGTCGATGAAGTCGATCACGATCAGGCCGCCGGCGTCGCGGATGCGGCACTGGCGGGCGATCTCCACTGCGGCCTCGAGGTTGGTGTTGAACGCCGTTTCCTCGATGTCGGAGCCCTTGGTGGCCTTGGCCGAGTTGATGTCGATCGCGGTGAGCGCCTCGGTCTGGTCGATCACGATCGAACCGCCGGAAGGCAGGCGCACCTGGCGGTCGAACGCGCTCTCGATCTGGGTCTCGATCTGGTAGCGGCTGAACAGCGGGGTGTCGTCCTTGTAGAGCTTCAGCTTGCGCAGCGAGGTGGGCATCACCTGCTGCATGAACTCGCGGGCGTCCTCGTAGAGTGATTCCTCGTCGATCAGGATCTCGCCGATGTCGCTGCGCAGGTAGTCGCGCAGGGCGCGGATGAACAGCTTGGATTCCTGGTAGATCAGGAACGGCGCCTTGCGCTCGCTGGCGGCCTTGGAGATCGAGCGCCACAGGGTCAGCAGGTAGTCCAGGTCCCACTGCAGCTCTTCGGCATCGCGGCCGAGGCCGGCGGTGCGCACGATCAGGCCCACGTCGTCGGGCACGGTGACGTGCTCCAGGGCCTCCTTCAGCGCCTGCCGGTCCTCGCCCTCGATGCGGCGCGACACGCCGCCGGCCTTCGGGTTGTTCGGCATCAGCACCATGTAGCGGCCGGCCAGCGAGATGAAGGTGGTCAGGGCGGCGCCCTTGTTGCCGCGCTCTTCCTTCTCGACCTGGACGACGACCTCCTGGCCTTCCTTCAGCAGCTCGCGGATGCCCGACTTGTGCGGGTTCAGGCCCGGGGTGAAGTACTGCTCGGCGATTTCCTTCAGCGGCAGGAAACCGTGGCGTTCGGCGCCGTAGTCGACGAAGCAGGCTTCCAGGGATTGCTCGACGCGGGTGATGCGGCCCTTGTAGATGTTGGCCTTTTTCTGTTCGCGGGAGGGGATTTCGATGTCGAGATCGTAGAGGTTCTGGCCATCGACGATGGCCACGCGCAACTCTTCACGCTGAGTTGCGTTGATCAACATGCGCTTCATTGTAGTTTTCCTCGGCTCGCCCGCGCGTCGCGTGCCGCGGTGGCGCCGGGATGGCGGCCTGCCGGGGATCGCGCCGCTGCGGTGGAGCGGCTCATGTGACGGCGCCGTTCCCGGCGCCCGGATTGTTCGGTCTGCTGCGCCTGTCGCACCCTGGCACAAGGCTTCGGGCAAACGACAGCCCGAACCGTTACGATGAAAGGGAGTCGCGACCGCTGCCTGGGAATCATCCCTTGGACATCCGGCGCAATCCTCGCCGGCGTGACGGGCGGGGCCCCGGCCCGAACCGGTCTCGGCGGGCAGGGAATGACGCTCGCCGAGTATCCTATTTCGACAGGTTTTTTTCAATGCAGACGGCAACTTCCCGCGACGTACCTCACGGTGTGCGTCAAGTCGCGATCGGCCCCGAGCGGGACGGCCAGCGGATCGACAACGCGCTGGCGACCCTGCTCAAGGGGGTGCCCAAGAGCATGATCTACCGCCTTTTGCGCACCGGCCAGGTGCGCGTCAACGGCAAGCGGGCCAAGCCGGATACGCGGTTGAGCGACGGCGACATGCTCCGAATTCCGCCGATCCGGGTTGCTGAACGGCCCGAGGGGCGGGAGGCGCCCGATGCGCTGGTCTCGTCGATCGCCGAGACGGTGATCTTCGAGGACAAGCACTTCCTGGTGATCGACAAACCCTCGGGGATCGCCAGCCATGGCGGCAGCGGCGTCAGCCACGGTGCGATCGAGCTGCTGCGCGCGGCGCGGCCGCACGAATCGCTGGAGCTGGTGCACCGGTTGGACCGGGATACCAGCGGCGTGCTGGTGCTGGCCAGGTCGCGGGCGGGGCTGACCGGCCTGCAGGCGGCAATTCGGGCGGGCGAGGTCACCAAGCAGTACCTGTGCCTGATGGTCGGCCATCCGCCCAAGGCGAAATTCGACGTCAACGCGCCGCTGCGCAAATCCGTCCTGCAGGGCGGCGAGCGGATGGTGCGGGTCAGCGAGGACGGCAAGCCGGCGCTGACCTTCTTTCGCGAGATGGAGCAGTACCCCGGCGCCCGCCTGATGCAGGCCACGCTGGGCACCGGCCGTACCCACCAGATCCGCGTGCATGCTGCCCACGTCGGCCATCCGCTGGCGGGCGACCCGAAGTACGGCGACCGCGAGATGAACAGGCGTTTCCGCGAAATGGGTCTGCAGCGGCTGTTCCTGCACGCCTCGCATCTCAGCTTCGAGCTGGATGGACGCCTCTACAGCTTTTCCGCGCCGCTGCCGGATGATCTCAAGACCTTCCTCGACGTGCTGGCGGTGAAAGGCAAGCGCCTGCCATACATTCAGGCCGCGGCTAAAGAAAGAAACGGGCGCTGACCTCCAGCGAACGCAGCAGGCCGCCCACCAGGCCGGCTTCCGCCAGCAGGGCGCAGGCAGCATGCGCCGCCGCGACCGGAAGCAGCGCGCGCGAGCGCCGGAAGCACCACGCCCACCACAACTCGGCCAGCAGGCAGAGCTGCATCAAGACCCCGTTCGGCGTATGCAACAGGGCGAACGCGAGGGCGGTGAGCAACACGGCCAGGTCCGGGCGCAGCCTTCCGCCTTCGAGGCGACGCAGCACCACGGCCAGCACCAGCCATTGCTGCAGGATGGCCCAGAGCAGATAAATCAGCACATGCCCGGGCGTGGGCGCCTTGTAGTGGCCGCCATACCCGGTGATCAGCAGCAGAGCCAGCGGCAGCAAGGCGAACGGCGTCAGCCAGGCACGCCAGCCGCCCAGCCAGCGCCAGTTGCCGGGGCGTTGCCGCCACTCGGCGTGGGCCGCGAACAGCAAGGCTCCGCCGAAGCACAGCAGGCCGGGCAACGAGAGGCGCAGGCCCAGTTGCAGTCCGACGACCAGCCACAGGGGGCCGGCCAGGCAGGCGACGAGTTCCAGCCAGCGGCGCCCACGTAGGCGCGGCGCGCGCCAGGCCAAACTCGCCAGCGCCAGCAGATAGCCGATCGTACCGATCCAGGGCAGCCAGCCGTTGCCGCCAGAGTCGCCCGCAGCCATGGGTGTGCTGCCGTGCGGCAGGATCAGGGCGCCCGGTCGCTGCCACCAGACCAACTGGCGCAGGGCCAGTTGCATTTCGGCCGAGGCGCCCGCCGGCAAGGCGATCCACGGCGCGGCCGGCAAGGCGGGATCGGCGAGTTGCCGCCCGGCCGTCGCGGGATCGGGCGAAAGCTGCAGCGAGGGCCGGGCGGGTACGGGCAGGTAGGCATCCCGACGCAGCGCCACCTCGTCCAGATGCAGCGACGCCCCGGCCGGGAGCGCCAACTTGAGCCGCAGCATCTGGATCCGTTGCGGGGCGGCGCAGTTCTTGCCATCGGCAGCCCGCCAGTGCAAGCGGCGCAGGTCGACCACGGCGTGCACCGGACCTGCTGCGACGGGGGTGTCCTGCCAGCCGAGGCAACCCGGTTGTCCCAGCCGTGGTCGCCACGCCACGCCGAGACGGAATGGCGCGTCGGCTTCGCCATCCAGCGCCAGCAAGGGCCAGTGACCCGGATCGAGCATGCCGCTCACCGGCAGGCCCAGTTCGAATGGCGTGCCGTCGCGACTGCGGATGCGCAGGCCGCCGCCTGCGTGCCGCACGTCGGCGGCGCCGAAGGCGCGGCCGGCGACGAGGTCGTGCGGCTGGCGCAACCGCCACCGCCACAGCGGCTGGCCGTGCGCGATCAAGGCCAGTTGCCGATCCGCCGCGCGCTGCAGCTGGCCCGCGGTGACCCGCGCGGCCAGTTCGCGCAGGCCGGACAGCAGCAGCGCCAGCAGCAACGCAAAGCCTGCGGCGGCCAGCCAGCGGTGCATCGTCGGCGCGGGAAACCGCCGCACGCTCAGTGCGCCAGCAGCGCCTCGACCTTGGCCGCGCAGATGATGTCGTTGAGGGAGAGCCCGCCGACGTCGTGGGTGGACCACAGCAACTGGCAATGCCCGTAACCGGCCTCGATGTCGGGATGGTGATCCTCGTGGTTGGCCATGAAGCCCACCGCGTTGATGAATCCCAGCGTGTGGTGGAAGTCGCGGAAGCGGAAGTCCTTGACGATCGCGCGACCGTCCGCGGTGAGTTTCCAGTCGGGCAGCAGCTGAAGCAACTGGGTGATCTTGTCCGCTCCCAGCGCGTGTTCCTTGCCCTTGCGCGGCTGGCAATGCTGGCTGGCGAAATCGTGGATGTTCATGGGCGCTCCATCAGAGGCAAGGACAAGGCGCGCAGCGTCGAAGTTGTGCGCGCAAAAGTCAAAACCTGCCGGGCGGCATGAAACCGTACTAAAATGGTTCTGATTCGACGGGCGCGCTGGCGCGGCCTTCGCGGTGTCTGCCACAGGTGAAGCATGATCGAGATTTCCGAACGGGCGCAGCAGCATTTCCGCCGCCTGCTTGCGCAGCAGGGCAACGAAGGGCTGGGCATCCGCCTGCACGTGACCGCGCCGGGCACGCCGGCGGCGAACTGCGAACTGGAGTTCTGCGAACCGGCCGAGCTGCTCGGCAACGAGTGGACGATCGAGTGCGCCGGTTTCGACTTCCACGTCGAGGGCGGCAGTGCGTCGTGGCTGGATGGCGCCAGCATCGACTTCGAGCCGAACGCCACCGGTGGCCTGCTGAACATCCGCGCGCCGAAGATCAAGGGCGACGTGCCGGGGCTCGAAGCCGGCGTGATCGAGCGCGTGCGCTACGTGCTCGATGCCGAGATCAACCCGCGGCTGGCCTCGCACGGCGGCCGCGTCACCTTGCTGGAGGTCGACGCCGAGGGCGTGGTGAAGCTGCAGTTCGGCGGCGGCTGCCATGGTTGCGGCATGGTCGACGTCACCCTGAAGCAGGGCGTGGAAAAAACCTTGCGGGAGCGCGTGCCCGAGGTGACCGCGGTGCGCGATGGCACCGACCACAGCGGCGGCAAGCAGCCGTACTACAGCAAGCACGAAGGCAAGTCGGCGCTGGGTTGAGCGCCGGATGCTCGCGATCGTCGCCGATCGCGAACTTCGAACGGGCGGCCATCGATGCCGCACTTGTCAAACAAGCAGCCCGCCGTGAGGCGGGCTGCTTGTTTCAAGGCACGGAGCGGATCAGTCGCCCTGGATATGGCCTTTCAGCGTGTCGAGCTTAGTCGGCAGGCTGGAGAAATAGGCGGAGATGTCCTCGATGTCCTGGTCGGACAGCGTTGCCACCATGCCCTTCATGATCGGGTTGTTGCGGCGGCCGTCCTTGTACTCGTGCAGTACCTGTTGCAGGTACTCGTTGTACTGGCCGGCGAGGCGCGGGTATTGCGGGTCGACCGCGTTGCCGTCGGCGCCGTGGCAGGCGAAGCAGGCGGCGGCTTTGGTCTTGCCGTCCGCGGCGTTGCCGCTGGCCAGCAGTGGAGCGGAGGCGAACGCCAGCAGGGCGCCGCACGAAAGCAGGGTTAGTGCACGTTGCATGCGGAATCCTTCGGTCACTTGATCGGCGTGAGGCTGGACAGGTAGGCGGCGATGTCCTTGATGTTCTGCTCGGACAGGCTCTGCGCCTGCGCCACCATGGTCGGATAGGTGCGGTCGCCGTTCTTGTACCCGTCCAGTGCGTTGATGATGTATTGCTCGTTCTGCCCGGCGATCTTCGGCACCGGATAGCCCGGATAGGCGTTGGAGTAGCCAGGTATGCCGTGGCAGCCGGCGCAGGTGTAGACCAGCGTGCGACCGGCCGCCTTGTCACCTGCGGCGTGCGCGCTGGCGGTGGCCAGCAAGGCGGCAGCGGCTGCCAGACCGAGTGTGTGCAGTCGTATCATCGAGATCGTTCCCCAGGTGCGGCGACGGATGCGAATGAATGCAGCAATCGTCGCAGTATAGACAGCAGCTCAGGGCACGGACAACCTGCCGTACCCGGCTGATCCGCGGCATGCGCCACCAGGCTCAGACCAGGCTGCGGAAGATATGGATGCCCGCGCTGTACTCGCCCACGATGGTGCCCAGGCTGACCAGGAAGAAGTTCAGCAGGGTGCGCGCCACGCGGTTCTTCCACCAGCCGCTCCAGTGCACGATGTCGTCGCGCAGGGTGTCGAAATCCGCCACGCGCGGGCGGCGCACCCAGGCCTCGGCCGTGGCGCTGATGCCGCCGGCGGGAATGCCGGGGCGGAACGGCTTGATTGGCGCGGCAATGAACGCCGCGAGGATGCTGAGCGGATGTGCTGCGGCGGCCAGTGCGCCGAGTGCGGCAAAGCCGCCGGTAAACAGCACCCACGCGGTGAGCGCCTGCGTGCCCAGCGCTGCGTTGCGATGAAAAGCCCAGGCGATCGCCACGAACACCAGCAGCACCAGGCTCACCGCCAGCCACTTCGGCCAGCGTGCCTTCGGCGGCGATTGCGCCAGCCCGGCGGCGCTTGTCGCCGGGTCGCCCTGCTGTTCGCGCAGCAGCTGGCAAAGGCCTTTCAGATGACCTGCGCCGATCACCACCAGCACGCGGCGCGGCGTGCCGGTCGCGGTGCGCGCCGCTTCCTCGCGCAGGCGCGCGGCCATGTAGGCATCGCGCTCGGCGATCAGGCTCTGGTAGAGCGGTTTTGATTCGCTGGCGAATTCGCTGAAGGCGCTCTCCAGCATGTCGCCCTGCTTGAGCTTCTCGATCTCGCTGGCCTCGATTTCCTCGCGCTCGAACACGCTGGCGAGCAGGCCGCCGAGCAGGCCAAAGCGCTGCCAGAAACCCACGCCGTGCCAGGCGCGCTTGAGCGTAGTGCCGACTTCGCGGTCCACCAGCCACAGCGGCAGGTCACGCGCATCGGCACCGTCCATGGCCGCCTTCATCTCCGCGCCGGGCTGGATGCCGGACTGCTCGGCAAGCCGCTTCTGGAAAGTGGAGAGCACCAGGCTGGCCGCGACCATGCCGGCCTTGCCCTGGCGAATCACCTGGAACAGGTCCATGCGCTTGAACGCGTCGGGATCGCGCATGCCCTGCGCGCGGCTTTCGCACAGCTCTACCGCCACCGCGTCGAAAGGCTCGTGTTCCAGCAGCGCCTGCACCGCTTCCATGCTGGTGCGCGAGACGTGGGCGGTGCCCAGCACCACGTATTCCACGCCGTCGCGCTGCACGCGTTCGATCGGCTGGTCCTGCAGCACGGCAGGCAGGGGCGGGGCGGGTTCGGGGAAACTCATGCGCTGGGCGTGCTGGTCACGGGGATGGTTCAAGCATGGGGACGTGCTCCGCACGAAGCAAGTCGTGGGGAGTGCGGCCAGGGTCGGCCGCCGGTGTGATTCTCGCGTTCAGGGGCGAACGCACTAGTCCCTGAAACGCCTGAGCAGGTCGCCATAGGCGTCGATGCGGCGGTCACGCAGGAACGGCCAGATGCGGCGCACGTGCTCGCTGCGCTGCATGTCGATCTCGGCGACCAGCAGTTCGCGCCGGTCGGTGCCGGCCCTTGCGAGGAATTCACCCTGCGGCCCAGCCACGAAGCTGCTGCCCCAGAACTGGATACCTGCGCCGACGCCGCTGGGGTCGGCTTCGAAGCCGGTGCGGTTGCAGGCCAGCAGCGGCAGGCCGTTCGCCACTGCGTGACCGCGCTGCACGGTGACCCAGGCCTCGCGCTGGCGATCCTTCTCGTCCTGCGCGTCGTTCGGGTCCCAGCCGATGGCGGTGGGGTAGAGCAGCAGTTCCGCACCGGCCAGCGCCATCAGGCGCGCGGCTTCCGGATACCACTGGTCCCAGCACACCAGTACGCCGAGGCGGCCCACCGAGGTGTCGATCGGCTCGAAGCCGATGTCGCCCGGCGTGAAGTAGAACTTTTCGTAGAACGCGGGATCGTCGGGGATGTGCATCTTGCGGTACTTGCCCGCGATCGCGGCGGAACGATCGAACACCACGGCAGTGTTGTGGTACAGCCCGGCCGCGCGCTTTTCGAACAGCGAGGCCACCACCACCAGCTTCAGCTCCTCGGCCAGCCTGCCGATGCGTGCGGTACTCGGGCCGGGAATGTTCTCGGCCAGGTCGAACAGGTCGACCGACTCGTGCTGGCAGAAATACGGGCCGTTGTGCAGCTCCTGCAGCAGCACCAGTCCGGCGCCGGCTCCGGCGGCCTCGCGCAGGCCGGCCTCGATCGCGTCGAGGTTGGCGTCGCGGCTGCCGCGGTCAGTCTCCTGCAACAGGGCGACCTTGAGCGTCTTGCGGGTCATCGGTTGGATCCTCGTGCTGCCGGATCGTCCATTCTAGCCGAGGCGGCTCATACCAGCCCGGCCGGCAGTTGCATGGTGATGCAGTGCAGGCTGCCGTTCTGCCAGATCAACGGGCGGCAGGGCACCTGCACCACGACGCGGCCCGGGTGGGCGCTGCCGATGATGCGTGCGGCCTCGTCGTCGACCGCGTCGCCGTAGGCGGGCACCAGCACCGCGCCGTCGATGATCAGGTAGTTCGCATACGAGGCCGCGAGGCGGCGGCCCTCGTCGATGACCGGCTTGGCCCAGGGCAGCGGATGCAACTGGTACGGGCGCCCGTCGAGCGTGCGCAGCGCGGCCAGCTCCTCACCCATGCGCCCGAGTTCGTCGTGGTGCGTGTCGCCGGCGTCGCCGCAGGCCTGGTACACGATGCGGTCGCCGGGCGCGAAGCGGGCGAGGGTGTCGATGTGCGCATCGGTGTCGTCGCCTTCGAGATAGCCATGTTCCAGCCAGAGGATGCGCCCGGCGTGCAGGCTGTCCCTCAGGATCGCGCCCATCGCCTCGCGGCTCTGTTCCGGATGCCGCTGGTGCAGGCATTTCCAGGTGGTGAGCACGGTACCGGCGCCATCGCTCTCGATGCCGCCGCCCTCCAGCGCCCAGTCGATGCGCCGGTGCGTGGCCCGGCCGAACACGCCGGCGGTGACCAGACCCGCGATCAGCGCGTCGTCCCGTTCCGCGCCGAACTTGCCGCCCCAGCCGGTGAAGCGGAAATCGGCGAGCTGGAAGCGGCCATTGTCGCTCTTCAGGGTGACCGGGCCGGAGTCGCGCAGCCAGGTGTCGTCGTAGGGCAGTTCGATGAAGCGGATGCGGGCCAGGTCGATATCCGCCGCGTGCAGCAGGGTTTCGGCGCGGGCGCGAACCTCCGCATCGGCCACCACCACGATCAGCCGCTGGAAGCGGACGACGGCCGCGGCCAAGGCCACGTAGGTGGTTTCCACCTGGACCAGGCGATCGGCCCAGTCGGTGCCGGCGTGTGGCCAGGCGATCAGTACCGCGGCTTGCGGCTCCCATTCGGCGGGCAGGCGCCAGCGGGGTTCGGTCATGACGGAATCTCGTGCAGGGCAGGCCGGCCATGCGGCACGGCGCGGGTCGCGAAGTTTAAGCGATACGCGCAGCACAAAGCGGCGGGACTGCCGTTTTGCAGGTCCGAGGGGCGCCCGGGAGGGTGGCGCACAAGGGTGCGCGGCATGAAAAACGCGCCCCGCGCCGCCGCGAGGCGCGTCGCGAGCGGATGCTCAGTTCGCCGTGGCGGGGTTGGTGTTGTTGCCGGCCGGGGTGTTGAGCACGGCATGGATCACGTGGTCATGCTCGAAGTAAACGATGAAATCCGAATACTCCCAGCGGTTGATTACCGGGTGTTTCCGGGTGTCGCCACCGCGCGGCGCGAGCTTGCGCTGCGGCGCGCCGTATTTTTTCTCGACCTGGGCCATGGTCATGCCCCGCACGGGCAGGTTCATGCCCTTCTCCTGCTGCACGCGATGGATCAGCAGGTTGTCGGCGCGGGCGGCCTGCGGCGCGACCAGGGTGCCGGCACTGAAAGCGATGGCTGCCAGCAAGGGCAGGCTGTGGCGATGCTTGAACATGGTCCCCTCTCCGCGCAAGGCGTTGCCGCGTCGTTGTAGCAGAACTGTTTGCGACTATCCACGGGCAGGCGCGGCGGGTGTGACCGGCATAGCCGTTATCATGTGCGGCCGTTCGCCCGATTGAAGCATACCGAATGATCGCGTTCCGCCATTTTGCCCTGCGCCGCGGCAGCCGCCTGCTGCTGTCCGACATCGACCTGGTGATCCAGGGCGGCTGGAGGCTGGGCGTGATCGGGCGCAACGGCTGCGGCAAGTCCAGCCTGTTCGCCGCCCTGCAGGGCCAGGTGGAGGCCGACGCCGGCGACATCGGCCTGCCGGCGAAGCTGCGCCTGGCGTCGGTGGCGCAGGAAACCCCCGCGCTGCCCGACCCGGCGATCGACTACGTGCTGGGTGGCGACGTGGTGCTGGCGGCTGCGCTGCGCGACGAGGCCGATGCGCAGGCGCGCGGCGACACCGAGGCCATGGCGCGCGCCCACCACCGCATCGAGGAGCTGCACGGCTACGACGCCCGCGCCCGCGCCGGGCGCCTGCTGCACGGGCTCGGCTTTGCGCCGGAGACGCACGAGCGCGCGGTGAGGGAGTTTTCCGGCGGCTGGCGCGTGCGCCTGAACCTGGCGCGGGCGCTGATGGCGCCGTCCGAACTGCTGCTGCTCGACGAGCCCACCAACCACCTCGACCTCGACGCCGTGCTGTGGCTGGAGGAATGGCTGCGCCGCTACCAGGGCACCTTGCTGATCATCTCGCACGACCGCGAATTCCTCGACGGTGTGATCGACCATACGCTGCATCTGGTCGACGGCGGCGCACGGCTCTACAGCGGCAACTACAGCGCGTTCGAACGCCTGCGCGCGGAGCAGTTGCGCCAGCAGCAGATCGCGCACGAGCGCGAGCAGGCCGAGCGCGCGCACCTGCAGAGCTTCATCGACCGCTTCAAGGCCAAGGCCAGCAAAGCCAAGCAGGCGCAGTCGCGCATGAAGCGGCTGGAAAAGATGGCGGGCACCGAGGCGGTGCGCGCCGAGCGCGCATTCCACTTCCAGTTCGCCAAGCCCGACCGCGTGCCCGATTCCATGCTGCAGCTGGAAGAGGTGGTCGCCGGCTACCCGGCCGGCTCGCGCGAGGAGGGCGACGACCATCTGCCCGGCCACGATGTGGCCAGCCGCGAGGCCACGGTGATCCTGCGCGACGTGCGCTTCCGCCTCGAAGCCGGTGAACGCATCGGCCTGCTCGGCCCGAACGGCGCGGGCAAGTCCACCCTGGTCAAGACGCTGGTCGGCGAACTGGCGCCGATGGGCGGCGAGCGCAAGGCGCACAAGGATCTGCGGATCGGCTATTTCGCCCAGCACACCGTGGAAAGCCTGCGCGCCGGCGCCAGCCCGTTCGATCACCTGCAGGACAAGGCGCCGGACGCGGCCGCGCAGGTGCTGCGCGATTTCCTCGGTACCTGGAACTTCGCCGGCGACCGCGCCTTCGAATCGGTGGACGGCTTCTCCGGTGGCGAGCGCGCGCGCCTCGCGCTGGCGCTGATCGCCTGGGACAAACCCAACCTGCTGCTGCTCGACGAGCCCACCAACCATCTCGACCTCGACATGCGCGAGGCGCTGGCCGATGCGCTGGCCGACTTCGACGGCGCGCTGGTGCTGGTGTCGCACGACCGCCACCTGCTCGGCATGGTCAGCGACAGCTTCTGGCGGGTCGCCGATGGCGTGGTCGAGCCGTTCGACGGCGACCTCGACGATTACGCGCGCTGGCTGCGTGCGCGCGGCGCTGCGAACAAGAAAGCCGCCAGATCGAAGGTGGAGGCGAAACCCGCGGCACCGGTCGAATCCCCCGAGGAACGCCGTCGCGCCGCGGCCCAGCAACGCGACAGCGAAAAGGCCTCGCGCCAGCGCGTGAAAAAGATCGAAGCACGCGTGGCTGGCATCGAAACCGAGCTGACCCAGCTCGAAGCGAAGCTGGCCGATCCTGAAACCTACAACGGCCCCACCGCCGCGCTCATGAAGCTGAGCCAGCAACAGGCCGAGCTCCGGCGCGAGAAGGAGGCGCTGGAAGCGGAATGGATGGCCCTCTATGAAGTGCTGGAAGCCTGAGTGTCGATGAGCGCCCAACCGACGCAGCTGTGGCTGCCGGCACTGGATCGCTTTGATCGCGCGCATCCGCTGCGTCGCCTGCTGGCGCGGTCGGACCGACTCGCCGATGACACCCGCGGCCGGCTCGAATGCGTCGCCGCTGCCTTCCATGTCGATGCCGCGAGCTTGCCTGCCGCCGCGCTGATCCGCGAATACTTGGCCGGCGACGCGGGCGATGCGACGTGGCTCAATGCCGACCCCGCCTGGGTGCAGCCGGACATGACCGGCGTGCGCCTGCTCGCCTGCGGCTCGATGCCGCTGCAGCCGGGCGAGGCGCAGGCTTACGCGCAGGTGCTGCAACCCACGTTCGCCGAAGCGGGACTGCAACTGGAAATCACCGGCCCGAACCACTGGCAGCTGCGCCTGCCTCCGGATGTGCCCGTGCCCGACTTCGCCGCGCCCGAGCGGGCGCTGGGCGAGGACTTGTACCAGCATCTGCCGCAAGGCAGCGACGGACGTCGGTGGCGGCTGTTGCTCAACGAAGTGCAGGTGCTGCTGCACCAGCATCCGCTGAACGCCGCCCGCCAGGCGAGAGGCCTGGCACCGGTCAACAGCGTGTGGCTGTGGGGGGCAGGGCGCCTGCCCGCACGGTTGCACGGCGCTTTCGCCGGCGTGGCCGGCAACGATGCGTTGCTGCGCGCACTCGCGGCGCGGGCGGGCATTCCCGGCCGCCATCTCACGCGGGAAGCCACGGCGCTCGCGCTGGCCGGCTGGCTGCTGGACATGCAGGATCTGCCGGCCGCCGAACTTGCGCGCGACTGGTGGCCGGCCGTGCAGGCTTTGGCACGGCGGCAGGCGCTGCACTTCGCATTCGCCAGCGGCGAGCGCTGGTCGTGGCGGCCACGGCACCGCTGGCGCTTCTGGCGCGGGGCGTCGCCTTGAGCACGCTCGAGTTGCGTCGCCGGGAGGCGCAAGGCGAACCGTCCGGCTGGGCTGCCACCGTGCATCCGGTGCTGCAGCGCGTTTACGCGGCGCGTGGCGTGCTGCGGCCGGCCGATGTCGAGCACCGGCTGCAGCGCCTGCTGTCGCCACAATCCCTGGGCGGCCTGGATGCCGCGACGGACCTGCTGGCCGAGGCCATCCGCGATGACTGGGCGATCCTGATCGCCGGTGACTACGACTGCGACGGCGCCACCGGTACCGCCGTCGCCGTGCGCGGCCTGCGCATGCTCGGTGCCAAACGGGTGGGCTATGCGGTGCCGAACCGCTTCGTGCACGGCTACGGCCTGACGCCGGCCCTGGTCGATTCGCTGCTACCCCGCCCCCAGCTGGTCGTCACCGTGGACAACGGCGTGGCCAGCGTGGCGGGTGTGGCAAGGGCGCGGGAACTCGGCATGCGCGTGATCGTCACTGACCACCATCTGCCAGGTGAGCAGCTGCCCGCCTGCGACGCGATGGTGAATCCCAACCTTGCAGGTGACGGTTTCCCGAGCAAAGCCTTGGCAGGTGTCGGCGTGATGTTCTATCTCCTGCTGGCGCTGCGCGCGAAGCTTTACCCCTGCGATCGGCCGGATAGCTGGGAACAGGAAACGGCCATCCAGGGCCGCGCGCCTCATGGTTCCAGCGATCATCCTGATCGTGGAAGTCAAAAAGCGGCCATCCATGGGCGCACTCCTCAAAAAAGCAGGCCCGATCTTTCCGTGCTGCTCGACCTCGTGGCGCTGGGCACGGTGGCCGACCTGGTGCCGCTGGATTTCAACAACCGCGTGCTGGTGGAGGCCGGGCTGCGGCGCATCCGCGGCGGCAAGGCATGCGCGGGCATCGCCGCACTGGTCGAATGCGGCAAGCGCAGCGTGGCGACGCTGTGCGCCAGCGATCTCGGCTATGCGGTGGGGCCACGCCTGAACGCGGCGGGTCGGCTGGAAGACATGCGGCTGGGCGTGGAATGCCTGCTCACCGACGATCCTGCACAGGCGCGCGACTGCGCCGGACAGCTCGACGCGATCAACCGCGAGCGCCGCGACCTGCAGGCCTCGATGGTGGCCGAGGCCGAAGCGATGGCCGCCGGCCTGCGCGACATCCAGGCGGCAGGCGTGGCGTTGTACGAGCCTTCCTGGCATGCGGGCGTGGTGGGGCTGGTGGCCTCCAAGCTGAAGGAACGCCTGCACCGGCCGGTGATCGCCTTCGCTCCGGCCAGCGAAGACGATCCCGATAACCTGCGCGGTTCGGGCCGATCCATTCCGGGCTTGCACCTGCGCGACGCGCTGGCCACGGTCGCTGCGCGCCATCCCGACCTGGTCGAGCGCTTCGGCGGCCACGCCATGGCGGCGGGCTTGAGCCTGCGTGCCGCCGACTTTCCGCGCTTCGCCGCGGCCTTCGATGCCGTTGCACGCGAGCTGATCGCGCCGGAACGGCTGCAGGCCGCGCTCTACACCGACGGCGAACTCCCTGCGGGCAGCCTGTCGCTGGAACTGGCGCGGCAGTTGCGCGATGCCGGCCCGTGGGGACAGGCGTTCCCCGAGCCGCTGTTCGACAACGCGTTCGAGTGCGCGGGCTGGAAGACCATGGGCGAGGGCCACTGGCGGCTCAGCCTGCGCGACCCGCGCGACGGCAGCGTGCACGACGCGGTGATGTTCAACGTCGGCACCGCCGCGCCGCCGCCGCGCCTGCGCGCCGCCTACGAGCTGGTCATCAACGACTGGCAGGGGCGCGAGTCGCCGCGCCTGCTGCTGCGCCACGTCGAGGCCGTCTGAACGGCGGGGTCCGATGCCCGACCGGACCCCGCGCGCTCATGCCTGACGATCCCCTGCCGGAACTGCGGGCTACTGCTTGTGCGAGGTGGCGGTGGTCGTGATGTCGTTGTGCATGTCGTGGCTGATGCTCTTCATGCTCTTGCCGTCGGCGGAGACGGTCATCGTGCTGGTGCTCTGCACCTTGCCGTCGCGCTCGTAGGTCTCGCGCAGGCTGTGGGGACCAAGCTTCTTCACCGTCACGGTGTCCTTGGCCCCCATGGTGTTCTGGTACGGCACGGCGGGGCCATCGAGTTTCGCGGCATACGAGTTGCCCGTAAGGTCGCTGAAGCTCACATTGTCCCCGTCGACCTTGTAGGTGAAGGTGAGGGCGGCGTCGGAGATGTTGTCGAAACGCTTCATCTTCCACGAGCCGGCCAGCATGTGCGATCCGGGTGGCGCCTTGGCCACCTTGTAGATGGCCGCCTTGCCGGTCACCGGTTTCGTACCGCTGTCGTCAGTGAACTCCTCGCTGGCGTTCTTGCCGTCCGCGGATCCGGTGACAGTGAGCGTCTGCACGACCTTGCCGGCCTTCTTGAGGGTCTGCTGGATGGTGTGATCGTCCACGATCTTCACCGCGACGCTGTCGAAGCCCGGGTGCCCGGACACGGGATGGTCCTCGCCGTCGGTCTTCACGGTGTACGGCGGATTGCTGCAGGAGCAGCGGAACATGCCGTCCTTGAGCGTGATGACGATGGGCTTGCCCGTGTCGTGGATCGAGCCCGGGTCGGTTTTCCAGGTGCCGTTGAATGCGCTCTGCGCCAGCGCCATGGCGGGCATCAGCAGCGCGAACACGGAAACCGCATAAAGCAGCTTTTTCATGGCAGTGCTCCGGTGATTGGAGTCCCCCTATCCGGGTGCGTGCACCGGATCCTCTTTACTGTCCGCGCAGCCGCGTTATCGGCGCGTGCAGGCCACATGAACGCCGCCGGCCTTGCGCGGTGTTCACGGCATGCGCGCGAGACTGGCCATCCGTCCGCCATGGAGACCGTCATGCTCGAGCAGATCGATGGATTGCCGCCCGGCACGCTGGGCTTTCGCGCGCATGGCCAGGTGACCGCCGCCGACTACGAGCAGGTACTGGTGCCGGACGTGGAGGCCGTGTTCGCGCTGAACCGCAAGCTGCGCATGCTGTTCGTGGTGGCGCCGGATTTCACCGGTTTCGACGCGGGCGCGATGTGGGACGACTTCATGCTCGGCATCCGCCACATCAGCGGCTGGGACCGCGTGGCGCTGGTGACCGACGTGCCGTGGCTGCGCACCGCGACCAAGGCGACGCGCTTTCTGGTGCCGGCCGATTTCCGGCTGTTCGGGCTGGCCGAGCTGGAGGAGGCGGCGCGCTGGATCGCCGAGCCTGCAGAGAGCTAGTCGATGGACGGCCAAATCCCCACATGCGAAATCGTCACTTGCGCCGGTGCAGGTCTTCATGGTGTAGTCCGCCCATGATCTCCGCGACCGCCCTGTTCCCGAACGCCACCGCGCCTGCCGCGCGGGGTTTCGCGGCGGCCGTCAACAGCAATAACAATCGCGCGAACAATAACGCCAGCCGTTGGCGGGCCCGCGCGTAGCTGGAAGCAACACCTGCAGACACGCGACCGGGGCCCGCCAAAAGCGGGCCTTGGTCTTTTTGTGTGCTTGGTTTGTGCGCGGCTCCATCCGCGCAGTGCAGAACCGGCCATCCATGGCCGGCTTTCAACAAGAGCGCCGACACCGAGGAATTTCACCATGTGTTCGATTTTCGGAATGTTCGACCTGCAGCCGGGCGACGACCTTGCCGCGCTGCGCCGCCAGGCACTGGAACTTTCGCAACGGCAGCGCCATCGCGGTCCGGACTGGAGCGGAGTGTTCGTGGATGCCGGGGTGATCCTGGTGCACGAGCGGCTGGCCATCGTCGACCCGGCGTCCGGTGCGCAGCCGTTGCGCTCCCGCGACGGCGCGCTGGCGCTGGCGGTGAACGGCGAGATCTACAACCATCGCGAACTGCGCGGAGCCAGCACATACGACTTCACCACCGGTTCGGACTGCGAGGTGATCAACGCCTTGTACCGCGAGCAGGGCGCGGCTGAATTCATCGGGCAGGGCCTGCCGAAACTCAATGGCATCTTTGCCTTCGCGCTGTGGGACGGCGCGGCGCAGCGCTACCTGATCGCGCGCGATCCGATTGGCGTCTGCCCGCTGTACTGGGGCCACGACGCGCAGGGTCGGCTGTGCGTGGCGTCGGAGATGAAGGCCTTGGTGGGCGTGTGCGCGGATGTGGCCGCGTTCCCGCCAGGCCACGTCTACGACAGCGCCACGGGCGAGCTGCGCAGCTACTACGCCAAGCCATGGCGCGACTACGCGGCGACGCAGGGCCGCGCACCGGCGCCGGGCGAATTGCGCCATGCCTTCGAGCAGGCCGTGCATCGCCAGCTGATGACCGACGTGCCTTACGGCGTGCTGCTTTCGGGCGGTCTCGATTCCTCGCTGGTCGCCGCCTGCGCCGCCAGGTTCGCCCGCGAGCGCATCGAGGACGGCGACCGCAGCGAAGCGTGGTGGCCGCGCCTGCATTCCTTCGCGATCGGCCTGGAAGGCTCACCGGACCTCGCCGCCGCGCAGGTCGCCGCCGATGCGCTGGGCACGGTGCACCACGGCTTCGTCTACACCTTCTGGGAGGGGCTGGATGCGGTGCCGGAAGTGATCCGCCACCTGGAGACCTACGACGTCACCACCATCCGCGCCGCCACGCCGATGTACCTGCTGGCCCGCCGCATCAAGGCGATGGGCGTGAAGATGGTGTTGTCGGGCGAAGGCTCCGACGAGCTCTTCGGCGGCTACCTGTACTTCCACAAGGCGCCTTCGGCCGAAGCCTTCCACGAGGAAACCGTGCGCAAGCTCGACGCGCTGCACAGCTACGACTGCCTGCGCGCGAACAAGGCGATGATGGCCTGGGGCGTGGAGGCGCGCGTGCCGTTCCTGGACCTTGAATTCATCGACGTGGCGATGGGCATGGATGCCGCGCACAAAATGGTCGATAAAAGCGGGGCCGGCCACGGCAGGATCGAGAAACACGTGCTGCGCGCGGCCTTCGAAGGTGCGCTGCCCGGGGAGATCCTGTGGCGGCAGAAGGAGCAGTTCAGCGACGGCGTGGGCTATGGCTGGATCGACGGCCTGAAGGCACACGCCGAACAGATGGTGAGCGACCGCGAATTCGCCGCCGCAGCCGCGCGCTTCCCGTTCAACACGCCAGCCACCAAGGAGGCGTATTTCTATCGGCGCATCTTCGAGCAGTTCTATCCGGGCGAGGCCTGCGCCGCCACCGTGCCGGGAGGCAAGTCCATCGCCTGTTCCTCGCCGGCGGCGCTGGCCTGGGATCCCGCGTTCGCGGCGATGGCCGATCCATCGGGGCGGGCGGTGCGCGGCGTGCACGAGCAGGCGCTGGTCTGATCCCGTCCAGGCCGAGGTGCGGCAACGGCGGCATCATGGCAAGGCAAGCCCGCCGTTGCCCGCTCGCGAGCAGGGGGCGGGTCCTGCAAAACGGGCCGGGCGTCGTGCAGGTCAGCCCGCCGGCCCGGCGAACAGGATCAGGTTGCTGTCGGGATCGGAAATGACGAAGTCCCGGGCGCCCCAAGGTTGCTTTCGGAGCATCTGGTGGAAGTCCACGCCGGTCGCCTGGAAGGCGAGGAAAAGCTGCTCGATTTCATCTGCGCTCTCAACGGTGATTGACGCGCAGAGCAACTGTTCGCGTTCGCGGACGCCATCGGCGAACACTGGCGCCGGAACAAGCCGCAAGGCGATACGCGCGCAGTCGCGGCTGACCTGGGCGTAGAACGGTGGCTCGCCATAGGCAAAATCCAGAGCGAAGCCGAGCTTGCCCGTGTAGAAAGCGAGGGCTGCGGCGACATCGCTGACGTAAGCATGGGCGGCGATCGAATTGAAAGTGGGGCGCGGCGATTTGCTGGACTGGTCGAGCTGGTTCATGGTCTTCGCATCGTGAGGTGCATAGGGACCTGCCGGTGTGCGCTGGTTACATCTGGGCGACGCCTGCGCCGCTTCCGGATGGAGTGATGCGCGGAGTGCAGCAACGGGCCGCGTCCTGACGGATCGGCGGTCGAGTCAGCGCTTGCGGGCCAGGGTGAGGCCGTCGCCGACCGGCAGCATGGAGAGGTCGATACGCTCATCGTGGTGCAGATGCTGGTTGAGCGCCTGCAGCGCGCGGGTGTCGTCGTCCTGCGCGGGATGCGCTACGGCGCCGCTCCACAGCACGTTGTCGATCGCGATCAATCCGCCCCGGCGCAACAGCTGCAGGCAGCGCTCGTAGTAGGCGGTGTAGCCGGTCTTGTCGGCGTCGATGAAGGCTAAGTCGTAGCGGCCGGATGCGCCGGCGGCCAGTTCCGCATCGAGTGTCTGCAGCGCCGGCGCCAGCCGCAGATCGATCTTGTGCGCCACGCCGGCGCGTTCCCAGTACGGCCGGCCGATGCGGGTGTACTCGTCGCTGATGTCGCAGGCAAGGATGCGGCCGTCGTCGGGGAGGGCGAGCGCCACCGACAACGCGCTGTAGCCGGTGTATACACCGATCTCGAGGGTGCGGCGCGCGCCGAGCAGCTTCACCAGCAGGGCCATGAACTGGCCCTGTTCCGGCGAGACCTGCATGCCGGCGCGGGGATGGCCGCGCGTCGCACCGCGCAGGGCGACCTGTTCCGGATGCTCGCGCAAGGAATGTGCGAGCAAGTAGTCGTACAACGTGTCGTCGAGGTTCAGGCTGCGGTTGGACATGGGGGCGCTCCGGCCTGCGGTACCGGGCCGCCATGGTAACGCCGGCGGCACGCCCGACCGTCGTCCGCCGTCTGTCGCAGTGCGGCAATTTTGCTACCATGGCGGGCCATTCGCACGACGTGCCAATCCATGATCGAGACCAATCCGATCCTCGCGCAGATCGCGGACCTCACGGCCCGCGTCGAGTCGCTTAGGGGGTATCTTTGACTACGCCACCAAGCGTGAGCGCCTCGAAGAAGTAAGCCGCGAGCTGGAAAGCCCCAACGTCTGGGACGATCCGCCGCGCGCGCAGGAGCTGGGCCGCGAACGCGCCCGCCTGGACACCGTGGTCACCGGCATCGACGAGCTGACTTCGGGTTTGTCCGACGCGAAGGAACTGGTGGAGATGGCTGCCGCGGATGGCGACGAGGACACCGTTGCCTCGGTGACCGACGACGTGGCCAAGCTCGAAACCCGTGTCGCCAAGCTTGAATTCCAGCGCATGTTCTCCGGCAAGATGGACTCGGCGAACGCCTTCGTGGACATCCAGGCTGGCGCCGGCGGCACCGAGGCGCAGGACTGGGCGGAGATGCTGCTGCGCATGTATCTGCGCTGGGCCGAGTCGCGCGGCTGGAAGACCGAGCTGCTGGAGGTTTCCGGCGGGGAAGTGGCGGGCATCAAGTCGGCCACGTTCCGCGTCGAGGGCGACTACGCCTACGGCTGGCTGAAGACCGAGATCGGCGTCCACCGCCTGGTGCGCAAGAGTCCGTTCGATTCGGACAACCGCCGCCACACCAGCTTCACCAGCGTGTTCGTCTCGCCCGAAGTCGACGACGACATCGACATCGAGATCAACCCGGCCGACCTCAAGACCGACGTCTACCGCTCCTCCGGCGCCGGCGGCCAGCACGTCAACAAGACCGAGTCCGCGGTGCGCATCACCCACGTGCCCAGTGGCGTGGTGGTGGCCTGCCAGACCGAGCGCAGCCAGCACGCCAACCGCGACCGCGCGATGAAGATGCTGGCCGCGAAGCTGTACGAGATCGAGATCCAGAAGCGCAACGCCGAGAAGGACGCACTGGAAGCGACCAAGTCCGACATCGGCTGGGGCAGCCAGATCCGCAACTACGTGCTCGACCAGAGCCGCATCAAGGACTTGCGCACCGGCGTGGAGCGTTCCGACACGCAGAAGGTGCTGGACGGCGACCTCGACGAGTTCATCGAGGCCAGCTTGAAGTCCGGCCTGGATGCGGGCGCCAAGCGCATCGATGCCTGAGTAGTCCGTGCCGCGGCTTCGGCCGCGGCACGGAAAACCGCCTGTATCGACCTTCCCCGGTTTTCCACCCAGACGAGGTAGCCAGCATGAATGCCAGCAAGATCTGCAGCATCCTGTTTGCCTGTGCCGCCCTGGCGGCGTTCGGCGCGAGCGCGCAGAGCGCGGGCCAGGACATCAAGCAGGGCGCGAAGGACGTCGGCCACGGCGTCGCCACCGGCGCGCGCGACGTGGGCCATGCGACCAGGCATGTCGCCAAGAAGGTCGGCCATGGCGCCAAGGAGGCCGGCACCGGCATCGGCCACGGCGCGAAGAAGGCCGGCATCGCCGTGGGCCACGGCGCCAGGGACGTCGGCAAGGCCATCGGCCACGGCGCGAAGGAAGGCTGGGACGCCACCAAGGACGCGACCAAGAAAGTGTTCGGCAAGGGCGGTTGAGCGCCCAGCCTTCGCGAGAAGGTTTTGTAGGAGCGCACCCTGTGCGCGATGGCACTGATCCTGGGCAAGGCACACAGCCAATCGCGCACAGGGTGCGCTCCTACCGCTCCCGCAGAGAGACGAAAGGCGTCACGACAACAACGCAGGCGCTCCCATTCATTACGGAAACCCCATGAGCGATACCACCGATATCCAGCCTGTCGTCGACGAGAACAAGTTGATCGCCGAGCGCCGAGAGAAACTCACGGCCTTGCGCGGGCAAGGCATCCCGTTCCCCAACGACTTCAAGGTGGACAGCTTCGTCGGCGACCTGCAGGACGCGTACGCCGACAAGGACGCCTACACCGCCGAGGTCGTCGAGGCGGCGCAGCGCCGGGTGAAGGTGGCCGGCCGCATCGTGCTGAAGCGCGTGCAGGGCAAGGTCAGTTTCGCGCAGATCCAGGACATGACCGGCCGCATCCAGCTGTTCATCCACCAGGGTACGGTGGGCGACGGCGCCTACGAGGCGTTCAAGGGCTGGGACATGGGCGACATCGTGGGCGCCGAAGGCGTGCTGATGCGCACCAAGACCGGCGAGCTGTCGGTGAGGGTTGACGTGTTGCGCCTGCTCACCAAGAGCCTGCGCCCGCTGCCCGACAAGCACCACGGCATGGCCGACGTGGAGCAGCGCTACCGCCAGCGCTACGTGGATCTCATCGTCACGCAGGAAGCGCGCGACACCTTCCAGAAGCGCTCTCGCATCATCGGCTTCATCCGCCAGTGGCTGGAGGCCGCGCCGCGCCGCTTCATGGAAGTGGAGACGCCGATGATGCACGTCATCCCCGGCGGCGCCACGGCCAAGCCCTTCATCACCCACCACAACGCGCTGGACATGGACCTCTACCTGCGCGTGGCGCCGGAGCTGTACCTGAAGCGGCTCGTGGTGGGCGGCTTCGACCGCGTCTACGAGATCAACCGCAACTTCCGCAACGAGGGCGTGTCCACCCGGCACAACCCCGAGTTCACCATGCTGGAGCTGTACCAGGCCTACGCCACCTACAACGAGATCATGGACCTCACCGAGAACGTGATTCGCGAGACGGCCAAGTCGGTGATCGGCACTACCCGGCTGACCTGGGAAGGCGCCGAAATCGATGTCGGCCCGGCCTTCCGCCGCTGGACGATGGAGGACGCGGTGCTGGAGCACAATCCCGGGATCAAGCGCGAGGAACTGCGCGACCGCGCGGCGATGGCCGCACACGCGCAGCGTCTCGGCATCCACGTCAAGGACGGCTACGGCTGGGGCAAGCTGCTGCTGGAGATCTTCGAAAAGACGGTGGAGCACACCCTGATCCAGCCCACCTTCATTACCCAGCATCCGGTCGAGGTCTCGCCGCTGGCACGCGAGAACGACGCCGACAAGGGCATCACCGACCGCTTCGAGCTGTTCGTCAACGGCAAGGAGCTGGCCAACGGCTTCTCCGAGTTGAACGACCCGGAAGACCAGGCCGCCCGCTTCAAGGCCCAAGTGGAAGCCAAGGACGCCGGCGACGACGAGGCCATGCACTTCGACGCCGACTACATCCGCGCGCTGGAAGTGGGCTTGCCGCCCACCGGCGGCCTCGGCATCGGCATCGACCGCCTGGTGATGCTGCTCACCGACTCCGCCTCGATCCGCGACGTGCTGCTGTTCCCGTACATGCGGCCGGAAGCCTGAGCCTTTCCGCCGGTGGCATGTGATCCGACAGGGCCTGCGATCGCGGGCCTTGAGCGTTTCAGGCGGGTACGCACGAGTGTGTTGCCGCAACGCGGTTTAGCGCTGTTGCACAATCATGCCGGCCGTCCCGGCTCTGCTGATGCGGGCTTGCGGCAAGCTAGCCTACGCGCGCTCTTGCTTGAGAAACGACGACACTCCGGCTGTCTCTTTCCTCGCATTCCCCGCATTCCTCGTGGGCGCACCGATCCTGGCTACTTCGGACCTTCAATTCGACTTCAACAAGAAGCCATCGCTGTGCATCGTCCAGCGATCGATCAAGGGTTCGTAGGTAAGGCAAAAGCATCAACCCACGTCGCGGCCAGCACGCATCCCTCACTCAGCACCTTCCGGGCAGCGCAGTCGGGTAAAATTGCCGACTCGCCTTGCAACGGAGCCTTGCCCATGTGGTTCGCGATCATCGCCCAGGATCATCCCGGCACGCTGGACCGGCGGCTCGCCGCTCGCGCGGAACACCTGGAGCGACTGAACCGGCTGCAGGACGAGGGACGCCTGCTGCTGGCCGGCCCGTTTCCGGCCATCGAGTCGGAAAACCCCGGGCCGGCCGGGTTCACCGGCAGCATGATCGTGGCGGAATTCGCCTCGCTGGCCGACGCCGAGGCCTGGGCCAGGGTCGATCCCTACGTGGCTGCCGGCGTCTATGCCGAGGTGAGCGTCAAGCCGTTCCGCAAGGTCCTGCCATGAGTGAGGCGATGGCGGAGCAGATCCGCTCGCGCCTCGCGGCCGCGTTCTCGCCCACGGAGCTGGAGGTAGTGGACGAAGGCCACCTGCACCGCGGCCACGCGGGGGAGGGCAAGGGGCATTACCACGTGCGCATCGTCAGCCCTGCCTTCGCCGGCGTGCTGCCGATCAGGCGCCACCGGATGATCTATGCCACGCTCGACGACCTGATGAATCGCGGCATCCATGCGCTGTCGATAGACGCCGGGTAGAAAAGAATTAACAAACAAGTCGATACAATGCATTTCTGCAGTGAAATCTCATGCAGAAATGCATTGCGGCACCGCCCCTCCTTTGGCACAGTGCCTTGTCGCCCAGGCCCCTGGGCGCCCTCCGATTTCCCTGCGATGACCGCATGCGCCTGACCACGATCAAACTCGCCGGCTTCAAGTCCTTCGTCGACCCCACCACCCTGCACCTCCCGGCCAACATGACCGGCGTGGTGGGGCCGAACGGCTGCGGCAAGTCCAACATCATCGACGCGATCCGCTGGGTGATGGGCGAGAGCGCGGCCAGCCGCCTGCGCGGCGACTCGCTCACCGACGTGATCTTCTCCGGCTCCACCTCGCGCAAGCCGGTGGGGCAGGCCACGGTGGAACTGATCTTCGACAACGCCGACGGCACCGTGCAGGGCGAGTACGGCCAGTACGCCGAGATCTCGGTCAAGCGCCAGGTGACGCGCGACGGGCAGTCCCTCTATTTCCTCAATGGCGCGCGCTGCCGCCGCCGCGACATCACCGACCTGTTCCTCGGCACCGGCCTGGGCCCGCGCAGCTACTCGATCATCGAGCAGGGCATGATCTCGCAGATCATCGAGGCGCATCCCGAGGAGCTGCGCACGCACCTGGAGGAGGCCGCCGGCATCTCCAAGTACAAGGAGCGCCGCAAGGAAACCGAGAGCCGTATCAAGTCCACCCGCGAGAACCTCGACCGCGTGAAGGACGTGCGCGACGAAGTGGACAAGCAGCTCGAACACCTGAACCGCCAGGCCCGCGCCGCCGAGCGCTGGAAGGCCTACAAGGAAGAGGAAACCCGCAAGCAGGCCGAGCTGCGCGCGCTGGAATACCGGGCCCTGAAGGGCCAGCACGACGGCGAGGGCGCGGGCCTGTCCGCCGCCGAGATCGAGATCGAGAAGCAGTTGGCCGGCCAGCGCGAGATCGAGGCGCAGATCGAAGCCATGCGCGAGCGCCACACCGCGGCCGGCGAGCACCTCGGTGGGGTGCAGGCCGAGGTCTACAAGGTCGGTGCCGAGATCGCCCGCGTCGAGCAACAGGTACGCCACAACCGCGAGACCGCGGAGCGGCTGCAGCGCGCCCAGGGCGAGGCCGAGCGCGAACGCAACGAACTGGCCGAGCACATCGCCGGCGACCGCAGCCAGGTCGAAACCCTGCGCATGGCGCTGGCCGAGGGCGAACCGAAACTCGAAGCCCTGCAGCAGCTGCAGGACGACACCGCCGAAGCCCAGCGCAGCGCCGAGACCAGGCTTGCCGACTGGCAGCAGCGGTGGGACGCACATACCCGCACCGCCGGCGAATCCAGCCGCGCCGCCGAGGTGGAGCGCACCAAGCTCAACTACCTCGACCGCCAGGCCATCGATCTTTCCCGGCGCCGCGACGCGCTGGAAGCCGAGCAGAAGGCCACCGACCTCGCCGCGCTGGACGCCGCCGCCGAACAGATGCACCTGGAGCACGACACCCAGCGCGAGCGAGTGGAATCGCTGGGCGGCCTGCTCGACCAGCACAAGACCACCCACGAGAAGGTGCTGGACGAGGAGCGCCAGCTGCAGTCCACGCTCAACGAGGCGCGCTCGCAGCTGCAGACCGCCCGCGGCCGGCAGTCTTCGCTGGAGGCCCTGCAACACGCCGCACTGGGGCAGGAGGAGAACGCCGCCAGCCAGTGGCTCGCCCGCCTGAGCCTGGACAAGTCGCCCCGCCTTGGCGAGACGCTGCAAGTGGAAGCCGGCTGGGAAACCGCGGTGGAAACAGTGCTGTCCGGCTTCATCGACAGCGTGCTGGTCGACGGCGCGCATGCGCTGGCCGCCGACTTCGGCGCGCTGGAGAACGCCGACCTCGCGCTGCTCGATGCTGCCGAGGGCGGCGCCCACACCGCCGGCACGCTGGCCGCCCACGTGCGCGGCCCGGCTGCGGCGATCGCCATCCTCGGCCACGTGCTCATTGCCGAAACGCTGGACGAGGCGCACCAGCGCGTGGCCGGCCTGTCCGCGCTGGCGCCCTACCAGTCGGTGATCACCCGCGGCGGCGAGTGGCTGGGCCCGGGCTGGGCGCGCGTGCGCCGTGCGCAGGGCAACCAGGTGGGCGTGCTGGCGCGCGAGCGCGAGATCCGCACCTTGACCGAGCAGGTCGCCGCGCTGGAAGCGCGCATCGAGGAATGCACGGCGCAGCTCGACGACTTGCGTACCCGCAAGTTCGAGGCCGAGCGCGCCCGCGACGACACCCAGCGCGAGCTGTACAACGCGCATCGCCGCCAGAGCGAGCTCGCCGGCCAGCTGCAGAGCCACCGCGGCAAGCTGGAAACCGCCCGTGCCCGCGGCGAGAAGGTGGCCAGCGAACTGGCCACCCTGATCGAGCAGCTGGACGAACTGCAGACGCAGACCCGCGAAGCCCGTGCGCGGCTGGATGAGTCAGTCAGCCACATGGGCGACCTCGAGGACCAGCGCCGCGAACTGGAGAACGAGCGCCGTGCGCTGCTGGAGGCGCGCGAGGAAGCGCGCATGAACGCGCGCGAAGCCGCCGACCAGGCGCACGCGCTGGCGCTGTCGCTGGAATCCAAGCGTTCCTCGCTCACGTCGCTGGAACAGTCGCTGGCGCGCATGGAAAACCAGCTGCGCCAGATCGAGGCGCGCCGCGGCGAGATCGCCGAGCAGCTCGCCGCCGGTTCGGACCCCATCGCCGAACTCGAGGCCGAACGGCAGACCTACCTCGACCAGCGCCTGCTGGTGGACAGGCAGCTGGTCGAGGCGCGCCGTGCGCTGGAAGAATGCGACATCGCCCTCCGCCAGCTGGAACAGCGCCGCCACCTCGCCGAACAAGGTCTCGCCGGGCTGCGCGAAAGCCTGTCCGAAAAGCGCCTCGCCGCGCAGGCGCTGCAACTGCGCGCCGAGCAGCTGGCCGAGGCGATCGCCGCTTCCGGGCTGGAGCTGGAAACCCTGCTCGCCGAACTGGCCGAGGACGCGGATGCGGCGCAGTGGAGGCAGCAACTGGCCGACCTCGCGCAGAAGATCGTGCGGCTGGAGCCGGTGAACCTCGCCGCGATCCAGGAGCATGCCGAGCAGAGCGAACGCAAGACCTACCTGGACAACCAGCTGGCCGACCTCACCAGCGCGATGGAAACACTGGAAGGCGCGATCAAGAAGATCGACCGCGAGACGCGCGCGCGCTTCAAGGAAACCTTCGACAAGGTCAACGCCGGCGTGCAGGAGCTGTTCCCGCGCCTGTTCGGCGGCGGCCACGCCTACCTCGAACTCACCGGTGACGACCTGCTCGATACCGGCGTGGCGATCATGGCGCGCCCGCCCGGCAAACGTCCATCCAACATCTCGCTGCTCTCCGGCGGCGAGAAGGCGCTCACCGCGGTGGCGCTGGTGTTCGCGATCTTCAATCTGAACCCCGCGCCGTTCTGCCTGCTCGACGAGGTGGACGCGCCGCTGGACGAGGCCAACGTGGGCCGTTTCTCCAGCATGGTGCGCGAGATGAGCGAGCGGGTGCAGTTCATCTTCATCAGCCACAACAAGGCCACCATGGAGGCAGCCAGCCAGCTGTGCGGCGTCACCATGCGCGAGCCCGGCGTGTCGCGTCTGGTGCAGGTGGACCTGGCCGAAGCGGCTAAACTGGCGGGTACCGCCTGAGCATCGCCACCCATGCCCGGGACTTGAATTGAGGAAGCGCGTTCGCCCGCCGCGGGTCCGCGACGGACGAACCACACGAGGAACCGAAGATGACGCTGCAACCCGTGCTTGCCCTTGCCTGGAATCCGGCGGTCGGCATACCGCTGCTGATCGTCGGCGTGGTCGTGCTTGCGCTGATCTGGCTGTTCGGCCAGCCGAAGAAGGAACAGGGCAGGCGGCGTGCTCCGGGCGGGCAGGGCGCGCACGGCGGCGAACGCCGCGAGCCGACGCTGGGCGAAGCGGGCGACGAGGATGGCCTTTCCTTCAGCGCCACCGACCACGCGCTGGCCGACGAGCCGCCGCCGCAGCAGGGCGAGCTGGATATGGGCCTGCGCGAGGAACTCGAACGCCTCGGCGCCACGCTGGCCGGCGAGCGCAACGCGCCGCTGTCGCGCGGCAAGCTGGCCGGGCAGGCCGCCTCGATCGTCGACGCGTTGCGTGCACCGTCGTCGTCGGCACCCGCCGCGCCGGCGCCGGGCCCTGCGCCAGCCGCCCCCGCGCCGCAGTCCTCCCGCATGCCGCCGCGTTCCGATCTCGGCCGCCGTCCGCCGCAGGTTGCGGTGGAGCGCATCGTCACGCTGTTCGTGATGGCGCGCGAAGGCAGCCACTTCAACGGCTCCGACCTGATCGTGGCGGCCGAGAAGGCCGGCCTCGAATTCGGCGACATGGGCATCTACCACCGCCTCGTCGACGGCAAGCGCGAGCTCGGCCCGATCTTCAGCGTCGCCAACATGCTCAAGCCCGGCAGTTTCGACCTGTCCCGGCTCGACGCGCTGCGCACGCCCGGCCTCAGCTTCTTCATGACGCTGCCCGCGCCGCTGCCCGCGCTCGACGCCTGGGACACCATGCTGCCCACCGCGCAGCGCATGGCGGAATTACTGGACGGCCAGGTGCTGGACGAGGAGCGCAACGCGCTGGGCCGCCAGCGCATCGCCCACATCCGCGACGAATTGCGCGGCTGGGACCGCGACCACGAGGGCGAGGAAATCCACTTCGGGCGTTGAACACCCGGACTTGCATGGCTTGCTGGCTCGGGTTTCGGTAGGGGGCGGACGATGGACCAGGCGATCGATTTCCAGGCCTTGCCGCAGGTGGCTGCGGGACGCGCCCGCGGCGGCCGCGACACGCAGCAGGACGCGTTGGTCTGCCTGCACGATCCCGCCAGCGACACCTTGCTGCTGGTGCTGGCCGACGGCATGGGCGGCGACGGCGCGGGGGAGCTGGCCGCTGAGGGCGTGGTCGATACCGCTCGCCGCTTGTGGGAGCAGGGCCGGTGGCACGAGCAACCCGGTGCGCTGTTCCTGGAGGACTTGTGCCAGGAAGCACATGCCGAGCTGGTTCGCCGCCGCGAGGGGCTGCTTGCGGGCGAGCCCCATTCCACCGTGGTCGCGCTGCTGGTCCGCGGCAAGCAGGCGTACTGGGCGCACGTGGGCGACAGCCGCCTGTACCGCTTCCAGGGCCGGCGCTGCCTCAGCCGCACCGAGGACCACAGCGTCGCCCAGCTCAAGCTGCGCCGTGGGGAGATCACGCCGGAGCAGCTGGCCGGTGACCCCGACCAGCACAAGCTGCTGAGGGGACTGGGCGGCACCTCGCCTCCCGAGGTCGAGCACGGCGGCGCGATCCTGCATGCGGGACAGACCTTCGCCCTGTGCAGCGACGGCGTCTGGGCGCAGCTGTCCACGCCGGAGTTGCGCCGGCTGTCGCGCCGTCGCGACCAGGGCGGCGCGCTGCACGAAGCCTTGCGGCTCGCCACCGCGCGCGGAGGCGAACAGGGCGACAACGCCGCGCTGATCTTCGTGCGGGCGGCCGGTGCGGGCTGGATGCGCCGCTGTGGCGAAAAGCTCTGGTCCGCCATGCATCCCGCCGGCACCGCCGTGCGCGGATCCGGCGGGCAGGGTTTCGCGGGTGATGGCGAGGCATGAAGACGATGGCGTTTGCCTACCGGTCCCTGCGCATCGTCCTGCCGCTGGCCCTGGCCGGCCTGGCCGGCTGCGCGCAGATGACCACGCTGAAGAACAAGGTCGACGACCGCATGAGCGGCTCGCCGAGAGTCACCGTGGAACGGGCGGCGCCCGAGATGGAGGCGCCGGCAGCCGCGCCGTCGTCGCTGGGCGAGATCATCCAGGGCGAGCTGCAGCGGGGCCATTACGCCGACGGCGAGCGCGCCCTGCGCCAGTACCTGGCGGCGCACCCCGGCGACCGCACCGCGCAGGCCATGCTGCATCAGCTCACCGTTGATCCCGCACGTGAACTCGGGGCGCGTTCGCGCAGCTACACGGTGCAGCCCGGCGATTCCTACAGCACGCTGGCGGCACGCTACCTGGGAGATGCGCAGCGCTTCCTGATACTGGCGCGCTACAACGGTTCGACCGATCCCTCGGTGCTGCGCACGGGCCAGACGCTGCGCCTGCCGCTCGCCGCCGCACCGCCCGGTGCAGCGACGGCGGCATCGGCTGTCGCTGCGGAGGCCGGCGCCGCGGCGCCGGCGGCACACGGCCCGGCGAATGCATCGGGCGGATCGGCGGTGGCGAAGGCGCGTCGCCTGCAACGCGAGAGCGTGTCCCTGCTGGCGCAGGGGCACAAGAACCAGGCGCTGGAGCAGCTCGACGAGGCGCTGTCGCTCGACCCGCAGCTGAAGCCCGCCGACCCGCAGGCGGCCGCGTTGCGCCAGCAGCTGCTGACCGCGTATCACCAGCGCGCGATCGTGCTGTATCGGGACCAGAAGCTGGATCCGGCCATCGCATTGTGGGACCACGTCCTGGCGATCGACCCGTCCTATGAGCCCGCGGTGATCTACCGCGCCCGCGCGCTCGAACTCAAGCAGCGCCTGAAGCAGCTCTGATCCGGCGCCGGTGCGGAGCGACGCTTCAGGACGCGTCCGGGGGCGGGATGATGCGGGTCGGCTGCACGGCCGGCTCCACGGCGACGCCGGGCGAAGTGGAGGGGCCGGCCTCGTTCTGCTGGCGCGCCTGCAGCGCGCTGTTCATCAGGTTAAAGGCGGCGAACAGCTGGCCCAGCTCATCGCGGCGCACGAGCCGGATGCGGTGGTGGAAGTCGCCGCGGCCGACCCGCAGCAGGGCGTCGCTCAGCATCTGCAGCAGCGCGAACGGACGCCGGAACAGCCAGTAGGCGGCGCCGACCACCGCCGCCAGCGTCACCAGCAGCACGGCGAGGATCACCCACAGCGTGGTGTGCTGGGCGGTGCGCAGCGGCGCGCCGCTGATGCCCAGGCGCAATTCGCCGACCATCTTGGCCTGGTAGCGGATCGGCACGTCGAACAGCAGCATGGTGTCGTCGTCGCCGCCGACCACCCGACCGTGGTAGCTGTCGATGCCGTCGCCCCCGGAGAGCGGCTTCTGCCCCACCGGCACCGGCAGCGCGCGGCCGACTTCCGCGGGCCGGGTACTGGCCACCACGTTGCCAAAGCGGTCGGCGACGGCCAGGTAGTGGATCTGCCGGTTTCGCGCGATGTCCTGCACCAGCGCGCGCGTGGCGGCCTGGTCGTTCAGCAGCAGGTTTTCCGCCGCGTCGCCGGCGATCATGCGGCTCAGCGAACGGCCGAAGTCCAGCGCGAGGCCGGTGATCGCGGTGTTCTGCTTGGCATAGATCGCGGTCAGCCCGAGCAGCAGCACCAGGCACAGCGTGGCGCCCAGCGCGCCGGCCCAGCGCAGGCGCAGCGAGATGATGCGATTGGCGACCGGCTTCTCGTGCAGGCGCTCGTATTCGCGGCGTGCCTGGTGCAGGTCCTCGACGACTTCGGCGCCGCTCTGGTAGCGCGCGGCCGCGGTGGGCGAGAGCAGGGTGCGCACGATCCCCACCAGCATCGACGGCGTCGCCGGATCCAGCGGTTCGATCGGCGGGCGGGGCATGCGCTGCCGTTCGCGGATCAGCCGCGGCACGTCGGAGGTTTCGCGCCACGGCAGCTTGCCGGTGATCAGCCAGTGCAGCACCACGCCCAGCGAGAACAGGTCGCTGCGCGCGTCGTCCGGTTCGCCGCGCAGGCGCTCCAGCGCCATGTAGGCCGGGGTTCCACCGGTTTCAGTGCCGGCCGAAGGCGCGCCGCGCCGCTCCGCAATGCCGAAGTCGCTGAGCTTGGCGTAATGCCAGCCCTCGGCCAGCATGATGTTCTCGGGCTTGATGTCGTGGTGGATGATGCCCTGCTCGTGCGCGTAGTTCAGCGCAGCGGCCACCTGGCTGGCCAGCTCGATCACCATGGGCAACGGCGGCAGGCCCTCGGCGGCGACCCTGCCTGCCAGCGTCTCGCCGCCGAGGCGCTCCATCGCGATATAGGGGCGGCCGTCGTCGGTCTCGCCCGCGTCGAAGATGGTGACGATGTTCGGGTGGACCAGGTGCCCGGCCGCGCGCGCTTCGGCGAGGAAGCGCCGCCGGTAGGCGCTGTCAGCGGCCACGTGGCGGTGCAGGCACTTGATGGCGACCTGGCGCTGGATGCCAGGGTCGAAACCGGCGTAGACCACGGCCGTCGCGCCTTCGCCGAGTACGCCGTCGATGCGGTAGCGGCCGATTGTCCGCGGCATGGCGGTGGCGCGGGCGTTCACGGCGGAACCTTCAGAGCAGCCACCAGGCCAGGCCGGCGAGCGCGACCACCGCAAGCAGGCCGATGCCCAGCAAGGCCGGCTTGCCAAGGCGGGAATCGCGGCGGTCGCGGGTCAGGAAGACGAATTCGGCAACGCCCAGCCGGATGCGGTCGCCATGGTGCAACACCGACTCGTGGACGCGCTGCCCGTTCACGAACGTGCCGTTGGTGGACAGCGTATTCATGATCACGTAGTGGCCTTGCTGGTTCATGATCCATGCGTGCGACGCCGACACGCTGGAATCCCCGATCACGATGTCGTTGTCGCCGCGCCGGCCCACCGTCTGTCGACCCGGGCGCACGATGTAGCGCCGACGGTCATGCTCGCCACCGACGCCTTCGAGCACCGGTTCGTGGACGCTGGCGTGTCCGAGCGGAGCGGGCGCCAGCCCATCGGCCTGCAGGCGCAATTCTTCGGAGGAGAACAAGCGTGTTCCCTGCGGGCCGGCGGAACGCGGTGGCATGGATGGGCGTGGGTTCATGGCAGGCGCCGGTATGGCTCGGGTCCACACTATAGCCAATCGCCATGCCGATTCTGCCGACGCGATCGCCAATCCCGCACCTGCGCATCCGGTCATCGACCGCATAAGCGCTGCCCGTCTGCCACGACACGGCAGGGCCATCGCTGCCGCAGGAGAAGCGGTCCGGCAGGCGGGCAAGCCCCGCCTGCCGGACCGCCCGCTCGCTCATCGGCCCTGGCAGCGCTGGGTCCACAGCTTGGCCAGGAAGTCCCAGGCCATCAGCAGCGCACCGGCGGCGAACACGATGTCGCCGGGCATGCGCATCCACTGCCAGAACGTGGTGGTGTCGTAGAACGCGAGGCTGCGCGCATAGGCGTAGCCGTGGGTATAGACCGCTTCCAGCTGCGGCCAGCCCACCGGGTAGAAGTTCATCACGATCCACATCACCACGCCGATGTTGTAGAGCCAGAACGCCCACACGCCGCAGCGGTCGCTCCACGGCCGCTCGCCGTTGAAGTAGCGCAGCACCATGTAGAGCAGGCCGATGGCCAGCAGCCCGAACGCGCCGAACATCGAGGTGTGCGCGTGGTTGAGCGTGAGGAAGGTGCCGTGCTCGTAGTAGTTCACCAGCGGCGCGTTGAGCGTGCCGCCGCCGAACACGCCGGCGCCCACGAAGTTCCAGAACGCCGCACCCAGGATGTAGAGGTAGGCGAGCTTGTACGGGAAGTCCCGCTTGGCCTGGACGTGCTGGTGCTGGTCGATCGCCTCCAGCGCCAGTAGCACCAGCGGCAGCACCTCGATGAAGGAGAACATGCTGCCCACGCCCACCCACAGGCCGGGCTCGCCGGCCCAGTACAGGTGGTGGCCGGTGCCGAGCACGCCGCCGATCACGATCAGGATCCATTCGAACAGCACCGCGCGCTCGGCCATCTGCCGCGACACCAGCCCCAGCGCCATCAGGAAGTAGCCGGTTACCGAGGCGGCGAACAGCTCGAAGGCCAGCTCCACCCACAGGTGCACCACCCACCAGCGCCAGAAGTCGGTGATCGAGAACGAAGGGTTGGGCTCGCCCAGCGGGATCATGCCGAACACGTAGAACAGGGCGACCGTCAGCGTGCTGATCCACACCAGGTGCTCGATGCGGAATAGCCCGTACAGCGAGCCGCTCTGCCGGAACAGCGTGCGCAGCGTGGGCAGGAACGCGCGCAGCAGCACCAGGCACCACACGGCGAGGCCGACGAAGAACAGGATCTGCCAGAAGCGGCCCATCTCCAGGTAGGACAGCCCCTGGTTGCCCAGCCAGAACCAGTGCCGGTCGACGATGCCGGCGATGCCGAGGTAGTTGCCGACCAGCGCGCCGGCCACGATCACCACCAGCACCCAGAAGATCAGGTTCACCAGGAAACGCTGCCCGCGCGGCTCGCCGCGGCCGATGATCGGCGCCAGGAACAGGCCGCCCGCGATCCAGCTCACGCCGATCCACACGATGGGCGCCTGCAGGTGCACGCTGCGCAGGAAGGCGAACGGCAGCCACTTGTCCACCTCGATGCCGTAGAAGCTGGCGCGCTCGGTGTAGTAGTGCGCCATGATCGAGCCCGCGAGGATCTGCACCAGCAGCACGCCGGCCACCACCAGGAAGTACTTCCACAGCGCCTTCTGGCTGGGGGTGGGCGTACGGAACTTCTCCAGCACGGGCTCGAAGGTCTCGTTCGGTGCCTTGGGTTCGATCCACAGGCGGAAGATCACCAAGATCGCGCCGATGGCGAAGAACACCATGGTGAACGAGGCCCAGGTCCAGGTGAATGTGCTGGGCGTGGGGCTGTTGCCCACCAGCGGTTCGGACGGCCAATTGCTGGTCCACGAGTAGTCCTTGCCGGGTCGGCGCGCCACCGTGGTCAGCGAGGAGTAGAGCAGGAAGCCGGCGGTCTGCCGCGCGCTCGCTGGGTCCAGCGCGCGTGCGCCGGTATAGCCCTTGTTGAAGTCGTCCCGGCGCAGCGCCGCGCCGATGCGCTCGCGCAGCGCGACGATCGCCCTGGCCACCGCGTCGGGCAACACCACCTGCGGCTGGCTGAGGTCGATGCCTTGCAGCTCCGCGCGCATGGCCTGCGTGATGCCGGACTGCCGCTCGGCACCGATGGCGTCGAACGGCTGGCCGTAGCGTGCGAGCGCCAGGTTGTCCTGCACCTCCCTCGCCAGCTGCACGAGGTATTCGGCGGTGTAGTCCTCGCCGAAGGACGAGCCCATGCCGTACAGGCTGCCGTAGTCCATCAGGTCGGCCTTCTGGAAGCCGGACTTGCCGGCCACGATGTCGGCGTAGCTCATCACCAGGGCGCCGTCGCCGGTGGTCATCTGCTGCGGGATCGGCGCGGCCTGCCGGTAGGTGCTGCGGGTCGCCGCCAGCATGCCGGCGGAGCAGGCGATGGTGACGGCGACGAGTATCCAGACCAGTACCCGGCTGATGCGATCCTGCGGACCGGCCCGGTCCGCAGCTGGCGTGTCTGAGGCCATGCAAATCTCCTTGGAAGAGTGGGTGGGATGGGGAAAGCCGGCGGCATGCTAGAAGCCGGCGAAGCGGCCGCTCCTGATCTGGGTCAGCCCATCCTTCATTGCCCGGACAAACCGCGCCGCGCGGCGGTCATCGCGGATGCGGCATTTCGACTCACGCGCGATGGAGCGCATGCGGCGCAAGGCGCGCCTATCGGCCTGCCGCAGGACGGCGGGCAGGCTCAGCCGGCGGCGCGGTGTGCGATGCGCCGGCGTGGAGTGGCGAGGATGAGGGAGACTGCGACCCGTGGCGGGCTACGCCTCAGCCGGCGCGCTGACTGCTGTCCACGGCGTGCAGTGTGGGTGGCACGGGCAGCGTGGCGATCGCTGCGGCCGGCCGTCCGGCCGGGAAGGCCTGCGCATGCGTGCCGCCGGCCGGCTCGGGCGGCGTGGCGGCTTGCGGCGCAGGCACGCTTCCCCGGCTTGGCCGCGGCGCGCTGTCCACCATGTCGCGGGAAAGCGCCGCCGCCTCGGCCTCCCTGGTCATCACGATGATGCTGATGCGCCGGTTGACCGGGTCGCCGGGGTCGGCCTTATCCAGCGGCACCGAGGCGGCCAGGCCCACCACGCGGGACACCTTGCCGTCCAGCAGGCCGCCGGCGATCAGGGCGCGGCGCGCGGCATTGGCGCGGTCGGTGGACAGTTCCCAGTTGCTGTAGCCGTCGTTGCTGCCGTAGGACGCGTCGTCGGTGTGGCCGATGATGCTGATGCGGTTAGGCACGCGATTGATGAAGCCGGCCAGCTCGCCCAGGATCGTCCGCGTGTAGTCCTTCAGCCGCGCGCTGCCCAGGTCGAACATCGGCCGGTTGAGCTTGTCCACGATCTGGATGCGCAGGCCCTCGGACGTGATGTCCAGCAGCAACTGGTCCTTGAACGGCGCCAGCGCCTGGCTGTTCTGGATGGCCGCGTTCAGCTCCACCTTCAGCTCTTGCAGTCGCGTCCGGTCCAGTTCGCGCGCGCGGTGCTCGATCTCCGCCTTCGCGGGCACGCCGACCGGGCCGTTGTGGCGATCCTTGCCGGGGCCGTGCGAGAGGTCCATCGCGCCGCCGAGCTTGATCATGGCGTCGCTGGCGCCGCCGGGGCCCATCTTGCCGGGCGGCGCCACCGTGGCGTTGCCCGGCGTGGCGCTGGGGTTGCGGAAGTACTCGGAAATCGCCGCCTTCTGCTCGCGCGTGCCCACGCCGATGATCCACATCACCAGGAAGAACGCCATCATCGCGGTGACGAAGTCGGCGTAAGCCACCTTCCAGGCGCCGCCGTGGTGGCCGTGGCCGCGTTTCCTCGCGCGCCTGACGATGACCGGCGGGGCGGCGTCGCTCACGTGCCGGCTCCGGCATGCACCTTGCCGAGATGTTCCTCCAGGTCCTGGAAGTTCGGGCGCGCATGCGCGGAGAGCATCTTGCGGGCGAACTCCACCGACACCTTGGGGTTGTAGCCGCGCAGGTTGGCCAGCAGGCCCACCTTCACGCATTCGAAGGCCTTGCCGTCCTCGCGTACGCGCGCCTCCATGGCCGCGGCCAGCGGGCCCACGAAGCCGTAGCACAGCAGGATGCCGAGGAAGGTGCCGACCAGCGCGCCGGCGATGTGCGCGCCGATCTGCGAGGTGTCGCCGGAGAGGTTGGACATCGTCGTGACGATGCCGAGCACGGCCGCCACGATGCCGAAACCCGGCAGTGCATCGGCCATCTTCGCCACCGCCAGCGCGGGTACTTCCGCCTCCGTGTGGTGGGTTTCCACCTCGGCGTCGAGCAGCGCCTCCAGCTCGAACGGCTCCATGTTGCCGCCCACGATCAGGCGCAGGCAGTCGGTGATGAATTCCACCAGATGCCGTTCGCCAAGCAGGCGCGGGTAGGCGGAGAACAGCGAGCTCGTCTGCGGATCCTCGATGTGCTCCTCCAGGCCGAGCAGGCCTTCCTTGCGCATCACGCTGAAGATGTCGTACAGCAGCGAGAGCAGGTCCAGGAAATCCTGCTCGCGGTAGGCCGGCCCCTTGAACATCGCGCGTATTTCGCGCAGCGCGGCCTTCACTACCTTGGCCGAATTGGCGGTGAGGAAGGCGCCGATCGAGCCGCCGAAGATGATCAGCAGTTCGTAGGGCTGCCACAGCGCCAGCAGATGGCCGTGCGACAGCACGTATCCGCCCAGCACGCAGCCGATCACGACCAGCGACCCGATGAGAACCAGCATGTATCACTCCGTGTAGCGCGCGCATTGCCGTAGGCCTGGTATCTATCGGTCGCAGCGCGTGTAGCTTGAGCGCGCCGGGCGCCTGCGTGTGGCGGCGACGTGGCCCGCGCGGCCAGGGCAGCTGCGGCGTTTCGACACAGGGCGCGCCGCGCAGCGCGGCCAGGCGTGGTCCGTGGCCGTGCGTCGTGGGCGTCGCCGGCGGGCGGGTTTGACGTGCGTCAAGGCTTCCCCGCAAACCCTTGCGCACACTGCACCCATGAACCATGCCATCCAGATCCCCGAGTTCGATCCGGCGCTGATCGCGCGCTACGACGTGGCCGGTCCGCGCTACACAAGCTACCCCACCGCGCCGCAGTTCCGCGGCGACTTCGACGAACGCGCCTTGCGCTCGGCGATCCAGGCGTCCAACGAGGAGCCGATCCCGCGCCCGCTGTCGATCTACGTGCACGTCCCGTTCTGCACCAGCCCGTGCTTCTACTGCGGCTGCAACCGCATCATCACCCGCGACCTGGACAAGGCCGACCGCTACTTGGAGCGGCTGTACCGCGAGGTCGAACTGGTGGCGAAGCTGTTCGACCGCGACCGCCAGGTGACCCAGCTGCACTTCGGCGGCGGCACCCCGAACTTCCTCGACCTGCCGCGCATGCAGGAGCTGATGGGCGTGCTGGCGCGGCACTTCAGCTTCAGTACCGAGCGAGGGCGCGAGTTCGGCATCGAGATCGACCCGCGCTTCGCCGACGCCGGCTACATCCGCGGCCTGGGCGAGCTGGGCTTCAACCGCATCTCGGTGGGCATCCAGGACTTCGATCCTGCGGTGCAGGCGGCGGTCAACCGCATCCAGAGCGTGGCGCAGACCCGCGAGGTGCTGGAGGCGGCACGCACCAGCGGCTTCCGCTCGACCAGCGTGGACTTGATCTACGGCTTGCCGCGGCAGACCGTCGCGGGCTTCGAGCGCACGCTGGACGAAGTGATCGCGCTGGCGCCGGACCGCGTGGCGGTCTACGCCTATGCGCACCTGCCGGAGATGTTCAAGGCGCAGCGGCAGATCCACGCGGAAGAGCTGCCCGACCCGGCCACGCGCCTGGCCCTGATCGGCCGCGCGCTGGCACGCCTCAACCAGGCCGACTACGCCTACGTCGGCATGGACCATTTCGCACGTGCCGACGACGAACTGGTGGCGGCGCAGCGCGCCGGCACCTTGCAGCGCAATTTCCAGGGCTATTCCACCCATGGTGAGTGCGACATCGTGGGCCTGGGCGTGAGCGCGATCGGCCGCATCGGCGACAGCTACAGCCAGAGCGCGCGCGACCTCACCGGCTACTACGCCGCGCTGGACAACGGCCGCCTGCCGGTGGCGCGCGGCCTCGCGCTGGTCGAGGACGACCTGATCCGCCGCGAGGCGATCGGCCAGCTGATGTGTTACGGCGAGCTGGACACGATCGCGTTCGGCGAACAGCGCGGCATCGTGTTCGCCGAGTATTTCGCGGCCGAGCTGGAGCGCCTGCGCGCACTCGCCGGCGACGGCCTGGTGACGCTCGACGAGCGCACGATCCAAGTCACGCCGCGCGGACGGCTGCTGCTGCGCATCGTGGCGATGTGCTTCGACGCCTACCTCGACAAGGCGGCGCCGCCCCGGTTCTCGCGGACGATATGAACGGCGGACCGATGAACGTGCGCGTCGCATGGTCGGCTACGGCAAGCCCGAGCTGTCGCCGCTGCACGGCCTGATGGAACACCTCGGGCCGTGCCGTGTCGGCGAGGCGGTGTTCCGCCAGGGCGATCAATGCGCTGTCCGGGTAGGTATTCAAGGCGAGGTAAACCTTGCGGCCGCGTGCATGCGCTTAGGCGATGCCCTGCGCCAGCTCCGCATCGGAAAAGTTGTGACCAGGGAAGGCGCGCGCGTTGGTCTCGTTGCGCAGGGTGGCATAGACCGCGCCGGCGCCGGCTTCGACCGCCGCCTGCAGAGCGTGCAGGTTGCAGCCGGCACAGACCAGTTGCATAAGCAATGCTCCGCGTTGTGAAAGTGCACATCGTGGCCGCAGCGGGTCGCCGTGGCGTTGACGCGGGTCAGTTGATTCGCGGATCGAGGCGACGCGCTGGTTGACACTGATCCGGGGCACTGCTGATCCGGATCAAGAGCTCCGCCGCGGCGGTGGCGCACGATGCCAGCATCGAAACGGGCGACGCGCATGACCGACTACATTCAGGCCTGGCAATGCATTGGCTGCGGCAAGATCGAGGCGCCGCAGCCCTGCATCGGCGTATGCAGGGACCGCAAGGTGTTCATGGTGGGCAAGGAAGAACACGAGCGCGTGCTGGCCGAGCACGCCGCGCTGCAGGCGCAACTGCAGCAGGCGCGCGGGATGTTGCTGCGCTTCGGCCAGGCCAGGCCCAAGCCGGGACAATGGGAGGCCACGTGGCTGGCCCTGCACGAACAGCTGCGCGAGGCGCTGGCCGTGTTGGCCGAACCGAACGGCGGGACGCCGCCAGCCTGAGCCGTGGGACCAAGCCAGCGGACTGCCATCCCGTTGCTTGCAGAGTTTCTGCTCTCGCTTCCACCGTGGCTTCACCGGCCGGCAGCGATGCTGTGCAGCGGAGTCGACTCGCGCCGGGAGGCTGTCAGTGCTGGAGGCGATGGCAGTCGCCAACATCATGGTTTCGATCCTGCTGATGCTGTGGGCGATCGTGGACGTCAACCATCGTCCTCCGCCGATGGCAGTGATGAAGTGGGTCTGGCCGCTCACGTTTCTCTGGGGCGGGTTGTTCGCGCTGCTGATGTACCTATGGTTCGGTCGCGCTCCCGGGAACGGCGCACCGGGCCACGCCCCTCACGCCCATCGCGAGAAGCACGAACGCGGCCAGCGCCCGATGTGGCAGAGCGCGGCGCTGGGCGCGACGCACTGCGGGGCTGGCTGCTCGTTGGCCGACATGCTGGTCGAGGGCGCGATGTTCGCCCTGGGTCTGCGGTTCGTGGTGCTGGGCGAGGCGGTGTTCGGCAACTGGATCGTCGACTATGTCGCTGCGCTCGCCATCGGCATCGTGTTCCAGTACGCGGCCCTGGCGCCGATGTCGGACGCGCCGCGCCGTACCGTCGCCTGGAAGTCGTTCAAGTCGGACTTCCTGTCGCTGTCGTTCTGGCAGATTGGCATGTATGGCTGGATGGCGATCGTCATCTTCGTGCTGTTCGGCCATCCGGCCATGAGGCCAGATCACTGGCTGTTCTGGTGGATGATGCAGTTCGCGATGCTGCTGGGTTTCTTCGTCGCCTGTCCCGTGAACTGGCTGTTGATCCGCGTCGGCGTGAAGGAGGTCATGTAGAACGACCGAGGAGCCGGGCGGTACCGCCATCTCAAGGCGCTGGTGGCGGAATCGCCAGGGATTCGTCGCTGGCGAGCAGGCGGCGATGGATCGCGTCGAGGTGCTCCAGCAGTTCGGCGCGGGCCGCTTCGGCGTAAGGATTCTCGCGCTGGATCGCGGCGAACAGGTGGCCGGCGTCACCGCGCACCGCGGCGAGCATGTTGGCTAGGCCGAGGAAGGAGGGCGGCGCCACCGAGAGGTCGTCGCCCACGCCCATCTCCACCAGCGCGCGGGCGATGAAGAAGGCCAGCGCGTGGGTCTTTGCCATCGCGCGGTCGTGCGTGGCGGCGTCCTGCGCGATCACCGTGCAGCCCAGCGATTCGAACAGCGCCCGCGTACGTTCGGCCGCCTGCGGATGCCGCGTACTGGCGCACAGCACGGTGCGCAAAGGCTCGCCGCGGGCCAGGCTGAGCGGGCCGAACAGCGGGTGGGTGCCGGCATGCGGGATCGCCTCGCCGAGGTGCGCGTCCAGCAGCGCGCAGGGGTGTTCCTTCACGCTGCCCACGTCGATTACGGTGTGCCGCGCTTCGAGCAGGGGGCGCAATTCGTGCAGCGCCGTTTCCAGCTGCGGCACCGGCATCGCCAGCACGACCCACTCGGCGCCGTCGAGCGCGGCGGCGGGCGTGGCGCAGGCCAGGGCGGCCGGTGCCCCGGCGTGCGGGTCGTGGATGCGCACGGCGTGGCCGGCGCGTTGCAACAGATCGGCGAAGGCATGGCCGAAGCGGCCGTGGCCGAACAGGGCGAAGATCATCGAGGATTCCGGCGGTCGGGCTGGGAGTCTGCCGCCGATTCTCGCAGCGCGCGCCACAAAGTCTCCACCCGCGCCTCCACCGTGGCGTCGGGCGCGATCGGCATGCCCCAGGCGCGGCTGGTCTCGCCGGGCCACTTGTGGGTGGCGTCGAGGCCAAGCTTGGAGCCCAGGCCGGCCACCGGGCTGGCGAAATCGAGGTAGTCGATCGGCGTGTTCTCCACCAGCATCGCGTCGCGCGCGGGATCGACGCGGGTGGCGATGGCCCAGATAACCTGCTTCCAGTCGCGCGCGTCGATGTCGGCGTCCACCACGATCACGAACTTGGTGTAGGTGAACTGGCGCAGGCAGGACCACACGCCCATCATCACGCGCCGTGGGTGGCCGGCGTACTGCTTGCGGATCGCCACCACGGCGATGCGGTAGGAGCAGGCTTCGGGTGGCAGGTGGAAGTCGACGACCTCGGGGAACAGCTTCTGCAGGATAGGCACGAATACCTCATTCAGCGCCATCGCCAGCACCGAGGGTTCGTCGTGCGGCGCGCGGCCCATGTAGCTGCCCTGGTAGATCGCGTTGCGGCGCAGGTGCATGCGCTGGACGGTGAGCACGGGGAAACGTTCCTGCGCGTTGTAGTAGCCGGTGTGGTCGCCGAACGGTCCTTCCAGCGCGGTGTCGTCGGGATGGATGAAGCCTTCCAGCAGGATCTCAGCGCCGGCCGGCGCATCCAGCCCGGTGAGCTCGCTGCGCCACAGCCGCGTGCGCTCGCCGCGCAGCAGGCCCGCGAATTCGTATTCGGACAGCGTGTCGGGCACCGGCGCCACCGCGGCTAGCAGGGTGGCCGGGTCGGTGCCGATCGCCACCAGCACGGGAAAGGGGTCGCGCGGACGGTCCGCGCGCCAGTCCGCGTAGTCCAGCGCGCCACCGCGGTGCGGCAGCCATCGCATGATGACGCGGTTAGGCGCGATCACCTGCTGGCGGTAGATCGCCACGTTCTGCCGGCGTTTGCGGCTGCCGCGGGTGACCACCAGGCCCAGCGTGACCAGTCGTCCCGCGTCGCCCGGCCAGCAGTGCTGGATTGGCAGGCGGGCGAGGTCGACGTCGCTGCCCGCCACGGTTTCGTCCAGGAACGCGGCGCCGTCGAGGCGGCGCGGCGCCACGTGGGCGAGCTGGGCCAGTTCCGGCCAGGTGGCCAGCGCCTGGCGCAGGTTCGCGGGCCAGCTCGGCTCCTTGATCGCGGCCAGCAGCTGGCCCAGCTCGCGCAGGCTGGCCAGCGGCCGCCCGGCCAGCGCCAGTTCGATGCGGTGGCGATGGCCGAACAGGTTACCGAGGAAGGCGTGGTTCGAACCGAGTGGCTGCTGCATCAGCAGGGCAGGCCCGCCTTCGCGCAGGGCGCGGTGGCACAGCGCCGTGGTTTCGAGATGGGAGCTGACCGGCGCCTGTACGCGTAGCAATTGCTGCTGGCGTTCGAGCCGGTCGAGGAAGGACCGCAGATCGTGGTGGCTCATGCGGCAAGGTTCGCCGCCCGCGGGCCTGCGTGCCTTGATGCCGATCAGTCCGGATCAATCCCGCAACGGCTGCCAGCGGCTGCCGGCGAGGCAGCGCTGCAGCGCCTCGCGCGCTGGGACGAGGTCGATGCGATGGTCGGCCAGCCACGCCGGATCGAACAAGGTCTCCGCGTAGCGCACGCCGGGATCGCACAGCAGACTCACGATGCTGCCGCGCTCGCCGCGTGCGTGCATGGCTGCGGCCAGCTGCAGGCAGGCCACCAGGTTGGTGCCGGAGGAGCCGCCGTAGCGGCGGCCGAGCAGGTCTTCGAGCAGCCACGCGGCGGCGATCGAGGCGTTGTCGGGCACTTCGATCACGTGGTCGATTACGTCGAACAGGAAGCCCGGTTCCACGCGCGGGCGGCCAATGCCTTCGATCAGGGTGGCGTGGCGGGCGACCGCGGCGTGGTTGCGCGTGCGCCAGCCTTCGGCGAAGGCACAACCCGCGGGCTCGGCCACGCAGAGGCGGGTATCCAGGCGGCGATAGCGCAGGTAGCGGCCGATGGTCGCCGAGGTGCCGCCGGTGCCGGCCCCGCAGACGATCCAGGTCGGCACTGGCTGCGGTTCGCGCGCCATCTGCTGCAGGATCGACTCGGCGATATTGTTGTTGCCGCGCCAGTCGGTGGCGCGCTCGGCGAGGCCGAACTGGTCGAGGTGGCAGGCGCCGCGTGCGGCGTGTTCGGTGGCACGCTCGTGTACCCGCGCGGGATCGTCGACCAGGTCGCAGCGGCCACCCAGCGCCTGCACGTCGCGGATCTTGCGCGGCGCGGTGCAGGCCGGCATCACTGCCGTGAAGGACAGACCGAGCAGGCGCGCGAACCAGGCCTCGGAAATCGCGGTGCTGCCCGAGGAGGCATCGACCACGGCCTGGCCTTCGCGCAGGCGGCCGTTGCACAGCGCATAGAGGTAGAGCGAGCGGGCGAGGCGGTGTTTCAGGCTGCCGCTGGGATGCACCGACTCGTCCTTGAAGTAGAAGTCGATGCCGGGGAAGCCGGGGAAGCCGAGCTTGAGCAGGTGCGTGTCGGCCGAGCGCGCGGCCTCCTGCGCCAGCATGTCCAATGCGTCGTGCACCCAGCGGCGGTGGCCTTCGCGCGATGGTGGAATCGCCGGCAAGATGTTTTCCACGGAAGGCTCCGGCATGGCCGCGGCGTTCGGAATGACGATCACCGGAGGCTGGCCTACTTACCCAGGCTCAGCGTGCCTCTCATCAGCGTGGAATGGCCGGGGAAAGTGCAGAAATAGGTGTACCGCTCGCCGGCCTTGAGCTGGGCCACGTCGATCGTGGTGGTGTCGGACTGGCCGCCGCCGATCAGCTTGGTGCGGGCGATGATGCGGGTGTCGCCAGGCTTCTCGTAGTCATTGGCGGCGCCGGCCTGCATGCCGTCGGCGACCACGCCGGATTCGTCGGCGGCACGCGTCAGCACCCAGTTGTGGCCCATCGAGGCCACCGGCAGCTGGCCGGTGTGCTTCAGCGTGACCTTGAAACTCTTGCACGTCCTGGGCACGGTGATGGACCTGACGTTGAATTGCATCGCGTCGTCGGCCTCGACCGTGGTGCTGCATTCCGCCGCCATCAGTGGAGAGGAAGCGAGGGCGAGCAGGGCGAGGAAGATGAGTCTGCGCATGGGGGCGACTCCGGCAGGAAGGTGGACGCCCGGATTCTGCGCGGGCCGCAACCGGCCGACACTGATCTGCGTCACCTGCCGGGACGGTCGCGCGATCGAATGATCACGGGGTGCCGGCATGCGGGCCGGGCGGGGTTCTGGCACAGCGGCGGCTGCCGCCCGCGCTGCCGCCCTGGCCGAGTTGATTTCAATCAACACCCGACACGAACGGTGGATCCTAAGCTGGCGCACGCACGTGGCGCTTGCGCGACGTGCGTCAGCCGGGGTGCGGGCAAGGCGCGCCCCGGCAGTCGACATGTTCGAGCGCGCCCGGATTCCGGCAGGCGGGGTCCAGGGCCGTGCCTCGGTGCTTGCGCGGGAGCCGCGGCCAGGATGCGAAGGAGGCCAACATGATCGATCTTCCCTCGTTCCACGCGTCGACGCCGTGGCCGCACATCATCGCTCTCTACTGCGCCACCTTGCTTCCGCTTGTCGTCGGCCTGCCGCCGGTCATCGCGATCATCGAAAGCGTCCACGTGATGACCGAACGGGAGATCTGGCGGGAGATCGCGCGCTTCTGGAGCAGGTTGCTCGGCATCGCGTTGCTGATGTGGACGATAGGCTCGATGGTACTGGTCATCCTGTACGGCGCGGACCCCGGCCGGTTCGGCAGATATCTCCAGGGGACTCCCGGCCCATGGCTGATCCTGTTGCTTGCGCCGCTGGTCTTCGCCGGAGGCGCTTACCTCTGGCGCCTGTCCGGAGACTGGCGGGGCCGGGGGCGGTTGCGGCATCTGGCCGTCACGTGGCTGTGGATGCCGCTGTCGACCCTGGTCGTGCTGAAGATCGCGATCGGCTATGGCCTGATGGACCGTGCTGCCGGCGCAATCCTCGATCCCGGCAGCCTGCAGGTACGGATCCACGACCTGCCTTCGATGCTGCTCAACCCCGCCGCACAAGCGCGGTTCGTGCATCTCATCGCGTCCTGCTACCTCACTGCGGCGACGTTCGTGCTCTCGGTGTCGGCGTGGTACCTGCTGCGCGGCCGCAACGTGCAGATTGCGCGCCGGTCGATGACCGTGGCCGCCGGTTTCGGCCTGGCCGCGGCCTTGTCGCTTGCCGTGCTTGGCGACCGCGACGGCTACGCCGGTGCGCCCGGGCAGCAGATGAGGATCGCTGCGGTCGCGGGCGAATGGCATACGCGGCCGGCGCCGGCGTCGCTCATCCTCCTTGGGATACCCGATCCGGCGGGGCGCAGGACCCGGGTCGCACTGCAGGTCCCCTGGTTGCTGGGCCTTGCCGTGACGCACTCCTGGCGGATGCCGGTAGCGGGGCTGGACGACCTCGAGGCGGCGAATGCATTGCGCATACGCCGCGGCCTGGCGGAGTTCGTCGCGCTGGATGCCCAGGACGCCCGCGCGCACGGGGCCGGCTCGCCCGCGGACCTGGCTGCCGCCAACCCGGATCTGGGGTACGGGTTGCTGCTGCTGCGCCATGTCCGGATCCCGACGGCCCGGGGCAGTGGCGATGCGATGGCCGCGGCCGCGCGCGACACGATCCCCAATGTACCGCTGCTGTTCTGGTCCTTTCGGGCCATGGCGCTGCTCGGTGCATACGGCCTGGTCCTGTTCGGCGCATCGTTCTGGCTGGCGTCGCGGCGCCGGCTCGAGCAACGCGGATTTCTGCGCATCGCCGCCTGGAGCTGGCCTGCGCCGTGGGTGGCGGGCGCGCTGGGCTGGATCGTGAGCGAGGCGGGTCGCGGTCCCTGGCTGGTCGACGGGCTGCTGCCCGTCACCGGCATGGATGCGACGGAATCCGGGCGGCTCGTCGCCGTGATCGCGTATGCGGCGGTGTCCGGCCTGTTCGTGGCCGGCGCTGTCTCGACGATGCGCCTTGTCCGCCTTGGCCCGGATGGATTGAAGATCTGGCCGGTGGATCCGGACCCGACGAGAACGTATTGACCCTGCCGGTCATGGGAGAGCGGACGATGTGGTATTTCGCATGGTTGCTGGGCGTCGGCCTCGCCTGTGCCTTCGGCATCTTGAACGCGATGTGGTTCGAGCTGCACGCGGACGACGAGCGCGACTGGGCGGCGGTTGCCAACGACGACTGATGCCGCGGGTTTGCCGCGCGCGACGCAGGCCGGGATGGCGTCCGGCAGCGCGTTGCATGCGGATTCCCGGCGTGGCTGCGTCCCGGAAGCGGCGATCCGGGTGGACGTGTCCACGCTCATGCGGGGTGCGGTTCCGTTGACATGTATCAATGTGCCGCGACGCGTGCGCGGCAGCATGTCGCCGGCCGGGCAGATGCCGACACGCACGGTTCCCGGCGCGGAGCAGGCCCTTGAAAGACATCCTCATTCACGTCAGGGACTATCAGGAGCACACGCGGGCCGCCGATTTCGGCATGCGGCTCGCGGCGACGCTGGGCGCATCGGCCACGGCCGTCTACGCCTGCCCGCACCCCATGCATTTCGTGCCCGCATTTGATCCTGCGCCGATGACCGCATTCATGGAAAACGCGCTTGAGCTCGTCCGGGGCGCGGTCCAGGCCAGGCAGTCGTTCCAGTCCTGGGCGGCATCGCTGGGCGTGCCACGGGCGGAGTGGTTGGTCGCGCAGGGGGACCCCTTCGATGCGCTGATGCAGGAAGCCACGCGGCACGACCTGCTGGTGCTGGAGCATGCGCTGGACGGCCGCGGTTCGCCATGGGACATCCCCGGCCTGATCCTCAAGGCAGGTGTGCCGTGCATCGTGCTGCCGCGCGAGGAGACGGCGCCGGGCCGGCAGATTCAACGGGTCGCCCTTGCCTGGAACGGTTCGCCGGAAGCGATGCGGGCGATCCACGCGGCCTGCCCGTTGTTGCAGGGCAGGCAGGTGCTGTTGCTCTGGGGGGCCGCGGAGCGCGATGTGGACCATGGGGTGGAGTGGGACCCGCCCTTCCACATGCTCCGCTATCTGCGGCGCCACGGCATCGAGGCCGAGGAGCGCATGATCACCGCCAGGCACGACAACGCGGGAAGGGTATTGCTGGATGCGTCGACCAAGTTCGGCGCCGATCTTCTGGTGATGGGGGCCTACGGTCGCAATCGCTTCAGCGAATGGTGGCTGGGCGGCGCCACGCGGCACGCGCTGGCCTGGGCGAACATCCCGGTGCTGTTCCGGCATTGACGCCCGCGTGCCCGGGAACGGTCCTCCGCCCGCGCTGGCTCAGGGCTTTCGACGCATCGGGCATCTTCCACGCGGGCAGGATCGGTTGAAGCAACGAGGTGCAAGGGCGGGAGGTGTCCTCCACATGCACGCGATGGTCTTGCGCCGGCCGCAGACGGCGTTGGTTCCAGAGGAGCGGCCAATACCCGCGCCCGGAGCGGGCGAAGTGCGCATCCGGGTGGAAGCCTGCGGTGTGTGCCGCACCGACCTGCACCTGCTCGACGGGGAGCTCCCGCAGGCGCGCCTGCCGGTGGTACCGGGGCACGAAGTGGTGGGCAGGGTGGAGGCGATCGGCGCGGACGTCCTTTCGTGGAAGCAGGGCGACCGTGTCGGCGTGCCATGGCTGGGCGGCACCTGCGGCGTCTGCCGATACTGCCTGCACGGACGTGAGAACCTCTGCGACGCGCCGGCATTCACCGGCTGCACGCGCGACGGCGGCTATGCCACGCACATGCTGGCCAGCGCGGCGTTCTGCCTGCCGCTGCCGGAGCGCGATTATCCCGACCCCGCGCTGGCCGCGCCGCTGTTGTGCGCGGGGCTCATCGGCGGCCGCGCGTTGCGGCTGGCGGGCGAGGGCGCGGCGCTGGGCCTGTACGGGTTCGGTGCGGCGGCGCACATCCTGGCGCAGGTGGCGCGGGCGGAGGGCCGCCGGGTGCATGCCTTCACCCGCGCCGGGGATTCGGAGGCCCAGGCGCTCGCGTACTCGCTGGGGGCGACCTGGGCCGGGGCCTCCGGCGAGACGCCGCCCGAGCCGCTGGATGCCGCGATCATCTTCGCCCCCGACGGCGCGCTGGTCCCGGTCGCGCTGGCCGCCGTGCGCAAGGGCGGCACCGTGGTGTGCGGCGGCATCCACATGAGCGACATCCCGGGGTTTCCCTACCGCCTGCTGTGGGAGGAACGCCGCCTGCTTTCGGTCGCCAACCTCACCCGTGCGGACGGGCACGCCTTCCTCGCCGCCGCCGCACGGGCCGGAGTGCGCACGCGGGTGCGGCGCTATCCGTTGGCCGACGCCAACCAGGCACTGGATGATCTGCGCGCCGGCCGCGTGCATGGCGCCGCGGTACTGGTGCCGCCGGCATGAACACGGCCGCCGCAGCGGTGGTACGCCGGGGGCGGGTGATCGCGCAGCGCCTGTTCGACGTGGCTTATGCGATCGACCTGGGGCGGGCAAGGCAACTGTGCGCCGACCTGCCGGTCGCCGATACGCCGCCCGGGCCGCTGAGCTTCGGTACACCACCGCTGCGGCTGCGCCTGTCGCCGATCGACCTCCGCATCGGCGGCAAGCCGATGGCCGGCGATGTCTCGGTGCACCTGTATGACTTCGGCGCCATCGCCATGGCGATCACCTTCGTGGTCGAGGAACTGGCATGGAGCGGCTACGCCGAATTCTCGCGCCAGGTGGAGGATGCCGTCGCCGCCAACGCGGCGGCGGCGCCGTGGACGATGCTGCTGGAATCCCTGCGGGCGCGCATCGCGCCCGCACTGGAACGGCCGGGCGCGACGGTGATCCAGGAGGACTACCAGTTGATGGTGGTGGACACCTTCCGCGAGCCTCCGGATGAGGCGCTGCAGGGCGCCCTGGATCTCGCGCCGTTGCTCGCCGCCGAACCGCGCCCGCTGTCGGAGGATGCGCGCGAGGCATTGCTGCGGCACCGTTTCGCCCATCTTGCCGGGGATTGCGTGGTGGTCACGCGCGACCGCGCGTTCCTGTACCAGCCCGACGGCGATGCGGGCGTGGCCGCGGTACTGGAAGTGGCCAATGCGCAATTGCTGGAGCTGCGCTACTACGACGCACTGCTCGACGCCGAATTGCCGCGCATGTACGCGCTGGTGGCGCGTACCCGGACGGTTTCGCCGTTGTCGGCGCCTGGAAAGTTGTCGCGCCTGGCCCGCCGCCTTTACACCCTGGTCGCCGAAGTCACGGAACTGACCGGCAGGGTGGACAACGCGCTGCAGGTCACCGGCCACCCTTATCTGGCTCGCGTGTACACCACGACACTGGAGTCATTCGGCGTGCCTGCGCTGAGAGCCGCGGTGGACCGCAAGCTGGCGATCATCCGCGACACTTACGCCGCGCTTTACGACGAGGCCGCGGTAAGCCGCGCCGGAGTGCTGGAGCTGACCATCATCGTGTTGATCGGCGTGGAGCTGTTCATGGCGATGTTCCGGCGCTGAATCGGCCGACGGGTTGACCTGCGTCAACACCATGCATTTTCCGCGGCCCATCCTGAGCCGACGAAACATGGAGGAGCAGTCATGCGTACCGACGGGCAGTTGCAGAAAGACGTCATCGACGAACTTCACTGGGAACCGGCCGTCCAGGCCGATCACATCGGCGTGGAGGTGCGCAACGGCATCGTCACGCTGGCCGGCCGGGTCGGCAGCTACGCGGAAAAATACGCGGCCGAGCGCACGGCGCAGCGCGTCACCGGCGTGCGCGGCGTGGCGGTGGAACTGGACGTGGTGCTGCCAGGCGACAGTCATCGCACCGATGCGGACATCGCCGACGCGGCCACCCGCGCCATCGAGTGGAACGCCTCCATTCCCAGGGGCAGCGTCAAGGTCCTGGTCGAAGACGGGTGTGTCACGCTGAGCGGCGAGGTGCCGTGGGCCTATGCGCGCGAAGCGGCTTCTGCATGCGTGCGTGGGTTGCTCGGCGTCAAGGACGTGGTCAACCTGATCGCGATCAGGCCGCCGGTCACGGCGCATGACATCAAGGGAAAGATCGAGGCGGCGCTGCAACGCCAGGCGCACCTGCACACGAAAGGCATCACCGTGGGCGTCGATCGCGGCACGGTGACCCTGTCTGGCGAAGTCGGCTCGCTGAACGAACGCGCGGCGGTGGAGCAGGCCGTGTGGAACGCACCGGGCGTGCAGACCATCGTGGATCACATCCGGGTGCATTGAAGGTCTGCCTGTTCGCTGCATGGGAACGCCAGCGTGCCGGCGGCGCCGGCACAGCCCGTATGCGATCAAGGCCGTTGCGGCGCAGCTCCCGGGCCTGGACGACCCGCGGCCGGGACGGTTCATGGCCGAGCTGATGGAAAACCTTGCCCGTGCCTCGGTCGCCGTCCCGGCGTCGGATCGTGCGGGCCATTGACAAGGCCTGCCCCGACCGCCATGGAACCTCGCCTTTCGCCTCCCACAAGCGCTGGGTTGAAGAGTGCGTCGCCCGAGATCCCCCGCCCCGTCCTGCCGTCGGAGCGGCTGCGGCGGATGGGCATCGACAGCGGCGACGAGCATGTGATCTACCTGCAGGAGGACTCGCCCATCTGTCGCGCCGAGGGTTTCGGCGCGCACAGCCGGGTGCAGGTCGGCATCGGTGCACGCCAGGTGCTTGCCCGGTTGAACGTGGTGCACGGCGCATGGCTGGCGGGCGGGGAGGTCGGCCTGTCCGAGTCGGCCTGGCTGGCCCTGGCGCCGCAGCCGGGCGAAACGGCCATGCTCGCGCATCCGTCCAGCGTGGATTCGCTCTCGCTGGTGCGCGCGAAGATCCACGGCGCGGTGCTCCAGGACGACGCGTTCGCCGCGATCATGCACGACGTGGCCGCCCGCCGTTATACCGGCCTGGAGCTGGCCGCCTTCATCACCGCCTGCGCCGACGGCCACCTCGGGTTGGGGGAGATCAGCGCGCTGGCCGGCGCCATGGTCGCCACCGGCAGTCGCCTGCGCTGGCCCTGCGACCGGGTCATGGACAAGCACTGCATCGGCGGCCTCGCCGGCAACCGCACCTCGCCCATCGTGGTGGCCATCGCCGCGTCGCTGGGGCTGATGATGCCCAAGACGTCCTCGCGCGCCATCACCTCGCCGGCCGGCACGGCCGACACGATGGAGATGCTCGCGCCGGTGGACCTGTCGCTGGAACTCGTGCGGCGCACGGTCGAGCGCACGGGTGCCTGCCTGGCGTGGGGCGGGGCGATCGGCCTGAGTCCCGCCGACGACGTGCTGATCCACGTCGAGAAGGCGCTGGACATCGACAGCGAAGGCCAGCTGGTCGCCTCGGTGCTGTCCAAGAAAATCGCCGCCGGCTCTTCCCGCGTGCTGATCGACATCCCGGTCGGCCCCACCGCGAAGATGCGCGATCCGGACGCGGCCCGCTCGCTGGCCGCCTGCCTGCAGCACGTGGCCGCGGATTTCGGCGTGCGCGTGCAGTGCGTCTTCACCGATGGCCGCCAGCCGGTCGGCACCGGGGTCGGGCCGGCGCTGGAGGCGCACGATGTCCTTCGCGTGCTGCGCGGCGAGCCGGGGGCGCCGGCGGACCTGCGCGACCGCGCCGTGCTGCTCGCCGGGGCGCTGCTGCTGCTGGCGGAGGCCGCCAGCAGCGCGGGCGAGGCGCGCGCCATGGCGGTGCGGGCCCTCGACGGCGGCGACGCGTGGCGGAAGTTCCAGGAGATCTGCGAAGCGCAGGGCGGCATGCGCAGCCCCGGGCGCGCCGCCCAGCAATATCCCGTCGCATCCGCCTGCGACGGTACCGTCAGCGCCATCGACAACCGTCGCCTTTCGCGCGTGGCGAAACTGGCCGGCGCACCCGGGTCGCCGCTGGCCGGGCTGGAGCTTCACGCGCATCTCGGCGACCGGCTGGAGCGCGGGCAGCCGATGTTCACCGTGCACGCGCAGACGCGCGGCGAGCTGGCCTACGCGATGGAGTACGTGCAGCGCCATCCCGGCATCCTCACCCTGGACGGGTCCGCATGATGCGGGCGGTCTATGCCATGCCTGGCAACGAGGCACTGGCCGACGCGCTGGCGCGGCAGCTGCGGCTGCCGCGTCGTGCGCTGGACCTGCACCGCTTTCCGGACGGCGAGTCGCTGGTACGCGTGGATGAGCCTCCGGCGGGCGGCGAGGCCATCGTCGTGTGCACGCTGGACCGACCGGACGCGAAGACACTTCCGCTGCTGATGGCCGCGGCAACCCTGCGCGAGCTGGGGGCGCGACGGTTGGGGCTGGTCGCGCCCTACCTGGCGTACATGCGCCAGGACGCGCGCTTCCGTCCCGGCGAGGCCGTGTCGTCGCGCCTGTTCGGGCGGCTGCTGGCGCAGGGTTTCGAATGGCTGGTGACCGTCGCCCCGCATCTGCACCGGCACCGCAGCCTGGCAGAGGCTGGCATGCCGCACGGCCGCGCCGTGTCGGCCGCGCCCGCCCTGGCCGCCTGGCTGCAGGCGCATGTGGCGCGGCCGCTGCTGATCGGGCCCGACGAGGAAAGCGCGCCGTGGGTGGAAGGCGTCGCCAAGCTGGTGGCGGCGCCGGTGGTGGTCGCCCGCAAGCACCGCCTCGGCGATCGCGAGGTGCGCGTGAGCCTGCCAGATCTCTCGCGATGGCAAGACCGCGTTCCGGTGTTGCTGGATGACATCATTTCCAGCGGCCATACCTTGCTGGACGCCATCGCCGGCATCCGTGCCGCCGGCCTGCCGGCGCCATGGTGTATGGCCGTGCACGGCCTGTTCGCCGGGGATGCGCTGCAACGCCTGCGGTCGGCCGGGGTGGCCGGGGTGGTCGTCAGCAACAGCGTGCCGGGGGACACCGCAGAGATCGACCTGACCGGGATCCTGGCGGCGGCCTTGCCGCAGGAGTAATCACGCTGGGGTGCCTGCCGGCGGCGCCGCCGGCGCTCAAGCGTTGCAGCCCACGTGGGTGGCGATGGCCTTCCGGGTTTCTTCGGAGCCCGCCAGCGGCGACGGATAGCAAATCGGTTCGTCGATCCATGGCTGGATGGCCTCGCACAACGCGGGCTGGGCCTGCGCCGAAAGCTCCGCCAGCTCGGTGCCCACGCTGCGCAAGGCCTGACGCGTATGGAGGCGCTTGGCGAGCAAGATCGCATAACCCGGCGAGCAGACGAGGCGGTTGGTCTCGGCATCCGGGATGGCATGGATGTCGCCATGCGCGAGCAGCGGATCCGCGGCATCGGCAACGTTGTTGGCGAGCAGCGCCAGTCGCTTTTGCGAGTCGATCGCGGTGAGCGAACCATGGCGCAGGCCGTGCCGCACGGCATCCGCCGCCTCCGCCGCGTCGCCCAGTTCACCCAGGCGGCCCAGTCGCCGCAACGCATCCGGCGGCGACAGCAAGGCGCCACGCTCCCGGGCCAGGCGCAGGCTGCCCTGCAGGCAGCCGCGAGCCAGGCTCTGCGTAATGGCGCGCGCCGCCTGGCGCCCCTGCGGGCTGTCGTAGGCATGGCCCAACTGCGCCAAGGTGTCGGCCAGGCCCACCATGCCTATGCGCAGATGCGTGCCCGGATGTTCCCCGGCGGCCAGCAGTCCGGCGTTGTCCAGCGCGTGTACCGCCAGCCTGGCCACTGCCTCGAACGCCTCGTAGCGGAAGCTGGCCAGCGCGGTGAACGGCGCCGTGACGAATACGGCGGGATTGAGCGCCGCGGCGAGACGGTCGCGGGGCCAGCAGGGGCGGTCCGTCCCGGCGCTGGCGAGGATGCGCTCGTCGAGCAGCAGGCGCCAGCCGGCGAGGGCGTCGAGCAGCTGCTGCTCCCAGCCGGCCCTGCACGCCGGCGGTTCGCATCGCGAGAGTGCGTGGACGACCCGCCGCAAAGTGTCGTCGACCGTCAGGTCGCGCAAGCCGCCCTGGTCGCGCCAGCGGAACCATGCGTCCCAGGCTTCAACGGCCGCGATGTCGAGAAATGGAGAGTGGCGCATGACCGGTGGCTGCAATGACCGAGGCGAATATGCCCAGTTGTGCTCGAACGTCATTGAGCCACATCAACACCCCGGTGTGGTCCGGGGTTGCAAACGGTTACGAAGCGTTGCCTTGCCGCCATCGGTGCGTAACGGGCCGGGGCTAGGGTGTTCACGACGGGGGAAACAGGCATTCGACGGAGGCGCCATGAATACCCAGATCGAGCTCCTTCGCAAGTACGTGCAGGTCACCCGGCACAAGCTGGCGTCAGGTCAATATCTCTACCATGCAGGCCAGCCGTTCCAGTCGTTGTACCTCGTGCATGCGGGCTTCCTGAAGACGGTGGAACTGGCCGACGACGGCCGCGACCAGGTCACCGGCTTCCGCATGCGCGGCGACCTGCTGGGCATCGAGTCGATCGGCCTGCGGCAGCACGCCTGCAGCGCGGTGGCCCTGGAGCAGGGCGAGGTCTGGGAGCTGCCATACCCCGCGATGCTCGCCGCCTGCCGCGAGATCCCCGAACTGCAGGCCCGCTTCACCGCTGCGCTGGCCGCGGAGATCCGCAGCGACCATGCCTGGATGCTGACGATCGGCACGCTGAGCGCGGAACAGCGCGTCGCCAGCTTCCTGGTCGACGTCGCCGCGCGTTATGCCAGCCTGGGCTACAGCGCGCGGCACTTCATCCTACGCATGCGCCGCATCGACATCGCCAACTTCCTCGCGCTCAAGCACGAGACGGTCAGCCGGGTGTTGTCCCACCTCGGCAATCTGCATCTGATCGACGTGCGGCGCCGCGAAGTGCAGGTGCTGGACGACGGGGGGCTGCGGCAGATGGCGAGCGGGCACTCCCTGTGAGCTGGCGGCCGCGGCGGGTCATTCCGCCTGCCGCTTGAGGGCCCGCAGCAGGGCCATCGACAACTGCTCGACGCGGTAGGGTTTGCGCAGCAGTTCCACCTGGTCAAGCAAGGGGTTCTGGGCATCCATCGATCCGCGGGCATACCCGGAGGTCAGCAGCACCGGCAGCTCCGGCCGCGAACGCCGCGCCGCTCCGGCCAGCTCCACGCCGCTCATGCCGTTGCTCAGCACCACATCCGAGAAAAGCAGGTCGATGTCCGGATGCTGCTCGAGCAGCGCGAGGGCGCGGGCGGCGGTATCGGCCTCGCGGGTGAGGTAGCCCAGCGAGTGCAGGAAGGCGACCGCAATGGCGCGCACTTCCGGCTCGTCTTCGACCACTAGCACGGTTTCCCGTCCATGCTGCACCGGCACTTCGGCGGCGGCCACCGCCGTGGGCACCGCGTCCAGCACCGGAAAATACAGGCTCACGCAGGTGCCTTCGCCGAGCTGACTGTCGATGCCGAGATACCCGCCGGACTGCTTCACGAAACCGTACACCATGCTCAGGCCGAGGCCGTTGCCCTTGCCGGCATCCTTGGTGGTGAAGAACGGTTCGAGCGCGCGCCCTTGCACTTCGGGGGGCATGCCCATGCCGGTGTCCGCGACGCGAAAAACCACATAGTCGCCGGCCGGTGCCTTCACGCCGGCCCGGGCATCGTCGATGCGCTCGGCGCCCGCCGAGAGGGTGAGTTGCCCGCCGCGCGGCATGGCATCGCGGGCATTGACCGCAAGGTTGACGAGTGCGGTGTCGAATTCGGCGGGATCCAGGTGGACGAGCGGCGTTTCCGTTGCACATTCCGTGATCACGCGGATCCGCTCGCCCAGGGTGCGTGTCAGCATTTCCCGCAGGTCGTCCAGGATCTGCGCCGGCTGCAGCGGGCGTGGCGCGAGGCGGCGCCGGCTGGCGAAGGAGAGCAGCTTGCCGGTGAGCGCGGCGCAGCGATCGGCGGCGCGGGCCGCGCTCGCGGCGATGTCGCTTTGCAGCGACTCGCCCGGTAGCGATGCGGTCAACAGCTGCAGATTGCCCGAGATCACCGTGAGCATGTTGTTGAAGTCGTGCGCGATGCCGCCGGTGAGCTGGCCGACCGCTTCCAGGCGCTGCGCGTGCGAGAGCTGCTCCTCGCTGCGGCTGCGTTGCACCGCCGCGGCGAGCATGTTCGCCACCGATTGCAGGAAATGCAGCATGTCGTGGTCGATGCTGTCCGCTTCGCGCACGGGCATCACCAGCAGGCCCAGCGGTCCGTAGCGGTCCGGCAGCGGCACGATGGCGGCGTCGTGGAATTCCGTGCCCTTCAGCAGTCTGGTGAGGTCGCCTTCCGAGCGGGACAGCACCGCAGGGTCGCCTGGGCCATCCATCCAGGGGCCACGGGACAGGCGCCGTGCGATGCCGCGCAGCACGAGGTCGGGCAGGCCGATGGCGGCACGTATCTGCAGCTCCGTGCCGTGGATGTCGCGGAACAGGATCAGGGCGGCGTCGGTGTGCAGCGCCGAGGCGAGCAGGGCGGCGATGGCGTCGACGGCCATGTCCAGGTTCGGCGATTCGAGCAGCGGGCGGCTGGCCTGCGCGAGAAAGGCGTCGTAGCGCGCGCGGACCAGCGCCTGGCGTGCGCGCTGCGTTTCGGAGATGTCGCGGATGGAGGCGGCATACAGGAGGCGTTCGCCAGCCTGGATCGGACTCAGGCCGATCTCCACCGGAAACGGCTGGCCGCTGCGGCGCACGCCGGTGAGCTCGTAGCCGGCGCCCATGGGCCGTACGCGGGGAGCGGCCATGTACCTGGCGCGGTGATCCTTGTGTACGTGTCGCACCGATTCCGGCAGCAATATCTCTACTGGCCTGCCGCGCAGTTCGTTCTCGCCGTAACCGAACAGCCGGTCCGCCTGCGGGTTGGCAAGCATGATGGTGCCGTCCTGGTCCACCACGACCATGGCGTCCGGGGCGGTATCGAACAGCGCCCTGAAAAGGTCCGCATCGGCGATGTCGTCCGGGCCGGAGGTCACAGGCGGCGCACCTGGCCGGTAAACATGTAGCCGGCGCCGCGCACCGCCTTGAACAGGGGAGGGCGATCGGTGGCGGCGTCGATCTTGCGGCGCAGGCGGCTCAGCTGCACGTCGATCGCGCGATCGTAAGGGCCGATGTCGCGGCCATGGATGCGGCTCATGATGTCGTTGCGCGAAAGCACCCGGTTGGGGTGTTCGAGAAACAGCCGGAGCAGATCGTATTCCCCTGTGGTCAGGGGAACTTCCTCGCCGTCGGCGCCGGCCAGCAGGCGCGCGGAGGGGTCGAGCCGGTAGCCAGCGAATTCGAGCGTGCGGCCTTCCGATGCCGGTCCGTCTGCCGCAGGGGCCTGCGCTGCATATCGGCGCAGTACGCTGCGCACGCGCGCCAGCAGTTCGCGCAGGTCGAACGGCTTGGTGATGTAGTCGTCGGCCCCCAGTTCCAGACCCACGACGCGGTCGACCGACTCGCCACGGCCGGAGACGATGATCACCGGCCCGCGCCAGTGCTCGTGCAGGTAGCGGGTCAGGGCGAAACCGTCCTCGCCGGGCAGGCCCAGGTCCAGCAGCACCAGGTCCACCGGGCCGTCGGCGAGCGCGCGGCGCAGCATGGCGCCGTTGGCGGCGACGCCCACCATGAAGCCCTGGGCGGAAAAATAGCGGCTGATCAGCGTCGAGATGTCGCGGTCGTCCTCGACGACCAGCAGCCGGGTGGGTGTTGGCGGATCCGCGGATGGCACCTGACCGGGGGGCATGGGAACCTCGGCGAACGGGGCGGCCCACGGCCGGATGGCCCGTCGCGGAAGCAGAGTTTATATCCGCGCCCGGCCACTGCGTTAGCCGTCGGCGGGAATCGCCCCTCGGCCGACCCTGGCGCGCGTCGAGTCCCCCCGCGGCCGGCCTTGACAGCCACGGCTCCGCCACGGCCCCGTTCCTTGCCGCCCGCCTTCCGCGCACGCATCCGTTGGATATGGAACCTGGTGGCCGTCGCGGCGTCGCGCGACCGCCTGCGGCAGCCCGGCCCCGGCCTGCTCGTCGTTGCGGCGGCGTGCGTGGCCGCCGTGCCGTGGGGCGTAACGCCCGTTCGTGTCGTCGCGGCGGTCGCGGCGCGATGGCAGGGCCACGGCGGTCGCGGCCATCGCCATCGCCATCGCCACCATACCGGCGAGATCGATGCCTGGCTTCGCGATTCAGCGGCAGACCAGCACCGGCACATCGCAATGGAGAATGACCTGGTGCGTGACGTCGGTTGCGAGCGGGGCATCGCGCGCGTGCGCGCCCATCACGATCAGGTCGCAACGGTGCTTCATCGCCGCGCCCGCGATGGCGGCGTACGGTCGATGGTCGAATACGTGTTCGACGTGGCAGGGCACGCCGGCGCGCCTGGCCTTTTCACGCACGTCCGCCAGATCCCCGTGGATGTGCCGGATCGCATGCCGCGCATGCGACCCGCCCTCGATCACGTCGGCGGCGAGCGCCACCGCCGGCTGCGGCGCCAGCACGTGCAGGGCGTGCATCCGGGCGCCCAGTGCCGCGGCGAGGGCGAGGGCCACGTCCACGGCGTGGTGTGCGGCCGGGGAGCCATCGGTAGCCAAAAGGAGGTGCTTGGACATGGCCGGTCTCGGCGTGGGCGCAGCTGCCATGCCAGCTTCGCGCGACGGCGACGCCGCGTGTTGATACTGGTCAACTGCCGTTGCCGGCCGGTGGCCGCATGGCTTGATCTTGGTCAAGCGCAGCCGGCCTCGCCGGCGGCACGATGGGTTGCGTCGAGCGGCCGGGGATACCGTCATGCGGGATATCACGGTGAACGTAGGTTCCGCCACCGAAGCCGAGCCGGCGGTGGCCTGCGCCTTGTCGCTGGCCAAACGCTACGGCGCCTTCCTGACCGGACTGCAGGTGCTACCAGGGAATCCGCTGTTCGCCGCGGCGGCCGGCACCGGTGCCCCTGCCGCGGCGACCGGCGCCGATGCGGTTTCCCGCCGGACATGGTGGGAGGCGCTGTGCCGTGGCCAGGGTATCTCCGGCGCCTGGGAAACGCCGCGTGGCGCGTACGTGCCGATGCTGGCGCTGCGTTCGCTCTTGTCGGACGTGCTCGTCGGGTCCTTGCCAGCGGGATCGCCGGAAGCGGCGGCGATCATCGAAGAGTGGAGCCGCCTCCTGCTGGAAGGCTCTGCGCCGTTGTTGCTGGTGCCACGGGGCGGCACCACCGACTTCGATTTCCGGCACATCGCCATCGGGTGGAACGGCAGCGGCCAGGCCTTGCGCGCCATCCATGCCGCACTGCCTCTCTTGCGCGACGCCCACGAGGTGACGGTCTATGACGGTTGCCGCTCCGGCGCTACTGGCGCGCCGCCCACGGCGTGGCTGCGGGAATGGCTGGGCCGCCAGGGCGTCCGCTTCCAGCGGATCGACTTCGCCCCCGGCAAGGAAGTGGGGCGCAGGCTCCATGACGACGCGCAGGCCCGGCAGGCCGGGCTGCTGGTGATGGGCGCGTGGGGGCGTTCGCGCATGAGCGAACGGATGCTGGGAGGCGCCACGCACTGGCTGCTCGGCGACTCGCGCCTGCCCATGCTGCTCGCGCACTGAAAGCGCCGCGCGGTCCAGTTGATCCGCATCAAGTCGGCGCGCACGAAGGTGGCATACACAGGAATCCACCGCGTCCGCCGCGCCCCGGCCGGCACCCTCTCCGACTGCCAGGACAAGCCCATGACGACCAACGCCTCGCCCCAGCCCGCCAAGGGCGCCTTCAGCGAATTTCCCCATCTTCTCGCAGGCACGCACTGGATCGACCACCTGCTCGACGGCACGCCGGTGCTGATCCGTCCGTTGCGCACCGAAGACCGGGAGCGGGAAGAAGAGTTCATCCGCCGCCTGTCGCCTACCGCACGCCGCTACCGCTTTCTCGGTGACTTCCGCGAGCCCAGCCCCGCGCTGATCGACCAGTTGATGAAGGTCGAGTTTCCGGGCCGGGTGGCCTTCGTGGCGCTGGTGCACGACAACGGGAAGCTGCGCGAGATCGGCGTGAGCCGGTTCGCCGCCGCGGACGACGCACGGCAATGCGAGTGCGCGGTGACGGTGGCCGACGAGTGGCAGCACCGCGGCCTCGGCGTGCTGCTGATGCGGCACCTCATCGACGTGGCGCGGGGCAACGGCTACAAGCGCATGGTTTCGCTCGACGATGCATCGAATCAGCCGATGCGCCAGCTGGCCGATTTCCTCGGCTTCCGCCGCGAACTGGTCGCCGACGATCCCGCGCGCGTGATGCACATCCTGGACCTGTGACCGGAGCCCGCATGGCCCCGCATGCGCATCGGTCCGCTGAGGCGCTGCCCCGCGTCGACGACCGCGGCAAGGCACGCCACGGGCCCGCCGACCTCCTGGCGCTGGTCACCTCGGTGCATCCCTGGAGCCCGTCGGTGACGGCGGCGTTCTCGCTCGCCGGCCGTTGGGGCAGCCATGTCACGGGATGTTTCGTTGCTCCCGCGTTGCGCGGCTTGCGCGGGCGCGACGAAGAGCCCACGGTGTTCTCGCTGCTGCTGGAATCGCCGGGAGAAGCGGCGGGGGGTGAGGCGTTCGGGAAGCTGGCCCGCCTCGGCGGGGTGCGCAGCGCCATCTGGACCAGTGCACGGGCCGGCCTGGCCCGCACCATGCACCAGCTGGGCGCCTGGCACGACCTCATCCTGCTGGAACGCGACATCGGGGCGGACGACGGCGATGCCGAGGTGCTCGGCGAGGCGTTGCTGGGCTGCCGCAGGCCCTGCCTGCTGTTGCCGCCGGACTCGGGCACGACACTGGGGTTCGACCGCGTGATGCTCGCCTGGAACGGAGGCCTGGAGGCCGCGCGCGCGATCCATGCCGCCCTGCCGTTCCTGTCGGTCGCCCGCGACGTGGTCGTGCTGGATGGTGCGCCGGCGGCGCCATCGGAAGACGGCATGCCGGCGCCGCGCTTCCACCCGGTCGAATACCTGGCGAGCCACGGCATTGCCGCCAGGCGCCGGCGCATCGACGCGTCGTCGCACGAAGCAGGCGACGCGCTGCTGCGCGAGGCGCAGCGGATGGATGCCAACCTGCTGGTGATGGGGGCCTATGGACGATCGCGGCTGCGCGAGCGGGTGCTGGGTGGCGCCACGCGGCAAGTATTGCAGCAGGCGGCCCTGCCGGTGCTTATCCAGCACTGACCGACCGCGCGAGCCGTCGACCGCGGTTCACGCCAGCAGGATGGGCTCGTGCATCCCGGGCATCCGGCTGGCGATCCCCCTTTGCCGCAGCGCCTCGCCCATGGCCAGCATGCCGCGCTCGTACTCGCCGTGCACCAGCAGCACGTCGCGCCGGGTAGCCTTGCCCAGCCAGTCCAGCAGCGCGTCCTGGCCGGCATGGGCGGAGAAGCCGTTGATGGTCCACACCTGCGCCCGCACCTGGATGTCCTCGCCCAGCAGCCGCACCGACCTGGCACCGTCCACGATCCGCCGGGCCAGCGTGCCCTCCGCGGCGTAGCCGACGAAGACGATGCTGCAGCGCTCGCGCCAGAGGTTGTGCTTGAGGTGGTGGCGGATGCGGCCGCCGGTGCACATGCCCGCGCCGGCCAGGATCACCGCGCCGCTCTCGATCCGGTTGATCGCCATCGACTGGGCGACGTCGCGGGTGAAGCGCAGGCCCGGCATGGCGAAAGGGTCGCCCTCGCGCAGCAGGTCGAGGAATTGCCGGTCGAAGCATTCCGGGTGCCGGCGGAAAACCTCGGTGGCGGAGATCGCCATGGGCGAATCGAGGAATACCGGCATGCGCGCGGGCAGCCTGCCGTCGGCCACGCCGCGTTGGAGGTAGTAGAGGATTTCCTGCGCGCGCTCGAGCGCGAAGGTGGGGATGACCACGTTGCCGCCGCGCGCGAAGGTCTCGCGGACGGCGCGGTACAGCTCCTCCACGGAATCGGGCAGGGAGCGGTGCGGACGGTCGCCATAGGTCGTTTCCATCACCACGTAGTCTGCCTCCGGCGCGGGCACGGGATCGCGCAGGATCGGCCGCCCGGGGTTGCCCAGATCGCCCGAGAACAGCAGGGTGCGTATCTCGCCCCGGTCGCTCAGCGTGAGCAGGATGGAGGCCGAACCGAGGATGTGGCCGGCGTCCAGGAACCTGGCCGTCACGCCTGGGGCGACGGCGACGCTCTGGCCGTAGGCCACCGGCGTATCGAAGAAGTCCAGGCTGTGGAACGCATCATCCAGGGTGAACAGCGGCGCCCTGGGCGGCTCGCCGCGGCGGCGCCCGCTGCGTTCGGCGCGGGCGGCGTCCTCTTCCTGCAGGCCGGCGGCATCCAGCAGCACGATGCGCGCGAGGTCGCGCGTCGCGGCAGTGGTCAGGATGCGGCCGCGAAAGCCCTGCCGCACCAGGCGCGGGATCCGGCCGCAGTGGTCGAGATGGGCGTGGGTGAGCAGCAAGGTGTCGACGGACGCCGGCTCGAAGCCGAACGGTTCGAAGTTCAGGTCGCCCTGGCCGCTGCCCTGGAAAAGCCCGCAGTCGACCAGCACGCGGGAGTCGCCGCAAGTCACCAGGTGGCACGAGCCGGTCACCTGCTTGGCGGCGCCGTGGGCGCTGTAGACCAAGCGGGCGTTCATGCCCGGTCAGTGGCAGACCAGGACCGGCACCGAGCTGGTCTGGAGCACCCTCTGCGTTTCGCTGCCGAGCAGCAGCCTGTTGAAGCCGCGCCTGCCGTGCGACGCCATCACGATCAGGTCGCACTGCCTGCGCTGCGCCTCCTGCACGATCCATTCGCTGGGCGGGTCGCCGACGAGGTGGCCGCTGTCGCACGGCACGCCGGCCTTGGCGGCCTGGTCGCGCGCCTCGGCCAGGTAGCGTTCCGCGCGCTCCACGGCCCCTTCCAGGTACACGGCCTGGGTGGCCGTGATCATCTCCGCCACGTAGCTGATGGAGTGGAAAGGCTCGATGACGTGCAGCACGAAGACGCTGGCGCCGCACGCTGCGGCCAGCTCGATGCCCAGCTTCACGCCGTGCAGGGACAGCTCGGAACCGTCGGTGGGAAGCAATATGCGCTTGAACATGGGCTATTCCTCGTCGGCATGGGGGTTACCGGCAGCTGTAGCCGCCGTCGATCACCAGTTCGCTGCCAGTGATGAACTTCGCCTCGTCCGAGGCCAGGTAGACCACGCCCCAGGCGATGTCGTCCGCGTCGCCCAGGTGGCCGAGCGGATGAAGCGCCGCCACCTCGTGCCGGTGCGTCGCGACGTCGCCGCCGAGCGAGGCGAGGTGGTGCTCCACCATGGGTGTCCAGATGAAGCCGGGGTGGATCGAGTTCACCCGGATGCGGTCGGCGGCGTAGAGCAGGGCGTCGGTCTTGGCCATCAGGCGCACGGCGCCCTTGGACGCGTGGTACGGCGGCACGTCCGGCGCGCCGACCAGCCCGTAGATGGACGACAGGTTGATGATGCTGCCTCCGCCGGCGGCGCGCATCGGGCCTATGGCGTGCTTGGTGCAGAAGAACACGCCTTTGACGTTGATGGCCTGCACCCGGTCCCATTCGGCTTCCGTCAGCTCGTGGGTGGGCTTGTTGGTGCCGGAAATACCGGCGTTGTTGACCAGCACGTCCAGATGGCCGAAACGAGCGACCGTGTCCTTCACCGCCTGCTCCACTTCGTTCTCGACGGACACGTCGGCATGCAGGTAGCAGGTGCGCTCCCCCAGTTGCTGCTGGAGTGCTTGCCCTGCCTCGTCGAGCACGTCGACGATGGCGACGCGCGCGCCGGACTCCACCATGCGCCGCGCGCAGGCGGTGCCGATGCCCAGGGCGCCCCCAGTGACCAGGGCGACTTTGCCATTGAGCCTGTTCATCTGCTTCTCCGGTCGGGTGTTGCGTCGAGAGTGCGCCTGGGCCGCCGGCGGCTTGTTGATGCGTATCAATGCCGCAACAACACCGGTATCGCGGCATGCTCGATGACATGGCGGGTCACTCCGCCGAGCACCCACTCGCGAAAACGGGCGTGGCCATAGGCGCCCATGACGAGCAGGTCGGCGCCTAGCTCGCCCGCGGCATGCAGCAGGGCGGCGCCGACACCTTCTTCGTCGGCCCCGACGATCGTCCGGCTCTCCGTGCCCACGCCGTGGCGGAGCAGGTACCCGGCAAGATCGAAGGGTGGCCGCCACGCCGCCAGCCTGGCGGGCGGATGCTGTTCGCCGCGCAGGATCACGATGCGGTGCGCGCGCCGCAGCAGGGGCAGCGCCGCATGGGCGGCGCGCAGCGCTTCGGTCGAGCCGTTCCAGGCGATCGCCACGGTGTCCAGCGCGGGATCCCGCATCGCGGCGTCGGCCGGAACGACGATGCATGGCAGGCCGTCGGCGCCGAGCACGAGGTTGCCCACGGCCGACGTCGTGCCCCATACCGTGCGGTCCGTGCGTTCGACGACCAGCAGGTCGTGCCAGCATCCGGCGAGGGCGAGCGCCTCGGGCACCTCGCCCTCGGCGACCTGCCAGGAGGCATTGCGCTGACCGAGTTTCAGGACATGGTCGACGAACGACGCGGCCGAGGCGAAAGCCTCCCTTTCCAGGTCCAGCGCGGCATCCAGCAGCTCGGCCAGCAGCTCCGGCTCTTCCAGCGCGGGGATGGATGCGGTGGGGGAGGCACACACCCAGATGCCGGTCAGGTGGGCATCGAAGATGCAGGCGAGCCGCGCGGCATACGCGATGCCGGCACCCCAGCGCTTGAAGCTTTCCGAATGGACCAGGATGTCGCGCATCGGGACGCCCCGTACCGGAGGACGGCTTTCAGTCCACGACGAAGGTCACGCGCAGGCAGGCGCGCCATTCGGTGATGTCGCCGTCCGGTGTCGTGCGCACCTTGATGTCGCTGATCCAAGCTCCCTGGACGTTGTCGATGGTGCTGGCGACCTTCCGCAGCCCGGACTGGATGGCGTCCTCCAGGCTCTTGCCGGAAGCGGCGCTGATTTCGACGGTCTTCGCTATGGCGTTCATGGGGCATCCCTCCGGCACACAGATCGAATCGGCCTGCCGCGGGTCCGCCATCGCGGCGCGGCAGCCTGGGACAACGTAGGCGGCTCGCGGCGCCGGCTTGTTGACATGCGTCAACGGATACCGGCGCAGGCGGGCGGAACATGGCGATCGACCTGAAGCGCCGCCGCGCGGCTGCGGCGGCGCGGCACCGGCATGGATGCTTCGCAACCGGAGTCCGCCATGAGAGTCCGCCAGGCCATGTCCACGCACGTGGTCACCGTCACCCCCGACACCCCGCTGGTCGAGGCCATGCGCACGATGCTGCGCGAGCGCATCAGCGGCCTGCCGGTCGTGGATGCGCGCGGCGCGCTGGCCGGCATCCTGACCGAGGGTGACCTGATGCGCCGCGCCGAAACGGGAACCGCACGCACGCATCCTGCGTGGCTGGGTTTCCTGCTCGGACCCGGCCGCCTGGCCCGCGAATTCACCGTCGCGCATGCGCGTCGCGTCGGCGAGGTGATGACCCACGACGTGGTGACCATCGACGCCGAAGCCCCGCTGGCGGACGCCGTCCGGCTCATGGAGCAGCACCGCATCAAGCGTCTGCCCGTGCCTGGAGCCGGGGGCCTGCAGGGCATCCTGAGCCGCGCCGACCTGCTGCGGGCATTCGTCGCGACCGCGCCGGAAGCCGCGCCGGATGACCTCTCCGATGCGGCCATCGCGCGCCGGATCGCCCGCGAGCTCGACACGAAGTCATGGACTCCCCGGGAGACCATGGGCGTGGACGTGCGGGACGGCGTGGTGACCCTGCACGGCGTGATCCTCGACGACGCCGTCCGCGAGGCGCTGGTGGTGCTGGCCGGGAACACCGCGGGCGTGGTGCGCGTGGACGACCAGCTCACCACGGTGGAGCCGATGATGGGCATGGTGGTGCGCGCGCCCGGGCCCTAGCCCGCGGGGCCGGCCATCGCTGCCGCGCCTGGACTCCCGCGAAGCGGGGCCGGTTTGATCTGCGTCAACGAGCGGCCCGCGCGGCCGGAGCACCGTGACCGCGCCACCGAGGATTCGCCGTGCTCCAGCCGAGGGCGTCAGCCGCCGCAACCATCGACCCGCCCCTGCATGCGCTGCAGGCGCGCTGGAGCGGTTCGCTGTCGCTGGAATCCCTGTACCTCGCTTTTGCGGACTGGCTGCTGCACCTGCTGCGCTCGCCGGGCAAGCGCCTGGACCTGCTCCAGCTTGGCCTGTCGCAGGCGCGGCAGATCGAGGGCTACCTGCTCCAGTGCGCCCTGCGGGAGGATGGTGGCGCCGCGCCTTGCGCGGGAACACCTGCGAATGACCGGCGTTTCGCCGATCCCGCATGGCGGCAGTGGCCGTTCAACGTGCTGCAGCAGTGCTTCCTGTTGCAGCAGCGCTGGTGGCATGCGGCAACGACCGATGTGCATGGCGTATCGCCGCACCACCAGGCCCTGATGGATTTCGTCGCCCGCCAATGGCTGGACGTGTTCTCGCCGGGCAATTTCCTGTTCACCAATCCCGTCGTGCTCGAGCGCACGCAACAGCAGGGCGGACAGAACCTGCTGCGCGGAAGCCTGAACTGGACGGACGACGTGGTGCGCTACCTGAGCGGCGCGGCGCTGCCGGGTACCGAGCGTTTCGTCGTCGGCCGCGATGTCGCCACCTCGGCGGGCCGGGTGGTGCTGCGCAATTCGCTGATCGAGCTGATCCAGTACGCGCCCGCGACGGAGTGGGTGCATCCCGAGCCGATCCTGATCGTGCCGGCGTGGATCATGAAGTACTACGTGCTGGACCTGTCGCCAGGCAATTCGCTGATCGGCTATCTGGTCGCGCACGGGTACACGGTGTTCTGCATCTCCTGGAAGAACCCGGAGCGCTCCGATGCCGGGCTCGGCATGGACGACTACCTGCGGCTGGGCGTGCACGCCGCGCTCGACGCCATCGGCGCCGTGCTGCCGCAGCGGCGCGTGCACGCCGCGGGCTATTGCCTCGGCGGCACCTTGCTGTCGATCGCGGCAGCCGCGCTGGCGCGCGACGCGGACGAGCGGCTGGCCTCGCTCACCTTGCTGGCGGCGCAGACCGATTTCAGCGAGCCCGGCGAGCTTGCGCTGTTCGTCGACGAGAGCGAGATCTCGCTGCTCGAGGACCAGATGGCACAGGCCGGTTACCTGACGGCGACGCAAATGGCAGGCGCTTTCCAGATGCTGCGTTCCTACGATCTGCTGTGGTCCCGCATGGTTAGCGATTACCTGCTGGGCGAACGGCGCGGCATGAACGACCTCATGGCGTGGAACGCCGACGCCACCCGCATGCCGGCCACCATGCATTCGCAATACCTGCGCCAGCTCTACCTGCACAACGATCTCTCCGAGGGGCGCTACCGGGTGGATGGCAGGCCGGTGGAGCTGAAAGACATCCGCGTGCCCGTGTTCTGCGTGGCCACCGAAACCGACCACATCGCGCCGTGGCGGTCGGTCTACAAGGCACACCGCCTGTTCGCCGGTGAGCTCGCCTTCGTGCTGGCCAGCGGCGGTCACAACGCGGGCGTGGTCAGCGAACCGGGCCATCCGGGGCGCTCGTTCCGGTTGCTGGCGCTGGCGGACGGAGCACGGACGTTGGCCGCGGATGCATGGCTGTCGCGGGCGGAACGCAGGGAAGGCTCCTGGTGGCCAGCCTGGCTGGCGTGGCTGGACGCCCGTTCCGGCACACCCGAACCGCCGCCTCCCATGGGGCTCCCAGGGGCCGCGCCAGACGAGTTGACGCCGGCGCCGGGACGGTACGTTTTCGAGAAATGAGCGACGCGGCACAGCCGACCGCCGCGTCGCGTCCTGCGGGCTCCCGCCGGGAGCGGGCAGGGCTGGCGTTACAAATCGTCGCGGCGGACCAGCCGGCGATCCAGCGCAGGGACGCATGTTTCACCACCCGAGGGCTTCCCCATGTCCACGCATCAGACCGATGTCCCGTTCGAGCTCTACAAGGCCAACCTGCAATTCGCCTTGCGCACCAACAAGCTGCTGAAGGAGTGTGGCCAGCGCTGGCTGGACACCTTCGACCATGCGGCGGGCGACAGCGTCGCCGAAACCCAGGAAGAGATCGACAAGGTCTCCCTGGAAGACGACTGGAAGTCGCTGGCCGCCATCCCCGGCGAGACCTTCCTGCGCGTGATGCAGGAGCGGGTGGGCGATGCGCAATCGATCGCGCAGGCGGCGCTGACCAACCAGACACGCTTCCTGACCGGCCTGCAGGACGCCTTCCTGATCTGGCAGCGCGACACCACCAAGGCGATGGGCGGGCTGGAGGCACCCACGCCGTTCAATGCCGCGCTGGGGGACTTCTTCAAGCTGTTCGGCAACGCCGGATCGAACGCGGACAAGGGAGCCGCCCATGGGCACTGAACGCGTGGCGCTGGTCACCGGCGGCATGGGCGGCATCGGCGAGGCGATCGCCGTGGCCCTGCACGACGCCGGCCATGCCGTGCTGGTGACGCACTCGCCACACAACGACCACGTCGACGCGTGGCTGGCGCAGCACCTGCAGCAGGGGCGCCGCTTCAGCGCCTATGCGGTGGACGTGGGCGACTTCGAGGCCTGCCGGCGCATGGCCGGGGAGATCGCCGGGGACGGCTACGAGGTGGACATCCTGGTCAACAACGCCGGCATCACCCGCGACGCGCGTTTCCTCAAGATGAGCAGGGAGGACTGGGACCTCGTGATGCACACGGACCTGGATTCCATGTTCAACGTCACCAAGCAGTTCTGCGCCGGCATGGTCGGGCGCGGCTGGGGGCGCATCGTCAACATCGGCTCGATCAACGGCACCAGGGGGCAATACGGCCAGTGCAACTACGCCGCGGCCAAGGCGGGCATCCACGGCTTCACCGAATCGCTCGCGCAGGAAGTGGCGCGGCACGGCGTGACCGTCAACACCGTGTCGCCCGGCTACACCGACACGCACATGGTGGCCTCGGTGCCGAGGGAGGTGCTGGAAAGCAAGGTGATCCCGCAGATACCCGTGGGCCGCCTGGGCCGGCCCGAGGAGATCGCCGCGCTGGTGGCCTTCGTGTGCGGCGAGTCCGCCGCGTTCATCACCGGCAGCAATCTCGCCATCAACGGCGGCCAGCACATGTACTGACAGGCGTCCGACCCATGCATGAGCCCGTCATCCATCGTCATCTCTTCCAGGCGCTGCTCGCCGGCGTGAAAGGCCGGCCGGCGCTGCCCGCGGTGATCGCGCATCCGTGCGACGAGACCGCGGTGGCGGCGGCCGTCGAAGCGGCGCAGGAGGGCCTGATCGCGCCGATCTTCGTGGGGCCGGCTGCCAGGATGGAGAGCGCGGCATGGCAGGCCGGCGTCGAGCTGTCCCGCTATCGCGTGGTGGACGTGCCGCACAGCCACGCCGCGGCGGCCCGGGCCGTCGCGCTGGTGCGTAGCGGCGAAGCCCGCCTGCTGATGAAGGGCTCGCTGCACACCGACGAACTGATGCACTCCGTATGCGCGCAGGGCGGCCTGCGCACGGACCGGCGCATGAGCCACGTGTTCCTGCTCGACGTGCCCGGCCAGGCGCGCCTGCTGCTGGTGACGGATGCGGCGATCAACATCGCCCCCGGCCTGCTGGAGAAGCGCGACATCATCCAGAACGCGATCGACCTTGCCCACGTGGTCGGCGTGGCCACGCCCAAGGTGGCGGTGCTGTCCGCGGTGGAGACGGTGAATCCGGCCTTGCCCTCCACGGTGGATGCGGCGGCGTTGTGCAAGATGGCCGAGCGTGGCCAGATCACCGGCGGCCTGGTCGAGGGTCCGCTGGCCTTCGACAACGCCATCGACGCCCGGGCGGCGCGGGAGAAAGGCATCGTGTCCCCGGTGGCGGGCGCGGCCGACGTGCTCGTGGCGCCCGACCTGGTATCGGGCAACATGCTGGCCAAGCAGCTCTCGTTTCTCGCCGGCGCGGAGGCGGCCGGCATCGTGATGGGTGCACAGGTGCCGATCGTCCTGACCAGCCGCGCCGATGCGTCGCGCGCGCGCATTGCTTCCTGTGCGGTGGCGGTATTGGTGGCGCAGGCCGCCAGGGCCCGGGAAAGCAGCGTCGTGGCGGAAGCCTGCTGACCGTGTCCAAGGCCACCCTCACGCTCAACGCCGGCTCGTCGAGCATCAAGTTCGCCCTGTATGAACTCGGCCTGCATGCACAGCACCCGATTGTGCGCGGCGCCATCGAGGGCATCGGCGAGGCGCCCCGGTTCACCGTGCGGGACTCCGGCGGCGCCATCCTCGAGAGCCGCGCATGGGAGGTGCCGAAAACCGCGTCGCATGAAGATCTGCTGAGGCCCTTGCTGGCGTGGATCGACGCGCACCTGGGCGAAACGGCGCTGGTGGCGGCAGGGCACCGCATCGTCCACGGTGGCGCGTCGTTCAACCGTCCCGTGCGCATCGATGCGCTGGTGCTGGCCGAACTGGAGCGGCTCGTGCCGCTGGCGCCACTGCACCAGCCCCACCAACTGGCCGCGGTGAAGGCGGCAGGCCGCCTGCGGCCCGACCTGCTGCAGGTGGCGTGCTTCGACACGGCCTTCCATTCCGGCATGCCGGCGGTCGCCGCCCGCGTGGCGCTGCCGCACACCTATGCCGCCGCCGGCGTGCGCCGCTACGGATTCCACGGGCTTTCCTACGAGTACCTCGCCGGCCGGCTGCGCGAGCTCGCCCCGGCGCAGGCCGAGGGGCGGGTGATCATGGCGCACCTGGGCAACGGCGCCAGCCTGTGCGCCATGCGCCAGGGTCGCAGCATCGATACCACCATGGGGTTCAGTACCCTGGAGGGCCTGGTGATGGGCACGCGCTGCGGCAGTCTCGATCCCGGCGTGGTGCTGCACCTGCTGCAGGCGGACGGGATGGATGCCGCGGCGATCGAGCGCCTGCTGTACCGGGAGAGCGGCCTGCTGGGCGTTTCCGGCATCAGCGGCGACATGCGCACCCTGCTGGCAAGCGACAGCCCTGCGGCGCGCGAGGCCATCGACCTGTTCGTCTACCGCATCGTCAAGGAGATCGGTGCCCTTGCGTCCGCGCTGGGCGGCCTGGATGCACTGGTGTTTTCCGCGGGCATCGGCGAACGCTCGGCCGCGATCCGGTCCGAGGTCTGCGGGGCGCTCGCCTGGCTGGGCGTGGAGTGCGACGAACTGGCCAATGACCTGCACGAGACGCGGATCAGCACCCGCCACAGCGCCGTGCGCGTGTTCGTGATACGCACGGACGAAGAGGCGATGATCGCCAGGCACACCGCGGAACTCATGCATGCCGCCTCCCCCGGGGACATGGCCGCTCCGCGGCCCTCGGGCCGTGCGCCGGCCGCCAGCCCTTGACGGAGATCAACACGGACCGCGGCCGCCGTGGTTGGCTGCTTCCGTACCCTGGAGGCGGAACGGCGAGACGCAGGCATTGCGGCCGCCCATGCACGAAAACGGCGGACAGACGCGGGAGGCTGCGCCATGGCAACCACGCTCTTCATTCTCAACGACGCGCCGTACGGCAACGAGCGCGCCTACAACGCGCTGCGCCTGGCCGGTGCGATGGCCGGCCACGCCGTCCAGCAGGTGTCGGTGTTCCTGCTGGCCGATGCGGTGGCCTGCGCCAGGGCCGGGCAGAAGGTGCCAGCCGGCTGCTATAACGTCGAACACCTGCTCGACAAGGTGCTGCGCCATGGCAGCGTCGCCCTCTGCGGCACCTGCATGGACGCGCGCGGCATGCAGGATGCGGACATGATCAAGGGCGCGACACGCTCGAACCTGTCCACGCTCGCGGACTGGGTCCTGCAGGCAGACAAGGTGCTGGTGTTCTGACGACTGCGGACGCGTCGGCGCTTGCAAGCGGTGACCGGGAAGCGAGTCCACCGCGTCGCGCCCCGCCCCTCCGCGCATCGACCGACCTGCAGGGCGCCGTGCACGGCCTCCTGCAGGGGCATCAACGACGGGCTCAAATGTGTGCTGCCAGGGCGTCGCCGTGCCCGACGCCGCCTCAACCCATCGTCTTCGCCAGCGCCTCCCGCAGTTCCCGCAACGGTAGCGTGTTGACCACGTCCTTCGCCTCCAGCCAGCCGCGCCGCGCCTGGCCGATGCCGAAGCGCAGGTTGCCGAAGCCGTGGACGTCGTGCGCGTCGCTGGAGATCGCCAGGCGCACGCCGGCTTCCATTGCCGCGCGGCAGCCGGTGTCGTCCAGGTCCAGCCTTTCGGGCTGGGCGTTGATCTCCAGGAAGCAGCCGCGTTCGCGGGCGTGGCGCGTCAACCGGTCGAGGTCCACGTCGCAGGCGTCGCGTTCGCCGATCAGGCGGCTGGTGGGGTGGGCGAGCACGCTGAAGCAGGGGTGGTCCATGGCGCGCAGGATGCGCTCGGTCTGGCGCGTGCGCGACAGCCTGAACTGGCTGTGCACGGCGCCGACGACGAGGTCGAGCCGGCGCAGCACGGACAGCGGCAGGTCGAGCCCGCCGTCCTCCAGGATGTCCACCTCGATGCCTTTCAGCACGGCGATGCCAGGGTGCCCCGCGTTGAAGCGGTCGATCGCGTCGATCTGCCGGGCCAGCGCATCGGCGTCCAGCCCGTGGGCGACCGCCAGGTGCCTGGAATGATCGGTGATGGCGATGTAGGCCAGCCTGGCGCGGCGGGCGGCCGCGGCCATCTCGGCGAGGCTGGCGTGGCCGTCGGAGGCGTCGGTGTGCACGTGCAGGTCGCCGCGCAGGTCGCGCAGCTCGATCAGCGCCGGCAACCGGTGCTCAGCGGCGGCCTCCAGTTCGCCGCGGTTTTCGCGCAGCTCGGGCGGCACGCAGGGCAGGTCCAGTGTGGCGTACACCGAGGCCTCGGTCTCACCGGCGATGCGCCGGTTGCCGCGATAGACGCCGTACTCGTTGATCTTCAGGCCGCGCTTCTGCGCGATGCGCCGCAAGGCCAGGTTGTGCGCCTTGGATCCGGTGAAGTAGACCATGGCCGCGCCGAACGACTCCGGTTTCACCACGCGCAGATCAACCTGCATGCCGGTGTCGAGTACGACGCTCGCGCGCGTCGGACCCTGGGCGAGCACGCGCGACACTTCGGGGTAATCCAGGAAGCGGCGGTTCACTCCCACGGCACGGCGGCTGGCGACCAGCACGTCCAGGTCGCCGACGGTATCGCGTTGCCGGCGGTAGCTGCCTGCCAGGCACAGGTCGGCGACGTCTTGCGATGCGCGGAGATGGCGCGAGAGGGCATCGGCCTGCTGCGCGGCCTCGTCGACGCGCCAGCGCCGGTCGCTGGCCAGCCAGGCCTCGGCGGCCTGCATCAGGTCCGACTCGCTGCGCGCGCCGAAGCCGCGCAGCGTGCGTATGCGGCCGGCGCGCGCTGCTTGGGCCAGGCGCCGTGCCGTGGTGATGCCGGCCTCACGGAACAGGCGCTCGGCGCGCCGCGGGCCCACGCCGGGAATGCGCAGCAACTCGCGCAGCCCCCGGGGATGGGTGCGACGCAGGCTGCGCAGCTGCCCGCAGGAGCCGGTGCGCAGGATCTCGCCGATTTTTTCCGCGAGGTCCTTGCCGATGCCGGGCAGGTCGGTGAACGCCTCGGTGTCCTGTCCGGCGTCGGCCAGCGGCTTCGGCCAAACCGCCACGGTGCGTGCGGCATTGCGGTAGGCGCGGATGCGGAACGGATTGGCCTGGTCCAGTTCCAGCCAGTCGGCGATTTCGTCGAAGACCGCGCCGATGGTGGCGTTCGTCGCGGCCATGCCTTTCGTCAGTCGGGCAGGTGGTTGCGCAGCTCCGCGGGGGAGAGCGCCAACAGCTCATTGCACACTTCGCCGACGACGCAGGCCGCGGTCTGTTCGTCCAGGCTGTCGTGCAGGACACCCAGGAAACGCGGCGGGGCCACCAGGATCAGCTTGTCGTAGCGGCCCTCCAGCCGCCCTTTCCGCACGACGGTGCCGAGGGTGTCCGCGAACCGCTGCGCGTGCTTGTCGCGCAACGATGTCTTCGGCTCGATCGCGTGCCGGCTCGGGTTGTTGCTTTCCTGCACGCGGGGCAACCTGCCGTGCTCGGGGTGGCGGCCCGGCGAGCGGCCGTCGGGGTAGGTGTAGCAGGCCAGTTCGACAGGGTTGGCTCCCTTCCGGGGCAACTCGAACAGGCGTGCCTTGGCGGCATCGGCGACCAGTATCCAGGTGTTCGTCATGGCGGGCTCCGGACTCGACCCGAGGAGGGAACGGTGGCCCGCAGGATAGGCACCAGGTGGCGGGGCGCTTGTTGACGATGGTCAACGGAGGTTCCGCTTTCCCTGCGCGGAGGGACGATTCGCGTGACATGGATCAACGTCGCCGGGTCCTGGCCGCCTAGATTGAAGGCCCCGCGCGGCAGGCGATTGCCAGGCAACCGCCGCCGCGGGCCATGAAGGAGGATCTGCCATGCGTTCCTATCGCCGTTTCGCCGTTGTCTCACTGGGTGTCCTAGCGGTCGCCATGGGCGGCTGCCAGGGCTACGTCAAGAAGGCCGACTTCGATGCAACCGTCAACGAGCTGCGCGCCAGCGACCAGCGGCAGCAGCAGGAGATCGACAGCCTGACCCAGCAGATGCAGCAGCACTTCGCCGCCTACGACGCCAAGATCGCCCAGATGCAGGGCCGCATCCGCGTCGATGCCATCTCCCATTTCGCCTTCGACAAGGCCACCTTGCGCGACGAGGACAAGCCCCTGCTGGACGATTTTGCGAAGGTCGTCAACGGCAATTATCCGCAGGCGATGGTGACGGTGGAGGGCTTCGCCGATGCGGCGGGCAGCACGCCGTACAACATCCGTCTGGGCCGCGAACGGGCGAATGCGGTGCGCGATTATCTGGTCAAGACGGACGGCATGCCCGCCGACCACGTGCGCGCGGTCAGCTACGGCAAATCGGAAAACCGCCAGGTGCTGAAGGGCAAGTGGGGCGACGGCGGCGAGCCGAACCGTCGCGTCACGCTGGTGGTGGATTTTGCCGGGACGCAGGCGCCGGGCAACGGGTGACCGCCGATGACGCTCAGGCAGATCGACCGCTTCCGCGACCGCGCCGATGCGGGCGGGCAGCTCGCCGCGGCCTTGTCGTCCCTGCATGGCCAGCACCCCCTGGTGCTGGCCATCCCGCGCGGCGGCGTGCCGATCGGGCGGATCGTGGCGGACCGGCTGGACGGTGAGCTCGACGTGGTGCTGGTGCGCAAGATCGGCGCCCCCGGGCACGCGGAGTTCGCCATCGGCGCCATCGACGAGAGCGGCGCGACGCAGGTTTCGCCGGATGCCGCGCTGGTTGGCGCGGACGAGCGCTACATCAAGCGGGAGGCCGCCAGGCAACTGGCGACGATAAGCGTGCGGCGCGAGCTGTACAGCCCGCACCACACGGCGATCGATCCCGCCGGGCGCGTGGTGGTGGTCGTCGACGACGGCCTCGCCACCGGCGCGACCATGCGGGCGGCGCTGCTGGCGGTGCGTGCGCGCCGCCCGGCGCGGCTGGTGTGTGCGGTGCCGGTGGCTTCGCCGCACAGCCTGGCCGAGATCGCCGATCTCGCGGACGACCTGGTGTACCTGTCCGCGCCGGACGATTTCCGCGCCGTGGGCCAGTTCTACCTGGAGTTCCCCGACGTGGAGGATGCCCAGGTGATCCGCCTGCTGCGGCGTTCGCCCGAGCCTGCGGCCGTCGGCAGCGAAGCCGTGCGGATCGATGCCGAGGGCGTGATGCTGGACGGCGAGTTGGACATGCCGGCGCAGGCCGCCGGCCTGGTGATCTTCGCGCACGGCAGCGGCAGCAGCCGCGCGAGCCCGCGCAATCGCCGCGTGGCCCAGGCACTGCATGCACGGGGGCTGGCCACGCTGCTGTTCGACCTGCTCGGCGAGGAAGAGGCGCGCGAGGTGGCGGCCCGCTTCGACATCCCGCGGCTGACGGCGCGACTCGACGCCGCCTTGCGTTGGGCGGCCGGGCACGCCGGTACCGCAGCCCTGCCGGTGGGCCTGTTCGGGGCGAGCACCGGCGCCGCGGCGGCGCTGGCGCTGGCCGCGCGTCGCCCCGCGACGGTCAAGGCGGTGGTTTCGCGCGGCGGCCGGCCCGACCTGGCCGGCGACGGCTTGCTCGCCCGCGTGCAGGCTCCCACGCTGTTGATCGTGGGGGGCGCCGACACCGAGGTGATCGCGCTCAACCGCATGGCGCTGGCGGCATTGACCTGCCCCGCGAAGATGGTGCTGGTGCCCCATGCAAGTCACCTGTTCGAGGAGCCCGGCGCACTGGAAACGGTGACGGAGCTGGCCGCCGACTGGTTCGCGCGCTGGCTGCGGGGCGACGAGGCGCAGCGCGACGGCGCGGCTTCCCGCTGAGGGCCTGCGGCTCGCCGCGAGTCCCGCAACGGCGAGGATCGTGCGCAAGCTTGATCTGGATCACCAGCGCCCGACGCGCGGCGCTTAGGCTGGGCAATGACCCGCGCACGACGCGCGAGTCTTCCCCCGACTTTCTCCATGAGGATCCATGCCATGGCCAATCTTGTCCACTGGAATCCCTTCAAGCCGCTGACCCGGCTCGAATCCCGCTCGCCCGTGTTCGAGGACTTCTTCCGCGATTTCGGACTCCGCCCGCGCTGGCAGGAACTGGAAGCGCCGGACATGCGCATCGACGTGGTGGAAAACGACCAGGCCTATGCGGTCAAGGCGGAAATTCCCGGCGTCCAGAAGAACGACATCGACGTGTCCATCGATGGCAACCAGGTGTCCATCACCGCCGAAGTCAGGCGCGAGAGCAAGAACAAGAACAAGGATGAGGAGCGCGATATCTACACGGAGCGGTATTACGGGCAGGTCTATCGCTCGTTCAGCCTGCCCAACGAAGTGGACAGCGGCAAGGCCGAAGCGCACTACGAGAACGGCGTGCTCACGCTGAAGCTCCCGAAGAAGGCGAACGGCAGCGCCCGCAAGCTGGCAGTCAGCTGATCGCGCTCCGGTCCGCTCGCCGGCCAGGGAAGGGGCCGGCGAGCGGGAGGGGATGGCCATGCCCGGTCTCCATCACGGCACCCTCGAGGTCCTGCGCGGCGAGGCCTTGCGGCTGGGCGACAGCCCGCGCGACTACGATGCGCTGCTGGACAGCGTGGGCGACCGCAGCCTGGTGCTGCTCGGCGAAGCCACCCACGGCACGCTGGAGTTCTATCGCATGCGCGCCGACATCACGCGGCGGCTGATCGAAGAGAAGGACTTCGAGGCGGTCGCGGTGGAGGCGGACTGGCCGGATGCCTACCGGGTCAACCTGTTCGTGCGCGGGGAAGGTCGCGATGCCGGCGCGGAATCCGCCTTGGGCGATTTCCTGCGCTTCCCGCGCTGGATGTGGCGCAACGAGGAAGTGCTGCGCTTCGCCGCATCCCTGCATGCGTTCAACCTTGCGCGGCCGCCGGAGCGGCGCGTGGGTTTCTACGGCATGGACATGTACAGCCTGTATCGCTCGGCGGAGGCGGTGGTGGACTACCTGTCGACCGTCGACGAAGAGCAGGCGGCCGTCGCCCGGCAGCAATACGCGGCGCTCGATCACGTGCGCGATCCGCAGCGCTACGGCTACGAGGCCGTGCACGGGCTGCGCCCCGATTGCCGGCGGGCCGTCCGCGAACGCCTGCTGGACTTGTGGCAGCGCAGGCCGGAGTACATGGAACTGGATGGCCGGCAGGCGATGGACGCATTCTTCTTCGCCGAGCGCAACGCGCAGGTGGTAGCCAGCGCGGAAACCTATTACCGCGCCATGTTCGGCTCGCGCGCCGAGAGCTGGAACGTGCGCGACCAGCACATGGTGAACACGCTGCTGGCCTTGCAGCGCCATCTGCGTGCACAGGGCGGGGCGGGGCGGATCGTGGTCTGGGCGCACAACTCGCATCTCGGCGATGCGCGGGCCACCGAGATGTCGCATGCGGGCGAATGGAACGTGGGCCAGCTCGTGCGGCAGCGTGCCGGAGGGCAGGCGGCCCTGCTGGTGGGTTTCACCACCTATACCGGAACCGTCACCGCAGCGCGCGAATGGGATGGCGAGGCCGAATGCCGCGACGTCCGGCCCGCCCGGGCGGACAGCTACGAGTCGCTGTTCCGCGACACCCGGCTCGAACGGTTCTACCTGCCGCTGCAGGGCGAGGCTGCGCACGTCCTGCGCACACCCCTGCGCGAGCGCGCCATCGGCGTGCTGTATCGGCCCGACACCGAGCTGCAGAGCCACTATTTCATGGCCTCGCTGCCGGCCCAGTTCGATGCGGTGTTCCACCTGGACGAGACCCATGCGGTGGAGCCGATGGATGTCGCGGTGGAGGCCTATCCGGCGTGAACTGGCTCCACTCCTCTCGCCCGCTTGCGGGGGAGCAGCGTTTGCCTTGCCTTTCTCCCTCTCCCCTTTGGGAAGAGGGTGGGGTGAGGGGCGGGTGCTCGCAATCACCTCGATTTTCCTTCTCCCGTCTGCGGGGGAGGGGGGCTCTTGCTCGTGCATCTTCGCCAGCGACAAAGCGGTTTCGTCCACCTGCCGGCGTCCGACACCGCTTTGTTCCTTGCGGGCAGGCGACAGAAACCACCTTGTCCCTCGCCACTGGCGCCCGAGACAGCCCCGCCGCTTGCGGCAGCCCTCCATTACCGCGTTCCGCCCCGCAAAGAAGCCCCACCGGGAGGCCAGCCCGCAGCCGCTAGGGCGCCTCTACGCGGCGCCCGTCGCAGCCGTATCCCAGTGTCGACAGGCCTTCCTCCAGGAAGTCGCCGGCCAGCGGCGAACCCAGGATGTAGTCCAGCGTGCGTGCGTTGTAGGCCTGCGTCGCCTCCTCGCGGATCGACGGCCATTCGGCCGGGGACGCGCTGTTGCGGCCGAGCCACATCAGGGCGACCAGGTCGATCTTCTGGTCCTCGGGCAGGTCGCCGATGAACGACGCCAGTTCCTGCCGCACGGGATCGAACGAGTACTCGATCTCGTGCTCGGTGACTTCGTCCACGTCCTCCCGTTCCAGCGGATTGGCAGGGTCCTCGCGTTCGACGAGGAGATCCATGTTCTCGAACTCGCGCAGCTTGCGGACGATGTAGCAGGCGATATCCAGCGGAACGGCCAGCGCCGGTTCGGGGGCGTCAGGCAGCGGCGTGTTCATGGCGCGCTCTCCGCCTCCGGGTAGCCCACCGTCTGGGCGAAGGTGACGAACTGCCCGCCTTCCAGGCCCAGCAGCCGTTCCACCCCGGTATGGTCGACCGCGCCGCGGAACACCGTACCCAGCCCTTCCGAGGCACAGAACAGGTAGACGTTCTGGCCGATGAAGGCCGCGTCCACCGACGCGTAGAGCCGACGCTCTTCCGGCGCGACATCGTGCATGCGTTCGCCATGGGCCACGTAGACGAGGTCCAGCGGTGCGGTGCCCACGAAGTCCTGCAAGCCGGTCAGCGCACGGAGATCCGCAGACAAGAACGGCAGCAGTTCATGCCGCCCCGGCGCATACAGCCACACGCCATCGGCCATCGCGAGGTAGATGTCCATGACCATGACATGGCGCCAGTACGGCGCCGTGCGATCGGCGGTCTGCGCGCGATTCACGCCGAAGGCCGCCCACAGCAGGTCGGACACCAGGCCCTCCGGCAGCGGGCGCGTGCTGTATGCACGCGTCGAACGGCGCCGCGCCAGCGCGTCGAGCAGTGGCAGGCCACCTTGCCTGCGCGGCGGCGGCAGGGCGCGTGCCTTCGCCTGCAGCCGCGCGAGGTTCGAGGCGGCGTCCAGGGTCTGCTCGTTGAGTTCGTGATCGCCAGTCCTGCGGATCATGGCCATGCCCTCCGTTGGGTGCGTTCGTCGCGTCCGACGACACGCGTGGTTTATCACCCCGCGATGACCGGCGATTGATCTGGCTCAAGCGAGTGTTTCCCCGGCGGCGCGGGCGGATCGCCGAACGCGTTGATCCTGATCAACGCAGTGCGTGCCACGAAGGCTACGGTAGGCCGGCGACGCACCCCGCCATCCGGCGACGGAGCCGCGCGTGGCGGCGCCGCCGGTCAGGCCAGGTGCCTGCCAGCGGGCGCCGCCGCACCGGCGTACAGGGCGTCGCGCAGCGCCCGACGCGGTCCCGGCGGATCGGTTCCGAGGAGGCGCGGGAATCGCATGGCCCGATCGACGCCCAGGAGAGAGAGATGGCGACCGACGCCCCGCTGGTGATCTGGCTCGACAAGCTGGGGCAGCATGACCTGCCGCGCGTCGGCGGCAAGAATGCCTCGCTCGGCGAGATGCTGGGCCAGCTTGCCGCCCGCGGCGTCAAGGTACCGGCCGGGTTCGCTACGACGGCGGACGCCTACTGGCGTTTCGTCGACGCCAACGGGCTGCGGGAAACGATCGCATCGGCGCTCGCCGCATTGCTCGACGGCAAGGCGACGCTCGCCACGACCGGCCAGCGCATTCGTGACGCCTTCCTGCGCGGCACGTGGCCGCAGCCCCTCGCCGAATCGATCACGGCGAACTACCGCGAGCTGTGCAGGCGCACCGGCTCGGAGGAGGCCGACGTCGCGGTGCGCTCCAGCGCGACCGCCGAGGATCTGCCCGACGCCAGTTTCGCCGGACAACAGGAGACGTATCTCAACATCCGCGGCGAGCGTGCGCTGCTCGACGCCTGCCGCCGCTGCTACGCCTCGCTGTTCACCGACCGCGCCATCAGCTATCGCCGGACCAAGGGTTTCGACCACCTGAAAGTGGCGCTGTCGATCGGCGTGCAGCGCATGGTTCGTTCCGACCTCGGCGGCGCCGGCGTGATGTTCTCGATCGACACCGAGACCGGCTTCGACCGGGTGGTGCTGATCAACGCGGCCTGGGGGCTGGGCGAGAACGTCGTGCAGGGGGCGGTGGATCCGGACGAATACGAGGTGTTCAAGCCGCTGCTGGCCGACCCGTCGCTGGTGCCGGTCATCGAGCGCAGGTGCGGCGGCAAGGCGCTCAAGATGATCTACACGGACGACGGCGACCCGCCGACCCGCAACGTGCCGACCTCCGAGGCGGAGCGCGCCGCCTTCGTGCTCGACGAGCAGGAGATCCTGCAACTGGCGCGCTGGGCCTGCCTCATCGAGGCGCACTACGGCCGCCCGATGGACATGGAATGGGCCAAGGACGGCCACGGCGGCGAACTGTTCATCGTCCAGGCGCGGCCGGAGACGGTGCAGTCGCGGCGCGCGGCCGGCGCGCTGAAGACCTACCGCATCAGGCACACCGGACGCCGGCTGGTCTCCGGCTTCAGCGTCGGAGAGGCCGTGGTCGGCGGAACGGTCTGCGTGCTGGAAAGCGCGCGCGACATCGACCGCTTCGTCGACGGCGCGGTGCTGGTCACCGGCACTACCGATCCGGACTGGGTGCCGATCATGAAGCGCGCCGCGGCGATCGTGACCGACCACGGCGGCCGCACCTCGCACGCGGCCATCGTCAGCCGCGAGCTGGGCCTGCCGGCGGTGGTCGGCACCGGCGAGGCCACCCGGGTGCTGCGCGACGGCCAAATGGTGACAGTGTCCTGCGCGGAAGGCGACGAGGGTTTCGTCTACGAAGGGCTGGCCGACTTCCAGGCCGAGGACATCGATCTCGGCGGCATTCCCGCGACGCGGACCAAGGTGATGCTCAACCTGGCCAATCCCGCGGCGGCCTTCCGCTGGTGGCGGCTGCCCACCGACGGGGTCGGGCTGGCGCGCATGGAGTTCGTCATCAACAACCAGATCAAGATCCATCCGATGGCGCTGGTCCGCCATGCGACGTTGCAGGACGAGGCGGCCAGGCGCCGGATCGCGGAGCTGACCGCGGGCTACGCCGACAAGACCGCGTATTTCGTCGAGCGGCTCGCGCGCGCGCTGGCCCGGATCGCCGCGGCGCACTACCCGGCGCCGGTGATCGTGCGCATGAGCGACTTCAAGACCAACGAATACGCCAACCTGATCGGCGGCGCGGAATTCGAGCCGAAGGAGGAGAACCCGATGCTCGGCTTCCGCGGCGCATCGCGGTACTACTCGCTGCAATACCGGGAAGGCTTCGCCCTGGAGTGCCGCGCCATCCGGCTGCTGCGCGGGCAACTGGGGTTCGACAACGTGATCGTGATGATCCCGTTCTGCCGCTCCCCGGGCGAGGCGGACCGCGTACTCGAGGTGATGGCGGCGAACGGGCTGGTGCGCGGCCAGGATGGCCTGCAGGTGTACGTGATGTGCGAGATCCCCTCGAACGTGGTGCTGGCCAGCGCGTTCGCCCGGCGCTTCGACGGCTTCTCGATCGGCAGCAACGACCTGACCCAGCTCACCCTCGGCGTCGACCGGGACTCCGAAGCGCTGGCCGGGCTGTTCGACGAGCAGGACGACGCGGTCAAGTGGATGATCCGCCATGTCATCGACGAGGCGCATGCCGCTGGCGCCAAGGTCGGACTGTGCGGCCAGGCCCCCAGCGATCATCCGCAGTTCGCGGAATTCCTGGTGGGCTGCGGTATCGACTCGATGTCGGTGAGCCCCGACAGTTTCGTGGCGGTCAAGCGCCACGTGGTCGCTGCCGAGCGGGGCGTCGCGACGGGCAAGGCTGCGGCGGGCAGGTGAAGCCGGGCATGCCCGCCACGGGGCAAAGCAGCGCGCGATCAGAGGGAGAACGCTGGCCGCCGCGCCGCCGATGCATCCGTGTCGCTTGCGACCCGGACGGCAATTGATTTTGATCAACATGAAATGGCGGGAATTGGATAGACCGGAGGCCGTGCCCCTGATCGGCAGGTGTCCGTGCAGCAATCCCCCGCATGCGCGGCCAGTCGCAGAGGCCTGTCCGATTTTCCATGACCTGCCCTCCGGAGGTTGTCACCATGTCCAAGCCACGCAACGCAGGCAAACTTCCCGCCAGGATCCCGCCCGAGGCCTCGCCGGCAGTCCCCAGGCAGAAAACCCCGACGGCCCGAAGCACCCGCGCCAGCAAGCACCGCAAGCAGCCGCACGTCGTGGACGGCGACGCCCGTCGCTCGATGATCGCCGAGGCCGCCTACTTCCGCGCCGAGCGCCGCAATTTCGCCGACGGCGGCGCGTTCGACGACTGGATCGAGGCGGAAAACCAGATCGACAGGCTGCTGGACCTCGACAGCGAGCGCTAGGAGCCGCAGGCCGGGAGGGTGGCGTCTCGCTGCGTAGCGGCAGGCGCGGCTGCGCGGCGGCGGCTGTCGCGCCGCCTGTGGCAGCACCTTGCATACCGTCCTGCTGGGTGGCGTAGCCTGCGCCACCTCCGCTGCCGCGAACCCGGCGATCAGCCTGTCGGTCGCCGCATGAGGTGCTGCCGGACGCCATCGCGCGGCAAACGGATCATCGGCGCGGGCATTGTCGCGCCCCTTACCGTGCAAGTGCGCGAAAGAAACGGCGCCATCGGGCGCGACCGGGAGGGTGCGTCGATGGACGCGGCACCGAAGGTGCGGAGGCAGGACGACACAGCTTCCGGAGCTGTGGCGTGCAGGCGGAAACTCCACGCTTGCCGCCGCCCGGCGATCCGTCCCTAGATGTTCTCGATGTCGGACCCGTCGAGGAACTCGGCGGAGGCGTCCATCAGGATGGCGGCGCTCGCCGCGAAGCTGCGGATGCGGTAGGCGTCGCCGTCGGCTACGGCCACTTCGATGTCGCTGACAGCATCGCCGGGGCCATCGGCATCGAGCCCGGCACCTGGCAGCGTTATCTCCTCCACCTGTGCTACACCATCCAGGGCGTGCAGCATGTTCATCAGCGTCTCGGCCCGTGCCTCGTCGCCAATGATGCGGATTCTCATGGTGTGCATGGCTGCGTCCATCGTCGTTCTGCGGGTGTGCGGTCATTCGATGCCCGGCGCAACGCCGGCATATTGATCGTCGTCAACTCGGAGCGGGTCGCTCAGGGCAGCTCCAGGCGCACGTCGGCGGCATCGGGCTCGCCGCAATGCGTGAGCATGCTTGCCCTTGCCGCAGCGGCAAGCCGCAGGGCTTCATGCCAGGAGTCGCCCGTGTCGCCGGGGTGGATCGCCGCGTCCACCGTCACGGCGACGGCACCCGGATGCGGGAGCCATTCGCCGTCAGGGAGCACGGCCCGGGTTCCCCGCAAGGTCACCGGCACCACCGGCATGCCGGTGGCGGCGGCCGCAGCGAAGGCGCCCAGCCGGAAATGCAGCAGGCCTGGCATGTGCCTCAACGTGCCTTCGGGAAAGAACAGCAGGTCACCGGCGACGGTCTGCGCAGCCTCCACCGCATGCGTGCCCGCGAGGACGTCGGACCGCGCCACGAACATGACGCCGAAACGCCGCAGGGCCCAGCCCAGCACGGGCAGCGCGGCCAGTTCCTGCTTGGCCACGAACGTGGCCGGCCTCGGCAGCGCGCACAACAGCACCAGCGCGTCGACGTAGCTGGCGTGATTGCAGACGAAGACGCAAGGGCGATCGGGCAGCGCTTCCGCCAGGCTGGCGTGGATGCCGATGCCCACGGCGGCGGCCACCATCCGCAGGATCTGCCGCAGGGCGCGCCATCGCGCGGCGCGCGACAGCGGCAAGGCCATGCAGGCGAGCATGGGGAGCGCGGCCAGGCCGAGCAGTGTCCATGCGTACGCGCCGTAGGCCCGCAGGGCGGCGTGGCGGCCCAGGCGCCGCAGGCGGTCGCGCTGCGCGCCGGCAAGGACGCGCCACAGCTGCCACCGTCCGGAGGTATCCAGCCGCCCGGTTTCGTAGGCGGAACGGCAGGCGGAACGGCGCAGCTTGCCGCTCGAGGTTTTCAGCACCGCTCCCGGCGCCGCGAGCACGATGTCGTCCGCCGGCGCTCCGGTGCATGCCAGCACCGCCGCGTTGACCGCCTGTCGCAGCGCGTCGCGCCCGGCCGCGTCGGCCACGCGTGTTTCGGCGACGACGATCAGCCGCTCGGTGCCGCCGCCGTGCGTGCCGAAGGCCGCCACGCGGCCGCGCCGCACGCCGGGCACGTCGCCGACCGCCTGCTCGATGCCCTGCGGATGCAGGTGCTGGCCGGCACGGATGATCACGTCTTTCACGCGGCCGCTGAGATACAGCTCGCCGTCCGCGAGAAAGCCCAGGTCGCCGGTGTCCCGCCAGTCGCCGTGCAGCAGTTGCCGGGTCGGCGACGGGTTGCGGAAATACCCCGCGGTGGCGGACGCCCCGCGGAACTGCACATGGCCTTGGCGGCCATCCGGCCGCTCGTGGTCGTTGTCGTCGACGACGCGCAGCTCGTTCCCGGGCAAGGGCGCCCCGCAGGACACGAACCGCAGCGACGGCTCGGCGGGGTCCTCGGTGGCGACGGCGTCGCCGTCGCGCAGGAAACGGTCGCGACGGACGCGAAGCACGCGCAGGCCCCGCCCGGGCGGCGGGAAGGTGAGGCCCAGGCTGTTCTCCGCCAGGCCATAGACGGGCAGCAGCGCGCCCGGCGACAGGCCGAAGCGGCCGAAGCGCGCGACGAAACGTTCCATGGTTTCCGGCACCACCGGTTCGGCGCCGCAGAAGCAGATGCGCAGGCGGCTGAGGTCCAGTCCGTCCAGCGCGCGGTCATCGACCCGGTGCAGGCACAGCTCGTAGGCGAAATTGGGCGCGGCCGACAGGCTGGCGCCGAACCGATGCAGCGCGCGCAGCCATCCGTCCGGATGCAGCAGGAACGACTGCGGCGGCATCAGCACCAGCGAGGCGCCGAAATACAGGCTGCCCAGCCATGCGCCGATCAACCCCATGTCATGGTAGAGCGGCAGCCAGCTCACGCAGACGTCCTTCGCCGACGCGCCGGCCACGCGGCCCATGGCGAGGATGTTGGCGAGCAGGTTGGCGTGGCTGAGCATCACGCCCTTGGGATCGGCCGTGCTGCCGGAGGTGTACTGCAGCATGGCCAGGTCGCCGCCCTGGCGCGGCACCGGTTCGGGCCGCGCCTGCGCCTGCCGCAGCAGCGGCACGGTCAGCAGCCGCTCCACGCTGCCGGCCAGCGCGCCGATCGCGTGGCGACGCTCGTACAGCCCGGGCGCGACCACCATCAGGCGCGCGCCGCAATTGCGCAGGATGCCGCCCTGGCGGCGCCAGTACTCGCCCAGTTCGCCGGGACGCAGCGGCGGATAGAGCGGCACCGGCACGCCGCCGGCCAGCATCACGCCGAAGAAGGCGATCAGCAGGTCGGGATGGGTCGGGAACATCAGCGCCACCGCGTCGCCCGCGCGCAGGCCGGCCCGCTGGAGTCCGCCCGCCGTCTCGCCCGCGGCTGCCTGCAACTGCGCATGGGTCAAGCTGGCGCCATCGACGTCGCCGCCGGCGAAACGCACGTGCACCCGCTCCGGATACCGCGCGGCGTGCCATGCCAGCACTTCCGGAAGCGTGCGGGCGCTGTCCGGCACGGGGATGTCCTGCTCCGCCGGCAGGATCGCGGCTTCCTCGGCGGCCGGCGCGGACTGTAGCGGTGCGCGCGCGATGGCCCGCAACAGGTCGGCGGCCGTCTGCGCCTCGACCGCCAATTGTTCGGGAATAGTGGTGTGCAAGCGCCGCTCCAGTCGCCCCAGCAACTCCATGCGCGACAGGCTGTCCAGGCCCAGGTCGCGGTCCAGCCGCGCGTCGATCCGCACGGCGGGCACCGGTTCGCCGCTGGCGTGCAGCTCGCGCAGCAGGCCGGCGATCTCGTCGAGTACGGCGTCGCGCGAAGACGGCGGTGCATCGTTCATCGTGGCCTGACCTTGGCGGGGCACGGCAGGGCAGCTGCAGGCCGGAACGGATAGATCACCACGCGGTCCCGCGTATTGATCTGGCTCAACCGCGCCGGCCGTGCACGGAGGCGTCCGCCGCATCGCCCGCGAGGGCGCCCATCTGCGGTCGGGTTGACCTGCCTCAATGGATGTCCTGCGGATGCCGGTAGCTTCGGGGCGGTCGCGACGTTCGTGGCGTGGGGCCACGGGCGTTCCCGTCCCGGCGTCTCGACGCGGATGAAGGCGAGGGTGGCCATGGCGCACAAACGCATCCTGTTCCGGTCCGAGGCGCGCGAGCGCATCCTCAGCGGCGCGACGGCCCTTGCCGACGCCGTGCGGATCACCCTCGGGCCGAAGTCGAAATCCGTGCTGATCCAGCGCGCGTGGGGCACGCCGATCGTGTGCAACGACGGCGTCACCATCGCCAAGGAGTTCGACCTGCCCGAGGCGGAACGGAACCTCGGCGCGCAGATGCTGCGGCAGGCGGCGGAAAAGACCGGCGAAGCCGTCGGCGACGGCACCAGCACCTCCACGCTGCTGGCGCAGGCGATGTTCGCCGACGGCGTCCGCAACGTGGTCGCCGGCGCCAGCGCGGTCGACATCCGGCGCGGCTTCGAGCGCGGCCTGCAGGCGGCGGTGAAATGCCTGCGCGAAATGTCGGTGCCGGTGCCCGGCGCACGCGAGCAGGCGCAGGTCGCCGCCATCGCCGCGCACAACGATGCGACCATCGGCGAGATGGTGGCCCAGGCCATGGCCAAGGTCGGCGGCGAGGGTGTCATCACGGTCGAGGAATCCCGGACCACCGACACCGTGCTGGAGGTTGTCGAGGGCATGCGCTTCGACCGCGGCTACATTTCGCCGTACTTCGTCACGCGCCCGGAGAAGATGGAAGCGGTGCTCGAGGATGCCTACGTGCTGGTGTGCGAGCAGCGCATCGGCGCGATGCAAGACCTGGTTCCGCTGCTGGAGCAGGTGGCCAAGAGCGGGCGTTCCATCCTGTTCGTCGCCGAAGACGTGGAGGGCGAGGGCCTGGCGACCCTGGTGGTCAACCAGATCCGCGGTGTGCTCAGGAGCGTCGCAGTCAAGGCGCCGGGCTTCGGCGACCAGCGCCACGAACTGCTGCAGGACATCGCCGTGCTCACCGGCGCCCAGGTGGTATCCGGCCAGACCGGCATCCGCCTGGAGGCCGTGCGGCCGGAACAGCTGGGGCGTGCCTCGCGCGTCGTCGTCGACAAGGACAGCACCACCCTCATCGGTGGCATGGGCGATCGCGTCCTGATCGAAGGGCGGCGGCAGCAGATACGCCACCAACTGGAAAACCCGGCCAGCGACTACGAGCGGGAGAAACTGCAGGAGCGCCTGGCCAGGCTGGCCGGCGGCGTGGCGGTGATCCGCGTCGGCGCGCCGACCGAGGCCGAGATGAAGGCCCGGCGCGAGGCGCTGGACGATGCCATCCACGCCACCAAGGCCGCGGTGGCCGAAGGCATCGTTCCGGGCGGCGGCCTGGCGTTGATCCGCTGTTCGGCCGCGGTGGCGGCGCAGGAGGCGCTGTGCGAGGGAGACGAGCGCACCGGCGTGCAGATCCTCGGCCGCGCGCTGCAGGCGCCCGCACGGCAGATCGCGGAAAACTCGGCCGTCGACGGCGGCGTGGTGGTGGAGCGGATGCTGGCCGGCCAGGGCAGCCTGGGATTCGACGCGGCAAAAAAGTGCTACGTGGACCTGATGGACGCCGGCATCGTGGACGCCACCAAGGTGGTGCGGATCGCGCTGGAAAACGCCGTGTCGGTGTCCAGCGTGCTCCTGCTCACCGAAGCCGTGATGACCGAGCTTCCCGAGCCCAAGCCGGAAAGCCGGGCCGCCGAGGCCGAACCCTGACACGGGCGATGCGTCGGCGACGCGTTGCCCGGTTGCCACGGCATGCGGGCAGGATTTTCACCGGATTTTCTCCCCGCCACGGAAACAGGGACGGGGCGGTGAATCCGTCATTGCCGCAAAGCGTTTCGAGGCTGCTGCAAGAGGCTTTAATTTCCCGTGCCGGGAAAATGCGCGGCGGAAATGTAAAGTAATACCGAATTAACGGAAAAATATCGCGGCGATCATTCGGATCGAAAAGAATATGGTTGTTTTAGTCGCGCTCCATTGCCTGAGAAGAGTCGCCATCTGCGGGGAGGGGAGATGGTCGCCAACCCGGCAAATACCGGTGTTCCGGAGTCGGTGCCGACCTCGTCACCCGCCAGTTACGCCGCGGGGGACGGCGGTGTTGTATTGCCTTCGCAGCCGGGTACCCACGCGGAGCTGCGTTCGCTCAATCGCCTGAACGAGGCAGGCAGGCGCCTGTGGCAGGCGAGAAGCCTGGCGCAAGGGCTGCAGGAGATGCTCGTCGCGACCATCGACCTGCTCGGGGCCGACATGGGCAACGTGCAGGTCTTCGATGCCGAACGCCACGTGTTGCACATCGCCGCCCAGCAGGGCTTCGACGAGGACTTCATCGAATTCTTCCGCGAGGTTTCGGCCGAAGACGACAGCGCCTGCGGCAGGGCGCTGCGAAGTTTGCAGGCGGTGGTCATCGAGGACATCGAACAGGAGGACTCCTACTCGCGTTATCTGGATGCGGCGCGTGACGCGGGATATCGCGCCGTGGTGTCCGTGCCTTTCTGCAGCTTCCGCAGTGAAGTGCTGGGGGTGCTCTCCGCGCATTTCCGATCACCCCGGCGGCCGACGGCATTCGAACTTCACCAGCTGGCCTTGTACGGCCGGCTCGCGGCGGCCTTCGTGGAGCGCTGGCAATCCGACGAGCAGGCATTGCGCGAGAACGAGGAGCGGCTTCGCCTCGCGCTCGACACCGGCGGCCTATCCACCTGGGACTGGCATATCGCCGACGATGCTTCCGTCTGGAATGCGCAGCATTACGAGCTGCTGGGGTACCGGCCCGACGCGGTACCGGCCAGCTATGACGCCTGGGTAGAGCGCCTGCATCCCGACGACCGCGCGATGGTCGTCCGCGACTGGCAGGCGGCGGCGCGTGACCACCGCGAGTTCGCGTTGCCATACCGGATCCTGCGGCCGGACGGCGCCCTGCGCTGGTGCGCGATCCGGGGGCGGTTCTTCTACGGGGCGGAGGGACGCGCGGTGCGCATGATCGCCGTGGTGGACGACATCACCGAACGGCGGTGCGCGGAAGAAGCCCAGCGGGTGCTGGTCGCCGAATTGCAGCACCGCAGCCGCAACCTGTTGACGGTGGTGCAATCGATTGCCGTGCAGACCAGGGAGACGACCGCGACGCGCGACGAGTTCGAGGAAGGTTTCCTGCAGCGGCTGCACAGCCTGGCGCGGGTCCATGGCCTGCTGTCGAACGAGAACCGTGCGCCGGTCACGGTCGGCGACCTGCTGAAGGTGGAGTTCGACGCGTTCTGCTCGGAGTTCGATTACCTGAAGATCGAACTGTCGGGACCCGAGGTGGCCCTGGAATACCGCACGGCCCAGGCGCTGGCGCTGGGCATCCACGAGCTGGCGACGAATGCGCTCAAGCATGGGGCGCTGGCCGCGCATTGCGCGCGGGGCAGGCTTGCCGTCGCCTGGCAGCTGGAGGGCGTGGGTCCCGACCGCCGCCTGGTCTTCGAGTGGCGCGAAGACGGGCTGCTGCCGCCTCGGGGGATGGATGGCAAAGCGCACGGCTACGGCCGCACGCTCATCGAGGAAGACCTGCCCTACAGCCTCTCGGCGCAGACGAAGTTCGAACTGTCTCGCGACGCCCTGTACTGCCGGATCAGCGTCCCGTTCGGGCAGGGGGCGCGGGAAGGGGAGCGCGCATGAACACGGGGGCGTTGCCGCTCGAAGGGTGGCGGATCCTGCTGGTCGAGGACAATTTCGGCATCGCCAAGAGCCTGGCCATGCTCTTCAGGCGCTATGGCGCCAGCGTCGTCGGGCCCGCGGGCACCGTCGAGGACGCCATGGCGCTGGTCGAGGCGGAGCCGCGCATCGACGGTGCCGTGCTCGACGTCAACGTGCGCGACCGGCTGGTCTATCCGGTCGCCGACGCCCTGCGCAGGCGGCAGGTACGCATGGTGTTCGTCACCGGCTACGACCGGGATTACATCGCGCCGGATTTCGCCGATGCCCCTTGCATGCTGAAGCCGTGGAATGCGGAGCGGCTGATGAAAGTGCTTCGCGGTTGCGACGAAGCCGATCCGCCCCCGCTTGCCTAGCGGCACCGCCTCCGCAAAGCGGTGTCCGCGCGGCGGCGCGGCGAAAGCGCCTCCGCCGTGTCGCGCAGCCGCGCATCCGTCGCCAGCGCTTCCAGGTCCACCGTCAGGCGCTGGCGCCAGTTGGGCGCCACGTCGCCCAGGCCCGGCAGGTTCGCTTGGCGCGGCATGCCGATGACGTCCTCGATCTGCACCACGGCCAGGCGGCTGGCGCAGGCGGCGAGGAAGCGGTGCGCGGCGAGCGGTTCCAGCGGATCGCCGTCGCCCTGCGCATACGGAGCGAGGGCCGCCGCCAGCATGTCCACGGCGCGGCGCCGCCCGTCGCGCGCCGCATGCGCCTGCCACGGGGTTTCGTACAGGCCCAGGGCCTCGCGTTCCTCGATGTCCCGGCCCGCGGCGAAGCCGGCCAGGGTCGGCAAGTCGTGGGTCGACACCACGGCCATGCTCAGCGGGGTGTAGTCCCCCGGGGCGGTGAAGCGCCCGGCGCGGTCGCGCTCGAAGTACATCACGCGGTAGCCAAGCATGTTCGCGTCGCGCATGCGCTCGCGCAGGCCGGCCGGCACCACGCCCAGGTCCTCGCCGATCACCGCGCAGCGATGCCGCAGGCTTGCCTGCGCCACCCGGCGCAGCAGCGCATCGAAGGGATAGCCCATATAGGCGCCGTGCGTGGCGTCTTCGCCGCGCGGCACCCAGAACTGGCGCAGCAGGCCCATCACGTGATCCAGCCGCACGGCGCCGGCATGCCGCATCGCCGCGGACAGCAGCGCGTCGAACGGCGCGAAATCCAGCTCGGCCAGGCGCTGCGGGCGCCACGGCGGCACGCCCCAGGTCTGGCCGCGCGCGGCGAAGGCGTCGGGCGGCGCGCCGAGCTCGGCGTCGAGCGCCACCAGGCCGGGCCATTGCCAACACTCGGAGCCGTCCGCCACTGCGCCCAGCGCAAGGTCCGTGATCATGCCCAGCTGCATGCCGGCGGCGCCGGCGCAGGCGGCGGCATGGCGCCACTGCCGGCTGGCGAGCCACTGCAGGTAGATGTGGAAGTCCACTTCGGCGGCATGCTGGTGCGCGAAGCTCGCGACCTCGGCCGAGCCGGGATCGCGCAGCGGCGGCGGCCATTCCGCCCATGGCACGGGCCGGCCGGCGCGCTGTTCAATGTCGCCGCGCAAGGTCTCGAATACCGCGTGCCGCAGCAGGAGTACGCCGCCTTCGCAGCGGAAGCGCTCGAACGCCATGCCTTCCGCGCTGAGCTGCGCCTGCAGGTGCTCGCGGCGGAAGTCCTGGTACAGCAGCTCCAGCGCGTGGTGTTTCAGCGCGCCGGCCGCCGCGCGGTCGACCAGGGAAGCGCTGCGCAGCCGCGCCAGCTCGGCGCGCGTGTCCGCGCGGTCGAGCCAGGCCAGGTAGTCGCGCGGCGGATCGGCGCCCGCCGCCTGCGGCACCGCGATGAACAGCGGATCGAGCCACAGCCGGTTGCAGGGTGCGTAGGGTGAGGCCTGCCGCGGGCGGTGCAGCGACAAGGCATGCAGCGGGCCGAGCTGGATGCCGTCGGCGCCCAGGCCGGCCAGGGTCTCGGCGAGGCGGGCCAGGTCGTCGAAGTCGCCGATCCCCCAGTTCTGTTTCGAGCGCAGGCTGTACAGCTGTACGGACAGCGCCCAGCGGCCGGGCGGCGAGGCCAGCGCGGCGGGCAGCCAGCACGGTTCCGTCGGCGCGGACGGCGCGGGCGGGCCGGCATGCGCCGGAGGTCCGGCGGCGTCCAGCAATCGGCGCAGGCTCGCGGCGGGTGCCTGGCGCAGGCCGCCGAGCGCATCCACATAGGTCTCGGCCAGCCCGGCTGCGGCTGCCTCACCAGCCAGGTCGGCGGGGATGCCGAAGCCGGCGGAGCGACATGGCACCAGCGCCAACAGTCCACCGGGCGGCACCACTACCGGATCGCCCGGTGCATGCAGGCCGCCGGCGCCGTCCTGCGCGGTGGCGTCGCTGTCGAGCACCACCAGCCAGCCGTCCACGCCCCGCGGCGAGGGCAGGCGGAACGGCAGCGGCGAGGCGCCGGCGTTGCAGGCGAGGAACAGGCGGTCCCGCTCCCCACCGTGCAGCGGGCCGGCAACCAGGACGCCCAGCCCCGGCTGCGTGCCGTCGTTCCACGCATCGCCTGCAAGCACGCTGCCGTCCGGCTGCAGCCAGCGGATGTCCTGATCGTCCGGCTCGCCCGACGGCGGAACGCCGGTAAAGAACGCGTCTCCGTCGAGCAGGTGCAGCCCGCGGCGCAAGGCCAGCGCCCGCCTGACGAAGGCGCGCAGGTCGCGCTGGGCGTCGCCGCGCGCCGACCAGTCCAGCCAGCTCAGCTCGTTGTCCTGGCAGAACGCGTTGTTGTTGCCGTGCTGCGTCTGCGAGAGTTCGTCGCCGGCCAGCAGCATCGGCACGCCGCGCGAGAGCAGCAGGGTGCCGAGCAGGGCGCAGCGCCGGCGGCGGCGCCGGGCCAGCACTTCCGCATCGCCGGTGTCGCCTTCCACGCCGAGGTTGTCGCTCCAGTTCGTGTCGCTGCCGTCGCGGTTGTCGTAGCCGTTGGCGCCGTTGTGCTTGTCGGCGTAGGCGGTGAGGTCGGCCAGGGTGAAGCCGTCGTGGCAGGTGACGAAGTTGATGCCGGACAGCGGGCCGCGGCCGCTGCGCGCGAACACGTCGCTGGAGCCGGCCAGGCGCGTCGCCAGTTCGCCGCGCAGGCCGGCGTCGCCGCGCCAGTAGCGCCTGACGCCGTCGCGGTAGCGGTCGTTCCATTCGCGGATGGGGGCGGGAAACTCGCCGAGGGCATGGCCGTGCGCGGTGGCGTCCCAGGGTTCCGCGATCAGCTTCAGGTCGCGCAGCTCCGGGTCGTCGGCGATCGCCCGCCACAAGGGCGCGTCGGCGTCGAACACGCCCGTCCCGCCGCGCCCCAGCACGGTGGCGAGATCGAAGCGGAAGCCGTCCACGCCGATCTCGCAGGCCCAGTAGCGCAGCGCCGCGTGGCACAGCGCCACCACCGCCGGCTGCGCGGCGTCCAGCGTGTTGCCGCAGCCGGAATCGTTCGCATAGAGCTCCGGGTGGCCCGGCTCCAGCCGGTAGTACGAGGCGTTGTCCAGGCCGCGCAGGGAGAGCGTGGGGCCGAACGCGTCGGTCTCGGCCGTGTGGTTGAACACCACGTCGAGGATCACCTCCAGGCCGGCGGCGTGCAGCCGGTCCACCACCTTCGCCAGGCCGAGCGCGTTGCCGCCGGCCAGGTAGGGTTCGTGGACGGCCAGCGGCGCGATCGGGTTGTAGCCCCAGTAGTCAGTGAGCCGGCGGCGCACGAGGTGCAGCTCGTCGAGAAAGGCAGCCACCGGCATCAGCTCCAGCGTGGTGACGCCGAGCCCGCGCCAGTGGTCGATCAGGGCCGGCTCGGCCAGCGCCGCCAGGCTGCCGCGCAGGGACTCGGGCACCTCGGGGTGGCGCATGCTGAAGCCCTTGACGTGCAATTCGCACAACACGGTGTCGCGCCACGGCGTGCGCGGCCGCGGCGGCCGTCGCGACAGCGGCGGCAGCGGCGCGGTGACCAGGCATTTGGGCACGCACGGAGCGCTGTCCTGCGTGTCGGTGGCCGTGGCCTCGTGCGGGGCGCCGTCGGTGTAGCCGAACACGGCGTCGTCCCAGATGAAGCTGCCCTGCAGCGCGCGGGCGCAGGGGTCGATCAGCAGCTTGCGGGGATTGAAGCGATGCCCTTGCCGCGGCGCATAGGGTCCGTAGGCGCGCAGGCCGTACACCAGCCCGGGGCGGGCGCCTTCCAGATAGCCGTGCCAGATGTCGCCACTGCGGGCGGGCAGCGGCAGGCGCGCAGTTTCGCGCGCGCCGCTTTCGTCGAACAGGCACCATTCGATCCGCACGGCGTTGCGCGAATACACCGCGAGGTTGACGCCGTGGCCGTCCCAGTGCGCACCGAGCGGTTGCGGCGTTCCTGCGGCAAGGGCCAGCGGTGCGTGCATGGCGGCTATGCGTCGGGCGCGAGCAGGATCAGCGCGGCCAGCGGCGGCAGCGTCAGCGCGAGCGAGCAGGGCATGCCGTGCCAGGGCATGCCGTCGGAGGAGACGCTGCCGCCGTTGCCCATGCCGCTGCCGCCGTAGTCGCGCGCATCGCTGTTGAACACCTCGCGGTAACGCCCCGCGCGCGGTACGCCGACGCGGTACCCCAGGCGCGGCACCGGTGTAAAGTTGCATGCCACCACGACGGATTCGCGCGGGTCGTCGCCCATCCGCCGCCAGGCGAGCACGCTCTGCTCCTTGTCGCTGCAGTCGATCCATTCGAAGCCGCCACCCTCGCAATCCCTGCGATGCAGGCTGCCCAGCGTGCGATGGAGACGGTTGAGGTCGCGCACCAGGCGCTGCACGCCCCGGTGGTCCGGGTCGGCGAGCAGGTACCAGTCGAGTTCGCCGTCGTGGTTCCACTCGCGCTCCTGCGCGAACTCGCCGCCCATGAACAGCAGCTTCTTGCCGGGCTGGGTGTACTGGAACGCCAGGTACAGGCGCAGGTTGGCCAGCCGCTGCCAGCGGTCGCCCGGCATCTTGTCGAGCAGCGCACCCTTGCCGTGCACTACCTCGTCGTGCGACAGCGGCAGCACGAAGTTCTCGCTGAACGCATACAGCAGGCCGAAGGTGAGCTGGTCGTGGTGATAGCGCCGGTGCACCGGATCGTGCCGAATGTAGGCCAGTGTGTCGTTCATCCAGCCCATGTTCCATTTGAAATCGAAGCCGAGCCCGCCGTCGTGGGGCGGCCGGGTCACCATGGGCCAGGCGGTGGATTCCTCCGCGACGGTCACGGCGCCCGCCGGCGCCTCGGTGTGCACGATCTCGTTGAAACGGCGCAGGAAGGCCTCCGCTTCCAGGTTCTCGCGCCCGCCGTGGCGGTTGGGCAGCCACTGGCCGGGTGCGCGGTCGTAGTCCAGGTAAAGCATGGAGGCGACGGCGTCCACCCGCAGGCCGTCGAAGTGGAAATCCCTGAGCCAGTACAGCGCGTTGGCGACCAGGAAATTGGCCACCTCGCGCCGGCCGTAGTTGTAGGCCGCGGTGCCCCAGGCCGGGTGGTAGCCCAGGCGCGGGTCCTCGTGCTCGTACAGGCAGCTGCCGTCGAAGCGTTCCAGGCCGTGGGCATCGCGCGGGAAATGCGCCGGCACCCAGTCGAGCAGCACGCCCAGGCCCGCCGCGTGGCAGCGGTCGACGAAGCGGCGCAGCCCGTCCGGCGCACCCCAGCGCGCGGAGGGGGCGAACAGCGCAGTGGGCTGGTAGCCCCAGGAGCCGGCGAAGGGGTGCTCGTTCACCGGCAGCAGTTCAAGGTGAGTGAAGCCCAGCTCGCACGCATAGGAGATCAGCGCGTCGGCCAGTTCGTCGTAGTCCAGCGGCGAGCCGTCGGCGTGCCGCCGCCACGAGCCGAGGTGCACTTCGTAGATCGCCATCGGCGCGCTGCGCGGCGTGGCGGATGCGCGCCGCGCCATCCATGCCTGGTCGCTCCAGGCAAATGGCGCGGCGCCGCTGACGCGTGAGGCAGTGCCTGGCGGCAGCTCGGTGGCGAAGGCATAGGGATCGGACTTCAGCACGCCGCCGCCGCTGCGCGTGCGCAGCTCGAACTTGTACAGCTCGCCCGCACCGACGCCGGGAACGAAAATCTCCCACACGCCGCACTCGAACCGCCGCCGCATCGCGTGCACGCGGCCGTCCCAGCGGTTGAACGGACCCACCACGCTGACGCGTTCGGCGTTGGGCGCCCACACCGCGAAGGCCGTGCCGTCGATGCCGTCCATGCGGCGCGGGTGCGCGCCGAGCACCTCGTAGGCGCGCCAGTGGCTGCCCTCGGCCAGCAGGTGGCAGTCCAGTTCGCCCAGCAGTGGCGGGAAGGCGTAAGGGTCGTCCAGCTCGCGCACGCCTTGCGCATCGTGGACGCGCAGGCGGTAGGCGAAACGACCTTCGGCGGCGGCCACCGTGCCGGCGAAGAAGCCCTCCGCGCCTGCCGGGGACAAGGTGCCGCGACGCCGGCCGGAGCCGCGCTCGACCACCTCGACGCGCTGCACGCCTGGCAGGAAGCAGCAGACCTTCACCGCTCCGGGATCGCCGGCCGCATGCATGCCGAGCACGCCCCAGGGATCGGCATGCTCGCCGCGGCCCAGACGGTCGGCGTCGTCGGCCCGTGGCGCTTTCCCGCATCGGATGGCCGGCTCAGACATGCGTGCCGGTCGGCTGCGCGCCGTGGCGCGGGAGATACGCCTCCGCGACGTAGGACAGCATCATGCGGTGCGTGTTGAAGGCGCTGCCGATCTTGCTGATCGACTGCTGCATCATCCAGATCCAGCGTTGCCGGTGCTCGTAGTAGAGGGGAAGCACCACGTGTTCGAGCTTGTCGTAGAGATGCTCCGCGCTGGGCGCGTGCGCGTCGCCGGCGTCGCCGATGGCCCAGCCGGTGACGCCCTCGATGCAGCCCTCGATCCACCAGCCGTCCAGCACGCTGAGGTTGAGCACGCCGTTGATGGCCGCCTTCATCCCGCTGGTGCCGGAGGCTTCCTGCGGCGGTTCGGGCGTGTTGAGCCAGACGTCCGCTCCCGCCACCACGACTGGTGCGATGCTGATGTCGTAATTGGGCATGAAGGCGACGCGCAATTCCGGGGCGAGCGCGCGGATCGCCTGGTGGAGCTGCCGGATCAGGTCCTTGGCCGGCGCGTCGTGTGGATGCGCCTTGCCCGCGAACACCAGCTGGAACGGATGCCTGGCGTGGATGGCCTTGAGCCGCTCCAGGTCGCTGAACAGCAGGCTGGGGCGCTTGTAGGTGGCGACGCGGCGCGCGAAGCCGATGACCGGCAGCTCCGGATCGAGCGTGGTGTTGGCGATGCGCCGGGCGAGCGCGACGAGGTCCGACCTGGCGCAGATGTGCGCCTGCCATACCTCGTCGGGTGGGAGCTGGTCGAAGCGCAGCATGTCCGACGGCAGCTCGCTCCAGCTCCTGGAGTGGCGGTTGAAGAGTTTGGCGAAGGCCGGGTGCGTCCAGCTGGGCACGTGGATGCCGTTGGTGACGGCGCGGATCTGGTAATCGGGAAACATGCGGGTGGTGGTTTCCGCATGTCGCACCGCGACGCCGTTGATGTATCCGCTGAGCGACAGCGCCAGCCGCGTCATGTTGAGGCGGTCGTTGCCCGCCAGCTGGCGCAGCTGGTCCAGCTCGACGTAGCCCTGCAGCAGGTGGCCGAAGAGTTCGTAGGAAAAATGGTCGTGCCCGGCCTCGACCGGAGTGTGCGTGGTGAAGACACAGCGCTCGCGCACGCGCCCCACGTCGTAGCGCAGCTGGCCGGCGTGGACCTGGTCCGGCGGCCGCGGATGGCGGCGCAGCAGGTCCAGCGCGAGCAGGGCCGCATGCCCTTCGTTGAGGTGGTAGCGGGCGATCTGGAAACCCAGCGCCGCCACGGCGCGCAGGCCGCCGATGCCCAGCACGATTTCCTGCTTGAGGCGATAGGCGCTGTCGCCGCCGTAAAGCGCGTCCGTGATGGACCGGTCCCCCGGCTGGTTCTCGGGGAGGTCGGTGTCCAGCAGCAGCACCGGGGCCGACTTGCCCGCGGGATTCCCGAGCACGTACAGCCAGGGGCGCACCCATACCTCGCGGCCCTCGATCAGCAGCGCGACCTTGGCGCGCAGCGGCGTGGCGTGGTCTTCCGGCGTCCACGGGTCGGGATGGTCGACCTGGGCGCCGTCGGCATCGATGTCCTGGCGCAGGTAGCCGCGGCGGTAGAGCAGCGTGACGAACACCATCGGCAGCGCGAGGTCGGCGCTGGTGCGCACGGTATCGCCCGCGAGCACGCCCAGGCCGCCGCTGTAGGTGTGGATCTCCGCGCTCAGCGCGATCTCCATGGAGAAGTACGCCACGCTGGTCCGCCCCAGGTAGGGGCCGATGGTGGCCTTGGCGGTTTGCGGCGCGATACCGGCTGCGTTCATGGCGATTCCGCGTGAGCTTGCGCTGCCTGCCCGGCGGCCTCTCCGCGCGGCTTCGTGCGGTGCGGCGCGGCGGCGCGGCGTGGATGGATCCGGAAACCACTATCGCGCCGCGTTCGCGGCACGCCTTGATCCTGATCAACACCGCGCCGTAGTGCCCACGTAACGTCGAACGCCGACACGGCCGAACGACGGGTGTGCGATGCGTGCGATCCACGACAAGATGTCCGCGGGTGCGGCGATGGCCAGGACGACGGCGCCGAAGGTGCTGTTCGTCGCTTCGGAAATTTTCCCGCTGGCCAAGACCGGCGGCCTGGCCGATGTGTGCGGCGCGCTGCCGCAGGCGCTGGCGGGCCGGGGCATCGACGTGCGCATGCTGATGCCCGGTTACGCGGAGGCGCTCGATCGCGTCGTCGCCCCGCAGGTCATCGCCGACCTGGGCGAGCTCCTGCCCGGGGCGCCGGTGCGCATCGTCGGCGGCTGGATGCCCGATTCCGGCCTGCCGGTATGGCTGGTCGACTGTCCGCCGCTGTATCGGCGCAGCGGCTCGCTGTACCGGGACGCCGACGGCTGCGACTGGCCCGACAACGGCCTGCGCTTTGCGGTGCTGAACCATGCGGCGGCCCGCATCGCGACGGCCGGCCATGCCGTCGGGTGGTGTCCGGACATCGTCCATGCGCATGACTGGCATGCCGGCCTGCTGCCTCTGCTCCTGCACCGCTGCGGCGGCGAGCGGCCGAAGACCGTGTTCACCGTGCACAACATGGCCTTCCAGGGACTGTTCCCGCTGCGCGACGTGCCGGCGCTGGGCCTGCCGCCGTTCGCGGCCACGCTGGACGGCGCCGAGTTCTACGGCCGGCTGTCGTTCCTCAAGGCCGGCATCCGCTTCGCCGACGTCGTCACCACGGTCAGCCGCAACTACGCCCGTGAAATCGCCACGCCGGAGTTCGGCTGCGGCATGGACGGCCTGATCCGGGCGCGGCGCGGCGCCGTGGGCATCCTGAACGGCATCGACGAACACGTGTGGAACCCGGCCACCGACGACTGCCTCGCGCAGCGCTATTCGCGCGACAACATGCTCGGCAAGCACGCCTGCAAGGTGGCGCTGCAGCAACAGCTTGGGCTGGATGCCGATCCCGCGGCGCCGCTGGTCGAATCCGTCTGCCGCCTCACGCGCCAGAAGATGGCCGACGTGGTGCTGGCCCGCCTGCCGGATCTGCTGCAGCGGCATCCGCGCCTGCAGATGGTCGTGCACGGTTGCGGCGACGCTGCGCTGGAGCACGGCTTCGCCGCCATGGCCGCGGCGTTTCCAGGGCGCATGGCGGCGCACATCGGCTACGACGAAAAGCTGGCGCACCAGCTGCACGGCGGCGCCGACATCCTGTTGCACGGGGCCCGCTTCGAGCCCTGCGGCCTGACCCAGCTGTACGCCATGCGCTACGGCGCCATTCCCGTGGTGCGTCGTGTCGGCGGTCTTGCCGACAGCGTGATCGACGTGGCCGCGGCCGACGGGCATGGCGACGGCTTCATCGGATTCGTGTTCGATGCGCCCACCGGCGAGGCGCTGGTGGCGGCGGTGGACCGTTGCCTGGCGGTTTACGAGGAGGCGCCGCAGACCTGGGTGAGGTTCCGCCGTTCGGCGATGTCCGGCGACTACGGTTGGCGACGCTCGGCCGTCAGGTACGCCAGGGTCTATGCGGGCGTGGCGCCGTCGCTGCAGGGCTGGGGCGACGTGTTCGAAGAGCACCGTGGTGATGCGCCGGTGCGCGCCGTCTCCTGAGTCCGCGAGGAATCCGTCATGCCCGCAACGGAGCAGCATCAGCCTGGCGAGGACCGGCCGGAGCCGCGGCCGCCGCATGCGTGGCTGCCCACGCCCATCGACGCCGAGGCGCGCCGCTCGATGATCGCGCAGGCCGCCTACTTCCGCGCCGAGAAGCGCGGCTTCGCCGCGGGTTGCGAGCTGGACGACTGGTTCGAAGCCGAGCGCGAGATCGCCCGCATGCTCGACGAGTGACCCATCGCCGCGCATGTATCCCGTCCCGCCACGTGTCCTTCCTCCTGGCCTCGAAGCGCTGACCGAGCTGGCGCTCGACCTGCGCTGGACCTGGAACCACGCGGTGGACGCGCTGTGGATGGAGGTGGACGCCGGCTTGTGGAACCACACGCACAGCCCATGGGTGGTGTTGCAGAACGCTCCCCTGCACCGGCTCGAGCAACTGGCCGGTGACGAAGCCTTCGTCGCGCAGGTGCAGGCGGCGGCGGAAGACCGGCGCCGCTACCTCGATGCGCCCGGACTGTGCGCGGTCCGCTCGCCGCGCGACATGCCCCGCGGCGTGGCCTACTTCAGCATGGAGTTCGGCCTCAGCGAGGCCTTGCCGCTGTATGCGGGCGGACTGGGCGTGCTGGCCGGCGACTACCTCAAGACGGCCAGCGACCTGGGCCTGCCGATGGTCGGTGTCGGCCTGCTCTACCAGGAGGGCTACTTCCGCCAGACCATCGACACCGGCGGCAGCCAGCGTGAGGCCTTTCCGTACAGCGACCCCACCGGCCTGCCGATCCAGCCCGTGCTCGGCCCGGAGGGCGCCTGGCTGGAACTGGAGCTGCCGCTGCCGGGCAGGGTGCTGCGCCTGCGCGTGTGGCAGGCGAACGTCGGGCGGGTGCGCCTCTATCTGCTGGACAGCAACCATGTGCGCAACGGGCCGGTGGATCGCGGCATCACCTCCAAGCTGTACGGCGGCGGCGCGGAGCTGCGCCTGCTGCAGGAGGTGGTGCTGGGCATCGGCGGGTGGGCGCTGCTGGACACCCTGGACAGCAAGGTGGACGTTTGCCACCTCAACGAGGGGCACGCGGCGCTGGCCGTGCTGGAGCGCGCCAGGCGCTGCATGCGCAGGCAGAACCTGTCCTTCCGCGAGGCCTGGTGGGCGACGCGCGCCGGCAACGTGTTCACCACCCACACGCCCGTAGCCGCGGGTTTCGACGCCTTCGCCCCCTCGCTGATCTACAAGTACGCGCGGGACCTGCTGGCCGACTGCCGGCTGTCGCTGCGCGAGCTGCTGGCGCTGGGGCGCGCCGATCCCGCCGACGACCGTGAACCCTTCAACATGACTTACCTCGCGCTGCGCGGTTGCGCGCAGTCCAGCGCGGTGAGCCGCCTGCATGGCGCGGTGAGCCGCGAGCTGTTCGGCGGCCTGTACCCGCGCTGGCCGATCGACGAGGTGCCGGTGCGGCACGTCACCAACGGCGTGCACGTGCCGTCGTGGGATTCCAGCTGGGCGGATGCGCTGTGGACGACGGCATGCGGCAAGGATCGCTGGCTGGGCGACTCGGCCTGCCTGGCGTCGCCGGTGGCCACCTGCGACGACGCGGTGCTGTGGGAGCTCGCCGCGAACGAGCGGCGCGACCTCGTCCGCTACGCGCGCGACCGCCTGGCCCGGCAGCTCGGGCAACGCGGCGAATCCCCGCAGCGGGTCGCCGTGGCCGGGCAGGTGCTCGATCCAAACATCCTGACCCTGGGCCTCGCCCGCCGGTTCGCCGAATACAAGCGCATGAACCTGCTGCTGCAGGACAAGGAGCGCCTGGCGCGCATGCTGACGGACGCGGCGCGGCCGATGCAGCTCATCATCGCCGGAAAGGCCCATCCCGACGACGAACTGGGCAAGCAGCAGGTGCGCGCCTGGGTGGAGTTCACGCAGCGCCCCGAGCTGCGCGGGCGCGTGGTGTTCCTCGAGGACTACGACCTCGCGCTGGCGCAGCAGCTGGTGCAGGGCGTGGACGTCTGGATCAACACGCCGCGCCGTCCCTGGGAGGCCTGCGGCACCAGCGGCATGAAGGCGCTGGTGAACGGCGGGCTCAATCTCTCCGCGCTGGACGGATGGTGGGCGGAAGCGTACGACCCGGCCTGCGGCTGGGCCATCGACGGGCATGGCGGCGACGCCGAGGATGCGCAGTGCCTGTACCGACTGCTTGAGGAAGAGGTGGCCCCGTGCTTCTACGAGCGCGACATGCAGGACATCCCGCGCCGGTGGATCGAGCGCATGCGCGCCAGCATGGCGCGGCTCGCGCCGCAGTTCAGCAGCAACCGGATGCTGCTGGACTATCTGGACCGGTTCTACGTTCCCGCCACGCGCGCCTTCGGCCGCCGCCAGCTGCAGGGGGCCCGCCTGGGGCGCGACCTGACCGCGTGGAGCGCCGCGGTGTCGGCGCACTGGCACGAAGTGCGCTTCGGCGAAGTCGATGTCCGGGCCGAAGGCGACCAGTGGCGCTTCCATGTGCACGTCTACCTGGGCGACGTACGCCTGGAGCGGGTGAGGGTGGAGCTCTACGCCGAAGCGGGCGACGGCCTGCCCGCGGCGTGCATTCCCATGCACGGCGGCGAACCCATCGTCGGCGCCATCGGCGGCCACGCGTTCGCGGCGCTCGCCCCGGCGACCCGTGCCGCAGACCGCTACACGGCGCGCGTGCGCCCCTGGCACGAGGATGCCTTTCTGCCTGCCGAGCTGCCGCTCGTCCTGTGGCAGCGCTGAACCGGCACGATGCCATCGCCTCACTCGTAGCGCAGCGCCTCGATCGGATTCAGCAGGGACGCCTTGCGCGCGGGATAGTAGCCGAAGAACACGCCGACCGCCACCGAGAAGCTGAAGCCCGCGAGGATCGCGGTGGCGGAGATCAGGGTCGGCCAGTGCGCGATCCATGAAATCACCTGCGAGGCGACCATGCCGCCGAGGATGCCCGCAGCGCCGCCAGTGATGCTGAGGAATACCGCCTCGGCGAGGAACTGCAGCAGCACGTGCAGCCGCCGCGCGCCGATCGCCATGCGCAGGCCGATCTCCCGCGTGCGCTCGGTCACCGACACCAGCAGGATGTTCATGATCCCGATCCCGCCCACGACCAGCGAGATCGAGGCCACCGTGGCCAGCAACAAAGCCATCACCCGGCTGCTGCCCTCGGCCGTCTGCTGGATCTGGCTGAGGTTGCGCACCGCGAAGTCGTTGGGATCGCCGGCGCGGATGCGGTGGCGGCGCGCCAGGGTGGCGGCGACCTGGTCCAGCGCGGCGGGCACGAGCCGGGGATCCTCGGCCTGGACCAGGATCTGGTTGACGTAGCCGGTCAGGCGCGGCGTGACGGCATAGGGATTGACCGGGGGCGGGAAGTAGGGATTGCCCGCCGCCAGCGCGGCGCTCGGCGCGGCCACGCCCAGCACCTTGGTCTCCGCGGTGGTGAACGGGATCATCAACAAGTCGTCCTGGTCCTGGCCAAAGGCGCTCTGCCCCTTGGGGGCCAGCAGGCCGACCACGCGCATCGCCTTGCCTTTCACCAGGATGGTGGCGCCCACCGGATTTTCCGTGGCGCCGAACAGCTGGCTGCGCACCGTGGCCCCCAGCAGCAGCACCATCGCCGAATCGTCGAAGTCCTGCCTGCCGAAGGGGCGGCCCGCGGCGATCTTCCAGTTCGTCACGCCGGCGTAGTCCTCCGACACGCCCATCACCACCGTGCTCCAGTTGTTGTCGCCGTACTGGGTCTGGCCGCCCTGCCGGATCAGGTACGCCACCGTGCCGACGGCGGCGTCCTCGCGCCGGATGGCGGTGGCGTCGGCGACGGTGAGCGTGGATGCGCTGCCGGATCCCGCCCGTGCGCCGCCCGAGGTGACCGCGCCGGGCACGACTACCAGCAGGTTGGTGCCCAGGCTTTCGATCTGCCGCTTCACCGCCTCGTTGGCGCCTTCGCCCACCGCCACCATCGCGATCAGCGCCGCCACGCCGATGAAGATGCCGAGCATGGTGAGGGCGGAGCGCACCCGGTTGCGCGCGATCGCCTGGGCCGCGGTGGTCGCGATCATGCGGGCGAACCCCCGGGTCACCACCGTGGCCGCGGGCGCGGCCGATGGCAGGGAGGCAAGGGCCGGCACCCGCGCGTCGCCCGCATCGGCGACGCGCGCATTCGGCGCATCCGAGACGATGCGTCCGTCGCGCATGGTGATGATGCGGTCGGCGTAGGCGGCGATGTCGGCCTCGTGCGTCACCACCACCACGGTCACGCCGCGTTCCAGGTTGAGCGCGCGCAGCGTGCGCATGATCTCGTGCGAGGTGCGGGTGTCGAGGTTGCCGGTGGGCTCGTCCGCCAGCAGCAGGCCGGGTTGGTTGATCAGCGCCCTGGCGATGGCCACGCGTTGCTGCTGGCCGCCGGACAATTGTCCGGGGCTGTTGCCGCTGCGGCCCTGCAGTCCAAGATCCTCCAGCATCTTCGCGGCCCGCGAAAGACGCTCGGCATGCCTTGCCGCACCGGCCCCGGCGTAGAACAGGGGCAGGGCGACGTTCTCCACTGCGCTGGTGCGCGGCAGCAGGTTGAAGCTCTGGAACACGAAGCCGATCCGGTCGCTGCGGATCCGGGCCAGCGCAGTCTCGCCCAGCCCCGCCACGTCGGTACCCTGGAACAGGTAGCGCCCGGCGGTGGGGCTGTCCAGGCAGCCCAGCAGGTGCATCAGGGTGGATTTCCCCGAACCCGAGGCGCCGACGATGGCGACGAACTCTCCCGCGTCGATGCGCAGCGAGACGTCGTCGAGGGCGCGCACCTCGGTGTCCCCGGCCCGGTAGGTCCGCGACACGTGCTGGAGGTCGATGACCGGCGGTGCCATGGGGATGCCGCCGCGTCACGGGTGGAATCGCGGCGCGGCGCCGGCAGCCGGCGGTCCGGCGGCACTGCGTTCGCCGACGATGACGGTCTGCCCGGGCTTCAACGCACCGCCGGTGACTTCGCTGTAGCTGTCGTCGTCGAGCCCGAGGACGACCGGGACGGCGACGGGGCGGCCGTCGACCAGCGTCCAGACCTGCTTCCCGCCGGCGCCCCGCGCCGATGCGGCAGCTCCGGAGGGGCTGTAGCGCAAGGCCTGGTCGGGAACGCGAAGCACGCGCGGGCGCGCGTCGACGACGATCCTGGCGGTGGCGGTCATGCCCGGCTTGAGCAATTGGCTGCGGTTGTCCACGCCGAGCACCACGTCGTAGGTGACGACGTTCTGGATCGTCTGCGGCGCCTGGCGGACCTGGACCACGGTGGCGTCGAACGTGCGGTCGGCATAGCTCTCGACGTGGAAGCTGGCCTTCTGCCCTTCGCGGATGGCGCCGATGTCGGTCTCGCTGACGTTGGTGTCCACCTGCATGCGGGTCATGTCGGTGGCGATCAGGAACAGCGTGGGCGTCTGGAAGCTCGCCGCCACGGTCTGGCCGATGGTCACGTTGCGCGACACCACCGTGCCGTCGACCGGCGAGACGATGTCGGTGTAGCCCAGGTTGACCTGCGCGGTGTCGAGCGCGGCCTGGCGGCTGGCGATGTCGGTGCGGTCCAGTGCGATCTGGGCGACGGCTTCGTCGTAGGCACTGTGCGCCGCGTCGAGCGCATCCCTGGAGATGTAACCGGTGCGGGCGAGCGTGGCGTCGCGCAGATAGGTCGCCTTCGCATAGGCCAGCGCGGCCTGGTCTTTGCCCAGCTGCGCCCTGGCATTGGCGAGGTTGGCCGATGCCGACGCGACGACGCTCTGGTACGGCCGGGGATCGATCCTGGCGCAGACCTGCCCTTTCTTCACCTGCGTGTTGAAGTCGCAGGAGATCGACTGGATCACGCCGGACACGTACGAGCCGACGATGATGGTGAGCACCGGGTTGATGGTGCCGGTGGTGGTCACGGTGCGGGCGATGGGGCCGACGGTCACGGTGGCGGTCGCATAGGCCGGTGCGCGGGCGGCGACGCGCGACCGGTAGGCGGCCCAGCCTGCCGCCGCGAGGGCCAGGGCGGCCAGGACAGCGGCGGCGATCGCCATCCGGCGGCGCGGGGGCTTGCCGGCGGGTGGGGCCGCGGCCGGGGCCGGTGGCGTCGTCAGGGTCGTGTCGTCATACATGCGAAGGGTTGTTTCCCTTGCCGGTCGACGCATCTTCGCCCCGGGTACGGCAGGCGCGTTGATGCACGTCAACACCTTGCATGGAACCCATCCCGATACTGCGTGCGCCATCCATGTCGCCGGGTCGCCGCATGAAACGTCGAGGCCGAGAGTCCTGCGCTGCCGGGCGCGTGCGTCGCCGCGACAGCGGTGGCGGCAGGAGGCGCGCGTGAACCGGCGCGTGGCCGTGATCGGCGTGCTCGCCCTCGTCCTGGCAGGGGCGGGCTACGCGGTGGTCCGGCATGGCTGGGCAGCGCGGTGGTTCGGGCGCGGCGGCGCGTCATCCACGCTCATGCTTTCCGGCAACATCGAGGCGCACGAAAGCGTGCTCAGTTTCAAGACCGTGCAGTCGCGCATCGTCGCCTTGCCCTTCGACGAAGGGCAGTGGGTCAAGAAAGGGACGCTGATCGCACGGGTGGATGACGCGGACTATCGCCAGCAGGTCGCGATCGCCGAGTCCGGCGTCGCCACGCGGGAACGCGCACTGGCGGCCGCCGGGAGCAACCTGTCGGCCGCGCGCAGGGTGCTGGCCGCCGACTCGGCGGACCTGCACTACAAGACGCTCAACGAGGCGCGCCTGCGCAAGCTGGCGGCCAGCGGCTACGTGTCCCGTGACAGCCTGGACCTTGCCGATGCGGCCATGCGCGGCGCGCAGGCCGGGCTGGAACGCGACCGCGCATTGGCGAAGGCGGCGGACGACAACCTGCAGCTGGCGATGGCCAGCGTCAACGACGCCAAGGCCAGCCTGAGGCTGGCGCAGATCACCGAGGGCTACACCGCGCTGCGGGCACCCATCGACGGCGTGATCCTGGTCAGGCAGGCGGAACTCGGCGAGGTCGTGGTGCCGGGCACGCCGGTGGTGACGATCGCCGACCTCGACCACGTGTGGCTGCGCGCCTACATCAACGAGCCGGACGTGGGCCGGGTGCGCCTGGGCCAGGCCGTGGAAGTGACCACCGACAGTCACCCCGGGCACCACTATCCCGCGCGGATATCGTTCATCAGCGACCAGGCGGAATTCACCCCCAAGAGCGTGGAGACCCACGCCGAGCGCATCACGTTGGTGTATCGCATGCGCATCGACGTGGCCAACCCCTCGCACGAGCTGGTGCCGGGCATGCCGGCCGACGCCACCGTGCAGCTGTCGCCATGAGCGCGAACCCGGTCACCGTGGCCGTGGCGGGCTTGTGCAAGCGGTTCGGTGCGGTGGTGGCTGTGGACGGGCTCGACCTTGAGGTCAGGGGCGGCGAGATCTTCGGGCTGGTGGGGCCGGACGGCGCCGGCAAGACGACGACCTTGCGCATGCTCGCGGCCGTGATGGCGCCGGACGAAGGCAGGGTGGAGGTGGGCGGCGTCGACGTGGTGGCCACGCCCGAGCAGGTGCGCGCGCGGATCAGCTACATGCCCCAGCGCTTCGGCCTGTACGAAGACCTGACCGTCGACGAGAACATCCGCTTCTACGCCGACCTGTTTGCGGTGCCGCCGAAGCTGCGCGAGGAACGCGCCGCGCGCCTGCTGGAGGCCTCGTCGATGGGGCGGTTCCGCAAGCGGCTGGCCGGCCAGCTGTCCGGCGGCATGAAGCAGAAGCTCGGCTTGGCCTGCTCGCTGGTGCATGCGCCGCGCATCGTGCTGCTGGACGAGCCGACCACCGGCGTGGACCCGCTGTCCCGCCGCGAGTTCTGGCAGATCCTCTACGACCTGCGCGGCGAGGGCGTGACGCTGCTGATCTCCACCGCCTACCTGGACGAGGCGGAGCGTTGCGACCGGCTGGCCCTGCTGCATGCCGGGCGCCTGCTCTACTGCGACACGCCGGCCGCGCTGCGCGGCCGCATGCCGGGCGCGCTGGCAGAGTTCGCCTCCGCCATGCCACGGCTGCTGCGCGACGCGCTCCTCCACGCGCCGGGGGTGCAGGGCGTGCTCTTGATCGGCAACGGCATCCACGTGCATATGGACGGGGCTGAACGCCTGCCGGCGCTGCAGGCGCAGCTGCGCGACAGCGGCCTCGCCTGCGACGACGCGCGTATCGTCGCGCCCTCGATCGAGGACCTGTTCGTCGCCCTGCTCGGCGACGGGGGAGCGCAGCCGTGAATGCGAGCCCCGCCGTCATCGCGGTGCGCGAGCTGCACAAGCGCTTCGGCGGCTTCGAGGCGGTGGCGGGCGTGAGCTTCGACGTCGGCCAGGGGGAGATACTCGGCTTCCTCGGGCCCAACGGCGCCGGCAAGTCGACGGTGATCCGCATGCTGTGCGGCCTGCTGCGGCCGAGCTCGGGGTCGCTCCTGGTTGATGGCATCGATGTGGTCCGCGCACCGGAAGCAGCACGACGGCGCATCGGCTACATGTCGCAGAAGTTCTCCCTCTACGGCGACCTCACCGTGCTGGAGAACCTGCGCTTCTTCGGCGGGGTATACGGCGTGGGTCGCGGGCTGATCGGCGAGCGCATCGGGGAGGCGCTAAAGATGGCGGGGCTGGCCGGGCACGCCGACACGCTGGTGCGGGAGCTGGCCAGCGGTTGGAAGCAGCGGCTGGCGCTGGCTTGCGCAATCCTGCACCGGCCCAGGGTGCTGGTGCTGGACGAGCCCACCTCCGGGGTCGATCCGATTTCGCGGCGCCGCTTCTGGGATCTCATCCACGACATGTCCTCGCAGGGCGTGACCGTGCTGGTCTCCACCCACCACATGGACGAGGCGGAGTACTGCAACCGGGTGGCGCTGATCAACCGCGGCAGCATCGTGGCGCTGGACACGCCGGAGCGGATCCGCCATCGCGCGCTGGACGGCGAGCTGGTGGAGATCCGCGGCGCGCCGCTGGGACGCATGCTGGAGCTGCTCTCGACCTACGCGCGGGCGCGCGACGTGGCGGTGTTCGGCAGCGTGCTGCACGCCTTGCTCGGCCATGCTGCGCAGGAGAGGGGGCCGCTGGTGGAATTCCTCGTCGCACACGGCATCGCCGACGCCGCGGTGGAGCGCATCGAGCCCACGCTGGAAGACGCCTTCGTACGCATGATAGGCGCGCAGGCGGAGCCTGCCGGAGCCACGCCATGAAGCTTCGCCGCATCCGCGCGCTCGCCGTGAAGGAGTTGCTGCAAGTGGTGCGCGACCCGCGCAGCCTGATGCTGGCCCTGCTGATGCCGGTGATGCAGCTGTTCCTGCTTGGCTACGGCGTGAACCTTGACATCTCCCACGTACCGGTCTGCGCCTACGACCAGGAGGGCAGCCAGTTCAGCCAGAGCCTGTTCAAGCACTTCCAGGCTTCGCCGTATTTCCGCATCGTCGGCAGCATCCACAGCGACCGCGGCGTACGGCGCGCCATGGACGACGGCACCTGCCGCATGGTGCTGGTGGTGCCGGCGGACTTCTCGCGGCAGGTCTACGGGCAGCGGCACGCCTCCGTGCAGGCCATCGTCGACGCCACCGACGACAACACGGCGACGCTGGCCGCCGCCTACGCGCAGGCGGTGGTCGCGGGGTTCTCCAGCGAGGTGCAGCTGAACATGGTGGAGCGCACCCGCGGCATGCCGCTGCTGCCCGCGGCAGTGGCCCTGCACTCGCGCGTGTGGTTCAACGAGGATCTGGAAAGCCGCAATTTCATCATCCCCGGCGTAGTGGCGCTGGTGCTTGCCCTGGTCGGCGCGCAGCTCACTTCGCTGACCATCGCGCGCGAATGGGAACGCGGCACGATGGAGTTGCTGATCTCCACCCCGGTGACGCCGATGGAGCTGCTGATCGGCAAGATGCTGCCGTATTTCGGCATTGGTCTGGTGGACGCGCTGATATGCCTGCTGTTCGCGGTGCTGTGGTTCGACGTGCCGTTCCGCGGCGGGCTGGCGGCGCTGCTGTTTACCACGTCGCTGTTCCTGGTGGTTGTGCTCAGCGTGGGCTACTTCATCTCGGTGGTGATTCCCAACCAGATCGGCGCCAGCCAGATCGCGCTGGTGATCACCATCATGCCGATCACCATGCTGTCGGGCTACACCTTTCCGATCGACCAGATGCCGGCGGTCATCCGCGGCGTCACCTACGGCATCTACGCGCGCTATTACGTCACGATCCTGAAATCGCTGTTCCTGAAAGGCTCCAGCCTGTACGCACTGTGGTTTCCCGTGCTGGCGCTTGCGGCCTACGCGGCGGTCGCCGCAGTGCTGGCCGCGCGCGCCTTCCACAAGCGCATCGGGTGACGACCATGCTCGAGCGCATCTGGCACGTGCTGGTCAAGGAGTTCCTGGAGCTGCGCCGCGATCGCTGGGCGCGCTTCCGCCTGCTGGTCCCGCCGCTGCTGCAGGTACTGGTGTTCGGCTACGCGGCCACGTTCGAGGTGTTCGGCGTGTCCACCGCCGTGCTGGACCTGGACCATTCGCAGGAGAGCAGGGCGCTGGTCGCGGAGTTCGCCAGCAACCCGCACTTCAAGATCGTGCGCATCGCCGGCTCGCAGCGCGAAGCGGAAGCGGCCATCGACAACAGCGGCGCCGCGGTGGCGATCATCGTGCATGCGGGGTTCGCACAATGGCTTCGCAAGGGCCAGCCGGCGCCGGTGCAGGTGCTGGTTGACGGCACGAATTCCAATTCCGCGCTGATCGCGCTCGGCTACGTCGGCGCGATCGCCAGCGACTACTCGCAGCGCTACCGCAGCGACCTGATCGAGCGCATCGACCCGCACGTGGCCGGCACCCTGGTGCGGATCACGCTGGACGACCGGCCCTGGTACAACACCAGCCTCAACAGCCGCTGGTTCTTCGTGCCGGGTGTGATCGCCACCATCACCCTGATCATGGTGGTCAACCTCACCGCCTTCGCCATCGTGCGCGAGCGCGAGGTGGGCACGCTGGAGCAGTTGATGGTGACGCCGATCCGGCCGTTCGAGCTGATCATCGGCAAGACCATTCCGTTCTTCTTCGTCGGCCTGGGCCTGATGGCGGCGGTGACCCTGATGGGCACGCTGTGGTTCCGCGTACCGTTCCGCGGCAGCGTGCCGGTGCTGCTGTTAGGCACCTCGCTGTACCTGCTGAGCACGCTTTCGCTGGGGCTGCTGATCTCCACCGTGTGCAAGACCCAGCAGCAGGCGTTTGCCACCAATTTCTTCCTGGTGAACCCGCTGTTCATACTCTCCGGCTTCGCCTTTCCCATCTCCAGCATGCCGCCGTTCCTGCAGTGGCTGACCTACGCCAACCCGGTGCGCTACTTCATCGTCATCATCCGCTCAGTGTTCCTCAAGGGCGTGGGCGTGACGGTGCTCGCGCCGCAGCTGCTCGCGCTGGCGGCGATCGGCGCCGTCCTCATGGGGGCGGCGACGCTGCGGTTCCGCAAGTCGATCGATTGAGCGGGGCGGGTGGCCGCGGCGCGGCGACACCAGCCGCCTGCATGGTATCTGGGTTGTTTCAGGCGCCAGGTTCGGGTGGGCTCCCGGTTGACTGTCGTCAATATCGGCGCGTGAAGCGGATGCCATGGTCGCCTCGCCATGAACGACGTCCCGCACCCGCCCGGACCAACCGCGGATCCACGGCAGGCACCGCTGGAATCGCTGTTCGGCCTGCTCGACAGCACGCCCGCGGGACTGTCCGAAACCGAGTCTGCACGCCGCCTGGCTGCGCACGGTCCCAACGAGGCGCAGGCCAACGGCCGCAGCAGCCACCTCCGGACCTTGCTCGGGCTGCTGGGCGATCCCCTGGTCCTGATGCTGCTTGCCGCGGCGACGATCTCCGGGGTGCTGGGCGACCATGTCGGCGCGACGATCATCCTGGTGATGGTCCTGCTCAGCGTGGCGCTCAATTTCGTCCTGAGCTACCGCTCGCAGCGCGCGGCCGAACGGTTGCGCGAGGAGATCGCCCCCACGGCCAGCGCATGCCGTGACGGCACCTGGCGGGAGGTACCGCGCCGGAACCTGGTGCCGGGTGATCTGATCCGTCTTGCAGCCGGCGACCGGGTGCCCGCGGATGCACGCCTGCTCGAAACGCGGGACCTGCACGTGCAGCAGTCGGCATTGACGGGGGAGTCCGCGCCGGCGCAAAAGACCGCCAGCGATCGTCCGCAAGGCGGCGCCGGGGCCGACGCGCCGCACCTGGTGTTCCTGGGCACCTCGGTGGCCGCTGGCACCGCCACGGCGATCGTGCTCGCCACCGGCAGGGACACTGCGTTTGGGGATGTCGCCGCGCGCTTGTCTGAGCGCCCCCCTCCCACCGAATTCGAACGCGGCCTGGCAGGTTTTGCGCGGCTGATCTTGCGAACCGTGTTCGCGCTGGTACTGATCGTGGTGCTGGCCGGCATCGCCATGCACCGGCCGATGCTCGAGACCTTGCTGTTCGCGCTCGCGTTGGCGGTGGGGCTGACCCCCGAGTTCATGCCCATGATCACCACTGTCACGTTAGCGCGCGGCGCGGTGCGCATGGCGCGCCACCGTGTGGTGGTAAAGCACCTTGCCGCCATCGAGGACTTCGGGAGCATGACCGTGCTGCTGAGCGACAAGACCGGCACGCTCACGCGCAGCGAAACCGAGGTGGCGGCGATGGCCGACCCGCTGGGCGCGCCATCCGAACGCGCCGGTGTCCTTGCGCGCCTCAACAGCGCCTTTCAGACGGGTATCCGTAGCCCGCTGGACGAAGCGATCCTGAAGCAATGCCCGCCATCGCGGGACGCCTTCCGTAAGCTGGACGAGATTCCCTTCGACTTCGAGCGTCGTCGCCTCGGCGTCGTGATCGAGCACGACGGCGAAACCTTGCTGATTGCCAAGGGCGCACCGGAATCGGTGCTCGGGCAATGCACCAGCTATGAGACGGATGGCGTACCGCTCTCCCTGGACGCCGATGCGCTGGCAGCCGTCCAGCGCACCGGCGATGCGTTCGGCCAGCGGGGACAGCGCGTGCTGGCGATCGCGTGGCGCAAGGTCGGGCGACGGCAGCAGTACACGGCGGCCGACGAGGCGGACATGGTGCTCGCTGGCTTCGTCGCATTCGCCGACCCCGTGCTGCCGGGGGCGGCGGACAGCCTGGCCGCACTGGCGCGTGACGGCGTGACGGTGAAGATCCTGTCCGGTGACAACGAACTCGTCGTCCGGCATGTCTGCGGACAGGTCGGACTGGATACGCGCGAAGTGGTCACGGGCACCCAAATCGATGCGCTCGATCAGGATGCCCTGGGCGTCGTGGCGACGCGCGTCAACGTGTTTGCCCGTGTCAGCCCCGCACAGAAGCACCGGATCGTGCTGGCACTGAAATCCCGCAACGCGGTGGTGGGCTTTCTCGGCGACGGCATCAACGACGCTCCCTCGCTGCACGCGGCGGATGTCGGCATTTCGGTGGTGAACGCGGTGGACGTGGCGCGCGATGCGGCCGACATCGTGCTGGGCGACCGCGACCTCGGGGCATTGCACGCCGGGGTGATCGAGGGTCGCACGGCGTTCGCCAACGTCACCAAGTACCTGCTGATGGGGACCAGTTCCAACTTCGGCAACATGCTCAGCATGGCGGTGGCGGCGCTGGTGCTTCCGTTCCTGCCGATGTTGCCCACCCAGATCCTGCTCAACAACTTCCTCTATGACATGGCGCAGATCACCATCCCGGGCGACAACGTGGACACCTCGCAACTGACTGCGCCGCGCCGCTGGAGCGTCGGCCTGATCCGCCGCTTCATGCTGGGTGTGGGGCCGATCAGCTCGCTTTACGATTTCCTCACCTTCTATGCACTGCTGGCCTGGCTGCATGCCTCGCCGTCCGAATTCCACACCGGCTGGTTCGTGGAATCGCTGGCCACGCAGACGCTGGTGCTGTTCGTGATCCGCACCACCGGCAACCCGTTGCGCAGCCGGCCGAGCAATGCCTTGATCGTCAGCGTGGTTGCGACGGTCGTGGTCGGCATGGTGATTCCGGTGACTCCGCTGGCCGCGGATCTGGGCTTTGTTCCTTTGCCGCCGGCCTTCTTCGCGTTCCTGATGGTGGCCACGGCCACCTACCTGGCGCTGGTCGAACTGGTGAAGCGCCGCTTCATGGGGCGCGAATCCCTGGCGGGACCCGCCACGGCATCTGCCCGGTCATCGGCACGAGGCGCCTGACCGCCTTGCCGGCCGGCGGATCCGGATTGGCCCTGCGCGTCTGCGCCGGCGTCCGGCCATTTCCTTGCCGGGCACGACTCTGTCAGGCAACTGGGTGCTGCCGAAGTGAGATCAGTCAACCGTACCGGTGCAACGTGATAGTGCATGTCCCTCCACGGAGCCGGCAGCGGCTCATGCCGCACAGTTCGGGAGGTGATCGGGGTAGATTGTCGGCGAGCAGGGCAGGCGCGTGCTTTTGATCCGGGGGCAGGCGGCGCGGGACCCGCCTTAGGCTTTTCCCGTGCATTGTCGATTTTCCATCGCCTGCTTCGTCGCCAGTGCATTCCCACCCACAAGGATCTCCCATGAAATACCTCGGCCTGGCCTACTTCACCCCCGAAAAATTCGCCGCGCTGGCGCCAGGCGACGTCAAGGCGCTGGTAAGCCAATGTCCGCCACTGGATGAGAAGATGCGCGCCACCGGCAAGGTCCTGGTTTCCGCGTCGCTAGGCGATCTGGACGGCTGGAGGACGCTGCGCCCGCGCAGCGGCAAGACGCACGTCACCGATGGGCCTTACATCGAGTCGAAGGAGGTGGTGGGCGGCCTGTTCATCATCGAGGCCGACAGCCACGACGAGGCGCTGCGCATCGCGTCCATGCATCCGGCCGCCACGCTGGGCGAGGACGTCGGATGGGTCGTCGAGCTTATCCCCATGGACTTCTACCTAGCCCGATGAGGGCCCGGGCGCCTGCCCCAGGATCACTTTGGCGCTCCGTTCCCCGCCGACGCCTTCACGTCTATGCAAGGTATCGCGGCAAAGCCTGCCTCTGGCCGACAGCTGATTCCCGGACAAGGCGACTAGGCCAGGTTATCGGGCATGGGCATACAAGAAGGAGCGAACGAAGCGATCACCGGGCAGCGCTGGCCCGCTGCCTTGGCGAAGCCGTCGACGTCGCATCTACGCGACACAAGGCTCAGAAGCAGGCGCCCAGCGGCAGCCACGAGCCATGGTTTCGTGTCAGCCATCGCGCTGCCTGGGGCGATCCCGACAGGTCGCGAAGGCCTGCAAGGACTAAAGGGCGGCGCGGCGCAGCCGTCGCCAGGCCGGCAGCCCTGCACCTAGCGCGAGAGCGAAAAGCCCGCAGAGCCACGGGAATACGTTGCCGATCCGCGTATAGAGCGTTGGACCGGGTCCCAGCGGCAGGTCGGCGACGATTATGGTCAGGCCCGCCGGCGCATCCTTCTTGACGGCGAGCAGACGCCCCTGCGCGTCGCTGGCGTACACCAGGCCGTTGTTGGCAGCCCGCACAATCGAAAATCCGCCTTCGACGCCGCGCATCACGGACATGATTCCGTGCTGCCAGCCATCGATGCCCATGTCGCCCGCGGGCACGCCCATCAGGCGTATGCCCCTGGCGGCATCGGAACGGATGGTGTCGGGGAAATCCATGTCCTTGCAGATCTCCATGGCGCGGCCATCGCCCAACCAGCCCGAGACATGCCCCGGTGTCAAATCGGCCTCCAGGCCCGGCACCGGGTGGCGCTTGTCGTAGCGCCGGGTCCTGCCATCGGGCGTGATCGCCAGCGTGAAGTCGGCGGCCGGCGTCACGGAATGGAAGCCGGCGATGATCTGCACGCCCGTCTCCTCGGCGGCGGCAACGAGCGGCGCGACGACCGTGTCCTGTCCGGCAGGGGACGATGCCATGCCACCTTCCGGTGTAACCACGAACCTGGCGCCTTCCCGGGCGGCCGCACGGATCTCGCGCGCATAGGTTTCGGTCACCGCCGTCTGGGCGGACACGGTCTTCGCCCGCCAGGCATCCGCCACGGCCGTCTCATCGACGATGCCCGCCACCCGCAGCACGTCGGGCTGCGGGCGCGCGAGCCGGACGATACCGAACACCAGATTGGCCGCGCAGATCGTCAGCCCCAGGACGACTGCGGCCGTGTTCCGTCTGAGCCGCAGCGCCATGGCGAGCGTATTGGCGAAGAGGCAGATCAGGAACGTAACGGCATACATTCCCAGGAGCGACGCGCTCTGGATCAGGACGGGCGCCGACATCGTGCTGTAGGCGAGTGATCCGTAGGTGCCGTTCGGGGACTGCAGTTCGATCAGGAACTCGAAGGCTGTCCAGCAAGCCGGAAACGCAAACAGCGTGAGGAGCGGTGACGCCCGGCGCTGCACGAAGCGCGCGAACCATACCGCGACGCAGAAGAGCCCGATGTCGACCACCAGAGCCGACGCGAGGACGAGCGGCGGTATCAGGTGGAGGTAGGGCGATTGCAGCATGTAGCCTGCGCCGCCGAGGAGCGCGATGGCGCTTGCCCCCATCACTTGCCACGTGCGTGCATTGCCATAGGCGAGCCACAACAGCGGCACGGGCGCGAGCCAGGCCAGGGCCCAGACAGGGACGTACCCCTGTGAGAGATAGAACATGATGCCGCTCAACACGGCGGCCAGCAGGGCGGTCATGCGTTTTTCCCGGACGGTTTGAGGGAATCGAGGAACTGGCGCTGCGCCGAGCGGTACAGCGCCTTGAACTGTTGGTCGCTGGCGAAACGCCTGGCGCGCTGCATGGACACGAATCCCTGTCCGTAAGCCACCAGCGCCATGGCGATCCCGAATGTAGGCTCGTCGCGGAACCGGCCATCGGCCTTCGCCTGATCGATTCGTGCCATCACGAGCGCAATCGCCGGCGAGCGGCCCGCGGCGAAATCATCGGGGAACCGGCGCGCCGCGGGCGCGGGCAGGAAGAACGCCGCGTCGAACCTGTGCGGCTGCGAGAGCGCGAAATCCAGGTAGGCCTCCATCAGCGCCTTCAGCCACTTCACCGGATCCTTGGCGCGGATGCGGTGAACGATCGCCTCCCAGGCGGAGATGCCGTCCTGCATGAGGGCGTTGATCAGCTCGTCCTTGTTCTTGAAATGGCGGTAGAGCGCCATCGGCGAGAGGCCCGCCCGCTGGGCGACCCTGCGGACGGTCAGCCCCTCGAAGCCGCTGGATTCGAGCACGGCCTTCGCGGCCGAAAGTATGCGGTTCCTGGTCATGTGTACAAAGTACACTGACGAGTACTAAGTACACAAGCCAATTCTGCAGGCCAAGTTCTACTGCGATCAACGTCAGGCTCGCACCGCGAGAGTGAAGTGCATGCCGGCACCCTGGACGGTGCCGCCGTCGCGTAGGTGGAGGCCGGCGTCCGTGAGCAGCGATTGCACCTCTCCGGCGGCCACGGCGCCATGGCGATGGAGGCGCGCCAGCCAACTCTCCTGCTGGACGGAGGGAGCCGCGTAGTCCACCACCAGCACACGGCCGCCCGGTGCCAGTACCCGGGCCATTTCGCTCACGCACTGGCCCCGTACCGGACGCGGCAGGTGGTGGAGCATCAGGGTGCTGCATGCCACGTCAAAGCTGCCGCCAGCAAAAGGCAATGCCTCGGCTGCAACACGCCGGAAGTCAATCGGCACGCCCAGGCGGTGCGCTTTCCGCAGGGCCCGTTCGATCATTGGTGCGGAGGCGTCGATGCCGCACACCATGCCTGCCATACCGACCAGCGCCTGCGCGGCGACCGCCAGCGAGCCTGTGCCGCACCCCACGTCCAGTACCCGCTCGCCCGGCGCAATCCGCGCCAGTTGGGCAAGCCGTGCGTAGGGTACGCGTCCATGGCCGAAGGACAGCAAGCCAGTCACCAGATCGTAGTAACGTGCATGCGAGCGCAGCACGTGGCCTTTCGCGGCCGGCGTAGAGTGTTGAGCCATGACGTGATCCCGGCATGCCAAGAACTTGGCGTTGCGTCACTGTGGCGCTCGCCCGTTGATCTGCGAAGAACGCCTCGGCCGTCTTTGTTCGATACTGGACAAGATGACCGGCGATGTACGGAAACCCACGCATCGCGTTGCTACACTCTTGAAGGCCCATGGGCAAGTCCGACACCCGCACACACAGGACCGAACGCCGACTGCACGCGTCTCTGGCCTCGCTGATCCACGAGAAGGACTATGAGTCCATAGTGGTGAAGGAGATCCTTGCACGCGCCGAGGTGGCGCGGTCTACCTTCTATACGCACTTCGATGACAAGGAAGGCTTGCTGCTGAGCTGCATCGAGGGGATGCTGGACGATGCACGGGCAGAGACGCGGGGTGTCACCGACCACGTCGACCGGTTGCTGAGCTTCAGTCTTCCCTTGCTGCGGCACATCCAGGCCAACCGCGGGCGCGTGCCCACCGACTTGGACATGTCATCGCAGCAACCGGTACACCGGCGGCTGAAGCAGGTACTGGTCACTCTGCTGGAGGCAGACCTGCGACGCTTGCGGGGCAAGCCGGGCGCTCCTGCCCTGGCGCCGGAACTGCTAGCACGAATCCTGGTCACTGCGTTCTTCGAGGTCACAGCTTGGTGGGGACAAAGCATGCCCAAGCTTGAACCTGAAGCGGTGCACGCAACCTACTGCCGGCTGGTGGAGGCGAGCCTGCGCGGGTGACGCCGGTGTCGCAACACGATGGGAGGCGTGCACCGGGTGATCGGACCTCCCCTGATCAGGGGTTCGAACGGTTTGTTGTCCTTTTCTTCTGCACGCGGGGCTGCCTGCCGTGCCGCGAGGGCCGCCAGCCAGATGTCGAGCGAGGTCCCCCACTTTTGTGTAGCGCCGGGGTCTGGAGTCCCATGCCCCCTTGGTAACTGGATGGTGAAGTCGGGGCAATATCCCATGCGGCGGCGGGCAAGAAGCAGTTGACCGCCCCCGTCTGCCGCATTGGCGGGCAGCTCTCTGCGCTCGAACGCAATCCCGGGGCCGACGCAGGATGGGCGGTCGTACCAGGTCAGGTCGCTGCTGCGCGTGGGGCCATCCAGGGCCTTGGGCCCCAGATCCTCGAAGACCATCGCCGCCGACACGTGGCCGCGAGCAGATCCAAGGGACAAGCCGAGCTGCAGACGATCCTCGACGTTCTCAAGACCTATCCGAAATGCCCCGGACCTGGCCGCGTCCGCCGCTGTCCATTCGTCGCGCCTTCCAAAGGACGAACAAGCCTAAAGCTGGGGCCGCGTAATCCGCAGCCTGGATTTGCCCAACATGGGTTTCAGCGGAAAATAAGCTTGGTGTGTGGTGCCATCCACGGCGACAACATGGGCATTCGGGCCAAGCATCGCGGTAGCAAGCGGTCGGACGGCTTGCCCGGTGAGTTTGAAGATGGACACTTCACCGGATTCGCCGGCCACGTAGAGCCAGCCGAGCGAGGCGTCGAAGGCCAGGACATCCGGATCGTCGGCGACGTCGAAAGTGGCTCGCACCTTTCGAGTGGCCAGATCCAGCACCAACAGCTTGCTGTTGTCTTCACACGCGATGAAGGCCAGCCGGGAGGCGGCATCGATGTAGAGGCCGTGGTTGCCAGCGGCACCCGGCAAGCGGGTCCGGCGAACCACCTTGTCAGTGACGGGGTCGATTTCTGCCAGCTGCTGGCGAGTCTGCACGTTCGCGAAGATGTGCTTGGTGGCTGGATCGTATTGGGTGTTGCCCACTTCGCCGCCAAGCGGGATCGTGGCCACCCGGGCATTTGTTCGCACGTCGATCGCCGTGTCGGTGCCGCCGTGCTCGTCGGAGACGTACAGCTTGTGCACGTCAGGGGCATAGGCCATGCCGTCTGGATAGTCCCCGGCGGGAGTGCGCGCGATGATCTTGAAGGTCCTGGGGTCGATCGCGACTACCTCGTTGGTACCGGTTGCCGAGGCATACACCCGGTCCAGCTCGGGCACATACAGCACGCCGTGGACATGGCTGACACCAGGAATGGTCGCCACCACCTTGCGCCCGGCGGTATCGAATACGACGACGGCGCTGTCGCCCAGGTGCGCCAGGAAAAGCAGATGGCTCCGCTCGTCGAGGCTGGCATAGTCCCAGCGCGTGGCCCTGCCGGGCAACGGCACGTCCGCGAGCGTGGTCAGCGGCAGTCGGCTGCCGGGATCGCTGGAGGCACTGAAGACAGGGGGGGCGACCATGAGCGCCGCAAACGCCACCAGGGCCATCGGGACTCGACGGCATATCCGACCTGCCTTGTGGTTCATTCGTATGCCCCCTGCCCAAAATGGGCATCCTACGCGAGTTGCCATGAAGCAGCTGTGCGGGCAATGGCTGCGACAGCGTGGCTAGCAGCCACGCTTGCCCACGAGGCGAGCATCCCTATCTTTCATTCCGCGCCGATGTCCGCCAACAATGCCCTGAGCGCCGCTTGCTGTTCCAGCATGACTTGCTCGACGCCGAGCCGGTCCAGGTGTTGGTCATCCTGCCGCAAGCGGAGTTCGAGGCGCTGTGCTTTGGACAAGTCGCCTAGCATCGCCGATTGTTCCAGCTTTGCAGAGACGTTCGCCTGAACAGCTTCGCTGGTGGTCAGCTCGTCGCGCTGCTTCCGCAGGATCGCGCGGTCCTTCAACAGGCGGCCGATGTCGGACCTCGCCTGGGCGAGCCGCAGCGCGTACTCGTCGTGCAATGTCTGGCGCGTTGCCTTTTCAATGGCCACGTTGCCGCGGTTGCGATTGAAGATCGGCAGGGTCAGCGAGACCCGGAAATTTCGCGAGCTGATGGCGTCGGTGTCGCGGCTTCGGGAAAAGCCGATGTCGATCGATGGGAACTGCTGCCAGATCGCGCGGCGGTAGCGAGCGTCCTCGCTCTCGTAGCCCGCCTGCAGCGCCAGCAGGTCCGGGCGACGCTGGGCGAGCGTGGCCAGGTCGCGGTCGATTTCCACTGTACCGGGGCCGGCCGGAACGGCGGGTTCCAGCAGCGTCAGATTCGCTTCCGGCGACAGGCCCAGCAAGGCATCGAACGCCTGTCGGCTGGCGAGCAGCTGCCGCGTCATGCGCTCGCGGCGGGACTGCACGGCTTGCAACGCGGATTGGTCGAGGCCGAGGTCCGCAAGCGACACGTCGCCGCGTGACTGGGCACGCGCCAGTTGCTCGTGGAAGCGCTTGCGCTGCCGGGTTTCGTCGCGCAGCACGTCCAGCATCTTCGCCTGGTAGACGCAGCGCACGAACAGCTGCCGGGAGGCGACGATCACCTGCCACTCCTGCCAGAGCAGGTTGAGGTCCACCTGCCTCGACGACGCCTTGGCGATGCGCACATCCAGGGCACGGGAAAGCAGGCCCGTGAGATCGTAAGACAGGCCTGCGCTGTAGGCCGTGCTCTCGGAAGGGCCGGCGGAGGGGTAGCCGCGCGAGAAATCCAGTACGGGATCGGGCAGCAGCCCGGCGGCGAAGGCCTGTGCGTGGGCGATGCCGCGCTGGTCCCGCGCTGCCTTCAGCATCGGGTTGTTGGCGACGGCCAGCATCGCCACGTCGGCCATGTCCAGGCCGCGGGAGGGATCGAAAACATGTTTGCGCAGTGCAGGGATCGGCATCGTTGCCGCGTCGATCTTCAGGTCCGCCACGCTCTCCGGCAGGCGGGAGTCCTGCGCCAGCGGCAGCGGCCTGTACGTGGCGCAGGCCACCAACGCCAGGCAAAGAACGCATGCCAGTGCACGCCTCATGCCCGCGCTCCCCAGCGGAGATAGAGCGCTGGCAGCAGGTTGGTGGACAGCACGGCGCTCCACAGCACGCCGCCCAGCACCACGATGGCCAGGCCTTGTTCCGGCGCGGCGCCCGTGCCCAGGCCCAGCGCAGTCGGCAACATGCCCAGCACCGCCGTGAGCGTGGTCAACACGATGGGGCGCAGGCGCTCGCGCACGGCGCGGCGTACGGCGCCCTCGCGCGGCATGCCCTGTCTTTCATGGGAGCGCACGTACGCCAGCAGCACGATGCCGTGGTTGAGGCTGACGCCGACCAGGGTGAGCAGGCCGATCAGGCCGGTGGCGTTGAGTCCCACGCCGGAAATGGCCAGCGCCAGCGCGGCGCCGGTGAAGGCAAGCGGCGCCTGCAGCAGCAGGATCACCGGCAGGCGCCAGCCGCCGAACTGCAGGGACAGGATGCCCAGGGTGAGCAGCATGGCCAGCAGCACCGCCACTCCCAGCGCTTCGACCGTGTGGATCAGCTCCGGATACATGCCGCCGAATTCGATGCGGTATCCGGCCGGCCATCGTACCGACGACAGCGCGGCCCTGGCGGCGGCGGTGGTGCTGCCCAGCGGGCCGGTGGGCGTGGCCATGATGCTGAGGGCGCGTTCGCCGTCCAGGTGTTCCAGTTGGTTGGGCTGCACTTGCAGGGTCAGCCGCGCCACGTGCGACAACGGCATCCAGCCCCGGGAGCTGGAGATCGGTTCGCGCCCAAGCTGGGCAAGGTCGAGATACGGCGCGTCGGCCTGGCGGATGTACAGCTCGCGCTGGCTGGCGCCATACGGCAGGCTCGCCAGCACGCGGCCGCGCAGCAGCAGACCAAGCTGGTCGCCGAGCGCGGCGGGCGTCAGCCCGGCACTGCGCAGCGCATCCGTGCGCGGTGCGATCTGCAGCTGGGTTACCGGGTAGGCATCGTTGTTGAAGATGTCGGTGAGCGCAGGCACGGTGCGCAGCCTGGCCGCCACGGTCTCCGACAGGCTGCGCAAGGTGTCGATGCGATCGCCGTAGAGCAGCACCTCGAACGGCTGCGGCAGGCCCGACAGGCTTTCCCCCACGCGCTCGATGGTGGGCGTGTCGATGCTCTGCACCACGCCCGGCTGCTCGGCGACGTCGTGCAGGTGCTGGGCGATCTGGTCGAGGCTGTTGGCGTTGAAGCCTGGCTTGAGCACGATCTGCATCTCGCCGGCGAAACTGTGCTCGGTGTAGGCGGATTGCTCCGGCGAGCCGTTGCGCACGAAGACGTGCGCCACGGCCGGGTCCGCCTGCAAGGCATCGCTCATGCGTCGCGATACGGCGACGGCGTCGTCCAGCGAGGTGCCCGGCGCGAAGGTGAAGCTGTCGAGCAGCACGCCCTCGTTGGGCAGCGGCAGGAAGTTCACCGGCACGATGGCCAGCGCCCCGACGGCAACCACGAAGGCCACCGCGGCGACGGCGAGGCTGGCGCCGGGGCGGCGCAGGGTCACGTCCAGCAGTTTGCCGTTGGAGCGCGCTAGGGCATCCATGAAGCGGCGGCCGCCCTGAAACACGTGTCCCGGGTGCGTGCCGCGGTATCCCAGCACTGCGGGGACCATGGTCAGCGACACGGCCAGGGACGCGAGCAGCGCCAGGCTTATCGCCAGCGCGAAGGGCCGCATGAACAGTCCCGCCAGCCCCGACACCGCCAGCAGGGGCAGGTAGGCCGCCACCGTGGTGAGCGTGCCGGTGGTGTCGGCGACGGCGATGTCCTTGACGCCGGCCTGCACGCCCTCCCATCCGGCCATGCCGTTTTCCCAGCGGTGCTGGATGGCTTCGAGCACGATGATGCCGTCGTCCGCCAGCAGGCCCACCGCCAGCGTCAGTGCGCCCAGCGTCAGCAGGTTGAGGCTTTGTCCCAGGACATACAGGCCGCCGATGGCAAGCAGCAGGCTGGTGGGGATGCTGAGCGCCAGCACGCCCACGCCGTGCTGGCGGCCGAGTATCCAGACCAGCACCAGGATCGCCAGCACGCCGCCGATCAAGAGATTACGCAGCAGGTCGTGCCCGATCAGCGACACCAGGTAGGACTGGCGATAGATCGGCACCCAGGCCACGCCCTGCGGCAGCTGCCCCTGCAGCGCTGCCAGGGTGTGCATCACCGCCATGTCCACCGGGATCGTCGATGCCCCCGGCTGCTTGAACACGATCAGGCCAAGGCCCGACTGGCCGTCGATCTGCACCGCGTAATGGACGTCGGGCGGGCCGTTGACCACATGGGCCAGCGCGCCGAGCGGCACCGCGCCGCCGGGCGCAGGCACAGGTATGGCCAGCACGTCGCCGGCCTCGACCGGCAGGTGCCGCACTTCCAGCAGCACGTCCTGGTGCCCGAGCGTGGTGCGGCCGGCCGGCGCGAGCACGGCGGCATGGCCGACCGCGGCCGCCAGGGCGTCCACGTCGACATGGTGCTGGATCAGTGCCGCGGGATCGGGCTGGATCCAGATCGTGGGCGGCCCCGCGCCGAACAGTTCCACGCGCTGCACGCCGGGCACGGCACGCAGCGCCGGCAGCACGTGGGTACGGATCGCATCTTCCGCCTGCCACAGGGGAACGCCGGCCGGCACGCGCACTCCGGCGTCCAGCACCTCGTTCATCGCGTTGCCCATGATTTCGGCATACGGCGCGACCTGGGGCGGCAGGCTGGCGCGTGCGCGGTCGATCGCGCTGTAGACCGCCTGCAGATCCAGCTGCGGATCGCTGCCCTGGGTGAAGCGCACCGCGAACTGCGCGCTGCCCTGGGCGATGCTGGTGCGCAGGTTGTCCAGGCCCTGCAGCCCGAGCAATTGCCCTTCGACGGGCCGCGCGACCAGCGACTCCATTTCCAGCGTGGCGTAGCCTGGCGCGTGCACCACCACGCCGATCTGCGGGAAATCAAAACGCGGCAGCACCTCGGCCGGGATGCGCCACAGCGCATAGGCGCCGTAGCCGAGCAGCAGGCCGAAGGCCATCACCCAGGGCAGCGGACGGCGGAGGAGGGCGATCCATCGCATCAGTCGGGCGGCGTGTATTGCGCGGCGAAGTTGCGGTGGTAGAGCAGGTAGGCGTCACGCACCACCACCGGCACGCCGGGTTTCAAGCCCGCCGTGATCACGACGTCGTTGCCCCGCGAAGGGCCGGGCGTCACGGCCTGTGCCGCCAGCTTGCCTCCGATCTCGGTGAGCACGTACCACTTTCCGGCATCGAGGATCAGCGACTGCGCCGGCACGGCTACCGCGGACTCTGTACCGCTGCGCCAGGACACCTCGCCGGTTTCGCCCGCTTGCCAGGCAGCCGGAGCGACGGGCACGAAATTCAGCACGCGTGCGCCATTGGCGGCGCGCGCCGGCAGCTCGGCGACCAGCCTCACCTTGATGGGCGGGCCGCCATCCGACGGCGTGAAGCTGCCGATCGACCCGACTGGCCGCGTGTTGCCGAACCATTCTGCGCGCAGCCACAGCTGGCCTTGCGGCAGCAGGGTCAACACTGCTGTGCCAGCCTGCACGTCGGAGCCAGGGGCGACTTCGACGGTGCCAACGGTCGCGTCGGCGGGGCTGTCCACGGAGCCCTCTGCTTCCAGCGTGGCCAATGTGGCGTGCGCGGCGGCCCACTGGCCCTGGGCCGCGCCCAGCGCCGATTGCGCCGCATCCAGTGACTGGCGGTTGCTGGTCAACGGGTAGGTGCGCTGCACGGATTCGACGGTGCGCCTGGCCGATGCCAGGGCCTGCTGCGCGGACTGCATCCGCCCGCGCGCCGCGGCGAGTTCGCCATCGAACTGCGGGCCGCCAAGGGTGACCAGCGTCTGTCCTGCCATCACCGCCTGCCCGGGCGTCACCCGCACATGGACGATGCGCGCCGCGGTCACCGCACGCAGTACCAGTGGTGCGGTGGTTTCCACGCTGGCCCAGGCACGGTTTTCCGGACGGTAGCTCACGGCCCGCGCGGACATGGTCGCCGGCCCGGCCACGACCGGGGTGGCCAAAGCGAGCAGCAAAGCCGCGCGCGACCAGGGCATGCTGCGCTTCCTCCAAAGTGCCTCACCTGCAAGGCGGTGACGGCAAAGAGTGTAGGAAAGGCGGCCCGGCAGTCCGCGATCAATCACATGACAAAAATGTCATGGCGCACATCCATGTGTGCAACCCTGCGGGCGCCCTTCGGGCGTGCAAAACGGCAGTCCTGCCGTTTTGTCATGGCGCCGTGTCAGGTGTTGCGATGTGGCTGCGGCGATGATGGGAACCGGAGCGATACCGTGGTGCCTTCACCCGGCTGGCTGTGCAAGGCGACGGAGCCGCCGTGTGCCTCCACGATGGTCTTGGTGATGGCGAGCCCCAGGCCCGTACCTTCGCCGTCGGCGTGCTTGCGCGAGGGACTCACCTGATAGAAGCGGTCGAACAGATGCGGCTGATGGGCCGTGTCGATGCCGACACCGCGGTCCACCACCCGTACCTCCGTGCTGCCGTCCGCCTGCATGTGAAGTTCGACGCGGATTTCCTCGCGCGCCTTCGAATGCTGGATGGCATTGGCCAGCACGTTGGTCAGCGCCTGCCGGAACAGCACAGGGTCGGCGAGTATCAAGGCATTCCCCTCCAGCTGGATGTCCAGCCCGCGGGACCTGGCGCCGGGGAGCTGCTGCGCAACGACCCAATGGCAGGCTTCCCCGCCATCGAACGCCTCGACCTGGAGCGCGGCTTCGGCACGCTCGGCGCGCGCCATGAACAAAAGATTGTCTACCAGTGCGTGCAGGCGCCGGCATTCTTCCAGGTTCGACTCCAGCGCTTCGCGGTATTCGTCGCCGCCGCGGTCGCGCAGCAGGCACACGTCCAGCGAACTGCGCATGTTGCTCAACGGCGTGCGAAGCTCATGCGCGAGGTCGGACGAGAAGCGCGACAAGCGCCCGAAGGCTTCTTCCAGGCGGCTCAGCATCGAGTTGAACACCGTGACCAGTTCGTCCAGTTCGCGGGGCCACGGCGGCTCGCCCGGAATGCGCGCCGACAGATGCTTCGGGGTCACTTCGCGCGCGGCATTGGTGATGCGCTTGAGTGGCGCCAGGCCGTGTTCGGCCACGAAATATCCGGCCGCCACCAGCAACGGGGTCAGCAGCGCGAAGGCCAGCCAGATGGCACGGCGCAGTTCGGTCAGCAGATTGGCGTCGCGGGTCGCGTCCATGGCGATCTGCACGTGCAGCGGCGTCGTCGCGTCCGACGACCGCAGGTTCGCCGTCGCAAGCGCATACACATGCGGGCCGGTCTTCAGCATGCGGATGGCATCGGGCGCAGATTGCGATCGGGGGAATGCGTCGGGTGGCAGCGCATCGTGCATGCCAGGCGTTTCGCCCAGGATACGGCCGGCGCCGGACAGCACCCTGGCCTGGTACTGGCGCACGTCGCCTTCATCTGTTTCCCTCGCGATTTCCTTCAGCAGGCTGCCCGGTTGACCGTGGCCGTCATCCAGGTCCGTCTGCAGTTCCGCCGTCTTCGCGCGCAGGAAGCGCTGATGCTCTGCATCAAACGTGGCGGACAACTGCCACATGACCATGCTCGCGAGCAGCGCCATCGCAATCAGTACCGCCAGGGTGTAGAGAAGCGTGAGGCGACCGCCGATCGAGGACAGGCGACGGGCGCGCTCAGTCGTCATGGGCATCGAGCATGTAGCCCACGCCACGCACGGTCTGCAGCATGGGCGACGGGTAGGGCGTGTCGACCTTGGCACGCAGCCGGCGGATCACGACATCCACGACATTGGTCTGCGTATCGAAGCACGGTCCCCACACGCTTTCGGCGATCAGCGTCCGCGACAGGACCCGCCCCCGATGGCGAGCCAGAAGGAGCAGCAGGGCATACTCCTTGGGCGTCAACTGCAAAGACAGGCCGGCGCGTTCGACGCGGTGGCGGAGCAGGTCGAACACGAGATCTCCGACGCGCAGGCTGCTGTCGCCGGCCATGGACGTCGCCGCCTGCCTGGTGATATTGCGCACCCGCGCCACCAGTTCGGCAAAGGCGAACGGCTTGACCAGGTAGTCATTCGCCCCGAGCTCAAACCCGCGCACGCGGTCCTCGACGTGGTCGCGCGCAGTGAGGAACAGGATGGGAGTCCGGTTGTTCTCTCCGCGCAAGGTCTTGATCAGGGTCCAGCCGTCCAGGCCCGGCAGCATGACATCCAGCACGGCGGCATCGAACGCGTGCCCGCGCAGCAGGCTCAGCGCAGTCTGCCCGTCTTCAACGGCTTCGACCGCAAATCCGAGTTCACGGAGCCCCTGGGCGACATAGCGCCGCGTCTTGGCTTCGTCCTCGGCGATGAGAATCCGCATGGAGCTGCATCCTTCGTCCGGTCGCTTCAATGCGCAACAGGCTGACACCAAACCATGCTATCGGTCAGCGACATGCGGCAGCTAGTTGACCGCTGTTCCCGCCCTGAAAGTCCGATCGGCTAACCCATTGATTTAGATGCGGTGCGTGAGGGCTTGTCGACCCCATTTTGCAATGACTGCTTCAGAGAGGCCTCCGCGGTCAGGGCGAGCCTTCCGGCTATCCCCGCGGCGTCGAAGGCATTTGCTCGGCCCCCGACTCGCTTGACGGATGCCGGCCTGGGGCGAGGTTGAGGGAGCGCTCCTCTATCCGGGTTTTTCCATGGCGACGCCGGCTGCGCATTCGCCGGCGTCGTCGACCTTCCGCGTGAAAGGACTCCATCGGTTCCCGGCCATCGGCATGTCCGGACCGCGACTGCCGCGGAACGCTGCGGCAAAGGGCGCTCCGACGAACATGCAGGGCGGCGAGGCGCGTGTGCCTGTCGACCGCGACGGCGCCGGTCTGCGCGTAGTTCTGGCCCGGTAACCCGGCAATCCGCATGCTGCGGGCGCACATGGAGAAACGTTAGTCGCGGCTTTCGATTTCGCAATTGTACGACTTTAGTACGTCGCGACAGCATCAATACACGCCAGCATCACCGGGGGAGGGACTCGGGAATGCCGTGCAAGGTAGCGGGAGAGAGCCGACGGACATTCGAACAGGTCGGCCATGTCAATTCTTGGGGAGGGCTCATCATGCCGGACAAGTTCACGTTTGATGCAGGGCGTCGCCGTTCGATGAACAGGTTGCCGATGGCGCGGTTGTCGGGAGCGATCGTCCTGGCGCTGCTGTGCTGCGGGTCGCTGGAGCTGCATGCGCAGCCGGCTGCCGAAGCTGCCCGGGGACAGGCGCAGGACCAGGCCACGCCGGCGGCATCCGCCGCCGATACCAAATCGCCGAAGAAGCCGGCAGCGAAGAGCGGCGGCAAGCAGGCCAAGGATCTCTCAGCCGTCGTGGTGACCGGCATCCGCGCATCGGTCGAGAAGGCGCAGGACATCAAGCGCGACGCCGACACCTTCGTCGATTCGTTGTCCGCGACGGACATCGGCGCGCTGCCGGATCGCAGCGTCACGGAAACCCTGTCGCGCATCCCCGGCGTCACCATCGACCACTTCCTCTCCCAGGGCGATCCGGAGCACTTCTCGGCCGAAGGCACGGGCGTGCAGGTGCGCGGCCTCACGCAGGTGCGTTCCGAATTGAACGGCCGCGACATTTTCTCCGCCAACGGCGGGCACGCCCTCAGCTTCCAGGACGTGCCGTCGGAATTGATGTCCGGCGTCGACGTCTACAAGAACCAGACGGCCAAGATGATCGAGGGCGGCCTGGGCGGCACGGTGAACCTGCGCACCTTCATGCCCTTCGACTTCCAGGGCCAGAAGATCGCCGCCTCGGCCAGCGAGAACTACGGCGACTTCAGCAAGAAGTACAAGCCGTCAGCCTCCGTGCTGTACAGCAATCGCTGGAACACCAGCCTCGGCGAAATGGGCGTCCTCGTCGATGTCGCCGATTCCCGCTTGACGACGCGCACGGATGGTCTGTTCGTGCGTCCATTCTTCAAGAACGCGGCAGGCATCTGGGTGCCGCGCGGTGCCGACTGGCGCACATTGCAGTACAACCGCAAGCGCGACGGCTATTACCTGGCCTTCCAGTGGCGTCCCAACAACGATCTCGACCTTTACGCCACCGCGTTCCAGAGCAAGTACCACGAAGTCTGGGACGAGGACGCGATCTTCGTGAGCAACGATCCGACGCAGGTGGTGGTGGACGCCAGCCAGCCGAGCCAGATCAACGGCGGCGTATTCCAGTCCGGTCGTCTCACGCAGCCCGGCGGCGTGCCGATGGGTACCGACATCCGCGCATCCAACAGCCACTCCAAGACCACGGACTTCTCCACCGGCATGCGGTGGCGGCTGGGCACGAGCACCGAGCTCACGAGCGAGTTGCAGTTGGTCAAGGCTTCTACCAACAGCCTGGATTCCACGGTGGCGCTGGGCACCAACGTGCCGTACATCGACGTCGCCCTGAACGGCAGCAACCCGCCGCGCATCGGCGTCGATACCGGCTACACCACCAACCCCGCGAATTACTACTGGGGGTTCACCATGGACCACCAGGACCAGAACTACGCAAGGGAGCTGTCCTGGCGCGCCGACATCGACCACAGCTTCGTCGATGGGTTCGTGCAGGGGGTGAAGGCGGGCGTGCGCCTCACCAACCGCTATGCCAACAACATCGACACCGGCTACAACTGGATGCCGGTGTTCCAGACCTGGATGCAAGGCTGGGCGCTGCCCAGCGGGGCTTTGCCCGGCCTGGACTTGAACGGCAAGGTCAATACCAGCCTGGTGCACCTGGACACGTTCAGCAATTTCTACCGTGGCGGCGCCGGGGTACCCGGTGCGTTCTATGCGCCGGTGTTGTCGACTGCGCTGGGCTACCCGGGCAGCTACGCGGCCATCCACGACGCCGCCATCCCGTATTACATCGGCGGCGGCTACAACGTCCCGTACCAGCCCACGCTGCTCGATGCCGCGCACACCAACCTTCAGCACGAAAAAACCTATGCGGCGTACGCGATGCTCGACTTCGGCGTGGACGATGCCAACCTGAGCGGCAATATCGGCGTGCGTGCGGTGAAGACCCGGAACTCCGCGGATGGATTCCTGGTGTACCCCGACCAGGCGTTTGCGCCGTATCTGGGCGCGGGCCAGTCCACCCCGATCAGCGCCCGCAACGAGTACACCGACATCCTGCCCAGCTTGAACGTGAAGTGGGAGTTCGCCCCGAACTGGATCACGCGCTTCGCCTTCTCCAAGGCGATCGCGCGGCCGGACTTCAGCCAGATGCAGGCCTACCAGATCCTCAATGCCGCCGTGCTGTCCGGCTATACGCCGCCACCCGGCACCACCACCTTGCCGATCGACAAGCTGACGCTGACCGGCACGTCCAACAGCAACCCGTACCTGACGCCGATGAAGGCCAACCAGTTCGATCTGTCGCTGGAGTGGTATTTCGACCAGGACCGCGGCGGCATGGCCTGGGTCAACCTGTTCCACAAGGGGATCAGTGACTATTTCCGCAACGAGTCCCGGTTCGTTTCATATCCGGGTGTCGACGGCAACAACTATCAGTACCTGATCACCCGTCCGGTGAACGTCGGCAAGGCGACCATCGACGGCGCGGAAATCGGCTGGAACCAGTTCTTCGATTTCCTGCCGGTCAAGGGCTTCGGCATGTCGGCGAACTACACCTATATCCGCAGCCGCACCCATGTACCGAACGACACCACCGCGGTGCCGATCGATACGGACGGCTCCAGCTACGGCAGCCTCCCGGCGGACGGACTGTCGAGGGATTCGCTCAACGTCGCCGGCTTCTACGAGCACGGTCCGTGGCAGATCCGGCTGGCCTACAACTGGCGCAGCCAGTACCTGCTGTCGATCGGTCCGAACGGCTACAACGGCACCGACAACAACATTCCGTGGAAGCTGCCGGTGTTCGCCGACGCCTACGGACAGCTGGACGGATCGATCTTCTACGCGTTCAACGAGCACGTGAAGCTCGGCGTGGAGATGAACAACCTCAACAACGCCGAACAGCGCACGATCATGGATCAGAACGCATCCGGCAAGCACGTCACTTCCTGGTACGTGAACGACACACGCTATGCGCTGACGCTGCGCATGACGTTCTGATCGTGCGCTGCCTGAGTACTCGAAGGGGCTTGCGGCAGCGGGCAAGGCATCCTGCACTGGGTGCCTTGCCGAACGCCGGAAAAAGCCCGCGGCGTTCCAGTACCTTCGACGCCGAGGCCGGGATGGCGGCAAGCTTGCGAAAGAGCTTACTCGACATGTCCAGAAACATCGGCGTCATTGCCTGCACTTTGTTGCTGGCGCTGAATGTCCACGCCAGCCAACCTGCCGCCACTCCCTACCGCTTCGCCAGCGTGCGCATCGGTGGCGGTGGCTATGTCTCCGGCCTGCTCTTCCACCCGTCGGTGCGCGGCCTGTATTACGCGCGCACCGATGTGGGTGGCGCCTATCGCTGGGATCAGGAACATGGACGCTGGCAGCCGCTGACCGACTGGATCACGGCGAAGGACGAAAACCTGCTTGGCATCGACAGTCTCGCGGTCGATCCGTCCGATCCGCAGTGGTTGTACCTCGCCGCGGGCATGTACACCACCCCCCAGGCGAGCTATGCCGCGATCCTGCGCTCGCACGACCAGGGTCGCAGGTTCCAGCGTGTCGACCTGCCGTTCAAGCTGGGCGGCAACGAGCTGGGGCGCGGCAACGGCGAGCGGCTGGCGGTGGATCCGAACGACGGCCGCGTGCTGTTCCTCGGATCCCGCGATGCTGGCCTGTGGCGCAGCGCTGACCATGGCGCGCACTGGACACGGGTGACCAGCTTCCCGGCCGTGGCCACCTCGCCGTCGGCCAGCGCAAGCAACGCCTGGCGCACCCAGCCCATCGGCATCGTGTTCGTGGTGTTCGACCCGGCCAGCGGCCACCGCGGCCAGCCCACGCCGGTGGTCTACGCTGGAGTGTCCACCCGGCAGACCAGTCTGTTCCGTTCCACTGACGGCGGCCGCAGCTGGAGCGCGGTGCCGGGCCAGCCCGAGGGCCTGCGGCCCAGCCACATGCACCGCGCCAACGACGGCAACTATTACCTGAGCTACGGCGACGAGCCCGGCCCGGACACCATGAACGATGGCGCCCTCTGGCGCTGGCAGCCGAACGGCAACCATTGGACCGACATCACGCCGATCCCGGGCCACGGCAAGCCCGCGGGCTTCGGCTGGGGCGATGTCGCGGTGGCGCCCTCCGACCCGGCAGTGCTGGTCGCCAGCACCCACCATCACTACACGCCGCACGACCTGTTGTTCCGCAGCACCGACCGCGGTGCGCACTGGACCGAGGTGTTCGCGCATTCGGCATTCGACCGACGTGGCGCGCCCTGGACGGTCGAGCACACGCCGCACTGGATGACCACCGTGGCGATCGATCCGTTCGATCCCGACCACGTGATCTTCGTCACCGGCTATGGCTTGTGGTCCACGCGCGACATGGGGCGCCTCGATGCGGGCGGCGAGGTGCACTGGACGTTCGCGGACCGCGGGCTGGAGGAAACCGTGGCGCTGGATCTGATCAGCCCGCCACAGGGCGCGCATCTGCTTAGCGCGCTGGGCGACCTGGACGGCTACAAGCACGACGATCTCGACGTGGCGCAGCTGCAATTTGCCGCGCCGCCGCGTTACGCGAATTCCGAGAGTATCGACTTTGCGCAGAACAAGCCGGCGTTGATGGTGCGCAGCGGCTATTTGCGCGAACCGTTCGGGCCGGCGGTCCGCGCGGCGTATTCGCAAGACGGCGGCGCGCACTGGCATGCGTTCGCCAGCGAGCCAGAGTCGTCCGGGGAGGGCGCGGGCAGCATCGCCATAGCCGCTGACGGTTCGGCCGTGCTGTGGTCGCCGCGAGGGGCCGCGGACGCCTATCTCACGCACGATTTCGGCAAGCACTGGCAGCCAGTCGACGGCTTGCCGGCGAATGCGCGTGTGCTGAGCGACCGTGTCGACCCCGGGCGCTTCTACGCCTATGAAGGCCACTTCTTCGGCCACGGCGGACAGGTTACGCAGGTGCTGGCCAGTCGCGATGGCGGCGCGCATTTCCAGGCGATTGGCGGTGCGCTGGGCGAACAGTTGAAACACGGCGCCGTCGCGTGGGTGCGCGCGGCGCCGGATGCGGCAGGCGTGGTCTATGTCGGCGGCGAAGGATTTGGGCTTGTGCGCGCGCACGCCGACGGCACAGATCTGCACAAGCTGGGTGCGCTGGCCAACGTGCGCGATTTCGGCTTTGGCAAAGCGGCGCCGGGCAGTACGTTGCCGACGGTGTTTGCCGTTGGGCAGCTTGGCGACGTGGATGGATTGTACCGCTCGACCGATGACGGCAAGCATTGGCTGCGTATCGATGACGATGCGCACCGTTATGGCGGGGAGCGATTGGTGACGGGTGATCCGCGCGTGTTCGGGCGGGTGTATTTCGCGACGAGCGGGCGTGGGGTGTTCTATGGGGATCCTGCGAAGGGGCCATGAGCAAGCGGGAAACTTTGATCCCGTCACGCCGGCGTTCGCCGGAATGACGGGAAACAGTATTGACGTAGACGTGCCTTCGGAGCATCCCATGCACATCGCTATACGCCGCCGAGACGTGTACGTATGGATGGCCCTTGCGGCTCTCCTCGCACTCGGCCTCTCCACGCCATCCCTGGCCGCCGAAACCCCCAGCAACCTCCCGCACTTCGTCACCGAGAACGGTCGCCACGCGTTCATCGTCGACGGCAAGCCGTTCCTGCTGCTCGGCGCGCAGGTCAACAACTCCAGTAACTATCCGGCCATGCTCGATGAAGTATGGCCGGCGATCGGTCACGTACAGGCCAATACCGTGATGGTGCCGATCGCGTGGGAGCAGATCGAGCCCACCGAGGGCCATTTCGATTTCAGCTTCCTGGACACGCTGCTGGCGCAGGCACGCGAGCACAAGGTGCGCCTGGCGCTCCTATGGTTCGGTACCTGGAAAAACAACAGCCCCAGCTACGCGCCTGCCTGGGTGAAGCTGGACAACAAGCGCTTTCCGCGCGTGATCACGCAAGGCGGCAGGCAACTGAACTCCTTGTCGCCGCTCGCCGTCGCCACGCTGGATGCCGACCGCAAAGCGTTCGTGCAACTGATGACGCACCTGCGTGACGTCGACGGCACGCAGCACACCGTGATCCTTGTGCAGGTCGAGAACGAATCGGGCAGCTACGGCACGGACCGCGATTATTCGCCGGCCGCCAATGCGGCCTTCGCGGAGCAAGTGCCGGCGGCGGTGCTCAAGGCAGGCCACAAGCGGGCGGGTACGTGGACGCAGGTGTTCGGCAAGGATGCGGCGGAAGACTTCGAGGCCTGGTCCGTATCGCGTTTCATCGGCCGGGTGGCTGCGGCGGGCAAGGCGGTCTATCCGCTGCCGATGTACGTGAACGCCGTGCTGAGCGATCCGGTGCGTCCGAGCCCGCCGGCGAGCCATTCCAGCGGCGGTCCTTCGCAGAACGTGCTCTTCATCTGGAAGGCGGGTGCACCGGCGATAGACATGATCGGTCCCGATCTCTATTGGCGCGACTATGAGCGCTATACGGACGCGCTTGGGTTTTACTCGCGGGCCGACAACCCGCTGGTGGTCACCGAGACCGGCAACGACCAGCCGTATGCACGCTACATCTTCGCCACGCTGGGCCATCAAGGCATGGGTTTTTCGGTGTTCGGCATCGACTACACCGGTTTCGTCAACTGGCCGCTGGGTTCGAAGACGGCCGATGACAAAGCCTTCGAACCGTTTGCGATGAACAACCGCCTGTTGCGGCCGATGGGTGAATTGATTGCATCGCTGAGCCTGGCCGGCAAGGTGTGGGGCGTTTCCGAACCGGAGCACACGCACGAGCAGACGGTCGACCTTGGCGATTGGCAGGCCAAGGTTTCCTACGGCCTGCCGCAGTTCGGCAACGACACGCCACCGGGCAATACGCCGCCCAAGGGCGGCGTGCTGATCGCGCAGCTTGGCAAGAACGAATACCTGGTCACCGGCCATTTCGCGCGCGTCGATTTCATGCCCGGCAAGGGCAGGGAGCACGAACACTTCATGATGAAGCGCGTGGAGGAAGGGCGCTACGACGGCAAGGGCCGCTGGAACTTCCTGCGCGTGTGGAATGGTGACCAGACGGACTGGGGACTCAACTTCACCGGCCAGCCGCAGGTGTTGCACGTGAAGCTGGCGACGTATTGATACAGACACTCATGAGCATCGTTCCCCCACACCGTCATCCCAGCTTTCAGGGAACGACGGCCAAGAGGGTACGAGGCTTCGCTATCAGCCAAGGAAAACCTCGCTCGATGCAACACCTCACTTTGAAATACCTCGCCTTGTCGCTCTGCATCGCTGTCGGCGTGTGCACCACCGCCTACGCAGGCAACGCCATGCCAGCCGCCGACACGCCTGCTGTAGAACATCGCGTCGACGCCATGCTCGCCAAGCTCACGCTGGAGCAGAAGGTGGCGCTGATCGGCGGCGTGGACAACTTCGGCATCCGCGCGGAACCGTCGATCGGCCTGCCCGAGCTGGGCATGTCGGACGGACCCTACGGCGTGCGCCTGGGCGGTGACTCCACCGCCTACGCCGCCGGCATCGCGCTGGCGGCGAGCTGGGACCCCGCACTCGCCCGGCGCGTCGGCGCGGCGATGGGGCGCGACGCGCGCGCCCGCGGCATCAGCTTCCTGCTCGGCCCCGGCGTGAACATCTACCGCGCGCCGCAGAACGGCCGCAACATGGAGTACTACGGCGAGGATCCCTACCTCGCCGGCCGCACCGCGGTGGGCCTGATCGAAGGCGTCCAGAGCCAGGGCGTGGTGGCCACGATCAAGCACTTCGCCGCCAACAACTCCGAGTACGACCGGCGCCACCTCAACTCGGTGATCGCGCCGCGGCCGCTGCACGAGATCTACCTGCGCGCATTCGAGATGGCGGTGAAGCAGGGCCACGTCGGCGCGGTGATGAGCAGCTACAACCAGCTCGACGGCGAGTACACCGCCGAGAACAACAGCCTGGTCAGTGGCGTCCTCAAGCACGACTGGGGGTTCGATGGCATCTTCATGTCCGACTGGGGCGCGGTGAACGATGGTCTCAAGGCCTTCAAGGCCGGCCTTGACCTGGAGATGCCGGCGGCCGACAAGATGCAGCCCGCGCTGGTGTTGTCGGGTTTGCGCGAGGGCACGCTATCCCGGGCCGCGCTGGACGACAAGGTGCGGCGCATCCTGCGCACCGCGGTGCGCTTCGGCTTCCTCGACCGGCCGCAGCAGGACGTGGCGCAGCCGCTGTTCAGCGCCGCCAACGACCAGGTGGCGCTGGACTCGGCGCGCGAGTCGCTGGTGTTGCTGAAGAACGCACACCATCTGCTGCCGCTCGACGCGGGCGCGATCAAGACCATCGCGGTGATCGGCCCCGATGCATATCCTGGCTACGCCACCGCCGGCGGCAGCTCGCACATCGAGACCTTCCGCACCGAGAGCATCCTCGGCGGCATCGTCGATTATCTTGGTAAGCGCGTGCGCGTGCTGTACGACCGCGGCCTGCCGGCGCCGGATGCGGTTTTCAAGCGCGATGGCTTCGCCACCGCCGACGGCAAGCCCGGCCTGCGCCGCGAGAACTTCGACAACCCCGACTTCCGCGGCGCGCCGGCGGCGACCACGGTGGACGCCCACATCGACCAGTGGAAGCCGGAGCTGTGGACCACGCCCGCCGTGCAGCGGCGCAGCATCCGCTGGAGCGGGCGTTACGTGGCGCCGCATGCGGGACGGTATCTGTTCCTCACCGCGGCGGCGAGCGCCGACAGCTACACGCTGTACGTGGACGGCAAGCCGGTGATCGTGCAGCCCAAGCGCGAGGGCCAGGCGCCGCTGTACGCCGCGCTGGATCTCAGGGCCGGGCAGACGGTGTCGGTGCGGCTCGACTATCTGCCCGATGTGGACTACAGCCGGATGGGCCTGGGCGTGGTGCCCGTGGACGAGCTGATCTCGCCGGCGGCGCTGAAGATGGCGGCGATGGCCGACGCCGCGGTGGTGGCGGTCGGCTTCGACCCGACCTCGGAGAGCGAGGCCTACGACCGCACGTTCGGGCTGCCCTGGGGCCAGGAGGCGCTGATCGAGGCGGTGGCCAGGGCGAATCCGAAGACGGTGGTGACGGTGACCTCGGGCGGCGCCTATGCCACCGCGGACTGGCTGGACCAGGTGCCCGCGCTGCTGCAGAACTGGTATCCGGGGCAGGAGGGCGGCCGCGCGGTAGCCGAGGTGCTGTTTGGCGCGCGTTCGCCGGAAGGCCGCCTGCCGATGAGCTTCGAGCGCCGCTGGGAAGACAACCCCACCCACGACTACTACTACGCGCCGCCGCATCCGCCAGGCACGCACCCCACGGTGCATTACGGTGAAGGCCTGTTCGTCGGCTACCGCTGGTATACCAGCCATCCGGACAAGCCGCAGCCGCTGTTCCCGTTCGGCTACGGCCTCTCGTACACCACGTTCGCGTTCTCCGGGCTGGAGGTGAAGCCGGCCAAGGCGCACGAGGGCGACACCGTGCAGGTGTCGTTCGAGGTGCGCAACACTGGCTCGCGCGCAGGCGCGGAGGTGGCCCAGGTCTACGTGAGCGATCCCTCCGCCACCGTGGTGCGGCCGGAGCGCGAGCTGAAAGCGTTCCAGAAGCTGGATCTGGCGCCGGGGCAGAGTCGGCGAGTCACCCTCACGCTCGACCGGCGCGCGTTCGCCTACTACGACCCCGATCACAACGACTGGAAGGTCGACCCGGGCCGCTTCGTGATCCGTGTGGGCGACGCTTCCGACCACACGCCGCTGGCCGCCGACCTGACCATGGAGAAAGCGCGATGAGCGGCATGCGGCGGCGCCCTTTGCGGACGGATCTCGACCGCGTGCCTGATGCCGCAGTCTTCGTTCAACGCCGGGGGAATGCCGTGCGGGCTGCTGAAATTGCATCGCTGGGCGTGCTCCTGCTCCTGTCCTGCGCCACGGCGGTTGCCGCCGCCGCGCCGATGGCCACGCTCGACCGGCATGGCGCGTGGGTCAGCGTCGAGGCGTATGGCCCGAACGTGGTCCACGTGACGATTGCCGCCGACAAGGCCCTGGTGCTGAAGGGACCGGGTTACGGGATCATCGCCGACCACGCCGACAATTCGGCGTTCCACGAGACCCGCGACCGCAGCGGCGATACCTTCGCATCCCAGGCGCTGACCCTGCATGTGGACGCGCCACCGCCGCCGCACGTGCCGGGGGTCATGGAGCGTTATTTTGCGCCGGACCTGGCGCCGGTTCGCCTGCAGGTGAAGAACGCCAAGGGCGCAACGCTCGTCGACATGACCGACTGGAACATGTCGCCGCACGAGGTGGCGGGCGAAGCCACCTATCAAGTGGGCGCCACTTTCTCGGCGCCTGCCGGCGAGCACTATTACGGCATGGGCCAGAACCAGGGCAGCCTTGGCCCGCTCGACCTGCGCGGCCGCGTCATCGACTGCAAGCAGTGGTATGACGCACCCAGCGGCGAAACCGTCTGCGTGCCCTTCATGGTGTCGTCCAGGGGCTACGGCATCATCTGGGACAACCCCTCGGATACGCACTTCGTCGCCGGCATCCGTGGCCACACCAGCTTCGAGTCGAAAGTCGGCGAGCGCGTCAGTTTCTTCGTGATCGTCGGCAACACGCCGGAAGCCATCTATTCGGCCTATGCGCGGGTGACCGGCAAAACGCCGATCCCGCCCAAGGCGGCCTTCGGCCTGATCCAGTCCAAGGCACGCTATGACAGCCAGGCCGAGGTGTTGCGCGTCGCGCACACCTACCGCGAAAAGCGCTACCCGCTCGACGTGATGGTCATCGACTGGTTCTACTGGACGCACATGGGCCAGCTGGACATCAACCCGGCGGAATTCCCGGACCCGGACGGCATGAACCGGCAACTGCATGCCATGGGCATGAAGTCGATCATATCGATCTGGCCGCGCTTCGAGCGCTCCGGGCGCTACTACAAGGAACTCGACGCCAAGGGCTATTTCCTCAAGGACAAGAACGGCAAGACGGTCGACGGCCTGCCGTTCCGTTCGGATCGCGCCGGCGCCCTGATCGACTCGACCAACCCGGCGGCGCGCAAGTGGTTCTGGGATCACGTGCGCGACAACATCCTTTCGCACGGCTTCGACTATCCGTGGCTGGACGAGACCGAACCGGACCTCGTGCCGGACGGCTTCTTCTTCTCGATCGGCTCCGGCGACCGCTACCACAATGTGTACCCGCTGTTGCACGTGGAAGGCGTCGCGCAGGGCATGCGCGCCTGGAAACCGGACGAACGCGTGCTGATCCTTGCCCGCGCGGCCTATCTTGGCTCACAGCGGACTGGCGCGCTGTTCTGGTCCTCGGACATCGACCCGACCTGGGAAGCCTTGCAACGCCAGATCCCCACCGGCCTCAACATGACCGCCTCGGGCATCGCCTACTGGGGCAACGACATCGGCGGCTGGCAGTGGTTGCCACAGACGACCAGCGCCACCAGGCCACCGCTGCTCGACCCTTCCGATGCACGCGACACGGTGGGCCAGAACAACGATTACCCGGAACTGCTCACGCGCTGGTTCGAATACGGCACCTTCCTGCCCACCCTGCGCTTGCATGGCATGCGCAAGCACACGGAAATCTGGGCCTACGGCCATCAGGCCGAGGCGATCATGGCGAAGTACGACAAGCTCCGTTACCGCCTGATTCCCTACATCTACAGCCAGGCCAAGAAGACCTACGACACCGGCGCGCCCTTCATGCGTCCATTGTGGATGGATTTCCCCGACGACCCCAACGTCGCCAACCTGGGCACGCAATACATGTTCGGCCCGGCCTTCCTGGTGGCGCCGGTCACCACGCAGGGCCAGACGGAAAAGGACGTCTACCTGCCTGCCGGCAGCGACTGGTACAACTTCTGGACCAACGAAAAGCTGGCCGGCGGACGCTGGGTCAAGGTGGCGGCGCCCATCGACCAGATTCCTGTCTTCGTCCGTGCCGGCTCGATCGTACCGCTGGGTTCGGACATCCAGTCGACCGCATCGAAACAGGCCATTGCCGAGATCCGCGTCTACCCGGGCAACGATGCCGAATTCGCGCTTTACGACGACGACGGCACCTCGTACGGCTACGAAGCGGGCAGCGGCACGACCACCCGGCTGCATTGGAACAATGCGGCCGGTGTCCTCAGCGCCACCGGCGGCGACGCAGCGTTCGACGAGAAGGTCGGCGGGCTGGCCAGGGTGATGGGCCAGCCGGGGAAGTGACGCCCCCGATGCGCCGGTCATACGACAAAAACAACGCAGGAGGAACGACATGCAGCATCGGATAGTGAAGTGGGCATTCGCCGGAGCGATCTCGGCGCTGGCGGCCGGCGCCATGGCGGCCGAGGGCGGTGGGCACCCCGCCTGGGCGGACGGCTGGGCCGCCGCCCCGGACACCGCCGGCCCGGTACTGGATGCCCAGACGGTGCGCCAGGTCGTTCGCACCAGCATCGGCGGTTCGCAGTTGCGCATGCGCCTCTCCAACCTGTTCGGCAGCGTGCCGGTCACGCTGGGCCCGGTGCACGTGGCGCAGAGCGCCGGTGCCGCGGACACGGTGCCCGGCAGCGACCATGTGCTGCTGTTCCACGGCAAGCCCACCGTCACCATCGCCAAGGGCGAAAGCGTGCTCAGCGATCCGCTGAAGATGGACGTGAAGCCGCTTCAGCAGCTGGCGGTGAGCATCTATGTGCCGGCCGACACGCACAACCACCCGGCCACCATCCACAACGCCGGGCTCGCCACCGCGTACGTCACCGAACACGGCGATGCCACCGCGGCGGTGCGTTTCCCGCGCGAGGAAACCAGCGGCAGCCGCTTCTATCTCACCGACGTGGAAGTGGCCGGGCCGGCCCCGCGCCATACGCTCGTCGCCTTCGGCGATTCCATCACCGACGGCGTGGGTTCCAAGCAGGATGCAAACGAGCGCTGGCCGGACTACCTCGCCGCGCGCCTGCAGGCCGATCCGCACCTGTCTTCCATCGCCGTCGCCGACGCCGGCATCGGCGGCAACCGCATCCTGCACGACAGCTACGGGCCCAGCGCGCTGGCGCGCTTCGACCGCGACGCGCTGGACAAGCCCGGCGTGCGCTGGGTCGTGCTGCTGGAAGGCATCAACGACATCGGCGGCTCGGGTTACGCCTGGGAGGCCAAGGACAAGATCAGCGCGCAGCAGCTGATCGACGGCATGAAGACGCTGATCGCGCGCGCGCACGCCAGGCACGTGAAGATCTATGGCGCCACCCTCACGCCCTACGGCGGCAGCGGCTGGCCTTACCACTCTGCTGCGGGCGAAAAGACGCGCGAGCAGGTGAATGCATGGATCCGCGGTTCCGGCGCCTTCGACGGCGTGGTGGATTTCGACAAGGCGGTGCGCGACCCGGCTGCGCCGAAGAAGATGCTTGCCGCCTACGACAGCGGGGACCACCTGCATCCGAACAGTGCGGGTTACCGGGCGATGGCCGCCGCGGTGGACCTCAAGCTGTTCGCCGGCAAGCCGTGAGGGGCTAGGCCCCCGCGCGGGACCTGTCCTGTCCGCAACCTTCACCTGGTCGGGGTCGCCATGACGACGCTGCCGGGTGAGGTTGCCGGCGCCGGCCCGGCTGCCGGACAAGGGCATGCGCCTGCCGCGTGGCGACAGGGCGGCGGATGCACGATCACGCCAGCGGATTGCCCACGATCGTGTGGTAGCGGAAATCGCCAAGCCGCACCGCCCCTTTCCCCGCGGCGTAGATACCCGGCTTGAGGCTCAGGAAGTCGCCGAACACGTTGTGGTGGATGCCGGACACTTCCATGCGCAAAGTGTGCAATTGCCAGCTATGCCCATCGTCGTGCGAGTACTCGAGGGTGACCACGTTGTGGTCGTTGGTCAGACGCACCCGCACCCGGCGGTTTGCCCGCTTGATGCGGGCCCACGTCAGCTCTTGCGCGTATTCGAAGGTCTTGATCGTGTCCGGCGTGAAGCCGACACCGACGAACGCTTTGTGGTTGTAGAACAGCAGCAGCCCCGCCTCCGCCTCATCGGACGGTTCCAGCGTGAGTTCGACCACATAGGCTCGGTCGCCCGCACTGCAGACCATGGGAGCGCTATCCGCCGGCGAGCTGCCGGCACCGGCCAGCAGCATGCCGTGGCCGTCGCGGCTGACCCGCTGCATCTCAGTGGGCCGTGGTTCGTGGAACGACCACTGCACGCCGAACCGGTCGCTGGAGAAGTCATCCGACAGCGGGAAACCGGACGGCCCCGGGTTGCCGCGCGCCGGCTTGCGCAGCGGCGTTGAAAGATCGCCGCCGGTGGCCACCGGCCAGCCCTCCGCCGTCCATGCCATCGGCTCCAGCAGGGTTTGCCGGCCCAGCGTGCGGAAGCCGTTCTCGTAGCCGTGGTAGATCATCCACCAGTCGCCGGCCGGCCCTTCGACGAAGGTCGCGTGGCCGCGCGACCACCAGGGTTCGGCCGCCGATCGCGTGTGCACGATGGGATTGTGCGGGCAGTTCTGCCACGGGCCATGGACCGATCGCGAGCGCGCCACGATGACCATGTGGCTGGTCGGCGGCCCCGCCGTGCCACCCACTGCGCTGACCAGGTAGAACCAGTCGCCGCGACGCAGCAGCTTCGGTCCTTCCGGCGCGAAATCCTCGACCACCCAGTCTTGCGGGTATCGCCAGGGCGTGTAGGCATGCACGAGTTTGCCGTCGGTGGCCATGCCGTCGTTAGTCAGGCGGATCATGCGGATGCCGTTGACGAACAGGTAGCGGCGGCCGTCCTCGCCGACCACATGCGCCGGATCGATGCAGCCGGGGACGCCGAGGTCGACCGGTTCGCTCCACGGGCCGGCGATGCGTTCGGCGGTGATCACGAAGATCGACCAGTTGCCGCCGGACTGCTGCGCCGGCAGGTAGATGTAGTAGCGGTCTCCGTGCTTGCACAGGTTGACCGCGAAGACGTTGCCCATCGGCTTGTGCAGGGCGGTCGCGATCGGCGTCCAGTTGACCAGGTCGGTCGAATGCCAGATCGCCAGCCCCGGCGTGGTGGCGAACGGCGTGAACGTCATGTAGTAGTCGTCGCCGTCCTTGAGTACGGCGGGATCGGGATGGTCGCCGGCCACGATGGGATTGCGGTAGGTGCCGTCGCCGAGGTCGGCCATGCGCTGGCCCTCGATACCCTGGCGCCAGCCCGGTGCGAGGCTGGGGCATGGCCGGCCGGTATCCGCCTTGGCCATCCGGGCCAACGGCATGGCGGCCGCCCCCGTAGCCATGGCCTTGAAAAGATTTCGCCGCGCGAGGTTCGTCGTGACCGAGGATGCGCCGTCGGTTGCGTCGTCGGGGCGGTCGATGGTTTTCTTCATGGGGTGTCCGTGGCGGTGCGGATGGCGAAGACAAAGGCCGCGGGGCCGGCAGGTCGGGGACCGGCATGCAGCACCAATCCCTGTGCGGTGCTTTGCCAGCGAACCGGCGTCGGCGAACCCAGCAGGTGCACGTCCTGTACGCGGTCGGTGGGCTTGACGCTGTGGACGACCACCGTGCCGTCGTCGGGCCAGGCCAGTTCGATGGCGTACAACGTGTCCTTGTTGCGGGTGAAGCGGAAATCGTCGGCGGTATAGGACGCGGCCAGTTGTTCGTTGAAGGCGCCGGCGGCCAGCGCGGTGGGGCCTTCGCCCGGCACGCGCCACGGACGACTGCCGTAGATCGCCGCTCCGTTGGTCGCCAGCCACCGGCCGATCTCCAGCAGCACGGCCTGTTGCTGCGGCACGATGCTGCCGTCGGGCCGCGGGCCGACATCCAGCAGCAGGTTGCCGTTCTTGCTCACCACGTCGGCCAGCAGCTGGATGATCGAGGTGGCGGAGCGGTAGGTGTCGTGCGCCACGTAGCCCCAGGAGCCGTTGCTGATGGTGGTGTCGGTCTGCCATGGCGAGGCCTGGATGCCGCCGAGCTGGCCGCGCTCCACGTCCAGCACGCCGGCGCCGTGGGGCAGGGTGTGCAGCTTGTAGTTGAGCACCACGCCGCCGCGTTGCGCGCCGCGGTTGTAGTAGTAGGCGAGGAACTCGGCCAGCGCGCCGCGGAACGCGGGATGGCCCACCCACCAGTCGAGGTAGATCAGGTCGGGCTTGTAATACGCCTCCAGCTCGGTGGTGCGCGCCAGCCAGTCGGCCACGTAGGCCGGCGAAACGTAGGTCCAGTCCTGTTCCAGATCCTGGTTGCCGTCCTGCAGGAAGTGCGGCACCGCGGGGCCGTAGAGATCCGCGTAGGCAGGATCGTTCACGTCGGAGGCGAGCTCGCGGCCCTGGTCGAAGAACCAGTCGTGTTCGGCGCGGTGCGAGGACAGACCGAAGCGCAGGCCTTCGGCACGGACCGCCCGTTCCAGCGCAGCCACCACGTCGCGTTTCGGCCCCATCTTCGCGGCGGTCCAGCGCGACAGCCGCGAGTCGTACATGGCGAAACCATCCGAATGCTCGGCCACCTGGACGACGTAGCGCGCACCGGCCTGCCTGAACAGCCGCGCCCAGGCCGCCGGGTCCCAGTGCTGCGCCTTGAAGCCGGCGGTGAAATCCTTGTAGCCGCGATGCGTGAGCGGGCCATAGGTATCGAGCTGATGGGCGTGTTCGCGCGCCGTGCCGTCGTACATGTTGCGCGGATACCACTCGTTCGCGAACGCCGGCACGGCGTAGACGCCCCAGTGGATGAAGATGCCGAACTTCGCGGCACCGAACCAGGCCGGCGTCCGGTAGCGCGCCAGGGAAATCCAGTCGGGGCGGAACGGGCCCGTCGCGTCTCCTTGCGCGACTTTGGCCAGCAGTGCCTTGCGTTCGGGCTCGTAGCGGGCCGAGGCGCGTTGCCACACCTGGTCCATCTGCTCGGGACTGAGCTTCTTCGCGGTGGGGTCGACCGGGGCGTGCGCGGCGAACGACGGGAAGCAGGCCAGGGCCAGTGCTGTCAGCAGCCAGGGATGGCGCGACGCAGGCCGGTTTCGATGGCTGGTGCGAGCAGCGTGCCGGAGGACCATGGAATACCCCGATGCCTGGATCGCTTGCACGCTAGCAGCAAGCGCACGCGACGGAACGGCATGTGCGAATGCATACGAATAAACGTTAGCGGCGCTTGGCGATTTCGCAATTGTTCTGCCGGGGCGCCTCTCCGGCGTCGACCCGGGGCAGGCAAGAGCGCGGATGGCAGGCGCCCCTGCGGTCGTTCCGGATGGTCCGCGTCGTGCGCGAACGAACGTGGCTCCCCGCACGTGCCGTGGCGCGTGGCTGCCCGAAACCGCGCGTGCGTGGACCCCTCACGCGCATGGCTTCATGGCGACCCGCGCATCCTGGCCTGCGCACGCCGTCTTGCATCGGTACTGGCGTCACTCCCCGCGTGTGCCGACCGTTTTTGCGCAATATGCCGAAGCCACATCAGTAACCCACGCGGCGCAGACGCTGGCTTCGGCAGGCCCAGGGAAGGCGAGCAACGCGGGAGATATGCCGGCCATTGCCTGCCGGCGAACGGCCGGCAGGCAATGGCCGGCACCACGTATTAGTCGGTAAGCGGAGCCGTTCGCAGGCCGGGGGAAAGCTTGCCTGCGGATGCCGCGGCATCCGGCTTGGCCGGTGTGCGCGGCTCTTCGGCGTACTGGCGTGGCGTGCAACCCAGCTCGCGACGGAACACTGCGTACATGTACTGCAACGAGGTAAAGCCGCTGCGCACGGCCACGTCGGCCAGCGGCACGCTGGCGTCGGACAGCATCGCCTGCGCCGTATCCAGCTTGTGCCTGAGAATGGCCTGGTGCACCGTCAGCTTCACTTCGCGCTTGAAGTGTTCCTCCAGCAGGGTGCGCGACACCCCCACGTAGTCGGCGACCTGGTCGGTCTTGATGCCCAGGCAGGCGTAGTGGCGGATGTAGTGCAGTGCCCGCATCACGTGTGGGTTGTTCATCGGCACGTGGCGGCTGCTGGCCTGCACGTTGATGCCCTTGGGCGGCACGATGATGCGCTGCTCGGCCACCCGGCCGCCGTGCAGCATCTGATGCAGCAGGCGCGCCGCGGTGTGGCCCATTTCCTCCGCGCCCTGGATTACCGAAGTCAGCGGGATGCGGCTCAACAGCTGCGCCATCGGGTCGTTGTCGATGCCCACTACCGCGATCTCGGCCGGCACCGGCACGTCGGCCACGATGCAGGCCTGCAACAGGTGGCGTGCGCGCGCATCGGTGACCGCGATGATGCCGATCGGCTTGGGCAGCGAGCGCACCCAGTCCACCATCGCCTCCTGCGCCACACCCCAGCCGCCGGCGCTGGTGGGCGAACCACGGAATACGATGCCCTCGAGGTGGTCGCTGCGCGTCATGGCGAGGAACGCCTGTTCGCGCTCCAGCGCCCAGCGGTTGCCAGGCGTGGGCGGAAGGCCGTAGAAGGCGAAGCGCTGCAGGCCCTGGTCGATCAGGTGGTCGTAGGCCAACCGCACCAGCTTGGCGTTGTCCGTGCCCACGTACGGAATACCCCTCGGGTACTGGCTGGCGTCGGCATACGAACCGCCCACCGCGACCACCGGCATGGACATGCCGGCCAGCGTTTCGCCCACGACCGGGTCGTCAAAGTCCGCGATGATGCCGTCGCCGCGCCAGTTGTGTATGCCCACGGTGCGGCTGAGGAAATCCTCCTCCATGAAGAGGTCCCATTCCACGCGCGTGGATGTCAGGTACTGGCCGATGCCGGTGATCACATGACGGTCATAGACCTTGTTCGCATTGAACAGCAGCGCGATGCGGTGAGGGGATGGCATGGTTTTCGTCGATGTCCGCAGGACTCCTTCCGAAGATACCTGTTGCCACCTGGCCCGCGCATGCGGCGTTGCGGCACGCAAAATGAATGCACGGCGTGGTGGATTTCGCAATTGCGGCCCGGCTGCGCCGACCGCAGCATCCAGGGCGAGACGGGACGTGGTGGCCTGTGGCCGGGCCTGCGATCGGCGTTCCGAAATGGGTTCCGGCACAGCCTCGCGGCGTGCCGCGGGTCGCCGGATGCAGGTAGGGACATGAGCGTCGTCGTTGGGCTGGATATCGGCACACAGAGCGTGAAACTGCTTGCCCGCGACGTCGGCAGCCGCCGTACGCTTGCGCTGCGCAGCCGGCCGCTGGCGTTGATCGAAGGTGCCGACGGCAGCCGCGAGCAGCACGCCGAATGGTGGATAGAAGCCGTGCGCCAATGCTTGGCCGATCTCGATGCCGGGCTGCGCGCCCGCATCGTGGCCATCGGGGTTTCCGGCCAGCAGCATGGCTTCGTCCCGCTGGACGCGGCGGGCGAGGTGCTCGCTCCGGCGAAACTGTGGTGCGACACCAGCAGCTGGCGCGAGTGCGAGGAAATCACGGCCGCGGCCGGTGGTTACCGGCGCTGCATCGCGCTGGCGGGCAATCCGGTCCTGGCGGGCTACACCGCGTCCAAGCTGCCGTGGACGCGCAAGCATCGTCCAGACGCCTATCGCCGGCTGGCGACCATCCTGTTGCCGCACGACTACATCAATTTCTGGCTCACCGGGGAACGCTGGATGGAATGCGGCGACGCCTCGGGGACGGGCTGGCTGGACGTGCGCACGCGCCGCTGGTCGGCTGCGATGCTCGCGGCCACCGACGCGGATCGCGACCTGTCGCTTTGCCTCCCGCCTCTGGTCGATGCGCATTTCAGTGCGCCGATCGCGTCCGCCACCGCCGACGCGCTGGGCCTGTCGCGCGAGGTACGCGTGTCGGCCGGGGGCGGCGACAACATGATGGCCGCGATCGGCACCGGCAACGTGGCGCCCGGAACCCTCAGCGTGAGCCTGGGTACCTCGGGCACGCTGTTCGCATACGCGGACCACGCCGTGGTCAGCGGCGACGGCCTGTGGGCGGCGTTCTGTTCGTCCACCGGCGGCTGGTTGCCGCTGGTCTGCACGATGAACTGCACGGTGGCCACCCGTTGCGTCGCCGATGCCTTCGGCTTCGCGGCGGGCGAGGGCGATCTGCTGGTCGAACGTACGACACCGGGGGCCGACGGCTTGCTGATGCTGCCGTTCTTCAACGGCGAACGCACGCCCGACCTGCCCTCGGCGCGCGCCAGCCTGCACGGGATGAACCCAGGCAACTTCACGCGCGGCAACGTCTATCGCGCAGCGATGGAGGGCGCGACCTACGCCTTGCGCCACGGCCTGGACGCCTTGCGTCGCGCCGGCCTGGAATTCAAGGCGGTCCGGCTGACCGGTGGCGGGGCGAACAGCGCGCCGTGGCGACAGCTGGTGGCCGATGTGTTCGATCTGCCGGTGGAGATGCCCGTGGAAACCGAGGGCGCCGCCTTCGGCGCCGCCCTGCAGGCCCTGTGGGCGTGGCGCCATCACGCCGGCGACACCGCAGGCCTCGAAGGGATCGCAGGCGAACACGTGGCGCTGGACGAGGCACGGGCCGCGCGGCCGGACGCCGGTCGCGCGCAGTCGTACCGCGAACCCTACCGGCAGTTTCTCGGACAGCTGGCTTCCCTGCAGCAGGCCCACGCGGCGCCTGGCTGATCCGTCCCCCGCAATGCACCCGCACAGGAAACGCACCCCATGAACACTCCCTTCGTCGGCAAGCGCGAATATTTCGGCGGCATCGGCCGCATCCCCTACGAGGGTGTCGCATCCGACAATCCGCTGGCGTTCAAGCACTACGACGCGAACCGGAAAATCGGCGACAAGACCATGGCCGAGCACCTGCGCTTCGCGGTGTGCTACTGGCACAGCTTCTGCAACGCCGGACACGATCCGTTCGGGCCCGGCACCCGCGCGTATCCATGGGATGCGGGCGATGCACCGCTGACGCGCGCCGAGGCGAAGATGGACGCCGCATTCGAGTTCTTCACCAAGCTGGGCGTGCCGTATTACTGTTTCCACGATACCGACATGGCGCCCGATGCCGACGATGTCGGCGAGTACGAAAGAAACCTCAAGCACATGGTCGCGCTCGCCAAGGAGCGCCAGCAGGCCACCGGCATGAAGCTGCTGTGGGGCACGGCGAACCTGTTCAGCCACCCGCGCTACATGAACGGTGCGGCCACCAATCCCGATTTCGACGTCGTCGCGCGCGCCGGCGTGCAGGTCAAGGCCGCGCTGGACGCCACGGTGGAGCTGGGCGGTGGCAACTACGTGTTCTGGGGCGGGCGCGAGGGTTACGCCTCGCTGCACAACACGCAGATGAAGCGCGAGCTGGACCACTTCGCGCGCTTCCTGACGATGGCACGCGACTACGGACGCAGCATCGGCTTCAAGGGCAACTTCCTGATCGAGCCGAAGCCGATGGAGCCGATGAAGCACCAGTACGACTTCGATTCGTCGACGGTGGCGGGCTTCCTGAGGGAGCATGGGCTGGAGCGGGACTTCAAGCTCAACATCGAGGCGAACCATGCCACCCTGGCAGGTCACACCTTCGAGCACGACCTGCAGGTGGCCTCCGACCAAGGCCTGCTCGGCAGCATCGACGCCAACCGCGGCAATGCGCAGAACGGCTGGGACACCGACCAGTTTCCCAGCGACCTTTACGATACGGTGGGGGCGATGCTGGTGGTGTTGCGCCAGGGTGGGCTGGCGCCCGGCGGCTTCAACTTCGATGCCAAGGTACGTCGCGAATCGACCGACGCCGAAGATCTCTTCATCGCCCACATCGGCGGCATGGACGCCTTCGCGCACGGCCTCGAAGTCGCGCACACGCTGCTCACGCAATCGCCTCTGGAGCAATGGCGTGCGGAGCGCTACGCGAGCTTCGACACCGGCAACGGCCACGCGTTTGCGCAAGGCAAATTGAGCATGGATGATCTGCGCTCGCATGCGGTTGCGCGCGGCGAGCCGGCGCAACGCAGCGGCAAGCAGGAGCGCTACGAAAACCTCGTCAACCAGTACCTGGTACGGGTCTAGGCGATTCGACGCTGCGAAGTGACATGCGAGGGGATCCAATCGTGGAAATGTACAGTGCGACACTCGATGCCGAAGGTTCGCTGGAGCGGGCGGAAAACACGCGGCTGATCGTGCAGATCAGTTGTGTGGCCACCCTCGGCGGCTTCCTGTTCGGCTTCGACAGCGGCGTCATCAACGGTACGGTGGACGGGCTGAAACAGGCCTTCCACTCCACCGCCGCCGGCATAGGCTTCGAGGTGGCCTCGATGCTGCTGGGGTGCGCGGTGGGCGCATTCTTCGCGGGACGCGCGGCCGATTATCAGGGGCGGCGCACGGTGCTGATCGCTGCGGCGATCCTGTTTCTGCTGTCGGCGCTGGGCGCCGGAGCCGCGCCCGGCGTGGCGTTCTTTGTCGCGGCGCGGCTTGCCGGCGGCTTCGCGGTGGGGGCGGCCAGCGTGATCGCGCCGGCCTACATCGCCGAGGTGGCGCCGGCGCGCTATCGCGGTCGGCTCGCCACCCTGCAGCAGGTGGCCATCATCAGCGGCCTGTTCTGCGCGTTCCTCAGCAATTACCTGCTGGCGAGGGCGGCGGGTTCGTCTACCGAAGCGCTGTGGCTGGGCCAGGACGCCTGGCGCTGGATGTTCTGGATGCAGGTGCTGCCGGCCACGTTGTTCCTGGTCTCGCTGACGTTCATCCCGGAGAGCCCGCGTTTCCTCGTGATGCGCAAGCGCGAGGCGGAGGCGCGGGCTGTGCTGGTGCGCCTGTACGGCGAGGAGACTGCCCGCACCAAACTCGGTGAGATCGGCAGCTCGCTGGCGCAGGACCGCCATCGCCCAAGGCTTTCCGACCTCGTGGACAAAGCCACGCAGCGCCTGCGCCCGATCGTGTGGGTAGGCATCGGACTGGCGGTGCTGCAGCAGCTGGTGGGCATCAACGTGGTGTTTTACTACGGCGCCGTGCTGTGGCAGGCGGTGGGGTTCTCCGAGAGCGACGCCCTGCTCATCAACGTCGTATCCGGAGCGTTGAGCATCGCAGCGTGCCTGGTGACGGTGGCCCTGGTGGATCGCATCGGCCGCAAGCCGCTGCTTTGGATCGGCTCGTTGGGCATGGCGGTCTCGCTGGCGCTGGTTGTCTGGGCCTTTGCGCAGGCGCACATCGATGCGGCGGGGAAGCTCGCGCTGCCGCCGTCGGCGGGAACGCTGGCGCTGGTGGCGGCCAACGTCTACGTCGTGTTCTTCAACATGTCGTGGGGGCCGGTGATGTGGGTGATGCTGGGCGAGATGTTCCCGAACCAGATCCGCGGTTCCAGCCTGGCCGTTTCCGGCGCCGCGCAGTGGATCGCCAACTTCGCCATCACCATCAGTTTCCCGCTGCTGCTGGTCGGCATCGGCCTCGCGCCCACCTATGCGATCTATGCGGTGGCGGCCGCGCTATCGACGGTGTTCGTGCTGTGCTGCGTCAAGGAGACGCGGGGCAGGGAGCTGGAACAGATGTGAGTGACGGAAAACGCCGATAGGTGGATCACGGGGATTCAATAGCACGGCGAATCCTGTCCATATGCGCTGACGATGCAAAAGCGGGTATTTTCGAGACGGGGGACGTTTCGCGCCTGGCAGCCGCGATCAGGCGCTATTCGACCGAGTAAAGCACGCATCCATGCGCCGGCAGCCGGATCGGCAGGCGGTCGGATGCCTGCAGGTGACGGCCGCTCCACAGCTCGCGCGCGGCATGCTTGCCCGCAGCCAGGCCAAGCTGCTGCCACGTCGCCCGCAAACGCACTGGCTTGTCGTCCAGGTTGAACACGGCCAGGTAGCGTTCGCCGGCCTTGCCGGACGCCGTCCATGCGCGCACTTGTTGGAAGCCTGTCGGTAGATGTTCGAGCGGATGGTTGTCGTGGCTGCGCTGATCGACCGCGATGACTTCCTTGTTGGTGATCAACGCACGCGTGGCGTCGTCCAGCCTGGTGAGGTTGGCGCCGAGGATCAGCGGTGAACGCGCGATGGCGAGCAGGGTCAGCTGCGTGCGCTCCTCGTCCAGCGTCAGGCGGGAATGGCGTGGCCGGCCCCATCCCGGGTGCGGCGCAAGCACGCCGAAGGGCAATATGTCGGCATCGGGCCACCGGCCATCGCGGGCTTGCCCTGCCCACCGGGGTAGGCGATCGAAAATATTGCGGACGCCCATGGGGAAGTCCTCATAGGGACGCTCGTGCGCGAACGTCCAGCCATCCCACACGTCGTTGGAGATGCGCCACATCTGGCCGTACTGGCGGATCTCCGCGGCATGCGAAAGCCGGGTAGGGCCGGGCGACAGGCTGAGCACGATGGGGCGGCCGGTCTTCTTGATCGCCGCCGCGATCTGGCGAATCTCGCTGATGCGGTAAGGGTGATCGGCAATGCAGTCGACCTTGAGGAAATCCACGCCCCAGTGCGCGTACAGCGCCAGCATCGAGTCGTAATAGGCCTGGCCTGCCGCGTTGTCGCGCACGCCGTAGTCGCCGTCGTCCCACGGGCAGGTGTCGGCCGTATCGGCGGCGTCTTGTGCATGGAAGCTGGACCCGGCGATCGGCAGATTCGCTTCTACCGCCTGCCTGGGAATGCCGCGCACGATGTGGATGCCGAACTTCAGGCCTTGCGCATGCACCCAGTCGGCGATGGCCTTGAAGCCCTGGCCGTCGGCGGAGGACGGAAAGCGCTTCACGGAGGGAACCAGCAGGCCGTGCGCACCCACGGCGTAATCCCGATGCTGCAAGGTGTCGCCGAACGGGTTGCCCATGTACCAGCCTTCGTCGATCACCGCGTACGTCCAGCCGTAAGCGTGCAGCTTGGCCAGTTCTGTGGCGTTGGCCTTGAAGTCGGCTTCGTCGATGGTGAGGCCGTAAGCGTCCCAGCTGTTCCAACCCATGGGCGGCGTAGGAGCGACCTCTTGCGCGCCGGCTGTCGCGACAGCCGCGAGCAGGATCGGCAGCAGCATTGCGGTTCTCAGCCAGTGTGTCATGCGGTTCGCTCTTTTCGGGCGGATTGTTCATTGGATGCAGACCGGGATGACATCGGTCTCTGCGCGAATCATTCACCGCATCCACGGTGCGCTTCATTGCGATATTGACCATCCTGGATTGCGATTATTTGCCTGCTTGTGCCCATGGGCGGGATGGTGCTGCCAGGCGGTGACAGAATGCGCCGGCGACGGTGAATTGCCCGGGGCATCACTGTGCGGCGCGCGGGAGGAACATCGCCGATAGAAGCGCGGTGGAAAGCTCCCGCATGGCGGATTTCCAGAGCGGCATCGACCAAATGATCGGGGCGCGACAACCATGATGCGGAAACTGTTTTCCGGTGGACTTTGCGCGCTGCTCCTGGGCGCGTCGTTGAGCGGCACTGCGATGGCGCAGGACGCCCCCCTCGTGCTGCAGCGGGACGGGAGGATCATTTCGCTCCAACCTTATGCGCCGAACATCGTGCGGGTGACGTTCGGCGTCGGCCGGGCGGCCGTGATGAATCCGCCCGGCTACGGATTCGTGGCTCAACCCTCGGCCCGAGGTTGGACGCATACGCGCGACGCGGCAGGCGACGACGTGTTCCGCTCGTCGAAAATGGTGGTGCGGGTGGCCCCCGGGGCGCTTGCGCCTGACCAACTCCCGCTGGGCTTGCCCCTGGATGCGTTGAACCGCCAGTTGCGCGAAAAATACTTCGGGCACTGGAAAGATCCGCATACCTTCAACGACGCGCTACAGATCACCGACGCCGCGGGCAAGACGCTCTTGCGCATGCGCACGTGGACGATGGTGCCCGAGCCGGCGGAGGCGGCGCGGGCAAACGCAGGTGCAACGGACTTTCGCGTTGCCGCCACGTTCGAATCGCCCGCCGACGAGCATTACTACGGGCTCGGACAGCAACAGCAGGGATGGATGGACCTGCGCGACCATGAGATCCGCTGCTGGCACGACTATGCCGCGCTGGGCGGCGAGAGCGTCTGCGTTCCCTTCATGGTGTCGAGCCTCGGCTATGGCCTGGTCTGGGACAACCCCTCGAAAACCACCGTACGGCTTGGCTTCAATGGCCGGAACGTCTGGTCGTCGGAAGTGGGCGATCGGGTGTCCTATTTCGTCATCGCGGGAAGCAGCGCCGACGAGATCTACGAAGGCTATCGCCGGCTGACGGGCGTGACGCACCTGCTGCCCTGGAAGGTCTACGGCTACATCCAGAGCAAGGCGATCTACCCGACGCAAAAACAGGTCCTGGCCGTTGCCGGCGAGTACCGCCGCAAGCATCTGCCGCTGGGTGTGATGGTGGTCGACTTTCTCAACATGACCAGGCAGGGAAACCTGGACCTGGACCCGGCCCGCTGGCCGGACCCTGCCGCCATGAACCGTAGCCTGCATGCGATGGGCGTGGACACGCTGCTGAGCGTGTGGCCGCACTTCTCGAAGGGATCGCTGTTCTACGACATGCTCGCCCGCAAAGGCTGGCTGGTGCATACGCGGGACGGCGTGCCGGACCCGGGCGGCTTCAAGGCGGTCATCGGACCGAACATCGACACCACGAATCCGGCGGCGGCCAAGTGGTTCTGGCAGCAAATCCGCGATCGCTACATCAAGCCGTACGGCTTCGATTACGTATGGCTCGATGAAACGGAGCCGGACATCGACCCGGCGAAGGACGTGTTCTGGATCGGCTCGGGCAGGCGCTTCTACAACGTGTACCCGCTGTTTCATACCGCCTCGGTATACGACGGATTCCGGCGCGATTTCGGCGACAGCCGAAGGGTGATGATCCTCGCGCGCGCGGCGTACCTGGGTGCGCAACGCAACGGCACCGTGTTCTGGTCGAGCGACATCGTCGCTACCTGGGACATGCTCAAGCGATCCATCCCGGCGGGGCTCAATTTCACCGCGACGGGATTGCCGTACTGGGACACCGACATCGCGGGTTTTCTGTCGCCCATGATCCCCGCCGACTACCGCGCGGCGCACAAGCCCTTGATCGATGGCTCCGACGTGCGTGGCACGATAGGAAACTACGAGGACTATCCCGAACTGTTCGTGCGCTGGTTTGAATGGGGCGCCTTTCAGCCGGTCATGCGGGCGCACGGCGAAAGGAACCACAACGAAGTGTGGTCCTACGGCAAGCAGGCCGAACCGATCCTGGCGAAATACCTGAAGCTCCGCTACCAGCTCTTGCCGTACACGTATTCGGCGGCCTACCGCAGCTACCAGACCGGCGCGCCGTACATGCGCGCGCTGTTCATGGATTTTCCGCACGATCCGAAAGTTGCGGACATCCCTGACGAATACATGTACGGGCCGGCTTTCCTGGTGGCTCCGGTCACGGAGCAGGGCGCCACCCGCCGAACGGTGTATCTGCCGGCGGGCAGCGATTGGTACAACTACTGGACGGACCAGCGCCTACACGGCGGGCAGACGGTCGAAGTGGATGCGCCCATCGATACGCTGCCGCTGTTCGTAAAGGCAGGAAGTATCGTGCCGCTGGGTGCGGGCGAAGCGGGCGTCGGGCAAGCGCAGAAGATTGCATCGGTAAAGGTGTATCCCGGAGCGGACGGCAACTTCACGCTTTTCCGGGACGACGGGACGTCCTACCGCTACGAGCGGGGCAGGTATTCGGTCACCCGGCTGACATGGAATGACGCCGCGCATCGGCTGGAGCATGCGGGAGCGCCAGCATGGAGCGGACCGGATTCGGCCGTCATCTCCGTGATTGGCGACGTTCGTGCGGCGCCCGCCAACCAGCACGACATCAGCAGATTGCCAGTGCAGGATCCTGATTAGCCGTTGTTGTCGCAGGCAGGGCGTCTGGTTTCCTCCCTTTGTGGTCCCGGCCTCAGTCACTTCAGTGACATCGGTCCAATGGTTGGTGGCATGAGGAAGAGCCTGCGCACGCTGCACGCCGCCGGGCATCCGGCTGGCCGGTCACTTGCAAACCGTCCATGCGGGTTATACTGTGAACCACATGGTTCACTATCAAGCCCGCCTTGACGCGACGTTTGCCGCGCTTTCCGATGTCACCCGACGTGGCGTGCTGGAGCAGCTCGGGAGCTCGGACGCCTCAATCAGCGACCTTGCCCAAAGGTTCCACATGACCCTTACGGGCATGAAGAAGCATGTCAGCGTCCTGGAGCAGGCGGGGCTCGTGGTCACCGAGAAGGTCGGGCGCGTGCGAACCTGCAAGCTCGGGCGGCGCCGGCTGGAAGAAGAGGCCGCCTGGATCGATCGGCACCGCCAACTCTGGAGCGCGCGCTTCGACGCGCTGGACGAACTTGTCGAACACCTGAAAAGCAAGGAGAAGGCAAATGGCAGAGGCAGGAAAAAGTAGCCCCGTCGCCAAGAACCCCACCGTCGTGGAACGCAAGTCCGATCACGAACTCGTCGTGACGCGAACGTTCGATGCCCCCGTGCATATCGTCTTCGAAGCGTGGAGCAAGCCTGAGTTGTTCAAGCTTTGGTGGGTTCCGAAATCGGTGGGCATGTCATTGGTTTCATGCGACATGGATATTCGCACCGGGGGCACGTATCGCCTCATGTTCAGCCATCCGGACTTCGATCAGCCGATGGCATTCTTCGGCACGTACATAGAAGTAACGCCGCACAAGCGCATCACATGGACAAACGAAGACAGCGATCAGGGCGCCGTGACCACGGTGACGTTCGAGGAAAATGCCGGCAAGACGCTGGTCACCTTCCACGAAAGCTACCCGACAACGGAGGCCCTCGACGAAGCCCTCGCCGGTTCGGCCCAAGGCCTGCCCGAACAGTTCGCGCAGCTGGACGAGTTGCTCGCAGCCGGATCGTGACCGCACCGTGACCATCGGCGCATGGAAGGGACAACGATGAAACACGCGATCAGCACTGCGCCGACCCGTTGGCGCCATGTGAGGACGATATGCTCAGACGCGATTTCCTTAAGACCGCCATGGCGACCGCCGTGCTGACTGCGGCGCTTCCCATTCAAGCCAGGAAGACGCTCACCACATCGATCGGGCATTTTGCCGACGTCAATGGCCAGCACATCTTTTACAGCGTGCATGGCGCCGGCAAGCCGCTCATTCTTCTACACGGCGGCATCGACCCGGACAGCTTCGGGAGCAATCTGGCCGAACTGGCCAAGCGCCGTAAGGTGATCGCCCCTCATCTGCAGGCACATGGACGCACGCCAGACACCGACAGGCCACTGCGCAGCGAAACGATGGGCGACGACATCGCCGCCCTGATCGGCCATCTGAACCTCGGCAAGACCGACGTCATGGGCTACTCGCTGGGTTCCAGCGTCGCGCTGCAGACTGCCATCCGCCATCCGGACGTGGTCGACCGGCTCGTGCTGGTATCCGCGGCGATGAAGCAGGACGGCTTTTATCCGGAGGTGGTGGCCGCCTTCAAACAGCTGGAAGCCAACGCTGCCACGTTGGGCCCTGGCGTCAAGACATCGCCGCTGGGGCAGACCTATCGCGATGTCGATTGGACAAACCTCTTCAGGAAGGTCGGTGACCTCACCAAACGCCCCTTTGACTGGAGCGCCGGGGTCGCCAGGCTTCGGGTGCGCACACTGCTGGTCTATGCCGACGCCGATGCCATCCGGCCCGAACACTTGGTCGCCTTCTGGAAGGCGCTGGGCGGCGGCCAGCGCGATGCCGGGATCGATGGCTCCCTGCGGCCCGCAAACCAGCTCGCCATCGTGCCGGACACCACCCACTACACGATTCCCGTCGATCCCATGCTGCCGGAGATAGTCGACCGCTTCCTCGGATCTGCATTGAAGGCAGCAGGCTAGGGGCCGCGAAACACCCACAGGGCTGCCAGGACCCGGGGGAGTTGCGCTTGTCCTCCGATGCGAGCGATCGGAGAAGCGGACGGCGGACAGGACAAGGGCGCATTATTGGAGGTAGGCAGGCGCCAGCACTTGAATCGTGACGAAATTCTGCGGCTCGAGGCGGGGAGTCCGAGTGAGATTGCGCGCAAGGCTGATCTGAGAATGAGACTGCGCTGGATTCTCAACCATCGCCCTCATCAAGCGTCAGCGGCTGATTTCTTCCAGCGCCACGCCTTTGGTCCGCGGGCCGAAAATGCCGATCATCGCGATGCCCACGACCATCGCAATGGCAATGAACACGGCAACGGCCAGCGCCCCGCCGGCATGGAGCAGATAGCCCACGGCGAGACCGGCGAACGCGGCCGCGATGCGGCTCCACGAATAGACGAAGCCCACCGCCCTGGAGCGTATGCGGGTCGGATAGAGCTCGGCCTGGTAGTTGTGGTAGGCATACGACATCACGTTGGCCGCCAGCGTGAACACCACGCCGAGCGCTATCAGCACGATCGGGTTGTCCGCCATCGCAAAAGCCAACATGCTCAGGCCCATCACTACCAGCCCCAGCATGATTTGCAGCTTGCGTTCGATGCGGTCGGCGAAGAGCACACCGAGCAGCGGTCCCAGCGGATTGGCGATGGCGATGATGAAGGAGTACTCCAGGCTGTGCGTGACGGTGATGCCGCGCGCGATCAGCAGGGTCGGCACCCAGGCCGCGAAGCCGTAGAAGCCGATTACCTGGGCCATGTTGAATACCGACAGCATCAGCGTGCGCTCGCGGTATTGGCGCGAAAAGATTTCCGTGAAGCGGCCGCGGCCGGTCTCCTTGGCATGTGCCAGTGCGGGTGGCGGCAGCGGCTTGCCGCTCTCCGTCACTATGCGCTGCTCGATCGCCGCCATGATGGCTTCCGCCTCGTCGGTGCGCCCCTGCAGGGCCAGCCAGCGCGGACTTTCCGGAATGCCCTGCACCAGCAGCCACACCAGCACGGCGCCCATTGAACCGATCAGCACCACCCAGCGCCAGCCGTCGATGCCGAGCGGACTGAGCGGTACCAGCACCCAAGCCAGCAACGCCACCAGCGGGACCACGGCGAAGGTAATGAACTGGTTGACGGAAAACGCGCGTCCGCGCTCGGCGCTTGGAATCAGCTCGGAGATGTAGGTGTCGATGGTGACCAGCTGCACCGCGAAACCCACGCCGGCGATGAAGCGCCAGATGTTGAGCATCTCGCCGGTGTGCTGGAACGCCATCACGGCGCTGCAGGCCACGTACCACACCAGTGACCAGGTGAACACCGGCCGCCGGCCGAAGCGGTCGGCCAGGTGGCCGAACAGCACCACGCCGACCCACAGGCCGGCAAAGGTGCAGAATACGAAGGTGCCGAAGCCGGCGATCTTGATCGAATCCAGGCTGGCGAAGAAGCCCAGCGACTGCGGCGTGAAAAGCCCCGACTTCATCATGCCCGGCGCCACGTAGGCAGTGAAGAACAGGTCGTAGAACTCGAACACGCCGCCCAGCGAAATCCACAACACGATCTTCCATATCGTGTGCGACGGCGGCAGCCGGTCGAGGCGGGCAGCGATCCTGGCGGAAGCAATTTCGGACACGTGATTCACCTGTCAGCAGCTGGGATGATCCCTGTCGGTGCGGTGCGCCGCACCGGCAGGGATCGCGGGGAAATTCGACATCAGGACTCGGCCGTAGCGAAAGACGGAACCGGGGCGAGCGGCCACGTCGCCCGGGAGTCGGGCATCCTCAGAACGTCACCTTCACGTCTCCATAGATCAGCCGGCCGATGGGCGAGTACGTACCGATGTCGCTGGTGGTGAACTGGTTGCTGAAGGCCCGCGGGAAGATCGGTGGCATCGTGTTGTCGAGGTTGTTCACGCCAAGCGACAGCGTGATGCTCTTGTCGCTGGTCAGGCCCCCGGGTGTCCAGGTGTACGAGCCGTGCAGGTCCCACACGCTGTAGCTTGGCACCCGGATGCCGGGCAGCGTGCCGGCGGCACCCGCGTCGTTGACGTAGGAGATGTAGGTGTTGCCCAGCATGAGGTCCAGGTTTCCGTAGGACCAGTCCAGCGTCGAGTAGAAGCTCGCCTTCGGCAGCGTTCCGGCGAACACGCCGATGTTGCTGGCGTTGCCCGCGTACTGCTGGTACGAACCGCCGGCGAAGCGCTGGAACTTGTACGAATTGAACAGCATCCCCTTGCTGGAAAACTCCCAGGTGCCGTAGCGCGTCGTGGGCAGCACGTAGTCAAGCCCCAGCATCCAGGAGTGCTCGATCAGGGTGCTCTGGTTGCGGAAGCGGTCGATGACGTAGAGCTGCGAATATTTGCCGGGGTCGGGCAGGCCGGTGGCCGGGTTGGTCAGGAAAGCCTTCAGCGATCCCGGGGTTCCGAACGGATCGGTACCGCCGAGGTTGGTGAAGTTGCCGGTGCTGACGCTGTCGAAGTAGGGCGAGGCCGAACCCAGCGCGTTGACGGATTGCATGATGGTGGTGAAGTCCGCGCCACCCGGAAAACCGTGCACGGTGATCGACGAATAGTCCGCAGTGAGCGTCAGGCCTTTGATGAACTTCGGATAGAACGCGAAACCGATAGAGCGCGAGGTCGAGGTGGACGGCTTGAGCGAGGGATTGACGCCGTCTTCGCCGTTGAAGGTATTCCCGACGCCGTACTGACTTCCGAACACGATGCCGATGAGCTTGTCGGTAACCGGACGGGTGTCGAACGGCCCGTAGGCTTGGTACAGCGGTGGCGCGGCAAACGACTTCGTGTAGGTGCCATGAAGCACAAACTGGTTGTCGAAGGGCTCCCAGCGAAACCCGAGCTTCGGCGAGTTTTTGCTGCCGGCGTCGCTGTAGCGCTCGAAGCGGCTTGCGGCGGTGAGATCGAACTGGTGCAGGCCGGGAATGCCCATGCTGCTCGAAGTGATCGGTATCAGCGTCTCGGCGTACGCCGCGCTCACGTTGCGGCCGTGGCTGAAGGGATCGGTGAACATGCCGCCGCTCCAGTTCTGGTCGTTGCCGGCGGTGGATCCGGTAGCCGGATCGGTGACGCGGCCATTCGGGTCGGCGTAGCCGGAAACCTCTTCGTGCCGCCAGCTGACGCCGACCGCGAGGTTCACCGGCCCTGCGGGCAGCTCGAACAGCTTGCCGACGGCATGCGCATCCCAGGAGTAGAGCTTGCTGTCGCCATGCAGCACCTCGGTGCCGAGCACGTTGGCCAGTGCGGCGGCCGGATTGCCGGACACCGCGAACGGATTGAGCGCCGGCTGCAGCACCAGCGGGTTGCCGATCGAATAGCCGCCATAGACCTCGCTGTAGGCGCCGCCGGCCATCGCGCTGCCGCCGGCGTCGTATCCGCCGGCGACGGCCCGTGCCAGATTGGGCAGAAAAATTAGGTTGGTGTCACGCTCCGTCAGCTTGCTCTCGCTGTAATCGACGCTGGTATGCCAGGTCCAGGCGTAGGGCAGCTTGCCCTTGAGTCCGAAGGAGAAGCGATAGGAGTCGGTGGTGTCGAACACCTGCTTGGGCCGCGACATGTCGGCGAAGGTCACGCCTGCCGCGGCGGTGGTCAGCGGGTTGTAGGGCGCGCCGTCCGGCACGGACAGCGTGACGTGGGAGAAGGGCTGGCCTGCGGCCGCCCAGGCGGTGGACTGGACCTTGTTCTGCGAGATCAACAGGTCACCGGAGGCCTCGATCTGGTCGTCGGTGAAGGGCTGCGAGGTCATGTTCACGACGAGGTTCTTGTGCTCCTGCCGCTGCAGGAGCATCGCGTATTTGGAATAGTCGAATCCCTTGGACAGTTGCGCCGCGCTGGTCGCGCTATAGACGCTTGGCGACAAGGCCGCATAGCTGCCGGCGGTCGCGGCGGTGCCGGTCGGCACGGGCGGCGTGAGCAGCCCGGGCGCCAGCACGTAGTTGCCGCCGGCGACGACGCCCGGTAGGCCGGTGCCCGGAACCACGCCGAACATCGGGCTCGTGAACGAGCGCGCATTCTGGTAGAGCGGGCTCGTCTTGGCGTCGCTGACGGTGGCCGTGATGTTCACCGGGCCGATGTCACCGCCGAGCGTCACGAAGGCCGAGCGATCCTTGTAGCCACCATCCGCCACTCCGTAGTGCCCACCCACGGTCACGCCGTGGTAGTCGTGCTTGAGGATGAAGTTCACCACGCCGCCGACGGCGTCGGCGCCGTAGAGCGAGGACGCGCCGTCGGTGAGCACGTCGACCCGTTCCAGCGCAGCGGCCGGGATCTGGCTGATGTCGACGAAGTTCTTGCTGCCGCTCAGGCCGGCAACCCCATCCAGCGCCATGCGCCGGCCGTTGACCAGCACCAACGTCGGCAGGTTGCGCAGCTCGACCTGCGAACCGCCGGCGGTGAACTGGTTGCGGTTCTGCGCGTTGCTCGCACCCGCGTTGCTGCGGCCGGCGAAGGCAGGAATGGTCTTGCGCAGGGCGTCGAGCATGTTGCTCGAGACGCCGGTCTGGCGAAGATCGCCGGCTTCGAGCGTCGTGACGGGAACAGCCGCGGCGTTCGGATCGATCGGCAGCAGGGTGCCCGTCACCGTGACCTGGCTGAAGTTGGTGACCTTGGGCGTCTTGGTGGTCGTGGCGGTCGCCTGCTTCTGCTTGGCCGGCTTGCCCGCGTCGCCGCCGGGCGTTGCCGCCATGGCGTGGCCGGTCAGGCCCAGGCCGAGCAGCAGCGCGCCGAACAACGCCTTGCGTGGATACTCGTGCATGTGATGTCTCCCCCACAGTGATGTCGCGTCTGGTCCCCGGCAATGCACGCTGCAAGTCCCCATTCTCCGTTCATGTTCTCCGTTTCCCCCTGGACTTTGCGACGGACGCCATTCGTTGTCTGCTTCAGTTCTCTTGGTAGGTCAGTACGGTGAAACTGTTGTCGAAATAGAAGTTCGGATAGAACGGCGCCACCGCCGTATTCACCTTCCTGGCCGGATCGACGCCCCCCTCGGCGGCCACCAGGTACACACTGTGCCTCTGCGGATCGAGCGCCAGCGTGCGCGCCATCGGGCGGGTGGTGACGGCCTGCTCGAGGCGATAGCGGTCGGGGCCTTGCTGGTCGATCACCATCAGGTCGGCGTCCAGCCCGTTGGAGGCGAAGATGCGCCGCGTGGCCGGATCGAAGGCCACGCCATCGTTGCCGCGACCGATCGGCAGGCTGGCCACTACGGCGCCGCTATCGGCGTCCAGTACGGCCAGCAGCGGCCGGTCGCTGCGGCAGCCGACAAAGATGCGCCGGCTCGCCGGGTCGTAGTCGAGGCCGGTGGGCTGGTGGCACGGTGCAGTCGACCAGGTGGCAGTGACCGCATGCGTGCTGGCGTCGATGCGCACCACGGCATCGCGGTCGCGCTCCGCCACGAACAGGTGGCCGTGCCCGTCCGGCGCCGAGGCCTCGATGTGGTGGCTGGGCATCGGCAGTGTCGCCACCAGCTTGCCGCTGCGGGCATCCATGAAGGCGACCTTGCCGCTGTCGCCCATGGTGAACATCAGCTGCCCGGTCACCGGCTCGTAACTGCCGGCATCGGCATCACTGCCGAAGCGGATGCGCCGTATCGTCTTCAGCGAGGCCAGGTCGAACTCGGTGGTCGAGCCGTCGCCGTTGACGGTGTAGCCCAGGCCGAGCGACGGCACCAGGATGGCCTTGTTGGCGCCGGTCGAATCGGCGATCGTGGCGACCACCTTGCGGGTCGACACATCGAACACGCTGACGCCGTCATGGCGGCGGCCGATGAACAGGTACGAGCGCGAGGGATCGTAGCTGAGGTAGTCCCAGGCCGGCGCCTTGCCCGGCAGGGTCACTGCCGAGCGCAGCCGGTAGAAGGAGGCGGCGCGGCCTGGGGCGGGCAGCGCGGCCAGGCACAGCAGCGCGGTCGCCAGGGCCTGGAGGCCGCGCTGTCGCGGGCGGCTGGAGGGGGTGGAGGAGGGCATTGGCCAGCCCCTACTTGCCCAGTGCGAACCACAGCACTTCGCCGCCCTTGCCGTGCTCGCCCGGCGACGCAGCCAGGTAGAGCCGGTTCAACTCCGGCACCACGATGCCGGACTTGGCGCCGATGGCGCTGGGAATGCGCGGCCGCGCGGCATAGAGATCGGGGGTCACCTGCTGGTACACGCCGAGGTAGCCGTCGCCGCCGGGGAGGTACACGCGCTTCCGGACGCTGTCCCAGAATAGCCCGTCGGAGGTGGCCGGCGCGTCCAGGGTGGCCACGGTGGCGCCGGTGTCGGTGTTCAGTACGAACAGCTTGCTGGGATTACGGGTGCCCACGAACAGGCGGTGGTCGGCCTCGTCCAGCGCCATGCTCAGGTTGGTCTGGGCGCCGCTCAGTGGCCAGCGCGCGATCACCTTGAAGCTCTTCTTGTCCACCACATCCACTTCGTTGTGGTCAGCGACGTTCACGAACAGGCGGTCGCCATGCTGCTCGGCCTTCACCGCCTCGGTGTGGTCGGAGTCGAAGCGCAGCTTGTTGTAGACATGGCCGGTAAGCGGATCGACTTCGTTGAGGAAGCAGTCCTTCATGCCCACGTCCTTGCCGCCGGTGACGATGTACAGGTGGCCGGTGGAGGGGTCGTACTCGGCCGAATCCGCACCCGGCTCCAGGTTGATGTGACCGACCACCTTGTAGGTGGTGGCGTCGAACACCTTGGTCATGCTCTTGCCGCTGTCGGTGACGATAAGGCGGTTGGCCTTGGGCAGGTAGATGATGGCGTGCGGCGTCTCGACGCCGGTGAGGGTGCGCTCGTGCTGGCCGGTGCGCAGGTTGAACAGCTCCAGCGTGCCGTGGTCCTCCGCCGCCAGCCACAGGCGGTTGCCCTTGAGGTCGTAGCCAAAGTGGTCGAAATCGCCGGAGTAGCCTGGCTTCCAGGCGGTGCTGCGGCCGATCAGCGTGGCGGTGGGGTGGGGGTCGACCACCGTGGGCGCCGCCACCGGCTGCATCAGCTTGGGCAGCGATGGGATCTTCTTGCGCAGTTCATCGCGGATCGCAAAGCCTTCGCGCTTCAGGGCATCTTTGTCGTCGCCCGGCTTGTACGGGAACACGATGCCCACCGCGCCTATCGTCTTGCCGCTGGCGTCCAGCAGGCGTGTTTCCACCTCGAAGCGGTTGCCGTTGACCTCCAGGTTTGGGATGCCGGTGTTGATGGCGCGCATGTCGTCGGAGTCGGCCTGCTTGCCGATGCGGCCGATGCTCGAACCCACCACCATATTGACGCTCTTGCCCGGCGGCACGATGTGCAGCATCAGGATCAGCAGTTTCGGATGCGCGGCCATGGTCCGGTCCACCAGCGCCTGCGCATAGGTATGGGTGGGTACGCTGGGATCGAACGCGTAGGGCTGGGTCAGGTTAGCGGTGTTGGAGATGCGTCGCCGCAGCTGGTCGCGCACCGCCTCGGCCTTCTTCGCCAGCGCGGCCTTGTCGTCGCCCTTGGCGTAGGGGTAGACGATGCTCAGCGCCCCCACCGTGTCGTCGGTGACGTCCTTCAGCGGCATCTCCACTTCGAAGTGGTCGCCTTCCTTGTTCACTTCCAGCACCGGCTTGCCGGTGTTGACCACGCCCATGTCGTCGGCGTCGGCCGGCTTGCCGATGCGACCGATGTTGGAGGCGATGATGACGTTGATCTTCTGGTTGGGCGGCGTCACGTGCATCGCCATGATGGCGATGTCCGGATGCGTGGCGAGCGTCTCGTCCACCAGATGCTGGGCGTAATTCGGCGCGGCTGCATTCGGTGCCGCTGTCTGCGCCAGCAGCGGCGGCGCCAGCAGGGTAGTGGCCAGGAGCATTGCGTAACGAACCATGGATTGCGTCCTCGACGATGGGTGCGGAATGAAGCGGGTGCCGGCGTGTCATACGCGTGGCGCGGGCGGGGGTGGGCGGCGATGGGCGCAGCGACCATCGATGGATCCCGTCCCCTCCCACCCGACCCCGGGGCTGCGTGGCATGCACCCTAGGACAGGCACCTGACGGGTTCCTGTAACGATCCTTAAAAGTTTTTCAGGTCGCCATCGTGGCGAGGCGCTGTTGCGCAGCGTGTGCTTTGTGCATCGCGTCACCGGTTGCGTTCGACGCTGGCATACACTCGCCGCGCAACGCCGACAGACAGGTGCGCCATGAAGATTCTCGTCGTCGAAGACCAGCAGCGCCTAGGTCAGTTTCTCAAGCAGGGGCTCAGCGAATGCGCCTATACCGTGTCCTGGGTCGGCACCTGCAGGGAGGCCAGCGACGCGCTGGCCGACACCAACTACGACGTGATCATCCTCGACCTGAGCCTGCCGGACGGCGACGGCCTGCAGCTGCTTGCGGAGTGGCGACGCGCAGGCTTCAACGAGGCGGTACTTATCCTCAGCGCGCGCGACACGGTGGAAGATCGCATCAAGGGCCTGGACATCGGTGCCGACGACTACCTGCCCAAGCCTTTCAGCTTCGATGAATTGCTGGCCCACGTGCGTTCGCTGCTGCGCCGCCAGTCGGCGGTCAAGCAGACGGTCATCACCCACCGCTGCGTGCGGCTCGACCTGCTTGGCCACACGGTCAAGCTGAAGGAGCAACCGGTGGACCTGACCAGCCGCGAGTTCGCCCTGCTCGAGATCTTCATGCAGAACGTGGGGCGCACGCTCACGCGTTCCTACATCTCCGAGCGCATCTGGCCCGGGTTGACCGACACCAACCTGCTGGACGTCTACATGAGCCGGCTGCGCAACAAGCTGGAAGCCGGCCTGGGCGAGCCGCTGTTCAAGACACTACGGGGCGTCGGCTATCAGCTGGTATGAAGTCGATCGGGGCGCGCATCACGTTCTGGTTCGTGCTGAGCGTCACGCTCACCCTGGCCTGCCTGTTCACCGCCGGCTACCACCTGCTGAAGAACTACATGATCCATGACCTGGATCTATTGAACGCCACCGAATTCCGGCAGATCAAGGCACGCCTGGGGCCTGATTATGCAGCGCTGAACCCGGCGACCATCGACGAGCGCATCCGCCAGACGACGGAGTACGCCTCGGTGCTGTTCTACATCAGCATCGATTCGCACGGGCGCGGCAACCTGTTCCGCTCCAAGAACCTGGCCGGCAACCCGCTACCCGACGTGAAGGGCAAGCGCGTCTTCGACGGCAGCTTGCCCGGCGTCGGCGATCTGCGCATCGCGGAGTTCCTGCTGCCGCCATTCGACGTCAGCATCGGCACGCCGGTGGGCCAGATGCGGCGTGCCATGGTGGCCTACACCGAGGTCAGTCTGGCGCTTCTGCTTGGGATGATCCTGGCCAGCATGGCCATCGGGCTGGGGCTTTCCCGCCTGATGCTGCGCCCGGTGCGGCTGATCGGCGAAACCGCCAATCGCATCCGCTCAGACAACCTCACCGAGCGCATCAGCGTCACCGGCATCGACGACGAGATTTCCGACCTGGCGCGGCTGCTCAACCAGATGTTCGACCGCCTTGAATCCTCCTTCAACCAGGTGCGCCAGTTCAGCGCCGAGGTATCGCACGAGCTCAAGACCCCGCTGTCGCTGGTGCGGCTGCATGCGGAGAAGCTGCTGGCGGACGGCAACCTGAGCCCGGTGCAGGAGGATGCCGTGCAGGTGCAGCTGGAGGAGCTGGCGCGCATCAACCAGATGGTGGATGAGCTGCTGTTTCTCTCGCGCGCCGAAGCCCAGGGCATCCACATGGACCTGGTGGTGCAGGACCCGCACCGCTTCGTGCAGAACTTCGAACAGGACGTCTGCGCCCTGGCGGAACACCAGGGACGGCGTCTGCTGTGCAGCTGCCGCGGCCAGGGACGGGTGGCGTTCGAGGAGCGCTGGCTGCGGCAGGTTGTGCTCAACATCCTCACCAACGCCCTGCGCGCCTCGCCGCCGGGTGGCCTGATCACGCTGCGTTCGGAATTTGTGCCCCGCTACTGGCGGGTCAGCATTGAGGACGAGGGGCCGGGCCTGACCCGGCAGCAGTGCGAAGGCGCCTTCGAGCGCTTCGTGCGCTTCCACCAGGGCGGAGAGGGAGACCGCGGCAGCGGCCTGGGCCTGGCCATCTGCCGCAGCATCATCCAGTTGCACAACGGGCGCATCTACGCCGAACCGCGTGCAGAGGGCAGGGGGCTGCGGGTGGTGTTCGAACTGCCGACCAGCGACGAGCGTGCGCAGAACGGCGTGTAATCCGCGCCGGTGCGCGCCATGGGCATGACACTACCTGCCTCACTCGGCCCTGTATCCCATCGCCAGGTATCCGAACCATGAAAGCCCGGCTCGATCAGGAACTGCACCGTGCGTTCGAAGTCAGCCTGCTTGTCAAGGCCGTCTTTGAAGTCTGCGAAATCCTGGCCGGTGTTCTCGTTGCTTTCGTAAACGAGGCCACAGTTCTTCGCGTGGTCCACGCCGTCACGCAGGTCGAGCTAAGCGAAGACCCCAGGGATGTTGTCGCGACCTATCTGCTCCATGCCGCGCAGCACTTTTCGGCGAGTCGCCAACACTTCATGGTCTTTTTCCTGTTGAGCCACGGGATCGTCAAGCTATGGCTGATCGTGGAACTCTGGCGGAAAAAGCTTCGGTACTACCCGTTGGCGTTGATGGTGTTCGGCGGCTTTATCCTCTACCAGCTCTACCGCTTCAGCCTTTCCCATTCGGCACTGCTGCTTGTGATCACTGCCGTGGATGGGGCAGTGATCTGGCTGACCTGGATGGAATACCGCCACTTGCGACGCAATGGGCCATAAGGTCAGAACACGATTTCCACCTTACGATCATCCAATGGCGCAATGACTGGGCCCATGCCTAAGCGCGTGCGCAGGACCGTCCCCTGCGCGTGCTGTTTCCGCTGCCGGGTGCGACTAGCCTTCTGCCATCTTCAAAAATCGACTGTTGCAGATGCGAAGTATGCCCTGGGCTCTTCGTAGATCGCACGGACGAAGGGCGTGCCATCGAAGGCGGTGTCGCCGTAGCCGAAGGTGTAGTAGTGCCGGTCGAGCACGTTATCCACGTACAGCGCGAGCTTCAGGTCTTTCCACATGCCATCGCCGATGTGCACCGTGTCGCGCACGGTGAGGTTGGTCACCGCGTAGCTCGGAATGGTCTCGGCGGTGGGCAGGCCGGCGCTGTATTCGTTGACGTACTGCGAACCGGAGTAATGCTCGCTCACGTTGACGCGCCAGCCATGCCACTTCCAGCCTACGCCGAGGTTGGCCAGGTGCTTCGGTACGCCGGCCAGCGCCTGCCCGGAGTGGACGGTCTGGCCGGCCGTGGCGGACACACCGGAACTGTTGGACACGGTGAAGTCGGAGGTGAAGTAGGCCTTGTTCTCGGCGATGTTGCCATAGATGCTGAAACCGCCGATGGATGTGCGCAGGCTGTCCTGCAGGTCGAGCTCCGCACCCTCGTAGCGCGAGCTTCCGCCATTGGTGGTGCTCGACAGCCCGGTGCTGGGGTCGGTGGTCTGGATGAAAGTGTTGGCGAAGTTTTCGCGGTAGACGTTGAGCGCGCCCTGGAAGCCGCCCTGCTCGTAGCGCACGCCTGCCTCGATGTCGCGCACGTATTCGGGGGATACGTGCAGGGGAACCACCACCGGCTGGCCGGCCGCGTTGGTCTGCCCGACGTTGTTGTAGTACGCGGCGATGCCGGGGAACTTGGCCGTCTTGCCCCATGCGGCGTAGACGCTGACATGATCCACCGGCCGCCAGTTCAGGCCGACGGTCGGCGAGGTGTAGTGCTCCTTGTCGGATACCGTGCCACTGATCGGATAGAAGAAACCGACGTTGTCGAAGTCGCGGGTTCGCGCGAACAGGTACTTCACGCCTGGCGTGACGTGCAAGGTGTCGTCGAGCAGGCTGATCTCGTCCTGCGCGAAGAGCGAACCCAGGTTGCGGCTGTCGTGCTCGTCCCAGGCGTCGTTGTAGCCGGTGGTCAGCGGCATCGCACGGGCGCCGTACCAGTACTCGGCCGAATGCAGCTTGGTATGCGAGTAGTCGGCGCCGATCTTCACCTCGTTGTCGGGCAGTTCCAGGGTGAAATGCGGCATGACCCCGTACTGCTGGGTGGAGTAGAGATATCTGTGGTAGGCGTTGCCCAGCACGTTGCTGCCGAAGGTCGCCGCGGGGTCGTAGGTCGGGCCGGACGGGTTGCCCAGCCAGAACGAGTAATCGCCAGCCTGGTTCGGCAACGCGTAGGGCTGCGTCGCGCTTTGCGCAAAGGCGGGATTGGAGTAGGACACGCGCTGGTAGTTCACGTTGCGCGCATAGACGCGCACGTTGAACGACAGCACATCGTTGATCCACATGCGGTCGCCCAGGATGAAGGTGCTACCGTGGTCCTTGTTGTAGCTGTTGCTCCAGTCCAGCGGCCAGCCGTAGTGGTAGCCGTATTGCTGGATCAGCGGCAGCGGCACCGTGTGCGGGGTGAAGCCGGTGTTGGCGTTGTAGATGGCATAGGCGTACAGCTTGCCCTTGTTGTCGTCGTAGGGCAGCGTGCCGGCGTAGTACAGGTTGGTGTTGCGGTTGCCGGAATTGTCCTGCCAGCCGCTGCTGGAATTGTGCGAGATGCTGAGCAGGTTGCGCACGCCGCCGATGTCGCCGGTATTCGCCGTCAGCCCGTAGAACCACGTGCCGAAACTGCCGCCGCCCACCGTGGCCGAGCCGCCGGCCCTGGCCTCCGGGTCGCGCGGCTGGAAGGCGATGGTGCCGCCCAGCGAGTTGTACGAGGTGACCGCGGGATTGTTGATGCCGCGGTAAAGGTTGACGCTGTTGACGTCATTCAGGGTCAACGGGATGTTGTTGCGCGTCGACGCGGAATTGGTGGTGCCGCCGTTGAAGGGGTCGTTGATCGACACGCCGTCGAAGGTTTCCGAGAACTGGCCGCTGCTGAAGGCGCGGAAGGTGATGTTGGTGCGCACGCTGTTCGCCGCCGGGGTGCGCACGTTGATCGAAGGCGTGCGCTCCAGCAGGCTCTGCACGCTCAGCATCGGCGAGGCGAAGCGGATCGCCGAAGGCCCGATGACCGAAGCGCTGAAGGCGGAACTCATCGGGATTCGGGTCAGCGTCAGTTCCTGGGCGATGACCTGGACCGCCGAAAGGTTCTTGACGTCCTTTTTTTTGCCGCTGGCCTGGCCAGCGGTCTTGGCGTCGTGTTGGTCCGGACGTGTTGTTGCGACCGATTGTGCCTGCGCGCCAGTCGCCGCGAAAGCCAGCAAGCCAGCGCCAAGCAACGCGCAATAGAGTGGCACGCGCTTCAAAGCATCCATCGGTATCCCCTTCGGTGATAGCAATCGAGACCATTGGCTTGCGCCAATAGCGTGCATTTATTCGAGGCAAAAATAAAGGCGAAGCATGACGGCTCCTTGACACGAGAACGTTCCGGCGGGGCTCGCGTCCCGCTGTTGCGGCCTGGCCTGTCTGGCCACTCGCGATGAGAGGCGCTCTGATACGCGTGCAGGTGGAGCGGACTTCTTCGATATAGCGGCAGTTCGCCGCTCCTTATACCCATGAGGAAGTGGTCGCCGAAGCCTAGCGCCTCTTGGCAATCCTGCGCCGCTTTGCTCCGCGCAGCCCCGGGGGTGAAGCAAGCGAGTTATGCAACTGCGCACAGCAACTGGCTGCAAGTCCGCCCGGTCAAGTTCAGGTTATCGTGGCCAGGAGGGGCGTCGCAGCATGGCACGCCGGATGGAGGCGATGGTGGGCCGGATCCGGCAGCGGCTGGCACAAAGCTCTCGCCCGCGATGGCCAGGCTGGCGCTGTCGAGACGCCAGGGTGCGCGGGCCACGGTCATCTATCTGTTGCAGCTCAACGCGGGGACCGCTTCTGCTGCGTCATACCGGTCCGTATCCTGCAGCCCGGTGCTCGATTGCAGTGCATTCCAGGCGGCGGCGGTGGCGTTGAAGTCCCCGCACAGCTCCTGGTAGGTGCGGTACAGCGATGCGGTGGGGGCGCCCTGGCCGGTGTAGTTGATCATGCCCAGCAACGCGGCTGATTGCCCGTTGATCCGGCTGAAGCTGGTATTGCCCTTGACCTGCGGTACGGCGTAGGGTCCGCCGGAAAGGCCGATGGTCGCGTCGGACAGGGTGCCGGTGAGCCCAGCGATCTGCTGCGCCAATGTTTTTGCTTCGTGGCCAGTCGACATCAGCAGGGTGCCGCGGTCATACGCACGCCGGCTGGCGGCGATGACGGTGATGACTTCCTGTGCGAGCGCCAGCTGCTTGCGCATGCCCGCCTCGTCGACCGGCGACAGCTTGACCCGCGGGTCCGGCCCGAGCGTCAGCGGCTGCGTATAGGACCGGCCATCGACGGTCAGTTTCGCCAGGTAATGGCCGGGCAGGGCCATCGGGCCCTGCGGCACGAAAGGTGTCTCGTGCGGGACTGCACCCATCGACTGGTCGAAGTACAGCGCCGGTGGTGTCGCGTAGCGCAGGTTCCAGGTCACCCGGTGCGCGCCGGCAGCCGTCGGCAAGGGAAGGTGCCGGCCGATCCAGAATGCCGGTGCCGGAGGCGCGGGCTGATCGAGCCGGGGAGTCGGGGCGTTCGAATATGTACGCACCACCGTACCCTTGTCATCGAGGATCTGCAGTTGCACGCGCTGCGCCGGCTGTTTGAGGTAGTAGTCGATGACGGCGCCATGAGGCGGGTTCTTCGCGTGCGGAACCTCGGGCGGGAACGGCGTGTCCTGGTTGACGTTCGCCTGTACCAGCACTGCCGGCCTGGGGCGGAACAGGTGTACGCCCTGATCGGCGGTGGCGGCGGTCATCTGTTCGAGCGGCGTGATGTCGTCGAGGATCCAGATGGCACGGCCGTAGGTCGCGGCGATCAGGTCGCCGTCGTGGATCTTGAGGTCCGTGTACGCGGTCGTCGGCAGATTGAGCCGCAGTGACTGCCAGTGGTCGCCGTCGTCGAACGACACGTACACCGACGTTTCGGTGCCGGCGAAAAGCAGGGCGTGCGCGTGCGGATCGTCCCGCACCACCAGCACGAAGCTGCCGGCGGCCTGGTCCGTGGGCAGGCCGGTCACGATGGGCTGCCAGGACTTGCCGTAGTCGCGGGTGCGATAGATGTGCGGTGCGTCGTCTCCCGTCGCCGAGGCGTCCACGGCGGCATAGGCTTCGGCCGGGTCGACCCGGGACGCCTGGATGTTGACGATGCCGTGGATGGAAATTCCGGGTGGCGTCACGTCCTGCCAGTGCTGCCCGTCGTCGCGCGTCAGGTAGATCACGCCGTTGTTGCTGCCGGTCCAGATCAGCCCATCCCGCAGGCGCGAAGGCGACAGCGACACGATGGCGTCGCCGTGATGCACGCCCTCTGGCGGCGGCACCGGCGCCTTGCCGGGATGCGCGGTGAGGTCCGGGCTGGTCTTCGACCAGTGGTCGCCACCATCACGGCTGCTCCAGACGTTCTGTGTGCCGTAGTACAAGGTGTGCGGGTGCTGGCGCGAGAACACGATGGGGGGCGATATGGCCCGCCGGTAGTCGGTATCGCTGACGGCACTGATCGCGCCGACACCCGGGTCGACGATCCGCGCGCCCCATGTCCTGCGATCAAGCTTCTGCAGGAAGCCCATGTTGCCGCTGCTGAAAATGACATTCGGGTCGGATGGATCGAGAGTTACGAACCCGGTTTCCCAGCCCGGCAGCGGAAACCAGTCCAGGTTCGAGATCTCGCCCATCGGGCCACGGCTGGCCACGGCGACCGCACCGCTGTCCTGCTTGGTGGCATAGACCCAGTAGGGAAAGCGATTGTCAGTGGCGATGCGGTAGATCTCCGCCGTTGGCTGGTTGTACCAGAGGCTCCAGGTGTTGCCGCTGTCGAGACTGACCGAAGCGCCCTGGTCGCCGCCGTACACGATGTGCCTGGGGTCGGACGGGTCGATCCACCACTGGTTCGGATCGTCGCCTCCCGGCGCGCCCTTGAACGCCACCAGGGTATGTCCGCCATCGGTGGAGCGGTAGACGCAGGTACCCATGGTGTAGACCACGTCCGGATTTGCCGGATCGACCAGCACCTGCTTGCTGGATGTGTAGATGGTCCGGGTGGCGAGCGACCAATGGTCGCCGCCGTCGTTCGAGCGGTACAGCCCGGTGCGGTTCAACAAGTAGACGCGTTGCGAGTCCGTGCCGTCCGCGACGGCCGTGGGCCCGGCCATCGCCGGCAGGCCATGGCCTTGCAGCTTCGTCCAGGTCGTGCCCTCATCCGTCGATTTGTAGAGCGTGCGCGGCGCCGGGTGCTTGTTCCGCGCGTATCCCGTGACGCCAGGCGCGTGATAGGTCTGCGCCACCGTGGCAAAGACCACGCGAGGGTTGTCGCTGGCCCAGGAGAGGTAGGTGGCCCCCGAGGCCGGCCCAGCGGCCAGCGCCAGTCGCCAGGTGCGTCCACCGTCGGTGCTGCGGAAGACACCGCGCTGGCCGCCTTGCCGGTGCTGCGTGCCGCGCACCGCGGCCAGTAGCAGGTCGGGGTCGTGCGGATCGACCAGCAGCCAGCTGATGGCACCGACATGGTTCAGGCCAGTGTCCTGCCAGTGCGCACCGGCGTCGGTCGACTTCCACAGCCCGCTACCGTATTGCACACCGAAGACGCTGCCGGTGCCCGCATAAATGACCGCCGGCTTCGACTGCGCCACGGCCAGCGCGGTGACACCGCGGATCGCGTGCTCGGCATCGGTCAGCGGGTGCCAGGTCACGCCAGCATTTTCGGTCTTCCAGACGCCGCCGTTGTCGGTGCCCACGTAGCCGAGCGCCGGTTGCCCGCGCACGCCGGCGACTGAGTCCACCTTGCCTGCGATGAACGGACCGATGTTGCGCCATTGCATGCCCTGCAGCAGTGAAGGGCTCACCTGGGCCTGCGCCACGGAGGCAAACCACAAAGTCGTGGCAATCAACGCCGCGTGTCCGACGGCGCGGCCCGCATTCACTCCAAACCGCAGGATCATGGCAGGCAGGCTCCTGATTCAATATGTAACTGTATGTGGCCGGCTTGCCCGGCACGCGAGAGGTGGATCACGTCGAGTATAAGCGTGCCGCGACACGGGCATGCTGGTGCGGCAGCAGATCGTGCCGGGTTGCGCCGATGCGCGACACGTCAAGACGAAGTGATTAGGACGGATTGTCGGCGACAGGGGAGTGGCAAAGCCGAATCGTGGTGGACGCATGTGGTGCGCAGCCAAAGAGCCCCAGGTGCTCTACCCAACGCGCTGGATGAAGACCAACCGCTTGCATGGCAGTCTTGCCTCGCCTCGACGCGCGGGGACTGCGCAAGGCGGCGGATGATATGGCGGACGCCGGTGTCGGGCGGCCGATCGTGCTTGAAACGTGTGATCCGGCACAGATGACGCGCTTCCTGGCACGAGAGGAATTTGCTCAAGGTGCATGGTCGTAGCCTGCGCGAGGTGCATGGGTTCGGTCGGTGCTGCGCCGTGGTAGGGATGCCAGGCGCGGCTGACTAGTGCAGGGACGCAGCTTCAGCCGGATTTGCTTACGCCCATCACCGATTGGTCTGCCTTTCCATGTGCTCGGGATAACGCGCGCCCTGCACGATGACCTTGTCCAGGGCGTGCTGGATGTCCTGCAGATCCGTCGTGGTCAGCGTGATTTCGGTGGCAGCCAGGTTTTCTTCCAGGCGGTACAACTTGGTGGTACCCGGAATGGGCACAATCCAGGGCTTCTGTGCCAACAACCAGGCGAGCGCAATCTGTGCCGTAGTGGCGGCCTTCCCGCGCGCGATGTTGGCAAGTGCGTCGATGAGCACCTGGTTGGCCCGGCGGGCGTCCGCACTGAAGCGCGGCAGGCGGTTGCGGAAATCGTTCTCGGTGAAGTCCGTGCTGGCGTCGATGGCGCCGGTAAGAAAGCCACGGCCCAGTGGACTGAAAGGCACGAACCCGACACCGAGTTCCTCCAGCGTGGGCAGGATCTCGCGCTCGGGTTCGCGCCACCACAGGGAGTATTCGCTTTGCAGGACGGCAACCGGCTGCACCGCGTGCGCGCGGCGCAGGGTTTCGACGCTGGCCTCCGACAGCCCGAAATGCTTCACCTTTCCTTCGGCAATCAGCTCCCTGACGGTTCCGGCTACATCCTCGATCGGCACCTCGGGGTCCACGCGATGCTGGTAGAACAGGTCGATGCGATCGGTCTTCAGGCGAGTCAACGAGGCTTCGGCAACCTGCCGTATGTGCTCGGGACGGCTATTCAAGTTGCTCCGCCTTCCACCGTCGCCAATGGCAAACCCGAACTTGGTCGCAATCACCACCTGATCCCGTACGGGTTCCAGCGCCTCGCCTAGGAGTTCCTCGTTTGTATATGGGCCGTAAATCTCGGCGGTGTCGAACAAAGTGACACCTCGGTCCACGGCCGCGCGGATCAGCGCGATGCCGGCCTGCGCTTCGACAGGATGCTCGTATGCGTGGGTCAGCCCCATGCAGCCCAGACCCATGGCCGAAACTTCGAGGCCACTTTTGCCGAGAGTTCGCTTTTTCATGGGGTTTTCCTCTGGGTGAGAAACATCCGCCGAAGCCGGCTTCGGCTTTTGGTGGGGCAGGGCAGCGCTTCCACGGGGAAGCTTCGCGAGGTCATGGGAACGCGGTGCCCTGGCATGCGGCCAGATGAAGTTGATGGTAGGCCTCGACAAGACGGTCGAGCGTGAAGGATCGATTGCGTCCACTTGGATTCGGCAGCAGCCAGACGGCGGAACCTCCAAGGCGGGCGCCGGGTTGCAGCCCCCAGCTGATCTCTCGCCGGCCCGACAACGCTGCGTAGGCAGCCTTGCCTAGAAACGCGACAAAACGGGGTCGGTAGCGATCCACCTTCCGCTCCAGTTCGGCTGCGGCGCCGGTGAAGTCTTCGCGCGACAGTTCATCTGCTCGCGCTGTCGGCCGCGTGACCACCGTCGTCAGGCCGCATCGGTAGCCGAGGATCTGTCGATCGTGCTCGGGCCGGATCTCCTCCGTCGTGAAGCCGGCAAGGTGGATGACGCGCCAGAAGCGATTGGCCCGGCCTGCAAAGTGGTGTCCGGTCCCAGCGGCCAACATCCCCGGGTTGATTCCGCAGAACAGCACGGCCAGGTTCGGTGCAATCAGGTCAGGCAGGGCATCGGACACGAATCACCTCATCGGGCGGAATGGATCGCCATGGCAAGCAGCTGCCCACGGTTTGTCGACGCCAGTCATTTGCAGCAGTTCAACGTTGTGCTGGCCTGCAAGGAATGGCTGGAGAAGTACTGCCCGAATCAGCTTGCCGAGCACATGAGGTCAATGCGCGCCGATTCCAGCGAGTTCCTCGGGTATCCGGGCACGAAGGCGCGGTATCGCGAAGTCGAGGAAGGCGCGCAGCTTCAGCGGAATGGGTGCCTGTCCGCCATGCAGGAGATTTATCGGCAAGGGCGGCGGTTCAAATTCTTCGAGTACGACACGCAGCGCACCCTCGGTTAGCGCATCGGCCACCTGGTAAGCCAGCACGTTGATCAGACCGACGCCAAGCTTGGCCGCTGCAATCGCCGCTTCCGCGGTATTGATGGCGAGGCGCGAGTGAACAGGCACGGACAGGGTGCTCTTCCCGGAGCCAAACAGCCACGCGCGCCGTGACGCGAGGACTTCGAAGGAGATGCACTCGTGCTCAACCAGGTCGCCTGGCTTGGTCGGCACTCCATGCGCGGCCAGATAGGCGGGGCTTGCACAGATGACCCGTCGGATGGAGCCGACGCGGATGCCGACCAGGGTGCTGTCAGGCAACTCGCCGATGCGGATCGCAACATCGGTGTGCTCATCCAGCAGATGCACGACGCGGTCCGTGAGCACAAAATCGATGCCGATCTCCGGGTACTCCACCAGGAACGCGGCGATCACCGGGATGACGTGCAGGCGCCCAAAGGCGACCGATGCGGTCACCACGAGCTTGCCCTTCGGCGAGGCGTGCTCGCCGATGGCCAGGCGTTCGGCCTCGTCGACCTCCTCAAGAATGCGCCGGCAGGCGGCGACGTACGAGCTTCCCGCTTCGGTCAATGAAAGCTGGCGCGTGGTCCGGTGGAGCAGGCGCGTGTTCAGGTGCGACTCGAGCTCCCCGATTTTACGGCTGACGGTGGCCAGCGGCATGCCAAGGTGGCGTGCGGCGGCGGAGAGGCTGCCCGAGTCGACGACAGCGACGAGGATGGCCATCGAGTCGAGGCGATTCATTCGAATCTACCGGATTTCGGAAGGATGAATTGCAAAACTAGTGGATTCTCTTTCCGCATGCAAAGGCTCAACCTGCCTGGGCAAACCCCTGGCGGCGACAGCCTGCCGCCGCCGCGGAGCAGACAACTGGAGAATCCCATGAGTGAGCCAGGTACCAGACAACAACATGCAGCGACGCCTGCAGTGGTGTCGCGCGGCAAGATCGTCGCGATGGCGATCGTCGCCGGCGCGGTGATCACCAATGTCTATTGCATCCAGCCGATCTTGCCGCTGATCAAGGGAAGCCTGGGCGTCGATGTGACCACGGTCGATCTGGTGGCCGCCGCCGCGTTGCTCGGCTTTTCGACCGGCCTCGCGCTGTTGCTCCCGCTCGGTGACCGGTTTGATCGGCGCAAGCTCGTACTCGGCCAGATTGGACTGGCTTTTTCGTTCGCGCTGCTGGCCGTGTTCGCACCAAGTATCCGGCTGCTGATCGCGGCGTCGTTCGGCCTCGGTATGGTCAGCTGCGTGCCGCAACAGCTCGTGCCGTTCGCGGCCGTCATGTCGCGACCCGAGGACCGGGGGCGTTCGGTCGGAACGGTGGCCAGCGGCATCATGGTCGGCATCCTGCTGGGACGCACCGTTGCTGGTTTGGTAGGTGCGGCCTTTGGATGGCGGGCGGTCTATGGCGTGGAAGCGGCTTTCATGGTGCCGGTGTTCGTCGCCGCGGCGGCGCTGTTGCCGCGCGGCGTTCCTTCCACAGATCTGTCCTACGGCCGTCTGCTCGCTTCACTCTGGCCGCTGGCGCGTGACAATCGTCCGATTCGCGAGTCGATGCTTGTCCAGGCGCTGCTATGGGCCTGCTTCAACGCTTTCTGGGTCAACCTGGCTGCCCTTCTTGCGACGGGGCCGTGGCACCTCGGCAGCGCCTGGGCCGGAGGCTTCGGCATTGTCGGTGCTGCCGGCGCGTTCGCCGCTTCGCTGGGCGGGCGCGCTTCCGATCGGTTCGGCACACGCACCGTCATCGGCGTGAGCATCGGGACCGTCACGTTGGCGTATCTGCTCCTGTCCGGAGCGAGCACCTCGCTGACCGCGCTCGTGATCGGCGTCGTGGTGCTCGATATCGGCGTGCAGGCCGGGCTGGTCTCCAACCAGACGCGCGCGTTCGCGGTCGACCCGAAGGCGCAGGGGCGCATCAACAGCCTGTACATGACCGCGACCTTCTTCGGCGGTGCCGTCGGTACGGTGATCAGCGGCTGGCTGATGGCACGGTACGGATGGGAAGGCATCGTCGCCTTCGGTATTGCGCTGGGCGTTGTCGCTTCCGCCGCCCACTGGGCCGGGGCACGTCGCAACTCCAAGAGGGGCCTGGGTGTCGCCCCGGCCCAGTCGTGACACTCGGGCTCCGCCAGACCCGACCGTCTCCGATCTAAAGAAAGAGGTGACACATGCAACATCGAAAAGCTCGGACAGTGGGCATCGACCACGTCGGTCTCAGCGTAGGCGATCTCGAGCGCTCCCGCCGGTTCTTCGTGGAGTGCCTTGGATGGGAGGTCGTCGGCGCGAAGCCTGACTATCCGGCGGTGTTCGTGTCGGACGGCGCCACGCGACTGACGCTGTGGGAGGTCGACAAGTCGGGCGGCTACGTTCTATTCGATCGCCGCAAGAACATCGGCCTCCACCACATCGCGCTCAAGGTGACGGACCTGGACGCCCTGCAGGAGACTTTCTTGCGCGTATCCAACTGGCCTGGGGCGGAGGTTGAGTTCGCACCGGAGTCGGCGCCGGGCGGAACGCGCGTGCACTGCATGGTGCGGGAACCCGGAGGTGCCCGCGTGGAATTCGTCTGCTCGGCAGGGGCCTGATGCTGTTGGCCCAGCTCGCTTTCAGCACGAACGATCTTGGCAAGCGCATGTAGGCCGGCGTTTGGCGTGCATAGAGATGTGGCGCCTGCGACCATGGACGCAACCAGCGCGACAGTGAACGCGCCGGGTGCGAATCGAACCTCCCTCCGGAGGGATCGTTCATTGGGCGGAGGCGAGACAGCTGCGGATCCGATCCCGCAGCGCAGCAGCGCCGGCATCGACGCGACCTCCGTCATGGTGGTCAAATCGAGCATCCTGCATCCCATGTTGGCTGCACGCTCGCGAGGCACACGCTATGGATCGTCTTGATGCCATGAAAGTCTTCATCGCGGCGCTGGATGAAGGCAGCCTCGCCGGAGCCAGTCGAAAGACCGGGCGTTCCGCCGCGGCTGTGAGCCGTGCCGTCGCCTTTCTTGAAGCCCATGTCGGCGTGCCGTTGCTGCACCGGACGACGCGGTCGATCAAGCTGAGTGAAGCGGGCGAGCGTTATGCGCAGTCCTGCCGAAAGATCCTGGCCGACATGGAGGAGGCAGACCGGCAGGCGGCTGGCGAGCGCTCGGTGCCTCGCGGCACGCTGACGATCACCTCGACCGTGTTCTCCGGGGTAGAGGTTCTGCGGCCTATCGTCGATGCTTTCATGGACGAATACCCGACCGTCAACGTGCGCATGCATACGTTGGAGCGCCAGGTCAACCTGATCGACGAAGGCATGGATCTCGCCCTGCGCATCACGCATCTGGCCGATTCCACCCTGGTTGCGCATCACGTCGGCGTAGTGCGCAGGGTCGTGGTGGCGTCACCCCGCTACCTGGCGACACACCCGCGCATCGTGGAGCCGGCGGACCTCGCGAAGCACCGGATAATCGCGCTGGCGCATTCGGGGCTGGACTCGTGGAGCTTTCCGGCGTTGAAGGGCACGTCGGTCCCTCGTTCCGTTTCATTTGCGCCGCGTCTGGTGATCAACAACGTGCGGGCTTCCGTCGCGTCGGCCGTCGAGGGACACGGAGTGACGCGCCTGCTCTCCTATCACGTTGCCCGCGAGATTGATCAGCGGCTGCTCGACGTCGTGCTTGCCGACGCGGAGCCGGCGCCGATCCCCGTCAGTCTCGTGTCGCCGTATGGACGTCTTTCCGTACCGAAGGTTCGTGCCTTCGTAGACTTCGCGCTCCCGCGGCTGCGGGCCCATTTTTCAGGCCTGATGCGTCAGTCGTAGACGCTCGACAGATCGCCGATTCCGTCGCGCCGCGGAAGGATGTCTGCCGAATGACAGGGATTCGCTAATCCATGGTGCGCGCCTAGATTGTGGGCTGCCGGGAGCCTCGAACTCATCGACGGTTCCCGCACTCGCCCCCCATCTTCGAGGTATCGGCATCATGAGCAACCAGCGGAAAGTAGCCATCATCACCGGCGCATCCCAGGGAATCGGCGCAGGTCTGGTCAAGGCTTTCCTTGATCGCGACTATCGCGTCGTCGCCAATTCGCGCTCCATCCGGCCACCCGGCAATCCCGATGTCCTGGCGGTCGCCGGCGACATTTCCGATCGCGCGGTGGCGCAGCGCATCGTCGAGGGAGCGATCGCGCACTTCGGCCGCATCGACACGTTGGTGAACAACGCAGGCATCTTTACGGCCAAGCCCTTCACTGCCTTCACCCCCGAGGAATATGCCAAGAACCTGGCCGTCAACCTCAACGGGTTCTTCCATATCACCCAGCTGGCTATCGGCGAGATGGAGAAACAGGGTAGCGGGCACGTGGTCAGCATCACCACTACGCTGGCCGAGCATGCGATTGACGGAGTCCCGTCGGTACTGGCGGCGCTGACCAAGGGTGGACTGAACGCCGCGACCAGGTCACTGGCGACCGAGTACGCCAAGCGCGGCATTCGCGTGAATGCGGTCGCACCAGGCGTGATCAAGACCCCGATGCACGGGCCTGAGACCTACGCCGCTCTGGCCTCGCTGCACCCGGTCGGGCGCATGGGCGAGATCAGCGACGTCGTCGGTGGCGTGCTGTACCTGGAGTCCGCCGGCTTCGTGACGGGCGAGATCCTGCACGTCGATGGCGGCCAGAGCGCGGGTCACTGACCTTGGCCAGGGCCGCCCTGCCGTCCTTTCCATTCCATCGAGGAGAATTCTTATGCCTATGGTCACGATTCAGATTACCCGCGAGGGCTCCGCACCCAACGGGCGGGCTGTCACCGCCGGAGAGAAGGCTGCCCTGATCAAAGGAACCAGCCAGCTGCTGTTGGACGTCCTCAACAAGCCACTCGAATCGACCTTTGTCGTGATCGAAGAGGTCGAGATCGAAAACTGGGGGCGCGGAGGCTTGCCCCTGGTCGAATTCCGCGCGCAGCAGCGGGCGAATCGCGAGTAGCCCGGAAGGGCAGGGTGGCAGCGTGCGACGCCATCCTGCCCTTCCGGCGTGATGGGACGCTCCCATTGCCAGCTTCACCAAAAGCTGGCGTTCGAGGAGGATGATCAGGGTTGGATATCGGCAATAGGAAACGCATCTGCCTCCAACGCGGATGCTCGCCAACCACTTCATTGTCCCAGGTCAGCTATCTACGAAAGTGGTGGCGCACCAGACACTATCGGGTGTCGACGAAAGCCGGGGCGCACCAGCCAGACCGTCGATCGTTACGGATTGCCGTGGCTTGCCAAGTGACAGCTCACCGATATCCCTGCGCCTGCAACGAGAACAGATGTGCGTAGTGGCCATCCTCGGCCATCAGCTGCTCGTGATTGCCGCGCTCGATGATGCGGCCGTCCTGGATCACGATGATCTGGTCGGCCATGCGCACGGTGGAGAAGCGGTGCGATATGAGGATGGCGATGCGGCCGCCGGAGAGCTCGCGGAAGTGTTCGAATATGGTGGCTTCGGCTTGCGCGTCCATCGCGGCGGTGGGTTCATCCAGCACCAGGATGTCGGCGCGTGAGCGCATGAAGGCGCGGGCCAGGGCGATCTTCTGCCATTGCCCTCCGGACAGCTCGCGCCCGTCGTTGAACCATTTGCCCAGTGGCGTCTCGAAGCCGGCCGGCAGGCTGTCGATGAAGTCGCTGGCCATGCCCTTGTCGCTGGCTTCGCGCCAGCGCGCCTCGTCATTGAAATGGATGACATCGCCGGCACCGACGTTCTCACCCACGCGCATCTGATAGCGGGCGAAGTCCTGGAAGATCACCCCGATGCGCTGCAGCAGGACGGATTCATCCCACTCGCGCAGATCGGTGCCATCGAGCAGGATGCGGCCACTGTCAGGCGGGTACAGGCGCGTGAGCAGCTTGATCAGGGTGGTCTTGCCCGAACCGTTCTGGCCTACCAGGGCCAATGATTCACCGGGACGGATATGCAGGTCGATGTCGCGCAGTGCCGGTTCGCCGGCGCCGGGGTAGGTGAAACTGACCCGCTCGAACCGGATGCCGTCCTCTGGCGTGGCGCCATGCTGCGTGGTGCCGGTGGCTGCGGGCACGGGTGTTTCCAGATACTCGTACAGCGTGGACAGGTAGAGGTTGTCTTCGTACATGCCGCCGATCGCCGACAGCATTGCGGACACCGCCGACTGGCCCTGACGGAACAGCGACAGATACATTGTCATCTGGCCCAGGGTGATGCGCGCCATCACGGTGCTGGCGGCGATCCACGCGTAGGCGCCGTATAGCGCCAACGTGCCCAGCAGGCCCAGGCCGAAGCCCCAACTGTCGCGACGCACGGCCAGATCGCGATCGGCGCGATACAACATGTGGAAGATGTCGCGATAGCGCTGCAGGAACAAGGGGCCAAGGCCGAACAGCTTCACTTCCTTGGCATGGTCCTCGCGTGCCAGCACGGTTTCCAGATACAGCTGCATGCGTGTTTCCGGAGAGCGCCAGCGGAACAGCCGGAATGCGTCGCCGGAGAATTTCGTCTCGGCGAAGAATGAGGGCAAGCCCGCCAGCAGCAGCACCGCTACCGCCCATGGCGAAAACTGAAACAGCAGGCTACCGTAGCTGAGCAGCGAGATCGCGTTCTGGCCCAGGCCGAATGTTCGGGTGATCAGCGACAGCGGCCGGCTCGACGCCTCGCGTCGGGCGCGAGTGAGCTTGTCGTAGAACTCCGAATCCTCGAAGTGCGCCAGTTCGAGCGTCAGTGCTTTTTCCAGGATCAACACATTGACGCGTTGGCCCAGTTGCGCACGCAGCAGCGACTGGCACAACGACAGGCCGCGCTGTGTACCGGCCATCGCCGCCACCAGCACACCCTCCAGCACCACCCATTCGAATACCGCTCGCAGCGGGGCTGTTCCGTGCGCCGCCCACAACTTGCTGGCACCGAGCACGGCGTCGACGATGTGCGCACCGACATAGGCAATGCCAGCCGGCAGCAGGCCGGCGATGAGAGTGAGCAGGGCCAGCGCGATGGTCAGCGTGCGGCTGGTGCTCCAGACCAGTTCCAGCGCCCGCCCGCTGTACCGGAACACACCCAGAAAACTGCGGGCGAGTTCTTTCGGTGGAGCGGGAGGGGCTGCATGAGGCGGCACAGGGGAGGTGTGGTGAAGCGCGTGACGAGACGCGAAGCTTTCGAGATGGGGGCCGTGTCACCTCATGCAAGCTTGGCGTGTGATTGAACAGGCGGTAGGGCCACTGCCTGGCCATGTGCCGAAGAGTTCGTAGTCGGGTATGTCTTGCGATTGGCCTGGGTTATTCGGAGCAGTGGGAACTTGGAAGTTACAAAGTGCTCCGAGTGCCGCGCGTCGCGGCACTCGGAAGACTCTACCTGCCTAGCGGCTCCATATTGACGCGGCTTCGTGCGCAAAGGCACGGTACGAGCGCGGAGGGCGACCGAGGGCCCGGGTGAATTTCGCGACCTCTTGGTCCGTTGCGGCTGCGCCGTCCGACTGATAACGGTCCAGCATCAGGCGCATGTCCAGCGCGTGCCAGGCGGGCATGAGGGTCTTCATGCGTTGCTCGACGCTGGCGGTATCGTTGCCGCCGTAGCGGATGGGCTTGCCCAGCACCTCGCTCCAGAGGTCGGCGATGGCCGCGCCCGTGAGCACATCCGGACCGACGACATCGAAGGTCTCTCGCGGGAGGGGCTTGGCGGCGCGCTCGCGACGCAGCAACTCGCGGGCAGCGATATCGCCGATATCGCGGACATCCACCATGGAGATGCCCTTGTCGCCAATGGGCATGGCGTAGACGCCTGCGGTTGTCAGCACCTCCTTCTGATGCAGATCGTTCTGGATGAAATACGCGGGACGCAGCACGGTCGCCGGCAGGGCGAGCGCGTCAATCATGCTTTCTACGGTGTTCTTGCTCGCAAAGTGGGGCACATCGGCATAGGCCGCGCCCTTGTATACGGAGAGGTAGACGATGCCCTTGAGGCCGGCCTCCTTGGCGACGATGAGTGCCTGCATGACCTGCGTCAGCTCGTCGGCGACGTTGGGGGCCAGCAGGAACAACGTGGAGACACCTTCCAGCGCCGCACGGAAGCTGTCGAGGTCGCCCAGATCGCCAGGCACGGCCGTGACACCTGCGGGCAACCGGGCCTGGGCGACCGACCGCGTCAACCCACGGACATCGACACCTGATGCGCTCAACTGCGCCAGGACCTGGGAACCCACGGTTCCCGTACTACCAGTGACCAAGATGCTCATGATGCAAATCCTCGTGATAGGGCGCGGAAGAACGCCGGGGATCACGGTAAGGGGTTCCATCCTTGCTCGGAAGCCACCAAGATTTGGACATCTCGTCTCAAAAACGGAACAACCATGGACCTGAAAGCCCTGACCGATTTCGCCCTGGTGGCTTCGCACGGTGGGTTTGGGCGGGCCAGTCGCGTCAGCGGGCGCTCGAAGGCCACCTTGTCGCGTCGCGTGACAGAGCTGGAACAAAGCCTGGGCGTGCGCCTGATCGAGCGCGGCACCCAAAGCCTGCGACTGACCGAAGAAGGTCGCGCGCTGTTCGAACGCGCGCAGGGGCCGCTTGCGGAAATCGCCGAAGCAGCAGAGGTCGTCACGGTGGGCGCATCAACGCCACGCGGGCGGCTTCGTGTCAGCGCGCCAGTGGTGCTGGCACATGTCGCTTTGGGGCGCGTGGCAGCGCGTTTCGCGCTGGCTTACCCCGACGTGCAACTGGAAATCGACGCCGACGACCGAAAAAGAGATCCCGTCGAAGATGGCTTTGATCTCGTGATACGCGTCAATCCATCGCCTGACGAACGGCTCGTGGGCCGGCGCATCCTGGATGACCAGCGCTGGGTCGTGGCTCATCCGCAGATCATCATGCCCGCCGCCGACGCGGACGCTCCGGTGGCCGGCGTCATCTACTCGCGTACCCCCGAAGATCTTGCATGGCCAATCCTTACGCCCGACGGAGAACACCTGGATTTGCGCGTGCGTGAAGCCTTGCGGCTTTCGTCCTTGCTGATGGTTCACGACGCCGTGCGGGCTGGCGTGGGCGTCGCCATCTTGCCAAAGCTGTTGGTCGAAGACGACGTCCATTCGGGCAGATTGATCCAGTGGGGAACCGATGAACGTCCACCGGTGGAAATCTGGGTGCTGCGAAACTCGCGTCGCCTGGTCGGTGCCAAAGTGCGCGCATTTCTTGATGTGCTGGAGGAGGCCTTTCCGGGGCGTGCGTTTGTGCAATCTCAGTAGTGCGCTTCAATAATTGGGGCGAAACAACGCGGTGCGGCCTCGGCCGGCTGAATCCGATACTCGGTGCGCCCGCGCATTGTCCGAGATCCCCCGATACCGGTGAGACAACGTGCTTCCCGCGCCCTGCGCTAGCCTTGCAAGCCGCGGCTGCGGCGGCGCAAGGCCTGGGGTGAGAGCCCATAGATGCGCAGGCAGGCTCGCCGCATGCGCTCCATGTCGAAGCCGACCTGCCTTGCGATCTGCTCCAGCGGCTCGCTGGCTTCCTCGATCCGCGGCAAGGCCGTTTCGCAGCGCAGGCGCTCGATGGCGCGGGCAGGGGTCTCGCCGGTCTCGGCGGTGAACTGGCGTGCGAACTGGCGTGGACTGATGTTGGCCACTTCGGCCAGCCGCTCGACGGAAAGATGTTCCCTGAGATGCTGGCGGGCGTAGCCCAGCGCGTCGCGGATACGACCCGGGGTCGGCTCGAGATCGAGCATGGTCGAAAACTGCGACTGTCCTCCGCTGCGGCGGTGGTAGACCACCAGGTCGCGCGCGATGGCCTTGGATGTTTCGGCGCCGCAGTCTTCCTCGATCATCGCCAGCGCGAGGTCGATCCCGGCGGTGATGCCGGCGGAGGTCCAGATGTCGTCTTCGCGGGTGAATATCCGGTCCGACTCGACCTTGATGGCGGGGTAACGTCGTTGCAGCTCGGGTGCACAGCGCCAATGCGTGGTGGCCCGGCGGCCGTCCAACAGATCGGCCGCCGCGAGCAGGAAAGCCCCGGTGCAGACGCTCGCCTTGCGTCGGGCACGCGGGGCGATGGCACGAACGAGGTCCACCGTCTCCGCTTGTGTATCGAATACGTCCGGCGTCGGCGCACCCACCACCATCAAGGTGTCGACATGCCCTCGAGGCGATGGCGCCGTGGTGTCGATGGCGATCCCGGAGCTTCCGCGGACCAGGCCGCCCTCAGCGGAGATGACGCGGATGTCGTAGCCGGCCTGATGAAAGTCTCTCGCCAGCGTGAAGGCGCAGAGCGGGCCGCCAAGGTCGAGCAACTCGAACCCGGGGAATACGACAAACCAGAGCGTTCTCGCTGTTTTCGGACGCGGCATGCCGGATTTCCACGGTTGGCAGGATAAGTGGCAATTATGTCCTTTCTGCCATCCGCGCGGGGGCCAAGATTTCTCCGTCAAACCACCCACGGCCACGGCCGACTACCGACGGAGAAAAACTGATGAACACTTCCATCCCCAATGTGATCCTGGTCCACGGTGCCTGGGCCGATGGCTCGAGCTGGTCGAAGGTGATCCCGCTGCTGGCCAGCAAGGGCCTCGCCGCCACCGCCGTGCAGCTTCCGTTGACCGGCTTCGAGGCCGACGTGGCCGCCGTGCAGCGCGCCATCGCGCTGGCGGAAGGCGACGTGGTGCTGGTCGGCCACAGCTATGCCGGCGCGGTGATCGGCGAAGCGGGCAACGACCCGAAGGTGGCCCGCATGGTCTACATCGACGCGTTCGCACCGGACGCGGGCGAGTCAGCGGGTACATTGTTCGAGAAGTTCGAGGCGGCGCCGCTCAACGACGAAATCCGCCCGGATGCGCAGGGATACCTGAAGCTCACCCGTGACGGCGTCTTCAAGCTGTTCGCACAGGATCTGGACGACACCGATAAGGCCGTCATTTACGCCACGCAAGGACCGCTGCACGCCTCCGCACTGGGCGGCACGCTGACCGAGGCGGCATGGCGCAGTCGGCCCACGTACTACTTCATCGGCAACCAGGATCACGCGATTCCCCGCGTCGAGCAGGAGCGCATGGCTGCGCGCATGAACGCCACCGTGGCGCACGTCGATAGCAGCCACGTTCCGATGCTTTCCCAGCCGCAGGCTGTGGCTGACTTCATCGTTTCGGCAGCGGTTTGATCCGCCAACCCTGGACGCGACAGCGGTATGGCGTGGCGCCCGATCCCGGATGGGCGCCACGCCCTGACGACACGCAGGAGTGATATCCCATGATGATCAAGGCAAATGATCTCGAGCTACATGTCGAGCAACGCGGCGCGGGCGGACCGGCGCTGGTGTTCCTGCACTACTGGGGCGGTTCCTCGCGCACCTGGCAACACGTGGTCGACGCGCTGTCCCCCGACTACCGCACCGTCGCCATCGACCAGCGCGGCTGGGGCAAGTCCGCGGCGCCGGAGGCCGGCTATGCGTTGAGCGATCTGGCCGACGACGTGCTCGCCGTGGTCGACGCACTGGCGCTGGAGAGCTACATCCTGGTCGGCCACTCGATGGGGGGCAAGGTCGCACAGCTGGCGGCATCGCGGCGCCCGCGCGGGCTGCGCGGGTTGGTACTGGTAGCTCCGGCGCCGCCGACGCCGTTGGCGCTTCCGCCCGAGGCTCGCCAGAGCATGGTGCATGCCTACGATTCGCGCGAGAGCATCGTCGCGACCGTGCAGCAGGTGCTCGCACCCGGCGGCTTGTCCGACGGCGATCTCGACACGGTCATCGCGGACAGTCTGGCCGGCGCCAGCCCAGCCAAGGCGGCCTGGCCGCTGGCGACCAGCCAGGAAGACATCACCGCAGTCGTACCGAAGATCGATGTGCCAGTGATCGTGATTTCCGGTGAGCACGATCGGGTCGACCCACCTGAGGTATTGCGGCGTGAGCTGCTGCCACACATTCCCCAGGCCAGGCTGGTGGTGATCCCGGGCATCGGACACCTGTCGCCGCTGGAGGCACCGTCGGATCTCCCCAGCATCATCAAGGCATTCGTGCTGGCGCAAACCAAGGGCGGCTTCTTCGCGCTGCCCGAATCCCAGCGCGAAGTTGCGCTGACCCGTTGCGGTGACTGCGGCATGGCCCGCCTGACCGCAGACGCATGAGACGCATCGCGTCATCCGTAACCGCACCGGCGCCCGCCAGATGACGCCAATGCTTCTCACCGCAAGCGACGCATGCGTGGTGGCGAAGAACCCGCTACCAAGGCGGCTTGCCTCAACACCTCCACACTTCACCAGGACACGTCCATGGCCAACCAAGAGATCATCCAGATCCCCATCCTGCCGTTCAACATGGTCAACGCCCACCTGATCAAAACCGACGAAGGCAGCATCCTCGTCGACACCGGCATCCCCGGCTCCGAACGCAAGGTCGAGCGCGTGCTGCACAAGCATGGGCTGACCTTCAGGGACATCAAGCTGATCGTGGTGACCCATGCGCATACCGACCACGCCGGCAGCGCCGCACGCATCCGCGAGCTGTCCGGTGCGCCGATCCTGGCGCACAAGGACGACACCGACTACTACAGCCGCAAAGTGCCGATGACCTACTGCACCACCGGCTGGGTGGGCAAGCTCTTCGTCAAGACACCGGTACCGCACGAGCCCTACGTGGGCTTCGCGCCCGACCTGCTGATGGAAGACGCCGAGACGATTTCGCTCAAGGATTTCGGCGTCGACGGCATCGTGCGTCACACTGCAGGGCATACCCCCGGCTCGATCGGCGTCGAACTGGCCTCGCAGGATGCGCTGGTCGGCGACCTGATTGCCTCGGGCATCCTGATCGGTGGCATCGCGTTCAATGGCCGCGCCATCCGTCCGCCGTTCGAGGACGACCCGCAGACCGTCGCTCGTGAGCTCGAGCGGCTCGTCAATAGCGGTGCCAAGCGCTTCCACATGGGTCATGGCGGCCCGCTGGAGGCTCCCGAGGTGCTCCGCCACGCCAAGGTGCTGGCCAAGCTGCATCCGGATCATTGTGTATGCGGCCAGCACGCGGCGGCACAGTAAGGCAGCAACAGGTCAAGGTTTGGGAACGGACAGGATCTTTCCTGCCAGGCCTACTGAAACGCGCGTGGGCAAAGTATCCGGTCGGCAAAAAATGGTCCCGGGCAGGGCAATTAGGGATGGTTATCGGGGGTAAGTGGACCAGCAACGGTCGGCACTGGAGGCGAGCAAGATGTGCCAAGCGACCACATGCGATGCGGACTCGCTCTGCAGGGAAGGGCAGCGCGTCTGGTTATACGGTGACTGCCAGCTGTACAACGCCGGTCGGTCCGCACACAGCTAAGTGACCCATAAGATACTGGACGTATCTAGGAACCATGCGAAATGAGGCGAATGGTGATGTCGATCATTCGCTCGGCGTGGTGGATCGACCGGCTGGATCCTCTGCTCGCATGACGTACGAAAGCCGGACATCGAGACAAAGCCGACGGAGGTTCGTCATGGTCAAGCACTTGGCTGCGAAGAAAATGTTGATCGGACTGGCAGTTGCCACCGTGTGCGCCATGCCGCTGGGCGCATCGGCCCATGATCACTGGGATCACGGCGATCGGTATCAGCATGGTTGGCAGCATGGTGATCGCGGCGACTGGCATGGCGATCGTGATGAATGGCATCGCGATGGCGACAGATGGCGTCGCGGCGACGACAGGGACGGTGGCCAGTGGATAGCAGGCGCGATAGTCGCCGGTGCGGTGGATGGCCTCATCGACGGTGCCGTTGCTCCAGCCCCCCGTTACTACGAAGTTTCGCCGAGGGTGGTCTATCGTCGGCCCACTAGGGTGATCTACGAAGATTCGCCAGTGGTCACGCGAGCGGTCGTGTACGGCGCACCATACGGACGACGTTACGACGACGATGATGGCGACTGAGCTTGAACGGTTGGTTCGGACAGGAGCCCGGTCCCCCGGGCTCTTCAGTTGCAGGATTGACGAGCGGCGCATGCGATACCTATCCACGCAAACAGCGACCGACAAGGCATTCGCAATCGCTCTCGTGCTCTAGGCCATCGATGCCCTGGGCGAAGTGGTGGGCGGCTTGTGGCTGCTGCTGATCGATCCGCAATGGTTGCAGGGCAGGGGCGCTGCTCTCGTGGCTCCCGAGCTCCGCGAGGATCCGCACGATTTTTTCGCCGTGCATATCCTGCGCTGGGCAATCCACTTTCAGCAGCACGCCATGCTGTTCGCGACCTTGGTATCTGCTTTCGCATGGGGTGACGAGGCTGATCGTGTTGGTGGAGATCGTGCGCGGCCGACTGTGGGCCTACCCAGGACTGATCGTGCTGACCGCACTGTTCGCGGCGCACCAGATCTACTACATGGCCGCGACGAGTCTATCAGCCAGCTATCTCGCGCTGACGCTGTGTGATCTGCTGATCATTGCCCTAACCACCGTGGAGTACGCAAAGCTCCGCTCTCGCAGCGAGACCATCTCTCATTTTGGCCACAACGGATCCGAAGGGGAGTGATTAGGTCAAGTCATCGGGGGTAGGGTGGACCGAGGCTGTGCGAAATCGAATGGCTGGCACTCGACGGATAACCGATGGTCGTAGATGCAGATCAACAGGCCCGTCGCAGGACTCCGGTCAGCACTGTGCCGGGCGCGACCGTGTTGAACACGGTGCCGTACTTCTTGACGTTCTCGTGCAGCAGTTCGAGCCGGTGTTCGCTCTCATCGGTATCGATCAGAATCTCGTAATCGATGGATTCCATACGTGGCGGCGCATCCTGACGTACACCGCGTACTCGAACCTCCACACCGCGCAGGTGAAACTTCAGGATTGGCGTAACACGCTCGATGCCCTTGATGATGCACGCAGAAAGTGCCGCCAGTAGCAACTCGGCCGGGTTGAAGGCATCGCGACGACCGGCCAGATCGGTGTCCAGCGTGATGTCGGCATCCTTGCAGTGCGCCGTGCCGCCGTGCGCATCAACGCGCCTCGCGCTGACACTGAAGGTCATCTTTTTCGAAATCTCAGCCATGGCTTTTCCTCAGAAAACCCTCTCAGCGGCGAATCTCGCCATGTCCAGCGTCTACTTTCGCCCAAGGTGTCACCTGACGCAGGGCCAGCGAACGCATGGCCTGGTCGATCTGGGCCGCGGCCTGGGCGGCGAATTCCGGTCCCTGGGAATGTGCGGTCCTGCGGTCGTCTCGACCAGGAATCCCGTGCTTGGATTCTAGTCCGGCAGGGGCAAACACGCGCGGTGGGCAGACGGGTATTTCGCGAGGCCAATTTTGGCCATGACCCAGCCCCAGATATCCGGGCCAATCTAAAGTAGAGACTTCGTGACGCATGGGTCCCGTACCACGTTTTACGTCTCGGCAAGAAATACGTTGGGCTGGGACCGTCCGAGCTCAAGCGCAGTTCTCGGGAGGGGAACAAGCATTTGCCTTCCGTGTGGCTTCCGGTGAGGCGTCAGGATTCCTACATTCATCCCATCGAACGATTCTTGAGAGATTGCGATGAATGAGCTGGAACGCTTCACCTCCCTGGAAGACATCGTGAGTGAGGGCTTCGATCTGGCGATCCGGCTTGGCCAGCTGGACGATTCCAGCCTGGTTGCACGCCGCCTGGCTCCGCTGACGCGCATCGCCTGCGCGGCACCGTCGTATCTTGCCAGGAAGGGCACGCCACGGCACCCGGAAGAGTTGGTGGATCACGATGGCCTGGTCTCCAGCAACGTTCCCGAATCGCTTTACTGGTCTTTTCGATTGGATAGCGGCCAGCTTTACCGCGCCAAGCCAATTTTCCGACTTCGGGCGAACAACGCTGAATGCATCGTCGAGGCGGCAGTGGCGGGATTGGGGATCGCAGCGGTCCCCACTTTTGCCACCGACGCGGCGCTGGCGAGCGGGCTGCTCGTGCCGGTCCTGTCCGACTATCCCCTTCTGAGCTCTGGGATCCACGCCGTGTATAGGCAGAACCGGCACCTGTCACACCGCGTCCGCGTGTTGATCGATTTCCTCACCGAAGGACTGGCCGCCTCTCCTTGACCTTCACCTATAGGTGGATTTCGCCGGGCCGATTAGGTCAAGTTATCGGGGGTCTAGCCAGCTTCCCCGCGCATCGACTTGCTCACCTGCGCCACGGCGTCATGTGGATGCAAGCTTTCCCGGTGCTCCAGGTGGACACGGAAATCCGCAATGGTGTCGTCGTCATCCAGGACGCGGAAGATGCGGCGCGCGGCGTCCTCGCAGAACATCGGGTTCGCGCCGTTGGCGCGCGCGAAAGCCTGTTCGTCCTCCCGCTTCACGGCCGTTTGCACCGGCGTGCCAAGCGCCCGTTCGACGCGATCGACCAGGCTGATCAGGTTCAGCGGCACGCCATCAATGAAGCGCACTGCGAGCCTCGCCACGCTGCGTTGTGCGTGCGGCGTGGCGACGATGCCGCGCTCGCTGCCCAGCCAGGCCAGCACGGCTGCATGCTCCAGCGGTTCGGCACCGTCGAAATCGCGTGCGAACTGCTGCTGTATCAGCTGGCGCGACAGTGCTGCCGAGGCAGGGCAGGTGGAGGAATACGTCACTTCCGTGCCCAGCTCCAGGTGGAAGCCGTCGCTGTCCAGGCGGGCGTCGATGGACACAGGATAGGCGCGCCAACCCGCATTGTCGCTGCGCAATGCGGTGCGACGCACGAACGCATCGAAGCGCAGGCTGGCTCGGGCACGTCGGGCCAGCCCTTGCTGCGAGACGAGGAAGGCGCGCAGCAGGGACTCGAGCAGAGGCGCATCCAGCGGTTGCGCGGACAGGTATTCGTCCGCCAGCAGATACAGGCGGGACATGTGGATGCCGCGCCTGTCTGGCTGCGCGAGATCAACGAAGAGGCCGAGCCGGGCGTTGGCACGCTGGGTCTCGCCGTTGCCGGCATCGAAATGCACCGGCATCCCGATGCCGTCCATGCCCACCCAGTCCAGGACGGCACCCGCGTGCGAACGAGCGAGGGTGGCGACGTCGGGCAGCGGCGAACTCACGCGGTCTTCCGTGGCCGTGGGGCGATGCAGGCTGCCAGACTCAATGCGTGCTTCGCCGCGTGCCACGCAATTGCTCCACCGCCGCGGCGGCATTCACCTGCAGCATGCCGCCCGATACCCTGCTGCTGTCCAGCAGCAGGGTATGGATGCTGCGCGCGTCGAGTCTCGGGGCAAGTGCGAGCAGCAAGGCGACGATGCCGCTCACGTGCGCGGCAGCCATGGACGATCCGGTGGTGAAGTCGTAGCCGTCGCCAGGCTGGGTGGTGAGGATGTCCGTCCCGGGGGCGCTCAATATCCCGGGCGGGGCCGCCGACGTGTCGGCCGTGCGTACCACGATGACGCCGGGGACGTCGTTGGGGAAGCCGTCGGGCACCCCGGCCGGGGGCATGGCGGCCACCACGATGCGCCCGTCTTCAAGCAGGCGCGTCAGCAACATGTGCAGCAATGGGTCGACCGGGCCACCCAGGCTCAGATTGACGATGCGGACCCGGGTGTCGAGGATCGCCGCCAGCGCCTTGGCCAGGGTGAAGGAGTTGCAGCGTGCGCCGGTGTCCGGCACCGGTGGATACCAGCAGGTCTTGTAGACGCTGAGCATGGCGTCGGGGGCGATGCCGACGATGCCCTGGCGGTTGTTGCCATCGGCCGCGATGATGCCGGCCACTTCGGTACCGTGGGGATCGGTATCGAACGTGCGGCCGCCGTCGTCCACCAGGTCGTGCACGTCGCGGATGCGCCCCTGCAGTTCGGGATGGTGCACGTCGACGCCGGTGTCGACGATCGCGACGTCCACCCCGTTGCCTTGGCTGAGTGCATGGGCACGGGCAGCATCGGTGTCGACGAAGCCGCGCTGGAGATCCACATAGGGATCGTTGTATCGGCGCGTGGATGCGGCCTGCTGCGCGTAGACGGCGAAATCCTGCAACGGTTGCGCAAGACGCACCCGCTTGTCCGCGGCGAGCGTCTTGAGCAGGTCGTCCCGCGTCGTGCCGGGCGGAGGTTCGAACACGGCGCAGTACAGCCCGAGCGGCTTGATCGGCCAGCCGGTGATCTCGCGCAGGCCATACTGCCGCTTCAGCGCATCCATGATGGACAGCGCGCGCTGCCCGGCGCCGTAACGCGCAGGCGGTGTGTAGCCCAGCAGGCTGGAGCCGGCGCGCGTCGAGGGCGGTTCCAGCAGGTTGGCGACCGCCAAAACGATGTCGCGGCGTGCATCCATCGACGCCGCCGTCGTAGTCGGTGCACCTAGGGCATCGCTGGCCATCGCCCGGTGCACGGATGCGCCCATGACGGCGGCCAGCGCCACGAGGATGAACGCCCGGACGTTCATGGCGTGGCGCTGATGGGCTCGGCCAGGCGGATGCCGTGCGCGGAACGCAGCTTCGGCAGGATCTGTCCGGTCGCCGCCGCGGCATCTGTCGGCACCACCGTGTAGGCTCCGACGCTATTGGGGCCATGCACCACCTGCAGGTGGAGTGCATGCAGCAAGGCGTTCCAGTCAGCCAGCGTCATGGCCGCATCGGGCACCACGCGGATCGCGCCGGGGGGCATGGGCGTTGGCGCCTCGCTGAGCGTGCGGTAGGGCGAGATTTCGACGGAGGCCAGCTTGACGCCAAGCGCGCCGAGGCCGACCGCCTGGACGAGCACCGCGGCAGCCAGCGCCCGCACCAGCCAGACCCTCGATCGTGGTTGCCGGGGAGTTTCCTGGAGTTCGAGCGGAGTCCGCTGGGGATCGGACACATCGAGTCGGGCCAGCAGGCGCTTCAACCCGGCCTCCGCGTCGAGTGGCAGGTTCGGAGGCAGTGACAGCGCGAGCCGCAGGCGACCCTGTTGCGCGAACTCGGCGCGGCAGGACGCACAGCCAGCGAGGTGGTTTTCCAGCCAGGCAGCCTGTTCCTTTGAGGTGCCATTCTGCAGCACCCAGGGCATCAGTTCCCAGGCGTGCGGGCAATCCATGCCGGGGGGCGCAGTGGGCTTCATGACGCACCCTCCTTACAGGCGACCGGGTTGCCGGCCAGGGCGGGCAGCACGTTGCGGAGCTTGACCCGGGCATAGAACAGCCGTGCCTTCACCGTACCCAGGGGACACTGCATGATGGCCGCGACATCGTCCAGAGAATGCCCCACGCCGTAAACCAGCTCGATCACCACGCGCTGGTCCGCCGACAGGTGTTCGAGTCCCTTGCCCAGCCAGTCGCGCAACTCGCGGTCTTCGTCCGGGTCGTTGGACATGGCGAGCTCGTCCGTCGGCATCTCGTATTCGACGGGTTCGTCGCCGTGCTGCCGCAACGCTTTGAGGCCGCAGCGGTAGGCGATACCCATGATCCAGGTGGAAACGCGCGAATCGCCGCGGAATTCGCCCGCCTTCTGCCAGGTGATCCAGAAGCAATCATTGACGACCTCTTCGATGACGTCGCTGCGTCGGGTGAGACGGGACAGGAAGCGGCACAACCGGCCGTGGTAACTGCGGTACAACGCGGCCAACGCGGCACGGTCGCCCGTCGCCATGCGCTGCAGCAGCATGCGGTCGATGACATCAGCGTCGGTGTCGGCTTCGTTCATGGGTTGCCAGTTTGGTGCCCTTTGGACGCGAAAAGGTTGCCCCGGATCAAAAAGACCATGAAACCGTCGCCACCCACGGCGCAACGCTGGGAACGCCCCGCTGCCGGTACACGCGCGGGTCGGTCACGATACGCTGGAGTTCCGCACGCCAGTTCCCCACGGCCCATATCAGACCGGCATGTCCATAGCGGTAGGAGTCCGGGGATTCGCGGTCGTAGTAAGGGCCTGCGTGCCCCTCGTGGTAAGGACCTGCGTGCCCGTAGCCTCGGTAGGGCGTGGCGGGGGTCTGGGCGATGCCCGCACCGGCGGAAAGATAGAAATGCCATGGCAACGGCCAATGGAAATCGAGATCGGCGGCCCCCAGCGTCCGGCGGTCCCTCGCGTCCAGTACGCGGGCGGCCGACAGACCGAAAGTCAGGACGTCACGGTACATCCAGTGGATGCCCGCCTCGGCCCGATCGAAAGCGCGTGCGCGGGCCGAGCCGGAGTAGCGGTAATACAGCAGGTCCGTCTGCATCTGCCAGGCATTGGACAGTGGCCAGTAGTGCGAAACCCGGGCGGAGGCTTCGGCAAGATGGCTGGGCGTGCGCAGCTCAGTGCCTGCCGACAGGTCCAGCGACCAGCCGGTTGGCAAGGTCCAGGAGGCTGCTCCCTGCAGGATCGGTGTCTGGTTGGTAACCGCCTGGCCGCGATCGACCAGTTGCGAACTGAGTGCCACGGCGCCGTGGAAGCCCGTCGACTGCGCATGCAATCCCCAGGAAAGGCAGGTGCCCAGCACCAGCGATGCCAAGCCAGGTACGGATCGATTCATGGGGTGAATGGTCCGCACCAAATCGCCTGTATGGTTCCCGAGTTTGCGGAGCCTAACGCGAATCCGGGACTGCGGCGGCGTTGCGGGCGATGCCCATCATTCCTCCGGTAGGCGACAGTCTGGCGGGGGCTGGATGAGGGGTGCATGGTCATTGTGTCGCGATGTAGTCCGACAGTGTCTGTATGTCCGCGTCGTCGAGTGTCTGTGCTATGCCATGCATGATCCGCGCATTGCTGGTGCCGCTGCGCGCACCGCTCCTGAAATCGTCCAGTTCTTTTGTCACGTAGACAGCGGAAAGGCCGTGCAATCGCGGGAAGGTCGCCCAAGGGGGCTGTGGCGCATCACTGGGGTACCCCCGTGGCCCACGACCTGTCGGGCCGTGGCAAGCCTGACAGGGAGGCATCCCTCGGGCTGGGTCGCCTTCGAGAAAGAGCCGCCCGCCGCGAGAGGCGGTTTGGCTTTTGCCCACTGGTTTGGCTGGAAGCGAGGCGTAGTAGGCGGCAAGGTTGCGCATATCCGTGTCGCCCAGTGCTGCGGCTTGGCCGCTCATGACCAGGTCGCTGCGCTGGCCACCCTTGAAGGTTCTCAGCTGCACGTAAAGATAGGTCGCCGACTGTCCGGCCAGGTTCGGAAAGTTTGGCGCTATGGCCAGGCCTTGTGGCCCGTGGCAGGCCGCGCAGATGGTCGACTTCGCCTGGCCGGCCCGGGCGTCCCCGCTGATCGGCGGCTGCCGGCGCAGGTCGACCCACGCCGCCGGTTGGCGGGCCGACGTGCCGTCTGTCGCGACCGACGAAAACGCGGACGCCGCCAGTACGGCGGCCGCCAGTAGATGGAAAAAACGATGCATGGAAAACATCGTGATACTTCCCTCAGAGCTTCACAGTCACGAAGGCACCTACCAGCAAGACATGCCAATGCGGTTGCGGGCCGAGTTCGGTGAAGACGCGATTGCCGACAATCAGGTCGGCAGGCGTGTCGAAACCCGCGTAATGCCAGTCGGCGTAATTGCCGAACTCGTATTTCCCGTACAGGGCCAGACCCAGCTTCCGGGTCAGTGCCAGGTTCAGGCGAGCCGTGAGCGTCTGCATGCGATAAACGTTGGCGGGAAAACTGTTACCGACATCCGCCGCGGTCAGGATGGCCCGGTACACCGTGGAGATCGCCGCCAGGCTGGCGTAGTCGTAGCTGTTGAGGCCGCGCGACCAGGTGTAGTCGTAGTCGAGGTCTAGCCGGACCCGCGGCGAGAAGCTGTGCCTGAGCTGCGCGCCGGCGTCGACATCACGCTCGTTGTCAGTTGCCGTCCAGAAATTGGCGTACGGGAAAAACGGACCACCAAATTGCGGGTCTGCCTGCTGCGGTGAGGAAAAGGTCAGCGCCTCGTTGTCGTTGACGTTGCCCTGCTTGAGCCGGCTCGATGCTATGCCCGCGTAGGCACTCATCGAGGTCGCCGCACTCGGCGCCCAGTCCCAGGACAGGTCTGCGCCGGTGGTGTCGAAGGATTGCCGCCCGATGTCCGCACCGTAGCGGCTGCGATTGCCGTACAACGTGGCGCTGAAGGTTGCCGTGGTCCCCAGCGGCATGGTCAGGATCGCCTTGAGCTTGCCCGCCTCGAGGTTGCTCATGTCGTACTTGTACATCTGCGCGACGGTGAATGCGGTATAGCCGACCGCAAGCTGCACGTAGCCGGGCATGGAGGGCGAATACGCGGCGAGATACGGATCGGGGTTGTAGGCCCCTCCCGTCCGCTTCTGGTACTCGTAGCTCAGGCGCAGGGTCGCGTTGCCAAGGGCTTTCGTGTCCCAGCTCAGCTTGACGTGCTGGTCGTTGATGTAGCTGCGTTCGCGCGGACGTGGCGTCTGATAGTCGAGGAGGTAGCTCGCGCCCAGCGTGTTGTCCCAGTTTATCCGGTAGCTGCCGCCCAGTTCCGTCTTGCGGTCGTTGTAGCTGAAGGGGATGCTGGCGATCTGCGCGAAGTTCGACTGGTAGAGCGGACTGCCGGGCTGGAACAGTGCGGTCCCGCCGGTGACGAGCGGTTCCGCCCCGTTTTCGGGAACGTAGCCGTACTGCCCCGTCAACGGGTTGTACATGGTGTAGTGCGTCATGTTGTTCTCGTCGCGCTGACGCAGGCTGACATGCCAGCTGAGCTTCGCGGTGGGACGGAAATCCAGGCGAAGGTTCAACAGGCCGGCGTCGATGCGCGCGTCGCCGTCCTGCCGCGATAGCGCGGCGGTGGTGTTCCAGTCCGCGCAGGCAATGCCGGTGGTGCCGAGGTACTGCCCGCTCGGGCAGTACATGGGATTGAGCGGCGCCTGCAGCGCATCGTTCTGCCGTGTGCTGCTGTAGGCCGCCGAGACGGACAATTCGCCGCGCCACAGCTTCAGCGGATGCGACGCCTCGATCCGCACGTTGTAGTAGTTGTTGTCCGGCTCCAGCGACCAGCTGCCGCCGGTGATGGCCGAGGTGAAGCCAGGCGATACGGCGAACGGCACGGCATAGTCCAGCGTGCGCTTGTGGTTGCGGAAGAACGAGCCGGTCATGGTGAAGTTGACCAGCCAGCCCGAGGCGCCTCCCTTGTTGCGCAAGCCCAGGTTGATGTCCGTGGTGGTGAAGTCGACTGGGCGCACGGTTTCGTACTGCCCGCCGAACGTGCCTGGCAGGCTGGGCGTGCCCGCTCCGCCTGGCCCTGGGCCGACGAAGAAGTAGCTCAGGTACATCGGGCCGCCCCAGTCGCGGTCGCCCGTACGGTTTTCGCTGGTGACGCCGACGTAGCCGATCCAGTCGCGACTCAGTGCGCCCTCCCAGCTGACGCCCTCGCTCTGGCGTTTCACCGATAAGGTCCGGCGTGGCCGGTTCGCCTCCGCGGCCTGCACCTGTGCCGGCGTGCTGCCGGTGGCAAGGCCGTCGGGCAGCGTCAGGTCGGTGGAGCCCGCACCGTTCCACAGCGGATAGGCCGTCGTGCTCAGGGTATGCGGGATGTCCCGGTAGAACGCTTCGACATGATAGTCGCCGTAGCGGCCGGCGCGCAGGCGGTAGTACTGGTCTTCGCTGCTGATCCGGCTGCCGCGGAACTCGGCGTACTGGCCGGTCCGGTGGTTCAGCGCGGAGAACGCGAACATACCCAGCACGAGGCCATCCTTCCAGCCCGAATACATCCGGAAGAACTCGTTGTTGCGGTCGCCGCTGACATGGAGGTAGCCGAATTCGGCCAGCCCGGAGTATGTCCAGCCGCCGCTGTCTGGCCTGCCCTCGTCGGGTATCTGTCGCGGCCAGGGGTAGAGCACGCCGGTCGGCGTGCGCAGCTGGCCGGCGTGCAGCCAGGACATGCCGGCCGGATCCCGCGTGTCGAACATCGCCCAGCCGGTGGGGTCGAGGCTATTGCCGAACTGGCTGTTGCCCACGCGCTGGGTGTCGCTGGAATCGCTCTGCGCCAGCACCGGAGCGGGGCCTGCGACGCCGAGTGCCAATCCGAGCAGGGCAGCCAGGGGTTTGTGCTTGAGCATCGTTCTCCGCCCTTCGCCGGATGGCGGGTCACTGGTGGAACTTGGCACCGTTGGGGTTGTTCGAGCCGTGGATGTTGCTGTGACAGTTCAGGCAGCCGCGCTCCATCACGCGCTCGTCCGGAACCAGCCCGCCGCGCAGGCTCTGACGCGTCAGCAGGTCGTTGGGGTGATCGGTGTTCGTGTGGCATTGCTGGCACAGCATCGGCACCGGCAGGGCCAACAGGTTTTCCTGGTTCGAGCCGTGCGGGGCGTGGCAGTTGAGGCAGTTCTCGGCCACCGGTGCGTGCTCGAACAGGAACGGGCCGCGCTTCTCGGCGTGGCAGGTCGTGCAGGTCTCGTTGACGGTGTCGGTCTTCAGCAGCGGCTGGGTGATGGAGCCGTGCGGGTTGTGACAGTCGACGCAGGACATCTGCCCCTCCGGCAGCGGCATGTGCGAGCGACGGTTGAACTGGGCGCGGATGTCCTGGTGGCAGGTGGCGCACACCTGGTTGATGGATTCGTTCGCCAGCACACCCTCGGCCGACAGCCGCGTCATCGGGTTGTGGCAGTCGGTGCACGACAGGCCGCGCTCCTGGTGCACCGAGCCGATCCAGTGCTGGCGTGCGCCGCCGACGTGGCAACTCAGGCAGGTGCGCGTCTGTACATCGACCGGCGTCCTGGAGTCGTGCGTGAAGGCGATGATCAGGCCGGGTGCCGCGGGATTCTTCGCATGCTCCGAGCCGGGACCGTGGCAGGCCTCGCACGCAGCCTGCGGTCCCGTGTTGGCGCTGCCGGCGCGGAACGCAGCGACATGCAGGCTATGCGCGGCCTGCATGCTCTCCAGCGTATGGCAGGCTGCGCAACTCCTGGCACCGATCGCGTCCGCGTCCGGTGCCAAGGGATTCTTCGGGATCGAGGCCGCATCGAATGGGGTGGCAGGGCCGTCCTCAGACGCAAGGGCAGGGACAGCGCCGCGGTGCATCGCCGCGCCGGCGCCCATGTCGGTGGCCGGCAGCATGCGTGTGATGTCGCTCTCGGTCAGGCGGCTGGATGGCTGGTGCGCGGTGGCCTGGTCGGTGCCTGTGTCGTCACGCTGCTGCGCCTGCGCGACGGACGACCAGAGCAGCACGTTGCCGAAGCCAGCGACCACGGCCAGCAACGCCGTCAGCGACAGTGCCTTCAGGTGTACGGCTCGCCGCTCCCTCTGCAAATCCCGGATATCTTTGCGCGTCGTCGTCATCCAGCCGATCCCATGCACGTCCCCATGGCTTGCTTCCGTCGGAGCGAGGCTCAGGCGCGTGATGCTTCAGGGAGCCCTGCGATACGGAGTGCCGCTTGAACGACGAAAGGTTGCATCCGGCAACCGGCAGGTCCGGAATCGTCGATGGTCCGGTCGCGCGCTATGGCCGTGACCGGAGTCGGAGCGTCGTCACGAACGGAACCGGCACTTGGCCTCTCCCGAAGGAGGCACAACCTTTCGTCAGCCGGAAGACACTCAGGTGTCGTGGGTCATATCCATGAACGCAGGGGCGGGTCCGGTACATGGAAATCGAACGCATCCGGTTGCAGAAGCATGGTGACGATCGCGGCATGCTGATCGCCCTGGAGCAGGATCAGAACGTGCCCTTCGTGATCCGGCGCGTGTACTACCTGTTCGCCACCCATCACGGCGTGCATCGGGGCCGGCACGCGCACCGTCATCTCAACCAGCTGGCCGTGGCGGTGCGTGGCTCCGTCACCTTCCTGCTGGACGACGGCAGTGGCCCGGTGGAGGTCCTGCTCGACGATCCGTCGTACGGCCTGCACCTGGGCAGCATGGTGTGGCGCGAGCTGTACGACTTCAGCGAGGACTGCGTGCTGATGGTGCTGGCCGATCACCTCTACGACCCGGCCGACTACATCACCGACTACGACGCCTTCCTGCGCGAGGTCCGCGGTCCCGTGTACCAGGAGTGCATGGTGGCATGCCAAAGCCTCTAGTCCTCGTCGGCGCGGGCGAGTTCGCGCAGGTCGCCTGCGAGTATTTCGAACACGACAGCGGGCATGACGTAGCTGCCTTCAGCGTCGAGCGCGACTATCTCGGGCAGCCGCAACTGGCTGGCCGGCCGGTGGTGGCGTACGAAACACTAGAAGAACATTATCCGCCGGCCGAGTTCGACGTATTCGTCGCGATACCGGCCAGCCAGCTCAACCGCCTGCGCACGCGCTTCTACCGCGATGCGAAGAGCCGTGGCTACCGGCTCGCCACCTACGTCAGTTCGCGTGCCTTCGTGTGGCGTAACGCCCAGGTGGGCGAGAACACTTTCATCTTCGAGGGCAACGTGGTGCAGCCGTTCGTGCGCATCGGCAACAACTGCGTGCTGTGGAGCGGCAACCATGTGGGGCATCGCACGGTCGTGCACGACAACGTGTTCATTGCCTCGCATGCGGTCATCTCCGGCTATTGCGAGATCGGCGAGAGCAGCTTTATCGGCGTGAACAGCACCTTCAATGACCATGTGAAGATCGCCAACGACAATGTCATTGGCGCCGGCGCGCTGGTCACCCGCGATACGGAACCGGAGCGGGTCTACGTCGGCTCGCCGGCGCATGCGGTGCCCGGCCGCTCGAGTCTCGACGTGAGGCTTTGACCAACGCATGTTCACGTGGGCCAAGAAAGGGCTGGTCTTCGACACGAGGCGGCAGGGCGTCGGAGGCTGGATGTGTCATTCGGCGCTCACGCCGACGCCGTACCGGATCGGCGACGGGCTGATCCGTGTCTATGCCGGGTTCCGCGACGACGAAGGCATCAGCCGGATCGGCTATGTCGACGTGCGTGCGGACGATCCCGCGACCGTCGTGCGGGTCAGTGCCGAACCGGTGCTGGATATCGGCCGAGCGGGCTGCTTCGACGACAACGGCATGATCCTGGGCGATCTCGTCGATGCGCCCGGCGGCCTGCACCTGTTCTATGTCGGCTTCCAGCGCGTGGCCAGGGCCAAGTTCCTGGCCTTCACCGGCCTGGCCGTCTCCAGCGACGGCGGCAACAGCTTCCGGCGTACCCAGGAAACGCCCATCCTGGATCGCGCGCCCGGCCGCAGCACCATAGCCGCGGTGCATTCGGTCATGCACGAGAACGGCCGCTGGCGCCTGTGGTATGCGGTGGGCGACGACTGGGAGCGCATCGGTGCCCAGCCGTTTCCGCGCTATCACATCCGCCACGCCGAAACGGGCGATCTCGCGGCGATCCCGCGCACTGACCAAGTCTGTCTTCGTCCACAGGGCAGCGAATACCGCATCGGTCGGCCGCGCGTATACCGCCGCGACGGCGGTTATCTCATGCTCTTCACGCGCGGCAATATCACCGGCGAATACTTCCCAGGCGTCGCCACGAGCGACGATGGCATCGCCTGGGATCGCCACGACGAGGCGCTTGGCATCGCGCTGTCCAGCGACGGCTGGGATTCGCGCACGCTCTGCTATCCCGCGCTGATCCGCCAGCGTGACAAGCTACTTATGTTCTACAACGGCAACGACATGGGCGTGGACGGCTTCGGCGTGGCCGAAGCCGAACCGGCCGGGTTCGGCGGTGGCGCGCATGTTCTCAGTTAGGCCCTACGCCGCGACCGACGCGCACGCCTGGGATGCGCTGGCCGAACGGTCCCGCAACGGCAACCTGTTGCACCGACGCGGCTACATGGATTACCACGCCGACCGTTTCGTCGACCAGTCGCTGATCATCGAGCGGCATGGCGAGGCGGTGGCGGTATTCCCCGCGAACATCCACGGCAAAGTGGTGACCAGCCACAGTGGCCTCACCTATGCCGGGCTGATCGCCACGCATGACCTGCGCGCCGAATCGACGCTGGCCGTGTTCGGGCAGATCGCCGGGCACTACCGTGCGTTGGGTGTGGAGCGTGTGATCTACAAGGCGGTGCCGCACATCTTCCACGCTTATCCGTGCGAGGAGGACCTGTATGCCCTGCATCGGCTGGGCGCGCAGCTGCGGCGCCGCGACCTCTCCTCGGTCATCGCGCTACAGGAGCCATTTCACTTCACGTCCGGGCGCCGGCGTGCCGTCAACAAGGCGCGCAAGGCTGGCATCAGCCTGCAGACCGGCGCCGATCCGGCAGATTTCCACGCGTTACTGGCCGAAGTGCTTCACCAGCACAATACCCGGCCGACCCACAGCCTCGCGGAACTGCGCCTGCTGCAGGCGCGCTTCCCGCAGCACATCGTGCTGCACGAGGCACGATGCGAAGGGGTGTTGCTGGCGGGTGCGCTCGTCTACGACTTCGGTCGGACCGTCCACACCCAGTACCTGGCCGCCTCAGAGGAGGGGCGGCACGTGAACGCGCTCAGCCTGCTGCTGGCGGAGCTGATCGGCGGCGTCTATGCGAGCCGCAGCTATTTCAGTTTTGGCATCTCGACCGAGCACGAGGGCGGGGTGCTCAACGGTGGCCTGGTCACGCAGAAGGAATACTTCGGCGCGCGTGCCATCGTGCACGACTTCTACGAGTGGACGCTGTAATGGACGCCCGACGGATGGAGGTACCGTTCCTCGACCTCAAGGACGTCCATGCGGACTATGTCGACGAGCTGAAGGCGGCGGCCGCGCGGGTGATCGACTCGGGGCGTTACGTGCTCGGCGAGGAACTGGCCGCCTTTGAACGCGAGTTCGCGGCCTGGTGCGGCGTGCGCCATGCAGTGGGCGTGGGCAGCGGGCTCGATGCGCTGGCGCTGATCCTACGCGGCTACCAGGGACTGGGTGCGCTGGCCGAGGGCGATGAGGTGATCGTCCCCGGCAACACCTTCATCGCCAGTTTTCTCGCCATCAGTGGGAACCGGTTGGTGCCAGTGCCGGTGGAACCCGACCCGGCGACCTTCGACCTCGACCCGGCCTGCGTGGCGGCGGCGATAGGGCCGCGCACGCGGGCGATCATGGCCGTGCACCTGTACGGCCAGCTGGCCGACATGCAGGCGCTAGGCGGGCTGGCGCGGCGTCACGGGCTGCTACTGATCGAGGACGCCGCGCAGGCGCACGGCGCGGCTAGCGAAGGACGCAGGGCCGGCGCGTTCGGCGATGCGGCGGCCTTCAGCTTCTTCCCCGCCAAGAACCTCGGTGCACTAGGCGACGGCGGCGCCGTCGTGACCGGTGACGCACGGCTGGCAAGGCGCGTCGCGGCCCTGCGCAACTACGGCTCCGAGGTGAAGTACCACCACCTTTTCCAGGGCATCAATTCCCGCCTGGACGAGATCCAGGCCGCGCTGCTGCGGGTGAAGCTGCGCCACCTTGACGAAGACGTGGCGAAGCGCCGGTACGTGGCGCAGCGCTATCGCGAAGGCATCCGTCATCCGCAGATCGTCCTACCGAAGGTGGCGTGCGAGGAGCGGCACGCCTGGCACCTGTTCGTGGTGCGCTGTCGCCATCGCGACGCACTGAAGCAGCACCTGCAAGCACGGGGCGTGCAAAGCCAGGTGCATTATCCGGTGCCGCCGCACCATCAGCCGGCGTATGCCGAGCTGCACGAAATCCGGCTGCCCGTCACCGAGCGCCTGCACGAGGAGGTGCTGAGCCTTCCCCTTGGGCCAGCCCTCGGCGAGGTTGCGGTGGAGCGCGTGATCGACGCCTGCAACACGTTCGGATGCTCGCCATGAACATCGTCCGCGCCGGCTTCTACTCCTCGATCGCCACCGCGGCGCGCCTGCTGGCGGCGCTGGTGGTGATCAAGCTGGTGGCATGGTTCGCTGGGCCCGCGGGCGTGGGCAAGCTAGGCCAGTTCATGAGCCTGATGTCGTTGCTGGCGGTACTGGCTGGCGGCGGCATCAGTGCCGGCGTCGTGAAGTACGTCGCGGAATACCGGCACGACCCGCAACGCCTGGCGCGCCTGCTGGCCGCCGCGCTCTGGTACGCGCTGTGCGCCTCCGTGCTGATGGGGTGCCTGGCGCTGCTGTTCAGCCGGCAGCTGGCGCAATGGCTGCTGGACGACCCTGCCTATGCGGGCCTGATCCGCGTGCTCGCTGTGGCCCAGCTTGGCATCGCGCTGGTCAACTACATCCTGGCCGTGATCAACGGCTTCATGGACGTGCGCCGGCTGGCGCTGATCCAGGTGCTGGGCTCGTTGCTCGGCATCGTGGTGGCGATCTGGCTGGCGCGCTGGCTGCATCTGTACGGTGCGTTGCTGGCCCTGGTAGTGGGCCAACTGCTGTGGCTGGTGATCGGCCTACCGGCGTGGTGGCGTAGTTCGTACTTCCGGCGCAGCATGCTTCGGCTGCGTTTCGATCGCGAGATGACCTTGCGGCTGGCCGCCTTCTCGGTGATGACGCTCACCGCCGCGCTGGTCTCGCCGCTGGTGAACATCGCGGTGCGTGACCACCTCGCGCTGGAACTCGGCTGGCAGCAGGTCGGCTACTGGCAAGCGGTGAGCAAGGTGTCGGATGCCTACCTGCTGTTCCTCACCACAGCCATCAACATCTACTACCTGCCGAAGCTGGCCGCGATCCGGGAACGCGACGCGCTGGTGCGTGAGTTGCGCCATGCCTACCGATTTCTCCTGCCCACGGTGGTGGCTCTGGCCGCGGCCGTGTACCTGCTGCGGGGCTGGGTGACGCGCCTGCTGTTCAGTGCGGACTTCGCGCCGGCCAACGCGCTGTACGGGCCGCAACTGGCGGGCGACGTGGTCAAGATCGCCGCCTTCGTGCTCTCGTACGTGATGCTGGCCAAGGCGATGACGCGGCTGTTCGTGTTCTCCGAATGCGTGTTCGCGGCCAGCTACCTGGCACTGGTCTACCTGTTCACCGCGCGCTTCGGCCTGGTCGGTGCCATGTATGCCTTTGTGGCCAACTACCTCGGCTACCTCGCCTTCAACGTGCTCGTCGTACAGCGTTACCTGGAGACGGTGCGATGACGGCCCACGACACCATGCAAGGCATCGCGCCGCCGCTGGTGTCGGTGCTGATTCCCGCGTTCAACCACGAACGCTACGTGTGGCGCTGCCTGGACAGCGTGCTTGAAGACCCCTATCCGGCCAAGGAACTCATCGTCATCGACGATGGTTCGACCGACCGCACCGGCGCGCGCATCGCCGACTGGGTGGCCGCGCATTGCATGGATATCCCCATCGAGTACGTGCAGCGGGAGCACCATGGCATCGCCGCGACCCTGAACGAGTTGGCGGCGCGCGCGAACGGCGAGTTCCTGCGGCCTGGGGCGAGCGACGACTACCTGCTGCCCGGCGGTCTCGGCGCGCAGGTCCGCTACCTGCTGGAACACCCGCACAAGGTGGCGGTGATCGGTGACTCCATGGTCGTGGACGGAAACGGGCACAAGCTGCACGACAGCGGCATGTGCGACCTGCACGGCGCCGACAAGAACCTCTACCGCACCGACGATGGCATCCGCCGCGCGGTGATCCGGCAGTGGGCCATCGGCGGGCCTGTCGTGCTGATCCGCAAATGCGCGCTGGATACCGCCGACCGCTGGAGCGAGGGCCTCCGCATCGAAGACTGGGACCTGTTCCTGCGCCTAGCGGCCCGCGACGGGCTTGGTTTCATCGACGTCCACGTATGCGCCTACCGCCTGCACGAATCGAACGTGAGCAAGACGCGGCACAAGGGAACCCGCATTGCCAACCTGGCCGAGTCGCGGCAGGTGGCTGCGTTCAGGGCCAGCCTGTTCGAAGAGCCGTACCGGACCCTGCTGCGGGCGCAGTCGCATTACATCAACGCCAAGATCTCGTTCCTGGAACGACGACCCTGGCCGCTGCTGTGCCATCTGGCGGCGTACCTGACACTGGTCGCCAAGACCAGGTTGCCTTCCGCGGGACCGCATGCGGAGGGGACATGAACCGGCTGTTGCGATTGCCTTCCACCTGGCTGGGCCTCCCCATCCTGTTCGCCTGCGGCCTGACCTGGTTCACCTACGAGCTGCCGGCCGACTACCTCGAGGGCCTGGCTCTGCTGGCGGTGACCGCCTCGGCCATCGTGCTCTTCGACCTGCGGGCAGACGTGCGGATCCCGACCACGGTGCAGTTCCGTGCACGCCATTACATCGGCACACGCGATGCCTTCGTGGCACTGGTCCTCGCTGGCCTGATCCTGCTGTTCTGTCTGCTGGATCTCGCGCTGCTCCCGATCCCGTTGTTCGACAAACCTTCGGCCTACGCGTCGATGGAGGGCGGCCGCGAGCACATCCGGCACGTTTCCGACATGTGCTGGGTGTTGCCGCCGATCGGCCTGCTCTGCACCCGGCGTCGCTGGCTGCGCAACTTGCTGATGGTGGCCGGCTTCGTATTCCCGGTGCTGGTGATCGACCGCAACCGGTTGTTCGCCACGGTGTTCTCGTTCGCACTGCTGATCCTGCTGCGTCGCGACCAGCAGAAGCCGCTGCCATGGATGACCGTCGGCGCCCTGGCGCTGGCGGGCGTCAGCGTGTTCTCGATCCTCGGCATCGTGCGTTCGGGCACGCTGGACTACGTCACGCTGCCGTTTGGTGAGATGTACCGCGCCGCGCCGCAAGGCATCAAGTGGCTGCTGCTGTACGGCAGCGCTGGCCCCTACAACTTCAGCGCGATGCTGGCCAAGCACTACGTCAACGCGGACTTCCTGATCAACCAGCTGGTCCCCCTGCACGGTTCTGTGGCGACGGCCGGGACGGGTATTCCGCTCGATGCGCCGAACATCAACGTGGGTACCGAGTTCTTTCCGTTCCTGCTTGCACTGGGTCCCTACGGCGCGGTGGCTTCCGCGTTCATGCTGTACGCCATGCTGCTGTGGAGCGTGCAGCGGCTACGCCCGACGGTGCCGCTGTTTTCCCTGCTGATCTTCCTGCGCATGTCCTATGTGTGTGTGATGTCGCCGTTCGCGCCACAGGCTTTCACGTGGACGAATGCCGGCTTCATCGGCGTTTGCCTTTTCCTGCAGCTGTTCGCGGCATGGCTGCCGAACCGGAGGGCAGGGGGTGCCGCAATGGCCGCACAAGTCGCGTCTTCACGTTCTTTCCAGCGAGTACCGAACCATGGAACAAGATGAAATCTACCTGGTCGACCTGTGGCGGATCTTCGTACGCGAGTGGAAGTGGTTCGTGCTCGTGCTCGTGCTGGTCCTGGCCTGCACCTATGCGTTCGCGCATCTGGTGAAACGCCAGTGGGAGGCGACCGCCTGGATCCAGATCGGACAGGTCGGGGCGGTACCGCCAGGGCAGGATCCGAAGGTCGAACCCTTGCAGCGGGTACTGGAGCGGCTGCAGCTGGTGCCGTTCGAGAACGAGGTCCTGCAGGACGCCGGCTACGCACCGACGTCGGCCGTGGCCGGTCTCTACCGCAAGAGCCTGAAGCTGGACCCTCTGCCGTATGCGGGCCCGTTGATCCGGTTGAGCGTGCGCTCCTATTCCCGGCAGCAGGCCGGTGCGCTTGCCGACGCGACGGTGGCTCGGCTGCGCGCGATCCACCAGCCTCTCGAAGAGGTTCAGCTTGCATCGGCACGCGCGCGCCTCGCCGGGATAGAGAGCGACCTGCAGGCCGACCAGGCCGACCAGGCCCGCTACCGGAAAGCGGCTCTGCCAGACAGAGAGAGCAGTCCGAGCGGCAAGGATGTCGCCAATCCCATACTCGCGAGCCTGTTGCTGTCCGACAAGGAAAAGGATATCCGTAGCCTGCAGCAGATGAAGAACGATCTCGTCGAGCGACTCGGGCCTACCTACACCTACGAGACCTCGGCGATCTGGCCTGTCTACCTCCCCGAACATCAGGCTTTTCCGAATCCCGCACTGACGTGGGGCATTGGCCTGCTGCTGGGGATATTCCTGGGCGGGTCCGCAAGCGTTGCACGCAGCAAAGCGCGGCAATCTGCGTAGAGGTGGCACGGTTCCGCCGGGGAAGCGGGGCGCGGCCACCCGATCACGGGCGATTCGAAGGTCTGTCCGGCTGTATGAAGCCGGGCAGGGTGCAAAGGGAACCCGGGCAATACTCAGCGCCGGTCAACATAGAAGATGACTTGCTCGTCCTCGATCTTGCCCCGTCCATCGAGCCGATAGAGGCGAGCGGTCGGAAGCGTCCTCGCTGCGCCGAGGCCGAGAACTGCCTTCACAGTCACCATGATGAGTGCGTTGCGTTCGTCGCCGACGCTCGCGATCACGCGGGCGCTGGCCGGCACGACGGCCCGGGCGAAACGGACCAGGCTCGCCATGTAGTCATCGATGCCGACGAGGTTCGTCGACGGCACGGCGGGTTGCGTGCTCATTGCGGTGAAGTGGACGTCGGCTGCAAGGCTCTTTCGCGCCGTGGTGAAGTCATGGTTGCTCCATGCCTCGATATGGGCGTGGGCGATGGCGACGGCCGGTGAATCGGGCTCGGCCGATACCGCTCCCTGCCTCTCCGGTACGGGGCTGGCGGTGGATGGGTTGCGATACGCCATGGCCATTCCAGCGAATGGCAGCAGCGCGACGCCGGCCCCGACCTTTTGCAAGAACGCCCGTCGATTGAGCGGACCCACCGATCCGATTTCTGCGGCGCACCTGTCGCGCGATCCCGGCGCGGTCGGAGTCCTGGATTTCGCGGTCATTTCTTCTCCCGGATGCCTCACGAGTTGGTTTCGATGTCCGTGTCTTCCACCACGCGCCGGCTTCATGTCGCCGTGCGCATGACATGCGTGCCATCCCGTCGGCCAACGGTTGCGTCGACCCGACGCATGCGGGGAACGGCCCCGGAATTTCCGCCACCGCTCAACCAAATCCGCTCATGGCGGCACCCATCAGGCGGATCGGAACACCCATGGCCGTGACGGGCATCGCCATAGGCGACCGGCCTTGGCCGTGGTGGCAATCGACCCGCGGCACCGGACGCAATAGGGATCGACTCGATGAGTGGACAACACGGGCTTGAAACAGGGTGTCCGGTCGAATCCGGCGACGACGGCGTTCGCCGACGCCGGTCGGATGCACCCTTGAGCGAGGCGCAACTGCTTGACACGCAGCGTGCCTTCGACAGCGTGGCGGCCGACTACGACGGTCCCCGCGGCAACAACGAACTGATCCAGCGCATGCGCTCTACCCTTTGGGACACCGTGTGCAACAGATTGCCCGATGGCGGATGCCTGCTCGACCTGGGCTGCGGCACCGGCCTCGACGCGATTGAATTCGCGCGGCGCGGCTATCAGGTCGTCGCCACCGACTGGTCGCCGCAGATGGTCGCGCGGACACAGGTGCGCGCCGCCGCCGCAGGCATGGAGGCCTCTGTCGCCACCGCGCACCTCGGCATCCAGCAGCTCGACCGGCTGGACGATGCGTTCGACGGCATCTATTCGAATTTCGGTCCGCTGAACTGTGCACCGGACCTGCACGCGGTCGCAGCCGAATGTGCACGACTGCTGCGGCCAGGCGGCCAGCTGGTGTTCTCGGTGATCGGTCGCATCTGCCCGTGGGAGCTGGTGCACTACACGTTGCGCGGACGCTGGCGGCGGGCCGGCGTGCGCGCGGCCCGCGGCGCCACGGCGGTGGGCATGAACCGCCACACGATCTGGACCCATTACTACCTTCCACGCGAGTTCTATCGTGCCTTTGCCAAGCACTTCGCGCTGGCGGACTACCGCGCGCTGAGCCTGTTCTTGCCGCCGCCCTACCTGGTGGATTACTACCGTCGTCATCGCCGCCGCTGCGGAGGCCTGGGCTGGCTCGACGATCACCTCGGTGCGCTGCCGTTGTTGCGCGACATGGGCGACCATTTCCTGATCGTGATGCGACGGCGCTGAGCTCATGGACATCTTGCAGGCCGCGTTGGACATAAGCCTGTGCCGTGCGATCACGGTCGCGCCGGCCGGTGCTTCGCATGCGCCGCTGCCGGTCCGGGCTTCGCGCATCGGCGCCTCCTTGTCCGCGCGGGCCTGGCGCATCGATCTGCACGATCACCTGATCTTCCCCGGCCTGATCAACGCGCACGAGCACCTGCACGTGAACGCCGTGCCGCCCTTGCACGGGAACGCGCCGTTCGCCAACAGCTACGAGTGGATCAGGGCGTTCCGGGCACATTTCGCCGAGCCCGCTGTCGTCGCCGCGTTGCGCCTGCCGAAAGCACTGCGGCTGCGCCATGGCGCGCTCAAGAACCTGCTCGCCGGCGTCACCTGCGTGGCGCACCACGACCCGTGGCATCCGGCGCTCGATGCGCTGGATTTCCCGATAACGCTGTTGCGCGACTACGGCTGGAGCTACGCGCTGGGCTGGCCTGGTTACGGACCGCCGGTGCAGGCGAGCTTTGCCGCCACGCCCGCCGGGCGTCCCTGGATGATCCACCTGGCCGAAGGCACCGACGCGGTCGCGCAGGCGGAGTTGGCGCAGCTGGATCGGCTGGGCTGCCTTGCGGCGAACAGCGTGCTGGTGCATGGCGTCGGCTTGCGCGCGGCGGACATCGATCGCGTGATCGCCAGCGGCGCCGCGGTGGTGTGGTGTCCGACCAGCAACCGCAACCTGCTCGGACACACGCTCGACCCGCGGCGCCTGTGCGCGGCCGGCCGACTGGCGCTGGGCAGCGACTCGCGGCTCAGCGGTGCGCGCGACCTGCTCGAGGAGATGCGCGGCATCACCGCGCGCGGCGAGCTCTCGCCTGCGCAGATCCTGGCCTTGGCCACGACAGCGGCGGCGCACATCCTGCACCTGCCCAGGCGCGGCAACCTCGCACCGGGTGCGCAGGCTGACCTGGTGATCGTCGAGGACCGCGGCGGTGCGGCGCGCAGCCTGACAGGCATCGAACGCAACGAGATTCGCGCGGTCGTGCGCGACGGTGTGCCGTGCATCGCCGATCCCGACTTCGCGGAGTGGTTCGCGATCGCCGGCGTGGACGCCGTGCCCGCGGTGCTGGATGGCCGGCCGAAGCTGCTGGCCGCGCCCATCGCCGACCCGGACCTGCTAGCGCTCGAGCCAGGGCTCGAACTCGTCACCGCACACAATGCGCCCGGGTGCGAGCGCGCGTTGGAAGCGTGGTGCCAATGATGACGCACGCATTGCCATTGGAACCGGCCGAAGCCTACGCCCTATGGGCGTCCGGGTACCCGGCGCATGCCCACAACCCGGTGATGCATGCCGAGGAGCGCGCGATGCTCGGGCTGATGCCGGCCTCGCTGCGCGGGCAGGCGGTGGTCGATGCCGGTTGCGGCAGCGGGCGCTACCTGCTCCACGCATTGCGGCGCGGCGCGGAGCGCGCGATCGGTGTGGACTTGTCGTCGCAGATGCTGGAACGCGCCGGCTCGGAACTGGGCACATTGCGGGCCGGCACGCAGGTCACCCTGCTGCAGGGAAACCTGGCGGCCCTGCCGGTACCGGATGCTCACGCGGACCTGACGATCTGCGGCCTGGTCGTCGGGCATCTCCAGCATCTCGGACAGGCGCTGGCCGAGCTGTGCCGGGTGACTCGGCCTGGCGGCATCCTGTTGTGCAGCGACGTGCATCCTATCGGGCATGCCCTGGGTTGGCGTCGCGATTTCAAATTCGGAGGGCGCAGCTACGCCGTGCGGCACACGTCGCATCTGTACGGCCATTGGCATGCTGCCTGCGCCACGCTGGGGCTGCAGATCGAGCAGGTGCTGGAACCCATGCTCGACCCCGCCGACATTCCCGCCGGTGCGCATTTCGACCCGCGGGCGCTGGAGGTACCCGTCGCGCTGGTGTTCCGGTTGCGGCGCGCGCCTGTTTCCGCCGCCGCCGATCCCGCTTGCATGCAGGCCCGCCCATGACCGCCCCGCGCACCTTGCTGATCAATCCGACCGTCACCTCGCGCTCGAGCGCGCGATTTCCGCTCGGGCTGCTGCAACTGGCGGCGGCGCTTGACCGCACCGGCAGCAGCCGCATCATCGATGGCAACGTGGACCGCGACTTTGTTAACGACAGCCTGCGGGCCATGGAGCAGGAGCGCTTCGACGCCGTCGGCGTCGGCGTGATGGGTGGCCCGCAGGTAGCCACTGCGATCGCCGTGTCCAAGGCGATACGTGCGCGTTTTCCGTTGGTGCCGATCATCTGGGGCGGCTATTTCGCGACCCTGCATACGGATGCCACGCTGGCGGCGCCGTATGTGGACTACGCGATCCGCGCGCAAGGCGAGAGGACCCTGTCCGAGCTGGTCGCCGCGATCGTCGACGACGAGCCAGAACTGGGCCACATCGCCGGCCTGTCCTGGAAGCGTGCCGGCACGGTGGTGCACAACCCGGCCCGTCCCATCATGCGGCACGACCCCGCGGGGCTGCTTCCATACGGCAAGCTCGGCGATCCGCGCCGCTACTTGGCGCGCACCTACCTCGGCCAGCGGACCGTCGCCACCCAGGCGGCCATCGGCTGCCGCTACCACTGCACCTTCTGCGGGGTGGCGGCGATGTTCAACGGCGCGACCCAGCTGCCGGCGGCCGCACGGCTGGAGCACGAGCTGGGCTATTTCAAGGATGTGCTGGGCGCCGACTCGGTGCAGTACTTCGACCACAACTTCTTCGACCGCGAGGCGGACATGCTGCCGCTGCTCGAGGTGATGGCGAGGTTCGGGCTGCCGTGGTGGTGCTTCGCCCGTTCCGACGCGCTGCTCAAGCTCTCGGAGCCCGCGTGGGAACTGGTGCGCAAGAGCCGGCTGCGCATGGCCTACATCGGCGCGGAATCGCCCAGCGGCCAGATGCTGCACGACATCCGCAAGGGCACGCGGCCGGACCAGACCCTGCAGGTGGTCGAGCTGTGCCGCCGCCACGGCGTGATCCCGGAGCTGTCGTTCATGGTCGCGCCGCCGGAGAACACGGAGGAGGAGACCGAACGCACGTTCGAATTCATCCGCGAGATGAAGCGAGTCAACCCGCAGACGGAGATCGTCATCTATGTCTACACGCCGCTACCGGAGCACAGCCGCCACGAGAAGGATCGCGCCAGGCGGCCGGGTACGCCGCTGCTGGACATCGACGGCGAACCGGTGGTGTTCCCCGCGACACCGGACGAGTGGGCGCAGCCGCGCTGGGTCGATTACGCCTGCCACATGGATGCCCCTTGGCTCACCGACCGGCTGCGCCGCCGCATCAACGACTTCGTCACCGTGCTGCGCTGCCGCTACCCCACCGTGCAGGATCTGCGCGCACCGCCGTGGGCCAAGCGCAGGCTGAGTGCGATGGCGGGCTGGCGCTACCACTTCCGCAAGTACGACAGGCCGTGGGAGCTGACCCTGGCGAACCGGCTGGTGCGCCTGCGCATGCCGCAGGTGTCGGGCCTGTAGGCGGGCACCGGCCGTGCATGTGGTGCAGATCAATTTCCTGCCCGCACCCCGCGGCCTGGGCCTCGCGGCCCTGCTCGAACGCTGGCCGTCGCTGGCGGACATCGCGGAGCTGGTGGTGGGCGCCGGCGTCCAGGTCACCGTGTTGCAGGCGGCCGCGCATGCGGAGCGCCTGACGCGCGCCGGCGTGGACTATCGCTTCGTCGACATGCATGGAACGCGTGCGGCGAGTGGCCGGGGCCGCCGTTTCGCCGATGTCCTGGACGGCAGTGGCGTCGACGTGCTGCATGCGCACAGCCTGGCCTATGCCGACGATGCGTTTGCGGTGGCAGCCAACCTCGCGCCGGGTGTGCCAGTGGTTTTCCAGGATCATGCCGACCGGCTGCCACGCTGGTGGCGGCGTCCGCGCCATCGCCGGCGCTTCGCGGCGGCAGCGGGCATTGCGTTCACTTCGCTCGATCTCGCACGGCCCTTCATCGACGCCGGCGTGTTCGGCCCGGCGACACGGCTCCTCGCGATCCCCGAATCCAGCAGCCGCTTCATGCCGGGGGATCGCGCCAGTGCACGTGCGGCGACCGGAGTGCATGGCGAGCCTTGCGCGCTGTGGGTGGGACGCCTGAATCGCGGCAAGGATCCGCTGACGGTGCTCGACGGCGTTGCGCTGGCGGCAGAGCGCATGCCCGGCTTGCGCCTGTGGTGCGCCTTCGGCGAGCAGCCGATGCTGGCCGAGGTGCGGACGCGCATCGATGCCGACCGGCGGCTGGCCGGACGCGTGCACCTGCTGGGCAGGGTGGCGCATGCAGAGGTCGAGGCGCTGATGCGCGCCGCCGACCTGTTCGTCTCCGGCAGCCGCGCCGAAGGCAGCGGCTACGCGGCGATGGAGGCCATCGCTTGCGGCCTCACGCCCGTGCTCACGGACATCCCGGCATTCCGCGAGCTGACCGGCAACGGCCGCATCGGCCGCTTGTGGCCGTGCGGCGATGCGTCGGCGCTTGCCGAAGCGCTGGTCGGTGCCGCGGCGGACCTTGCTTCGCCGCGGCAGGTGCGCGCGCATTTCGACGAGACGCTCTCGTTCGACGCCGTGGGGCGGCTCTGGGCCGAGGCCTATGCGCGGGTCCTCGACGATCGCCGTGGGAACATGCCATGAAGATCGCGCTGGTGGTTCCCGGTGGAGTGGATCGCAGCGGCGAGTTCCGCGTGATCCCGGCCCTGCTGGCACTGATAGTTCGACTGGCGCGCACCCACGAAGTGCACGTGTTCGCCTTGCATCAGGAAGCAGCGCCGGACTGTTGGAAACTCGCTGGCGCGCAGATCCACAACATCGGCGAAGGCCGGACGCGGCTGCGTGCCATCGCAGCGATCCGCGTCGAGCATCGCCGCGCGCCGTTCGACGCGATCCACGCGATCTTCTCCGGCTCCTGCAGCCTGGTCGCCGTGGTCGCGGCGAAGCTGTTGCGGCGACCGAGCCTGGTGCACATCGCCGGCGGCGAGCTGATCGCGTTGCCCGGGATAGCCTACGGCGGCCGGCGCACATGGAAGGCACGGCTGCGCGAGGCGGTGGTGCTGCGCGGTGCCGATGCGATCACCGCCGCCAGCACGCCGATCCTCGATTCCCTGCGTGCGTTGGGACTGCGGGCCCGACGGGTGCCGCTGGGTGTCGACCTGATGATCTGGCCGCCCCGCGCGCCGCGCGGACGCGATGCGGGACCGGCCCGGCTGATCCACGTCGGCAGCCTCAACCGCGTCAAGGACCAGCCGACCCTGCTGCACGCGCTGGCGCTCCTGGCAGGGACAGGGGTGGACTTCGAAATGGACATCGTCGGCGTGGATACCTTGCAAGGTGAAATGCAGCGGCTCGCCAGCCGGCTCAAGCTGGATCGACGCGTACGCTTTCTCGGCTTCAGGACCCAGCGCGAACTGCGTCCGTTGATGGAGTCAGTCGACCTGCTCGTGATGTCGTCGCTGCACGAGGCCGGACCGTTGGTGGCGCTCGAGGCCGCCGCCGTGGGCGTGCCCACGGTGGGCACGGCGGTCGGACACATCGCGGAGTGGGCGCCGGCGGCGGCACTGGCTGTACCGGTCGGCGACGCTGCGGCGCTGGCGGATGCCATCTGCCGCCTGCTCGGCGACGAGGAGCTACGGCTGCGGCTGGCCGCCGGTGCGCAATTGCGCGCGTTGCGCGAGGACGCCGACCACACCGCGCGGACATTCGAGGCGCTCTACCTGCGTTTGCGTGCCGCATGAAAATGAAGGATGCCCCCGCGTCACTGGCGGCTTGGCCGGCTGGCCCAGTGGTGGCGAGCCCGGCCGGCACCCGCATTCCGTCGCTGGACGGACTTCGGGCGATCTCGATCCTGATGGTGTGCTACGGACATCTTTGCGGGACGCGGCATTTTCCCGTTTCGATCGCGGAGTACGGTCGCTGGTGCGGCGATGTCGCGCATCTCGGCGTGCTGGTGTTCTTCGTGATTTCCGGTTTTCTCATCACCTTGCTGCTGATGGGCGAGCGCGAGGCGATGGGGGATATCTCGCTGAAGCGGTTCTACCTGCGCCGGATGGTGCGCATCTTTCCCGCGTTCTACGCGTTCATCCTGGTCATGGCGATCGCAACGGGGGCGGGAGTGGTGCAGCTGACCGGGCGCGACTTTGCTTATGCGCTGACCTACACGGTCAACTTCGAGCCGGGCCGTTCCCTGCAGATCGGGCACCTCTGGTCGTTGTCGGTCGAGGAGCAGTTTTATCTCCTGTGGCCGCTGACGCTGGTGGCCCTGCGCGAACGTCGTGCCTTGGTTGTCGCGGTCGCGGCGATCTGCATGGGCCCACTGGTGCGCTTTTCCATCCGCGAGTGGATGGCCCATGTCGATCCCCGTTTCCCGGGCGGCATGCTGACGAGTTTCCCTGCAATGTTCGATTACCTGGCCGCGGGGTGTGCGTTGGCATTGCTGCGGCCATGGTTGCTGACCCGAACGTGGTACCTGCGCCTGACCGGAAGCCGTTGGCTCGTACTCGCGGTGCCCCTGGTGCTGCTGATCAACCGCATGGGCAGCCATCCCGCGGCAATAGTGCTGGGGACGCCGGTGATGAACGTGTGCCTCGCACTGCTGATCGAATCGAGTACACGCCATGCACGAAGCCTGGGGGGATCCTTCCTGAACTGGAAACCGATGGTTTATCTCGGCGTTCTCAGCTACTCGTTATACCTGTGGCAGTCGCCCTTCCTGGACCACCGCTCCGGCGCCTGGATATGCGCATTCCCGCAGAACCTGATGCTGGTCTTTGTCGCGGCGCTGGCGTCCTGGTTCCTGGTCGAGCGTCCGCTCACCCGTCTACGCCGGCGGCTGCGGCACTACAACGAAGCGTCCGCCCTCATTCGAGGGCGGTACGGCTGTCCTGCAGCGATGGACTCGACGCGATGAAAAGGGCACAGGCTGCGACCGGACTGCTAGGCGACACCCCACAGCGCGACTACGCAGAGAAGCTTCAGTTGTTCAACGCCTTCGCACAACCGGAGCTGCGCGAGGCAATAGCGGCGTTGGCGGTGCGGGCGGGGGAGCGGGTGCTCGACGCCGGCTGTGGCACAGGCGAGGCGGTTGGCTGGTTCCACGAATGCCAGGGCAATCGCGCACTGGTGGTGGGGATGGACCTTGCCACCGCGCATGTCCACATCGCCCGCCGCAGCGCGCCGACGCAGGCAACTGTCCTGCAGGCCGACATGCTGCGGCCACCGCTGGCGGACGGCAGCTTCGATCTGGTCTGGGCCGTCAACGCCGTCAATCATCTGCACGACCCGGTCGCCGGCCTGCGGGTACTGGCGAAGCTGCTGCGGCCGGGCGGCCGCCTCGCGGTGGGGCAGAGCTCGCTGGTGCCGGACATGTACTTCGCGTGGGATGCCCGCCTCGAACAACGCGTCAACGACGCGGTGCGTGCGTACTACCGCGACCGTTACGGCCGCAGCGAGCATGAGTTCACTGCGGTCCGCGCGCTGGTCGGCTGGCTGCAGGCATCGGGATTGCCACGGGTGACGGTGCACACGCGGATGATCGAGCGCACCCAGCCACTCGCCGAAGCGGACGAGCGCTACCTGCGCGAAGCGATCTTCCGGGATACCTGGGGCGAGCGCCTGCGGCCCTACCTGCAGCCGGAAGATTTCGACGCGCTGGCGCGGCTGTGCGATCCGGACGACGCGTGCTACGCGCTGCGGCGGCCGGACTTTCATTTTCTGCAGAGTCTCACCCTGGCGGTGGCAACGAAGGCCTGAGCCGGGGTTGCGCGCTCAGGCGGGCCCCACCTCCGCGAACGGCTTGCCGCGCCGGCGGCGCCAGGCCTGGTGGAAGCCCGCCGTGTGGTGCAGCTGGGCGTCCTCCACCAAGGCTTCCTCGGACACGATGCGGCCGAGAAAGAACGTGTGCGAACCCACCTCCTCGCTGTGCACGATCTCCAGTTCGCGGATGCGCAGCGCCGCAGCCACCACCGGTATGCCGAAGGCACGCGAGGGCCGCACCGGGAATGGCAACGCCGTCCAGTCCGGAAGCGGCTCCCTGTGGTGCACGCTGAGTGAGTAGACGGCGTCCTTCATCGTCGCCGGCATGCAGGAGAGGGCGACCCGGCGCGATTCGCGCATCACCGGCACGGAAACGTTGGTGCTGCGCAGCGCGAGCGCAAACAACCCGCTGCGCCCCAGCGGGCCGATCAGGTCCATCGGGAAGATGTTGCGGTGGCCGGGCGCGTCGACGGAGACAAGGATGACCGGCCGCGGGCTCAGGTAGGCGATCATCAACAGCTGGGTGGCGGCGGGTGCCATCAGGGAGTGCGGCGACGAAGTGTTCCTCTGCATGAGGCGGTTCTGCAGCCATGCGTTCCATGGGCGCAGCGGCCAGACCAGGCAGCGGTGCCCACCGACCGTGACGTGGTAGAGGGTAAGCGTGCTGCCATCGCTGCTGACCACCGCCGCGCGCGCCAGCTGCAGCATCCCGAGCAACCTGCCGCCGGCACGTTCGCGGTACTCGAGCGTCGCGCCCGGTCCGGCGTCCAGGCTGGTCGCGATGGTGAGCGGCCGGAGCGAGGCCACGGTGTGGTCGGTGGTGACATCTGCAGTAGCGCCACCCCAGCGCAGGTTGGCGACGACCGTCTGCTGCGGGGAGGCGACGGCGACTACCGACCACTGCGGCAAGGGGCGGATGAACGGCCTGATCCAGTCCTTCCACATCCTCAGACCCTCCGGAACAACAGGAACATGTAGGGCTCGGAGGCCAGCCCGAGGCCGCGGGGCGCAAGGCGTTCCAGCCGGAAGTGCGGCGTTGCCGCCCGTGCCACGACCCCTGGCGCGAAACGGTGGATGCGGCTTTCGCTCGGGATGGCGTAGCGGCCGCGGAGCACGAGATTCACCAGGTTTGCCCGCCACCAGCGGTAGCGCGCGTCGGCGAGGCAGTAGGGGTTGAGCAGGCTGGCCAGCACGAAACCGCCATTCCGGACCACGCGCGACAGTTGCCCGAACAACGCGGCATGATCGGCGAAATGGTTGAGGACCGCGAAGTTCGCCGTGACCGCCTGCACCTCGCAGGCGAGCGGCGATGCGACCGTGACGACGGCTGCGCGTGCGATCTCGTCGCGGCAGTGCCGCAGCAGGCTATCGTGCATCACCTCCGCGGGTTCGAACACGAACGTCGGATGGCCATGGGCGGCATAGGCTTTCGCATCGATGCCGGTGCCGGCACCGAAATCGAGCACGGCCGCGCCCGCAGGCAGGAGATCCAGCGCCAGCTGCTGGAACCTGGCCCGCACGGCCCGGTCCCGCGGCGAAGCCAGCATGAATTCGTGGTACTGCTCGCCGGTGTGCATGTCGTCGATGGCCCTGCGGACGCGCTACTCGCTCGCCAATGAGGTGTGTGGCTCCAGGGCCGCGCGCACCACGTACATGGTGTCCATGCGCGGCACCGGCCGGACGAGCCAGGTCAGCACGCGCCGGCACCGGGACGAGGCGACCCAGTCCTGCCCTTGCAGCCAGAGCTGGGTGCGCAGCATGTCGGCGCGCTCCTTGCGGGCCTCGTCCGTGGGCCGCACATGGCGCGCAAGGTGGCGCATGGCTTCGCCGAAGGAGCGCGACCATTCGATGCCAGCAAGTGCATGCAGCCACAGCTCGGAGCAGGACACCCGGGTCAGGGTCTGCCGTCGCGATACCGCGCGCAGCAGGGGAGGGCAATCGCGCTCGAGTCGCGCAAGCACGGTTTCGGGAATGGCATGCCGGTAGTAGCGCGCGACCAGCCGCAGTGGCGGCAACGCCCACCAGGGCGCCTCGTTACCGCACGCACCCCACAGTTCGTTCCAGTCGCGCGCGACCATGCGCGTAGCCAGCAGCGAGATGTCATGGAGGTGCATCAGGCGCAGGCTGCGGCCGCAGATGTTGCCGGCCGCATGCAGCAGCAGGTGGCTCATCAGCGCGCCGGTCGACGGATAGGGATTCAGGCCCGGCTCCGCTGCGTGTGGCCAGATCCGCCCGGTGATGTCGACGGCGGCCACCGGCAGCCGTTCCTGAATTTGCGTGTGCAGCTCGATATTCACCGGTGCGTCGCGGTGCTCACCCAACCCGGCATAGGGCCGGCCGCCGGCTGGCTTGAACACCAGGTGTTTCCATTGCGCGAACGAGGCCACGTAGCCGAGCTCCTGCAGCAGCGCGGTTGCGGCCGCCACGTCGGCTTCGCATACCAGCAGGTCGATGTCGGCCATCGGCCGCTCGCCTGGCGCGTAGATGCCCTCGGCGTGCAGCGCCGAGCCCTTCAAGGCGACGACGGGAAAACCCGTGGCGCGGGCACCGGCATCGATGCGCATGAGCAGCTCGATGATGCGGTGATGGCGCTGCTCGACGTGCGCACGCTGGCTGGCAAGGAAGCGCCGCCACGCGGGATGGTTCCAGGTCGAGTACCGGTCGAGCAGTGGCGCCACGCCGTGTGCGACAGCGGCGGCCTCGGCCAGCTCCCACTCGAGTTCGCTCCACGCGGGCGTCTCGCCGCCCGGCCGCGCCAGTGCCAGCTCGGCAGCGAGCGCTTCGGTGGTGCGGCGCAGGCCGTTCCTGACGATGGCAAGTGGCGGCAGCATGGCCAGGGATGCCCTAGCGCACTTGCAAAGCAATGCGTTGTGGCGCGGGCAGCGGCGTTGCGTCGCGGTTGCGGTGCGCGCCTTCGCAGGCGATCAGCGCATGCCAGCGCGCATCGAGGGCAGCGCTGGCCGCACGGTGCCGTTCCGGCGGCATGCCCGCCTTCGCCTGCTGCAACGCGACCTGCTCGTGCAGCAGGTCGCGCACGCTGCGGTAGAACTCCGAGTCGTAGGCACCGCGGAACATCATGGCCAGGTCGCCGCTGTCCCGCCAATGCGTTTTCCGGCCAAGCTGGGCCTTCACCAGCTCGTAGAACCGCGTGCCGGGCAACGGATAGGACACGCTCACCCCGATGTCGTCAGGTGCCGCCTGTGCGACCAGGTCGCGGGTGGCCAGCAGGTCGGCCAGCTGTTCACCCAGGTAGCCGAGCTGGATGAAGAAACACGCACGGATGCCGTGCTGACCCAGCCGTTCCCGCGCCACGATCAGTTCGGCAACCCTCGTGCCCTTGTTCATTGCGTCGAGCACGCGCTGGCTGCCACTCTCTGCGCCGAGCCACGCCTCGGCGCAGCCCGCCTGCGCCAAGGCCTCGGCCATGCGCTCGCTGATCAGGTCGGCGCGCGTCTGGATGGTGAACGGTACCGCGCCGTCGGTGGCGCGTAGGTGTTCACCAAACTCCATCACCCAGTCGACGCGGAAGCCGAAGATGTCGTCCGCCATCCAGATGTGGTCGGGTCGAAAGGCATGCTTCAGGTGGCTCATCTCCGCCGCGACATCCAGTGGGGTGCGCTGCATGTAGTGGTTGCCCCAGATCGGTTTGGCGCACCAGTTGCAACGGAACGGGCAGCCTCGCGACGCAGCCATGTTGAGGCTGAAATAGCCGTGCCGCTCCTGCCAAAAAGCGCGGTAGCGCCCGATGTCGGCCAGGTCCCAGGCCGGGTGGCCGACCAGACGCGGGTCCGGTGGCCGTGCGCCGATGCGCATCAGCTGCAACTGGCCGTCCGCCTGCGCTGCGACGCCTGCGAGGCCGGCCACCCACGCCGGGGTGGCGATGCCGGACGCGCGCTCCAGCCGTTCGGTCAACTCGGCAAGAGCCGCGACGCCCTCGCCGATCAGCACGACCTCCGCGCCCGCCGCAAGAAAAGCCTCCGGATGGTCGGAAGCATCGGAGCCGGCAACGATCACGCGGGCGCCGGCGGCACGCGCCCCGGCAATCATGTGGCAGGCCGCTTCGCGCATGCGGCCCAGGCACATCTTGGTCAGGAAGTTGAAATTGTCCTCGTACAGCACGACCAGGTCAGGGCTCGCGCCGTGCAGGGAGATGGAAAAATCCTCGACTCCGTCGGCCAGCATCGCATCGAACAGCGCAACCTCATGTCCCAGCTGCCGCAACAGGGCGGCCACCTGGATTGTGGCGAGGGGTGGATAAGGCTTGCCGCGCTCCCACTGCTTCCGGTCGTACTTCAGGTAGTAGGCGTGACCGACCAGGATCTTCAGCATCGCTATGGCCTCCGGGGGCCGGGGACGGGCTGGGGTGGCGCCACGACGGGCGACGGTTGCGTTCGGGCCTGCTGTTTCGGGAGGTGAGTGCTTCGTCGCGGAGCTTCGGTTGCCCGCGTGGCTACGAAGTTCTGCAACGCGATGCGATGCCCGATGTGCCGGCCACGGCCGTGCGTGCGCAACCTTTCCCGGCAGCAGTCGCACTCATTGGCACTTGCCACGAGCCGCGTGCGACGAGGATGGCCTTGACGATCCCCCACGGCGTTCCGGACACGGATGCCGACCCTTTCCGTGAGCGCAGCGGCCCCGTGTTCTCCGTGCGCAAGGTGATCCTGGGCGGCGACTTCCAGTTCGGCAGTGCCAGCGCGGCCCTGCTACAGGTAGTCGAGACCGCCTATGCCGATCTGCCAACACATCGGCTGCCGGTGGCTGCACCCGAGTTCCGCATCGAGTTGCGCTTGCTGCCGCGCCGTGCCTCGCTACCGGGCACCGAACCGCTGCCGGTGCGGATGCAATCCGGTGCCGGTTTGCTGTGCGGCGTGATGGACGCATCGAACTACGTGGTGCTGGCACCCGCGCAGGGGCGGGCACTGGTCGTGGCCTCGGAAGACATGCTTAATCGGCCCTACCACCTGCGCTACGAACTCGTGGAATTCGCCGTGTTCACCCTTGCGACGCGTGGACTGGGCCTGGTTCCACTGCACGGCGCCTGTGTGGGCCGGCAGGGGCGCGGCGTGCTGCTGCTTGGCGAGAGTGGTGCGGGCAAGTCGACGCTGGCCCTGCACAGCCTGCTGCACGGCCTGGATTTTCTCGCTGAGGATGCCGTCTTCGTGCAGCCGGAAACCCTGCTCGCCACCGGCGTCGCCAATTACCTGCACGTGCAGGCCGACGCGCTGCGGCATGTGGACGACCGGGCTGCCCGGCACTGGCTCGACTGCTCACCACGCATACGCCGGCGCAGCGGCGTGGAGAAGTTCGAGGCCGATCTGCGGCAGAGCCCCGGCCGACTCGCAGCGGCGCCCCTGGATCTGGTCGGGGCGGTGTTCCTGTCCGCCGAGATGGCCGATGACGCGGATGCGTTGCTGAGTCCGGTTCGTGCCAGCGACGCCGCAGTCCGATTGCGCGCCAACCAGTCGTACGCGGCGGCGCAGCCGAGCTGGGATCGTTTCGAGCAGCAACTGGTCCGGCGTGGCATCCACGAACTGCGTCGCGGGCGCCATCCACGCGATGCCGTCACCGCGCTGGACGAGCTGCTCGACGGGGTGCGGGTCGATGGTCCGGCGATGGCGGAGTCACCTTTGCCGCCCGTGACGGGTGCTGATGTTCTTGTCGATGGGAGAGGTAACCTCAGGAGTGAGTACGACGAACCACGGGAGTGGTTCGACACCAACCTGGCAGGAACCCGGCGCTGACCATTCCGTGCCGGGTCGATGCACACATGCGAGGGTCGCAGATGAAAACGCGTATGACGGGATCGATGGTCGCGGTCGTGCTACTGGCGCAGCTGGTGGCACTGCCGGCACTTGCCGCGCTCAAGCCCGGTGCCAAGGCGCCGGATTTCACTGCCGAGGCCAGCCGCGCCGGCAAGGATTTCAGCTTCTCGCTCAAGGAGGCCCTCAGGAAGGGACCGGTAGTGGTGTACTTCTACCCATCGGCGTATACCGGTGGCTGCGATCTGGAAGCGCATACCTTCGCCACTGAGAAGGCCAGGTTCGACGCAGCCGGCGCCACCATCATCGGCGTGTCCGCCGACAGCCTCGAGCGGTTGAATGCCTTCTCGTCGGATCCGAAATACTGCGCCGGCAAATTCCCGGTGGCCTCCGACCCCGACGGCAAGGTGGCGGCCGCCTATGATCTCAGGATGATGGCGGCGCAAACCGGTATCAACGACGTGCGTGGAGTGGCCATCGACCATGGCTTCATCTCGCGCACCACGTTCGTCATCGCCAGCGACGGACGGATCGTCGCCACGCTGTCGTCGGAGGCCGACCACCTGCGACCCGACCAGCACGTGGCGCGGTCGTTGGCCATCGTGCAGGGCATGCGGACGGGCAGGATGCCCGCGACGGGCGACCACTGAACAGGCCGACCCGCCGAACCGGTGGACAGCGGATGTTCCGGGTGGATTTCATCAAGCGAAACACGCCGGCCATGCACAACTTCCTGTCCGGTGGCCCGCACTCACCGGCATGCGAAGTCCGACCAGGGAGCAGCGTCGCACCGAATCGTCGGGTAGCGTCTCCGGTACCGCGGCTGCCGACAGGCCCCGCGATCCCGCGGCGGTGCCCGACGAACCTTCGATGATGCATGTCCGGTCGCTGGACTTGTTGCGTGCGCTGCTGCGCACGCTCGCGCACAGGGATCTGGCGGAAACCGCAGCGTACGTCGCGTTGTCACTGGGCGCAGCCGTCGCCGGCAGCCTGGCGGCGCTGCTGCTGGTGCCGCTGGTGCAGCCGGGCCACGCGTTGCCGTTGAGCGATGGCCTGCTCGATGCGCGCCGCAGCGTCGTTGTGCAGGCAGGGACCTTTGCAGCGGCCAGTGGTGCGTTCGCGCTGCTGCGCTGGCAGGCTGCGCGGCTAGGCGCGCGGCTGGTCGGCCGCTACGGCATGAACCTGCGCCAAGAGGTGCATGCACGGCTGATCGACGCGCCGCTGGCCGCACTGGCCGATGCGACGTCCGCGGAAATCGCCAACGTGCTCACCCACAACGTCGAGATCCTCGTGCAGGGCTTCAGCGCCCTGCAGCAGCTGCTGGTGGTCGGTCTCACCGCGGCGGTCAGCCTGGGTTTCGCATTCTGGGTCGCGCCGCCGCTGTTGCTGGCCGTGCCGCTGCTGGCGGGCCTCGGGCTGGCCGCTTCGCGCGCCTATGGCCGCGAGCAGGCACTGGTCGCGCGTCGCTACGTGGCCGACATGACGCAGCTGTTCTGGCACAGCGAAGACTTTCCGCGCCGCCTGCGCCATGTGCGCTCGTTCGAACGCGAAGCTGCAGAGAAGGCGAGCTGCGGCGCGATTGCCGCCCGGCTCGGCCATGGCTATCGCCGCCAGCTGGAACTGGTGGCCACCGGAAGGCTGGTGCTTGAACTGCTGGCGATGCTCGGGATCACGTCGCTGTTCCTGCTCGCCGATCGCTGGCGAGGCGTGGACCGGGCCTCGCTCATCGCCGTATGCCTGCTCCTCGGGCGCCTGCTGCCCTATCTGGTGGCCACGCGGCAGAGCTTCCAGCAACTGCGTTCGGCTGCCCCGGCCTTCGAACTGTGGCATCGCTACATGGACCTGGACGCTGATCGACCGACGGCGCCTACGGCGTCGCCGCGGCCAGCGGTGGGGGAGGGGATCCTCCGCATCGAACGGATGCGGCTGACGCCGCCGCCGACGGGTCTTGAGGTTGGTGAACTGGTGCTGGCACCCGGCGAGCTCACGCTGATTTCCGGCGACTCCGGGATCGGCAAGAGCAGCCTGGTCGACGTGCTGGCCGGCATGGCTACGCCCGAGGTCTTCGTAGCGCGTCTCGACCAGCGGCCGATCGGTTTCGACGCCTATCGCGAGCTGGTGCGTCATGGCGCTTACGTCAGCCAGAACGTGCGGCCGTGGCAACGTTCGGTGCGCGAGTGCCTGCGCTGGGCGGCGCCCGACGCCACGGATGCACTGCTGCGCAGCGCACTGGCCGACGTCGGCCTCGACCGGTGCGTGGCTGAGTCGTCGCACGGACTCGACACCGCGCTTCACAGCGCCTCCAGCCGCTTGTCCGGTGGTGAACTGCAGCGGCTGCTGCTGGCCCAGGTGATCCTGCGGCGACCACGCCTGGCTGTGCTGGATGAGGCCACCAGCGCGTTGGATGCAGCCGCAGAGCTGGCCGTCCTCGCCACGCTGAAGCGGCGCCTGCCACAAACCACCCTGGTTGTCGTGTCGCACCGGCCCGGTGTTGCAGCGCTGGCAGACCAATGCCTGACGATCGAAAGCGGCTTCTCGGCGTCGATGGCCGGGAACGCCGCCCTGCGCTGCACGGCGACAGGCCTGCAGCGCCTGAACCAACCATCAAATTGCACGCCCCCCCTACCTGAGCAAGCCGACGCAGATGGGTGATTAGGGCTGGTTGTCGGGGGTAGACGAGGTCCGCGTGCCAGACGTACTTGTCTTGGCTGTTGCTGGAACAGATGAGGGTTGGGCAGGGGCGTGTGCATGCTGTCGCGCGAGGTGGCGTTCGCGCAGTCCAAGGTGAAGCAGTTGGCGAGCGATCGCCTGAAGATGCTGGCGGCGCAGCAGCAGTCGCTGCTGGATGAGCACCGCAAGCCGTTGGCCGCCGAGGTGTAGGCTTTCCAGCAGAAGGCCGCCACGCTTTCCGAAGCACAGCGCAAGGAGCAGGGCCAAGCCCTGCAGGCGCGCATGCTGGGTTTCCAGGCCCAGGTAAGCCAGCTCGACGAGCGCATACAGCTTACCCGCGGCAAGGTGATGCAGTAGATCGATGGGCAGGCCGATACCTCGGCATCGCGTGCCGCGCCGACCCCATTCCGTGTGCCGCGCGCCACCCAGTCGCTCGATCATGCTGAAAGAAATTTCAGAAAGAATTAAGTCTGCCTAAAGAATGGCGACCTAAGCTCGCCCACAGCCATACAGCCGGGGTCTGAGGGGGACCGGCATTCATGTGATGTGCCTGTCGGGGAGGGGAAAATGTCATTCCGTCGTTTCAACCTGATCGCAGTTTCAATCGCGGCGGCGCTTTCCGCCGCAACAGCGCAGGCTCATTCACCGCTGCCGCCAGATCAGCCGTCCGGCAGCACTGGGCAAGCGGCGGTGAATGGCAAGCCATCGTCACAATCGTCGCCCAAGAAGGTCGTCACGCTGAAGGGCGTATCGGTCAAGGGACACTTCATTTCCGCCAAGGGGCACAGTGCGCTGAAAATGGACGTGCCTGCGCGGGATACGCCGTTCTCCATCTCCACCTATACCGGCGCCTTCATGCATGCGGTCGAGGCGGCTAAGGTCGACGAATTGTATCCCTACATGACCGGCATCCAGAGCGCTGGCATCACCGGTTACGACCTGGTTTTCCGTGGCTTCCAGAGCGGCGCCAACGACCAGAACTCCATCCTTGTGGATGGGCTGCCGGGGCTGGCGACGCGATTCGGCTCGCCGGTCACCATCGGCATCTCGCGTATCGATGTGGTGCGAGGACCCTCATCGGTGCTCAACGGCGAAGAGCAGCCGGGCGGCTTCGTCAACCTGATCACCAAGAAGCCCGAGGCTTACCCGCTGTACGAGTTGAGCACCAGCGTGACCACCTACGATGGCGCGGGTATCGGCATCAGCGACAAGCCTGGCCTCGACTTCGCGGCGGACCTGACCGGGCCGCTGGACAAGGACAAGCGCTTTCTCTACCGGCTGATCATGGACGACTCGAACAAGGACACCTATCGCTACGCCAGCTACGACCGCGACGTCTATGTCGCCCCCAGCCTGACGTGGAACATCTCGGACAGGACCAGCCTCACCGCTGCCTACCAGTACCAGCGGCTGCATTACAGCTATGACACCTACCTCGTCGCGCCCGATAGCAACATCAATCTCGCGGCACCGATCACCACGCGTTACCAGGAGCCGAGCGACTATGAGAAGGAACACGGCAGCGTGCTGTCGCTGTTCTTCAACCACAACTTCGACAACGGCGTCAGCTGGAACATCGACACCCGCGACGTCTGGCATACCGACGAGGCGCATGGCTTCGACGTCACCGCGATCCGCCCGGACCTGCTCCACGTCGGCCGCCGTGCGCGCGGCCAGCTCAACAAGCGCCGCTACGACTACCTTGATACCAATCTGCACATTCCCTTCGACACCTTCGGTATCGGCCACAAGGCGGTGGTCGGCCTTACCGCGGGGCGCGACACGTCGGACGCCGACCGGCTGCAGTTCTTCAATGGCCCGGCCAAGGGCGCCGATTCGCTGGACATCGCCATCTACGACCCGGTCTACGGCGCGGTGCCGCCGCTGGCGGACCTGCCCCTGGTCGCCAAGGGCAGCACCAAGCTGCTGAGCGACCGCTACTCGGTAACCGAAACCTACGGTGCCTACTTCGCCGATATGATGACTCTGTCCGAGCACTGGAAGGCCACGCTTGGCTTGCGCTACGCGCGCGACCACCAGTCGATCGTCGAGCGGAAAGTTCCCGGCGTTCCCAGGAACAGCAAGACCAACAGCAAATTCCTGCCGATGTACGGCCTGGTCTACCAGCCGGATAAGCACTGGAGCTACTACGCAAGCTACAGCACCTCGTACGTGCCGCCCGCCGCCAACGCGATCGACATCAATGGGGTGAACAGCTTCGTGCCGACCTGGGCCAGCCAGGTCGAAGTAGGCAGCAAGGCCAACTTCATGCACGGCCACTTGTCGGCCACGCTGGCGCTGTTCCGCATCGACGAGAAGAACACCTTCAGCCATTTCCCCTGCGCCTACGGCACCTGCTATCAGCAGCTGGGCAAAGCGCGCTCGCAGGGCGCGGAGTTCGAGATCAACGCGCGCCCCCTGGACAATTGGCAGCTGACAGCCGGCTACAGCTATACCGACGCGCGAATCACCGCGTCGGATACGCCGGCGCAGGTGAACAGCCGTCTACCCAATGTGCCCTACGACAGCGCGCACCTGTGGTCGCGCTACGACTTCACCGGCGCCTCGCTGGAAGGGTTGGGTTTCGGGCTAGGCCTGATCTACAACGGCGAGCGCCAGGGCTTCAGTCCGACCAAGATTGGGGCCCCCATGCTGCGGCTTCCGACCTACACCCGGGTGGATGCGGCGCTGTACTACAGCCGTGGGCCGTACGTCGTGACGTTCAAGGTCGAGAACCTGTTTGACAAGACCTACTACCAGAGCGCCGGCTTCAATGGCGACATCAACCTGCTGCCAGGTAATCCCCGCCTGTTCACCCTTTCGGTCAGGGCCTACTTCGAATGAAACGTCGTTGCGAACGTCATGCGGGGTCGCTGCGACCCATTGGCTTGGGGTTGCTGGCCGCGGCTCTCGCCGTACCGGCGGTGGCCGTGGCGCAGCAGCAGGTGGAATGGCTGCGGCCGGCGGAGGTCACGCATCCGGCGCAGACCAAGGCCCAGGATGAAGCGGGCATGCGGGTGGGCCGGCCGTTGCCCACGGCCGAGCCTTTGCAGCCGACGCTGGACGCGTCGCTGCCGTCGTTCGTGCCCGCGCACGGCGCCGACCTAGGTGGCTCGATCAACATCGGCTGCTCCGACGTCCTGCCTGGGCTGGTGAGAGCCTGGATCGGCGCGTTCCACAAGTTCTACCCCAAGGTGCAGGTCGATTTCGGCCCACCCTACGAAGGCACCCATGCGGCCGGCGAGATGGACGCCGGCAGGCTCGACATCGCCTTCGTCTCGCGCGAGCTCAAGCCCACCGACGTGAGCGCGTTCCGCGCGCATCACGGCTATCCGCCATTGAGCGTGCCGGTTTCGGGAGGCTCGTACCGGCAGTTCGGCTTCCTGGACGCAGTGGCGTTCTTCGTCAACCGGCAGAATCCACTCGGGCACCTGAGCCTGGCGCAGCTGGATGGGGTGCTCTCGCGCACGCATCTGCGCGGCGGGCAAGCCGCCGCCACCTGGGGCGACCTCGGCGCTACCGGCGCCTGGGCGAAGCGGCCGATCCACGTGTATGCGATCAAGCCCTGGAATGGTTTCGAGGAGTTCGTGCGCCAGCGCGTGCTCGATGCCAGCGGACAGCGCGGGGAATGGCGCACCGACCTGCATTTCGATCCCACGGTGTTCCCGATCGCCAAACGCGTCGCCGCCGATCCGGACGGCATCGGCTACGCCGGCCTGGCCTTCATCGACGCGCCGGTGAAGATGCTGGCGATCGGCAGCGGCGGCCACTACGTGGAGCCAACGTACACGAACGTCGCCATGGCGACCTATCCGCTGAGCCGGCTGGTCTACGCCAACGTGAACCGGAAGCCGGGCGCCAGCCTGCCGCCTGCGGATCAGGAGTTCCTGCGCTTCGTGCTCAGCCGGCAGGGGCAGCAGCAGGTGCTGGACGAAGCAATCTTCCTGCCGCTGCGCGGCGCCCAGGCGGCAAGCGCGCGTGCGCTAATCGGTGCCTCGGCGCAAGGGGAGGGCAGTCGATGAGGAGGCAACGATCGAGCGGGCCTGGCCTGGCCGGACTCGCCTTGGCGTCGCTGTGCGGCGTCTGTTTCGCCGGTACGTCGGGGCCGCAACTCGGCAAGCGCTTTGCGTTGCCGGTCGGCGCACCGGTGCAGGCGCTGGCATTCGGCCCCGGCGACCATCATGCCTACCTTGCCCGCGGCAGCGAACTGCTCGCCTATGATGCGGCCACCGCGCAGCCGGCGGGGACATTGACCCTGCCGGGTTCCGTCGTCGACATGGCGATCGATCCGGCGCACGCCACCGGCTACGCCCTGTTGGCCGCGCCGGCCCGGCTGGCGAGCTTCGGCCTGCACCCGCTGCGCCTGTTGCGGCAGCAGGCGCTCGGCGGCGGCACGCCATCGGCCCTGCTCTACGATGGCGGCGCCGGAGCGGTGTTCGTCGAGGATGTGCAGGGCGCCACGCTGACCAAGGTCGACGCGGCCAGCGGGCGCTCGCTGGGCACGCTGAGCCTGTCCGGCAAATTGGGGCAGATGGCGATCGACCAGCGCGGCACGCTCTATGTCACCGACGGCGCGCACGACGCCATCGACGCAGTGGACGAGGCACACATGAGCACGCTGGGCAGCATTCCGCTGTCGGGCTGCAAGGGGCCGGACGGAATGGCGATGGACCCGGTCGGGCGTCGCCTGTTCGTGGCGTGTGCCGACGGCATGCGCGCGGTGGTCGATACCGACATGGGTTTCACCTTCGAGCAACTGCCTTCTTCCATGCGCGGTGCCTCGCGCATGTTGTTCGCTGTCCACCCCTTCGGCGCGGACGGCTGGAAGGGCGCCGCGATCGGCGTGGGCGCCAACGACCGGATGGCGCTGATCCGCATGCTGGCCTTCGTGAAATACGTCGATGGTGGCGGCGATGTGCTGCCTGGGCGTTGCGAGGCGATGGCGATGAATCCGGATACGCACCAGCTCTGGCTGGCGGTCGGCGACAAGTCCGCCACCTCGAACGGGACGGTCGAGCTGTGGACATCGGGCCAGGGGGCAGCACCATGAGTCGACGGATGCGTTCCTTCTTCGCCGCCGGCAGCATGTTGCTGGGGCTCGCGCTGTGCGGACCGTCCGCTGGCGCCGCGATGCTGCCGTGGTCGGCGTTGCACGGCAAGACCGTGCTGATGGTGACCGGCGCCACCGAGCCTGGCGAGCCCAACGACGATGCGCTGGTACGGCAGCACCTGGAGTCGCTGGGCTTCAAGGTCAGGACGGTCGATGACAAGGCGCCCGAGAGTTCCGCCAGGGGAGCCAGCCTGATCGTGATCTCCTCGACCGCCGACGCCAATCGCCTGGGCGACCGCTACGCAGATGTCGCGGTGCCGATCTTCACCTGGAACGCCTTCGACTATCCCAACCTGGGCATGACCAGCCCGGAGCTGCACCGGGATTTCGGGGTGGTGGATCCGGTCCAGCATTTCGCCGACAGCTTCATGATCCTCTACGGCTATGGTGCGGGCACGACTTCGGAGATCGGCCAGGCAGTTGGGCTCAAGCCGCAGCTGTTCGGCACGCTGTACCTGGAGCCGGGCCATGCCGGCTGGGGCCGGCCGGGGCCGGGCGCCACCGTGGTTGCCGACTACGACGGCAGCCCTGACATGGCGGCGGTGTTCGCCTACGAACGCAACGCCAGCATGCTGCAACGGCGGGTGGCGCCGGCGCGCCGGGTCGGTTTCTTCCTGGGCGACGGCAATTTCCACTTGCTCACCGACGTGCACGGTCCGGCTGCGCGTGATCCGCAGATGCGCAGCTGGGCGATAGGCCTGAAGCTGTTCGATGCCGCGCTCCGCTGGGCGGTGAGCCCGCCGGCACCGGTGGCGCCCTACGATCCCGCCGTGCTGGACGCCCGGCTCGGCAAGGCGGCGCACGGCAAGCGGGTGCTGTACGTGGAGCGCGTGAATGGCGGTGAAGGTCGCGAGGCGGACGATCACATCGTTGCGCACCTGCGCAGCCTGGGTTTCCAGGTGGAAGTAGCCGACCAGACGGAGCCGCAGTCGCGCGCCGATGGCAAGAACCTGGTGTTCATTTCCTCGACCTGCTCGAAGTACAAGCTGGCCAACAAGTACGTCGACGTTGCGGTGCCGGTGATTTCGATGGAAGGCCTGGACGCGGATGCGATGCACTTGGCAGGCCGTCACCGCTACGTGGACTACGGCGAGCACGGCGAGGAGCACGAGAGCGACGATCCGCCCGAGGATTACCTGGACATCGTCGGTGCCGGCAGTCCGATGGCGGCGGGCCTGCCACCGGGCCTGGTGCAGTTCAGCCAGCATCCCGGCGTGCTGAAGTGGGCCCGGCCAACACCCGACGCCGTGGTGATCGCGACCCTGCCCAATGCGCCCGACCAGCGCGCGATCTTCGGCTATCCCAAGGGCTCGGTGATGGCCGACGGCTTCGTCGCACCGGCCCGCCGAGCGCAACTGCCGCTGGACAACCCGACCTACGACGACCTCACCGCCCAGGGCCATGCGCTGTTCGACGCCGTGGTGCTGTGGTCGATCGGCGGGTGAGTGCATGTTTCCCCACCTGCCGGCGCTGGAGGGTGCCTCGTCGGGCACGTCCCCTCTCCAGCGCTCTGGCAGGGTCTTGCGACGGCGTTCCTGCGGGCAGCAACTGCCTAGGCGGTTCCCCGTGCATGTGAGTGCGAAAAAAAAAGCCGGCCGGTCGGCTGGCACAGGTGACGAACGGCACAACCATGGCCGGCCCGCGCCATGAAGCGTGCATTCCGCCCCCTGCTGCTACAGGTCCATCGCTGGTCCGGCCTGACCGTCGGACTGGTGATCTGCCTCATGGCCGCGACGGGGGCGGCCCTGGTGTTTCGCCCGGCACTCGAGCCGGTGGTGAACCGCGGTCTGCTGACCGTTCCGGTCTGCATAGCACGCGTGCCCCTGGATATGCTCGCCGCGAACGCTGCCGGTTCGCGGCCGGGGGCCAGCCTCGACTATATCCGCATCGTTGCCGCCAAGCCCGCCGAGCCGCGCATGCCGGCGGCGATGGTTCGCTTCAGGGATGAGGTTTTCGTGTATCTCGATCCTTGTACCGGGAAGGTGCTGGGCCAGCGGGCGCGCTACGGCGGCATCCTCGGCACCATCGAGCAAATCCATCGCTTTCTGTTCATGAAGCACGGCGACCTGGTTGCCGGCACGAGCGCGATGGTTTTCGGCCTTGTGCTCATCATCGGTGGCGTCGTGCTCTGGTGGCCGCGCGCGGGCAGCGGTTGGCGGCTCGCGTTCGCGGTCAAGGCCGGCTCGCCCGCACGAGTGTCGACGTTCCGTCTGCACCGCGTGGTGGGTGTGTGTGCGGGCGCGGTGTTGCTTTCGCTGGTCCTTACCGGGCTGCCCTTCGCGTTCGCCTGGTACAAGCAGGGCATATTCGTGGTCACCGGCTCGCCGCGGCCGGGGCCACCGGTATCGGGGGTACCGGCCGATGGCGCCGCACGCCTGTCGCTCGAAACATTCTGGCGTACCGCGCTGTCGCACGTGCCCGATCCGCAGGATGCGCTCATGCACATTCCGCGCAAGCCGCGCGATCCGGTCGAGATATACCTGATTGCCCGCAACGCGCCGCATCCGAACGCGCGCACGATGCTGTACCTCGACGCCTACAGCGGCAAGGTGCTGCGCTTCGTGCCGTATGCGAAGAACAGCCTCGGTTTTCGCCTGTATTTCTGGATGTTGTCTTGGCACACGGGACAATACGGTGGGTTGTTCGCGCAGCTTCTGCTGTTCTTCGGCGCGCTGTCGGTGCCGGTTCTCGGGTACACGGGCATCCGCAACTTCGTGCGTCGCGCCCGTGGCACGGTGTCTGGTAATACCCGGTTGGAAGTGCGTGTCGCGGCGAGGACTGTCGAGGCCGACGGCGTGTGCGCGTTCGAACTGGTTGCACGAAAGGGGGGAAAGCTGCCCGCGTTTACAGTGGGCTCGCACATTGACGTCTACGTAGGCGGCTTTGTACGCCAGTACTCGTTATGTAGCGATCCTCGAGATCGTCGCCGCTACTTGATCGCAGTGCTGTGCGCGCCGGAATCGCGCGGAGCGTCTGTGATGCTGCACAAGCGCGTTGAAAAGGGCGACCTGCTGGAAATCGGCGCACCGCGCAACCACTTCGCGCTGGACGAATCCGCCCCGCACTCGCTGCTGCTCGCCGGCGGCATCGGCATCACGCCGATCCTGGGAATGGCCGAGAGGCTCGCGCGCCGCGGCGCCGACTTCGAAATGCACTACTGCGCGCGCTCGCGCTCGCGTGCCGCGTTCCTGCAACGAATCGCAGGCTCGTCCTGGGCACAGCGCGTGTCCTGCCACTTCAGTGACGAGCAGTCCGGGCAGCGGCTCGACATCGACCGCGTACTCAGCCGGCAGCCGACGGGCACGCACCTGTACGTGTGCGGCCCGGCCGGGTTCACGGACGCGGCGTTGGAAGCCGCGCGGCGGCATGGTTGGGTCGGGGAGCGGCTGCACAGCGAGCGGTTCGCGGCCCAGGTGAAGCAACCGGTGATGACGCACGCATTCGGCGTCCGGGCGGCGAGCACCGGGAAAACCTACCAGATTGCCGAGCACGTGAGCATTGCGACGGCGCTGGCCGAGCACGGCATCGAGATCCCGGTGTCGTGCGGGCAGGGAATCTGCGGGACGTGCGTAATGCGGGTGATATCAGGCGAGGTCGAGCACCTGGACTCGGTGTTGACGGAGGCACAGCGGGACCGCGGGTATTTCACGCCGTGCTGTTCGCGGGCCAAGGGGGAACGCCTGGTGCTGGATCTTTGAGCTCAGAGCAGGGTACCGGTGAATCGATGCAACAGGCGAAATGCCACTGGAGAGGTTCATGATCAAGAATGCGATGATTGCGCTGATGGTTCCGCTGGCTGGTCTGTTCCATGCGGGGGCAGTGCGTGCCTCAGGTGCCGCGCCGCCATCGGACAACCAGGGGCTGTCGCTGGTCGTCGAGTACCAAACCGCGCCCGCGAACCGGCCTTTGTTGCGGCACGAGCTTGTGCAGTCGACCGCCGGCAAGCTCGCGCAGTGGGAGCGCGACGGCCGGCTCACGCAATACAAGCTGCTGTTCAGCCGCTACGCGGATTCTGGCAACTGGGATGCGATGGCCATCCTCACGTTCGCCACGCCCGCCGACCTCTACTGCTGGCGCCGTGTCGAGGCGACGGATCCCGGCGCGCTTTCCGCTAAGGCTCTGGCGGCGGCGACGGCCATCCGCACGACGCCGGTCGACCTGAAGCGCTCGGCTGCCGGTGCAACGGTCGCGACGGATTCCGTCTACGTGGCCATTCCGTACAAGACCGAGGTGTCGGCCAGCGACTACCTTAAATATGCGAATGCCTATGTGATACCGCAGTTCAAGGGCTGGATGGACGAGGGAGTACTGGCGGGCTATTCGATCTACATGAGCCAGTTCCCGGCCGGACGCGCGTGGAACGTGATTGCGATCCTGCAATACAAGGACGAGGCGGCGCTGAGCAGGCGCGAGGCTGTCGTGGACAAGGTGCGCGCACGCCTGATGTCGAATCCGGAGTGGGAAGCGATCAGCGTCAGCAAGCAGCACGTGCGTGCCGAGGAGCAGGTCGTTGTCGCTGATCCCGTTGCGGCAGGCCATTGAGCGTCCCTGTAAGGAGCATTCATGAAAAAGCTTGCTGTTTCCTTTGCTGCGGCCTTGATCGCGAGTGGCATTGCCGTAGCCAGCGATAGTGGCGCGCAGGTGGCTTCGCACGCCTGCATGACCACGTACTCGCACCACATCGTGTTGCTGGTCGACGAGATCGGGAAGATCCGCAATTTTCCCGTCGTGCTCGCCGAACGCCTGGGCTACTTCGACGAGGGGAAGATGATCGTGACGGTCATGAACACACGTCACGATGTGTCGAGCGTGGACCTGCTCAAGGATGGCCGGGTCGACGCGGTAATGGCCTATTACCACCACAACGTGGTCAACCAGTCGAAGGACATCGACACCGAAGCGATCGTCACGCTGGGCGTGACGCCAGGTGCGAAGGTCTATGTGGCCAACCAGGTGCGCGACAAGTATCGGAGCGTGGAGGATCTAAAGGGCGCGCGCATCATCACGGGCGGGGCTGGTTCCTCGAAGACGACGATTGCAAACGCGCTCATGCTATCGGGAGGACACGGTCTCGGCGACTACACGCAGTTGCCGACGATGTATGCGAAGAACGTGGGCACGCTCCGCAACGGCGGGGCGGACCTGGTCGTAGCGCCGACCCCGGAGGGCGACCTGTACGAATCGCAGGAGGTGGGGACGGTCTTCGCGGATCTGACGACGGTACAAGGCACGAAGAAGGCGCTGGGTGCGCTGTTTCCGTCGAGCACGGTGTACATGATGAGTGCGCAGGTGCAGGCACACCCGGAGATCGCGCAGCATCTGGCGGATGCCTTCGTGCGCACGCTGCATTACATCCACACGCATACGCCAGAGCAGATCATGGCGGTGATCCCACCGCAGATCGTAGGCAAGGATCGTGCGGCGTACCTGAAGGAACTGAAGGAGGAAATCCCGATGTTCGACAACGACGGGAGGATGCCGGCGGCGGGTGCGACCAAGGAGTGGCAGGTGCTGACCGCGGCCAATCCGTCGTATCGGAGAGTGAAGGTAGGCCGGACGTATACCAATACGTTCGTTGACAAGGCGCTGAAGACCTTGCAATGACGGGTTGGCGCACGCCAGGACTTTGGGCGTGGCTAGCGGTGTCCTGGCTGCTTGCACCGGCTGCGACGGGCGGGCCGGCGAGTGTCGTTCCACCAGGCTCGCCGCGGGCGGGCGCCGCGCTGCATTGCCTGGGCGCCGACACCATGCAGATGCTGCTGTCGGGCTGGGCCCGGAGTTTCAATGTGCAAGCGCATGAAGAGCAGGTCGAGGTCGGCACCGGTACCCGCTACTCCGCCGCTGGCGTGGCCGCCGCGCTGGCAGGCACGGTCAACTGCGTCAGCTTCGCGCGCGAGCCGTTCCCGGCTGAGCGGACGGCCTTCGAGCACAGCTTGGGGCGAAGGTTGGTTGTCGTCCCGGTCGCGGGCGGTAGCTACGCTACACCGCATGGCAGCTTCGCGCTGGCCATTTACGTCAACCGCGCCAATCCGCTGCGCGGCCTCGAGCTGGCGCAGCTCGCTGCGGTGTTCTCGGGCCGGCCGGCGCCAGGGCAGGTCAAGCCGCTGCTCACCTGGGACCAGCTTGGACTGCGAGGGGCCTGGGCCGGGCGGTCCATCCACCTGTACGGGATGACGCCGCTGCGCAGCACCGGCAACCCGCCCGGCATCGTCAATTTTCTCGACGGACGCGTGTTGCGCGGACGCCGCTGGCGCGCCGATCTGCGGGTGCAGACGGATGCTCCCGGCTCCACCGCGCTGGCGGCGATCGTGCGCCAGGTCGGACGCGATCCGGACGGCATCGGCTACAGTGGCTTCGGCTACGCGACTGGGGCGGTGCGCGCACTGCGGTTGTCGTTGCATACGGGTGCAGCTTATGTGGCAGGCAGTCCCGCTGCGCTTGCCGTCGGCCGCTATGCGCTCGCGCGCGAGATCTACCTGGGTTTTCCGGCCACGGCCGCGGGCAGCCTTTCGCTGCCGGCCTGCCGGTTCCTTGCCTATGTGCTTGGTCCGCGCGGTCAGCGCCAGGTGGCGCGGGATCACATGCGCTTTATGCCGCTGACGCCGGCGCAGCGGCGCGATGCGCGCCAGCGACTGGCGCGCGATTGCGACACTGCACGGCCCGCCCACCTCGACCGGGATGGCGCGGTGCGCATCTTCGGCTACAACGACATGCTATGGATGCTGCAAGCGATCGACCGGCGCTACGCGCAGCAGTATCCGGGCACCCGCTTCACGCTGATCTTGAAAGGCACGCGCACTGCGCCGGCTGCACTGGCCGACGGCAGCAGCCTGTTCGCGCCGATGGGCGCGGAGTTCCTGCCCGACGCGCTCGCCGCCTACCGGCGGCAGGCCGGTGGCGATCCGCTGCAGTTCCGCGTGGCGCAGGCCGCGCTCGATCCGCGCGCACGCTCGTCGCCGCTGGCGATCTACGTTCATCCGGACAATCCGCTTTCCAGCATCGATCTGGCCCAACTACGCCGCAGCTTCACAGGCGCAGAGCCGCTGACGACCTGGGGGCAACTGGGGTTGGGCGGCGCCTGGGCGCGGCGCCCCATCCATCCCTGTGGCCTGGCCCCGGACACAGCGCTGGGGAGCTACATGCGCCGGCATCACTTTGCTGACAAGGACTATGCCGCCGACTACACCGGCTATCGCGAGTCCGTGCAGGTGATCCGGCGGGTGGCCTCCGATCCCGATGCCCTGTGCTTCGCAGACCTCAACCAGGCCAATCCCTCGGTGCGCATGTTGGGCATCCGGCTTGGCGCGGAGCAGGGTGTCTCGACGGGGTCACGCGCAGACATCGTCTCCGGCCGCTATCCGCTGGACCGCTATCTCTACGTCTATACCCGCGCACCGCGGGCCGGCCATCGCGACCTCCTGCTCTGCCGCTACCTGCAGTTGCTGCTATCCAGGCAGGGCCAGCAGCTGCTGGCCGCGTCCAGGCCGGGCTATCTGCCGTTGAGTCGCGCGCAACGGACGTTGGAACGAGCGCGGGCCAAGCGTCTGCTGTGCAGCCCGGCCGCTTGGCGGTGAGGGCATGCGCAGGATGAGGACACCGGCGAGGCGGAAACCGTGATGAACCCTCGCGGCGTCTTCAAGCTCAATCCCGACGGCACCGCTATACCACCCCAAAAAGCGATGGCTCGGCCAGCGGCTGGGATCGGGAGGATGAAGGTCGGTAATGACCCAGCGGCTCCTGCGCGGGTCAAACCGAAAATCCCATTAAGATGCGTTTGCAAGCGACCGCTCCTGGAAGCGGACGTGGCGCGGGGCGGTTAGCCCGTGTTATCGGGGGTAGGGTAAGCACCTTGCGCCTCGACACAACGTCCGCCGTGCTCTCCGATGTCACTAGGCGCAGCGTCCTGGAGCAGGCCGAGCACGTGACCACGAGGGAGGTCGGCCGCGTACGAACCCGCATGCTCGCACCCTGCCAGCTGGACGAAGCAGCCGCCTGGATCGAACAGCATCGCCAACTTTAGAGCGCGAGTTTCGACGCGTCGGACGAGATAGTCGAGAACGGATGCTAGGCCTTTCCCGTTGCGTGTATCGCTTCGACCTGCGCCTTCAGGCCGGTCAATCCCCTGTCGAATTCGTTGCCCACCATCTTTTCGGGGTTAAGCCGAGATACATGTAATTTTGATAAGTAGAAGTACGATTTACTTTGGGAATTAACGAGTTGGCGTACTTTTTGCCCGGCATTTCCCTGCCTGTTTTTGCTCAACCCGGGGTTTGGGGAGCAACGGAACGGAAAACCAGGATAAGGGCGAAAAGCCTTTATGAATCATAGTATCCAATACCGGTGCTGCCCTCATTTTTGCTTGGATAGACGGCGTTTGTGAGCCACGGCCAACTGGTTCTCTGCGGTCACTGCGCGGGCTTCCGCTGATTGATGTGCCGCAGTCAGCCCGGTGACCTGTCCCCGTGTGGCCGCCAGCTCCAAAGCCAGCTGGTCGCGCTCGCCCGTGACGCTGGCCATCGCCGCCAAACGCGCTTCCCCTTGAGCCAATTCCCGACGCAGGCGCGCCATGTCCAGTCGCAATTCGGTGAGGCTGGTCTGCTGCTCTTCGCTACGTTGCCGCAGCTTGGCCAATTGCTGCTCCGCGTGCCGCTGTCCTTCACGCGCGGCATCGGTTTCTTGCAACATGCGGGTCTGAGCGGCCTCCACACGCTCGTTGGCCTTATCCCGTTCGGCCTGGAAGGCGGCTTCGCGTGCTGCGAGGGTCGCCTGGAACTCGGTGGTCAATCGATCATGGGCATTCCGTGCAGCTTCGAGTTGCTGCGCCATGTCGGTGCGAACGGCCGCCACCTCGTGCTGCAACGCTTGAGCCTGGCCAAGGGCATCACGCTTGGCCTCGGCTTCCTGGATGAGCTGCTGCCGCACCTCGATGCCTTGCTCGCGAAGCTGACTGACCTCGTGCTGCAGCTGGTGAACCGCTGCCTGCGCCGCGTCTCGTTCGACAACTACGTCATCGAGCGCACGCTTCTGCGTTTCCAGATCGGACTCCAGCGCTTGGCGATGTTCGTTGAAGACGTGCTCCCCTTGTTCCACGGCCGCCACCCAAAGTGAGCGCATGGCATCGGCGATCGCCGGCGGGAGATCGGCGCCAAGGGCGTCGGCCTTGGCCTGCTCATCCTTCCACAGCTTCAACTCGTCGTTGATTGTGGTGCGGCTGCCTTGCTGTATGGCGGCATAGATCAGGTCGACGGTGAGTTCGTGGGGGCGTTTACCGTCCGCGACCAAGACAGCGGCGGCTTCGCGGGTCCGTTGACGGGTATCACTGACACGACTCATGGCTGCTCCAGTCGCTCGGAAGATCAATTTCGTCAAATGAATTCTGTGTATATCACAGTATTACGTTATATATGTAACGATTAGATCAAGAAATTTACGATAACTCCCATAATCGAATGTCTTTTGGCTGTACGCTACGTTTCCCATGGCGTCAGACATCGGAAAGCATGACGGAGCCTGCAGCGAACCTTCTAGCGTTGCCCCAAGCCTTGCCGCCCACCCTGTCGGGATGCGCTGGCGCCAATCGCGCCTCTGCCAGCGTGGCGCGGCAGATCGCCGCCAACGACGACGTGGCCGCGATCGGCCTGTGGCTGGCGGAATATCACGACTCGCCGCATACCTTCCGCAGCTATCGCAAAGAGGCCGAACGCTTGCTGCTTTGGGCCACGCAAATCCGTGGCAAGCCGGTGTCGAGTCTCACCCGCGAGGATGTGATCGCTTATGAGGCGTTTCTTGCTCAGCCCCCTGCGACTTGGTGCGACGCCGGTCTCGCCCGTCGCGGCGAGCATCGGCGACTGTTGGTCGGTCCGTTGGCCGAGCGCAGCCGTCGCCAGGCCTTGGGCATTCTTGCGGGACTGTTCAATTACCTCGTGCGTGCCGGCTATCTCGCGGGCAGTCCGTTCGTCCTGCAGCGACAACGGGCACGCCGAGGCACTCGACGCACGATCGAACGCTACTTGGACCGTGCCATCTGGGAAGAGGTGTTACGCGTCGTCGACGATTGGCCGCAGGACTCCATGCGGGAACGGCAACGCTACGAACGCGCTCGCTGGGTGCTTCGCTTCCTCTATGAAACCGCACTACGAGCCGCCGAAGCCGCGGCCGCCAACGAAAACGATTTCCAACCTATCCGTGGGCGGTGGTGGTTGCACACCGTGGGGAAAGGTGGCGTCGAAGGCACCGTCCCCCTGAGCGACGGTCTCATGGACGACTTCGCACGCTATCGGCGCTTCCACGGCTTGCCCGCGTTGCCTTCGGGCGACGGCAACATCCCGGCCATTCTTGGCATCGCCGGACGATCGTCCCCGCTGACGCCCACGGCGGTCTACCAGATCGTCAAGGACACCTTCCGGCGCGTAGCCGAGACACTGCAACAGCAGGATGAGGTCAAGGCCACACGAGTGCGCCGCGCCTCGACGCATTGGCTGCGGCATACGGCCGCCACGCACCAGGCCGAGGATGGCACTCCGATCCACCACATCCAGCAGAACCTGCGTCATAGCTCCATCGGCACGACGTCGATCTATGTTCATGCAGAAGAAGATGCACGACATGCCAGTACTACGAAAACACGCATCGGGACCTCGGTGCTTCGCGGAGAGATGCCATGACTGACCCCGGCGATCGCTTTGGCATGCCGGTGAGCGCATTGAAGTTTGCTCTCTGACACGACTGCCAGCTGCAATCGACCGCGCCGTTAGCCGAACGGCATCACCCAAATCTTCCCTTCCCGGGCAATGATTCCATCGCCGTGACACAAATATCGTTGACTTCAACGTCAAGGGCAATTAGCGTACGCGCGCCCGGCGGATCGCCCGCGGGCATTTATTTGCTGCATCCGAGACCCATGGACATCTATCCGAGTACCAACGCAGTGATCGCGCCATCGGCGCCGGTTGCTGCCGAGGTTCAGCCCAACGTGTACACATCCCGCGCACCGGTCGCGGGCGGGCACTCCTGACGTCCCGCTCGCCCCCCGGTCTGCGGACTGGAGGCGAGCCATGCTCCTGCTTACCCTTCTACTGCCATCCTCGCGCGCACCGCGCGCTGCGCCGGCTCGTCCGCCGCTGCACCCGGCGGGCGTGCCCCCGCGTCCGCTGCTCATCCAACACTGGCAGCGTCTGCCCGGCGAGACGCGTCTGCGCGCCCGCTGGCTGACCTCGCGCTGACATTCCCTTCCCCCACGCTGGCGCCCGCGGCCGTCGCTGCTGGCGCTCTTGCCAAAGATCGATCGCATGACGCGTTTGCCTACATCCAAACTGTTCGTACTTCTGCTACTGGGCCTCGGCGCCCTGGTCACGCGCGCGCATGCCGACAGCGGAAGCGCGCCACCGCTATTCGTGCCGCAGTTGCTGGATGCTCAGGTCAGCTACGTGGCGCAGAAGCTCGACCGCATGCATTCCGCCTATACCGGCCCGCTCAGCCTGCCGGCTGGCGGTGACCAAGCGCTCTCGCGCACGTTCGGTGCCTATCTGGGCATGCGGCTGCCGGCGCATCTGGCCTTCTATCTGGATGGCGAGCTGTTCACCGGTGGCGGCATCAACAAGGGCACCGGCCTGGCCGGTTACGTCAACGGAGATGTGGTGCGCGCAGGTCCCGGCTCGGGCGGCAAGCAGCGGCCGTACATCGCGCGCGCCTACCTCGATTGGAATCTGCCTTTGGGCACCAACAGCGCTCCGATGGCGCGGGCGCAGGATCAGCTTCCCGGCACGCTGGCCACCCAGCGGATCGAGCTCAAGCTGGGGCGGCTGGCGCTGGCCGATGACTTCGACAAAAACCGCTACGCCAACGATACCCGCCACCAGTTCATGAACTGGGATTTCATCAACGCGGCGTCCTATGACTATGCCGCCGATACCCGCGGCTACACCGACGGCTTCATCGTCGCGTGGGTCCAGCACCACTGGACGTTGCGTTACGGCGTGTACCAGATGCCGCTGCAGGCCAACGGTCAGGCGCTGGCCGGGCCACTGGACCGAGCCCGTGCCGAGCAGGTGCAGCTGTCGCTGCACCCGTTCGGCAGTGACGGCTTCGCGTTGCGCCTGCTGGCCTTCCGCAACATCGCCAAGATGGGCAACTACGCGCAGGCGCTGGCGCTCGCCGCCGCCAGTGGCGCTACGCCGGACATCGCCGCCGACGGTCGCTACGGCCGCCGCAAGCACGGCTACGTGATCAATGCCGAGCTGCCACTGGCCGACGACGGCGACACCGGGCTGTTCGCGCGTTGGGGCTGGAACGACGGCCACACTCAGTCGTTCGCCTACACGGAGGCCGAGCGCGCGCTGAGCGCGGGGGCGCAGCTGTCCGGCGCGCACTGGCGCCGCTCCGAGGACCGTATCGGCATCGCGTTCGACCTCAACGGCCTAGCCAGCGCGCATCGCGCCTACCTCGCCGCAGGCGGCTGCGGCTTCCTGCTGTGCGACGGCGCGTTGGACTACGGCCGCGAACGGGTGATCGAAGCCTACTACCGCCTACAACTCGGTCACTACTTGCAGCTGAGCCCGGACCTGCAGTGGATCGCCAACCCCGGCTACAACCGCGCGCGCGGCCCGGCGCGGGTGGTCGGCCTGCGCCTGCACCTGAGCCTCTGATACTTCTTCGATACCCACAGGAAGCCTGACCATGTCTGTGCCAGATATCTCCGTACCACACGCCAGCGCCGCGGCCCGCGCAGGCCTGCAGCAGCGTATCCGCGACCGCCTGCACCTGGCGACACTGCGCCGGCGCCCTGCCACGCCGTGGAACCGGCTGGTACTGGCCTTCGCCCTGATCGGCCCCGGCCTGCTGGTGATGCTGGGCGACAACGACGCCGGTGGCGTGCTGACCTACGCGCAGACCGGCGCAGCCTATGGGCTGGGCCTGTTTCTGCCGCTGATGTTAGTGCTCGGCTTCGTCGCCTACGTGGTGCAGGAGATGACCATCCGCCTGGGCGCTGTGACGCGGCGCGGCCACGCCGAGCTGATCTGGAAGCGCTACGGCCCGTTCTGGGGCATCTTCTCGCTGGTCGACCTAGTACTAGCCAACATCCTGACCTTGGTCACCGAGTTTCTGGGCATCCGCATCGGCGGCGAGGCGTTCGGCATTCCGTATGGGCTGAGCGTGCCGCTGACGCTGGGCTTCGTGGTGATGACGCTGGTGTTCCTGCGCTACTGGGCGTGGGAGCGCATCGCGCTGTTCATCGCCGCGCTCAACCTGGTGTTCGTGCCGCTGGTGCTGATGGCACACCCGCATTGGGATGCTGTGGCGCGTGCGTTCGCAGGCTCGGGCTGGGTGCTGCCCGGCGGCGTGCTGTCGGCGACCTTCCTGATCCTGCTGTCAGCCAACATCGGAACCAGCATCGCGCCGTGGCAGCTCTTCTTCCAGCAGTCCTGCGTGGTCGACAAGGGTCTGCTACCGAAGGACATCCCGGCCAGCCGACGCGACCTGATGCTCGGTGTGGGCGGCATGGTACTGGTGGCGATCGCGGTGATCGTGCTCGGCGCGGTAGCGCTGTCGGGACTTCCCGATGCGAAGAACCTTACGACCGAGGCAGTGCTGTCCGCGCTGCAGCAGCGCTTAGGCGAGACGGCTATGAAGCTGTTCGCGCTGGGCCTGATCGAAGCCGGGCTGATCGCCACCATCGTGATCACCGCCAGTACCGGCTGGGCGATCGGCGAGGCGCTGGATCTACCACGCTCGCTCAACGCGTCACCCGGCCAGGCATGGCGCTTTTATGCCCCGGCGGTGATGGGCACGGTGGTCGCAGCCGGCGTGGTGCTGTTCCCGAACCTGCCGATCGGCTTCCTCAACCTCAGCGTGCAGGTGATCGCCACGGTGTTCATGCCGGCGGCGATGCTGTTCCTGCTGATGCTGCTCAACGATCGTGAGCTGATGGGTGAGCATGCCAACGGGCCGGTGCGCAACGCACTGTCAGTCGCGATCATGCTCGGGCTGATCGCCTGCAACGTCCTGTATGGCCTGGTCACCGTATTTCCGCATATCTTTGGAGGCAACCCATGAAAGACCTTAACGAGTACACGCCCGAGCAGGTGCAGGCGCTGCTGGCCGAGGAAGGCTGGCATGACGAGCTGCCGCCGGTGCATCGCTTGCAGCTGACGCCGTGGCAGCAGTGGGTGTTCTGGGGGTTGCGCATCTACGTGGTGGTGATGTGCGTCATTGTGCTGTGGGCGTTCACCGCCGGCGTGCACGCCTGAGAGTGGTCGGCATGCCAGTACGACGCGGGCACGCGCTTCGTTGACCCCGCCCGACAATCACTCATGATGCCCTAGCAGGCTGTCGAGAAACCTCCGCGCATCGCCGCGGTCATAGACGCTCTCAATCACTGACCGCTTGATCCGATGCGCAGCCCCGACGTCCAACAGCTTGGCATGTTTTCGTACGTATCGGTC